>JAJRPF010000062.1 GCA_024280885.1 Planctomycetota bacterium | reverse complement strand
CTCCACCTCGCTACGCTCGGCTACGTCGCGACCAACGGTCCTCTTCTCCTTGCTCTCTGACATTCCTGCCTCCTCTCGGAGGCGGCCATAGAGCCCCTGCTACGCCATCGAAACAGGACAGACTTTTCGGTCACTAAACAACGATCCAGAACGACACTCCCGAGGGTCTCGACGTGCTGCTGCGGGATTCGTTCTTGCGCGCGAGCGACGTGCTCGCCCCCGGGGCACCGTTCTACATCGCCCACCCCGCCGGTGCCCTCTCGCTCGTGTTCCAACAGGCACTGGTAGACGTCGGCTGGCGGCACCACCAGACCCTTGTGTGGGTGAAGGACTCGCTCGTCCTCGGCCACTCGGATCACCACTTCCGGCACGAGCCGATCCTCTATGGCTGGACGCCGGGACCCGGGCGCAGCGGACGTGGGGCGCACGACGGATCGCGCTGGTACGGAGACGACTCACAGACCACGGTCCTCGAGGTCCCGCGGCCCAAGCGGAGTGCGGACCACCCGACTTCGAAGCCGGTCGAACTCGTGGCCCGCTGCCTGCGCAACAGCACGAGGCGCGGCGACATCGTGTACGAGCCGTTCGCCGGATCGGGCAGCACGCTGATCGCTTGTGAGCAACTCGGGCGCGTCTGCCTCGCCGTGGAAATCGACGCGCGCTACGCCGACGTCATCGTACGCCGCTGGGAGACGCTGACCGGCAAGAAGGCCCAGTTGGTGCGGCCATGAAGCGCGTGTTCGTCTGCACGCCGTTTCGCGGCGACGTGCGAGGCAACACAGCGCGCGCGGTCGCCCTCTGTCGCGAGATCGCACTGGCCGGCGACGCTCCCTTCGCCCCGCACTTGCTCCTGCCACAGGCGCTCGACGACGCAGTCGGCATCGAACGCGAGATCGGCATGGCTGCAGGACTCGTCTGGCTGGCCGTCGCCGATGAGCTCCTTGTCGCCGGACCGGTCACCGACGGGATGCGGCGCGAGATCGCCGCGGCGTCGGAACTCGGGCTGCCGATCCGTTTCCGCGAGGGCCGGTGGTAGCTCGTCGTCCCCCGACGCCCCTTGGCGAACCGCTCCTCTCCGCGGACGAGGTCGCGACGTACTTCTCCGTGGACACGACAACCGTCTACCGCCTCGCCTCCCGCGGCGAACTCCCCGCGATCGAGATCGCGCCGCGCGTGCTGCGCTTTCGGCCCGAGGACGTGCGCGCGTTCATGGAACGACGCACTCGGTCGGCACGTACGAAGGGACGGGTCAGCCGCCTTCTGGAGCGCCGGTCATGACACGACGCAAGAGGTCAGAACGTAGTGGATGTGTCGCGCGAGTAGAGCGTGCATGGACCGCACGCGAGCCCTGCTGGAACGGGCCGCCGAGAGAGGAAACGACATGACGACGAACACGAAGAAGGAGCAGCGGCCCAAACGCCGCCGACGCTTCGGGCGCGTGACCAGCCGCAAGTGGCCGAGTGGCCGGCGGACCTGGCGCGCGCTCTGGTACTGCAAGGACGAGCGCCGACGGATCTCGCGCTCCTTCGACACACAGAAGGAGGCGACGGAGTTCCTCGCCGAGTTGGAGCGCCGGGTGATCACGCGCACCTACGAGGTGCCGCCGACGATCGTCGAGGCAGAACACGAGGACCAGGAGGAACGCGACGCCACGCGCAAGAGCCGCGTCCCGACGCTGATCGGCTACGCCGAGGACATCATCGATCGCCGTTTCGAACCGGTGCTGGCGAAGGGCTCACTCGGCGTTTACCGGGCCGCTCTACGCGCCTGGAAGGAGTTCTTCGGGGCACGCAAGGGGCGACGCGCTGTGCGGCTGGACAAGGTCACACCCGCGATGTGGCTCGATTACCGAGCGTGGCGCGCGAACTCCCGCAACTCCAACTACGGGGAGAAGACCACGGTCAGCAACCGGACGCTCAACGCCGACCAGCAATGCGTCGTCCGGATCTTGAACGAGGCCATTCTCGACAGGCATCTGGAGACGAACCCGCTGGCCGGGATGAAGAAGCTGCGCGAGCGTCGAAAGTCGCGGCGCTACCTGACGAAGAAGGAGATCGCGCGGTTCCTGGACGCGTGTCCGAAGGACTTCAAGCCGCTCGCCATCGCGATGGTCTACACGGGCGCGCGGAAGTCGGAACTGACCGCGCTGCGCTGGGGCGACATCGACTTCGACCACGGCAAGATCATGCTGGTGCGCACCAAGGTCGGGAACACCGACACGTTGGATCTGCACCCGACGCTGCGGACAGCCCTGCTCCGATTGCGCCTGCGGCGGAAGAAGCCCACGCCGGACGTCCACGTCTTCCTCAGCCGCCGGGGGATGCCGTTTTCGAACATCACCAAGAGCTGGGCGATCGCACTTCGGGGGGCGGGGCTGGAGGGACGCGAAGGACTGACGCCGCACAGCTTGAGACACTCGTTTGCGGTGCATTTCCTGGAGGGCGGCGGCGCGGTCACGGATCTGCAGCAGCAACTCGGGCACGCGGAACTCGCGACGACGCAGATCTACGCGGCGGGGCTCTCGGAGCGGCGACGCGCGACAGTGATGGCGCTGGATTTCGAGATACCGAAGCCGCGCCTTGTGGAAACGGCATCGAACTCACACACGAAGACTGGCACGTAAGAGGAGGACCATCATGCGCTACGGACCGAACGACACATCCTGGATCGTGCCCGACGCGGGACCGGAGTACGAGGAAGCGGACGTGTGTTTCGAGACCTCGCTCGCCGGGCTGGAACAGCAGTTTCGCGGCG
>JAJRPF010000061.1 GCA_024280885.1 Planctomycetota bacterium | reverse complement strand
GACTCCGCCCAGGAACGCCGTCCGTCGCACTTGCCAGGCTCGATGTTGCTTCGGCAGGGACTTCGCCTCTCAAGCACGACGGACGACGCCCCTGGACGAACCCGGTCCTCGACGGACTACTCCGACAGGCTGCTAGCCGAGCGGACTGACGAGGGCTGGAGATGACGCCGACAGACGAATTCGAGCCTGAAGAGCCCCGCGCGGCGACGATTCCGCATGTCCCTCTGGGGCGCCCGTCGGTTTCGGCCGGGGCCGGGTTCCTTGCGGGGTGCACGGCGTTCCTCGGGCTCGGCGGGCTCTTCCTGGTCGTCGCGGTCACTGCCGTGTCGGGAACGGTGTTGGCGCAGATCGACGACATGCAGCAGCGCCAGCTCGCGGACATCGAGGCCGAGCGGGCGGAGGTTGAGGGCACACACGCCCTGCTCGATGAGGTCAGCGAGTGGCTCCACGCGGCGCGCGAGCGTAGCGGCGGCTTCCCGCGGGCGCTGCGGGAGACGCCGCCGCCCGACCCGTGGGGGCACGCCCTGCGCTACGAGAGCCGGGGACGCGATCGGGCGGATCTGCGTAGCGCAGGCCCCGATGGGGCGTTCGACACCGTCGATGACGTCGTCCGGACGCTCAAACCACGCTGAGGCGATACGGAGTCGCCGGAGTCGCCTCCGAATATCCGCCCGGCCACTCGCCCTCTGGCTAGAGTGACATTCCCTATCGGTGTGAGTTCTTCGCCGTCCGACGGCCGACAACCATGACACTTTGCTTGGTCATATTGGTTGACCGGTCGTGTACAGACGAGCGAAGGCACCCCGTGGCCGCAGACGATTACGTCCGGCCGAATACCGGGCCGCGTGGCGCGCGCGCCCTTCCTCAACCTCAGTCGCTGACAGTCACATGATTACGACAGTCGCACACGAGGACCCGAGGAGAGTGCGCGCCCCCCGTGCCCCGCGTTGACACGACGAGAGTCACAACACGGAGGCGATCATCCAGGACATGAACGCAGCGGCGGGCAGAAGCCCGGCCGCGGACCGTTCCGCCGAGGCGGACCATGGTTCAAATCAGGGCGACGGCTCGCCCAGGCGACGCAGGCGTCGCGGCGGCCGTCGGCGCAACGGGAATTCGAACGAGAGCGACGCAGGCGAAGCCGATCGTCGTGACCGCGACGGCGGTGACGTTGACCATCGGGGCGGTGTTAATCAGAGGGGCGGCGACCACAGCGATGGCGCCGCGGATCGCGGCCGCGATGGGGGCGACGACGCAGTGCCCCGTGGCCGCCGCCGTCGGCGCCGAAGTCCGCTTCGTGATGGACACGGTGATGTGCGGAGTGATGTGCGGAGTGATGTGCGGAGTGACGGCGATCGTGGCGAGGACCGCGAGCGCGAGAGCGCACCGCGGGAGTCGCGCCGCGCCCCGCCGTCAGGCGCGGACCGCGACGATGCGGATGGCGAGCCGCGACCTCGAAAGCGATCGCGGCGCGGTGGGCGTGGCCGTCGTCGGAAGCCCGAGGATGCGGTGCGGGACGACGAAAGCCGGGGTGACGAACGGCAAGATCGTCGGCCCATGCGGGATTCCCGGAGCGACCGCCATGATGGCGCCGATCGTGGTGGCGCCGATAGCGCTGGCGACTCGGCCGATCGCCGTCGCCGGAGCGGGCGAGCCCGCGAGGCGGGCGACGCCGAGCGCGAGCGGCGACCGCGGCGCGACGAAGAGACGCGACCGGCGCGCTCACGCCGGCCACGTTCGGATGCCCCGCGACGAGAGCGCCCGGAACGGCAGACGGCGCGTCGCCCGGAACGGCGGCCCGATCCTGCCGCGGACGCTCGCGGGGCGAAGCTCCCGACGCCGCGCTCGGTCGCCGCCTACTACGACCCCGCACGGCTCCACGAGTGTCAGCGCGCAATCGGATATCACTTCCGCGATATCTCATTCCTCGAGAATGCGCTCACGCACAGCAGCGTCAAGACGTCCTCCAAGCCGTCGTATGAGCGCATGGAGTTCCTCGGCGACGCCGTGATCGACCTGATCATCGCCGAGTACCTCTACAAGCTCTTGCCCGATTGCGACGAGGGCGAACTGACCAAGGTCAAGTCCGAGGTCGTCAGCACGACGGGACTTGCCGCCGCAGCGAACAAGGTCGGTCTGCCGCAATACCTCGCCGTTGGGCGCGGTATTCAGATGAAGAACGGCCCGCCGAAATCGCTCGTCGCGGATGTCTTCGAGGCGGTCACCGGCGCGGTCTATCTCGACCGTGGCTACGAGACGGCGCGTTTCTACGTACTCGATCACCTCGGTCCGTTCATTCGCGCAGCGCTCTCCGATCGCAGCGCGAAGAACTTCAAGTCGGTTCTGCAGCAGGTGGCCCAGCGACAGTTCGGCGACACGCCGCGTTACGAGGTGTTGCGCCGGTCCGGACCGGACCACTCGCGGGTGTACGAGGTCGTCGCAATCGTCGGCTCGCGGCGCTTCAACGCCGGACAGGGAGAGACGAAGAAGGACGCCGAACAGGCCGCCGCCAAGCGTGCGTTGCAGGGCATCCTGCGCGAGCGACTGCGTCGGTCACCATCCGGTGGTGGTCGTTCATCCGGCCGCTCCTCGGGACGCTCTTCCGGACGGCGCCGGCGATAGTCCGGCGACGTCGATGCGGACTCCCGTTCCGGCTCGGAGTCCCCTCCGGGTGCGCCACCCCCTCGGTTGTTCGCTGAGGCGCCGCAATGGCTCCCGGCCGGGATAGTTGCGGCACGGCGGAACTGCTCGACGGCCTGCGCGGACTCCGCTGGGCCGCCGCCGCGCGTGATGCAGCGTGCGGCGGGGGGCAATTCGCGCTCGGCGGTCTCGTCGGGAGCAGTTCTGCGGCGCTGCTTGCGGCGCTCGACGACGTCCTCCCGCGACCTCGCCTCGTCGTTGCCCCCGGCCCCGAGGAGGCGGCGGCGTTCCGCGAGGATCTCGTCTACTTCCTGGGCGCGGCGTCGCGCGTGGCCCTCTTTCCCGCGTTCGATGCGACGCGCGCAGATGCGCGTGCTCGTGAACGAGGTCGGCTGGGCGAGCGCACCGACATTGCCGAAGGGTTGGCATCGGGGAGCGGTCCGGATTGGGTCGTGGCGCCGCTGTCGGCCGTGCTGCAGCCGGTGCCGGGGCCGGACGTTCTGGCGGCGGCATCGGTGCGTCTGCGGAGCGGCGAGACGATCGACACCGACGAGCTGAGCGGGCGGCTTGCACGCGCTGGCTTCGAACGTGTGCCGATGGTCGAGGCACCGGGCGAGTGGGCGCAACGCGGCGGCATCATCGACATCTTCCCGCGCGGGCGCGACGCCCCCGTGCGTGCGGAACTCTTCGGCGACGAGATCGAGAGTCTGCGCGTCTTCGATGCGTTGACGCAGCGTTCGATCGAAACCATCGACGCGTGTGCGATCCCGTTGCTCTCGGTGGAGCAGGCCGCGGGCGTGCCAGCGACTGCGGAACGCGAAGAACGCGTGCGCGCCTTGAAGCGCGCGAAGTTGCTCCCGGACCTCCTGCCCGGCAAGGCGCTTATCGTGCATCTCGAAGAGGCGGAAGCCTCTGCGTGGCTGGCCCGCTTCGAGCGCTCGCGGCCCGAAGAAGAACTCGGGACGATGTACGCGCGCTTCTCTCTGCGCGCGCTCGACTTCCCCGCCCTGCGGCTCTCGCGCGCGCCGATCGTCGAGAACGATACGCAGACGAACGCGCGTCTTCTGACCGCCACCGGACTCGCCAAGGATCTCATCACGTTCCGGGACGCGGTCGACGCGCTTCTGGCTCGGAACAACGATGTCCGCCTGCTCTGCGCGACCGCCGGTGAGGTCGCGCGTGTGAAGACGTTGCTCGCCGAGGGTGGTCTCGACGCGAAGGACTCGCTGCGCGTCGAAGAGGGCCGCCTGGCGCACGGTTTCCAGGTGCCGGAACTCGGGCTGGCACTCCTCAGCTACGACGAGCTCTTCGGGCGCACGCGCCTGCCGCGCCCGTCGGGGAAGCAGCGCGTGAGCGCGCCCGCACCGCAGTGGACGGATCTTCGGATCGACGATCCCATCGTCCACCTGGACCATGGCATCGGGATCTACAAGGGGCTCGTCAAACGCGAGCAACAGGGCGTCGAGACCGAGCATCTCACACTCGAATTCGCGAAGGGCACACGCGTCTATGTGCCGGTGACGAAGGCGTCGCTGGTGCACCGCTACGTGGGTGCGAGCGAGTCCGATCCGAAGCTCAGCACCATCGGCGGCAAGGAGTGGAACAAGCGCAAGAACGCGGTCACAGAGTCTGTCGAAGGGATCGCCATCGAGCTCCTCGAGACGCACGCACGTCGCGCCGCGCGACCGGGGATTCCCTTCCCGCCGGACACGCCCGAGCAACTGGAATTCGACGCGACGTTCCCCTTCGATCTCACGCCGGATCAAGAGCGGGCGTTGCCCGCGATCAAGGCGGATATGGAGCGCGATACGCCGATGGATCGGCTGCTCTGTGGCGACGTCGGTTTCGGGAAGACCGAACTCGCCGTACGCGCCGCATTCAAGTGCGTGATGGCGGGCAAGCAGGTGGCGGTGCTCGTACCGACGACGGTGCTCGCGGAGCAGCACGGTCACGTCTTCAGGGAACGTTTCGCCAGCTATCCAATCAACGTGTCGGTGCTCTGCCGGTTCCGCACAGGGAAGGAGCAGCGCACGATTGTTGCAGACGCCGCTGCGGGGCGGACGGACGTCGTGATCGGCACGCATCGTCTCGTCTCGCCCGACGTCACGTTCCGCGATCTCGGATTGGTCGTCATCGACGAGGAACAGCGTTTCGGTGTCCGCGCGAAGGAGGCGCTCCGCCATGTGCGGGCCACGGTCGATGTCATCACGTTGTCGGCGACGCCCATTCCGCGCACACTGCATATGGCGCTGCTCGGGTTGCGCGACATCAGCTCGCTGACGACGCCGCCGCTCGGCAGGCGTCCCATCGAGACGCGTGTGATCGCGCCCGACGATGCACTTGTGCGCGACGCCCTGCTCTCCGAACTCGAGCGCGGCGGACAGGCGTTCTTCATCCACAACCGCGTGAAGTCGATCGAGAAGCTCGCATCCAAGTTGCGACACCTGGTCCCCGAGGCGCGCGTCGGTGTCGTCCACGGGCAGATGAGCGACCACATGATCGAGGAGCGCATGCTCGAATTCGTCGAGCATCGCACCGATGTCCTGGTGGCGACGACGATCGTCGAGTCGGGGCTCGACATCCCGAATGCGAACACGATGTTCATCGATCGCGCGGACTGGCTCGGTCTGGCGGACCTCCACCAACTGCGCGGTCGCGTCGGCCGTTACGATCGCCGCGCGTACTGCTTCCTGATCGTGCCGGCGGGTACGCTGGCCACCGATGCCGAACACCGCGTGCGCGCGATCGAGGAACTCTCGGATCTCGGCGCCGGTTTCCGCATCGCCATGCGCGACATGGAGATCCGCGGTGCGGGCAGCCTGCTCGGCGCGGAGCAATCCGGCCACATCGCGTCCGTCGGTTACGAGCTCTATTGCCAGCTGTTGGCCGACGCCGTGAAACGCGTGAAGAAGGAGCGCGTGGCGTTCCGCACGGCAAGCCACGTCAGCCTGCCGGTACCGACGGCGATCCCGGCGGAGTACGTCCCCGATGATCGGCAGCGCATTGACACGTACCGGCGCTTCTCGGCGGCGCACACGGTCGACGAGGTTCACGCGCTGCTCGCCGAGTGTACCGACCGCTTTGGGAGCCCGCCCGCCGCCGTCCGATTGCTGGCGCGGCTGGCCCGCGTGCGGCTGTTGGGGGAGGTACTCGGGATCACGCGGATGGCGCAGATCGACCACGATGGCGAGCAGCGAATTCTGCTGCGTTGCGTTGAGCCGATGCGTGTGAAGCGCAAGTTGGAAGCGCTCGGTGATCGCGTGCGCGTCGTCGACAAGGCGCATTGCCATCTGCTGCTGCCGCGCGGCGACCTGACGCCGTTCCAACTCGTAGACGCCGTCTTGACCGCGCTTGCTGGGGAGGCGCCGAAACCGAAGCCCGCCGGTGCGCGTTCCGGCGGCGGCGCAGGACGCAGCCGAGGAGGGCGCAGCACCCGTCGCCGACGCCCACCCGGGCGCGACCGGCGTCCCGGCGGAAATCGATGATCGGGCTCCGTGGCCTCGGCAGGCTGGGACGGAAGCAGATCGTACATCTCGGTGCCGATCCGCGCATCTTCGTCACAAAGGGACGGTAGAGTCTCGGCCATGAGACGGATCCTGCTTCTACCCACCATTCTGCTGCTCGCCGCGTGCTCCTCGGTACCTCCGCAGGGAGAAGTCGAAGACCCCGCCGCGATGGGGCGGCCACTCGAGCTCGAACAGCGCGAACAGGCACGTACGGCAATCGAGGCCGACGCCGACTCGGCGCCCGCGGCCGGCCCCGATGCACGGTCTTCGAGTCGCGTGCTCGCGTACATCAACGGCGAGGTCATCACCTACCGCGCCGTGCTCTTGAAGGTCGGCCCTCAACTCGCCGTGCTGGGCGAGGAGGGCCAAAAGCGCCAGCTCGAAGATCAAGCGCTCCTCGACATCTTGCGCGACCGTGTCGTCTTTCATGCGTCGGTCGAGGCTGGCGTCCGAATGACACGCGATCAACTCGATGCGGAGCGCGAGTTACGCCTCAAGGACCTGAAAGCGACCGGAGGCACGCTCGACGCGTTCCTCGCGGAGCGCGGCATGACGCGCCGCGAGTACGACCAGGGCATCCGCCGCGAGTGGTCGATGCAGCGCTTCATGATGTCGGCGCTCGGCCTCGGTGGGGGCGATCCCCGCGTGCGGCCGATGACCGACGTGTTCGTTTCGCCGGAGCAGGTGCGCAAGTACTGGGAGCGGCATCCCGAGCGCTACCTGGAGCCGGCCCACGCCGAGCTACACATCCTGCGCGTGAAGGCGGACCGCGCTGCCCCGGATCGCGAGGCTGCCGTGGCGGCCGCGAAAGCGAAGGCGGAGGTTGCGCACAAGGCGTTGTTGGACGGCGAGGACTGGGTGCCCGTCTACCGCAGGACCATCGGCGCCGAGGCGGCAGCCGAGGATGCGTACGGTCTGCTCAGCTTCCGGCGGGGCGAGCGCGCCGCATGGATGGAGGAGTTTGCGTTCGGCAACCCGAAGGGCACCGTCTGCGAGGCTCCCGTCCCCCTCGGCACGAGTTTCGTCGTCATGGTCGCCGCCGGCTTCGCCGCCGACCGCGTTGTGCCATATGACGAGGTCCAGGAGAGCGTGCGTGCGCAACTCGGCCAGATTCGGCGCCAGATGGCCTCCTACGAGGTCGAATTGAAGCTGCTCGAACGAGCCTCTGTCGAGCCTGCCGAGCGAGCGATCGACCTGCGCGATCTCCTTCGCTCGAGTCGCCGCGATCTCATGGACCGTTTCGAGCTCTGAAGCCCCGACTTCGGCCGAAGAGCGATCTTTTTGACATTCCCCTGACCTCGTGCCGAACCTTTTCGAGCCCGTTTCGTTGAGTGGGTCAGAGCACGCGGATACGATGCATCAGATCGACTGCGTGAACGGTTCCGAACTCGGAACCGAGCCTCGGCAGCCCGGATACGGGCCGCGACGGTGACAAGTCGGACGACGATGTCAACTCGGATGTCAACTTGGCCGAGTCAAATCGGACGGGGCGAGCGGGCGGGACAGGCGAGCAGGCGAGAGCCTTGAGAGGACGAAATCATGGGCACAATCGACGGCACACAGATGAGCCGACGCGAAGCGATGATGGTGGATCAGCACGACGACTTCGGCGATCTGCTCTATGCGCAGTTGAAGAACGCGCCGTGGGTCGCCTGCTCTGTCGGCGCGCACCTCGCGCTGGGCTTCATGCTCTTCCTCATCCCGAGCGAAGTCGACGAGGCGCCTCCCGCCAAGCGGATCGAGATGGCCGCACAGGACGACCAGCCGGAGCTCGAAGAGGAAGTCGAGCCCGAGGTCGAAGAAGACAAGCCCATCGAAGAGATGGAGAAACAGATCGAAGATCCGGTCATCAAGGACGCGAAGGTCTCGGATCACAACGAGACCGACAACGACATGGATGACAACCAGGCCCTCGGCGACCCGCGCTTCAACTCCGATGCGCCGTTCGAAGGACCCGGTAACAACGGCACGATCGGCATCGGCGGCGGCGCCGGTGGCGCGTTCGGCGGTCGTCGTGGCGGCCGTCGCAACCTGAAGGCAGGCGGCGGTGGCAAGAAGACGCAGAGCGCGGTCGACCTCGCCCTCGAGTGGCTGAAGAACCACCAGAGCCCCGGCGGCCACTGGGATGCCGACGGCTTCGAGGATATGTGCAAGCTGAACAAATGCGGTGGCCCCGGCGAGTCGGTCTTCGATCCCGGCCTCTCCGGTCTCTCGCTCCTCTGCTTCCTCGGCGCTGGCGAGACCCACAACTCGGGTCAGTACAAGGACACCGTCAAGAACGGCCTCCGCTATCTCAAGCAGATCCAGGACTCCGAGGGTTGCTTCGGGCCGCGCACGTCGCAGCACTTCCAGTACAACCACACCACCGCCGCGCTGGCGATGACCGAGGCGTACGGCCTCACGGGCTCGCGACTCTTCAAAGAGTCGGCGCAGCGCGGCGTCGACTTCGTTCACGCCTCGCAGAACCCGTACCTCGCCTGGCGTTACGGCGTCCGCGATGGCGACAACGACACGTCCGTGACCGGCTGGGCCGTGATGGTGCTGAAGAGCGCCAAGATGGCCGAGCTGACCGTCGATGGCGGCGCGTTCCGCGGTGCCCTGGGCTGGGTCGAGAAGATGACGGAGCCGGAGTTCGGCCGCGTCGGCTATCAGCGCCGCGGTGGCCCGCCTGCACGTACCACCGAGATGATGGAGAAGTTCCCCGCCGACCAGAGCGAGTCGCTCACCGGCGTCGGCGTGCTGGTCCGGATCTTCTCGGGCGCCGACCCCCAGAAGGATGAGTACATCCAGAAGGGCGCCGACCTCATGGCCAAGAAGCCGCCGCGCTGGGACATCGATGCCGGCACGATCGACTTCTACTACTGGTACTACGCGACACTCGCGATGTTCCAGGTCGGTGGCAAGCACTGGAAGATCTGGAACGAGCACATGAAGACCGAGATCGTCGACAACCAGCGTGTCGAGTCCGGTCGTGACGAGCGCGGTTCCTGGGACCCGGTGGATCCGTGGACTCCCGAGGGCGGCCGCATCTATGCGACCACGGTCAACTGCCTCTGCCTCGAGGTCTACTACCGCTACGGTCGCGTCTTCGGGGCGTCCAGCCGCTGATCTGGTTCAAACGCGAAAAGGGCCTCGGGACTCCGTCCCGGGGCCCTTTTCGCGTTTGAACCAGATCGTATTGCGTTTGTGCCGACTCCGTCGGCACGCTCGCTCGCGCTCGCACGTTCGGCTCCGGTCGCGGCTCCGGCTGCTTCAACTGGGGCGGCGCTCGGAACTCGTGGCCGCGCATCGGTTCGGATCCGCGTCGTGAGAGACCACGCGTCGCATGGGCTGGTTTCGCAGGCGGAATCCACTCCCTCCGCCTCACGGTGTTGCGTTGGGGTCGCCTCCGGCTCCCCGCTCGCTCGCGCTCGCATGTTCGGCTTCGGTCGCGGCTCCGCGAGCTTCGTCCGGGGCGGCGACTGGAGGCTCGTGCCGCGCCTCGGGGCGAGTCCGCGTCGTGCAAGTGCGCGCGTCGCGAGTTCGGGACTCAGCAGGCGGAATCCACTCCCTCCGCCTCACCGCAAGTGTCACGGTTTGTGCGGACGCACAAACCCCGCCACTCGCTCGCGTTCCCGGCGTTGCCGTGGTGGGTGGGCTCCTGATCCCCTTCCCCTCCGCCGTTCAGCCCTCCATCTGCGCCAACGCCGCCTCCACCACCCACGCCGCTGCCATCCCCGTCATGCACACGTTGTCGTTGCACGGCGACACGCGCCGGTTCCACGCGTTGATGCACGGGCTGCACGCCAACCCGAGCGTCAGCGCGCGGTTGCGATCGTTCACCGGGCCGTAGAGATCCGGCGTCTCCGGACCGAAGAGCGTCACGCAGCGTAGGTTGGTCAGCGCGGCAAAGTGCGGCGGTCCGCTGTCGGCGCTGACCAGCAGTTTCGATCTGGTGAAGAGGGTCAGGAGATCGCGCAGGCTGGTCGTCCCGATCAGAGAGACGCAGCGTGATGCCCCTCCGGGTCCGGATTCGAGCGATGCCATGATGCGCCGCCCCAACTCGCCTTCGTGTGGAGCTCCCGTCAGGACCACCCATGCGTCTGGGCGCCGGTCGCGGAGGATGCGGCAGAGTTCGACGAAGTTCTCGATTGGCCAGCGGCGCAGTGGCAGGAGATCGCTCGAGTTGGGGTTCACGAGGAGGATCTCGGCGCCCGCGGGCACTCCTTGTGCTTCGAGGAGTGCACGCACCCGCGCCAAGTCCGCGTCGCTCGCTTCGAAGCGCGGCAGGACGAGATCCTCGAGCCGCGGCGGGACCACCTTGACCAGTGGCACCTCGTCGGCGGGGCGCGCGGCGGCGACCGCCATGGTGACCATGGACTGCGCGATGTGGAGATACGTGTTGAACGTCAACCTGTGCGTGTAGAGATCGCCGCAGTAGAGCCCTTCGGCCTCGAAGCGGTGGTAGCCCACCCGAACGGGCGCACCGGTCATATACGTCAGCGCAGCACCGACCCGTGAGAGGTACTCGAGATCGATCACGACGTCGAAGCGCTCGCGGCGTAGCCTCAGGATTGCGCCGAGCAGGCTCCGCAGCGTCGTCACGAACCCGCCCGTCGGGACCTGCAGCACGCGCTCGGCGGGGATGCCAGCTGCGAGCTCCGCGATCTCGGCGTTCTCGTCGAAGCAGAGCAGGTACGGCTCCGCGTTCGGAAACACGCGCCGCGCCTCCGCGATCGCAGGCGCAGCGAGCACGATCGCGCCCATTTCCGACAGCTTGACGAAGAGCACCTTGCGTACGGCGTCCGAGCTCGGCTGCCGCGGTTCGGGCAGCAGCCGACGCAGCCTCGTCAGAAACCAGCAGAGGGGCTTCCCGAGGGTCCGATCGACAGCTCGCATCGTCGCGACACGCATCCCGTGATCCTACGTGCGAAGCGCACGCCGTGCGCACTCCGAACGTGGTCTCTCCGCGCGCTCGGTGAGCGGGCGGCGCACGACTGCGTCTCCGCTACACTGCGAGGCCCGCCACAGTTCTCCCGGAGGAGTGTTTCGTGTCGATCTCTCGCAAAGTCCAGGAGGCCATGAAGGCCTCGTCCTGGATCCGTCGCATGTTCACCGAAGGCGCCCGGCTCAAGGCCGAGCACGGAGCCGAGAACGTCTTCGACTTCTCCCTCGGCAATCCCGTTGTCGAGCCTCCGGCCGAGGTGATCGAAGCCATGGTCGCCGCGGCTGGCACGAAGGCGCCGGGGTCGCATCGCTACATGCCGAATGCCGGCTACCCGCATGTCCGCGATGCCGTTGGTTCGTACCTCGCGGCGCAGACCGGGCTGCCCTACGCCGGCGATCACATCGTCATGTGCGTCGGCGCCGGCGGCGGCCTCAATGTCCTCTTCAAGGCCATGCTGGACCCGGGCGACGAGATCATCGTGCTGACGCCCTTCTTCGTGGAGTACGGCTTCTATATCGACAACCACGGTGGCACGTGCGTGAAGGTCCCGACCGACGCGGAGTTCCTGCCCGATCTCGACGCCATCCGCGGCGCGATCACCGAGCGCACGAAGGCGCTCGTGATCAACAGCCCGAACAACCCGACCGGCGTGACGTACTCGAAGGCCGTTCTCGATGGTGTCGGCGCGATGCTCCGCGAGGAGTCCGCACGGATCGGCCACACCATCGTGCTCGTGACCGACGAGCCGTATCGCTACATCGTCTACGACGTCGAGGTCCCGTGGGTGCAGTGCAGCTACGACGACACGATCCTTGTGACGTCCCACAGCAAGGATCTCGCGCTGCCGGGTGAACGGATCGGCTTCATCGCGCCCTCGCCGCTGCTCGAAGGCGTGACGGACATGGTCACAGCGCTGACGTTCGCGAATCGCATTCTCGGTTTCGTCAACGCACCGGCGACGCAGCAGCGCGCCGTCGCGCAGCTTCAGGGCAAGTCAGTGGACCCCGAGATCTACCGCGCCAAGCGCGAGAAGATGCTCCCGGCCCTGCGCGCCATGGGCTACGAGATCGTCGAGCCGACAGGCGCCTTCTACATGTTCCCGAAGAGCCTGAACGACGACGACGTGGCCTTCGTACGCGAGCTCCAAGAAGAGCTGATCTTGACCGTCCCCGGCACCGGCTTCGGCCGCCCGGGCCACTTCCGGATCAGCTACTGCGTGGACGACGCGACGATCGAGCGCTCCCTCGCGGGGTTCGAGAAGGTCGCGGCGCGGTACCGGTAGGGAGGTTGGCGCGAGGTGAGCTTCGCTCACGGCGCGCCAACCTGCCTGCCGGTACTCTTGTTGCGTTTGTGCCGACTCCGTCGGCACCCCTCGCTTCGCTCGGGTGTTCGGCTTCGGTCGGTGCTCCGGCTGCTTCAACCGGGGCCGCGGTTGGTGTTCGTTGCCCCGCGTTGGGGCGGGACCTCGACGTTGAAGTGAGCGCGTCGCGAGGGTGGGTTTCGCAGGCGGAATCCGCTCCCTGCGCCTCACGGTGTTGCGTTTGTGGTGCCTCCGGCACCACGCTCGCTCGCGCTCGCATGTTCGGCTGTGGTCGGTGCTCCGCGAGCTTCGTCCGGGGCGGCGACTGGAGTCCGGTGCCGCGCATCGGATCGAGTCCGCGTAGTGCAAGTGCACACGTCGCGCGATCGGGACTCAGCAGGCGGAATCCCCTCTCTTCGCCTCACCGCGAGTGTCACGGTTTGTGCGGACGCACAAACCCCGCCACTCGCTCGCGATTCCGGCGTTGTCTTGGTCGGCGGGGCTCTCTATCTCCTCTCCGCAATTCAGCCCTCCGAAGCCCCGATCCACCAAGCGGGAACGCGGCGTCGAAATCGCGTGCCTGGCTCAATCTTTGCGCGCGCCGAGGAGACTCGCCCTCGTCCATCACGGCAGCCGCGCGAAGAAATTGAGCCTGGCACGGTATTTCGACCCCTCGACGAGTCGCGATCCACCCTGATCTCCCATCCCCATCCCCATCCCCATCCCCATCCCCATCCCCATCGGCGCATCGACATCGCTGCCCGCACCCCCTCGCCTCCTCCGGCCTCTGGTCGCCGATCAACCGAGGGCGTGGCGCGGCCGAACTCACGTGCCTGGCACGGTACTTCGGTCGGTCGGCGAATAGCGAAACTCGGTGGCCGATCCACCGCAAGCACAAGAAGCCCGCGCCGCCCTCTATGGGCGACACGGGCTTTCTTCTGACCTCGGCCCCGAGCGGGCCGCTTGTCAGTTGCTACTCCTGTGTGGCAGCAGCAGCGGCGCGGTTGCGCGCCTTCGCCAAGCGGCTCTTCGTCCGGTTGGCCTTGTTCGGGTGGATCAGGCGGCTGTCAGCGGCTCGATCGAGCCTGCCCGAGGCGGCTGCGATGGCTGCGTCGGCCTCGGCGGGTGTCTCGCTGATCGCAACCCGGGCGTTCTTCACGGCCGTGCGCAGCGTGGCGCGAACGCCACGGTTCTTGACGCGCTGGTCGCGCGCCTTGCGGAGGGTCTTCTTGCGGTGCTTGGAGTGAGCCATCTTGCGTACCTTCTTCGTGCACTCTGTCGGCCGTGCACTGTTGCGTCGTGATCCTGCGCCGTGATCCCGTGTCGTGATCCGGTGCGTGGTGAACGGCCGAACTCGTCTCAGCGGAGCTCGGTCACCTTCTTCGCGACGTCTCGATAGGAGACGTCCACTTCGTAGATCGAGAGATAGCGCTCGCGTGCTGCGGGCACATCTCCCTGTTTCTCATGGAGAAGCCCGAGGTTGTACACGACCCGCTTGCCTTGCTTCGAGTTCAATCCGGGGCTCTCCTCTAGGGCTCGCTCGAGCTGACGCGCCGCCAGATCGAAGAGATCCTTCCGCAGGAAGCACTCGCCGAGGAAGCTGAGCGCTTCGAAGCGCTTGCGGGGGTCCTTGACCGCCTTCTGGAACTCCCCGATTGCGTCATCGACGTCGCCAGCCTGGAGCAGAGCCTGGCCGAGCTCGTGGCGCAGCCCTAGATCAGTCGGGTGCTCGGCCACGCGCGTGCGGTATTCCATGATCCGAGTCTGGAGCAATTGACGCCCGAGCCGGGTGGTCTCGGCCTCGTCGTTGGCCTTCTCGGCGGCGATGAGATCGCGCTGGATGCGGCTGATCCGGAGGTCCCCGAGCTTGACGCGCGCGTCGAAATCGGTCGGGTCCGCCTCGAGCACCAGGCCCCAGGTCTCCATGGCATCGTCGTACTTCTGGCTCTGGCCGTACGCGATCGCAAGCTTGCGTAGCGCCTTGGCCTCGCCGGGATTGTCAGCGATCTCTGCTTTGAGGCGCGCGACGTACTCCCCCGACTCGTCGTCCGCGCGTTGCAGTCGATCCTGCTGGCCGAGTTGCTTGGCCTGATCCTTGTCGCGCAGGAGGTCGTGCGTCGTCTTCGCGGTCTCGAACCCTGTGCGCTGGATGGAGAGTTCGGCGGCCAGGTCCTTGCGGATCTTGATGGCCTGCTGGTTCTTGCGATTGATCGAGAGCGCCGTCTCCAGGTGCTCGATGGCGTTCTCGGGGTCCTTCGGGCCCAACAGGCGGCCGAGATTCACGTACGCGTTCTCGTCCTTGGCGGCGGTGGCAATGAGCGCCTCGTACACCCCGATCGCGCCACTCAGATACCCTGCCTTTTCGAGCGTCTGCGCGAGCTTGTGGGCGACCGACGAGTTCTTGGGATCGACCTTGAGGTACGACTCGCAGGCGGCCGCCTTCTTCTCCGCGTTGGGGTTCGCCATCCCTGCGCGCGCGGGGACCGTCGCGATCTTGATCGAGAAGCCGCTCGGGTAGTTGTTCTCGACCTTCTTCAGCGCGGCCATGCGGATGCCGCGGCGTCCCCGGCGGTTGTCAGGGTCGATCTCCAGAGCCTGCTGATAGATCTCGATCGCGAGGTCGTATTTGCGCGACTGAAACGCGCTCTCGGCCTTGGCCACCTGCTTGCTGACGTCGATTGCCATCGTTGCTCCGCCTCCAGAGGACGCCCGATCAAGCCTGATCGCAGCGAACCGCAGATCGTATCAGCCGAGGGCGTTCCTGGCGCGATTCGGCGACGGAGACACACACCAGGGCGCGGGGAATGTTCCGGAGCGTCCCCGCGCTCTCCTTATGCTGGACCCTGGCGCGGACGCCCCGCGCTGGAGAACCGCCGATGTCCGAGACCGAAATCACCGCAGCCGCGCAAGCCGACTCCGATTCCGCCGAGCCCGTCTCGGCAGAGTTCGAGTCAATCGAGCCGCTCCCGATCGTCACGTACCCGGACTCGTTCCTGCGTACGAAGACGAAGCCTGTGGGAGCGATCGATGACGACGTGCACGAGATGGTCGAGCGCATGATCGCCACCATGGTTGGTGCCAACGGCATTGGGCTCGCCGCCACGCAGGTCGGTTGGGATGCGCGTGTGTGCATCGTCTCGGACAACGGCCAACCGGAGGATTGCATCGTTCTCATCAATCCGGAGGTCGAAGACGTCTGGGGCAGCGAGGCGATGGAAGAGGGCTGCCTGTCGTTCCCGGGGATACAGGCCGTCATCACGCGGGCCCAGGGCGTGCGCCTGAAGTTCACGGGGCTCGATGGCGAGAGGTACACGCTCGAGGACGACGATCTCCTCGGCCGTTGTTGCCTGCACGAAATCGACCACCTGAACGGCGTGACGTTCCTCTCCAAGATGACGCCCGCCGACAAACTCGCGAATCGCTCGAAGCTCAAGCGGCTGGAAGAGCGCGCGCGGGCCGAGACGGCCTGACGGACAGCACGAGGACGCCGCGTGCGCACCCTCTACGGCACCGACGCCCTTTCACCGGATCGCTTCCGCAACCCGGTCGTCACGATCGGCGTCTTCGACGGCATCCATCGCGGTCATCGGGCGGTCCTCGCCCGCACGCGCGAGATGGCCGCCCGCAAGAACGGCGAGGTCGTGGTCCTCACGTTCGACGTCCATCCGCGGAAGGTCACGACCGGCGCGCCACCGCCGCTGATCACGAGCCTCGATCACCGCTTGCTCCTCCTCGGGCGCGAGGGCGTGGACGTCACCGTCGTTCTGCGCTTCGACGCGGCGCTGCGTGAAACATCCGCGGAGGACTTCGTCGACGACGTCCTTCTGCGCGGGATCGGCGCGGTGGGGGTCGTGCTTGGCCACGACTCGCATTTCGGCCACGATCGCCGAGGCAACGTCGACCTCTTGCGCTCCCTGCTCGGCCCGCAGGACATTCCCGTCGAGAGCACCGAGCCAGTCACGCTTGCCGAGGGCAACGTCGTCTCGTCGAGTGCCATCCGCGCCGCCGTCACCGGAGGTGACCTGGCCGAAGCCGGTCGCCTGCTCGGTCGCACCCCCGCGCTCTTCGGCACGGTCGTTCGCGGCGAACAGCGCGGCCGCACTCTCGGCTTCCCGACGGCCAACCTCGACATGCGCCACGAGCTCCGACCCGGTCGCGGTGTCTACGGCGCCCGCACGACCATCGATGGCCAGACCTGGCCCGCGGTCGTCAACATCGGCGGCCGTCCCACGTTTCGCCCGGAAGACGACGTCGCCGCCGCCGACCACCAACCGGAGGACACGGTCGAAGTCCACGTCATCGGATTCGACGGCGACCTCTACGGCCGCGACCTCGAGGTCACCCTCTTCGACAAACTCCGCGACGAACGCCGCTTCGACGGAGTCGCCGCCCTCCGCGATCAGATCACGCTCGACTGCCTCGAGATGCTCGCCCGTCTCCGCGAACGCGAGTGGACGCTTGTCTGACACGGCTATCCGATATGGCGCGCAGATACGACACGCACAGCAAACCCTGCTCGCGAAGTTGCGCCCTTCGCCGCGCGCGCTAGTCTCCCGTCTCCCATGGGGGCAGGTAGCTCAGTTGGTAGAGCACCGCACTGAAAATGCGGGGGTCGGCGGTTCAAGTCCGCCCCTGCCCACCATTCGCGCGCTCTCGTAACATCGAGGCCCCGCCGCGCGACCACGCCCGTTCCGTAGAGGATCCCGGGCGGTCTTGAACCTGGTTGCTGCGGCGACTGCGTCGCCTCCGTCCTCCGCTGCGCTTCGGACTCCCTCGGTCGGGACGCCCCCTCGGCACCAGGTGGCACCCGTCGGCTCCCTCGGTCGCTACCTCCTTCGCTTCGCTCAGTCGGTCCAAGTCCGCTCCTCTCCATGCCGGACCCGTCATTGCGGCCATCGCATGCGGGCGCCCACGTAGAGACGAGGCCCCGCCGCGCGGCCACGCCCGTTCCGTAGAGGATCCCGGGCGGTCTTGAACCTGGTTGCTGCGGCGACTGCGTCGCCTCCGTCCTCCGCTGCGCTTCGGACTCCCTCGGTCGGGGCACCTCCTCGGCTGGGGTGGACTCGTCGGCTCCCTCTGTCGCGTCCTCGGTCGCTGCGCTCCCTCGTCTCAAGCCTGCTCCTGCCCACCACCAGTTCGCTCGCGTGGACCGTCTGCAAGTTGCTTCGGCCAGAGCCAGTACGCAAGGCGGCCCGCGTGGGATCCCGCTGCACCAGCGCGCTAACACTCGCCGGCACGAGTGTCGAAGTCGCCGCCGATGCCGCCGGTGCGGGGCGTACTCCGTGTCGTGCGCTGCCGGTGCCACAGACGTGCCTGTCACTCACACGTTTGATCTGTGACACTGCGCCGCGAGTTCGACGTACGGCCATGTGGTCACGGCGCGTCGCGGGGAGACACGTATGCGCTACGCGAGTTGGACGGGATTGGTATTGGTTGTGACCGTCGGGATTGCGGCCCTTTCGGGACGCGAGACCGGTGCGCCGTTGGCGGTGTCTCGTGTGGCGCCGACGGCATCGGATCGAGTCGCACGTATGGCTGCGATCGCGGCTCCGGCGAGCTCGCACTTCGAGCGAAACGTCGGACAGTACGACGCCGAGGTCGAGTTCGTGCGACGCGGTACGGACGTGATCACGTTTCTGACCGCTGCGGGCTTCTCGACCACGATGGTCGTCGGTGAGGGCCCCGACCGAATTCCCCGGGCGGCTGCGCATCGGGTCCGGCTCGTCGGGGCCGATCCTGCAACGCGCGCGATCGGTGAACTCGAGCAGGTCGGTCGTGTGAACCACTTGAAGGGCGACGATCCTGACGGTTGGACGACCGACGTTCCGACCTACGCACGTGTTCGATTTGTGAACGTCTACCCAGGTGTGGATCTCGTTCACCACGGCGACCGCGGGCTGCACGAGTACGACTTCATCGTGGCGCCCGAAGCAGATGCAACACGCATCGAGCTCGCATTCGATGGTGTGGACGATCTCCACGTCGACGGAGAGGGCGATCTGGCGTTCACCGACGAGGGCCGGGCGGTCCGCCACACGCGACCGGTCGTCTATCAGGACACCAGCAGTGGCCGGGTTCCCGTCGCCGCCTCGTTCCGACTTGCCGGCGACGGACGCGTCCGTTTCCAGCTTGACGACTACGACGCCGGTCTGCCGCTCGTGATCGATCCGGGCATCGCGTATTCGACCTACCTCGGTAGTTCCGGAGACGAGCGACTGCGCTCCATCGCGGTGGACGATACCGCTCGCGCGCACGTCGCCGGAGTCGCCCTCTCCGCGGAGTTCCCGACGGTGAACGAACTCGACGGGACGTTTGGCGGGAGTAGCGACGGCGTCATCGCGAAGCTTGGTGCAACCGGGTCCGGGCTCCTCTACTCGACGTACATCGGCGGGGCGGACAAGGACGAGATCACGGGCATCGTGATCGCTCTCGACGGCGGAGCGCTGGTTGCGGGAGAGACGCGCTCCGACGACTTCCCGGTCGTCGGTGGAGCGCAGTCGGCGAATGCCGGATCCGCGGACGCGTTTGTGGCGCACCTGAGCCCTTCGGGGTCATCGGTGACGTGGTCGTCCTTGGTCGGCGGTTCGAGTGTGGACAGCGGACGCGCGGTCGCACAGGACACGTCGGGAAAGATCTATCTTGCCGGCCAGACCGGATCGGCGGACCTGCCGACCACGCTGGGTGCCGTACACGCGACCGCTCCGGGGAACGGGGACTTCTTCGTGGCGAGCTTCTCCGCCACCGGCGGCTCATTCGACTACGTCACCTATGTTGGCGGCAGTGGGCAGGAGGAGTACTTCACGCGCATCAGCATGTACGCGGACGACGCGGGTCGCGTACACGTGGCGGGCACGACGCCCTCGGTCGACCTTCCGACGACGCCCGGCGCACTCAATCGGTCGTACCGAGGGGGCGTCGCCGACGGATTTGTCGGGCGACTCGCCGCGAACGGATCGGCGTGGGATTGGATCACCTACATCGGCGGTTCGGGCTGGGAGTTCCGTTGCCTGATTGCACCGGGACCGGGCGGCGACGTCTACGTCGCGATGTCCACGACGTCGTCCAATATCCTGACGTTCCAGGCGTTCCAGCCGCGGAATGCCGGCGGCACCGACCTCTATCTGGCGTTTCTCAGCCGTTTCGGTGGCTCCGCGATCACGTCGGGGACGTATCTGGGCGGCGCGGGGTCCGAGGAGATCCACGGCCTGGCGGCCGACCCCGTCAGCGGTGCGTGGTTGCTTGGTTCGAGCAATTCGACCAACTTCCCGACCGTCGATCCCGCGTTCGCGGCATCCGCCGGCGGCCAGGACCTCGTCGTCGCCAAGATCGATCGGTTCGGCAGAGCACTCGAGTTCTCGACGTACTTCGGCGGATCGGCCGCCGACAACAGCGACGTATTCGGCAACGCGATCGCTGTCGATGCGTCCGGCGACCCGTACTTTGTCGGGAGCACGGCGAGCACGGATCTGCCGACGGCCGGGCCGCCGTTTCAGTCGCAACCGGCCGGCGCGTCGAACGAGCCGATCGTCGTCAAACTCGGAACGCTCCCTCCCACTCCGATCATCGATGACACGGCGCTCTACGCCAGTGCGAGCAAGTTCAAGATCAACCGGAAGAAGCACGCGCGAGGCGTCGCCGCGGACGCGCTGTCGCTGAAGGGCGTACTCAATCCACGCGGTGCGATGGAGGAATTGAGCGGCGCCACCGTGACCGTGACGCTCGACGGCGTAGAACTCGTCTCGGCGCAGCTCGACGCGAGGGGCCGCGCGAAGTCGGCCCGTGGCGCGAGCCGCAAGTTCAAGCTCCGCTTGAAGGCGAGCAATGGGGCCTACCAGGTCAAGCTCGGCGGGCTCGATCTGCGCGAAGCCATCGGCGTCGCGGACGTCTCCGGGCGCGGCACTGTGCGCTCCGATGTGCGGATCTCGGTGCAGCGCGCAGGGCTTGCGACGAATGTGGTCTCCGGCGCATTGGAATTCGTCCAGAAGAGTCGCGCGGGGAAGTCCTCACGCGGGGCGTTCTCGTTCCGAAAGCACGCGACCGCCGGTGGCGCGTTCCAGTCGTCGCGGACGACGGTGCGAGAACTCGGCGACGGTGGACATGTGGTGAGCATCAGTGGTCCGTTCGTGACGTTTGACTCGCGGCCGCTGACGTTTCCGGGCTCCGTGCGGATCACGATCGGTACCGGCGTGCCGATCTCTATCCCGAACGCGTCGCTGCGTACCAGCGGCACACCGGGGCCGCGCAGCACGACGTCGTACGCGCCCCCGCCCGGAGACGAGGCGCCCTTCGCACGGCTCGTGTTCAGCAATCGCAAGCGGACGCTCTTGCTCACGACGCGCGCTCTCGGCGGGCTCGGCATCCCTCCGGCAGGTGCCGAAGCCGCGGTGACGCACCCGCTTCCAGTGACCCTGGAAATCGACACGACCGACGGTCCCGTCCGCTTCGAGACGATCATCGAGTTGCGGCGCGCCAGCCCCACGTCGACGACCTGGTCCCGGTAGGGCGTGGCGTGGCGTGGCGTGGCGCGACCGATCGGCTGAGAGCAGATGCCGTGCGGTCAGCGCTCCGAGCGTGGTGCGTCCTCTCCGCGGTTCCCTGAGCGCCGCGTCCGCGGTCCGCTGACGAGGTCGTGAAGCTCCTCCGCCTCGTCCTCGAACGTCGCGAACTGGTCGGGGGAGAGCACCATGCGCGCTTTCTCGTTCGCGGCGTCACGCAGTTCACGGGTACGCGCGATGTTTTCCTGCACGCGCCTGCCCATGTCCGGGCCGCCTGTTCCCGAGCGCATGCTCGCCCACACCGATCGGATCTCGGATGCGGAGTCGAGAATGATCGCTGTGAGTTCCTTGGTCGGCGCCTCCGCAAGGCCAGCTTTCTCGGCGAAGACCGCGATCGCTGCCGTCGCCATGCGCTGCCGCCTCTCGGTCTCCTGGCGGTATTGATGACCAGCGATCGCCGCGCCGATGAGCTTCTCTCCGGACTCGGACGCGAGCACCGCGGAGAGACTGTCGGTGAACTCTCGCAGGGCCTCGCCCGCCGCGTCCGAGGGCGCTGCCGCGAACCCCGGCTCGTCGGCGGACGCCGACGCCGACGATGGCGTGGCACGAGGTGGTTGCGAACTCTCGGATCCCGTCTCCCGGGCCGTCGCACGCGGTCTTGGTGCGGAGGTCCGTCGCCGATCGCGCTGCTCAAGTCTCGCGATCAAGTCGGCCTGCCCGGACTCGAGCCTCGCCAACTGTTCCTGCAGAGCGACCATGTCGGCCGAGAGACGCTCGCGCTCGGACGATCCCGAACTGGCGACCAGAAGGGCTACGACGACCCCCACAGTGATGCCGGTGGCGACGAGAGTGGTCTTGACGGTCACGAGTTCTCCTTGGGTCACAACTCTGCGTACTACGAACGCGGCACGCTTTAGTGGCACGCATTTCCCGGCGTCCGTTCCGCGCCTGGCCCCGATCCGTGCACCTGAATTGATGAGGTTACTCGCCCGTAAGGCGCAGCATCGAGCTTCCCGACGGACGTCGCATCCAATCCGCGGCAGGTCGCGCACGGCAACCTGAGAGCGGGCGGGTTCACTCGCCGCGGGGAAGCGTGCCGACTGACGCCGGCCGAGCCGGCTCGTCGCGCTCGGCTATTTTGGCGCGGCTATTCCGGCGCGATCTCGTGCGTGTGGGGCAGGCCGTGGCCGCGCCAGATGAAGTAGATGGCGGGGTAGACGAGGAGGCCGACGAGGAAGTCGGTCACGACGCCTCCGACCATGGGGACCGCGATGCGTTTCATCACGTCGGCGCCGGCGCCGGTACTCCACATGATGGGTAGCAGGCCAGCCACGATGATGGTCGCGGTCATAGTCTTCGGTCGCAGCCGCTGGACGGCGCCGTCATAAATGACGTGCCGTAGATCGACGAGCGAACGCAGCGGTCCGTTCTTCTCGGTCCACTCCTTGTAGGCCAGTTCGAGGTAGAGCAGCATGACGCTGCCCATCTCCGCACTCAGTCCCGCGAGCGCGATGACTCCGACCCAGACGGCGATGCTCATGTTGTAGTCCAGGCCCCAGATCAACCAGAAGGCGCCCACAAGGCTCAGTGGTACCGAGAAGAGCACGATCGACGTCTTCATCACGCTGCGCGTATTGAGGTAGATGATGAGCGTGATGAGGAGGAGCGTGACGGGGACGACGATGAGCAGGCGCTCCTTCGCCCGTTGCATGTACTCGTACTGTCCCGACCACGTGATGCTGTAGCCGGTCGGAAGGTTGATCGCGCCGGAGGCGAGCGCGTCATCCACGGCCTTCTGCGCGCCGGCCACGTAAGTGCCGACATCGATGTCGCGGATGTCCACGTAGATCCAGGTATTCGGACGACTGCCCTCGCTCTTGATCGCGGGAGCGCCCTTCGTGATCTCCAGCGTCGTGAGCTGTGCCAATGGGATCTGTTGGCCGCCCATCGTCGGTACGAGAACGGCGCCGAGTTGATCGAGGTTCTCGCGTAGCTCTCGCGGATAGCGCAGGTTGATGGGGTAGCGCTCCAGCCCTTCCACCGTCGTCGTCACATTCATCCCGCCGATCGCGGTGGCGATGACCTCCTGCACATCCGCGACGGTGAGTCCGTAGCGTGCGATCGCATCGCGATCGATCGTGAAGTTCACGTAGTTCCCGCCGACTACGCGCTCGGCGTACACACTCAGCGTGTTGGGGACTCCGCGAACAACCGCCTCGATCTCCTCGCCGATACGCTGCAATGTGGCCAGATCGTGGCCTGCGACCTTGATCCCGACCGGCGTCTTGATGCCCGTTGAGAGCATGTCGATGCGCGTCTTGATCGGCATCGTCCAGGCGTTCGTGACACCCGGGAAATCGATGGCCTCATCGAGTGCTGCCACCAGTTCGTCGGGCGTCCGCGCGCGGTGCGCGATCCGCTTGCCCATCATGTCGTTGATGTCGACGTCGGGCCACTCCGACTCGGGCTTCAACATGATGGTCGTCTCCATCATGCTGAGCGACGCGGGGTCGGTTGCCGTCTCGGCACGCCCGACCTTCCCGAAGACGTTCTCGACCTCCGGGAACCCCGCGATGATGCGGTCTGTCTGCTGTAGAAGCTCGCGCGCCTTCGTGATCGAGATGCCGGGCAGCGTGGTCGGCATGTAAAGGAGGTCGCCTTCGTAGAGCGGCGGCATGAACTCCGAGCCGAGCATGTTGAACGGGATGATCGTCACGACGACCGCGAGGATCGATGTGGCGATCACTGCCACGGACGCCCGCCGCGAATGCAGAATAAGATCCATGAACGGGTGGTAGGCCGCGGCGAGCATCTTGTTGATCGGGTTGTCGTGCTCGGGCCGGATTTTCCCGCGTACCAGGTAGTACATGAGTACCGGTGCCAGCGTGATCGAGAGCAGCGCGGCTGCGGCCATCGAGTATGTCTTCGTGAACGCGAGCGGCTTGAACAGGCGACCTTCTTGGGCCTGCAGTGTGAAGACGGGGACGAAGCTGACGGTGATCACGAGCAAGGAGAAGAAGAGCGTTGGGCCGACCTCGATGGCTGCTTCCTTGATCAACTCAAGGTGCGTGCGTCCCTTGGCCCCGTGTTCGATGTGCTTGTGGGCATTCTCGATCATGACAATCGCCGCATCGACCATCGCTCCTATGGCAATGGCGATGCCGCCGAGACTCATGATGTTGGCCCCGATGCCCTGCGCATTCATCACCACGAACGCGAGGAGGATCGCGAGTGGGAGCACGAGGATCGCAACCAATGCACTGCGGAAATGCAGCAGGAAGAGCATGCAGACGAAGGAGACGACGAGGCATTCCTCGATCAGCTTGTCGCGCAGCGTCTCGACCGAGCGTTCGATCAACCCGGACCGGTCGTAGGCGACGTCGATCGTGACGTCGTCGGGCAGGTTGGCCTCGATCTCGGTGATCTTCTCCTTCACGCGGTCGATGACTTCCAGCGCGTTGGCGCCGTAGCGCACGATGACCACGCCGCCGACGACCTCGCCCTCGCCGTTGACGTCGGCGAGACCACGTCGCATGTCGGGGCCCAGCGCCACGTTGCCGAGATCGGAGATCAGGATCGGCGTTCCGTCGGGGCGCGCGGCGACCGCCGTCTGCGCGAGTTGCGCAGGATCATTGATGTAGCCCTTCACGCGGACGATGTACTCGGTCTCCGACATCTCCACCAGGCGTCCGCCCACCTCGCCGTTTGAGCGTCTGATCGCTCGTCGCACCTTGTCCAACCCGATGCCGTACGCGCGGAGTTTCTCCGGGTCCACCGTGACCTGGTACTGCTTGACAAAGCCGCCGATGCTCGCGACTTCCGAGACACCGGGCACTGCGGTCAACTCGTACTTGACGAACCAATCCTGCAGGCTGCGCAGCTCCTGGAGATTGCGCGTCGGGCTGTTGAGCGAGTACATGAACGCCCAGCCGACACCGGTGGCGTCCGGCCCGAGTGTCGGTGCTACGCCGCTCGGTAACGCACTCTGTAGCTGACTCAGGTACTCCAGAACACGGCTGCGCGCCCAGTAGAGATCCGTTCCGTCCTCGAAGATGATGTAGACGAACGAGAAGTTGAAGAAGCTGTAGCCGCGGACGACTTTCGCGTACGGCACTGCGAGCATCTTCGTCGTGATCGGGTACGTGATCTGGTCCTCGACGATCCGCGGCGCTTGACCGGGATACTCCGTGAACACGATCACCTGCACGTCGGAGAGATCAGGGATCGCGTCGAGAGGTGTCGAGCGCAGTGCCAAGAGGCCACCGAACCCGATGAACAATGCAGCCAGTAGCACGAGGACGCGGTTGTCGAGCGCGCCGCTGATGATGCGACCGATCATCGCGGCTCACCGGCGCTGACGTCGCAGTTGTCGATGCGTCGCTGGCGGAGGGCGGCGCGGCTCATCGATCCTCTCCGTCGTTGACGGGATGCGAACTTGGATCGGTCTCGGCCGTCGGCACGAGATCCATGCTCTTGCCGCAGATCGGGCAGGGTCCGGGACTGTCGTAGAGGATCGACGCGTGTTCCGGCATCGGGCAGACGTAGTGCGGGTCCTCCGGACGGGATTGCGTGCCGGTTGGGGAGTCGTTGGCGACGCCCTTTGCATCCGGTGTAGGCGCGCGATCGTCCGGACTCTTCGGTTCGAGGAACTTCAGCGCGGCCTCGCGCAAGCGACTCTCCGAGTCGAGCAAGAACTGCCCCGAGAGCACGACCTCGTCACCGGGCGACAGGCCCGAGATGACCTGGAGCATGTTGTCCGTCGAACGCACTCCCGTGCGGACGTCGCGCAGTTTGAAGCGGCCCGGCTCGGTCGAGACAAATGCCACCGAGCGCTCGCCGGTCTTCATGACGGCGATGTCCGGAACGAGTGTGACGGCGGGGTCGAGTTCCTCGCGAAGCTTGATCGTCGCGTACATTCCGGGCTTCAATTCGTAGCCGGGATTGAAGAACTCCATGCGGATCGAGATCTCGCGCGTTCCCTTCTCGAGGTAGGGATAGACGTACGTGACGCGCCCGACAAATGTCTTGCCCGGGATGTACGAGAGCGTCATGCGCGCCGCTTGACCGACACGGATGAAGGGCAGATCGTGCTCGAATACACGACCGATGACCCAGATGCGCGAGAGGTCGGCGATCCGCAGTAGGGCGCGACCGGCTGAGACCTTCTCGCCTTCGACAGCCTGCTTGTGGGTGACGATGCCGGTGAACGCGGAGCGCAGCGTCAGCGTCTTCGTTGCGGTGCCCGTGCGTCCCAGTTCTTCGATCGTGTCGCTCGGTACGTCGTAGTATTCGAGCTTCGTCCGCGCGCCCTCGAGCAGGCTCTCCGAGTCGAGCCGCCCCCCGCCCGTTCGGCCCGATGCTCGCGCCCGCCGCGCGCTGTTCAGCGCGACGAGATACTCCTTCTGCGCGGCGTACAACTCCGGCGAGTAGATGTCGAAGAGCGCGTCGCCTTTGTGGATCTGCGCGCCCGTTTCCTCCACGTAGAGCTTCTCGATCCAGCCATCGACCTTGGTGGTCACGACACCCAACGTCGTCTCGTCGTAGTCCACGTAGCCGACGATCCGGAGGGTTCGGACGAGCGGTCCGGTGACGACGCGTCCGAGGCGGATGCCCATCTTCTGCTGCGTCGTACCGTCGATCTGGATCTGGCCGCTGCTGGCGCCCTCGCCCTCGTAGACCGCGATGAGGTCCATTCCCATCGAGTCCTTACCGGGCTCTTGGTGAATCTCGCCGGGGACCATCCCGGACTTCCAGTAGAGGACCTTGCGGGTCGGATCGACTTGCGACCCGGACTGCATACCCATGCCGCCGCTCGCGTCGCCTGGGCTCTCCCAGATGCCGAAGTCCCATTCGTGCGACGCCCATGCGCCGACTGTCAGCATCACGAGAGCGAAACAACCTGCGAACAGCACGGTTCTCGTACGCATCGTGGTCCCTCCTTCGGGTCCCGATCCAAGCGTTGGCTCGCATACGTCTCCGGAGGGGGCGTCCGCGGTTGCGGAGCGCTTCCCTGGGGCGGCGTAGCTGTGGCCGGAGTGCAAGAACCGTACCAAGTCGGGCGCGCGATCTGCGTGGGCGATCTCGCTTTCGCGTGAGGCTGAGTACGGCATCAGGGTGTCGGATTTGCGACAGGTACTGTCGGTGATGCGTCGGAAGCCACGATCGTTGTTGCTGGTAGAGCCGTTGTCCGCACGCTCGGTTTGGCCCGCGGTCTGGCAAGATTGTGTGGGGCCATCCCTCCAGAGTGGTGCCAGGTCGCGTAGAGTTGGGCAGGCGAAGGAATGCGCGACGCACGCGCGGAAAGGGGGCTCGGATGCTCACGTCTCGATGCGGACGGATGCTGGTTCTCTCACTCTGGATGGGTGCTCTCGTTGGTGTCGGCGGTGTGCCGACGCAGACCGCACGTGCGCAGGATGGCGCGGTGGCGGGCGGCGACAAGTCGGCGGCCGCCAAAGAGAAGGCGCCCGCGAAACCGGACTCTCCCGCGGAAACTCGCGCTGCGCAGGACGCCGCCGACGCGTCGAGGACCATGCTCGGGACGTACGTCGGAGAGCGTGTGCAACGCCGCGATGCGTATGCGAAGACCGAGGGCGCGCGCGCTCCGATGGCGGCGGTCAGGCGTGCACTCGATTGGCTGGCAATCCACCAAACCAACGAGGGCGGCTGGGACGCCGATGAGTTTGAGTTGCAGTGCCGACTCAACAAGTGCGCGGATCCCGCGATGAGCATCAGCGATGTCGGCGTCTCGGGTGCGGCGCTGCTCGCGTTCCTGGGTGCGGGAGAGACGCAGGCGACCGGTCGCTACAGGTCTGCCGTGAAGCGCGGGCTGCGGTATCTGACCGCCCAGCAGGACGCCGAGGGCTGTCTGAGTAGGCGGGACGCGGCGACGTTCCTGCACGACCACATGTGGGCGACACTCGCCGTGACGGAGGCGTACGCTCTCACAGGATCACAGCGATGGAAGGCGCATGCGCAGCGCGCCGTCGACTTCGTTCTCGCGGCCGAGAACCCGTATCTCGGTTGGGGACACGGCGTGCGCCGCGGCGACAATACGACGACGATGACAGCGCTCGCGATGGCGGTCTTGCGCGCGGCCGAGGACGCGGGACTCTTCGATGACGCGGTCGTGCGTCGTGGTGCGGTCGCGTGGGTGACGAAGTTGACGTCGGCGGAGAATGGCCGCGTCGGCAATGTCACGCGCGGCGGAGCGTCGGATCCGAAGCGCTTTCCGGCACTCGGCGGATTGGGACCGACGGCCGCTGCGTTGATGGTGCGTCTCTACGCTGGCGAGAGTCCGGCGCGGAACGCGTCGTTCGCAGGAGGCGCGAAGCTTGTGCGTCAGGAACCACCGCGGGCCCCGGCTGACGGAGAAGAAGCCGACTTCGCGTACTGGTACTGGGGGTCGCTTGCGATGTTCCAGTTGGGCGGTGCCGATTGGAAGGCTTGGAAGGCGCCAGTTCGCAAGGCGATCCTGGCTACGCAACGCCGCGAACCAGGTCGCGACGAGGGTGGTTCGTGGGATGCCTCCGGAGCCCAGGCAGTGCACGGCGGACGCGTGTTCGCCACCGCGCTCAACTGCATGACGCTCGAGATCGAGTATCGCTACGAGCGGCTCTTCGATCGGTAGGTCGCCGGCCGTGCGCATCCGCGAGGGTGTGGCGATGAGTGACGCCGACCGCGGACGTGCGTTCCACGCGCTGCGCGCCTATCGGTGGTGCATGCGCGCGCTCGGGGCGTCGATCGCTGTGCACGTGGTCGCGCTGCTCGCGATGATTGCGTTGCTCGGGCCGGGTCTCGACGTCGCGGCACCGGCTCTTGCGCGTGCGACGTACGTCGCCGAGCACCCGCTCGCATGGCGCGTTGGATGGTCCGCCTGGCAACTGACGGCGCTCTCGGATCTCGCCTTCAGCGGAGCGCTGCTCGTGTTGTGTCTGCGCTTGCGGCATGGCGGCGTCTGGGCTGCGCTGGGACTGCTCGCGACGGTGGTGGCGCTGATCCCCGATCAATGGGCCGAGTGGCTCTTCGTCACGTCATTCGTGTCGCAGGCCACCGATGTCGTCTCCGGGCGCGGTGACCTTGCCGAGTACGTCCAAGAAGAAGCGCGACTTCTGGTGCTGACGGGGTCGTGCGGCGCGAGCGGCTACATCGTGATGGCTGCGCTGTGGCTCGTGACCGTCGTGTCGCTTGGCGGGGGCTTCGCGCGGCAGCGCGGGTTCGCGGTCCTCGGCGCTCTGATGCTCGCTCTCTTCGCCGCGACGGTCTTTCCGAACGCCGCTGCGGCAGGAGCGGCGACGGTCGAAGGCGGCTATCCGGAACATGGCTACGTGCGCTTTGGCAATGCCCTCGCGTTCGCGCTTCTGGTGATGTGGATGGTCTGGATCGCTGATGTCCTTGGGTGCGCCATCAAATCGCGCGAGGAGGCCACGGACGCGCATTTACACGCGCTCCGGGCGCCGCGCGGCGCCTGGCCGCGGCGACTGCTCTTCCGGCTCGCGGGGTCCGCAGGTCTCCGAGACCTTGTGCGCTGGTGCACGCCGCCGCCGCCCGTGATGCAGAGCGATATCGAGGACGTCGTCTACCTCAACTGGTTCGTGCCGACCGAACGCGTTGCGTCGCTCGTTCCGGCGCCGCTGCGCGTGCACAGCATCGACGGCTTCACAGTCATCAGCCTGCTCACGTATCGTCATGGCGGGTTTGGCCCCGCGCTGCTCGGTCCGCTGCGGCGCTTCTTCCCATCGCCTGTCCAGAGCAACTGGCGTCTTTACACGGAGCCCGAGCACGACGGCGCGGAGCGCGACGCGGTGTATTTCTTCAAGGCCCAACTCGCGAGCGACGTGCTGGTCGCGGGCAGCCGCCTGGGAGCGGACGGACTCCCGGCCCATCGGCCCGCGGTCGCGAGGCACGAGAGAGCCGGCGCGACCGTCACGACGCACTTGGAGTCCGGTGGCGGAAGTGCGCCGGGCTTACACAGCGTCGTGAGTGAGGTGGACGCGTGTGAGGTGGACGCAAGTGAAGTGGACGGGCGCGACGTGGGCGGGCGCGCCGTCGCGCAGCACGTCGAGCGCGCACTCGGCGACTGGGATGCGGTCGTCCGCTATCTCGTGCCGCAGAACAGGGGTGTGAACGTTGTCCATGGAGACGTCATCTCGTCGCGCATTGACATCCCGGTCCGGCTGGATCAGGTTCGCCCGGCCCGTATCGACGTGCTCTCGTGCCCATTCCTCGACGAGATCACCGCCGGGTGCGTGCCGTTCGCGTTCGTTGCGCCGCGTGTTGCGTTCGCGGCGCTCGGCGAGGACATCTCGGTCGCGCGCGAACCCGCCTGATTGACCTGGCGCGCACGTTCTCCCGAGACGTGCCCCGCGAGCCTGTCGGTGGCTTCGGGCACAATCTGCGCAGCCACACGAAGTACGCCCATCCGGCGCCCGACACACGAGCGGGAGCCGCGGTGATTAGACGGAGGATTGAACTCACCCCGTGAAGGGTCTTGAACGCACTCTTGGGCTTCATCATGTGGTGGCGATCAGCCTCGGAGCCATGCTCGGGAGCGGTGTGTTCGTGCTTCCGGGGCTGGCTGCGGCGAAGACCGGCCCGTCGGTCTGGATGGCCTATCTCCTGGCGGGTATCTGCGTGCTTCCGGCGGCGCTCGCCAAGTCCGAGATGGCGACCGCCATGCCGACCTCGGGCGGCACGTACGTGTACGTGGACCGGACGTTCGGGCCGCTCGCAGGCACGATCAGCGGACTCGGGCTCTGGCTCTCCTTCCTGCTGAAGAGCTCGTTCGCGCTCGTGGGCTTCGGGGCGTACCTCGGTGCGCTGGGGATCGAAGACATCGTGCCGCTCGAGCCGATGGCGATCGCGATCCTGGTCGTCATCGTCTTCCTGAATATTGCCGGGGTGCGCAAGGTCGGCAAGATCATGACCTGGGTCGTGGGCACTGCGGTCACGGGCCTCGTCATCCTGGCCAGCGGTTCGCATGTTGTTGGCGATGCGGTTGACGCTGGCCCTTTCCTCTCCGATGGAATGGGCGGTTTCCTCGGCGCGACGGCGTTCGTCTTCGTGTCGTACGCCGGTGTCACAAAGGTTGCCGCGATCGCCGAGGAGGTTCGCGATCCCGAGCGCAACCTCCCGGCGGGCATACTCATCTCGCTCGTGACGGCGGCGGCGCTCTACGCGTCCGTGGTGTTCGCACTCGTGGAGTTCGTCCCGCTGGATGAACTCACGAACCCTAACAAGCCGAACTTGCGACCGATCCATACCCTTGCCGAGACGATCGGCGGTCGGTGGGTGGGGCTCGGCTTCGCTGTTCTTGGTGTGGTGACCATGCTCTCGATGGCGAATGCGGGCGTGCTGGCCGCGTCGCGCTTCCCCTACGCGATGGCGCGCGATCACCTGCTTCCGGCGTCCCTTGCGCGCGTCAGTGAACGCTTCGGAACGCCGACGGTTGCGATCGTCGCGACCGCGTTGCCCATGGCCGTCGCCATTCTGTTCTTTCCCATCGTGAAGATCGCGAAGCTGGCGAGCCTCTTTCAGATCCTCATCTTCGCGGTCGAGAACGTCGCACTCATCGTGCTGCGCGAGAGCGCCTCGACCTGGTATCGCCCGTCGTTTCGAACGCCCCTCTATCCTGCGCTTCCGCTCCTGGGCGTCGCCGCGAGTATGGTGTTGCTCGCCGTGTTGGGGCTGACGTCGGTCTGGGCAACGCTCGCCATCGTCGTGCCCGGCGCGCTGCTCTACTCCGCATTCGGACGGAAGCGCACTGACCGCACCGGGGTCGTGACGAAACTGGCGGCCCGCACTGGCGTGGTCGAGGACGCGGCCGACGAAGAGCACGGTCATGATCGAGCGGCCGTCGCGGTCGCGTTGATGGGGTGGGAGCGGTCGCCCGAGGCGCTCGTCGATGTTGGCGCTGCGCTGGCCGACGGGCGCGAGATCGAGGTCGTGCGACTGAACGAACTGCCTGCGCAGATGCCGCTCTCGAGTGGCGATGCTCATCCGGCTGTGGTCCGCTCGTTGCGTCGGCGCATTCGCGCGATGGCTCGTGAGCGCGAACTCGACCTGCACTTCGATGCCGTCGTGACGCACGATCTGGTCCACACCGCGCACGACATCACGACGCGCTTCGCGTGCGAGTGGCTCGTCATCGCGTGGCGAGGTCGTCGCGCGCGCTATCGCTTCTTCTTCACGAGTCCGCTCGGCTGGTTGGTCAATCACCTCGACAGCAATCTCGCGATCTTCCGCGACGCCGGTGTCCGCTACATCCGCAAGATCCTCGTGTATGCGGAGCCTGGTCCGGACGATGCGCTCGTCGTCAGCACGGCGGATCATCTCGCTGCTCTCCACGGCGCCCGGCTCACGTTCGTGCGCTACCTGTCGCCGGCTGCCGCGGCCGACGAAGCGATCGGTCGCATGGCGTACCTGGAGCAACTCGGCGGACTGTGTGAACAACCCTCCGACGCCTTGCTGGTGCGTGGCGACGATCGCATTCGGTCGCTGATCGAATTGACCGCGTCATTCGATCTCATGGTCACGGGAGCACCGCCCTGGAATTCGACGATCGAGCAGTTCCGCGGCACCGACAAGGAGCGCATCATCGAAGAGGCCGCCTGCTCGGTGCTGATGCTCAAGACGCCGCCGGGGCGCACGCATCGGGTGCCGGCCGAGCCGACGGCCTCGCATGGCGATGCCGCAGACTTCGATCTCTTGCGTCTCCTCGACGAGTCGTGCGTGGACGCACGCGTTTCGGTGAAAGACAAGTCGGCTCTCTTTCAGCACTTGGCCGGGCAACTTGCTCGGGTCACTGAGAACCACGATGCCCGGGAGATCCTGGACGCACTGTCGGCACGCGAGAAGACCCAGCACACGGGGATCGGCGAAGGACTCGCATTCCCGCACGCGACGATCCCGGGTACCGACCGTACGTTCGTGGCGGTGGTCACGCTCGCGGCGCCCATCGACTACGGACGGCCCGACGGGGCGCCGATCGATGTCGTGTTCGCGTCGCTCGGGCCACCGAGAGATCGTCAGTCACACCTGCTCGTGCTGGCGAAGTTTGCGGAACTCGTGCTGAAGACACGTGTCGTAGACGAGTTGCGCGCTGCCGAGACAGGTGCAGCCGTTCTTGGAGCGATCCGCGCGGGACTCGCCGAAGTGCGAGATGTCGGCGACGCCGCCTGAGACACGGACCGTCTGCCGACTCACTTTCCGTCGGCGATCCTCTCGTTTCCAAAGCGGGTCTCGCTGTACGAGTTTCCTGACGCCGTGTCATCGAGGTCGAAGGCTCCGCTCTTCGAGGCCTTGTCGCGCGCGAAGGAGTTTCCGCGCCCACTCACTTCGAAGCCGTTGTCGCGCGCCTTCTTGACGACGTTGTCCTGGAGCGCGTTGCCCGCCCCCTCGATGTCGAACCCATCGTCACCCGGCTTCTTCGCGACGCACCCGATGAGCTCGTTGTCGTCGCTGGGGACGTAAAAGCCGTCGAAGCTCGGCGCGATGGCCTTGCAATTCTCCAACCGATTGAAGCTGCCCCGGATCGCGAACGCATCGTCGCCACTCTTCTTCACCGAGCACTTGATCAGCGTGTTGCTCTCGCCATTGATCGAGAAACCGACACCCGGGACTCCCGACACCTTGCACTGGATGAATTGGTTGCGCTGCCCGCCCGTGTCGCTGTCGATCTCGAAGCCGTCCTCGTCCGTGCTGATGACCTTGCACTTTGAAATGACGTTGTCGTCGCCGTGCAGATCAACCGCGTCGTCGCCGCAGTTCGTGAAGACGCATTTCGTGATGAGCGAGTTGTTCGTCGGGCCGGGTCCGTTACCGACCGACATCCCGATCCCGTCGTCGCCAGTGTTCTGAATGCGGCAACGCGAGATCTCGATGCGTTCACACGCGTCGGTGCGGATGCCCTCTGCGGACGAGCGCAGCACCTGGCACTTGGTGAGGACGATATCGCTTGCGTTCGCGATTCGGATCGCCGGGCCTCCGCGCGAATTGGCTACGCGCAGACCGCTGATCGAGATCGCGTCCGAGTCCAGGATCGCGAGCGCTGAGCCGTTCACGTCTCCATTGATGACGACCTTGCCCTTGCCCCGGAGTTCCAGGTCGGACTTCAGATCGATGACGACATTCTCATCGTAGGTGCCGGACGCGATGAGGATCACGTCGCCGCTGCGTGCAGTGTCCACCGCCGCCTGAATAGAGCCGGCGTCCTTAGGAACGCGGATCGTCTCCGCAGAGGCGGTGCCCCCGAGTGCGATCACTGCCGCGACGGCCAGAGTGGTCGATAGCCGCATCGCTCGTGTCGCTATTCGTCGTTGCACGCGTCACCTCCCTGGGAGTCCAAACCTCGGCGCCGTCCGGACGCCGCGAACCGAGGATGCCCTCCCGGCCGAGACGTCGCAAGTGCCGTGTCGCGTCCGGTGCGCTCTCCCGCGCCTCTCAGGACGTCTTGGAGCGCCACAGAGGCTCGTGCATCCGCGCGTCCGGGCACGCCTCGTGGACGAGCGCCGCGAACCGAGGTCCGTTGCCGGAGCCAAAGCGCAGGGAGATCTCGCGGGGACCATCCTCGTCGTCGACGAGCAGCGTGGCGCGGCTGCCTTGATCGTGGAGCTCCCGCACGTGGTCCACGAGGATCTCCTCGCGCAGGCCGCGCGGGCGGGGATATCCCGACGCACGTAGCAGAAGCCAGTACACCCCCGCGCGCAGCGGACTGATCGCATCGAACACCAGGTAGCCGCCAAGGCACGCCAACCCGATCAGCGCGAGCGCGTCGAATTCATCGCGGCTCTCGTGCGTCAGGACGATGCGGTCGCGCTCCTGGGTGACGATCCATTGGCGCCACGGATGCAAGAGCGCGAAGACATCGCCGCGTTTCCGCTCGATCGCGACGATCACCGGTTTCGCGTTCGCGTCGAAGTGGCGGGCGGCCTCCGTGGCGCTCGCGGTTCGCATGAAGTCCGCCATCCAGATGGCGACGGCGATCGCTGTCGCGATCACCGCTTCGATCGGGAAACCGGACGTGACGCCGAGCCGGTTCACTGCTCCGAGTGCGAGCGAGATCGCGATCAACGCCCCGCCCGCAAACGTCGCGCGCATGTCGCGTCCCTCCGGGACGAACTCGCTCAGTGCGCTGACAGCCTGCCCTACGTCGCTCTTCTCTGCCGTCGCGGACGCTGGAATCTCGGCGTCGAACGCAGCCGGTACCACGTTGCGGAGCGCCGCTTCCATCCGCACGAACTGCCACGACTTGGTCGCGAGCTCGGTCGGTCCTTCGTCGCGGCGGTAGATCGTGATGATCCGATCACTCGCCGTGATGGCGGTGATCTTGCTGATCGGAATCGGGCGTCGGATCGAGCCTATCACTTGCGGGATTCCGATGAACAGGAATAGGTGCCATGGAATTCCCCCCGGACCGCGTGCGCCTGTCCCGAACACGCTGATCAGTACGCCATACGCCAGGATGCCGATTATCACGAACGCCATCCTCCACGGGCGGAGTTCCATCGCTCGCACGGCCACGGAGGCGCCGTCGATCTCGACCGTCGCCGTGCGCGGGACACCGGAAGTGCGCATGGCGACGCCGGGGAAGATCTGCATCTTGGACGCGCCGGTGGGGGCGCCGCGCGCCTGCGCCTCCTTGCGTCCGGCGACGCGCGCCAGCGGCCAGGCCACTCCGAGCGCCAGCGCCCCCGCCGTGACGAGTGCCCATGCCGCGGTCGGCGAGATGCGGAGCCCCGTCGCGGCCTGGGGGAACCCGACGGCGATCCCGCCGATGAGCAGCCAGATGGTCCCGAGAACGAGTGCGATCGAGAGCGCAGAGCCCGCGAGCGAGAATCTCGCCGGAGGCCCACGTGTGGTGGTTGGAGCCGAACCCGCGTCGATCGAGAAGTCACTCTCCGAGACCTTCCCGCGCCTCATCCGCGTTGACCTGTGCATGGGCCGGGTCGGTGACAACATCGCGCGCGGGAAGACCTCGGAGACACCGGGCCAGTCTAAGCGACTTCCGTCGTCTTGCCTCCGTCGCCCGCCTCGGAACTTCTCGTGAACCGATTCCGGCCGCCCGTCCGTGTATACCGGTGAGACCATGACCGCGCCCGTACCTCTGCCGATCGAGACGCTCCTCGAGCACTCCACGTGGATGCACGCGCTGGCACGTCGGCTCGTACACGACGACGACGTCGCGCAGGATGTCATGCAGGAGACCTGGCTGGCGTCGTTGCGCACTCCGCCGCGACATGCAGAGAGTGTGCGCGGGTGGCTGTCGAAGGTGGTTCGCAGCAAGGCGGCCGACAGTGGTCGCGCTGCGCAGTCCCGCGCGGCGCAGTCCAGGGCCGTGCACGAGGCGCGCGGCGAGGCGGCGAAGGCCGTTCCGTCGGTCGCTGAGTCGGTCGCCGACGCGGAGTCGCACCGACGTGTCTCCGAACTCGTGCTGCAACTCGACGCGAACTATCGCGACGTTCTCGTGCTGCGATTCTTCGAGGGGCTGCCGCCGCGCGAAGTCGCGCGTCGCCTCGGCTGTCCCGTCGAGACGGTGCGTACGCGTACGCGGCGGGCGCTCGAACGACTGCGTGCCGAGCTGGATACGCAGCACGCCGGGGATCGCCGCGCATGGGCCCTCGCCCTCGTTCCCCTGGCCCGACTGGATCGCGGCGCGGCAGCGACCGCGGGCGGTGCCGGAACCATCACAGGAGTTGCTCTGATGACTGCCAACACGAAGTTCGGATTGGTTGCCGCGGCGGCTCTGGTGCTCGGACTGAGCGGCGGATGGATCGCAGCTCCCGCGGTGGGCGACGATGGGGAGGCGCACGAGGCAGCGCTGGTTGGTGCGACGCGTGCCCTCGACACGGAGCGCGGACGCGCGGAGACACTCTCGGGGAGCCTCGGGAAACGTGACGCGCGTATCCGCGCACTCGAGCAGGAACTCGCCCAGTCGAGAGAGCACAGTGCAGGACTCGAAGCCGAGGTTGCCGAGCTCGGCATCTCGTTGTCCGACGCGATGGCCAGCGCCGACACGAGCAGGGATGGCGCGCCGATCTCGTTTGGCGCGTACGACGATGTGCTGGACGAGATCGACTGGGACCAGGTGGGGCTCGCCACCGGCGAACTCGTCCAACTCTTGGTGTCGTTGCGGTCAGCGATTGACGCGGGCGAGGAACTGCCCCCGGAGGTCATCACCGGGATCCAGAACAAGAACGCGCCGCTGATCGCTGCTGCGGCCCGCATCGCCGGGAGTCTCCCGGGGATCGGCACCAACGGGCCGTATGCGAGTCCGCCGTTCATGTCCAACCTGATCGCGGCCACATTGCGAGCCGCCGGTACTCCGTTGACGACGACACAGGAGCGGGAACTCGATCGGATCGCGAACGCGCAGATCGCGCGCGAGAAGCAGCGCGTCGCCACGTACGGGGCCGAGACGCTCGAATTGCAGAAACTCCACGACGACGTCGTTTCGCGCACGAAGTTCTTCGACGCGGTGACGGCGCTCCTGACGGCCGAACAGAATACGCTCCTCCGGCCCGACAGTGTGCGCGACGTCTCCAACCTCGATCTCTTCAGCTCCGCTATTCAATGGGGGCAGGCGGTCAGACTCGTCAAGCACGATGGCACGCGCGCGTCGGTCGCGAAGGGGATGCTGAAAGACCTTGGGCGGCTGGTGAGGCCGGCGAAGGAGCGCGAGGCGGAAATCGAGCAACTCGCGCACGAGTGGGCCGAGGGACTCTCGGAGACGCTGCTCGAGAGCGAGCGTGACGGGCTCGCCGCGCTGCTGATGTTCGACGGGGATCAGGTCACGCGTAGCTCGGCGGAGGCTCTCCGCCTCTACGACTCGATCTTGCGCGTCGTGCCACTGACCGACGAGGCCCGGGGACGGCTGCGGGCGATCTCGGCGCCTCCCATCTTCCTCAAGCTCTAGCAGCCTGTCGGAGTAGTCCATCGGAACCGGCGAATGGGCCGTAGCAATTCGTGCTTGCGAACCGTCAACTCCGCCCAGGAACGCCGTCCGCCGCACTTGCCAGGCTCGATGTTGCTTCGGCAGGGACTTCGCCCGTCAAGCACGACGGACGACGCCCCTGGACGAATCCGGTCCTCGACGGACTACTCCGACAGACTGCTAGTCCAGCCGGATCGCCCGGGCTCGCAAGGAGTCCGTCGTGGGCGAGGTTCTTGCTACGGTGCGCCAAGTGGTCGCTTGGGATCACGACGAGCGAGCTCGAAAGAGCTCCGCATTTCGCGCACCGATGGAGCAGATGACCGCGTGAGGGTACTCATCACTGGTGGAGCCGGGTTTATCGGCTCTCACATGGCGGAGCAGCTGCTGGCGCGCGGCGACGAGGTCATCGTGCTCGACGATCTCTCGACCGGCAGCATGTCGAATATCGAGCACCTCGTGGACCGCCCAGGGTTCATGTATCGCATCGGATCCGCGCTCGATAGCCCTCTGGTCGTCGAGTTGGTGGATCGCGCCGACTGCACCGTTCATCTCGCGGCGGCGGTTGGTGTCCGCCTGATCGTGGAGCGCCCGGTCCACACAATCGAGACGAACGTGAAGGCGACCGAGGTCGTCCTGGACGCCGCCGCGCGCAAGGGCCGCCGCACGTTGATTGCGTCCACATCCGAGGTCTACGGGAAGGGCACCAAGATGCCGTTCGCGGAGGATGACGACCTCAACCTGGGCGCCACTACGCGCTCGCGCTGGGCGTACGCATGCTCGAAGGCTCTCGACGAGTGGCTGGCGCTTGCCTATCACGCCGAGAAACGCGTGCCGGTCATCATCGCACGTCTCTTCAACACGGTCGGGCCGCGGCAAGTGGGGCGCTACGGGATGGTGCTCCCGAACTTCGCGCGGCAGGCGCTCACTGGGGAACCGATCACCGTGTACGGGACGGGGGAGCAGGCGCGTTGCTTCGGACATGTCAACGACTCGGTGCAGGCGCTCCTGCACCTGCTCGATTCTCCCGACACGGTCGGCCAGGTCTTCAACGTCGGCTCCGAGCGCGAGATCTCCATCCGCGGCCTCGCAGAGATGGTCAAGGAGCGCGCCGGCAGCGCCTCCGAGATCGTCCTCGTGCCCTACGCAGAAGCCTACGGCGCCGGATTCGAGGACATGCCGCGGCGCGTGCCCGACGTCGAGAAACTGGCCCGCGTCACCGGCTTCCGCTACGAGACGACGCTTGAGCAGATTGTCGATGACGTCCTCGAGGATCAGCGGACGCGACGCAGCGGAGAGGCGCAGTAGCGCGACGAGCCGGGGTCACGAGATGCTCCACGCACCACGCAGAAAATTCTGAGCGAGAGTTGCACCCTCCGCCGCACCTCCTGGGATTGTAGGGATGATGGGCATCGCACCGGATCCCGCCGTTCACCTCGATCTCCTGCTCGCGCACCGGGAGTGGGTGCGGACGCTCGCGCTCGCGTTGACGCGCGACGAGAACGAGGCCGACGACGTCGAGCAGCAGACGTGGCTCGCGGCGATGACGAGTCCGCCGTCAACCGGTGAGTCACCGCGCGGATGGTTGACTACCGTGGCTCGCAACGCGGCGCGCAAACAGGGACGCTCTCGGCGGCGACGGCGTGCGCGCGAGAAGGCCGTCGCGCGCGGGGAAGCGAGTTCCGTGAGCGATCCGGCGGATCTCGCTGCGCGGGCTGACGCTCACGCGCAGGTCGCGACCGCTGTCGTCGCGCTCCCCGAACCGTACCGGCAGGCGTTGCTTCTGCGCTACCTCGAGGGTCTCGCCGTCGCGGAGGTCGCGACGCAGATGGGCGCGCCACTCGAGACGACGCGGGCGCGCCTGCGACGGGGCCGGGAGCAGCTACGAGGGCGGTTGGAGCGCGACGTCGGACGCGGTCGTCCGCTGGCGGTGGTGCTGTTACCGCTGCTCGATCGCGACACAGTGAATGCGGCAGTCGGAGGAGCGGCCACCGTGGCCGTGGGGGGATTGGCGATGGCATGGAAACTCGCAGGTGGGATCGTCTTGGGGCTCGCTCTCTTGGGCGGGGCGTGGTGGGGGCTCAGTGGCGGAGAGAACGCACTGAATCGCGCCGATGCCGACGCACATTCCGTTGATCCCGAGATTGCAGCAGCACCCGAGGTCGAGTCGGTGGCGTCCGTCGCGCGATCGCCGCGATCGAACCGTGTGCGAGTCCGACCGCCGCCAGCCGACGAGCGACTCGACGTGGCGGAAATGTCCAAGGAAGACACTCGAACCGTCGCTGAGCTGCTTCAGGAGCGGATCGACGTTCTGCGCTTCGCGAGTGACACAGCTCGCACCGTCTTTGCGGAGATCTCAGACATCACCGGGATCGCGATCCATGCTGATGTGCGCTCGGCGGCGTCACTCGACTCCATGCCGATGACGATGCAGTTCTCTGACGTCACCGCCGTCGTGGCACTCAAGACTCTCGTGAGGGTGTGCGGACTGCGGTTGGCGGTGGAAGCTGATCGCGTGGTCCTCCACTCTGGATCGGATGAGTGGTCGGCTGGAATGGCGACCGAGGTCATCGAGCCTGCTTCTCGCGATCCGAACGCGCCGCAATCCCTCGTCGTGCGCGGAACTGTCGTGGACCCGAGCGGGATCGGCGTTCCCGGGGCTTCCATCTATCACTCGGGCCTGGTGGCGACCACGGACGAGCACGGCGCGTTCTCGGCGGAGCTGAAGAAGCAGTTCGGGTCACTCTTCGCGCGCAAGGGCGGGTTGCAGCGCTCGAATATCTTCCGCGTGAGCGGGCGCTACGGAGACGAGGTGGAGGTTGCGTTGGTGATGGGAGGTCCGGCGGGGACCGCGGTCATTCGTGTGACAAGTAGTTCAGGCGAGGTCGTGAAGTCGGCCCGTGTGCGGTTTCGTTGGATGGTTCCCCCATCGATCGACACCGCGAGCGTCCCGGAGATCCCGGAGCCGACTGTCGCGGGAGCGTCGGCCTCGAGCCGCGACGGAGAACCCGCGACGATCGATTACCTTCCCGAGGGAGAGATTGAACTGACGGTCTCCGCGCGTGGACACGTGCGCGAGGCACGCGTGATCGAGATCATCGCGGGCAGCGTCTCCGAGATGGATGTCGAGCTTCGCAAGGCCGACGTCGCCGATCGACTGCGAGACGAGAGGATCTCGTTCGACGTCACCGACGAACCCCTCAACCGATTGCTCGCGCGCATTCGCAGAGAGAGCGCGCTCCAGGTGACCTTCGCTTCCGGTACGCCCGGCGACGTCTTCGGTGTGACGGTCTCGCTGCGCGTCGCGGATGACACGATCGAGGGCGCGCTGCGTGCGATCTGTCTGGCGAGCGGCCACTCGTTGAAGTGGAAGGTTCGAGGTGACACCGTGATTCTCTTCGAGGAATGATTCCCCTGCATGTAGCGCGTTCCGATCCAGACGCCGATTGCGCCTACTCGAGGCGGATGACGATGTCGTTTGTTCCCGTGGTGATCGTCCCGACGGACTGCATCGCAGCCGGCCACTCCCCTGGGTTCGTCTGGACCTCGACGCGATACGTGCCGGGCAGCAGGGCGTTGCGTTCGAAGGCGCCGTTGTCGTTCGTGCTGAGGCCGGTCTCGTAGTCGCCGTCGCTGTGGTAGAGCCGGAGGAAACGGCGCTTCGCCGACTGCCCCTCGGGGACGATGAGTCGCCCGGAGATTGACTCGCCGCGCGAGAGTTCGATACGCAGCAGGCCTCCTCCGGCGCGTACATCCAGAACGGTCGTGCGGACACGGTCAGGGACCGACACGGTCGCCGCGTAGGCCCGACCCACGACCAGCGCCGCGAGCGTGAAGTGTCCGTTGGAGTCGGTCTTCGCCGTCACGCGGGCCGAGAGAATCTCCGTTCCTTCCGGCATCGCGGTGACGCGCGTGTTCGCGACGGGCGTCCCATCGTCATCGACGACCACACCCGTCACACTGCCGACCGCGGCAGTCCGGAGCGTCAGTCCCGTCGTGCCGGCGGTGACATGTTCCGCGCCGGCGAGTGCGCGCGGCTGCCCATTCGGATCGCTGTACGGGTTCGGCATCAGGAAGAGAGCGAACGCGGCGTCGGGAAGCCCTTGGAACCGGAAGTGGCCGTCTTCACCCGCCTGCGTGCCCGGACCACGCAGCCACGTCCGCTCGTGCGGACTCAGCTTGTCGTGCGTGACGCACTCGGCCTTGACCCATACGCCGGGCTGCGGCTTGCCTGCTGAGTCGACGATGACGCCCTCGATGACGTTGCCGATTGGGATCACGACCCGAATGCCCGACTGACCGACCTGGACGCCCTCGATCGTTGCCGTGGTGTAGGGACCGAGTACCTCGAAACGCGGAAGGCGCTGCGGTTCCGGGGGCTTGATGCGCAGAGTGTAGGGACCGTGCGCGGGGTCGATGCCCGTGATCTGAAACGACCCGTCCGCGTCGGTCGCGCCACTCGGCGTGCCGCGATGTCCGGACTCCGAGAACGCCTGAACACGGGCGTGCGCGATCCCGCGGCCGTCCGGGTCGACGACCACACCGTGGATCTCTCCGGCCGGGCGCATGTCGATGACGAGATCCTCGGCGCCCGCGGCGATGCCCTTCATCTCAACGTTGAGCAGACTCTTTTTGACCCTCTTCCACACGAACGTCTTGATGTCGTACACGCCGTCACGAAGGCCGGTCAGCACGAACGTCCCGTCGGCCGCGCAATTCACTGACACCCGGTATCCTGGTTCGCCTGTCCGCGCGCCCTGGCGATACGCGATCACTGATACACCCGTCAGCGGCGCTGTTCCGGGATGCTGTATGACTCCGGAGATCGTGCGGGCACGCGTGCAGGTCACATCAATCGTCATCGGCGCGGCGACGTCGAGTGCGCGCTCCCAGCGCACGATCTCGTCTCCGACGAGAACGAGAGTCCACGATCCCTGCGCCACGTCGGGTATGACGAAGCGACCCTTGGCGTTCGTGACCGCGGCGGTGAGCAGGTCACGATCCTCAGTGTTCCTGGTGCGCGTACCGCCCTCGATGAGTGCGACTCGTGCCCCCTCGATCGGGACGCCGCGCGACGTGCGCGCCGTGCCGCTGATGGAAACGGCCGCGTCGAGGAGGAAGCGGACGTTGCCGAGTTCCGCGCCTGGTGTCGCGTCGAGCTTGAGTGGTTCCGCCGGACTGTGGCCGGGGGCGAATGCACGCAGCGATACGGTGCCGCGCTCCAGGGTGAGCAACTCGAACGATCCGTCGTCGGATACGGACGCTCTCTCAGCGAGGCGTCGCCGCGAAGCGAAGATCTGCACGAACGCACCCCGAACGGACTCGCCTCGTCGGTTCGTCACGCGACCGACGATCCGCGTCGCTGGCTGCATGACGATGTCCAGTCCGGTTCGTGCCGACTCGTCGAGAAGGTTCACCTGCTGGAACGCGCGGGCACCCGGCAGACTCGCGAAGACAGTGGCCCCGGCCGCCGGTCTGACTCCGCGTGAGACGAAATGCCCGGCGGCGTCGGAGACAGGCGTAGTGCCCGATCCGAACGTGACCCGGGCACCTTCGGCAGGCGATCCGTCCGGGTGACGGACAGTCCCTCGCACAGTGACGCCGTTGGTCAGCGAGAGATCGTGTTCGGTCGTGACTCCAGCGGTCAATGAGACGCTCCAGCCCTTGATGTCCTTGCCGCGACGGTGTGCGTCGAGCCAGTTTGCGGGCAGCTCCGCCTGATAGAACGTCGTGCGTTGCGCGTCCACGATCACGACGACGCTTCCTGGTGGCACGGTCGTCAGGACGTAGCGGCCGTTCGCATCCGTTCGCGTGGCGAACGAACGCCAGTCGCGCAACACGACTGCGACGCCGACGTCAGCGATGGGGACGCCGTCCGTCCGGACGATGCCAGTGAGACTCGCGCTCTCTGACATCGTGAAATCCATGCGGCCGTGACCGAGCGCGTCGAACCCAACGCCGCCGTCGATCGACATCGTCGTCCGCGTATCGACGAGCCCCTCTCGTTCCAGTCGTATCTCGCTGACGAAAGCCGGAACCAGCGTGTCGAGTTCGTAGCGTCCGTCCGCGTCTGTCGTGGTTCGGACCACGCCGAGCGTTTCACGGATCAACTGAGCGAAGACGGCGACGCCGCCGATCGGTGCGCCGCCTTCCGCGCGGGTAACGCGGCCACGGATGACGTTCCCGCCGAGGGTCAGCGTGACAGGCGAGGTGGTCGGAACCCGCAGTCGCGCTAGGCGTACGCCGCCAGCGAAGAGATGCGCCTCGCCGGGCCGCAGTCCGTCGAGGCGGAACGTCCCGTCTGCCGCCGTCACCGTGCGAGAGCCGCGGATGACGGTGCCGCTCATTCCGATGCTGTCAGCGAGAAGCTCGATCCCCGCAGCGGGAGAGCCGTCACGGCTCAGGATGCATCCGTCGATGGCGTACCCGGTCAAGAGTCGTTCGACCAGAGGCGCGGAGCGGTCGGCCCCAAGCGGCGAGTTGACGGACCATCGAAAGCCCGTCGCGTGTCCGGCAGCGCGCGTGATCATCGTCCACGGGCCGTCGCCAGGAAGCGTGGCCGTGGCGATCCCGTCGTCGCCTGTCACGGCTGCCGCGACAGGCGCTACTCCGCGCAGAAGACGCCGCCCTTTCTCCCAAGCGCCGAAGAGCGGGAAGATGCTCGGCTGCCGATACCACTCCACGCGTGCGCCGCCGAGCGGTGCGCCGTCGACATCCAGCACGGTCACGCCGAGCGCGTGTCCGGCAGCGCTCGACGCAGCGGGCTCGCCGTCCCCAACTCCGGCGCGCGCTGGACCATCGTCGCCATCGTCGGTGGCTGAAGCCTCTTCCCCAACGCGGGTTCGTCGCGGCCCGGTGTCGGCTTCGCGTTGGTCGCCTTCGGCTGCAACGTCGCCGGAGCCGCCCTCCTGCGCGGCGAGCAGCGCGGCCCCTCCGCCGAAGAGAGCGAGCACGAGTAGGACGGTGACGACGGCGGCCTTGTTGAGCGTGGCTTTCACGAGAAGTTCTCCCAGGGCGTACCCTGTTGCGTCACCGCCGCGCGCTGCAGCGCTCGCTTGAGCGCCGACGGACGCGGGACTGACGGGCATGGTGGTCAGAGGGAGGAGTGCCAGCGCCCACGTACGGCCATCGCCGCCGTGGTGCGCGTCGAGGTCGCGCCGGACCATCGCCATGCCACGCTTCAACCGTGTGCGCACCGTCTCGACGGGGATGCCCATGCGCTCGGCGATATGCCGCGGCGCGAGACCCTCGTGATGGCGGTAGAGCAACGTCGTTCGATACGGATCGTCCAGGGCCAAGACGGCCCCGACAACGACTCGCATCTCCTCTGCGCGCACAACCAACTCGTCGGGACCGGCGATGCTCTCCGGCCGCGCCGCAGCCTGTTCGTGACGACGTTTCACTGCCTCGTCACGCCACTCGCGGCGGAGCCAGTTACGCATCACGGTCGCGAGCCAAGCTCGGGGGCGCTGCGTGTGATGCGGAGGTCTCTCGACCGCTGCGAGCCAGGTCTTCTGCACGAGATCATCGGCGAGGTTGGCATCGACGACGAGACGGCGCGACAGGTCGCGCAGCCACTCGCGGTGCTCAAGCAGCCTTTCGATTCGGCTCATCCGGTCGGTTCCGGTGGTCAACGGTTCGCGTTCGGCACTCATCCTGAGAATGAAATCCGCGCCGCCGCGAATCCGGTTCAAGTCGTGCCATTCTCGCATGAGGCGGCGCGAGCGCGCAGGTGCCGAGTTGCCGAGCGTGCCCGGCTCTCTTCGCTACTCGCGGAGTGTGCGCACGACGTCGAGGCCGCGGCCGGTGAAGGTGATGCCGTCGGCTTCGGCTTGATCGAGTAGATCGCGTGCTTCGCCCGGTGTACCGGTGGCCGCGAGGGCCTCCGCGTAGCGCCAGACCGCCTCGGGCCAAGTCTGCGCGAGTGTCCACGCGTCTTCGGCCCATTCGAGGGCCTCGTCCGGGCGCCCCTCTGCGCGGTACAGATCATGGAGCGCGATGGAGAGATCGGCGCGTGTCGGGGCCCAACCGATGACGTCCTCGAGACGCTCGCGTGCAGGCGCAAGAAGATCGTCACGACCGCAGCGCTCGTGTGCCGCTACGGCGAGCCGCGCGAGAGCGCGCGCCGCGCGCACATCGCGCTCCGAGGCGTCGAGGCGGTCGATCAGCGCGTCGCTCGCTGCGTCGATCAGGCGGTCGGCGCTCGCTGCGTCCAGCACATCGGGAACCTGGGCCGCCAGGTTGGCGCGTACGTGACTCGCAAGCGGGTCCAGTGTGACCGGTGGGAGCGCGGGCAGAGTCGCTGCGCCGCGAGCCGCGAACGCGGCGGTCGTGGCTGGCGGGATCACGGCGAATGCGGCCAGGATGAGCCCGACCGCGAGGCGCGCGGGCGTTACGCGAACGGGTGTCTGCACGGGTGCATGGGTGAGGCGATCAGTGGGAGCGCCGGGGGACCCGCGCCCATCGACGCGCCCAGTTGCGCGCCCGTTGCCGACGCAGAGGCCGAGGATCACTGAGAGCATCGCGAGACCTGCCACGTCGGGCCCGGCGAAGAGGCCATGGGCGCCACGAGCGACGAGGAGCGCGGCGAGAGCCGTCGCCGCGGCCGCTCCCAGTTCGCCGCGCTGTCGGCGCACCGAGACGGTCGCGAATCCCGCCACGAGCAAGAGCAACTCCGAGATCGGTCCAAGTGCGCCGCGTTCGGCGAACGCGTTCAGGAACGTGCTTCCCGCGTCGCGGGCGTCGCGCGCAGCCGGGGCCACGTCGAAGACTCCGGCCGGGAAGAAATAGTCCCAGGCGTAGGGGAAGCTTCCGGCTCCTGCGCCGAGCAGCGGACGGCTGCGGCCCGCTTCCAGCGCGGCGGACCAGCGTGCGCCCAACTCGAAGACGCGCGGCTTCGTGGCGAGCGCATCGACGAAACTGGGGCCCGAGAACACAAGGCGGAGAAATTCGAAGTGTTGCACGATGAGGACCGTGGTCGGCACCACGATCGACAGCACGAACGCCAACGTGACGAGACGACGTGCGTGGACGCCCAGTCCGCCCTCGTCGCGGAATACCGCCAGCGCCACGATCCCGCCGAACCAGAAGCCCGCAATACCGCTCGCGCCGCCGCGGAAGAGGGCGATCAGCGCGCAAGCGGCAGCAACGAGAGCCCATGACGCGCGTCGTTCCCGCGCCGCGATCCAGCCCCCGAGGCCCGCTCCGCAGAGCGCAACCCAACCGAGGGCAGCTTCGCTCGGGAGTATGTCGACCGCGAGTGATGCGAAAGCCGTCGCGACGCACGCGCTCGCGCACCAACGCAGCGCGCGCCCTGGCAGCGCCGCCACGGCGGGGATCAGAAGCGCCGCAGCGATGGCCGTGGCGAGACCCAGCCGACCCTCGGGAGAGCCCCAGATCGCTGCCGTCGTGTCGATTGCGGCGATCGCCGATAGTGCGTGGGAGGCCACCCAGAGGCCCGCACCCGCGGCGATGAGCCGGCCTGCGCCGCGCGGTAGACGCCACACCAAGAGCGCACCGAGCAGAGCGGCCGCACCGCGCAAGCCGAGCGCGCGCGGCACGTCGCCGACGTGCGGAAGCGCGAGGAGTGGAGTCGCAAGTGCGAGCGCGAGGGCCGCTCGGAACGCACGCGAGGCCACGACTTCGGCGTCGTGGCCTCGCGGAAGATCGGCTTCGTCCGGCTTCAGAATTCCGCCTTGCGCGGCTTGAACTTCACCTTGATCTTGTACTTCACGTCGTAGCCGTCGTTCGGACCACCGCTCACGAAGGCACTACCCTTGAGCGCGACCTTGCCCGCGAGCCGGCTGAACGTCTTGGTGTCGACCTTCACACTGCCCGACTGCTTCGAGCTAGACGACTGGATGGAGCCTCCGACGAAGTCCCGGCGCGTCTTGCCAGGGCTGCCGGTGCTGTCCGTGACGGACAGCCCGCCGAGGTTCGCGACGACGGTCAGCAGATTGTCGATTCCGCCCCGGAACCCGGAGAGCTCTTCGTCGCCCGCTTTGAGCGAGCCCTTCGTCTCCGCGCTGTTCGTTTTCGTGATCGGAAACGCGATCATCATGTCGGGGATCGTCGTGATCGTGGCCGTCGGCTTGGACTTCGTCACGGTGAGGTCGCCGCTCAACTCAAGCGAGTCGGGACCAGACGAGAAGCCACGGCGGATGAACCCCGTGCCGGTCTTCATCTGCAGCGAGACCTTCTGTATCACCTTGTCCCGCTTCGCGTCCTTCGCGCTGGGCGTGAACGGGGCGGTCCCCTTGAGGATGAACACGAAGAAAACGATGATGAGAAACTGGATCGAGAAGAACGCGTAGGCGGCGGTGGCGCTGATGCCAGCAACGGCAAGCGATCCGGCTGTGTACTTTGCGAGGCGCATGAAGGGACTCCCTGACTCGAAGGCATGCTGAGATCGAACGCATGCTGACTGCGATATGAGAAGAGTATCCTCCAATCAACACGGACGGAACCCCTTGACGAGCCCGCTGTGAGCCGGAACTGTGGGCGAGACCGTGTTCTTGGGGGCGGGGGAGTGAGCTCTTGGGATGGAGTGATCTCGCAAGACCGCTCCCGGCACGCCCTCGTCTCCGATTAATCCGTTCGAGGCGTCTGTTACCCGTCGCTCTCGAATGCGTTGACGGACCAGTCGTATTCGACGTACTCGACGTCGTACGTGGCCGCGTGCTCGAGTTCGTCGCGCAACTTCGGTGGCGCAATGTGGATCAGGTAATCCACGATCCCTCGGTCGGCGGCGAGCCCGCGTCGCCGCAGGTCGTTCAGGAAGTCGTCCTCGTACCACTCGAAGATCGTCGAGAGACGGAGGACGCGGGCGTCAGCGTCGATCGACACGTTCTGTGGATCGGCGACGAAGTCGCGCGCAGCCGCCGCGAGGACCGGCTCCAATTCGTCGCCGGTTGGCAACTCCGGGCGCAGCACAGGACAGCCACCGCTGCCGCAATTCAGGACGAAGTGTACGCGCGCGTCCACGTCGTCGCGGATCAGCTTGTCGTGCTCGAGGTCGTAGAGGTTGATGGGCGTGCCACCGGCCACGAACTTGAGACCGTAGAAGAACCCGAAACCGCGCGTGATCTCGATCGTCGCGGTGACGTCCGTGACGCTCTCTAGCGGCCAGCGATCGAGCACCGCCTTGATGACGAACGCGTTGTAGGCGTGGACCCAGTACACGAATGCGTCGTTGGCGCCGGCGAAGCGCTGTGGCGTCGCGTCCGGGCTGTAGAGAGCGATCGCTGCGAGGTAGGAGTCGAGTTCGGCGAGCGCGTCCCTGTCCGCATGCCACGACTCGTAGTTCACGCCGCCTTCCGGGCCAACGTATGTACGCAACAGACCCTCGAACGAAGCGTGTGAGAAGCCCGTTTCGGGGAAGTCGGCCGGAGGCGTCGCGCTGACCTCGGTGACGTGCCGCCCGGCGAGGAGGGCACAACCCCACGAGAGCAACGCTGCGGCAGCGAGCACCAACGCTCCGATCAGCGGCTTCCGTTTCATCGCGTGTGCTCTTCCTCTGTCGCGGCTCGATCCGGTGCGCGTTCCCGAGCCCGGTCCATGCACCGAGAACCCATGGCTCACCGGGGATGTTCCCGAGCCGTCGCGCGATCGTAGACGGTCCGCGGGTCAGTTGCGACGCGGACCGACTACAGGGCTGCGCGCGTAGATCGGGACCAGGAACACCTCATCGAGATCTGGCCCGATCGTCTCCCCGCTGACGTGGACCTCCCAGTAGCGCGGCGGACGCTCCGAGAGCGCCGTCCCTGGGGCGTCAGGCGGAATGCTGAACGCCACGGCGACGTCAGATCCGCGGACCCACGACGCCTCTTCGCGATTGAGCACGTGGACCTGCTCGTGCGCCGCGTAGCGGACGACGCGCTGCGTGCGATTCTGGCCGGTTCCGTGCGTCTCGTAGGCCTCCTCGACGTAGCGCAGTGTGAAGCGCAACGACCCGAATTCACGTGGTCGCGCGAGCGAGAAGCGCAGGCCGATCGAGTCGCCCGGATGGTAGGGGAAGTGGTCGTAGCGCAGACTGCTCGATCCATAGCGCAGCGCACGCGCCAGGCGTAGGAAAGCGTCTCCGATCGCGACCGCGATGATCATGTCGAAGAACCCGAGGCCGATCCGAAGCGGCCACGGCCAGTCGATCTCGAAGCCCAGCCAGTGGAATGGCACGAGGAATAGACTGATCCCGACGATACCGAGTACGCGGCTCCGAAAGGGACCGAACCCGGAGTGTTGCTCGCCGTCCTGCGACCAGGCGTGATCCCACCGCCACGGCGCCTCCACGACGCGTGCCCGATCGCGGCGACGCTGCGCGACGATCCCCACCAGTCCGTGGAGGACGAGCGAGGCGCCGGGGAGCGCGAAGAACGTCCCCCCAATGACGGCGACCAGTTCCCGCGAGACATTGAAGTCCGCGTCGTCGGTCGGGATGACGTTGAGCGCGCAGAGCACGATCAGCGCGCCTGCGGCCACGAAGATCGACCCGAACAGGGCGGCCGGTGCGCCGTGGACAGTGGTCTTGCTGCGAGGCTCGTGACTCGCGAGGACGCGCCGTGGAGGCTCGGGAATTGCACCCTCGATCCGGGGCAGATCGGTCTCTGAGGGGGTCCGGACGTTCACGTCTTCTCATCGGCAGTGGGCTCGCGGCACCGAAGCCCGGGGCGCAGCGGGAAATGCTGCCTCGCGGAGGGGCAGGCCAGGGCGTGGGTCTGCTACCATCCCGCCGCGCGTCGGTGCCGGGTACGCAGCGGCGCGCGTGGGAGGCTGAATGCACTCGAAACTTCGTGGCTGGGCGCTCGCATTCGTGTGCGTGATGGTCATGCCGCTGGTGGGCTGTGAGCGTCCGCCGCCTGCAGATGCGCGCTTCGTCTCCGTCGGAGCGATCAAGGGCTTCGACCCCATCGATTCGGGCGACATGTATTCGGGGGGAGCGCAGTCCCAGGTCTACGAAGGGCTGCTGCAGTACCACTATCTCAAGCGTCCCGTCGAATTGACGCCGTGTCTCGCCGAGGAGATGCCGGCGGTGAGCGAGGACGGCCTCGTCTTCACCGTGAAGGTCCGCCAGGACGTCTTCTTCCAGGACAACGCGTGCTTCGACGGCGGTAAGGGGCGACGGATGACCGCCCACGACGTCGTCTACTGCATCAAGCGCTTCATGGGCGTCCCGACATCCACGGGAAGGTGGCTCCTCGAGGATCGGATCGTGGGGCTCGACGCGTGGGGGGAGCGCTGCGGCGAAGAGCTGGGAGAGCTCTTCGACGCCGTCAACGAGTACTACCCATTCGAGCACCCCGAGATGGCGGAACTGCGCGATGAAGAGGTCGCCGGTCTGCGAGTTCTCGATGACTTCACGATCCAGTTCACGCTGACCAAGCCGTTCCCGCAGTTTCTCTACACACTCGCGATGTCGTACACGGCCGTCTACCCGCACGAGGCCCTCGACTACTACGGGATGACGATGCACCTGCACCCGGTCGGGACCGGGCCATATCGCGTCGAGGAGTATTGGCCGCCCGACAAGAAGATCCTCTTCGAGCGCAACCCCACGTTTCGCGGCGAGGCGTACCCGACCGAGGGCGCGCCCGGCGACGACGAATTGGGCCTTCTGGACTATGCCGGTCGCCCCATGCCGTTCCTCGACCGCGTCGAGTTTGTCGTGATCGAGGCACCCCAGCCACGCTGGCTGCGCTTCGTCAGCGGGGACATCGATCGTGTCGAAACGGAGCAGGACATCTGGCAAGAGGCCATGCAACGCGGCACCGATCAACTGCGGCCCGAGCTCAAGGAGCAGGGCATCCGCGTGTCGGTGGCGACGAAGGCCGACATCGCGTACTTCGCATTCAATATGGAGGACGAGACGCTCGGCGAACCGGCTGGTGAACGCGGCCGCAAGCTGCGCCAGGCGATCTGTCTCGCGTATGACCAGGGGCAGTGGATCAAGGTCATGCGCAACGGGTTCTGGGCGACGCCTGCGTTCGGCCCGCTGCCGCCGAGTGTCCAGGGGTTCGTCGATGAGCCGTCGCCCTACGCGGGGCGGGATGTTGAGCGCGCCAAGCAACTCCTGATCGAGGCGGGCTACCCGGGCGGGAAGGGGCTGGCGCCACTCGAGTACGAGCTGAGCGGAGTCAGTACGACGAGCCGCAAGGGCGCCGAAATCTTCAAGCAGAGCATGCGCGAAATCGGCATCGACGTGAACCTCAACGGGCAGACGTGGGACCAGTTCCTGAACAAGGTGCGGCAGAAGAAGGCGCAGCTCTTCGGGATGGCGTGGAACGCCGACTACCCCGATGCGGAGAACTTCCTCCAGCTCTTCTATGGGCCGAACGGATCACCGGGTCCGAACAACTCCAACTACGCAAGCCCCGAGTACGACGCGCTCTTCGAACAGTTCGCCGTGATGCCCATGGGCCCCGAGCGCAACGATGTCGTGAGAGAGATGCTCACCGTTCTCTACGAGGACTGCCCGTGGAGCTTCACCGACTACCGCATTCAGTACACGTACACCCAACCGTGGTTGCGCAACTTCAAGTACCTGCAGTTCAACTTCTGGGCGTTCAAGTACTACGACGTTGATCGCGCCGAGAAGGCACGCCGCCTCGGACTGTCGGAGCCTTCCGCGAAATGACCGCGTACATCATCCGCCGCCTGATCTACACGATCCCGCTCGTCATCGGCGTCTCGCTCATCGTCTGGGCGATCTTCGATTCCGGTGTGTTGGGCGACCCGGCCGCGACCCAACTCGGCAAGGCGGCGACTCCGGAGAGCATCGCCCGCCTGCACGAACAGCTCGGCTACAACGATCCGGCCTACGTGCGCTTCGGGAACTTCCTGTGGAAGAACGTCACACTCGATTTCGGCCGATCGCGTAACTACAAGGTCAACATCATCGAGATGATCGTCCGCGGCATGGGGCCATCGCTCTCGCTGACCGTGCCGGCGTTCGCGATCGCGACGCTCATCGCCGTCTCGCTCGCGCTCTTCTGCGCCGCTTTCCGCGGCAAATTCGTCGATCGTTTCTTGCTCGTGACGGCGATCGGACTCATGAGTATCTCGTCACTCGTCTATGTTGTGATCGGACAGTACCTGCTCGCCTACAAGGCAGGAATGTTCCCGATCTCCGGCTACGAGCGCGGTCCCGGGGCCGTGGCATTCGTCGCGCTCCCCATCCTCATGTTCATTGCGCTGACGATTGGCCCCGACCTGCGTTTCTATCGCACGGCAATGCTCGAAGAGGTGCGCCAGGACTACGTGCGTACGGCGAAGGCGAAGGGCGTCAGCGCGAACGTCGTTCTCTTCAAGCATGTGCTGCGCAATGCGATGATCCCGGTGCTCACGCGCGTGGTCGTCGTGTTGCCGTTCCTCTTCACCGGCGCGCTGCTTCTGGAGATGTACTTCTCTATTCCCGGGCTCGGCGGAATGATCGTCGACGGCGTTCTGCGCGATGACATGCCGGTCATCCGGGCGATCACGTTCATCTCCGCGATCCTCTACATCGTCGCCAACCTGCTGACGGATATTCTCTATACGATCGTCGATCCCCGGGTGCGCCTCGCATGAGTAGCGCCACCATGACTACCGCCGCGCCAGAGAACGCCGTCGAACGCGCCCCCGAGTCGCTGTGGACCGACGCGCGTCGACGCCTCTCGAAGGACCGCTTCGCGATGCTCTGCCTCGCGACCATCGTCGGCTTCGTCGCCGTCGCAGCTCTCGCAGACACGTCGTTTCTCGGTCGCTTCGACCTCCACGTCTTCCAGCCGTTCGATCAGCACAACGCCGACGCTCCGAACGCGTATCCGTCGTGGGCGCATCTCTTCGGGACCGACGACTTCGGACGCGACGTCATGTCACGCGTTGCGTACGGCACGCGGATCGCGATCGGTGTCGGCCTGATCACCGGCGTGATCGCGACGCTCATCGGCGGCACCCTCGGCGCGATCGCCGGGTGGTACGGGAAGGCCGTTGACGATGTCATCGTCTGGCTCTACAGCACCGTCGCTTCGATCCCGGGGATCTTGTTGATCATCGGGCTCTCGTTTGTGATCGGCGAAGGCACGCATGCCGTCATCATCGCGATGGGCTGCACGTATTGGGTCGGTGTCTGTCGCATCGTCCGCGGTGAAGTCCTCAAGCTGAAGGGCAACGACTATGTGCTCGCGGCGCGCGCCCTCGGACTGAGCGACGGGCGCATCATCTTCCAGCACGTCATGCCGAACGTGATGCATCTCGTCATCATCAGCTTCACGTTGCTCTTCGTGCAGGCGATCAAGGCCGAGGTTGTGATCTCGTTCCTCGGAGTCGGCGTCGTGGACCTGCCGTCGTGGGGCCTGATGATCCAGGACGCTACCGCGGAGCTCACGAAGGGCCATTGGTGGCAGATGGCGTTCACGAGTCTCGCCCTCTTCGCCATCGTGCTCGCGTTCCAGGTGTTCGGCGACGCGCTGCGCGACGCGTTGGACCCACGTCTCCGCCACTGACCGCTGCGCACTCTGTCGGGCCACGCACGGACGAGCATCTCACCGCAGCGCGGTCGGCATGCGATACCGTCTGCGCATGCGAACCGTCCCTCGCCTCATGGCCGCGCTCCTTCTTGTCTCCACCGTGTTCTCGACCCCCGCGTGCGTCTCCTCGGAAGAGGTTCCCGCCGCCGATGTCGTGCCCACAATCGACGGCATCCCCGTCTATCACGTCACGAAGGAACGCAACGGCCAGACCGTGCAGTTGGCGGTGGGGCAGACGTTGGCCGTCGTCCTCCCGAACAAGGTCGGCTCGTCGCGCCGCTGGACCCCCGACCCGACCGACGCCGCCGTTCTGGTGCGCAGTTCCGGAACCCGGACCATCGGCCCGCGTACTCGCGGCGGCATGATCGGCGGCGCTGCGGGCCACGAGAAGATGCTCTTCAAGGCGATGGGCCCCGGCACGACACTCCTCCGCATGACGCTCCAGAAGCGGCCACAAGACGGCGGCGGCCTTCTCGTCTTCCAGGTCACCGTCGTGGTCGGCGGCGCCCGCGGCGCTCGGTAGCAACGGCGGACCGTTTCCTTGGATGGTGCCCGGTGACGGGCGGCCCGACCGCCTCGGCCATCGCGACGCCCTCGGTCCGCCAGACACCGGGCACCTCGGGGCTCCTTCGAATTCAAGACGCCGCCCCGCCGTCCCCGGTCGGCGACGCACCGATGTCTCTTCTTGAGGCCCGGCAGCCCGCCGATGCCCCCGGAGGGTACGATCCGAGCCCCGGGGCTCTGTCGGACGTAAGGTGGCCGTCCATGTCCGACGCCCACGAGCAACTCGCTGCTGTCCTGCGCCGGACTCTTCCCGCTGGGCGGGTCTTTACGGATCCGCTTCACCTGGCCGTCTGGGGTGCGGACGCCAGCGTCTACCGGATGATCCCGCGGGTCGTCGTGCGCGTGGCGGACGAAGCGGAAGTAGCGCAAGTGCTCGCGGCGGCCGCAGATCTCGCCACGCCGGTGACGTTTCGGGCGGGTGGGACGAGCCTCTCGGGGCAGGCGGTCACCGACTCGGTGCTGGTCATGCAGGAGCCGCGTTCGTTTCGTGCGCTTGAGGTCCTGCGCGACGGCGTGGCCATTCGGCTGGGGCCGGGTGTCGTCGGGGCGGAGGCGAACGATGCGTTGGCGGCGCACATGCGCCGGATCGGGCCGGATCCGGCGTCGCTCTCGGTCGCGCGCATTGGCGGGATCGTTGTCAACAACGCCAGCGGCATGTGCTGCGGGCCGGCCGAGGACTCGTATCACACGCTGCTCTCGCTGCGCGGCGTATTGGCCGATGGGACGGTCTTCGATACGGGGGTCTCGTCGGCGCGGGAGGCGCTCCGGCGGGCGCGACCGGACCTTCTCGCGCGGCTCGCTGCGATTGCCGGGCGCGTTCGCGAGGATGCTGCTCTCTGCGAGATGATCCGGCGCAAGTTCCGGATCAAGAACACGGTCGGGTACGCGCTGAACGCACTGATCGATCACCACGACCCAATCGACGTGCTGCAGCATCTCCTAGTCGGTTCCGAGGGCACGCTCGCGTTCGTGTCGGAGGTCACGTTGCGCACGGTGGAGGACCCGCCGCAGCGCGCGTGTGTGTTGGCCGTCTTTGCGGATGTCGAGACGGCCTGTCGGGCAGCGACGTCGCTCGTAGACCTGCCCGTGAGTGCGGCGGAGTTGATGGATCGTGCGTCGTTGCGCGCGGTCGAGTCGGCCCGGGGTGTTCCCGAGTGGATCGCAGGGGTGCCCGACGGAGCCGCCGCGCTGCTTGTCGAAGTGCGCGCGGGGGATGCGAACACGCGCGCGCAGAGCGAGCAAGACGTGCTCGGCGTAATCGCAGAGCACCGTCCACTTGATCCGCCGCGCTTCGAGCAACGGGGTGGCGTGGCGTACACCGCCCTCTGGCGCGTGCGGAAGGGACTCGCGGCGTCGGTGGGGGCCGCGCGGCCGCTCGGGACGAGCATCATCATCGAGGATGTCGCCGTGCCGAGGGAGCACCTGGCGGCATGTGTGCGCGGGTTGCGGGAGATCTTCGAGCGGCGCGGCTATGGCGAGGCGATCGTGTTCGGGCATGCGCTCGCGGGCAATCTCCACTACGTCGTAGCGCAGCGTTTCGACACTGACGCAGAGATCGAACGCTACGCGGCGTTGCTCGACGACGTGGCGGCGCTCGTCGCGGACCGTCTCGGCGGGTCGTTGAAGGCCGAGCATGGCACCGGGCGCAACATGGCGCCGTTTGTCGAGCGCGAGTGGGGACGTGCGGCGACGGCGGTCATGCGCGAGATCAAGGCGGCGTTCGATCCCGATGACTTGCTCAACCCGGGTGTCATCCTGAACGACGATCCGCGTGTTCATCTGCGCGATCTGAAGTCGCGCCCTCTGGTCGATCCGGCGCTCGATCCGTGCATCGAGTGCGGGTTCTGCGAGCCGGTGTGCCCGTCGCGAGATCTGACGCTGACGCCGCGGCAGCGGATCGTCGCGCTGCGCGAGATGGCAGGGGCGGATGGGGCGCGGCGTGCGGCGATGGAGAGTGCGTTTGCATACGCTGGCGATGCAACGTGTGCGACCGACGGCGTCTGTGCCGTGGCGTGTCCCGTGGCGATCGATACGGGGCGGATCATCAAGGCGCGACGGGCGGCGGATGCTCCACGATTGCTGGAGTTCGCGGCGCGGCACTTCGCCGGAACGTGTCGCGCTGCGCGGACCGGTCTGCGGGCGGCGGGTGTGGCGGCGCGGATCTTCGGAGACGAGCGCGTCGAGCGGTGGAGCCGCGTCGGTGGTCGTCTCGGACTCCCCGCATGGCGACGCGACATGCCCTCTGCCGGGCGGTCCCCGTCGGTGGCGTCGCCGACGGGCCCCGCGATCGTACACTTCTCGGCGTGTCCCGGGCGTGTCTTCGGATACGCGGAGGCGACGCCCCTCGACGCGGTGATCAGCGCCCTCGCCGGGCGCGTGGGACTCGAGGTCGCGCGGCCCGCCGAGCCGGACTCGCTCTGTTGCGGGCTCGCATTCGAGAGCCAGGGACGCGCGGATTTGGGCGACGAAGTGCGGCGGGCGGCCATCGCTGCGCTGTCCCACGCGGCGCGTGGCGGGCGGCCGATCGTCGTCGACGCCAGCCCGTGTGCGCGGCATCTGCGCGACGCTGTGCCAGAGATTGGGCCAGAGTTCGGGCGTGACGGCGGGCTGGAAGTGCTCGATGTGGCGGAGTGGTTGCGGCGCGACGTGATCACGTCCGTCCCGCTCGCGCCGCTCGATCGGACCGTGACCGTCCACGTCCCGTGCAGCGGGCATACGAGTGGGCTGGACGAGGCGTTTCTCGACGTCGCACGAGCCTGCGCGAGGACCGTCATCCCGACGCCCGATGTCGTTTGCTGCGGCCAGGCCGGAGATCGCGGGTTTCGGTACCCGGAGCTTCCGGCGGCGGCCCTGGACGGCCTGGATCGGGCGCTCCCGCGAGCTTGTCAGACGGGGTACTCGTCGAGCCGGACGTGCGAGATCGCGCTGGAGCGTCACTCCGGGCGGACCTACACGTCGATTGCCCATCTCGTGCTGGAGGCTGCCGTTCGAGGCGAAAGCCCAGCGACGTAGGTCTCGGTGGGGGAGCCTCGCGAGTGCGCTGGAGCGCCCGTCACCACACTTCTGTCACGGTCGGTGATGCCTGCTGAGCGAACCCTCCGCCTTTCTCGTGCGTTCACGCTCAAAAGGGAGACCATCAGGGCGTGCACGGAGCAGCGATGAGCGCGGCCCGGGAGGTGTCGATGGCGGACGGTGCGAATGCGAATGCGATCGCGGTTGTCGAGCGGCGGTTGGCCGAAGCGACTGCGGACAACGGATGGTGGCGCGAGGCCCTAGACCGGGCAACGCGTGAGGGCGCGGCTGCATTGCCGGTGCTCTTCCCAGCGCTGGCCCGGCGACTCGGGCGCGGACTCATTGGTGGCGGACGGACGGCGGAGCCCTCGCCGGACGCGACTGGCGGTGAGGTGCTCGTCGATCTCGACGTCTGGCGGGTCTGCGACGCGGCGGGTTTCGTGCTCCTGCGCGCCTGCACCGCGATCACGTCCGAGCAGGCCGTGGATCTCTTCCTGCACGGCGACTTCGAGGAACGCACCATCGTGATGCGGGCTCATGCGCTGCGGCCCGTCGATCCCGGAACGATCGCGCTCTTCGGAGAGGCGCAGCGCACGAATACCAGCACGCACTTCGAGGCGCTCTGCTGCGACCACAACCTGCCGGCACGCGCGTGCGGAGTTGCCGACTTCGGCATCGACGACGTCAACCGCATGGTCGTGAAGGCCGCGTTCATGGATCTGCCGCTCGCGCGCATGTTCGGGGTCGAAGAGCACGCGAATGCCGAGCTCTCGCGCATGCTGCAGGATCTCGCGACAGAGCGCGAGGCCGCCGGACGGACCGTCTGGCAGGACACCGATCGGCTGGTCGGGTTGGCACCGACCCGGGGAACCCTCTTGCGGCTCTTGGGCGGGTTGGAGCACGGCTCCGACGGACGGCGTCTGCGCGCGGCCGAGGCGTTGGCGCGTCAATCTGCGCCGGATCTCTTGCCCCTGATCGAGGATAGGATAGCTCGCGAGCGTGTGGACGCGATCCGCGCGCAGCTCACGCAACTAGCAGGGAAGTGGAAGGGCTCATGAGGATCTTCGAACCCCACGCGCATATGTTCAGCCGGATCACGGATGACTACGAGCGCATGGCGCTTTCTGGCGTCCGCGCGATCCTGGAACCCGCCTTCTGGCTCGGGCAGAACCGCACGTCCGTCGGCTCGTTCATCGACTACTTCGACACGCTCGTCGGATGGGAACGCTTCCGCGCGCGGCAGTGGGGCATCCACCACTTCTGTGGCATGGCGCTCAACCCGCGCGAGGCGAACGATCCGCGCGTGAACAAGGACGTGCTGGAGATCCTGCCGCGCTACCTCGAGAAGGACAGCGTGATCTGCGTCGGCGAGATCGGTCTCGACGATATCACGCCCATCGAAGAGGAGTGTTTCTCGGCGCAGCTCGAGCTCGCGCGCAAACACGAGCTGCCGGTCCTCGTCCACACGCCGCATCGCGACAAGAAGCGCGGCTTTGAGCGTTCGCTCGCCATCGTCAAGGAGTCGGGGATTGCACTGGAGCGCGTGCTTCTCGATCACGGCAACGAGGAGACGATCAAGATCACGCGTGACAGCGGGTGTTGGGCCGGGTTCTCGATCTATCCCCACACGAAGATGGATGTCGACCGGATGGTCACGATCGTCCAGCAATACGGCGTCGAGGGCATGATGATCAACAGCGCCGCGGACTGGGGGGTCTCCGACCCGCTGCGTGTTCCGCGCACATGTCTTGCACTGGAACTCGCGGGTGTCGAGCGCGACGTCATCGAACAACTCGTCTGGCGTAACCCCGTCGGCTTCTTCGCGCAGAGCGGTCGCTTCGACCCGGCGGATCTCGAACGTCCGCCGAACGTCGATCGTCGAGAGACGTTCGACGGCAACAGCGTTCTTCGCGGCCAGGACCCCGGTCGCTACTGACTCGCAGAGACACGTGACCACAGCGAACGACGGGAACTCCGCGGCGTCCGAGGATACGTCTGAAGACACGGACGTCGTCGAACGGCGTGATCGCTGTCCGTCGTGCGGACTCCGACAGCGCGTCAGTGCTTCGCATTGCGCTCGGTGTGGCGTTCTCTTCGCGCGGATGTGTTCGTGCAGCGCGAATGTCAGTGTGTTCGACGACACGTGTGGAGACTGTGGCGCAGACCTCGATCATCCGTGTTGGTCGCCATGGCCCGCGCGCGAGACGGTCGCCCGTGTCCTGAAGATCGCGCTCGCCGCGACCATCTTGCTGGGCGTTCCGACTGCCGTGGTGCTCTACAAGTACGCGCGACGATCGCGAGTGGACCGGTGGCAGGTCGGCGGGGCGTTGGATGCTGCCGCTGCGAAGCGCGATTGGGCGTCCGCGCGGGTCTACGCGCGCCAACTCGTGGACATGGACTCGGATAATGCGAACGGCTGGTTCATGTTGGCGTTCACGGGACGCAAGCTCGGCATGCACGCGCGCGTCCTGATCCAGGAGGCGCGCGAAGCCGTTCGGCACGATCCGACGCACGGACCCGCGAGCTTCTTCCTCGCGGCGGAACTCGCTCGGCTTGGCGACGTCGCCGAAGCGCGCGAGCACGCGAACGTTGCGCTCGAATGGTCGCAAGTTCCCGACGGAGTTTGGCGGCTTGCGGGCGAGTTGGAGCTCGCGCGCGTTCGACCCGATCTCGAGCGGGCGCTCGAGTTGTTCGAAAGGGGCTACGCGCGCGGTGTACGCGATCCTGTCCTGACGGTTCGCGCGGCGCTTGTGCGACTCAACCTCGTCGGCGTGGTGGCTCCGGAGCGCTACCCCGCTGAGCTTACGATCGCGTTGCAGCGCGCGCACGATGCGCTCGTGCTCTTGGGGCGCTCCGCCGACGCGGGACTCGCGCATTGGTTCGAGGCCGAAGTGGCGTTTGCGGATGGACGCCTCGACGACGCGTGGCTCGCCGCCGTGAAGGGGTTGGACAACCTCCCGGAGGTCGATGCGTCGCTTGTCGCGGGGCGACTGCACGTCGTTGCGGGGCGGATCGCCCTTGCGCGCGGAGATGCGGCGCAGGCGATCGACGAGTTCCATGCGGCACTGACTTCGTCCACGGCGCCGGAGATCGTCGATCGCGTGACGACAGTCCTGACGCTGGCGGCGATGCTCGACCGTGCAGCCGACCTGCTCCGAGACGTGGCGGACGCCGACGAGAGCGGCACGGTCCACGCGGCGCTGGCGGATCAGGCGCGCGCGGCGGGAGAACTCGATGAGGCGCTGCGTTTCGCGCAGCGCGCGATGGCGGCGGCGCCGAGTGCACGTGCGTACCGCATTCTCGCGGGAGACATTCATCGTGACGCCGGACGTTACGACGACGCGGCTCGCGAATACGGCGCTGTCCTTTCCGGAGGCGGCGACACCGTGTCGGCCGAGATCCGATTGGCGATGCTCGAACTGCACGACCCGGCGCGGATCGAGGCCGATGGCAAGGTGTCGGTCGCAGAGCGGGCGATCGAACGTCTGGCGACCATGCTGGAAACGTACGAGGGCGCTGTACCGGTCGAGCTGGCTCTCGCCGATGCGTGTCTCGCCGCCGAACGACCGATGGATGCGGTGCGGCATCTCGAGCGGGTTCTGGCCCGGCGTCCCTGGTCACCCGAGACGTGGCTCTTGCTCTCCGAGGCAAGGCGGGCAACGTCGGGGTTCGATCCGACGGCGGGAGTGCGTGCCGCTGATGCCGCACGCGAGGCCGCGCGCATTCGACCGTTCGATCGGAGGATCGTCGCGGCGGCGACGCGCGCGTTTGCGCGGGCGGGCGACGACCTGGACGCCATCTCGTGCGCATCGATCTTCCTCTCGCGCACGGCGGACGACGTTGAGATCTTGCGGCTGCGCGCCGACTCGCGCATTCGACGGCGGGAGTGGACGGCGGCGGTCGCCGATCTGGAGCGTGCGATGGATCTGGGCGACGGCTCAGTCATGGTGCGCATGCAGTTGGCCGACGCATACGTGCGGACCGGGCACGGCGAACGCGCTCTCGCGTTGTTGCGGGACACGACGGATCCCTCGGTGAGGCGTGCGGTCGAGTTCGTCCTCGCGTCGCACGAATCGTTCTCCACGGAGGCGCCGGAGTCATTCGAGTCCGCGCCGGCGCGCGCCATCTTCCACGTGCGCGCCGGGGAGATCGGACTCGCAGTCGCTGCGCTGCGCTCCGCGATCGACGCTGACCCGCGCGACACCTCCGCCGCGCGGGCGCTTGTCTTCATCCTGACCGGTGCCGAGATCCCGGGGATGACGCGCGACGAGCGAATGCGTGAGGCCGAGGCCGTGGCGACGCAACTCGGTCGCGCGGGCGGCGAGGCGATGGCCGTGCTACTGGAGGGGCGCTTACTCGCGGCCGGTGGCGACGCAGAAGCCGCGCTCGCACCGTTGCGCCGCGCCGCGGAGATGATGCCGTGGGATACGGGGGCGCAATTCGAGTTCGCGGAGACGCTGCTCGCCACGCAGGATCTGCCGCGTGCCGCCGAACGCTATCGCGCGGCCGCGTGGCTGCCCGGGGGACGCGAGACGCACGGTGTGATGATCGCCGCGCGTCTCTTCGAGATTGCGATGGCGACCGGCGACCCCGCGCTGCGTGAACGGCTACTCGCGGACGCGTTGCGTGCGAACGTCGCGCTCGTACCGGCTGCCGAGACGCTCGCGAAGGCGTTGATCACGCGCGGCGCTTGGGCGGAAGCCGCTGAGGTTGCCGAGGTGACGCTCGCTGCCTTGCCGCCACGCGATCCGTCCACCGCCGGACTGCTCCGGATCGCGTTGGCAGCGCGTGTCGAGACGGGAGATTCCGGGCTGGCGGCCCGTCATCTCGATGCGCTCGAGGGGACGGGCGACGAGATCGAACGCGCGGATACAACGCGCGGCCTCGTGCTGTTGCAGGGCGATCGAGCGGCGAAGGCGATCCCCTTTTTCCGGGCAGCGATCCAGAGCGATCCGAGCGATCTACTCGCCGCACTCGGACTGACAGAAGCGCTGCTCCGGATGGCCGAGGTCGAGGAGGTTCACGAGTTCGTATCGGCGCGCTTGATGGAACGACCCGGCGACACTGCGCTCTCGCGTGTTGTCACGCGCTCGATGGTCCGCCTCGGACTGGGCGCGTCGGCGCTGCGCGAGGCGCGTGGCGCGGTCGAACGCGACGCGCGCGACGTCGGCGCGGTACGCCAACTTGTGTGGGTACTGGGCATTCATGGGGAGGGGCGCGCGGCACTGGACGCGGTGGAGAGGGCTATCGCTCGCGCGGGTGACGATGTGACCGCCGCGACCGGACGGCCGAGCGCGACCGACACGCTGCGTGAGACGGATACACCGCGTGATGGCGCACCGGGGCGCGGGGTCCTGGAAGCACTTGCGGCCGAGACGCTGACCCAACTGGTCGGTGAGCCCGCGCGCGGTTTGGAGCGCGCCCGCGTGGTCGTGAACGATCCGGGGGTGTCGGCAGCGGCTCGCCTTGCGGCGCGGATCGTCGTCGCCGAGAGCCTCGCCGAACTCGGACGAACGTCCGAGGCGGGGGCCATCTGCGACGAGCTCCAGCGCGGTTGGAAGGACGATCGCCCGCAGACGGCGGACGACGCGCGCATCGAACCACGCGTCCGTTTCGTGATGGGTCTTGTGGCCGTTCGGACCGGTCGGATAGAGATCGCTGCCGAGCTCTTTCTTCGCGTGGCGCGTCTCGATAGCTCGAACCATGCCGCTGCGAATAATGCCGCATGGTGCATCGTCGCGACTTCCCCCGAATCGACACTCGCGCTCGACCTCGCCGTGCGCGCGACCACGATGGCGCCGGCGCTCTGGACCTATTGGGACACGCGGGCTCTCTGCGAGCGCGGCTCGGGCCTGTGGGACGCCGCAGCGGCAAGTTGGGAACGCGCGGAGGGCCTGCTCGCGGAAGCCTCCGACGGCGCGGACGGCGCGGCGGACGACGTCGCATCCTCCACGTCAGCCACCACGGCGAACGCCGTCGCCGCACGAGCGCGCATGGCCGCCGAGCGCGCCGAAACCCTCGCAGACCTCGGCCGTCGCAGACCCGCCCGCGAGGCCGCGGCACTTTCGCTGAAGCTCGCCCCCCACGGCCCCGAGTCGTCCCGCGCAAGCAAGATCCTGTCGCGATAGTCGTGCGCCGAGGCGGTGGAACTCTGGAGTGTCGGTGTGCCGAACTCCGCCGGACTCGCGACAACGCCCCGCCGTCCCCGGTCGGCGGCGGAGCTACGATGTCTCTTGTCGGGGCCAGGTCGCCCGCCGACGCCCGGGTACGATCCGCGAAACGAAGCGATGGCACATCCGGGCACGTGCTGCGGTTCCGGCAGGACCCGCGCGTTCGGGATCGCCTCGAGTCACTCCGGAAGGCGGATCTCCACGTCGGCTGACGGTGCCAGATGTGCACCCCCGCCGACCCACTTGCGCTTGCTGGCGTCGTAGACCGACAACGCGACCGTTCCACGTGGGACGCCTCGTAACGAGAAGCGGCCGCGCGAATCGGTCGTGTCGCATCCCCGTGCTCCCGCGAGGGCCCGCTGCAGCGGAGATGCCGGCGCATCGCCGTCGAAGATCACTCCCACCGACACGCCCTTGACCCCGCTTCCGTCGGTACCGACGACTCGCCCCGCGATCGTGACTCCGCGCCGCACGGTCAGAGCGAGCGATGTGCTCCCTGCGCCCACGTCGTCCGCCGCCACCCGCGGAACGAAGTCCGACCGGCCGCCACCGACGATGATCCCGTACCTCTTCCCCGACAGGGCGACCGCCTCGAAGCTCCCGTCGGCCGCCGTGCGCGTGGACCAACGCGCTCCGCGTGCCCCGACTTCCTCGCCGTAGGCAATACCCGTGACTGGAACTCCCTTCCTGACCGACACGCCGCGTTCGTCCACGACGCGCCCGGTGATCCTGGCCGTGGGGAGCATCCGCACGACGACGTTCGTCGCGCCGGTGCGCACGTTCTCGGTAAGATCGGAAAGGTAGTCGCGGCGCCCCGTCGACGTGGGTGCGTAGAACGCGTAGAGCGAGTAGGTCTCCTCCGGGTCCAACGGGAACGTGCGGAAGGAGCCGTCGCGCCGGACCGCGACGTGGGCCCACGAGCTTGAGTTCTCGCCGGACACGACGACCCAGCTTGGAACAGGCGCCGGGGTGGAACCATCCTGGGTCTCGATGTGTCCCTCGATTGCCGCGCCGCGGCGCAGCGTTACAAGCGCCTCGCCACCGCCGGCAACGGCCTCCATGCGCGCTTCGACGTAGCCCGCTGCGAGCACGACGAGATTGAACGCTCCCGGCCGGACGCCTCCGATCGTGAAGCCTCCGGCGGCATCCGTGATCGCAGAGACGTTTCCCGGCTGCGGCCATCCGTCCGCCATGTGGGCGATCGCGGCTCCCGCGAGCGGGCTTCCCTCGGCGTCGAGAACCCGCCCATGGATCTCGGCCGCCAGCGGTAGCTCGATGCGCACGCCGGTCACGTTCGCGCGGTCCGCAAGTCGGATCGGCCCGCCGGTTGCGACAGGGAGTCCGGGGAGCCAGGCCGCCAACGTGAACGTTCCACGTCCCAAGGCAGGGAAGCGGAACGCCCCGTCGCTGCCCACGACCTGATCGCCCCTCTGTCGGATCCAAGGTTGCGCGAGATCGATCGGCCCGCGCGTCACGCGAACCCGCGTCCCGCCCACCGGTCGACCGTCCGCCCGTACGACGACGCCTTCGATCGAGCCGCGCTTGTCGGCGACGACGATACCGATGGCTCCGATCGTCGCTCGACCTTCGATCGTGAACCGCGCGGACTGGCCAAACCCACGCGGCGACGAGGCAGTGGCGACGAGTACCTCTCCCGGTCGCACGCCTTCGACCCGAAACGCTCCATCGCTGTCGGTGACCGCAGAGGGTCCGCCGATCGGCCGGCTCGCCGGCGCGATGTAGACGGTCGCCTCCGAGACGGGGTCTCCGGCCTCGTCGCGGACGACGCCCGCGACCGTGCCTCCGCGGAGCAGGGTGACAGATACCTGTGCGGTACTGCCGGGAGCGAGCTCAATTGCCGTCGGCCTCGGCGCGAAGTAACCGTGAGCGCCCACCGTCACGGTGACGTTGCCGGGGACCACATTCGTCAGCACAAAGGTGCCGTCGCCGCCCGACAGAACGGCGGACGTCCGTCCCGCCACGGAGTTACTCCTGCCGCGCGTAGAGGCCAGCACACGTGCACCTACGATGGGTTCTCCCGCGCCGTCCGCGACGGTACCGCGGAGCGATCCTGTGCGCGTCAGCGTCACGTGGAGTGACGGGCCGCCGCCGGGTTCGACCCGCGGTGCGAGAATCGGGAAAGCGTGTTCGACGTACGGCACGTAGTCGGAAGCGTGAACTGTTACTACGGTGACGGACGCCAACGGCAGGCCGTCGATCCGGAACGCCCCGGTCACGTCGGTCGTGGTCTCCGTCTCGGCGCCGAATCGCGCACGACCGCGCGAAAGCGCGTCGAAAGGCTCTTCCACGCGGACCCCGACGATTGCTCCGGCGACGGGGCTGTCTGCTGGTCCGGACACGATCCGACCGGTCAGCGTCCCCGTGGCGCCAAGGCGTACAACGTGGCGTCGTACCGCACCCGCGTCCACAGTCCCGCCGGACCACGTCACGCTGGCGGACGTGCGCACCCGTACGAAGTGACGACCGCGCGCGAGCCCGCGGACCGTGCAGCGTCCGTCGGCGTCCGTGAGAGACACGAGACGCGCGGCTGTACTCCGTTCGTCCGCACCGATCGGAGCGACGACGACTGACGCACCTTCCACGGACCGACCGGATACGTCGATGACCCGGCACGCGAGTTCGACCGACTCCTGTAGGAGGACAGTCAACTCCACCGTGACGCCTTCTCGGATAGTGACGCGCGGCCACTCGCCAGCGCGACCTTCCGCGCGCACGTCGAGCTCGTACGTGCCGGGCGGGACTCCGGTGATCGTCGCCGCACCGTTCGCGTCGCACTCGACTTCGGCGGTCACGTCATCGCGTTCGGTCTCGAGGTGCCCGACGCGCTGCGCCACCGGCGCCCCGGCGAACTTGGTGCGCCACGGCCAGACGCGGACCGTGGCGTTCGGGATGGGCTTGTCATCCGTCGACTTCACACCGACGACGATGATCCCGGTGGCCGTAGGATCGGTCGGGCTGTCCGAGCTTGCCATGCCTGCGGTGTCGGTTGCCACGTGCTCTCGCGTTCGGGTCTCCGGCCCACCTTCCCGACCGGTGGCCTCTGTCGCGTGCTCTGTGTCGCCGGGCTGACCCAGATCGGGGGCCATGACGTTCCATGCGAGGGCGATCAGGAGTACCGCCGCGACCATGGCGACAGTCTTCGTCGTCGCAGAGATCGCCGACCCTCCGAGAGGTAGTCCGAGGGGCGTCGGCGAGGATGAACGCGGCGGCGTCGTGTTGCCCGTCGTCGAGAGTGCTGCGAGAGGGAAGAGCGCGAGCGCCCACGCGCGCCGGTCGTCGTCGCCATCGCGGAGGCTCTCGCGGAGAAGCGCCAATCCACGTTTCAAGCGCGACTTCACAGTGTCGATCGGCGCACCCGTTACGCGGGCGATCTCGCTCGGGGAGAGATCGTCGAAGTAGCGCCGCAGGATCGTCGCCCGATAGGGCTCGGGAAGGGCGGTGACGGCCCGGGCGACGGTTGCTCCGAGATCGGCCCGGGCGACGAGGTCGGCTGCCGTTGTCGCGGTGGTCTTCGACGCCGTCGATGCAGACGCGGCGCCGAACTCGTGTCGGTCGCGGCGATAGGCGTCTCGGCGACGATTGCGCGCGAGATTGCGTAGAACCGTGGCGAGCCAACCGCGCGGTGATCGTCCGTCGTGTGGCGGTCGCCGTAGTGCTGCCAGCCATGCGTCCTGGATCAGGTCGTCGGCGGACGCGGCGTCCTCGACCAATGTGCGCGCCAGCTGTTGCACCCAGGCCTGGTGCGCAAGCAGGTCCTCGATCGCGATGGGCGTCTGTGGGAAAGTCATCGTGATTCGAGAACACCGTACACGCGACGGAGGGTGCAGGAACGCGGACGAATAGTCGATGAGCTCGCGCTCGGGGACTGCGGTGCGGTTCGGGGCTCCGCCGAATTCCAGACACCGGTCCGCCGTCCCCGGTCAGCGGCGGATCGACGGGTTTTCTTGTCGGGGCCAAGTTGCCCGCCGACGCCCGGGTACGATCCGAGCCCCGGGGCTCTCTCCTCATCGATCTTCGGTGTCGCTGATGCTCAGGCTGCGGGGGCGGAGCTTCCGCTGTGAGGCCAGGGGAACCTCGCATGGATCAACCGCTCGCGAATGTCGCCGATCTCGACCCCGCCAGCCGGAGCGACGTCGCGGCGACTCGGCGTCTATTCGAGTGCGCATGTAGTGACGCAGGTGCCGAGTGACGACTCCCTTGCCGACGTGATCGCCAGTAGCGCGTGCTCGTGGAGGAGATCGAGGGGCGGACTGTGCCGATCTCACGCGGCGCGCGCTCGTCATCGCGACCGCCGGAGCGCTGGAGCGGATCTGTCGGGCGGACACGCCCTTGCGGCTACGCGTCCGTCATGGATGATGAGCGACGTGAGCCACATGGACGTCAGTCGCCACTCCGACTCCCAGTCGATCGCCGCGTCCGTCGCTCCGCGCACGTCACCCCGTGACTGACGCCGAGCGAGATGCCGTCCGCGCGCTTGCGCTCTTCCGTGCGACCGGGGACGAGCCGCAGGCGGTGGATTGTCTGGCGGTGGCAGCACGCATTGCCGAAGTCCTCGACGGTCACAGTCCACCGGCGGCGTCGATCGAGACGATCCTCGCGTGGTCGCTCTCCGTCGCGACCTACGCAAGACTCTCCGAGGACGAGCGACGACTGATCCTCGAGCGACTCGAGGCATTGTCCATGCGCCACACGCCCCCGAACCTGAGCCTCGACCGCTCATGGGCGCGGGGGCTTGCGAACAGCGTGGGGACAGCACGAGGCAAGGAGGCCACGCGTCTCGCTGGCTTGCTGTCCTCGGTCGCCGATCGACACCCGGGCGCCGACGTACCGCTGGACGTCACGTGCATCGAGGGGTTCGCGCGGTTGCTGCATCACGTAGAGGACGACGCCGCGGGCCGGGAGATCTTGGCCCGAGCAGAGCTGATCGCGGCGCGCAACATCGCCCCGGAGGCACCCCTCGACAGCTCCTGGGCAGGGACGCTCGAGACGTGGGCATGCACGGGCTCGGACGTCGAGCGATGCCGGGAGGCGGCCGCGCGAATTGCGGAGATCGCCGCGCGCCATGACCCGCGGTGCGGCATCATCGACGCACACCTGGCGCGCACGCTCGGCCACGCATGTTCACTCGCCGAGGACGTCATCACGCGGCTCGGGATCTCGGAGGAAATCGCCGCCGTCGCGGCACGTCACGATCCCGCCGTTCTCTCGATCGACTGGGAGTGGGCCGAGTCGCTCCACTACGCGGCGCGCATCTCACGCGACTGCGCGGTCGTGCAGCAAGTGGCCGCGCAACTGAGCGCCCTCCACAGTCGCCACACGCCCGCCGATCCCGGCCTCGGGACGCTGCTCGCTGCCGCGCTTGAGATTGCGGCTCGCCTGGACGCGTCGTTGTCTGTGTGTCGCGCGGCGGTGGAGCGTATCGAGGAGATTTCGAACCTTCATGTCCCGCCGGAGTTGTCCATCGACCTGCAGTGGGCGCACGCTCTCCTTCTGCTCCAGGAGCACGCCGAGGACGCGATCGATAGTCGGCGGATTGCCGAGCAGGTGGGCGAGATCGCGCAGCGGCACGCTCGAATGGACGACCTATTGGACGGTCTATGGGTGCGCGCACTACTTCAGGCGACCCTCGTGGAGGCCGACCCGGAAGCGTGCCGCGCGTCCGCCGAGCTGACGTTCCATCTCGCAGTGAGTCAGGACCCACCGAGTGCGGACGTCGACGTCACCGCGGCACACGCCCTGATGCGCGCCGCCGAAGTGCAAACGGATCGCGCGGTGTCCCTGCGGCACGCTGTCCGGGCTGGCGAGCTTGCGATCCGCCACGATCCGCCGAGACTGGACATTGACGTGCGCTGGGCGTGGAGCCTCTGGAGCGCCGCCGCGGACTCTCGCGATCGCAACTGGTGTCTCGATGTGATTGGGTGTCTCGAGGAGGTGTCGGAGCGCCACGAACCGCGGAATGCGGAGATCGACGAACTGCTCATCGGAGTCCTGGAACGCGTACCTCTGGAGTCTGCGGACGACGGTTGTAGCGCGTCGATCGTCGGTCGGGTCGCGGTGATCGCGCGAAGGCACGACCCGCCCTCGAAGCGGCTCGACGGCGTGTGGGTGAACACTCTGCACCACCTGTTCATCAACGAGCAGGACGTCGATGCCCGACTGGACGCAGTGGTTCGCATGGGCGACGTCGTCGCTCGGCACGACGCGCCGAACGCGCAGATGATGTCGCTGTGGGTCGCTTCCATGGTCAGCCTGGCGATCGAAGATGATGTTCACAGCGACGCGGCGCACTGCCGGGCGATGGGTACGCTGCGCCACAGCGCCGCGGCGTGTGTGAACACGGCCATCGCACGGCTCGAACGGCTCATGTCTGCACAGGACGGGGCGAACGGGCGAACGGATCGCGCCGAGACCGACGCGATGTCCACTGAGCTGGCTTGTATGCGCGATTGCCACGCTGCCCTCGCCATGCTCGACGACGACTGATGGTCAGATGAACTGTGATGGCCGAGCGGGCTCGTCGATCGTTGTGCGCAGCGTCGCTCGATCCTCGCCGCAGCACGCGCGCGCGAACGCCGCGTCGATGCGCGCAGGATCTCTGCGATGTGCCGCGCAGTGCTGAGTGTAGTGCTCACGAGGGCACGGGGCAAAGGGGGGCGCCCGTGCGGAGGCGGACGCGCTCGGAGATGGATCTCGCGACGGTAGCTCGGACTCGATCCCGTACTCTCCCCGTACTCCTCCTGAAAGTAGAGCGCTGCCGCCGCCGACGGACGCGTAGCATCGCTGGCTCGGGATGGGCCCGGGAGGATGCGTGCGATGCGAAGTCTGTTGATGACGGCTGTCCTACTCGTCGTGGTCGCTGGATCTGCGCCTGCTCACGCGGACGACGGCCCGCTCAATCCTCCGTTACGCGAGATGACGACGCATGAGGATCCGGGGGGCATCGTCTCGATCCAGTTGCCGCGGACGTGGAGCGCGCAGGGAAAGGGCGACATCGATCAGTCCCTTGAACGCTGGGCCGGGTGGATCCAGCCAACAGTGACTGACGCGCCCGATCTGCGGATCGAATGCGAGATCGAGAGTGGCTATCGCAACGCGTGGCTGCTCCGGTACTTCCACGGCGTCGCGGACCCTCGCTTCGGCAAGCGACTTGACGAGTTCCACCGCACGGGCGAGGGGTGGATTCAGGATCGGTGGCATAACGAAGCGAATGACACGGTGTTCGTCACGCGACTCGTCGTCTCCGATCAGGGCGTCTTTGAACTGATCGCTTACGCCCACCAGAAGATGTTCCCGCACGTGCACCGGCATATCGACGCTCTCTTCGACACCTTCGCCGTCGTCGGCAAGCGCCCGGAGAAGCCGTGGCCGGACGGTTACCGCGCCTCGGTCGTCGATGGCGTGCAGGTGTGGACGAATGCGCCCGCGAAGAAGGCGAAGCTCGTCAAGAACGCGGCGCTGACGTTCTTGCGCGGCTGGGAGATCGGAAGAACGGTCCTCGCCGGGGCGCCAGCCGCGAAGCTCCCCGCACGCGTGGTCTTCTGTGCCGACGCGGAGTCGTACGAGAAATTGGTGCGTGACTCCGTGAGAGGTCCCATACCCGGCTACGGAATTCCGGAGTTGGATCGATGGACGATTGTGATGACGCTCGCGGACGCGAAGAAGAAGACGATCTACAAGTCCGTCCTGCAACGCTACGGCGGGCTCGCCTACGCCCGGCGCTTCGTCGGGGGACCGGCGCCCGCATGGGTGGAGTGGGGGATCGCGCAACGCGCCTTGATCGAGGCCGATCGCCGCGGGAAGTTCACGAAGCCAAGCACCGGCGACATCAAGAACGCGAAGAAAGCCATCGCCGCGATGACGACGCCGTTCGCGGAACTCGTGAAGAAGACAACGTACGAACTCACCGCGAATCCCGATCTCCTCTACGAGTTGTGGGCGTGGCACTACTACCTGGGCGAGGTGGCCGCGAACGATCTCGCCGGCTCTGCGTTCGCCGCCTACCTTGAGTTACTACGCACGAAGGGCGATCCGGACGCCGCTTTGAAGGCATTCGACAACGTCGATCCAGATGACATGACGACCGGCTTTCATGCGTGGGCGCGGGACTGGAAGTAGGGGCCCGGCCAGCAACTCCGGGGCGCCGGTGACCGTGCGGTATCCGGTCGACGTGCGGAGCATCCACCGCGCCCGAGCGGGCCGTCTGCTGCGGCTGACAGATTCGGAGACTCTCCGGAGTCGAGTTGCCTGTCACCCACGACAGCCGTTCCACGCGAACACGTCCGGCTATCCACAGGGGCTCCTGGCCGCACCCCTCGGCGGCGATCCGCACTCCAAGAAAATCCGCGGAATCCGGAAACGCCGCGGTGTGGCTCGCCATCTGTTCACGTGAGGACGAGTGTCGGTAGAGAGTGGGGACCGCCAACGGGCGCATTGCGCTCGCCGTCGGCGGCGTCGGCGGTCGGCGCGCTACTCGGGGCGAGCGCGCAACGGGACGATGGTGAACGTGACCTCGCCCGACTGGATCTCGAACGGAACGAGTCCCGTGTCGAGCGAGTCGTCCGAGAAGTCGAGTTGGTAGACGCCCGGCGGCAACGCCGGCTCGACCCAGGTCTCGCGACCGCTATAGAGGATCAACGGGTCGCGCGCCCCGGTGTCGGCACGGCGAAACTGCACGTCCACGCGATTTCCCGCGGCGTCGAGCACCCGCACCTGGACTGCCCCCTCGTCGCGCCCTCGCAAGTCAGCGCGCACACGCAGCCGCCCACCTGCCATCGCGTCGAGGTCTTCAACGTCGGAGATGCCCGACTCGAGCACGATCGACGTGCGAACCTCTAGGTACGGAGAGCGCGGGTCGTTCCAACCGCCGCCTGGCCGAATGACGGCCTCGTAGGTCCCTGGCGGGATCGGCGGCAGCACCAGCAGGCCGCGCGCGTCGGCATCGATGTCGAATTCGAATGGTGCGCCTGGAGCCTGCACATCCGACGCGAGCGCCTGGATCTGAACTCCGACTCGCCGCACGGTGGCACCGTTGGGGGCGCGCAGTCGCATGCGCCACACCGCGTCCATCACTAGCGGCTGGAGCGGGATCGTCACATCCTCCGTGGCGTTCCGGTCGGGTGCCGTGAACGTGTGCTGCGACGTCGAGTGACCCGGTGCCCGGACCGTTGCCTCGTAGGACGCTCCCGGAACGGCGAGGAGGAACGCGCGGCCCGCGGCATCGGTCGTGAGCAACAGCCGGTCGTCGGCGTCGTGGACTTCGATCTCCGCGTTCGCTACTTCACGATCGCCCGCGGTAATCCGAAAGCGCACGACGCCGGCGTCTACGCGAAGCTGCTGTACCGACGCCGGGAACGTGACCGCCCTCCGACTTGCTCGTAGCACGGACCTCATCGCATCGTCACACGCGACGGAGATGACCGCGTCGAGTGCTCGCAACCCGTCGAATGCGAACGTCCCGTCTCCCTCCACAGGTATGAGCACCCTGGAGCGCGCGACCCCGCCGTCGCAGAAGGCGATCGCGTTCCCGGCTGGTGCGCCGACCGGCTTCGGCAACGCCGGCCGACGCAGAAGGACGGATGTGCGCGACGCGTCGTATCCCGGCGGTGTGTGCACGCTGCCACGCAGATCTTCGCCACGCCCGAGTTCGATGCGCCACTGTGGCGTCTCTTCGGCCGTCTTCCAGGTCATCGCCGTCATTCCCGGAACGTACCCCGCGGCGTCGAGCACGATGACGTACTCTGCTCCGGGCTGTAGCCGCAGGTCGTAGTACCCGTCCCAGTTTGTCTCGGCGGCGTCCTCGGTGATCGGACTCGGCCAGTCGCCATACAATCGGTAGAGAGCACACTCCGCGCCGACGATGGGCGCCCCGTGCTCGTCGAAGAGAGAACCCCAGAACATCGCCGCGCGGACGAGGCGCAGTGCCGGTGCCTCGAAGTCCCGGACGTCTGCGGACGGCTGTGGCAGAGCCACCTGCATCGTTGTGACGACGTGTTCCGGATCGCTCACCTTGATCTCGAGTTCGAGCGCTCGCTTTGGATCCAGCATCGACGTATCGATCTCGACCTCGTATCCGTCGTGTCGAGCCCGTCCGATGAACGAAACGTCGAGTTGGTCGCGCACGTGGACGTCCAGAACGCGGCAGCTCAACCGCACGTCGATACCCACGTCGGGCACGTCGCCGATCACGGTTCCGTGCACACGGAGAACCGACGACGGCGATGCCGCCTCCGGTCCGACGTCATGCCGCGTCACGATGGGGGCCAGCTGCGATGCGGACGATCCGCCGTTCGCGTGCACGCGGCGCGGCGCGTCTGCGCGGCCCGCTCTGTCTTCGCCCATGAGAGTTGCGCTGCCGCTCGGCGGCGCGGTGTCGCTTGCGTCAAACAGGACCATCCAGGCGAGAAGCGTACACGTCCCGAGTACGAGCGTCGCACCGGTCATGACGGCTACGTGCCGCAGGCGACGTGACGGGACGGAACGGGGAGTGTGACGCGGCGCGGTGGCCGCCCCGTCCGCGCCACGGATGCCGAGCGCAAGCACCGCCATACCCGCGCGCCAGTCCTTCCCGGAACGAGCGCAGCGCCGGTCCAGTCGGCCGCGAATCTGCTCCAGGGCGCGGAAGGTCCGGCTGCGCACTGTCGCTTCCGGGATGCCAAGCTTCGTGGCAACGACGTTCGTGGAAAGGTCGTCGATGTAGCGCAACACGAGCACGTCGCGGTATGCGTCCGGAAGTTCGAGCACCATCTCGGCAACGAGTCGCGTTTGCTCGGTGCGCGCAACCGCCCCCGCCACATCCTGACGCGCGTCGAGCGGCTCATCGATGAGGTCGTCGTGCTTCCGGATCCGGTCGTACCTGTACAGTTCGATAACCCGATTGCGGATCACTCGCGAGAGCCAACCGCGAATCCGACGCGGGTCCTGCGGAGGTGCACGCAACGCCGCCAGCCACGCATCCTGCACGATGTCGTCGGCACGCGACGGATCGCGCAACAGGCTACGTGCAAGCCCCCGGGCCCACTCCGCATGCTGCAGCAGGTCCTCGATCCGGACGGGGGATGCGTCGTCGTTCATTTTCCTTCCGAGAGTGTGGACGCTTCCGGCCGCCATGCGCTCCCGGATCTTGAGAGAAGTACAAGCCACGCGGCGGCGATCGTCGGGTTCTGAACGATCGCGGAGGCGCCCCTTCTCTCTGCTGCGGGCGGAATCAACAGTCTGGGCGCAGGGGGCGAAGAAAGCGAGCCGGGCACCGGACGTGGAGACGACGCGGGCGGGCCCCGTGTGGTGATCGTCTCGGAGCAGGCGGCAATCACGGCATCTCTGAGAATATGATGGGAGTCCGCCTCGGGGGGGGAGCGTGCTCTCGATGACGCGAGCGGCACCTCGCGGTGTCCAGGACGAGGCTCCGATACGGATCTCCCGATGGCGGCTCTGACTCGGCCTGCTATCCTCCAAGGGATCAGGTTGGACCACACGGGCGGATTGTGGATGGAGGGCGTCGTAGCGATGGGAGAGCGCAGCGCGTGACTTGCCCTGATTTCCGGACGCGATGGCGCACGACGTTGCGCGTCGTCGCTGTGACGTTCCTCCTCGGCTCGACCGCCGGTATCGCCGCGGCGCAGGAGTTGCCTCCTGGCTACGGAGTCGAGTTGCCGAGCGGATCGCGCGTGACGACTTCGATCGACGCCGACGACGTGGATGACTACGTCATCGATGGCTACGCTGGGATGACGGTTCGCGCGGCTCTCCGGCTCGACAAGAAGCTCGAACAGGATCTGAACCTCTCACTGATCCGGCCGGATGGCACGGTGGTGTCGGTGGACGATGTCGGCGCGAAGTTCAAGGCCGGGCGCTCAATCGACACGTTCGTGCCGGTGCAGGATCCGAATACCGGTCTCGTTTCACTGGAGTCGCGCGCGGTCGCGCAGGTGCGGAAACTCCGGTATCGACTCGATCAGACGGGAGTGTGGACGCTGCGGGTCCGTGTTCCCGCCGGAGCGCCAGACGATGCAATACGGGGTGAGTATCAGCTCTCCACGCGTTACTCGGCGCCGCCGAGAGTCCGTCTGGGCGAGGACGATCTTGTCGGGCGCGAGCGCTACGTGTTCCGGGTCTCGGCTCAGGGCGGCGCGAGCATCTCGTTTGCGTTGCGCTACCGGGCGATGTTCGATGCGTCGGCGTACGTCGTCGCATTGCGCGCGCCCGATGGTTCGCGCGTCGCCGCTGAGGCGCTTGACGAGAAGCTGCGTTTCCGTCGCGGTCGCTCGACGTCCGTCCGGCGCCTCGTACTCGATCCCGCGCTGCCGATCGGGAAGTACGAGATTGAGTTCGCTACCGCCAGCCCAGGTCCTTGGTTCCCGTGGCTGGAGCGTCCGCGGCTCTCGTTCACCGTCAAGAAGCCGAAGGGCGGCGGGAAGTTGAAGGGACGCCTCTCGCCCGCCGAACCGATCATCGTCGGGGACGTGCTGCCGAGCATCGGGGGGACGGGGACGGGCGTCGCGGTCGTGGTCGCGAACGCTTTCGACGAGAACGATCCCGACGCGCCGCCGTCGCTCAGTTTGGGGCGCTACACGATCGAGGGCGTCCAGGTGACCCCGTCGGCCGGGACAGGTGCCGCGACGCTCCGCTTCTCGACTCCGAGTGAACTGCCCTTCGGAGTGCACGACGTCGTCGTCCGGACGGGGCGCGGACAGGTCGCGGTCGCGGTGGGTGGGTTCGAGCGCGTCGCATCGCCGACGCTCGCGCGCATCGAACCGGATGTCGGTTCCGTCGTCGGCGGGTTCGAGGTCACGCTCACGGGCGAGAACCTGCGCCCGGGCAACCTCTCGGTACTCATCGACGGAGCGCCCGCGGCGGCCACGATCCTCGAGGCAACCACGACGTCCGTGCGTTTTCTCGCTCCCCCGAACGCGCGCGGCACCGTGCGCTTTGGTCTTCTCGACACCGAGACTGATCTCGTTGCACAGATGCCGTTCCAGTCGTTCGAGTACGTCTCCGCTCCCACGATTGCGAGCGTGCGTCCGGGTCTCGTTCCGCTCCTCGGCGGCGAGGTCGTTCGACTGCGCGGATCCAATTTTGCGGCGACCGATCGCGTGTTCCTCGAGACCGGGACTCCCGGCGCGTTCGAGGAGATCACCGCCACGCAGAGCACGTTCCGCAGCTTCGGTCTGGCGGAGTTCGTCGCCCCGATCCGTCCGAAGGGCCGCTATCAGATCTACGTCGAGAGCGAGGACCTGGAACGCTCGCCTGTCTCGGGAACGATCGACTACTTCGAGTTCGCCGACTTCACGGAGCAACTCGGTGACGGCGCGGAGATCGGCGCCTGGACGACGGCGCTCGGCGACTTCGACGGCGATACCGACCTCTTCGTCGCGCGCCGCGGGTCCGGGGCGCGCGCGACGGAGTCGCAGGTTCGCGTGTTGGAGAACGACGGACGGGGCGCGCTCACGGACGTTTCCGAACTTCGCTGGCCGGTTCCGTCGGCGACTGACGACTGGCGCGCGGATCGGATCTGGCTGACGGACGTCACGCAGGATGGCTTTGCCGATGTCTTGATCACGACGAATTCGAAAAGCGTTCCGGCAGCGAACGCGAGTCACACGCGCATTCTCGTGAGTACGCAGCGGTCTATCGCGGGGCCCGTTGACGATCGTGTGTTCGTGGATCGGACGCTGGATCTGATGGCGCCTCCGCGCGTCGGAAAGAGCGGGGTCAGCAATACCGATGGCGACAACTGGCGCGGACTCGACATGTGGGTGGGCGATGTGGATCGTGCTCCAGACGGGCGATCGGAGATCCTGATCACCCACAAGGACCTCAAGGAAGAGCAGAACGTCTTCGGCGGGTACACCAACTCCACGGGTCCTTCGTACGCGTATAGCTTCTACTGGGGTGGCAGCCGTGCGTTCGAGTGGGACTCGCGCGCGCGCAGTGGTCAAGGGCAGTACCGATTCCAGTACGTCTTCTTCCCGCGCAAGGCGGGCGTCACGGTGCCGATCTCCAATGCTCCGCCAGGTGTGGTCATTACGGCTTGCAACACAGCGACGCCCTGTCGTGGCACGTTCACTCCCTTCACCGGGCACACTATCTCGGTCGCCGATCTCGATGGCGATGGGAAGCCGGACGTCGTTGTGGTGTCGGATGAGCCCGTGACGAAGAAGGGGCAGCCGACGTCTTCGATCCAAGTGGGGCTGAACTTCTTCAACTGGAACGAGGGATCGCTCGTCACCGACGTGACAGCGGAGATCCACGCGCTCGGTGGGGAGACGCGCGCCGACGCGGCGGTTGTCGCGTACCTCGAAGATCCCGACGTCAATCCTTATGGGACCATCGTGACGACGACGCGCGCGGCGCCACTCGGGGGCGGACCCGCGCTGCGGCTCTTCCGATTCGTTCCACCGGGGGACGGGGGTGGCGCCGGTTCGTTCGAGGATATCTCGGACGCGCGCTTGCCTGCGACGGTGGGCGGAGAGGTGTGGCAGGCCGGCGTCCTACGCGCGATCGACATCGACCGCGACGGTGACCAGGACCTCGTGCTGCTGGCCGACACCGCGCCGGAGGTGGGGACGTCGGCCTTCCGCGTCTTGCGCAACACAGTCGACGGTGCGTCGCGGGTGCTGCGGGACGACTACGGCGACCTCATCGCGCCGCTCGTTGTGGACGGTGAGACGTACGACGGCATCGCGCTCGTGATCGGTGACCTCGACGGCGACGGCGCGAACGAGTTCCTGATCACGCGGAGCGCCCCGTCGGGCGCTGGCCGAGAGACGCGCGCGATCACAACGGACCAGTAGCGCGCCCCGCCAAGTCGCGGGTCCGCGGAGACGTGCCGACTCCTGGGGAGACTCGGCTCGCTTCAGACTGACTCTCATGAGCTTGGGCGCCGGGCTTGGATGGTACCCGGCGAGGGGCGGTCGATCTGGCTCGGCTACGGCGACGCCCTCGGTCCGCCGCTCGACGGGGACCGCGGGGCGTACTCGAGAGAACGCCTCGCCGTCCCCGGTCGGCTGCGGAGCGATGAGCTCTCTTGTCGGGGCCAGGTGGCCCGCAGACGCCCGGGTACGATCCGAGCCCCGGGGCTCTCTCCTCGTCGGCCGACGTCGAGTACGATTCCAGGCTGCGCGGGCTGGATCGAACCCGAAACGCGAGCCGCCCCTTCGAGAATCCCGTTTCACACGAAGGCGGACGGGCGACGATCTGCGCTCACACGATCGGCGTTCGCCGACGACCGGGCATGAGGGACGACAGATGAGCGATGCGATGGGTGGGAATCTGCTGGTGCGTGGCGGCGACGTCGTCGCCGAGGACGGAGTTCGTCGAGCCGATGTCCTCGTGAAGAGCGGCGTCGTGGTCAGCGTTGAAGGGGGGCTCGCCGCCCCCGACGGCTGCGCGGTGATCGACGCAGCCGGCAAACTCGTCTTTCCCGGTCTCGTCGATCCGCAGGTGCACTTCCGCGAGCCCGGAAACGAGCACAAGGAAGCCCTCGCGTCGGGGAGTCTGACAGCCGTTGCGGGGGGCGTCACCACCGTGATGGAGATGCCGAATACCAAGCCGCCGACCACGAACGTCGCCGCGATCGAGGATAAGTTCGCGCGTGCGGCCGGACGGATGTGGTGTGACCACGCGTTCTTCGTCGGCGCGACGCCGGAGAACGCGGGCCGCTTGGGCGAGTTGGAGCAGACGCCTGGCTGCGCGGGTGTGAAGGTCTTCATGGGCTCGTCCACCGGTAGCTTGCTCGTTGACGACGATGAGACGCTTGAGCGCGTGCTGCGGTCCGGCTCGCGTCGGGTTGCCGTGCACTCCGAACACGAGCCACGCTTGCGCGAGCGTTACGCGGCGATCGAAGACGACGCCACGCATACGTCGCATCCGATGGTACGCGATGTCGAGGCGGCGCTGATCGCGACGAAGCGCTTGCTCCATCTCGTCGAGAAGACGGGTCGACGCGTGCATCTCTTGCATGTCAGCACCGCCGAAGAAGTGGAGTTGCTGTGGGAGCGCGACCTCGGCGACCTCGTCACGGCGGAGGTCACGCCGAACCATCTCTTCCTCCAAGCGCCGGACTGCTACGAGCGGTGGGGCGGGTTGGTGCAGATGAACCCGCCCGTCCGCGACCGACGTCATCAGGACGTGCTGCGTCAGGGGCTGGCGGAGGGCGTGCTGACGTGCATTGGCAGCGACCACGCGCCGCATTCCATGGAGGAGAAGGAACGCCCGTATCCGCAAACGCCATCGGGCATCCCGGGCGTGCAGACGATCCTGCCGCTGTTGTTGACGGCCGTGCGCGAGGGCTGGCTGACGCTGCCGGACGTCGCGCGCGTCGCGTGCGGTGCCGCTGCGCGAGTCTACGGGATGGAAGGCAAGGGCGTGCTCGCGCCAGGGAGCCACGGCGACCTCGTTGTCGTGAACCCGAACGAACGCGGTCCGCTGCGCTTGGAGTGGCTCCGCTCGCGGGCGGGATACAGCCCATACGTCGGCATGCGCCTCGAGGGCTGGCCAGAGACCACGGTGGTGCGTGGCAACGTCGTGTATCAGGACCACCGCTCAGTCGGCACCCCGCTCGGGCAACCACTGACGTTCGGGGCATAGCCCGCCGGCGTTGCCTGGGGCCGCGTACCGGAGCCGACTTGGCCGTCCATGGCTTCTCTCGTGGAGGCTATAAGGCCCCAAGGCCGACCCGGTCTGTGGGGTTATGCGACGCCGTGGGCGGCGGGCTTACGAGCCAGCGAGCGAGTGGCGCGGTGGGTGCGTTTCGCACGCACCGTGACGCTCGCGGTGAGGCGCAGGGAGGGGACTCCGCTGGCGAAACCCGCCCTCGCGACGTCCGTCTCTCCACGTCGTGGAGCCGACTCCGATGCGGGGCAATGAACGCCGAGCGCAGGCCCGGTTGAAGCCACGGGAACCCGTCCCGTAGTCGAACACCCGAGCGAAGGCGAGGGGTGGCGACGGAGTCGCCGCAAACACAACACAGCGGTGGCGACGGAGTCGCCACAAGCGCAACAGGTAGGAGGGGCTGACCGTGTGCGGAGCACACGGGATCCCCTCCTACACGATGCCGAGGGGGTTTGGCAGGTTGGTCTCCGGGAAGACGTAGTCCATGTCGCCTGCGCCCATGTGGTCGCGCAGGATCTCGTGGTAGATGTCGCGGAAGTCCACTGCGTGCAGCGGGTAGTTCCGGTTCAGGTCGGCTTCCGTGAGGTCGGGGCCGTACATGCCGCCGCGGACGCCGCCGCCGACGAGCAGCGTGCAATACGCGTGGCCGTGGTCGGTGCCGTCAGAGCCGTTCACGAAGTTGCGGCGACCGAACTCGGTGACGACGCAGATCACCATGTCCTCCCAGAGGCCCATTGCCTTCATGTCGTCGGAGAACGCGCCGATGGAGCGGTCGAGTTGGCGCATCAGATCGGCGTGGCGCGGGAGTTGGTTGCCGTGCGTGTCGAGGCCGCCGTAGCCCGTGAAGAAGATGGATGACTCGAAGCCGGATTGGATCAGCTTCGCCATGTCGCGCAGTCGGGAGCCGACGGCCGCGGTGTAGGTGCGATTGCGGGTCGGGTCGTCGTACGAGTAGTCGACGGTGCTCGAGTAGTCGGTGACCGACTGCTGGATCTGGTCGGCCAACTGGTACGCCTGGTCGAGTGCGTCGCGCGCATCCGACGTATTGCCCGTGCCGCCTGAGAAACGCTCCAGGATGCCCTGCGCGGCACCGGCGCGGTGGAGATGCGAGCGACCCGTGCCGCCTCTCAGTTTGAAGCCACTGAGGTTCTGGACGAGGAAGGGCTTTGACGATCCACCGACGAAATCGAACGGGCGACCGACGCCGATGGAGACCGCGCCGAGTGGCGTCGGGGCGTTGCGGTCGGCGTAGCGCGCGATCCATCCGCTGCGCGGGATGCCGGAGGGGAAGTCAGAGCGCACGCCACGGCTGAAGATGTCCTGGCTCGTGAAGTGGCTGAGGTTGGCGTTCGGATAGCCCGTGCGCTGAACGAACGCGACGTCGCCGTCGTTCCAGAGCGATTGGATGCGTGTGAAACTCGGATGCACGCGGTACGCGGTATTGCCCGGACCGCCTGCCAGCGACAGCGCGTCCTCGGGTTGGATTGCCATCGCGGAACGCCGCTCGAAGTAGGGCTGCACGTTCTGCGGGATGCACATGTTGAGCGTGTCGTGGCCACCGAAGAGGTTGATGACCACCATGCGCTTCTTCTGCAGAGGAGCGCCCGTGGCGATCGGCACCACACCCTTGAACGGGCCCATGGCGACGACGCCGGCAGCGGCGGCCGTCAGCTTCAGCACGTCTCGGCGCGAGACGCCCTTCGGAAGATGGCCATGTTTCGAGACCCAGGGGAGCTTCGGGGACTGGCCGTGCTGCGCGGGATGGGAGTTGCACATAGGAGGCTCCTAGCGGACGTGGTACGTGGGGTGCTGGGCCAGGACGTAGAGGACGCCGCGCACGCGCTCGTCCATGTTCTCGCCCGTCAGCGGCGACGGATCGGAACTGCCGTCACTCTGGCGCTCCGTGACCATGTAGTCGATGAGGTCCTGGCGGTCTTGCGCGGAGAGTTCGACCTGGAGTCGGTCGGAGAGCGAGTCCACGATCTCCGCCGCGGAGCGGTTTGCTGGTGGCGGGAGGATGTCGAGCACATCGATCCCCGCCTCCTCCTGGCGGTGTGTGTCGTCCACCACCGTGAGGACGAGGTTCGTGCGGTCCACCATCGACTGCGCCGAGAACCACGCGCCGCCGGACGGCCAACCGTCCACGACGGGCGGCTGCGTCGGTCGCATTCCCAGCGCGCTGAGCGCTGAGTCGAGCGAGCTCGTGCGAATGCGGAGCCCGGTCGCGCGAATGAAGCCGATTCCGTACTCGACCGGGCTCTTGACGAAGCCCTCGCGGGCCTGCGCGGAGTAGAACGCTTCCGACATGAAGAGCGTCTTCAGAGTCGGTGCGATTTCCCAGCCGGAGTCGCGGAGTACCGCGGCCAGATCGTCCACCAGTTCCTGCGGCGGATCGAGCATCGCGAAGTACTCGATGAGTTTGCGCGCGATGAAACCCTCGGGGTTGCGGACCTGCAGTGTCGTATCGACGACCGACTCGTAGTCGTCGGTCAGCTTCTGCCCGGGGATCGTCACGCCCAGGAACGTCTTGTCCTCTTCGTCGTGACGACCCGTGTCGAACTCCATATAGTACTCGGTGACGCTCTTGCCAACAGACGGGTAGTCCTCGATCTGTCGCGAACGCTCACGCCAACCTGTGAACGCACGCGCTGCCTGCTCGATGTCGTCCTGCGTGTAGCCGTTGTCCACGCCCAGCGTGAAGAGCTCCCAGAACTCGCGACCGAAGTTCTCGTTCGGCGCCTGGCGCCGGTTCTGGTCGCCATTCAGGTACTCGATCATGGCGAAGTGGCGCGCCATCGACACGAGCAGATCGCGGTAGTTGCCCGCGCCGTCGCGACGGTACAGGTTGACGTAGTCCACCATGTAGGCGCCGCGGTTGATGTCCTGGTTGCCGACCGCGAAGTGATCCGACCAGAAGAACGCGAGGACCTCCTGGAACGGGGTCTCCGAGTTGACCATCATGTTCTGCCACCAGCGCGTGACCTGCGTGGTGTTCGGGACGATGCCGAGAGGGTCGTTATCGTCCTGCAACTCCTCCTGGTTCGCCGTGCGCTCCCAGTCGGTGTCCATCTGGAAGTCGAGCATGTCGTCGATGAAGGCGTCCAGACCCTGCGTGCGGACGTCGTCCGCTACGGCCGCGTCCACACTCCATTGCGTCCGGTTCAGGAAGTGCCGGATCTCGCCCGCATCAAGCGTCTTCTCGCTTGCGAGGGAGTACCGCCGGTTGCGCCGCACGCTGAGATCGAGTTCAGCTTCCGCCGAGCCAGCGAGGTTGGTGGCGGTGACAATGTAGTTCGCGCTGGCGGTGACGCTCCCCGGCGTGCCGGAGATGGCGCCGGTGGCGACGTCGAAGACCAGCCCTGCCGGGAGCGGCGGGGCGATGGCGAACGAGTCCACGGCGTCGCCCTTGGTGGTGGCCACGTTCGGCGCGATCTCGTTCTCGGTCTCGTAGGTCGCGCTCGTGTCAGAGTACGTCAGCGAGCGCGGTGCAAGGATAGTGTCGATGTTCACGACTTGCTGGCTGATCGTCGCGCCAAACCCCTTTGCTCCCCACGAGAGGGCCGCGTTCCCGGGCACATGATCGCCCTTGCCGGAGAACCGGAAGCCCTTGCCGCGAAGGACGAGGTTGAGTGTCTTCTTCTCGCGACCAGAGACCTTCAGCTTGACGGGTGATCCGCAGACCTGCACCGTTCCCGCGCCGGAGAGTCGCCCGGCCTTCTTCTTGGCGACAATTGCAGAGAACTGTGCGACGAGCGGCTCCGCCTTCGAGACGTCCATCGAGAAGCTGGTGGCGCCAGCGGCGATCCCGCCCTTGTCCTTCGCGGTGCCTTCGAACGCGTTGCCGTTCAGGCTGCCCTTCAGTGACAGGCGTGCTTTCTTGCCGCGCTTGACCGTCAACTTCACGCTGTGGCCCGTGTTGCGGAACTTGGCCTTGCCCTTGACCGGCAGTGTTTCGCCGCCGATGTCGAGCGTGCCGACGAGTCCACCCTTCACGGTGGTGGTCAGGCGCAGAGTTCCGTCGACGGTCCCCGACGCGGTTGTGACGCGCAGCGGGAAGTCGCCATCGATGCAGACGGGGCCGAGCACGACCTCGAAGACATAGCCCTCGCCACCCGAGTCGCCCTCGGCTGCGTGCGCCGATTGCGCCGCGGACCCAAGGAGCAGCGGTAGTGCCAGCAGCGGTAGCGCGGCGAGCATGCTGGCTGCGAGGACGGCTCGTGTTGTAGAGCGTCGGCGGCCTCCGAGGCGCGCGTCGCGCGTGGGGTTCAGCCACGTCATGGTGTCTCTCCCGGGTCCCATCGAGTTCGAGAAGGCGTCTCCATACTAGCTCCGAGCCGCAAGTCGGTGCGTTACGTATAGACCCACGGTTGTTCTCGGCAGGCTTGCGCCGTGCCAATAGTCCGTGATCGCGATCTCAGATCCGAGACGGCGACGTCAATCCGACCAGCGGCGCACTCGCCAGATGCCTGTGAACGTGGAGACGTAGAGCCAGCCACCGGGGCCCTCGATGATGTCGAGCGGCTTGTTCGCGATCGCCTCGGGGTCGTCGAAGCGCAGAAACGGGATCTCCTCGTCGAGATCCGTGAGCGCTGAGCCTGAGAGCAGCACGCGCCGGACCTCCGCCAGGTCGTAGCTACAGACGAAGAGGTCGTCCTGAAACTCGACGCCGAACGTCGTCGGTGCGACGAATGTGATGCCGGTCGGCACGATCACTGGCGTCCAATCCTGGATGCGCAGCCCGATCAGGAACTCCGGCAGTCCGGGCGGAACCGGCCCCCAGCCGAAGTTCTTGCCCTTCTGCGCGAAATTGAGCTCGTCGTTGGCAGTCGGGCCGTTCTCGGAGAGGAAGAGCCCGCCCGTGCGTGGATGAAAGGCCATCCCGAACGTGTTGCGTAGTCCCCGGCACCACTCCGGGTCGTTCGGAATCGGATTGTCGGCGGGGATCGTGCCGTCGGCTGCGATGCGCAACACGCGACCGCCGCGCGCGCCGTCGGTCTGGGACAGGGCAGGCACGGTCGCGTCGCCGACGCTTACGTATAGCTGGTCATCGGGGCCGAACTTGAGCGCCCCGCCGTTGTGGAGTACGCCGATGGGAAGGTCATCGAGGATGACGGTGGGATCGTCGCCAACATCGCCTGTCGCGGTGAGGCGGACGACTCGGTTGCGCTCAGGTCGACCGCCGTCCGCGGGGGCCGACGCGTACGCGAAGACGAACCCGGAGGTGGCGAAGTCGGGGGCGACGGCGAGCCCCGCGATGCCGCGTTCGCCACCCGTCACGATCGTGAGCGTCGCGAAGGGCTGGGTGACGAGTGTTCCCGCGGCGCTGACAATGCGGATGTTGCCCGTCGTGAGCTCATTGAAGAGCAGGCGTCCGTCCGGTGTGAACGCCAACTTGACAGGCACGGCGAGATCAGTGAGGAATGATTGTGCCTCGAAGCCGTCGGTCAACTCGATGATGCCAGCAGGCAGCGCGGGCGCGACGTCGATCGCGAGCAGCGCCGTGTGGACGAACGTGCCCTTGGTCGCGCGCACGACGAATGTGGTCGTCCGGAGAGTTGCTGTCGGGATGCCCGTGATGGCGCCGGTCAGCGTGTCGAACACGAGTCCTTCGGGTAGGCCCGGGGAGATGGCGATCGTGTCGGGTGCTTGCTCGCCGGTGTCCGGAGCTGCGAGGGCGGCGACCGCCCCGACCCGGAACGAGGGCGCTGCGTCGTCGTACTCGATCCCGGTGAGATCCGGGTTCTGCGTGAGGGGTGCGTTGAGCGATCCGTTCGATCCGCGCACGATGACCCAGAGGGAGGCGCGCTGACCACACGCGTCCGCGTCGATTCGCACCGCCCCGACACCGCCGGTGACGCGGAGCCGATACCGCCCACGCGCCTGATCCTCGAGCCCGTCAGGGACGAGGTCGGCACCCGTTGGGAGCGTGGCGCCGATGCGCACCGTCGCGGGCGCTTCGACACCGTCTGTGACTGCGAGCGCTTTCAGCCGGAACGAACCGCCTGTGCGACGGATTGCTGCGGCGGACTTCGGCCGCAAGAAGAGCGCGGGGCAGGCCTCCATACGCCCGGCGAGTCGTGAGCGGAGCCGCAAGGCGTCGCGCGTCGCCCGCTCGCAGGCACGCACCAGAGCGAGGCGTGGGGTGGTCTCGTCCGCGAGGAGGCGCTCAGCGTCGGCGGTGCGCGTCACGAGGCGCTCGGCGCGGCGGCGCGTCTTGGCCTTGCCGCGTCCGAGCGTGTCGGTGGCGGAGTCGACCTCTGTTTGCGCGAGCGTGGCCTCGGCGACCGCGCGCGCCAGGGCGTCTTCCGCGCGCGCCCGATCATCGACGACGACGGCTGCGGCAGCCTCGGTCAACGCTTCGAGGGCGAGTCCCGCATGTTCACCCGGGTCGTGGGCGCGCGCTGTCGTCGCGAGCAGGACCAACGTCGCGAGCGCGAAGAGCGCAACCAGGCGCACTCGACAGAGCGATCGACGGAATGATCGACGGAGCGATACCGTGTGGCTACGGGCGGGGAAACGCGCTTGCATACCGTGAGCGTCGCCGCAGGTGGTCATTCCGTCAATTCCGTGCTGAGCGTTGCGAGTTCGACCCGTGTGCGCATGTTTCGTCTCGCGATCTCGTGACGGATGCGCGGTAGGCTCTCCGGCATGCCCGAGGACTCCGATCTGCCTGTGACCGATGCTGCGCGTCGAGAGACGCACGCGGCGAACCTCCGCCGGCAGCTGGAGCGTACGCGCGGCACCTACATGATGATGCGCGAGTCGGGGTACAAGAAGGAGCGCGCCGTGCGTCTGCGCTACGCGTACCGCCGTGCCCCGGCGGAGGCTGCCGAGGCCCTCGCGGCACATCTGCGCGAGAAGACGAAGTACACGGTGAATATCGATCCGGACCAGGATGGTTTCATCGTTCATGGGGTGACGAAGCCAGCACGGCTCTCCGCCTCCAGCCTCGGCCGTTGGGTCCACTGGATGTACACCGCCGGCTACCGCTTCGACTGCGTCTTCGACGGCTGGGGAGCCCGCGTCTAGCCGCACAGACCGGGTCGGCCTTGGGGCCTTATAGCCTCAACGCTGGCGCAATTCGGCGCAATTCGGCGCAATCCGGTGCAATCCGGTGCGCAACCGGGCGCTCCCGCCCAAGATCCATACCGGGTCTGTTTTCGCGCCTTTTGGCCTCGGTTTTCGTCGGATCTCGTCGATCTCGGCTCCCGATTCGACGGACGGCACTCCTGTGGGAACTCTCGCCTCCGCACTGCGTCTGAGGATGTGCGGCCCGGTTGCCGCTGACTCCAGGAGACTTCCATGCGTCGCGTTTCGCTCCCTCTCGCCCTCACCACCGTCGCTCTCGTCGGAATCGGGTGCTCGACCTCGGAGCCGACGGGCGATGGGCCTGTGGAAATGCGCCCGGAAGCGGACGCGGCTGGGCACATCGCGTTCTGCGACGAACTCGGCGGTCGCGACATCGTGAGCGAGTCGAGTGGACCGTGGGTGATGCGCAGGAGCGGCGGGGGCGGTGTCTCCGCCACATCCCGACGCGCCGTCGCCGAAAGGGCCGTGCCCGGGAGCGACGGCGGCGGTGACGGGAGCCGGTTCACTGCGCACGCCGAATTGGATGGGGGCGATGCCCTCGGCAAGCCGACGCCAGGTGCGCCCGTTCCCGCGGAATCGACCTCCATGCCAACCGACGGCGCGGGCGCGGGCGCGGGCGTGGGCGCAGATCGGGAGGCGGCCCCTGCACGCGTTGCTCCGGCGAAGCCTGCGGCCGTCCATGATGACCGTCCCCGGGCCGACGTGGGCAGTTCCGGGTCGGCGGACGTCGAGAGCCTGCGTGAGGCCGCGTCGCGCTCCGTCGACGCGATGGGCAAAGCTCGCGGCGTCCCTGCGCAGCAGTTGAAGGCCGGGGCCACCGACGACAACGCTGACTACGAAGCCTACCTGGAGTTCCTCGCCTCGTGGGTGGACCAGAAGCAAATCCAGCAGCTCTATCATCCAATGGATGTGAGTGATCGTCGCCACGTGCGCGTCGTGGATGCGAACGGAGATCCCGTACCGGGTGCGGTCGTCTCGGTCATCGATGAAGCTGCCGATCGCGTGCTCTGGACGGCGACCACGTACGGGGATGGGCGCGTGCCCGTCTACCCGATCCTTGCGGCGCTGCCGACCGGCGAGGGGGGCGAACTGATCGTCGAGGCCTACGTCCGTGATGACGTCGGCCCGGGCGGCGACTCGGTCGGCGGCGTGGGCGCGCGAGTGACGTGGGACGGCACGGGAACCGAGATCCAGATCACGCTTCCGGAACCGAGTGCGACCGCGGACCCGGTGAAGCTCGACGTCTGCTTCGTGATCGACACGACCGGCTCGATGGGCGATGAGATCGCCAGCATCAAGGCTGCGCTCCTGCGCGTCACCGAGAAGCTGCGCGGACTCGGTCGCGAATTCGATCTTCGCTACGCAGCGGTCCTCTATCGCGACATCGGCGACGAGTACGTGACAGCAACGCACGCCTTCACGGCCGACATCGAGGCTTTCGACGAGGCGCTGCGCGGCGTGAGCGCGGCCGGTGGCGGTGACGGCCCCGAGTCGCTCAATCAGGCGGTCGCGCAGGCCGTGGACGGCGTCAGTTGGCGCCCCGGCGCGGCGAAGGTCGCGTTCCTGATTGCCGACGCGCCCCCGCACATGGACTACGTGGGCGACGTCTCGTACGGCGAGAGTGCGCGGGCGGCGCTCGCAAAGGGCATCCGCATCCACTCTGTCGCCGCCAGTGGTCTCGACCCGGTCGGCACGCTCGTCTTCCGACAGATCGCGCAGTTCACGCGCGGGAAGTTCATCTTCATCGAGTACGGGACGCCGGAAGCGTCCGCCGCTTCGCACGGCGTTGAGGGCGCCGTCAAGAGCGACAACCTCGAGGACATCCTCTTCGCGCAGCTTCGTGACGAGGTCGCCACGTTCGGGCGCGCCGCCGCACGCTGACTCTCCAATCCGCCCGGAGTACCTCCTACGCGGCAGCCAAGCACCGAGCTCGCATGAGATGAATTCGGGTGAAGGGGTTGTCCTCGCGGCACTGTCCTGTAGATCGAGGACGGCTGATGCCGTACGGCGACGGGGGTTCGCGCCGGAGGATCTTTGGGGCTGACAAGGCAGGACTTTCGCGATCTCTTCGAGCGTCAACGTGACCCGCTTTACCGGTTCCTGTACCGGCTGACTGGGAATCGCGCTGACGCCGAGGACCTTCTCCAGGACGCATTCGCTGCGGTCTGGCGTAAGCGCGATGTGTACGACGGCCGCGGCAGCCTCGACGGGTTCCTGCGAAGCACCGCCTACCGCCTGTTCCTCAACGAATGGAAGAAGACAGCACGACGCCGAGAATTGGCTCCAGCGCCGGGGCCCGAACGGACAGCTCCAGCCACGGCGGGCGAGGTCGCGGACCGGGAGGCGCAGGGTTTTCTGCTCGCGCAGGTTCGGACGGCGCTTGATGCCCTGCCCGAGTCGTCGCGGCAGGCGTTCGAGCTGTTTCGCTTCCAAGGCATGACGGCGCGCGAGATCTCGGAGGCCACGGGCACGCCGGTGAAGACGGTTGAGACGCGGGTGCGCAGGGCCACGCTGGCGCTGGCGGAAGCCCTCGGTCGCTATCGCCACCTGCAGGCAGGGTGACGAGCGGGCAGCGTGGCGCGAGCCACGGACACCACGGAGAGCAAGGGCAGAAAGGAGGACGACACGATGCACGACACGATGCACGACGACGACGCACATGAAGATGACTCGCATGGAGCCAGCTCACATGAAGACGGCCGCATGCCGCACGACGCGCATCGGGACGCGGAACCACGCGACGGCCTCCTGGAACGCGCGCGGGCCCTCGCAGCCGGTCGGTTGTCCGCAGCGGAGCAAGAGCGTCTGTTGCTCGAGGTCTCGGCATCGTCTGCTGACCGGGAGCTCATGGAGGCGTTCCGCGAGGTGCACGCATTGACCGCCGTCGCCGACGAAGAGCCGCCGACCTGTCGCGTGAGCTTCGAGGACGTCGAGGCGCGGATCGCCGCGGATCGGGCAGGAGATTCCGCGCCAGTTGTGACCCCGGTGTGGCGATCTCCGTTGCGTCTCGCCGCTGCGGCTCTACTCCTGCTCGGTGTCGGATTGGCGGCCTCGCACTTCGGCGCGTTCGGAGCGGGGCCGAGAGATGGGGACACGCAGGATCGGGAAGCGCAGGCAAACGGGCAGGCTGTTTCGAGTGGCGAGGTCGCGACCGCGAACCCCACCGCGGCAGCGCGTGCGGTGACTGTCACTTCGATTCCGGAACACGCGCTGCAAGCGCTGGATCTCGATGTGCTCGCAGATGTCGAAGCGGCCGCGGGCGTGCTGGCTGCATTCGAACCCCTGCGCGACGGCGAGCCGCAATGGCTCGGTTCGCTCGACGAGGGCCGCGCCGTGGCGCGCGTGACGGGCCGACCCGTGCTCCTCTTCATCCACCATCCGACCTGCCCGATCTGTCTCGACCTGAAGTCTAAGACGTTCACGGACGCGGACGTTCAATTGCGCTTGCAGCAGTTCGTGCCTGTGATGGTGAACGTCATGGTGTTGCCGGAGGACCTGGCGGGCTTCCTGGAGCGCGGCTGGCCGTACCTGGGCGCGTTGGACGCCGACGGGGGAGAATTCGCAGCCTTCCCCGGCATGTCCAAAGCGTCCACGTTCCGGCGTCATCTCGATGGTGCGCTCACCGAGTTCGGCGCGCGGGAGCGACGCGCGTGGGGGCCGATGCGAGCACTCGCTTCGCGCTGGAACGATGCCGTTCAGGCTGCCGATGCTGGCGACGCCGGCCGCGAGTGGCGCGAACTCGACGCGCTGCACTCGGACGATGCCGAGGGGCCGATCGGCCGCTCCGCCGCCACCCGATTGGCACAGCACGACGCGGATGTTCGGGCCGTCATCGGAGACGCCGACGAAGCGGCGCAGGCCGACGTCGTAGCTGGGCTTGCTCTGCTCGACGCGGCGATCGGGCGTTGGTCCGGCACGCCGTACGAGCCCGACCTACGCGCCATTCGTGACGCATTGCAGGCCGAGGGCCGTTTCCCGCAACTCGAGTTCACTTCGAAAGAGGTGCACTGAGTAGCGGGGGATCCAAATGCGGGGGAGGTAGGACTGGCGTTCACATGAACCCATGGTCCGCTCGATCCACGAGCGCCGGACACCGGCTCTCCCGCGAACCCTCCTGTTTCCCGGGCCCGCCCCGGACGTCGCGAGATGCGGAACCGCGACTCATGGCCCGGGAAACAGGAGGCGCGTGTCACGGCTTGTGCTGACGCACAAGCCGCGCCACGCGCGTCATTGCGTTTGGGTCGCCTCCGGCTCCCCGCTCGCTCCCGCTCGCATGTTCGGCTCCGGGCCGGGCTCCGGCAGCTTCAACCGGGGCCGCGCTCGGTAGTCGTTGACGCGCCCCGGATAGGGACCGCAACGTGGAACTGAGCCCGTCGTGAATTCGGGTTTCGCTGGCGGAATCCCGTCCCTGCACCTCACCGCGAGTGTCACGCCCTGTGCTGGCGCACAGACCGCGCCACTCGCTCGCGTTTCCCGCGTTGTCGTGGGAGTGGGTGCTCGGGCCGTCTTCGCGGACGTCCCGTTGACGCAGCGACGTCGTGCGCCGCCCTACTCCCCGAACGGCTTTGCCCGTGCGTCGTTCGGGTGTTCATGGTGCAGTCGCGCCAGCCGGACGTAGCGGCCGGGGATCATCTTCAGGTACGCGGCCTCTGCTTCCGTCACGGGGCGCACGATCCGGCCCGGTAGGCCCATTACGACCATTCCGTCGGGCACGATTGTGCGCGGCGGTACGACCGCTCCGGCGGCGATGAGGCAGCCGCGGCCGATCTCGCAGCCGGCCAGGACGCGGGCGCCGATGGCGATGAGGGAGCCCGCGCCGACCGTTACGCCGTGCACGATGGCGCCGTGGCCCATCGAGACGTCGTCGCCGATCACGATCGGGATGTCGTCGTCGCAGTGGACGATCACGCCGTCCTGCAGGTTGCACCGCGCGCCGATTGTGATGGGGGCCACGTCGCCGCGGATGGCGGTTCCGCACCAGAGGTTCGCGTCCTCACCCAGCGTCACGTCGCCGTAGACGCGGGCTGTGTCCATGAGATACGCGCCGTTGATGTGTCGCATGTGCATGGCGGCAATCTATCGCGGCCCGTTCACCGTGTCCGTGGAATGCGGCTGGCACGCGGGAGTTCTTCGGCGCGCTGCTACTCTCGCACCGCGCTTCGATGCACCCGAAGTGCCCCGAACTGTCCCGGAGGAACGCGATGCGAGTGGTGTCCTGGAACGTCAATGGCATTCGTGCCGCCGCCCGCAAGGGCTTCGCCGAGTGGCTGGCGAGCGATGGGGCCGAGTTCGTGGGGTTGCAGGAAGTGCGCGCGCTGCCCGAGCAGATCCCGGTCGAGATCCGCGAGTCCGACGCGCACCATGCGTATTGGGTTGCCGCCGAGCGGAAGGGCTACAGCGGCGTGGGCTTCCTGGCGCGGCGTCCGGCCGACGAGGTCGTGGAAGCCCTCGGCGTCCCGGACTTCGACGCCGAGGGCCGGTATCAGATGCTGCGCTTCGGGCGCCTGCGCATCGTGAACGCGTACTTCCCCAACGGATCGGGAAAGGACCGCGACAACTCGCGTATCCCGTTCAAACTCGACTTCTACGCCCGCGTCTTCGAGCTCTTCGAGTCCGCGCTGAGCGACGGCGATCCGGTGCTCGTGATGGGGGACTTCAACACCGCGCACCGCGAGATCGATCTGGCGCGACCGCGGCAGAACGCGAAGACGAGCGGGTTCTGCCCGGAGGAGCGCGAGGAACTCGATCGCTGGCTGCGCGCGGGATGGGTGGATACGTACCGTCACTTCCAGCCGGAGACCGCTTGCTACTCGTGGTGGAGCCAGCGCCGTGGCGTTCGCGAGAAGAATATCGGTTGGCGGATCGACTATGTGCTGGCGACGCCGGGTGCGATGGAGCACGTCCGCGGCGCCTTCATCGACACCGAGGTGCTCGGTTCGGATCATTGTCCCGTTGGCGTCGAACTGGACGCTGCCGTTCTCGGTTGACGGAGGCATGGCAGTCGTGAGCGCCCGCGAATTCCGGACGATCAGCGCGTGACGGATTCCACAAGGCCCGTCACCGAGGATCTCGTCCGTCGTAGTCCGGGCGGCTGGACCGGCGCTCTGGTCGTCGCGTGGGCCGTACTCGTCCTGTTGAGTTCGGCGGCCATCGCCGGTAGTGCCTGGGTCGCTCCGCGTTTCGTGCGCGTCGGATTGCAAGGCGCGCACGTCGAACTCGTGGCTGGCGGTGGCGACGGCACGACCGAAGAGGATCTGATCGTCGCGTACACCGAGTCGCTCGGCGGAGTCGCGGACCGGCTCTCGTCTGCGGTGCTGCCCTGGAGCCTCGCGATTGCGTTCGCCGCCGTTGTGTTGCTGTTCTCGGCGTTGCGGCTCGTGTGTGGCACCGAGCGCGGACGGCGTTGGACCCGCGGTGCGCTCGTCGTTCTTGCCGCGCTCGCCGCCGCGGCCGCGGTTCATACGTCGAACACGCTGCTCCCCGACTCTTCCGCATGGACGGCACAACTGTGCGACGACGTTGTCGGTCTCTTCCGCCTGACGGGTGAGGGGCTCGACGCCGGAGCTCTCGCCGCGATCGTGTCGTCGCGTGGCGTTCGGAGCGCGATCTGGGGCGTGGCTGTACTCACGGCGCTGCCATCCGCGGCGCTCTTCTTGTTCACCGGCACGGCGCATGTGCGCGCGTGGTGCGCGAGCCGGACGCGAACGCGGGCGTAGGTCCGACAACGTCGGCACCGACGCGCCCGTTCGTCGAGTCACGCCTAAGCCAGAACGCGCGTATCCAGTCGTGTGCGCTACTTCTTGACGGCCTTGGCCTTGCCGGACGACACGTCGTTCCAGCCGCGGCGGTCCTTCTCGCGGTCTTGGAGTGCGGAGTGCACCAGAACGACCAACTCTGTGCAGTCGTCGGCCGGGCAATAGGTGAGCCCGCCCAGCAGAATTGGGTCCTGCGTCAGAGCGTGTACCTTGCACCGCCACCATGTGCCGGTGAGTTCCTTGTCTTCGGGCAGGAGGCCCGGGCGTTCGCGCTTTCGCTTTCTCGGCATAGTTCTCTCACGGATCGACCCAAACTCGGCGCCCTCTGATATGGACGTATGAGCCCGGGCGTTCGTTCCGAATTTCCCGAGAACCTGCCGAAGATTGCTTGCATTCGACGGCGTGGAACGGTTTTCGCGGATCACCCGAGAGGCGGGCTGGACGTGGACCGTCCTGTCGCATTCAATCGTCATTCGAGCGTGGAGCGAGCCTGTTCCGGCCTCGCCACAGACCCGGAGGAAGCATGCTGAACGAGCGCGCACGCGACGCCTATTCGATCCAGGACTACGGCGGAACGCCGCAGATTGACGGTGTCGAGATCGTCCAATTGCGGCGTTTCAACGACGACGGCGGGTCGATGACCGAACTGGGCCGTCTGAACGAGGGCATCCACCGCGACGTCCCAGGCTTCACCGTCTGTCAGGTGAATTTCAGCGTGATGGATCCCGGAGTCATCAAGGCGTTCCATCTGCATCGCCGCCAGACGGATGTTTGGTTCGTGCCGCCGTCGAGCAAGATGCTGGTCGTCCTCGGCGACGCCCGGGAGGGCTCGGCCACCGAGAACGAGGTCCGCCGAATCGTGATGGGCGACGGCAACTCCCGACTTCTGCGCATCCCACCTGGCGTCGCACACGGGGTTCGCAACATCGGCGAGAGCCACGGCCAGATCATCTACTTCGTGGACAACCAATTCGATCCCGACCCCGACAAATGCGACGAGGGCCGGATCCCG
>JAJRPF010000060.1 GCA_024280885.1 Planctomycetota bacterium | reverse complement strand
CTTTTCGGGCTCGATCAATGACGTCGTCGAGGTGCTCTGCGGCCCGATGCAGCATCTGGTCGCGAAGTGGCCGTGAGTCTCCTGATCGGATGCGGGCCGACGACGATAAACATCTGGTTGATTTACGCAGAGCGGTACTAGTGTTGTGTTCGGGCCGCCCTCCGGCGGCCCGCTCGCTTTCGCTCGCATGCTCAGCTTCGTCGCGGCTCCGACTGCTTCAACTGGGCCCGCGATCGGGGCTCGTTGCCCCGCATCGGTGCGAGTGCGCGACGCTGAAGTGAGCGCGCTGCGAGGACGGGTTTCGCAGGCGGAATCCACTGCTTCACCTCGCTGACGAGGGCGAAGCCCTCGTCCCCTTCTCCCTGGGCCGCAGGCATCGCGCTCGCGGCCTGAAGAGCATTTGCCAAGTCTTCAGAAGCCCCGCTCCCCTCTCTCAAGGCTCCTGGTTTGCCCCGCTGTTCCTCCTCCCAACCGAGGGCGTGGCGAGGCCGAAATCGCGTGCCTGGCTCAATTCTTCGGTGCGGCGATGAGTCTCGCCCTCGTCAGCCGGGGTGGCCGCGCCGAGGAACTGAGCCTGGCACGGTATTTCGGTCTGCATCAACCGGATCAGCGCTCAGCCCTTGAGCCCGGCACGGTATCTCCGGCAGCGAACCGCGCGGAACCTCCATCCCCGCCGCCCGCGGATCGCTGAGGCGATGCCGCTTCGGTGATCTGACGCCGCGCCCTACCATCCGCGCTCAGCCCGCAGAGGACGTGCCCTATGGCGAAGAAGAAGAAGACCAGTCATCACGATGTCGACCACATTCGGAACATCGGGATCATTGCGCACATCGATGCCGGGAAGACGACGGTCACCGAGCGGATCCTCTTCTACACCGGCAAGGAGCACAGGATGGGCGAGGTCCACGAGGGCGTCGCCACGATGGACTGGATGGCGCAGGAGCAGGAGCGGGGCATCACGATCACGAGTGCCGCCACCACGCTCGCGTGGGGTGAGCATCAGATCAACCTGATCGATACGCCGGGTCACGTTGACTTCACCGCCGAGGTCGAACGTAGCCTGCGCGTACTCGATGGGGCGGTGGTGGTCTTCGACGGAGTTGCGGGTGTCGAAGCGCAATCGGAGACCGTCTGGCGACAGGCCACGCGCCACGGTGTTCCGCGCATCTGCTTCGTCAACAAGCTCGATCGAGTCGGCGCGAGTTTCGAGCGCTCCGTGACGAGTATCGAGCGTCGCCTCGACGGCAATCCGGTGCCGATCACGTTGCCGCACATGGACGGTCAGGACGTGCTCGGAATCGTCGACCTCGTGACCATGGAGTATGTCGTGTGGGACGACGACTCGCTCGGCAAGGAGTACACCCGCGGACCGATCCCCGAGGACCTTGCGGACCTTGCCGGCGCCGCGCGCGCGGAACTCGTCGACGTCGCGGCCGAGCACGGTGGCGACGAGATGTTGGAGCGCTTCTTCGAGGAGGGGGATCTCTCGGCACCGGATCTGAAGCGGGCGCTGCGTACTGCGACGCTCGCGATGCGGATCCAGCCCGTCCTCTGCGGTTCCGCGTTGAAGAACAAGGGCGTGCAGATGGTCCTTGACGCCGTGATCGACTATCTGCCGTCGCCACACGATCTGGTGAGCATCGTGGGGACCGATCCGAAGAGCGGGAAGACGATTACGCGCAAGTTGGAGGCCGACGAGCCCCTGACGGCGTTCGCGTTCAAGACGTGCTCGGATACCCACGGTGATCTCACGTACGTCCGCGTCTACTCCGGCGTGCTGAAGGCGAAGGATCAGATCTACAACGCGGGGCGCGACCGGGTCGAGCGCGTGGGGCAGCTCATGCAGATGCACGCCGACGAGCGCATCCCGCTGCAGGAGGCTGTGGCGGGCGATATCTGTGCCGTCGTCGGGTTGCGGTTCACGGTGACCGGCGACACGCTCTCGACGAAGCGCGGGCCGATCGTGCTCGAGAGCGTGCACTTCGCCGATCCCGTCATCTCACTGGCAGTGGAGCCTACGTCGAGCGCCGACAAGGACGCGCTCGAGGAGGCGCTCGCGAAGCTCTCGCGTGACGACCCCACGTTCACGACCCACGTGGACGAAGACACGGGCCAGACCATCATCAGCGGGATGGGGGAACTCCATCTCGAGGTGTTGGTTCGTCGGCTCCTTGACGAGTTCCGCGTGAAGGTGCAGACCGGCAAGCCGCGCGTGGCGTATCGCCAGACGGTGGGCGCGTCGGCCGAGGCCGAGTATGTCTTCGAGCGCATGGTGGGCGAGAAGAACGTCTACGCCCGTGTGAAGATCCGTGTGGATGCCGCTCCGAACGTCGTCAAGCCAGAGTTCATGAACTTCGCTGGCGAGGACACGCTGCCGAAACGTTTCCTCCCGAACGTTGAGAGCGGTGCCCTCTCGTCGGCCGAAGGTGGCGTTGGTTTCGGCTATCCGTGCGTCCAACTCCGCGTCACCTGCCTTTCCGCGGGGACGCGCGAGAACGACGGCACTGAGGCCGCGTTCGAGGCCGCCGCCACACGCGCATTCCAGGAAGCGTACGAGGCCGCCGGCTGTGTCGTCCTTGAGCCGATCATGAAGTTCGAGGTGCAGACCCCCGACCAGTACATGGGCGATGTTCTCGGCGACCTGAATCGCCGCCGTGCCGACATCCAGGAGATGGCCGAGGAAGAGGGCGTGCGTTGCATCCGCGGTAGCGTGCCGATCTCCGAAATGTTCGGCTACTCGACAGCCCTCCGCAGCCAGTCCCAGGGCCGTGCGAGCTACTCGATGGAGCCTCTGAGCTACGCACCCGTTCCGCCCGAGGTCGCCGCCCGCTTCACGTTCTGAGACGACGGGGATCCGTATCGGCCCTATGATGAGACCGATGGAACCGGACACACACCCTCTGGAGCGGGACGCCGATGACGGCGATCGCCGCGCGGAGCCCCGAAGGGCGTCGCGGATCGACGCGCAGTTGGAGCATCCCGGCGGCACACTGCACGGCCTCGTCGTCGACATCTCGTTCGGCGGCGCGAAGTTCGTCACGCAGACGGTCACGCCCGGCGTTGCGATCGGCAGAAAGGTGACACTGACCCTCGTTCCGGGCGTGGCGGAGCATCCGGAGCAACTCTGTTGGACTGGGGCCGTCGTCCGCAGCGAACGCTCGGGCGACGACGGTCCGAGCCGGATCGCCTACGCGATCGCGTTTGACAGCTGACCTCTACGGCGAGCGGCACGGATCCCGGCGGCGGGTGAAAATGAGACACTTCGAGCCCGGCCGAGTCGCTGAATCGCGAAGTTCGGCGGAATTTCTCCAGATGGCTGTGAGGCTCGGGGTACCTTCGCCGGTTCGTCGTTGGAGGAACGCCACAAACGCGTGGTGAACCCCTGACGAACGAGCCTGGAACAGCCGGATAGCACGTGCTCTTGCGCGTAACAAACGACCTGTTCATCATCGCGGCTCACTGCAAGGTGAGGCGCCCAACTTGCCGATTTCGACCTCACTCGTGAGGCGGAGTTCGAGCTCTATTGCTCTTTTTCAGTCGATTTTTGCTCAACCGGGGTGGACCGGAGCCGATGCAACCCAAGATCAAGATCAGGATGGAAGCGTACGACCACGAGGCGATCGACCAGAGCGCCCGTGACATCGTCGAGACTGCCAAGCGAACCGGTGCGCTCGTTTCGGGACCCGTCCCGTTGCCGACCCGGATCGAGCGGTTCACCGTTCTTCGGTCGCCGCACGTGAACAAGAAGTCCCGTGAGCAATTCGAGATCCGGACGCACAAGCGTCTGATCTTCATCACCGAGCCCACCGCGAAGACGATGGACGCACTGGCCAAGCTCAATATGCCGGCCGGCGTCGACATCCGCATTCGCGTCTGAGCAACGAAGCGAATGGGCTTCCACCGGCCAGGGCGCCGGGCGGAGCCGACATCTCGAGGGTTACGGTCCTCGGTTAGCCCTGATCGGCGCGCGCCGGTCCACATGCGACATGTTGTCGCGGTGGGTGACGCGTCGTGGAGACCTCAGCAGCGGGTGGCAAGATGAGCGTGACGGCTTTGATCGGAAAGAAGATGGGGATGACCTCCGTCTTTGATTCCTCGGGGTCCATGGTCGGCGTCACAGTCGTCCAGGTTGACCCGAATCAGGTGCTCGGCCTGCGCACGCAAGAGCGCGACGGCTACGAGGCCGTGGTGCTCGGGATGGGCACGCGCCGCGCGACCCGCACTCGCAAGCCGCAACTCGTGGCCGCCGAGAAGGCGGGCCTTGCGGGTGAGCCGCAAGTGGTGCGCGAGGTGCGGGCCCGCGGCGGCGGCGAGATCGAGATCGGCTCGTCGATCAGTGTGGGGGACGTCTTCGAGGCTGGCCAATACGTCGACCTCGTCGGTACCAGTATCGGCAAGGGCTTCCAGGGCACCGTCAAGCGCCACAACTTCAGCCTCGGCCCTCGCTCGCACGGTTCGAAGAACTATCGCGAGCCGGGTTCGACCGGTCAGGCCACGTACCCGGGGCGCGTCTTCAAGGGCAAGAAGATGCCCGGGCAGATGGGCAACAAGCGACGTACCAACCGCAACGTGAGGGTCGTCGCCGTTGATGCCGAGAAGGGGTTGGTGCTCGTCGCCGGCTCGGTTCCGGGTGCTGACACGAGCGTTGTGCTCGTCCGTCATGCGACCGCTCGCAAGCAGAGCGGCAACACCAAGAGCAAGGTGTAGGGAGCGGACCGATGGCTGACTGCAAACTGTTCAACTCCGCCGACGGCTCCGTCGGGACCATGACGGTCGACGCCGACGCGTTCGGTCGTCGCGCGCCCCGCCGCGTCCAGCGTGAGGCGATCCTGATGTACCAGGCCAATCAGCGCGCCGGTACCCACGACACGCTCGATCGCTCCGAGGTCCGGGCGACCAAGAAGAAGCCCTGGAAGCAGAAGAGCACCGGCCGCGCGCGCGCCGGCAAGCGGAGCTCGCCGATCTGGCGCGGCGGTGGTGTTGCCCACGGGCCGCATCCGCGCGACTACTCGTACGCTCTGCCGCGCAAGGAGCTCCGCGTCGCGGCGCGGGCTGCGATGTCCGGCAAGTTGCACGACGACGAGGTCATCTTCGCGGACTCGCTCGATTTCGATGCGCCGAGTACGAAGAAGGCCGCGGCGATGCTTGCTTCGCTCGGGATTGAGCGCACGTGCTTGGTCGTGACGGCTGAGCAATCTGACAACACGTACAAGTCGTTGCGCAACATCCCCGGCGTCCGCGTGATGCCGGCCTGTGATGTCAACGCTCACGAGATCCTGCGCCACCGTAACCTGCTCCTCACGCAGGCGGCGTTCGACGCGCTGCTCGCGCGCCTCGGCACGCCGGGTCCGCGCGGAAGCGCCGGAGGGAAAGCCTGATGATTGATGTCTACGACGTCGTGCAGCGGCCGCTCCTGACGGAGCGCTCGATGGCACGCCTCGACGAGTCGAACACCTATGTGTTTCGCGTTCACATGAAGGCGAACAAGGTGCAGATCCGCAACGCGGTCGAGACGCTCTTCGACGTGAAGGTGCTCTCGGTCAACACCGCGAAGGTGCCTGGCAAGACGCGCCGCCGTGGGCGGACCGTGACGAAGATGCCGGACTGGAGAAAGGCGTTCGTGAAGCTCTCTGAGGGCGACGCGATCGAGCTGCTCTAAGCAGTCTCACGGGAGAAGCACCATGGGAATACGCGTATACAAGCCGACTTCGCCGGGCCGCCGTAACTCGTCGGTCTCGGATTTCGCCGAGATCACGTGCACCACGCCTGAGAAGTCGCTCGTGCGACCGCTCAATCGCGCTGTGGGCCGCAACGTCCACGGCCACATCACGTCGCGTCGTCGCGGCGGTGGTCACAAGCGCCGCTATCGCATCATCGACTGGAAGCGCAGCAAGGACGGCATCCCTGCAAAGGTTGCCACGATCGAGTACGACCCGAACCGGTCGTCGCGGATCGCCTTGTTGCACTACGCCGACGGCGAGAAGCGCTACATCCTGGCGCCGAAGGGGATCACTGTTGGTCAGGCGATCATGTCCGGCGAGACCGCGGAGCCGCGCGTCGGCAATGCGAAGCTCCTCCGCGACATCCCGCTCGGTCTCATGGTCCACAACGTCGAACTCATGCCGGGTCGCGGCGGTCAGATGGCGCGCTCCGCCGGAGCGCAGATCCAGCTCGCCGCCCGTGAGAATGGCAAGGCGACGCTCCTCATGCCCTCCGGCGAGATGCGCTTCGTTAGCGAGCTCTGCCGCGCGACGATCGGCCAGGTCGGAAACACCGACCACGCGCTCGTTCGCATTGGTAAGGCGGGACGCAACCGCCACCGTGGCCGGCGCCCGAAGGTGCGCGGCGCGGCGATGAACCCGTATTGTCACCCGCTCGGTGGTGGCGAGGGACGCACCGGCGCTGGTCGTCGGCGTGGTCCCTGCTCTCCCTGGGGCAAGCCGTCGAAGGGCGGCAAGACCCGCAAGCCGAAGTTGCACAGCAACAAGCTGATCATCCGCGGTCGGAAGAAGAAGAGGTAGCGCGCCGATGAGCAGATCTGTCAAGAAGGGCCCGTTCGTGGTCGAGCGCCTGTGGCGCCGCATCCGCGAGCAGAAGGCCACCGGCAACCGCGAACCGCTGAAGACGTGGGCTCGCGCCTGCACCGTGATCCCCGACTTTGTCGGGCACACGTTCGCGGTTCACAACGGCAAGCAGTTCATCCGGGTGTTCGTGACCGAAGACATGGTCGGTCACAAGCTCGGTGAGTTCGCCCCGACGCGGATGTTCCGCGGTCACATGGGCAGGAAGTAGGGGCGCCAGAGCGATGTCCACGCAAAACGTGTCCTCAGCGACACAATCCGAGAAGACGTACCGGGCGATCCACCGCCAGGCACCGATGACACCGCGCAAGGCGCGTTACGTCGTCGACCTGATCCGTGGCAAGTCGGTCAATCAGGCGCTGGACATCCTGCGCTTCTGCCCGCGGCGTGCCGCTGCGATGCTCTCGAAGGTGCTCATGAGTGCGCTCGCATCGGCTCAGCTCGATGCCGAGTGCGATCACAGCCGCCTTCACGTCATCGACGCACGCGCCGACGACGCCATGACCCAGAAGCGCTGGATGCCCCGTTCGCGCGGGCAGATGTTTCCGCTCCTGCTGCGCTACTCGCACCTCACGGTGGTGCTGGGTGAGCGCGATCCGGAGAAGAAGCGCACGCGCACCGGCAAGCGCGCTGGCAAGAGTCGCAGCGCCCGCGTTGCCGCATCGCGCGCTGCACAGGCAGCGACGACAGATACAGAAACGGCGACTTCCACTACAGATAGCGGAGCCGAGCAGGGCTCCCAGGGGAACGAGTAGGACATGGGCCAGAAGATCCATCCGAACGGGTTCCGCGTCGGCATTACGCGCGACTGGGACTCCCGCTGGTTCGCACGCGGCAACGGCTTTGGCGATCTGCTCGTCGAAGACGACAAGATCCGCCGCTTCATCACACGCGAGTACTACTTCGCGGGCATCCCCAAGATCGAGATCGAGCGCAAGGGCGATCAGATCATGATCTTGGTCCACTGCGCCCGCCCCGGCGTGCTGATCGGCCGCAAGGGCGTGAAGGTGGACAAGCTCAAGGAGCAGCTCGAAGGGCTCTCGGGCAAGAGCATTACGCTCAATATCCACGAGATCACCCAGCCCGAGCTGAATGCGCAACTTGTCGCGCAGAATGTGGCCGAGCAACTTGAGCGCCGCGCATCGTTCCGGCGCGCGCTCAAGCGCACGCTGCAGAACACGATGGATCGCGGTGCCAAGGGCATCAAGCTTCGCATCGGCGGTCGCCTCGGCGGCTCCGAGATCGCGCGGGTCGAGATGCAGATCCGCGGTTCGATCCCGCTCACCACGCTCTCAGCGGATATCGACTACGGCTTCGCTGAGGCTCGTTGCACCTACGGGCGCATCGGTGTCAAGGCGTGGATCTACAAGGGGCCGATCCGCAAGGGCGCCCTCACGAGGGGACGGTAAGCCATGGCGTTGATGCCAAAGCGGGTCAAGCGCCGCAAGCAGCACCGCGGCACCCTCAAGGGCCGCGCCACGCGCGGCAACACGGTAGCGTTCGGCGAGTTCGGCCTGCAGTCCACGCAGCGCGCGTGGCTGAACTCCCGCCAGATCGAGGCCGGTCGTATTGCCGCCTCGCACTTCTTGAGTGGCGAGGGCCGGATCTGGATCCGGGTCTTCCCACACAAGCCGATCACGGCCAAGCCGGCCGAGGTTCGGATGGGGACTGGTAAGGGCGACGTTGACGACTGGGTCGTCACCGTGAAGCCGGGGACCATCCTCTATGAAATCGGTGGCGTCGACGAGGCCAAGGCCAAGGTCGCCTTGAACCGTATCGCCCACAAGATGCCGTTCCGTGTCCGCATGGCGCGGAGGAGGCCAAAGCTGTGAGCCAGATCAGCGAATTCCGCGAACGCCAGTCCGACGACCTCCTTCGGGATGTCGCCGCGCTGGAGCGTCAGATCTGGGAGCTGCGCTTCCAGGAGGGCAGCGAGAAGGCGGGTAATCCGTCGAAGATCCGTCAGATGCGACGCCAGGTGGCGCGGGTGCTGACGATCTTGCGCGAACGCGAACTCGGTATCGAGCGCGGTTCCAACGGCGAGACCGCCGAAGCAGAACTCGCCTCGACCGAAGAAGGATTGGGCAAGTGACCGAAAGCGACAATTCCGGCAGTGACAACTCCGGCAGCGACAGCGCTGGCAACGAGACGGCGGCTGCGGTGCGGAAGTCGCGCCGTACAGTGATCGGGAAGGTCGTCAGCGACAAGATGGACAAGTCCATCATCGTCCGCCGCGATCGACTCGTCATGCATCCGCTCTACAAGAAGCACATCCGTCGCTCGACGCGCCTTACGGCTCACGATGGCGACAACACGGCGCACCTCGGTGACGAGGTCGAGATCGAGCAGACGCGCCCGATCTCCAAATCGAAGCGCTGGCGCCTCGTGCGTGTTCTTCGCGCAGCGCCCCGTATCGACATCGTGACTGGCGCTGATGACGGGAATGTGCCGACCGGCGACGACGCCGCGGAGACGCAGGCATGATCCAGCAAGAGTCCATGCTCGATGTCGCGGACAACACCGGCGCCAAGCGCGCACAGTGTATTCGCGTCCTCGGCTCCGGCAATCGCCGCACCTGCGGCGTTGGCGATGTCATCGTCGCCACGATCAAGAAGGCGACTCCCCACGGTGCCGTCAAGAAGAGCGATGTGGTGCGCGCCGTGATCGTGCGCACCCGCAAGGCAGTGCGCCGCGCGGACGGTTCGTACGTTCGCTTCGACCGCAACGCCTGCGTGATTGTCGATCTGACCGGCAACCCCAGGGGGACACGCATCTTCGGTGCGGTCGCCCGCGAGTTGCGCGCGAAGAACTACATGAAGATCATCTCGCTCGCCTCGGAGGTGGTCTAGTCATGAAGTTCCGCATCAAGGTCGGCGACACCGTCGAGATCGTGCGCGGGAGCCGCAATCGGAATCCCGACATGGTCGAGAAGCGTCGCGGTCGCGTGCTGCGTGTGGACCTCGTTGCCGATCGCCTGATCGTCGAGGCGCACAATATGCGCATCCGCAACTTGAAGAAGTCGCAGCAGCATCCCAATGGCGGTCGTCTCGAGATCGAGGCGCCCATCTCCATCAGCAACGTGCTGGTCGTGACCGAGGGTGGCGATGCGATCGCCGTCCGTCGCGCCGCACGCAACGAGACCGGCAACGTGGTCGCCAAGACCACGAGCGAGTCATAAGGGCACAGCCATGAACACGCCGCGCCTCGCAGAGAAGTACACCAACGAGATCGTCCCCGCGTTCCTGAAGGATCACGGGTACACGAACGTCATGTCGATCCCGCGCCTCGAGAAGATCGTGGTGAGCATGGGAGTCGGCAAGGCGAACGAGAACAAGCGCCTCATGGAGACGGCGGTGGCCGACCTCACGAAGATCACGGGCCAGCAGGCCGTAGTGACCCTCGCGAAGAAGTCGGTCTCGAATTTCCGCCTCCGCGAGGGCTACCCGGTGGGGTGCATGGTCACTCTCCGCGGTGCTCGCATGTTTGAGTTCCTGGATCGCCTGATCAGCGTTGCCATTCCGCGTATCCGCGACTTCCGTGGTCTGAAGGCCACGTCATTCGACGATGCGGGCAACTACAATATGGGTCTTGCGGACCAGCTCGTGTTCCCGGAGATCCAGGCCGACCGGGTCGAGAACTACCAGGGCATGAACATCACCATGGTGATCCGCCGCTCGGACAAGAGCGCGTCGCATCAACTGTTGCGGATGTTCGGAGTGCCCTTCAGGACCAAGAAGCAGGAGACCGCACGTGGCTAAGACCTCGAAGCGAGTCGCGTCGGAACGCGCGCCCAAGCATCCCGTTCAGCATCGCAATCGATGCCGTCTGTGTGGGCGCCCGCGCGCGTACATTCGGAAGTTTCAGATCTGCCGGATCTGCTTCCGTACCAAGGCCCACAAGGGCGAGATCCCCGGCGTGATGAAGGCCTCCTGGTAGGGGCGAGACGGAGACCTTGCAATGAGCATGACAGACCCCATCGCGGATATGTTGACGCGTATTCGGAACGCCAATGCGATCCGAAGAATCACCGTTGACGTACCGCGTTCGCGCCTGAAGAAGGGCATCGCCGACGTTCTGAAGCGCGAAGGCTTCATCGTCGATTATCTGGACATCGACGCCGGCCCGCAGTCCATGCTGCGGCTCGAGCTTCGCTACGGTCCCGACGGGCAGCGCCTCTTGCGCGACATCCAGCGGGTGTCGAAGCCGGGGCGGCGTGTCTATCGCGGCGTCGGCGATCTCGAGGCTCCCCTGGACGGGATCGGCGTTTTCGTTGTCTCCACGGACAAGGGCGTGTTGTCGGATCGCGAGGCCCGAGAGCAGCGCACCGGCGGCGAGGTCCTCTGCAAAGTCTACTAGGCTGCAACGCCTACTAGACTGCAAAGTCTACTCGTTACGGCAACGTCTGACAGGGACGGGAGTCCCTGCCAAGGACGGGGTCTCACAGACGCCACTGTCTCACAGACGCCACTGACTGATAGACCACGCTGATCGGCTTCGGCCACTACGGCCCACTCGGAGTTCACAAGATGTCGCGTATCGGAAAGTCGCCCCTGCCTCTTCCTGCCGGAGTCACCATGACGGTGTCCGGGAGTGAAGCGGTCGTGAAGGGCCCCAAGGGCGAAGTGAAATTCGCTATTCCGTCCGGAGTGACGGTCACCGTTGGGGATGGTTCGGCCACGGTCGAGCGCAAGACCAACAGCAAGCATGACCGGTCGTGTCACGGCATGGTGCGTAGCATCCTTGCCGGGAACATCGAGGGCGTGCAGAAGCCCTACTCGGTCACGCTCGAGATCGTCGGCGTCGGCTACCAGTCGAACGTGCGCGGCAAGCGGCTCGCGCTGAAGGTCGGGTTCGCCAACGAGATCATGTTGGACATCCCCGATGGCGTCACGGTCACGACTCCCTCGGCGACGCAGATCCTGATGATCGGCTGCGACAAGCAGGCCGTCCACCAGATGGCCGCACGCACCCGCAAGGTGCGTCCGCCAGAGCCGTACAACGGCAAGGGCATTCGTTACCTGAACGAGCGCATTGTGAAGAAGGCCGGCAAGTCGTTCGCCTCGGGCGGCTAACGGAACACGGAAGCAATCTCATGAGAAGAGCAGCCAAGAAGCAGATGATGCACGATCGCCGGCATCGCCGGATCCGGGGACGAGTCTCCGGGACCGCCGAGCGTCCGCGTCTCGCCGTCTCGCGTTCGAACAAGCAGATTTCAGCACAGATTATCGACGACGTTGCGGGGCGCACCCTGTGTGCTTCGTCGTCGCTCGGGATGACTGACGTCAAGGGACAGAACGTCGATGGCGCCAAGGTCGTCGGAGCAGATGTCGCCAAGCGGGCGCTTGAGGCCGGCATCAAGAAGGTCAGTTTCGATCGTGGTGGCTTCCGCTATCACGGCCGCGTCCAGGCGCTTGCCGACGCGGCGCGCGAAGCGGGACTCGAGTTCTAAACGGACCCGGCTGAAGGCCAGAGAGCACGGATCAATCGCATGAAGGATAAATACGACAACCTCGAATTCGTCGATGCCGCTGGCATCGACCTCACCGACAACGTGGTGAAGATCAACCGTTGTGCCACCGTCGTCAAGGGCGGTCGCCGGTTCAGCTTCAGCGCGCTAGTCGTCGTGGGCGACGGCAGGGGTATCTGCGGCTACGGCTTCGGCAAGGCGAAGGAAGTCCCGACGTCGGTCGAAAAGGCCGTCAAGGACTCCAAGAAGCGCCTGATCCGCGTGCCGCTTGTCGGCGCGACGATCCCGCACCAAGTCGTCGGGCGCTATTGCGCGACACGTGTCTTCATGAAGCCAGCCTCTGCCGGTACGGGCGTCACAGCCGGTCCCGCGGTGCGCGCGCTCCTCGAGGCCGTTGGCGTACACGACATCCTCACGAAGACCTATGGGTCCACGAACAAGATCAACGTGGTGCGTGCCACGTTGGATGGACTTCTGCAACTGCGCCGCAAGGAGCAGGTCGCGGAAATGCGCGGAGTGACGCTCTGATGGACATATCGAAGGTAGTGGGAGTGGACGTCGGTCGGCGCTTCAAGCGTCGTAAGGGCCGGGGTACCGGTTCGGGCGCGGGCAAGACATCGTCACGCGGTTCAAAGGGCGCGGCGTCGCGTTCGGGATTCGGTGGCCTACTGCACCACGAGGGCGGCCAGATGCCCCTCATCCGTCGTCTCCCGAAGCGCGGCTTCAGCAACTCGCTCTTCCGCATCGAGTACGAGGCGGTCAATCTCAACCGTATCGCGCCGTTCGCGGGGCAGACGGTCACCATCGATCTGCTGAAGAAGCACGGTCTTCTCAAGAAGAAGACGCGTCGTTTCAAGGTGCTCGGCGGAGGCGAACTGACCGGCAAGACCGACGTCGTTGCCGACGCGTTCAGCAAGACCGCCCTCGCGAAGATCGAGGCCGCCGGCGGCTCCGCCACGGTCTTCGTCGCGGACGACCCTGCAAGTGACGGCACCGCAACTGACAGCACTGCAACCGACGGCGCCGACGCGTCCGACGGTCAGGCATCGTAGTCAGACCGACCGATGTTTGAGAAGGCGCTCAACCTGTTCCGTGTCGAGGATCTTCGGAAGAAGATCGTCACGACCCTGATCCTGCTCGCGATCTATCGCGTCGGGTTCCAGATTCCCATTCCGGGTATCTCGCAGGCGCGGATCTTCGATGTCATTCGGCAGATGGAGGCGCAGGGCGGCCCCGGTGGCGGCATCGGCGGCATCCTGGGCACGTTCAGTGCGCTGTCGGCCGGCGGCTTCATGTCGTTCGGCATCTTCAGCCTGGGCATCATGCCCTACATCTCAAGCTCGATCATCTTCAGCATTCTGGGCAAGGTCGTTCCGTCGATCGAGAAGATCGCCAAAGAGGGCTCCCAGGGTCAGAAGCGGCTGAATCAGTGGATGCGGTGGGGCACTGTTCCCATCTGCCTCATCCAGGCCGTCTTCATCCTGCAAGGCATCGTTCTAAACCCGCAGTTCCTGGGCTTGGCCGAACCGCTCGTTGATCTCGAGGCGTACGTGGGCTTCCCGGGGCCAATTCTCGGCTTCTACATACCGGCCGTGATCGGCTTGACAGCGGGCAGCATCTTCCTGATGTGGCTCGGTGAGCAGGTGACCGAGTACGGCATCGGCAACGGGATCTCGTTGCTGATCATGGCGGGCATCCTGTCGAACCTGCCGAGTTCCATCGCGTCGCTCATGAACCCCGTGGGCGTCACGAACCCGGACGAGGCCTTCGCCCAGGGCGTACTGAAGGCAGCGCTGTTGATCTCGATCTACCTCGGCGTGTCGCTGGCCGTGGTGTACGTGACCAAGGGCTCGCGGCGAGTTCCGATCCAGTACGCGCGAATGGTCCGTGGGCAAGGCGTCTACGGCGGCCAGAAGCACTACATGCCGCTCAAGGTCAATCAGGCGAACGTGATGCCTGTGATCTTCGCCGTCTCGCTGCTCGCTTTCCCCGGCGTGCTCTTCAGCCAGGGGGCGCTCGACTGGGCGTACGGGCGCGACCTCTTCCAGGACCATCTCGGCTGGGTCTACACAATGACCTATATCGCGATGATCTTCTTCTTCTCGTTCTTCTGGGTGCAATTGATGTTCCAGCCGTCCGAGATGGCGAAGAACATGAAGGAGTACGGCGCGTTCGTTCCGGGCATTCGCCCCGGCAAGGCGACCGCCGAGTTCCTCGACCGTGTCCTGGTCCGACTGACGCTCGCCGGTTCGTTCTTCCTCGCTGGGATCAGCATCCTTCCGAACGTGATCTCGGGCAGCATGAATATCGATCGGATGACGGCGAGCTTCCTCGGAGGCACGTCGATCCTGATCGTCGTGGCCGTCGCCCTCGATCTCGTGGACCGCATGAACGCTCAGTTGCTCATGCGTAACTACGATGGGTTCATGAAGGGCGGAGGCGGCCAGTAGGCCGAACGCTCGTTGAACGTCGTCTTCCTTGGACCACCCGGCTCCGGCAAGGGCACGCAGGCTACTCGCTTGACTGCGTCGCTCGGGATCGCGCACGTTAGCACGGGCGAGATGCTCCGTGGTGCCGTCGCTGCTGGCACACCGATGGGACGCGAGGTCGATGCGATCTTGAAACGCGGAGAGCTCGTCTCCGACACGGTGATCTCGTCGCTCGTCGAGGAGCGCGTGCAGGCCGATGACTGTCGGACCGGTTTCCTGCTCGACGGTTTCCCGCGCACGGTTCCGCAGGCCGAGTTGCTCGACGCCGCACTGACGCGTCTGGGCCTCGCTCTCGCCGCCGTCGTCCTGCTCGAGGTCCCCGAAGACGAGTTGCTGCAGCGCCTCACTTCTCGGGGCGAGGGGCGGGCCGACGATACGCCCGAGGTCATCCGTCACCGGCTCGACGTCTACCGCGATGTAACCGCCCCTCTCGCCGCACTCTACGCCGAGCGCGGCGCGATCCTGCGACGCGTGGATGGTGTCGGCTCGATGGACGACGTGGCGACGCGGGTCGCTTCTGCCGTCGGGAGCCCGTCGTGATCTCGATCAAGACCGACGAAGAGTTCGAGGTCATGCGCGAGGCCGGACGCATCGTCGCCAAGGTGCATGCCTACCTGCGCGAGAACGTGCGACCGGGAGTCACGACCGGCGAGCTCGATGCTGGCGCCGAGCAGGTCATTCGCGAGAGCGGCGCGACGCCCGAATTCAAGGGCTACCACGGGTTCCCCGCGAGCATCTGCGCCTCGGTGAACGAGGAAGTGGTGCATGGAATCCCGGGCTCACGAAAGCTCCAGTCGGGCGACATCATCGGCGTGGACGTCGGCGCGCGGATCGACGGCTTCGTCGGCGATGCGGCGATCTGTCTGCCGGTGGGGGATGTGTCGAAGGAGGCGCAGCGCCTGCTCGACACGACGCAGGAGTGTCTGGACCTGGCGGTGGCCGTATGCGGTCCGGGAACGCGTCTCTCCGCGATTGGCGCGGCAGTCCAGCAGCACGCCGAAGCGCGTGGCTACACACTCGTTCGCGAGTACGCCGGACATGGGATCGGTCGGCGGATGCACGAGGACCCTTCCGTGCCGAATTATGTCGAGCCGTCGATGCGTCACAAGGACGTGATCTTGAGGCCAGGAATGGCGATTTGCATCGAACCGATGGTAAACGCCGGAGAACGCGATGTCCGCGTGCTCGACGATGGCTGGACGGTTGTGACAAGCGACGGTAGGCTTTCCGCCCATTTCGAACACACGATTGCGATCAAGTCCTCCGGTGCGGAGGTGATGACGGTTCTGTGAGAATGAAGGTGGCTCGTGAGTAGCGAGCAGGCTCGAATTGCCGCGGTGGTGAGGGATCTCCTCCCCAACGCGATGGTCCGAGTCGAGTTGCCGGGCGGACGGAGTCTGACAGGGCATGTGGCGCGCGACGCCAGAGCACTGTTGACTCGATTGGTCCCTGGTGACGAGGTCGAAGTCGAGGTGTCACCGTTCGACGCCGGCATGTGCCGGATCGTCGGGAGGCCCCGAGACGTCAGAGGCAGATAGCGCGAGGTGCGCGGGCCGGTGAGAGACCGGCGGGCCTGGAGGCCACGATGAAGGTCAGATCTTCAGTGAAGCGAATTTGCGATAAATGCAAGGTGATCCGGCGCCACGGTGTGGTGCGGGTGATCTGCGAGAACAAGCGCCACAAGCAGCGTCAGGGGTGATGGTCAATGCCTAGAGTGAACGGAGTGGACATCCCCGCGAACAAGCGCGTGGATATCGCCCTGACGTATGTCTACGGGATCGGGTACCACACAGCGAAGCTGCTGCTCGAGGAGGCCAAGATCGCCCCTTCGATGCGGGCTCACGAACTCACGGACGAGCAGGTCTCGCAGCTGAATCAGCTGATCGAGCGCAAGTACGTGACCGAGGGTCAGCTGCGCCGGCAGGTGATGCAGAACGTGCAGCGCCTCAAGGAGATCCGCTGTTATCGCGGTCTCCGCCACATCCGCGGTCTTCCGACGCGCGGGCAACGAACGCGTACCAACGCGCGCACTCGGAAGGGTCCGAAGCGCACGGTTGCTCGCAAGAAGTCCGTGAAGGAGCGGTAGACCGATATGGCCAAGGCAAAGAAGAAGGTCAAGCGCAACGTGCCCCGGGCGATCATCCATGTCCAGGCAAGCTTCAACAATACGATCATCTCGGTCACCGAGCCCAACGGCGAGGTCATCTGCTGGGACTCGGCTGGCACGATCGGCTACAAGGGTTCGCGCAAGAGCACGCCGTTCGCGGCCCAGAAGGCCGCCGAGCGCGTGGCCGACAAGGCTCTGAAGTTGGGCGTGCGCGAGGCCGAGGTCAAGGTGAAGGGGCCAGGTGCGGGTCGCGAGTCGGCTATCCGCTCGCTCGCCGCCAACGGCATCAAGATCCGCGTCATCGAGGATTGCACACCCATCCCTCACAACGGATGCAGGCCGCGCAAGCGTCGCCGCGTCTAGTTAGACAGTACACATGAGTGTGTGTCCGCGAGGACGCGCACTCCAGTGAAGCCAGCAGACGACCAGATGCGACCAGGCCCCGCCGGGGCCGATCGAATTCAGACGAGCTCTCGAGTATTGGATGCGTCGCGATGCCTCGGCTTCGCGAGAGCCGCCCGCGCGGGACCGCCACCTTTGGCGGGCCGAACGTGGCGACCCGGGGTGACGCATCGACGAAAGGTCAGTAACGAAATGGCAAGGATCACCGACGCCAAGTGCCGGCTCTGCCGGCGCGAAGGCGTGCAGCTCTACCTCAAGGGCATTCGCTGCTACACCGAGAAGTGCGCGGTCAAGCGCCGCGAGACGCCTCCGGGCGCCGTGCGCCGCCGAGGCCGTCGGCGCATGTCCGACTACGGAACGCGTCTGCGCGAGAAGCAGAAGCTCAAGCGCACCTACGGCGTGCTTGAGAAGCAGTTCCGGCGCGTGTTCGCCGAGGCCAAGCGCCAGCAGGGCAACACGGGCGAGAACCTGTTGATCCTGCTCGAGCGTCGTCTCGACAACGTCGTCTACGCAATGGGCTTCGGCTCGTCGCGCAACATGGCGCGCCAGATGATCCGTCACGGCCACGTCCGTTTCGACGGTCACAAGGCGACCATCCCGAGCATGCTCGTCAAGGAGGGCACGCAGATCACCATCGCCGACAAGGAGAAATCCAAGTCGCTCGCGAAGGCCGGTCTCGAGATGTCCCGTGGCGCGCGTTCGAGCCCCTCGTGGGTCTCGGTGAATGACGATGGACTCGAGGGCTCCGTTCTCACGCTTCCGAAGCGCGAGGAAGTCCCGGTCGACATCAACGAGCTCTTCGTGGTCGAGGTGTGCTCGCGCTAGCGCGGGTCCCGACGACTCTCCTTTCTTCCCTGAACTGACATTCGACCAGAGCCGGTTATCCCGGCGCACTCGGCGGCCATCGAACCGGCCGCCAGGAGGTTCCGAGCATGCGCATTCGTTGGCGCGAATTCGAGTTGCCCAACCGCGTCGTCCGCGACGAGACCGTTAGCAACGACACATACGGCATGTTCCTCGCCGAGCCCTTTGAGAAGGGTTTCGGTACCACAGTCGGCAATGGCCTGCGCCGCGTGCTGCTCTCCTCTCTTGAGGGTGCGGCTGCGACACACGTCAAGATCGGCGGCGTGGACCATGAGTTCTCGACCATCGATGGCGTCGTCGAGGACGTCACCGAGATCATCCTGAACGTCAAGCGTCTACTCGTGAAGGTCGAGTCGACCGATCCCCGCACCTTGCGTTTGCGCAAGTCGGCGAAGGGTGTCGTTACGGCTGGCGATTTCGAGGAGACGTCGGATACCGAGGTCGTCAACAAGGACCTCTACATCTGCACGATGTCGAAGGACGACATCGCACTCGACATCGAGGTGACCGTGCGCCGCGGACGCGGCTACGTCACAGCGGACGAGAACTACGATGAGGACATGGAGCTGGGTGTGATCCCCGTCGACTCCATCTTCTCGCCTGTGCAGCGTGTTCGCTACAGCACGCACGCCACGCGCGTCGGCAAGATGACCAACTACGACAAGCTGGTTCTCGAGCTCTGGACCGACGGTACGATCACGCCTGAGATGGCGGTGCTCGAGGCGGCCAAGATCTATCGCAAGCACCTCAACCCGTTCATCCTTCCGGGTGACGGCGGCGAGTCGGCGCCTGCGGGCATCTTCGCAGGGCTCTCCACTGGCGTCGAGGAGACGAGTCCGACGACGTCGCAGAAGGAATTGCTGCTGCGGCCGATCTCGACACTCGACCTCTCTGTGCGTGCGGCGAACTGCATGGCCGAGCAAGAGATCGAGACGGTTGCTGAACTCGTCGGACGGACGAAGGACAGCCTGCTCGGCGTGAAGAACTTCGGGAAGACGTCATTGCGCGAGATCGACAAGAAGCTCAAGGAGCTCAGCCTCGAACTCGGCATGGACGTGGACGCGATCCTCAACTCGTAGACGGCTGATCGAGTACGGCGGCCCACCGCATCCGCGGACTACCAAGTCAGCGGAGCGGGACGGGACGGCGGAGGATCGAAGAAGAAATCGGAGACACCCATGCGCCATCGCAAATCAGGTCGGAAGTTCGGACGGCAGACCTCGCAGCGTCATGCGCTTCGTCGTCACGTCGTCTGCGCGCTCTTCGCGCACGGCCGCATCACCACCACTGTCGCTCGTGCGAAGGACTTCCGTCCGTTCGCCGAGAAGATGATCACAATCGCGAAGCGCGGCGCCGCAGCCCGTGCGGCGGGCGACGACGTCATCGCACTCAATGCCTATCGCCGGCTACTGAAGGATCTGCACGACGAGACCACCGTCGCGCGATTGATCGAGTCGATTGCACCGATCTACGCGGATCGGCCCGGCGGCTACACGCGCATGCTCCGTCACGCGCACGGGCGACTCGGCGACAATGCTCCGACGGTCGTCTTCGAGTTGGTCGATCGTGAGTTGATCGACCCGGACGATGCGGACGAGGCCGAGGAGCCGAGCACCGAAGAGACCGCCGAGACTGCCTCGGCGTGACGCGGAGGCCGGGGTGCACACCTGGTCTGCGCTCACCACCCGATCTGGGAGCGGACGCGGCCTTGAGGCTGCGGCGCTCCGAACTCTCGATCCTCTCCACACCGAGGTGGATCGCGGAGTCTTCCCTCGGCCAAACATGGGACCCGGGCACGCGATGGAGTCGCGCGTTCGGGTCCTTCCGTGTTGAATAGAGGGATGCGAACAGAAGAGCGCCGTTGGACATTGGTGAGAGCCTTCTATCGGTCCTTCCAGGCGTTCTCTGCCCTCTTCGACGGGTACGAGCGGCGCGTCGAGATCTTCGTCGAGTCGTACGGCAAGGACCGTCGTGAGATCAAGCTCGCACCCGACGAACTGCTCTCACTCTTCGATCCGCACGCGCTGTCCACACTCCGCGACAACGAATTGCAGCAGTTGAAGGACGCGGCGCACCAGCTCTTCCGCGGTCTGGACTCCGTCGACCCGTTCGACAGCTTCGTGACGAATATCTATCACGAGGTCTCGATCCTGAAAGAGGAGCACTGGACGATCCGCGAGGACTTCATGCGCGCGGATCGCAAGGCGTACGACCGCTACTACCGCGAGGCGAACGTCTACTACCCGCGTCGTTTGCGGCACGTTCGCAACCTCTACGCGAAGGCTCGGCGTCGACTCGAGGGCGTCCTGTTGCCCGAGTTCTCGCGGAACCGGATCATGGTTCGGTCGGTGTATCTCTTCGGTCAACGTCTGGTTCGCGGCGTTCACGATGGGGGGCTGCCGGAGTTCTACGGATACATGTATCCGAACGGCGGCGCTCTGACGGGCTACACACTTGCGGCGGACTCGTTCCTCGAGGGCGGCTTCAGCGAAGAGGCCGCCGACGCCTACGGTCGTGCACTTGACGTGCTCTCGGCTCGGCTGCTCGGCGCGCGCGATGGGGGCGGACTTCCCAAGAAGGAACTCGATGAGTTGAGTGCGCAGCGCCGGAACCTGGAGCGGCGGCGCGACCGCGCGCTCGCGCTCGCCTGAGGGGCCGCGGGCACCGCCCGGGCGGTGCGCACTGAACGCGTGCAACGCCACGAAAGAATACGACGTGGCCCTGAAAACAGGGCGTGGAGGATCCGTTGAGCGAGGTCGAGACGGTATTGAGCTGCGAGTCGGCGCGAGCGATGGTCTCGCGAAAGGTCTTCGTCGAGGCGTTCGGCTGTCAGATGAACTTCCTCGACGGCGAGTTGGCAGTTTCGCGCCTCTCGGAGCACGGTTGGGCACGCACCGCGGACCCCGAGGACGCCGACCTGATCCTCTTCAACACGTGTTCGATACGCGACCAGAGCGAGAACCGCGTTTGGTCGCGCCTCGGCGCGTTGCGTCCGCGCAAGGAGCGTGATCCCGGTCTGCTGATCGGCATCATGGGCTGCATGGCTCAGCGTGACGCGGAGTCCATCTTGCGTCGCATGCCGCACGTCGACCTCGTCTGCGGCACGCGCCGCTTTCACGAGATGCACACGTTGGTGGAACGAGCGGAGACCGAGGGGCAGGTCATCGCGATCGAGACGGATGGCTTCGTTGACATCGTGCGCGACGTGCGGGTCCGACCCCAACGTCACCGCGCGTATGTGTCGGTGATGCGCGGCTGTGATCACAAATGCAGCTATTGCATCGTGCCGACGACGCGCGGAGTCCAGACCGATCGACCCTTCGAGGACGTGGTTGATGAGGTCCGACGCCTCGCCGAAGACGGCGTCCGAGAAGTCACGTTTCTCGGCCAGAACATCAATACGTACGGACGGTATCTGCCGGGCCGACCGACGCTCGGCGACGCGATCCGTGCCGTCGATCAGATCGACGGGATCGATCGCATCCGGTTCTTGACGAGCAATCCGATGGACATCCGGGACGAGTTGCTGGAGGCGATGGCAGAAACGCCGTCGGCCGCCGGATATCTCCACTTTCCAGCGCAACACGGGCACTCCGATGTGCTCCGCCGGATGTTCCGCGGGTACTCGCGCGAACGCTACCTCGAGGTCTGCGCGAAGGCCCGCGAGGTCTGCCCCGGCATCGAGCTTGCGACGGATCTCATCGTCGGTTTCCCGGGCGAGACCGAGGCGGAATTCGAGGCGACGCGGTCGCTGATGGAAGAGGTGCGCTTCAAGCAGATCTACGTCTTCAAGTACTCGCCGCGGCCTGGAACCGCGGCCGCCGAGCAGTACGTTGACGATGTGTCGGATCAGACGAAACGCGAGCGCAAGAACGAGCTGCTCGCGCTGCAGGACAGCATCTCCGTGGAGCGCAACCAAGCGCTCGTCGGTACGCAGATCCGCGTTCTGGTGGACGGTCCGTCGCCGCGCAATGCTGCGCGCCTATCCGGCCGCGCCGAGGGCCAGCACATGGTCATCCTCGACGGTTCCCCGGACCTCGCGGGCGAATTCGTCAACGTGCACGTCGAGCGCGCCACAGCGGCGGCCCTCTACGGCGTACTCGTTCCTGAGACCGGGGCCTGAGTCGATCCACATGATCGCCGCGGAGCGTCTGCGATCACTGATGGCCGAAGCGCTCGTGCTCGCGGAGGGCGCCCGAATGCGCGTGGAGCCAAACCCCGCCGTCGGGGCGATCGTGCTGGACTCGGGCGGCACGGTGGTCGGCCGCGGGCACACGGCGGCGTATGGCGGGCTGCATGCGGAGCCGGCGGCGCTCCTCGAAGCGGGTGAGGCCGCACGCGGTGGAGCGCTGGTCACGACACTCGAGCCGTGTGCCCACACGCGCAAGAAGACGCCGCCGTGCGTGCGAGCGATCGCCGCGGCTGGCATCGCACACGTCGTCGCGGGCGTTGCGGATCCCAATCCGGCCACCACGGGACAGGCGCGCGCCGCATTGGCGGAGAGTGGGATCGGGTATCGCGAGGGAGTTTGCGAGTCGGAGTGCGTGGCGGCGATCGCGGACTACGCGGCACATCTTGGAGCGGACGTGCCGTGGACGATCGCGAAGTGGGCGCTGAGTGCCGACGGTCGAACGGCCGATGCATGCGGCGCCTCTCGCTGGATCACGGGCGCTCCCGCGCGCGCTCTCGTGCACGAGATACGCGCCCGGGTCGAGGCGGTCGTCGTCGGCGTCGCGACCGTGATCGCGGACGATCCTCAGCTCACGGCACGCGACACCGAGGCGAGCGGGCTTCCGCCCGCAACGCGCGTCGTCCTCGACTCGGCCCTGCGTGTGCCGCCGAGTGCGCGACTCGTTGTCTCTGCCCGTGACATTCCGACGATGGTGATCTGTGCCGCGGGCGCGCCCGGATCGCGCAGAGCAGTCCTTGAAGACGCGGGCGTGGTCGTGATCGAGACCGACGCGGATGCCGATGGACGTGTCGACGTCCTCGCCGGGTTCCGTGCTCTACGCGCGTGCGGCGTGCGGCGTGCGTTGCTCGAGGCGGGGGGGACGTTGACCGGCGCCGCGTTGCGGAGCGGCGTCGTGCACCAAGTCATGGCGTTCGTGGCGCCGCTGGTCTTTGGGGGGACATCCGCACCCAGCCCGTTTGCCGGCGACGGTTGGCCGATCGGCGCGGCTCCTCGTCTCGTGCACTCGCGCGTCGGCGCGGTGGGGGACGACGCCCTGCTCGAGGGCTATTGGCCTACAGGCAAGTAGCCCAGCGGGGCGCAGGGCAACGCGATCATGTCGCGCCCGATCGCGTGGCTCTCGATGGTGCTGGACTCCGGAGCGTGGGACGCAACACTTCCGGATGCAACACAGCAACGCTTAGTTGGAACTGCCGCGCGGCTTCGCGTTCGTGATACCGGACGCGCGGCGTCGGATCCAGTTCGTGTCAATCGTGTGACGGAGGTCGAGCAGCGTGCGATTCACCGGATCGATGCGCAGGCCGCGGTCCACGGGCGCGCTCGCCTTTTTCCACGATCGGTTCCCGACCTCGAGTTCGCCCCAGCGCGTGAGCAGATCCACGGTACGCCGATCCGCGTCCTTCATTTCGCGCTGGCACTGTTCGGCGATGTCGCCGGGTCCGGCGCCGCGGCGTACGCGCTTCAAGAGGTCGCGGGCGGAGACAAAGCCCTTCTCGGCCGCCGCCAGTGCGCGCCGTGACCGCGTCTGGTTGCCCTTCTGCAGGTAGGCGTAGGCCTCGATCGAGGTCTCTTGCGCCTTCGTCTTCGTCCGCAAAGCGCGCTCGAGATTCTGGCGCACCCAACTTGCCTTGCGCGCGACATCGCGTGCGCGCGCTGCGTCTTCGCGTCGCTCCTCCTTCAGCGCTGCGGCTCGCTCGATGCGCACGAGCAGATCGGGCACGCGTGCACGAACCCGGTCGGCGTGCTTCCCCGGCGCTGCCACGCGCAGGTACTTGCGAGCGCGGACGAGCGCACCCGCCGGATCATCCTTCGCGATCAGCGCGTCGATCTCCGTGAGTGCGCCGTCGGCCTGCTCGACATCGAGACGCGCGAGGAGCGCGTCGGCGCGCTTCGCCCTATTCTTCGACTCCGTGTCCTTGCCGCTCAGGCCCTTCACTTTCAAGGCTTCGCGGCGTCCCTGGTGGTGAAGCTTGTTCTCGATGGCCCACTCGGCGAGCACGAGGCGCCCCGTCGCGTCGTCGGTCGCGAGCGTCGACTCCCATAGCTCGAAGCGCGAGATCGGGAGGACGGCGTCCCAGCCGACACGGAACTCGCCGCCCTTCTGCCGCTCGAACGTCAACCCGTCGTCGCCCATGCGCACGATGTCGCCCGGGATGAGCTCACCATTCTTGAGCTTCAAGACTTCGGTAGCCAGAGCCCTAGAGCTCAGTAATCCCAGAGCGATGGCGGCGGCCACAGAGACGTAGCGCGGACGGCGGATGAGCATGGACAACAACATACCACGATGATAGCGGGATTCGGGGGCGCGTGGGGACGTGCTTCGCGAACTGGCTTGGCTGTTCGGGAGCGGCCCGTGAGCGATCAGCGTCCGTCGCGCACGCGAGTCTCGACGGCATCCAAGCGGAGTCGTGCCTCGATCACGCTGGGGTCGTTCGCGTGGCGTCTGGTCACCGTCAGGAACTTGCGCAGATCCTCCCGCGCGAGGCCCCACTCCTGGCGTGCCTGACGCACGATGGCACGGTGGAGGTAGGCGCTGTCACGTTCGGGGGCGAGTTCGATCGCGACGTTCAGCTCGGCCTGGGCCTCGTCGAAACGATCGAGCTGCAGGAGAACACTCGCGATGAGATCCCGCAGTTCCGACTCTTGCAAGACGACCCGGTGGAGCTTCTGTTCCCAGACGGCCGCCTCGCCCGGGAAGCGTTCCGAGGCGGCGCGCCAGAGGATCTTCGAGCGCACGATCTGCTTCTCGCACGCACGAGCGTCGCGCAAGCTCGTTTCGAATTCGTTGCGGGTGGCGGCCATGCGTGCCAAGCCGAGCAGGCACGTGGGCTCGCTCTGGCCTTTGAGCTCGCCCGCCTGGACGACGCCGTAGCTCTCTTCCGCGATGCGCGCGTGACGCTTGAGCTGCGAGTTGGCACTCTCAAGTTCCTTGGCCTTCGCCTTCCGGGTGGACGCGTCGATCGCGTCATCGTCACGCGCCAATTCGACGTTCAGCAATCGGATCTTGCGTGCGTAGAGCGAGACCAGCCGATCGTTCGCGAGCGCGTAGCCGAACTCGGCGTGCTGTTCGAGGCCGCCGAGGTCTTCGTGGCGCAACGCGTCGAGTTGCTCCGACGCGAGTAGCAGCCGTGAGATGCCTCCGGGCGACTCCTCGCGGCCGAGGTGATAGAGCACCATGGCCCGTCCGAGACGCCCCTTCGCGTCGCGTGGCGCGATCTTCAGGGCGAGCCCCCACTGCTCGGCGGCACGTCGGAACTCGGCTTCGTCGTAGTACCGAGCAGCGTTCTCGAGGTGCCGTGCCAGTGCTTCTGCCCGCTCGTGGTCGATGCGAGCCAAGAGCGCTTCGGCACGATCTCTTTGAGCCGCGGAGTCTGCGTCCTTGCCGTGCAGGCCCTTCACCTTCATGGCCGCGTGGCGTGCCTGATCGAAGAGCTCGTTGTCGATCGCCCACTCGGCGAGGGCGAGCCGTCCGGCTGCGTCGTCGTCGGCGAGCGTGGACTCCCACAACTCGAAGCGCGAGATCGGAAGCACGGCCTCCCACTCGACGCGGAGCTCGCCACCCGCCTGCCGCGCGAAGGTCAACCCGTCGTCGTCCATGCTCACGATGTCGCCTGGGACGAGCCCACCGTTCTTGAGCTTCAAGACCTCTGCGGCGAGGGCTGTGGTCGCCAACAGGCCGATTGCGAGCGCGGCTGCAACGCAGGCGATGTGGGCGCGGCGCATGAGCATGAACGGCAGCCTAACACGACGACAGACATGGGGGACACGGGCATCGTCAGCCGCGCGACGTGGTCGAGGCGATGGCGCCGCCTTGGCCGAACACGCGGTGCAAGCGGCAGCCTTGCCCCGGGGACCCTGCTGAATGCGCCGCGCGTTCGGCGAGCAATCAGCCGCCGCCTTGCAGGCGGTCCACGGCGGCTTCGTCCTCTTCCCGCACGCGTGCTTCGACAACCTTGAGGCGTCGCTTGGCCTCGATCACGCTCGCGTCCTTTTCGTCGCGGGCGGTGATGGCCAGGAAGGTGCGCAGATCCTGCCGCGCACGATCCCAGTCGCGACGCGCCTGACGTACGATGCCGCGATTGAGGTAGGCGCCCTCGCGTTCGGGATCGAGTTCGATCACGACGTTCAACTCGGCCTCGGCCTCTTCGATGCGTTCGAGTTTGAACAGAACGTTCGCGGTCAGATCCCGTAACTCGGCCTCCTGCAACTCGGCGCCGTGGAGCTTCTGCTGCCAGAGGGCCGCCTCGCGCGGGTAGCGTTCCACGGCGTCGCGCCAGAGACGCTTCGAGCGCACGATCTGCTGCTCGTACTCGCGGACGTACACCAGGCTCGCCTCGAAGTCGCCGCGGTAGGCCGTCACCTTGGCGAGGCCAACCAAGCAGGTGAGCTGGTACTGCGCCTCGCGCTCCCCCGCATTCACGATGCCGTAGCTCCGTTCCGCGAGACGAGCGTGACGAGTGAGCTCCGCTGTCGCGAGTTTGAGTTCCTCGGTCTTGCTCTTTCGGGTCGCCGGGTCCAGGCCGACCTGTTCGTCACCCGCCTCTTCGTTGCCAGCCGATCCGTTGACGATCTTCTCCGCCAACTCGTACTTCAGCAGCCGCACTTTTCGGGAGTAGAGCGAGACCCAGCGGTCATTCACGAGCGCGAAGCCGAGTTCGGCCTGCCACTCCAGGCCGTCGAGATCTTCGTAGCGCAGCTCATTCAGCCGCTCCGACGCGAGCTGCAGCCGCGAAACGCCTGCAGGCGACTCCTCGAGGCCGAGCTGGTAGAGTGCCATGGCCTGGCCGAGGCGTCCCTTTCCGTTCAGCGGATCGACTTCCAGCGCGAGCCCCCATTGTTGGTAGGCGCGCTGGTAATGAGCCTGATCGTAGTACTGAGCGGCGTTCTCGAGGTGCAGCGTCAGGGTCTTGCGATCCTCGGTTCCAAGCGTCGTGCAGGCCTGCGTCAAGCAGGCGAGCACGAGGACAAGCGGAGCCAAGTTCGGAATTCGCGGAACTCTCATGCTGCAGACGACCCTCCTCGGGGCGCCACCGATCCTCGCCGGTGACGTCATTCTTCGGTCACGTCGCGCGGGACGACCCCGCGCGACGCGGCATGCGTCGAGTGCGCTCGGCTAGCCGAGATCCGATTCGACGTCGTACACCCAGGGTGTATCCGCCATGCCATAGTCCACGGTGCCCTCCGGGAAGAAGAGGCCGAGTTCCTTCTCGGCCGCTTCGGGAGAGTCGCTCGCGTGGACGAGGTTGTACCCGTCGCTGATCGCGAAGTCGCCGCGGATCGTGCCCGGATCGGCCTGCGACCCGAACGTCGCGCCCAGCATCTTACGAATGACCGCGATCGAGCTCTTGCCGCGCAGAGCGAGCGCGAGGACGGGGCTCGACGTCATGTACTGCACGAGACCGGGATAGAAAGGACGCTCCTTGTGGGCTTCGTAGTGCGTCTCAGCGAGTTCCAGCGGAATCTTCATGAACCGGGCGCCGACGATCTGCAGTCCCTTCTCTTCGAAGCGGGACAGGATGCGGCCGGTGAGGCGGCGCTGCACGCCGTCGGGCTTGATCAGGATGAGCGAGGTCTGCATCGGGACTTCTCCATGTTCGATGGCGGGAAACGGGATCAGTCTCCCGTCCGCCCTCGCTGCCGGGACCCTTTTTCCAGGCGGCGGCGAGCGCCCTCGATGGGGGGCATCAGGGTGCAAAAAACGGCACGTGAGCGCGTACTAGCGGCGACGCTGCGCAGCCTCGCGTACTAGCGGCGACGCTGCGCAGCCTCTCGCCGCGCGGCGAGCAGCGACAGAGGAGATCGAGATGCTGAGAAGTCATACCTGTGGGGAACTCCGGGCCGAGCACGCCGACGAACGCGTCACGCTCTGCGGTTGGGTTCAGAATCGCCGCGACCATGGCGGGCTGCTCTTCATCGATCTTCGCGATCGCTACGGAGTCACGCAATGCGTGCTGGATCCGGATGCCGGTGAAGCCGCCGAGATCGCGGATCGAGTCCGCCTCGAGTGGGTTGTGCGCGTGTCCGGCTCCGTCCGGCTGCGTCCCGAGAATAAGCAGAATCCGGATCGCGAGACGGGCGCCGTCGAGATCGTAGTCGACGGATTCGAGGTGCTGTCGCGGGCCGATCCGCTCCCGGTGGCCGTCACCGGTGCCGAGCGCTCGTCGGAGGAACTTGGTCTGCGCTATCGCTACCTTGAGTTCCGCCGTCCCGAGGTGCGTCGGGCACTTGAGGTCCGTGCTCAGGTGAATAGGATCGTGCGTGACTACATGCACGAACTGGAGTTCGTGGAGGTCGAGACGCCGATCCTCATGAAGTCCACTCCGGAGGGAGCTCGCGACTACTTGGTTCCGTCGCGCGTCCATCCCGGCGAGTTCTATGCCCTGCCGCAGTCCCCGCAGTTGCTCAAGCAGATCCTCATGATCGGAGGATTGGACCGCTACTGGCAGATCGCCCGCTGCTTTCGCGACGAGGATCTGCGCGCCGACCGGCAGCCGGAGTTCACGCAGCTCGACCTCGAGATGTCGTTCGTCGAGGAGGAGGATGTACAGGCGGTGATGGAGGGACTTCTCCGGCGCCTGACGAGCGAGGTTGCGGGCGTCGAATTGCCAACTCCGTTCGCAAGGATGTCGTATGCCGACGCCGTCGAGACGTACGGAACGGACAAGCCGGACCTGCGCTTTGGGCTCCCCGTGCGCGACGTCACGGACGCTCTCTCCGCCTCGGCGTTCGTCGTGTTCAAGGGCGCGATCGACGCCGGAGGCCGCGTCCGCTGCATCGCGCTCGCGCCCGAGTACTCGATGTCGCGCAAGCAACTCGACGCGCTGCCGGCGGTGGTCGCGGATCGCGGCGCGCGTGGCGTGGCGTGGGTGAAGGTTCGCGCCGATGGCTGGGCGGGTCCGGTGGCGAAGCATCTCACGGAGGCCGAGCGCGCGGCGCTCACCGAGGCGACTGCGTGTGTGGATGGCGGCACATTGCTCTTCTTGGCGGGCCCGAGGAGTGTTGTCGAACCCGCGTCGGGCGATCTCCGGCTCCATCTCGGGAAGGCATTCGGGCTGCGTGACCCCGCACGCTTCGAGGCGGTGTGGGTCACCGAGTTCCCGATGTATGAGGTCGTTGAAGAGACTGGCGCGCTCGTGGCGAAGCACCATCCGTTCACGGCGCCGGTTGCCGAGGACATCCCTCTTCTCGAGACAGACCCGGCTTCGGCCCGCGCGCGCGCCTACGACCTGGTGCTGAACGGCGAGGAGATTGCCGGTGGGAGCATTCGCATCCACGACCGCGCGGTCCAGGGCACGATCTTTCGCCAACTCGGGATCGATGAGGCCGAGGCGCAAGAGCGCTTCGGGTTCTTCGTCGAGGCGCTGCGGTATGGCGTCCCGCCTCACGGGGGCATCGCGTCCGGGCTCGATCGGGTCGCCGCCAGCCTCGCCGGTTTCGAGCAGATTCGCGATGTCATCGCGTTCCCGAAAACGACGAGTGCCGCCGACCTCATGTCGGGCGCACCCTCACGTGTTGACCAGGCTCAGCTCGACGATCTGCACGTCTCGCTGACCGAGTGCGCGCCAGACGACGACGGAGCCTCGGAATAATTCACCCGTTGATGCAGGGTGCGGCTGCTTGACAAGCGCCCTCGCACCCCTACCATCACAGATGTTCACTGAGCGGGGTTCGGTGTACGAATGGTTGGCGTTTGCCCGTGGGCAGCGTCGATCTGGGGCTAACGGTGCAGCCTGCCACGCGACATCTTGTTTGTTGTGGGGCTGGCGAAGCCGAGGGCTGGCGTGGTCGTATAGGGCTCTTGAGCGGGCCACGCGTTGGAGGAAGCATGAGAGTGCGCAGAGGATTGGTCTTCGGACTGCTAGCAGGAACGATCGCCGCGACAGGCGGGATCGCTGCCCAAGAACTCGCGATGGCGCGGCAGAAGCCCATCGTGGTCGTGCGCTTCCTGGCTGGCTACTACGACGGAAAGGACCGCTTCGTCGCGACGGCTGGCCGCAGCGCGTCGAATATCGACCGCGACGCAGTCCTGCTCTTCGTGATGTCCGGCGCCGTCGACACGGGACCCAAGATCCGTGCCACGTTGCCGCTGACTCTGGCCGAACAGGTCGAGTTGGCCGATCTGAGCCGGAAAATCGCCGACCCGGACATTCCCCAGACCCCCGAAGAGGAGCGGCGCTTCCGCGAGCTCGGCGGAGAGCCCGGGGCATTCTTCGAGCCCGGCGTGATCGCTCGCAAGGAGTCGCCCGAGCGTGCCTCCCAACTCGTGGCGACGGGTTCCGTCAATCGAGAGAGCATTCGGATCGTCAGCACGGCGGGCGGCGGTCAGACCCTCGCCGAGGGCGTGTTCTTCAAGGTTCTGAAGCGCAACGGGCGCCGCGTCAAGGCGCGCAAGTTCGTCTTCGACCCGCGCTATCGGACCGCGACGTTCAACAAGCCTGGCGAGATCGATTACAACCCCGAGGGGTTCGAGGCGAATACCTCGTATCAAATCGAGATGCAGGGCGGCCCGGGCGCGACCAATCCGCTCACGACCGTCCAGAACCTGGACGGGTCGCCGCTGGCGGAACCCTTCGGCATGACGTTCACGACGTCGGATCGGTACCACCAGGACTTCTCCCGTCCTGAGATCCGCGAGAGCTCGCCGAACGACGGCTCTGTCAACGTGGCGAGCGACGCCGACATCGACGTCACATTTAGCGAGCCGATGAACATCGAGACCTTCACGCCGCCACGTTTCGTCGACGACGAAGCCGCCACGGTGAAGGTGCGCTACACGGCGTCGTCGCTGAACGGTCCGCTCGCCGGGCGCGATATTCTCATCGATGTACGGATCAAGCCGCAGACCGCGGGGAACGTGGTTCAGTTGCGTCCGCTCCAAGGCTTCGGCCAGGGACCGTACGAGGTTGCGGTGACGATCACGCCCGGCGTGACGGATCTCTCCGGCAACAACATCATTCGGCAGCAGGACTTCATCTTCACGACCGAAGAAGACCCGACCGCTGATGACTTCGCCGACGTCGCATTGATCTTCGAGTCAGACCTCGTCAAGGACCTTGCGTTCTTCAGCGACTCCGCAAACCTCTCCGGCGACAACGTGTTCGCCGATTGGAATACGAAGGCGCTCCCCGGTGTCGTGACCACGTCCGTTGCGGCGCAGGCTTTCTCCACGTGGGGACCGAATCCGAACGGTTCCGTGAACGTTTGGTTCCCGCGAGCGGTGCGTTGGCAGATGCTCTACCCGACCAATGACATGGGTGGTCGCGCGCGGACGCTCACTGGCTTCTTCTGGCTGCAGGCGAATGCGCAACTGCAACTGACGTATCCGAATACGCAGGTCAAGATCGGCCATGCCACCGACTCGGTCGCCGGTGGCGGTTTCCCAGGAGGCACGAGCCCCGAGGGCCCTGTGCTCTCGAACTTCCGCGCGACTCCGGTCACCGTGACGCCGACGCTGAACTATCGGATCCCGAACCCCATTGCCTCCGTCACGTTGCCCAATATCGGGGGCCCAGTTCTGGTTGTTCCGGGGCCCGTCTGGTCGTCGAACTTCAACTTCGACGGGCAGCACTCTGTCCTCCTTGAGGTGGAGCACTTCGGCAATGGCACCGGCGCGCCGGGGCAGGCCGAGAACTGGGTCCAGGACGGGACGTACTCGCTCAACGCGATGACGTTCTCGCTCTTCCAGGACTCTCCCCCGGTAGTTCAGTCCAATCCCTGGTACCAGTCGGTGACATGGACGTTCCTGTCCCCGGGTGCCGAGGCTCAGTCGGCCTGGATCAACGTTCTGGAGCCGGCTGTGCGCTGGGTTCCGCAGCAGCTGGTTCCGTTCTCGCAGCCGCAGGGTACATCCCTGTCCTTCCGGTGGCAGGGAGCGAAGCCTGATGTCAACGATCCCGCCGTTCTCGATCCGACGACGATCACGCCGTGGACGAGCGACATCCGCGTACTTGCGAGCAATCCGTTCGTTCGTTGGCACGTCGAACTCGTGAACAACGTCGCCGCGGGCACCAGCCCGACGATCGACACGCTCATCATTCCGTACACGTTCCGATAGTTGTCGATCCGTTCGATCGTTGTTGATCCGGCGCTACCAATCGGGCAAGCGCAACGGTGTGCATACGCTCGGATGGCGCTGACATCTGGCCGCGGCGACTCCTCTGGAGGTGCCGCGGCCTATTCGATTCCTGCGCCAGCGCAGCCGACCGAATTCCCGGAGTTATTCCAGCGCGGGCCCTAAGCTTCCGCGTGAGGTCCCCGAGGCTCCGCAGAAGCGGCAGCTTCAATCAGTTTCCAGGTTCCAAGGAGGTGGAAGATCAGAGGTAGGTTTCGGCGAGAGCCAGTCAAGACGAACGAGCCGCGCATCAATGAGCGCATTCGTGTCCGAGAAGTGCGCCTGATCGATGGCGAGGGACGCCAAGTCGGCGTCGTGGCAACGTTCGAAGCGTTGCGGATGGCGCAAGAGTCCGAGATGGACCTGGTCGAGGTTGCGCCTGACGCGCGTCCGCCGGTCTGCAAGGTGATGGACTACGGCAAGTTCAAGTACGAACAGAAGAAGAAGACGCATCACACGCACAAGACAAAGCTGAAGGAAGTTCGGCTGCGTCCGCACACGGACGATCACGACTACAACGTGAAACTTGAACGTGCGAAGCGCTTCCTCGAGAAGGGCGACAAGGTCCAGCTTGTGCTCATGTTCCGCGGGCGTCAGATGGTTCACAAGGACCTCGGACGCAAGCTCTTGGAGCGCATGGTCGTTGACCTCCAGGAAGTCGCCAAAGTGGAGCGCCCGCCGAAGCAAGAGGGCCGGCGCATGACGATGCTGCTAGCGCGGAAGTAACGCGCGGCAGCCCGGTCTAGAGCCGGGGGCCACCCGTGCTCGGCGCAGCCAGCGTGGGGGTGCCTCCGCGCGCGTCGGCCGACAAGAGCGCCGCCTGGCGTTCTCGCGGTCCGTCTCCGCGGATGTCTCCCCGAGTCTCGCCGGAGAGTCTTCTCAGAGTTCGAGCGCTGCGAGAGGGCTGGCCGGCGGCACGTCCCAGCGAAGTTGACTCGTTCGTCCGCAATCGCCGCACCCGTGTTGCGTGCGGTTTCCTTGACGTCCGCGGGGCGTGGCCTACGATGCTCGGCTTCCCCGCGAAACGTTCGCGAAAGTCGTGGCAGGAGCCGTTCGATGCCGAAGCTGAAGACCAACAAGGGTGCGGCAAAGCGCCTCAAGCTGACCAAGTCTGGCCGCATCAAGCGCGGCAGTCCCGGACGACGACACATGATGAAGACGAAGGACGCCAAGCGGCGTCGCCATCTTCGCAAGTCGAAACTGGTTGCCAAGGTCGATGAGCGGCGCATGCGGCGTCTCCTCGGGCTCGGTGGCTAGCCTAGTCAACCAAGCGGAGCGATCGGCGGAGTCGAAACCGTAGATCGTCCGGCGCTGGAGCCACTCGAAGACTGGCACTTTCCCAGAGCGAGTGTCTTCAGCCGTCCGGGTCTCCAAGGCCCAGTTTCCAAGATCCAGAAGCAAGGGCCCGCGGGCCCATGGCCATCTCAAATACCGAAACGCGGCTGATTGAAGCCGGTCGGAGCCAATCATGCGCACCCGTACAAACGTCGCCCGTCACCGCCGCCGCCGCCGCCTCTTGAAGGCCGCTCGCGGATTCTTCGGAGCCCGCAAGAACCTGCTGCGCGTCGCCAAGGATGGCGTGATGCGCGCCCGGAACTACGCGTACACCGGACGCAAGCTCCGTAAACGTGACTTCCGCTCGCTCTGGATCCAGCGCATCAACGCCGCTGCCCGTGACAACGGCGTCAAGTACTCGCAGCTCATCGGGCTCCTGAGCAAATCCGGCATCGAGCTCGACCGCAAGTCGCTCGCCGACCTCGCTGTCTCCGATCCCGCCGCGTTTACGCGCGTGGTCGAAGTGGCGCGCGCTGGCGCATAGCGTCCGGCGTGGGGGCGTTGCCCCCGGCCACACTGCTTGATTCGTCGCTTCTGCTGACCCGCAGCGTGGGGCGAGCGAAGGGGCTCGGCGCGGTCTGTGTCCGTCGTCGCTGCAGTCGACGACGTTGTAGGGCGCGAACGTGTAGCGGCGGCGAGCAGTATCGGCTCGACCAATTCCGAGGCGCCGCGATTGCGCGCCGTTGACTCGTGCGTACGCCAGCTGCCGCTCCTTCCGCGGAGAGCCGCTCGGATCCGGCATAGTTTGGTGTTCGCGACGGTAGTCTGCGCCAGCGCACGACGAACACCGCGGTCAGCGCGAGAGCATCGTATGAGAGGGATGGGAGGCTGGGATGTCGCAGAGTGCGGAGACCGCCGAGCTGATTGCACGGGCCGAGGCTCTGGTTATCGGCGCGGAGCGGGAACTCGCCGCGTCGAAGACGCCCGCTGAGCTGGCCGAAGTACGTGCGTCGCTCGTGGGCAAGAAGGGCGCGGTCAAGGATCTTCAGCGCTCGATCTCTCGCCTGCCGAAGGAGGCTCGGCGCGACGCCGGGCAGGCCGTGAACGTGATCGCGAAACGTATCCAGGCGGCGATCGACACCCGGCGGGCCGAAGTCGACGCGGCGACGGGCCACGTTGCGCTCGACCCGACGTTCGACCCCTCCTGGCCGGGAACCAGTGTCCCCGATGGCTCGCTTCATCCGGTCACGCTCGTACTCGAGGAGATCCGTCGGATCTTCACGCGGCTCGGTTTCGACGAGGTCTCCGGACCGGAAGTCGAGGACGCCTGGCACAACTTCGATGCGCTGAACATCCCTGCGCATCACCCGGCGCGGCTGCCCTCTGACAACTTCTACGTCGAGGGCGATCGTCTGCTCCGGAGCCAGACGAGCACGGTGCAGGTGCGCGTGATGGAAACGCGCGAGCCGCCGTTTCGCGTCTTCGCCCCCGGACGCGTGTATCGGCCGGAGACTGTCGATGCGACGCATCTCTACGCTTTCCATCAGGTCGAAGGCCTGATGGTCGGCGAAGACGTGACGTTCGCCGACCTGAAGGCGTGTCTGCGCACGTTCGCTGAGAGTATGTATGGCGCCGGGGTTCAGACCCGGTTCCGGCCTTCGTACTTTCCGTTCACCGAGGTGAGCGCCGAACTCGATCTGCGCTGTCCTGGCTGCCTGGATCGGGGCGGCGACGCGAACTCGGCACTGCCTGGCGCTATCGACTGCTCTGTGTGCGGCGGCGAGCGGTGGATGGAGGTGCTCGGCTGCGGCATGGTGCACCCGCGCGTGTTGCGTTCGGTCGAGATCGATCCGGAGCGTTACACGGGATTCGCATTCGGCATGGGAGTCGAGCGCGTCGCCATGCGCCGCTGGAAACTCGACGACATTCGCCTGCTCGTCGAGAACGACGTTCGTTTCCTGTCCCAGTTCCGTTGATCCGGTCGCTGGCTCGCCTCACGAGTCACGACGAACCCTTCCGGGAGCTCCGATGCTCATCTCTCTCGAGTGGCTGCGCCGCTATGTCGACTTCGATGTGGAGCCGGCGCGTCTTGCGCATGCGCTGACGATGGCTGGTTTTCCGGTCGTTGCGGCGCAGGAGTTCGAGACCGGCGACGTGCAACTCGACGTCGAGATCACGTCCAATCGTCCCGACCTGCAATGTCATCTCGGCATTGCGCGCGAAGTGGCCACGATGCTGGGGGGAGCGGTGCGTCGCCCGGCCGTGGCTCTTCCGGAATTGTCGGAGGATCGGATCGATGTCGCCGTCGAGGCACCGGAACTCTGCCCGCTCTACACCGCTCGCGTCGTGCGCGGAGTTGCGGTGGGGCCGTCGCCCGAGTGGTTGCGGAGCGCGCTCGAACATGCCGGGCAGCGGTCGATCAACAATGTCGTGGACGTGACGAACTTCGTGATGCTTGAGTGCGGGCACCCACTCCATGCGTTCGACCTCGCGAAGTTGGGCGGACCGAGACTGGTTGCGCGGCGCGCGGCGGGCGAGACCTTCACCGCACTGGATGGATCGACGGTCGAGTTCGACAAGGGGGAGTGCGCGATTGCGGACGGAGCCGCGCCGGTCGCTCTCGGTGGCGTGATGGGGGGGCTCCATTCCGAGGTCGGCGCAAGGACGACCGACATCGTCCTCGAATGCGCACTCTTCGAACCGATTGCCATCCGGCAGGCTTCGCGACGTCACACCCTTCGCACCGAGTCATCGTTCCGGTTCGAGCGTTTCGTGGATCCCGAGTGTGCACAGTGGGCGTCCGACCGCGCGGCAGCGCTCCTGGTCGAGTGCGCCGGTGCGCAAGCGGTGGGGCCCATCTGCGTGGCGGGGGCCGACATTCCGAGGACGGCGGGCCGTGTGCCGTTGCGCACGGCGCAGTTCGCCCGGGTGCTGGGCGCGCCTGTCGCCGCAGACGAGGTGACGCGGGTTCTTTCCGCGCTCGGCCTGGAGCGCGCGGCGGACCCGGCCGAAGGCACGACCGAGTGGAGCCCGCCATCGTGGCGTCCCGACCTTCGCGATGAGGTCGACCTCATGGAAGAGGTGGCGCGCATCATCGGCTTCGATCGAATTCCGGACGACGTGCGTATCCCCGTCCGCCCGCAGGTCGTCAGCGAGGATACCCGCGCCGCACGCCGGCTTCGGGACGCGCTCGTCGCCGCGGGGCTGCGTGAGTGTTGTACCGAACCGTTCGTCGGTGCCGGGCATGTGGACATCGCGCTCGTGAGCGACGCGCCAGGATTGCAGGTTGTCAATCCGATGCGCGCGGACGAGAGCCAACTACGCCGTTCTGTTCTCGGTCCACTTCTGCGCGTCGTACGCGGGAACCAAGACCGCGGCGTCACGCACGTGCGCTTCTTCGAGACGGCGCCGGTGTACTTGCGATCTGACGCCGACGATGCGCCCGACGAGCGCCAGCTGACGGGGATTGCGCTCACAGGAGACTATGCGGACGTGAAGGGCGCGGTCGACGGCGTCTTGCGCGCGCTCGGACTCGAGCACGTGGTCGCGTTCGAACGCGGCGCGCCGACGCCGTTGCGGCCGGATCGCAGCGCCACGTTGCGTGTGGGCGAGACGATCGTCGGGCACGTCGGTGAGTTATCCGAGGCCGCCCTGCGTTCGTTCGCCCTGACCCGCGGCGTCGCGGTAGCAGAATTCCGGACGGGGGAGTTGCTCGCCCGTGCTGTGCTCGAACGCCCATATCAGCACATCTCCCGATTCCCGGCGGTCGAACGGGACCTCGCCGTCGTCTTCGATGACGTTGTCCGCTGGTCCGAGATCGAGGATCGCGTACGTGAGGCGGCAGGCGAACTCCTGGCCTCCATTCGGCCATTCGATGCGTATCGCGGCGACTCCATCGGCGCAGGCAAGAAGAGTGTGGCGCTGCGGATCGAGCTGCGCAGTCCGGTGCGAACGCTCACCGGCGACGAGGCGGATGCGTGCATCGAGCGCGTGCTGACGGCACTGCGCGGTCTCGGCGGCGTTCTCCGCTCCTGATTGCTAGCGATGAAGCGGGCGTCTCGGTGAGCAAGTCCCGCCCGGGCGCCGCAGACCGCGAACGCGGTCACCGACGCCCCAGAACAGTCGCGGATACGTCCGGCATTGGCTGCACCTCTGGCCTCCGCAGAACGCGGTGGTAGACTGACGTTGCCTCTGTCATGTTCGATCTGGCCCAGTTATCTCCTGAGCCGATAAGAACCAAACCGGGTGCTTGCCTGTCTGGGCCTGCCGGTCGTCCTCTTGCAGGATGACGGAGCCACGACGGTGGCGCCCACTTGAACCGCATGGTTCAGAGATCCGGTCGGGACGGCAACACGGCGGAGCGCAGCGCGGGCGCGTGCCCCTGATGGGGTGCGCGCCTGATCGCTTGACGCGCCGCATCGCTGGCCTCCTTCGCGCCTCGCGCCGCCCCTGGATTGGGGGTCCCAGCCTCGAATCGCGCGGCCAGAATTCTTTCCGCGCGCGCTCGCACACGGCATCTCGTACGATGGCCGCATCTCGTACGAATAAACGAATAGACCACTAGATATGGTAGGGCTGGAGAGTTGGCGATGCGTGGCAACTTCGCAATGGTGCTCGCGGTCGGTGTGGCCGCTGGAGCAGCACTTCTCATGTGGGACGATGGGACCGGCGATGACCGCAGCGGCTTCATCAAGTCCGGCACTGGCGACGCGGACCCGGATGGGACCGTTTCCGAGGGGGGGGATCAGAGCAAGTTGCGGGTGCCAAATCCCGGCCCCAGCGACATCGACCGCTCCCGAGAGACCGCGTCCCCCGGCGCCGCGGCCGTCATCTCCAAGGTCCGCACACACCTGAATTCCAAACGACCCGACCGGGCGGCAGCGGAGATTCTCAAGGCCGACGCGGGCGTGCTCGCCGACGACGTGCTGCGGCGCGAGGTCTTTCGCACGGCGACCGCCCTACGCGCAGCTGCGCCTCGCGCGACCGGCGACATCGGCACGCGCCGGCTTCTCGAGGCTCGCAAACTCTACGCGGCTCTCTATGACTGCGAGGCGTCCACGACCAGCGAACTCGAGGCCGCATTCACGGCCAGCGGCGAACTCCATCGGTCGCTCGTCACGAGCGCAGCCGCGCCGGACGCGCTCGTGATGCGGCATAGATTTAAGTCCGGCGAGAATCTGTGGACGCTGCGCCACGGACCATGGAAGACAGCGGGTATCTCTGTCGCCTCCGGGTTCGTGCTGCGAGTGAACGGCCTCACGGACGCGCGCCGCATCCGCGCCGGACAGACGCTTCGTATCCCGCGTGAGAGCCTCTCGCTGCTCATCCGGAAGGATCGTTTCGAGGCCACACTGCTCCTGGGTGGTTCACCAGTCGCGCGCTTCCCTGTAGGGCTTGGCACGGATGACTGCACCCCCGCGGGCCACTTCAAGATCGAGACGAAGTTGCGGAAGCCGACGTGGTTCTTCAACGGTCGTCTCATCCCGTACGGCGACCCCAAGAATGTCATCGGAACGCGTTGGATGGGATTCTCCGACACCGAGAGCGCACAGGGCATCGGTATCCACGGCACGTCCGACGAGAGCACCGTGGGGACCGCCGCGTCCCTGGGCTGCATCCGGATGCGACAGGTCGATGTGGAGAGTCTCTTCGAATGGGTGCCCCGCGGCTGCGAGGTCGAGATTCGATAGCCAAGCGAGGGGGGAGCCCATCGGTCGGTCAGCGTGGTAATGCGAGACCCGCCACTCGCGCAGTAGGCGCGTCCTCACTCGAGGGCGCGCCTTCTCGGATTCACCGGAGGTGAGCCCATTCTCAGCCCGCAGGTCGGCTCTCCTGCGACGTGTTTCGATCGGCGCTGCAACGGGTGCCTCAGTTGCGGAGAGGCCACTCCAGCGGCGCGCCGATCCCCACGATCGAGACGTCGCCAGTCCACTCGGAGGCCCCTGGATGCGCGAACCCGAGCTTCGGAGCGACGAATGAGACCGTCGCGCATGCGCGGACGCACGCGCCCAGCGGTTTGCCCGTATCGCAGTCGAGACCCGACGGGAGATCGAGCGCCACGATTCGCAACGTCGCTCGGTTCAACTCAAGCACAACATCGCGTGCCAGGCCGTCCAGAGGACGATCCAGGCCGGTACCGAAGAGACCATCGACTGCCAGGTCCGCCCGCGCCGCGAGTTCCCGGACTTTCTTTCCGGCCGTTTCGGTACGCAAAACGTGCTGTTCCAGACCCATCGCAGAGACGATTCCATGCTGAATACCTGCATCGCCGCGCGGGACTTTCCGGATTCCCAATTCGAGAAGAGCCACGATCACGGGGCGACGGGCAATCGCCAAGTGCCGCGCGACGGCCATCGCGTCGCCACCGTTGTTGCCCGGTCCAGCGAGACACAGGATCGGCTTCGTGGCGTCCGCTTCGAGCCTGAGAACCGCCTCGGCAGCACCCCTTGCTGCGTTCTCCATGAGGCAGATTGAGGGGATGCGGAGGGCCTCTGTGGCCTTCCGATCTAGCGCTCTGGAACTTTCTCTTGATATCCCTCGCAACTTTGTTCCCTCCCTCACACCCCATCCGTAGGTTCTGCCGCTCGCTGAGGCGAACGCCGGGTACGACCCGGACGCGAACCTCAAGCGAACTGGAAGAAAGCCCTCAACGAATAGTTGAGGCCCACAGCCAGTCTCGCTAACTTGCGACGCTTGGACACAGCGGAGCGACGAAAGTCCTCGAAAGTCCAGCGGCGGCGGGGCCAGACCCCGGTCGCCACGATCATTGAAAATAGAGGCCTGTGAGAGATCGTGAGCTCAAGAATGAGGCTCGCCGCGCTTGCGCGGTGAGCGATGAATATAATTTCTTTGGGCGCGGAACGGCACTTGTGTCGGTCCGCAACCATGTGCAAGCGGTTCGGCATTCGTGTCGGATCGTGACCACGCAGGACAAATCAAGTGAAGGGTTTGATCCTGGCTCAGAACGAACGCTGGCGGCGTGGATTAGGCATGCAAGTCGAGCGCGAACGTGGCTTCGGCCACTAGTAGAGCGGCACAAGGGTGAGTAAGACATAGACAACTTGCCCTCGAGACTGGAATAACGGCGGGAAACTGCCGCTAATGCCGGATGGCCCTGCGACACGGCATCGTGATGTAGGTAAATGGTGGGGATCCTTCGGGACCTGCCGCTCGGGGAGAGGTTTATGCGCTATCAGCTTGTTGGTGAGGTAACGGCTCACCAAGGCGACGACGGCTAGGCGACCTGAGAGGGTGACCGCCCACACTGGGACTGAGACACTGCCCAGACTCCTACGGGAGGCTGCAGTCGAGAATCTTCCGCAATGGACGAAAGTCTGACGGAGCGACGCCGCGTGCGGGATGAAGGGCTTTGGCTTGTAAACCGCTGTCAGGTGTTAGGAACGCGTAACGGCTAATACTCGTTGCGTTGACAAAGGCACCAAAGGAAGCCACGGCTAACTCTGTGCCAGCAGCCGCGGTAATACAGAGGTGGCAAGCGTTGTTCGGTATCACTGGGCTTAAAGGGCGCGTAGGCGGCGCGATACGGTCTGGGTGGAATCCCTCGGCTCAACCGAGGAATTGCCTGGGCAACGGTCGTGCTAGACAGCATCAGGGGAAGGTGGAACTCGCGGTGGAGCGGTGAAATGCGTAGATATCGCGAGGAACGCCGGTGGCGAAAGCGACCTTCTGGGGTGCTTGTGACGCTGAGGCGCGAAAGCTAGGGGAGCGAACGGGATTAGATACCCCGGTAGTCCTAGCCCTAAACGATGTGCACTAGGTGGTGGGACGTTCCGACGTCTCGCTGCCGGAGCAAAAGTTTTAAGTGCACCGCCTGGGGACTACGGTCGCAAGACTAAAACTCAAAGGAATTGACGGGGGCTCACACAAGCGGTGGAGGATGTTGCTTAATTCGAAGCAACGCGAAGAACCTTACCAGGACTTGACATGCTAGTAGTACGAACTAGAAACAGTGAGGACCCATTTATTTGGGAGCTAGCACAGGTGTTGCATGGCTGTCGTCAGCTCGTGCCGTGAGGTGTTGGGTTAAGTCCCGTAACGAGCGAAACCCTTGCCAATAGTTGCCAGCGAGTAATGTCGGGGACTCTATTGGGACTGCCCGTGTCAAGCGGGAGGAAGGTGGGGATGACGTCAAGTCATCATGGCCCTTACGTCCTGGGCTGCAAACGTCCTACAATGGCTGGTACAAAGGGTTGCCAACCCGCGAGGGGGAGCTAATCCCATAAAGCCAGCCTCAGTTCGGATTGTAGGCTGAAATTCGCCTGCATGAAGGTGGAATCGCTAGTAATCGCGGATCAGCTACGCCGCGGTGAATATGTTCCTGAGCCTTGTACACACCGCCCGTCAAGCCACGGAAGCCGGGAGTACCCAAAGTCGTTAACCCAACCTTCGGGAGGGAGGCGACCACGGTAAGCCTGGTGACTGGGACTAAGTCGTAACAAGGTAGCCGTAGGAGAACCTGCGGCTGGATCACCTCCTTTCTGGGGATATCCAGGACGATGCTGGACCAGCGATGGTTCGGGATCGACTATCGGACATTCTTCGAGCAAACGACCTCACAGGTCTCTTAACATCTACGATGAGACATCATGTCTCGTCATGACAGACACAGTCCCTCACGGGGCTGCCCGAAAGGGACAGTCCCGGAAGGGGCTGCAGCGGGCCGGCTAGTCCGGCCTTGCTTTGTCTATCCGCGGGGATAACCAAAACCGATGTCGCGCACTCGCGCGGTGTTGGTAGTCCGCGGAAACGTTCTCTGAAATCTGAATAGTGGCAAGATCTAGCTTCTCGATCCGGCGGAATCCGTTCCGTCGGTCGAATTGAATGAATGAATTAGATGGATTGAAGCGGCAACGTTTCAGTCCGCCGAGAGCGCCGAATGGCTCACTTGAAGTGGCCACCAGGACTGTATCCAACTGTGATGAGTGCCTTCGGGTACTGATCACTTGAGCGAGTTGTGCGTTTCGGCGCGCGACTCTCCATCGGAGAGGAATAGGTGACCAAGCTACAAAGGGTACATGGTGGATGCTCTGGCGCCAGAAGACGATGAAGGACGTGGCTGGCTGCGAAAAGCCACGGGGAGCTGCCAAGCAAGCTTCGATCCGTGGATGTCCGAATGGGGAAACCCACTGGGGGTCATGCTCCAGTATCGCCGGGTGAATATATAGTCCGGCGAAGTCAACCGAGGGAACTGAACCATCTAAGTACCTCGAGGAAAGTAAAGCAATTGCGACTTCCTTAGTAGCGGCGAGCGAACGGGAAAGAGCCTAAACCGGGTGGGCGTGATAGCCTGCAAGCGTTGTCCATCCGGGGTCGTGGGATCGATCGTGCACCGTTGCAGTGGTGCGGAAGAGTTACAAAGCTCGGTGTTAGTAGAACTGGCCTGGAAAGGCCGGCCGCAGAGGGTGATAGCCCCGTAAACGAAAACACACGAG
>JAJRPF010000059.1 GCA_024280885.1 Planctomycetota bacterium | reverse complement strand
GCTGATGTCCTCCTTGTTGCACTGCCGAAGTTCGACGCCCACGACTCTCTGGCAGATCGCTCCGATCGCCTCGGCGTTCAGATTGCGCTCGTTCGCGAGCTTGCGGACGAGTTGCTTCTGGCTCGCAGTCGGTTCAGGGCTCGGTCGGCCATAGGACCGGCGACCGTTTCCATTCCCGTTCGCGGGCAATCGGTTGTGACCGTTGCGCGACTGACCGTTCGTGCGCTCGGACGGTAACGGCTCGAGGAGCTGCGCCTGAATGGCACCTCGAGCGAGTTGGAATAGTTCGCGGATCTTGTGCTGGATGTCGGCGGCGCTGTGCAACTCAAGGCCCGAGGCTTCGATGTCTGCGCCGATGGTCTGGTTCTCGTACTGACTGGTGGTGCTGCGCTTTTCGGCGAGGTGCACGCGTATGTTGATCGGCATGTTGATCTCCTTGAAACGCAGCAGAGGCGCCGTCTCCGGGGAGACCGCGCCTCTTGCTGCTGGGATGAGAATGGGGTCAGCGGACCGAGAGCACCTCTCCGGCAATCCGGGAGAGCGACGCGCGGTCCTCGGCGTAGGGCAGGGACTTCGCTACGGACGTGATGCCGTTCGCAACGCCCCAGGCCGTGAGCTCGCCGGGGTTCTCGGGCAGGAAGACGGCGTCGACCACTTCGCCCGTCAGACGTCGCGGGATCTTGAACTCCCGGTTCAACCTGGTCATGGCGGCAGCCATGTCGTCCTTCGCAACGAAGGGTGTCGTGGCCGCCTTGTCGATCAGCCGCAGCTCGAGTGGACTGACGGTGTTCGCGATCGTGCGGAGTTCCTGGTCGAAGCTCTTGAACAGTTCGCGCGCCGCAGAGGTGTGCCGGGCCTGTCGTTCGACGACGTCGGAGGCGCCCCAAATCAAATGGTTCGCGCACATCTCCCTGAACAAGAACGTCGCGAAGCCGATCGACTTTGCGCCGACTTCCGAGTTGTAGACGAGGACCCCTTTTCGAAGTCCACCGAATGCGGCTCCGCAGCTCTCGTCGCTGTAGAAGAACGCGAAGCTGTCGCGATCGGATCGGAAGAGAGCTGGCTTCGTGTTGCCCCGGGCGTTGGTCCCGACCTCGTCGGTGTTGATCGTCGGCATCGCCGGGATGAAGCCCGACGGCAGCAGCCAGCGATCGATGACTTCGTAGAGCTCCGCGTCCCAGATGCGTTCGAAGCGATCACTGGTCACGGCGCGCAGGCGGTTCCCATCGACGAGCCCGACCTTGTGGCGCCGGGTGCGTTCGAAGCATTGATTGAGCACGGATGCCCGGGTCTCGGGCTTCAGCCGCTCGAGGAGCGCCATGGGCACCCTCGCAGCACCTGCGAGTTGGCTGAGCGCGTAGTGGTTGAGGGCGAACGTCTCGTCGCCGAAATGCACGACGTCCTCGCCGAACAGAATGTCGCGATCACGGGCGACCACTTCACGGCAACGCGCTCGCTGATCTTGGGCGTCGGAACACATAGCGTCAAATGACGCGAAGTGTTCTTCGTCGGGCCTTCTGAAGAGTTCGTGGTGGGCGTGCTGCAGGACCATTTCTGACATGGATGAACCTCCGTTGCTTTCGATTTCTTAGAATGGCTCAGATGGAACAGAGCCCGACGGAACTGAGTGACCGACCGCTGCGCTTCTGGTGGTGCGCGGGGGCGTTCGAGGTCACCGCCGCTGCGGCGGCGTGGTGGTGGACCGAGCCGGCGGCGTGGCCGGCGCCGGTTCTCCTGACGGTCTTCACGCTGCTGGGGAGCGTGGGGCTCTCCTCTCTCGTTAGACGACCGGAACGCGAGGAGTGGCGGGCGTGCACGCGGCCGATGCCGCTGGTGCACTCCGTGCTCTTCAGCGCGGCAGTGTTGTTGGTTCTGGCGTAGCCGGGGCGCCCCGTTGTGGGGGTACCCCGGCGCCAGTGACGGCCTACTCCGAGATGGCCTGATCCGAGTGACCTACTCGTCGGTTGCGGTCCGCGCACGGCGGGCCTGGTGCTTGCTGATGATCGCGTTGAAGACGGCATCGAACGCGCGGACTGCCGCGACGATGACCACCGCCTGCAGTGCCGCGCCGCCGAGGTTCTTGCCGATGTCGGCGGCGGTGTTCGCCGCCTCCTGTGCGGGGAGGCGGTTGGTGAACTGACCGTTCATGGTGCGCATGACGTTTCTCCTGGGTACATGCGGGCGTTCGCCCGCGGGGGTGGTGAAGAGATCCCGCGGAGGGATCGGAAGGATTGGGAACGAAGACGGGCGGCAGCTACTCGTCCCAGCCGAAGTCGTCGGCATCGGCACCGAAGCTGTGACCTGGTCGAAACGCCCCGGCCGCGCAGAGTGCCATGAGGAGCGGGTCCGCGGCGTCGGCGAGACCCACGCCCAGCAGGAGCCGGCGGTCCCCGGGCTGTCCGTCGAGGCGGACGGCGAGTACGACGCCGCGCTCGAGGATGGAGACGAGAAGGTCGGCGAGTGAGGCAACGGGTGCTTGCATCGCTACGTCATGAGCCCACGATCAGCGAGCGACACGAACGTGTCCCATCCGCAGATCACGTGATCGAGAATTGGCAGGCCTAGAATTTCCCCGGCATCGACGAGACGCCGCGTGATCTCGAGGTCTGTCGAGGAGGGCTCTGGTGTCCCGCTTGGATGTCCGTGGACCAACACGATCGCTGCGGCGGCAGCTCGGATGGCGGGGCGGAAGATCCCCCGCGGGTGTATCGGAGAGGAGGTCAGCGTCCCTTGCGAGATGAGGTGCGTACTCATCACGCGGCGTTTTGAATTCAAGAGAACGATGTGAACTTGCTCCACCTCGAGATCGCGCAGTCGCGGCCCGAAGTGGTTGTAGACGTCTTTCGACGAGAGCAGCTTCTGGCCGGGCTGCAGCGGCTCGGACGCGTGTCGTACGGCGAGTTCACTGACCGCGACGACCTTGCGGGCGGCGGTTTCGGACAGGTTGTATTCAGCGACGAGTTCGGCAACTCCGCGACGCCGCATGTCACGGAGCGATACCCCCTGGCGATGTAGGCTGCGGGCGGCGCGGCGTCCGATCGCAGTGCCGAGCAGATCCTCGGTAGCAACGGTATCGGGACGGGTGGCGAGATCCATGGCGTCTCTCTCCTTCGGTGGTGGGGGACGAGTCGCCACCCGGCGACCCGGAGGGGCGCGATGCCACCTCATGGGTCTTGTCCCACGCAATCGCACGAACTGCGCCTCCGGGAACTCCTGAGACCCCGTCGATCGGTCGAGACGTGCCGCGATGATCGCGCTGCCGCTGACGAGTCGTGACCTGGAGTCGTGGCTGGCCGTTGGCGGGAGGTCTGGTGACCGCTTCGCTGAGTGTTCAGTCCGCTAGCGAGGGGTTCAGAGCGAACCGACGAGCGCGCGATCTGCGTCCGTTGATGCCATGGTCAGCAGCTCTCCGCGGTTGTGCGGCGACCGCGAAATCTGTGGTGATCACGAAACTGTGTCCTCTTTGACAGCGCGCAGAGGCAAGCCGCCTCGTGTCCTTTCGATCAGTTCCAGTTCTTCCAGCGACGCAAGCACCGCCTCGCGGCGGAGCACGCGCCGAGCACGCTTGGTTTCGTG
>JAJRPF010000058.1 GCA_024280885.1 Planctomycetota bacterium | reverse complement strand
GCGGATTCCGCCTGCGAAACCAGCCCCAACGACGCGCTCGGTTACGCGTCGAGCGTCCGCCCCAATGCGCGGCCACGAACACCGAGCGCAGCCCCGGTTGAAGCAGTCGGAGTCGCGACCGAAGCCGAACATGCGAGCGAAAGCGAGCGTGGTGCCGGAGGCACCACAAACGCAACAAGGAGCACCGCGAGTGGCGGGCCGTGAGCTCCGCTCACGGCGTGACAGTCGCGGTGAGGCGCAGAGAGCGGATTCCGCCTGCGAAACCAGCCCCAACGACGCGCTCGGTTACGCGTCGAGCGTCCGCCCCAATGCGCGGCCACGAACACCGAGCGCAGCCCCGGTTGAAGCAGTCGGAGTCGCGACCGAAGCCGAACATGCGAGCGAGAGCGAGCGTGGTGCCGGAGGCACCACAAACGCAAAGAAAGTAGCTCAGAACCGGCGCCAAAGGCGCCGCGACTGAGCTACTGAGCTACATGCGTCCCGCCCGAATCCGTCGCCAGGCCGGACATGAACTTCACGTCCGCGTCCTTGCCGAACGCAACCGTGTGGACCGCGATCCGTCGCGTCCTGTTCCACTTCACGACCGCCGCACGGATTTGGTCCGGATCGGTCGTGTGGCCTGCCGAAGGTCGGCCGTCCGAGAGCAAGATCACGGTATCGACGGCAGAGTCGCCATACGGGTTCGCGTCGCGCTTCTTGCCCTTGCCGACATCGCCCAGATCGAACGCCGCCTTCAGAGCGTCGTACGTCGCCGTCGCTCCAACGACCGCGACCTTGTCGATGTAGTCGACCGCCTCGCGACGTGTGTCGGCGTCGGCGGTGACCATCGCCTTCTTCCAGACACGCACATCGCCAGAGAAGAAGACGATATTGAAGGTCGAGCCGTCCTCCAGCCCGAGCACCGCCCGCTTGAGTTCGGCCTTGGCCTTGTCGGCACGTGACTCCTTGCCCTTGCGCGACGCCTCCTCGTTCATCGAACCGGAGACGTCGATGACGTAGACGAGCCGCTTGCTGCGCGAGTCGATCCCGAAAAAGCCCGTCTGGCGCTCGCCGGCGTCCGCCTTCTCTGCGAGATCGGCATTCTGATCCGGCTTCTTGTCGTCGTCCTCCTTGGCGACCGGCTCGGGAGGACCGGTCCAGGCCTCGCGGTTCGCCGCCCACCAGTTCTTCCACTTCACGGGGAACGTGCCGAGCTTCTGACCGGTCAAGGTCGCGAGGGCGCGCGCGCAGTCATCGACCGTGCGACCCTCAGCGGTCTCGATGTGCGCGACGAGCGCGTCGACTCCCTCCTTGGACGGAGTCTTCTCGAGCGCCGTGATGGCGGCCGAGCGCATGACCCAGCGCACGTCGTCGAGCAATGCGATCAGGATCGGCGTGGTGGTCTTCGCGTCGCGGCCGACGAAGCCATCGACGACATGCACAAGCACCCGCGGATCGGCCTCGCTCGCGATCGCTCCGACCAGCATCTCGAACGCCCACCCCGTCGGAACGCCGCCGACGAGATCCCATTGGTCCGCACGCACGGCCCAGTCGCGATCGGCAAGCGGCCCCTTCACCCACTTGGCGCGGATCTTGTCCTGATCGGCGGCCGGCAGCCTTCCAATGAGCGCACCGTGGCGCTTACGCGCGTGCTCGATCAATCCCCGCCAATCTGCGGCCTGTGAATCGGCATACTTCGCATCCGCACTCAGTTCATCCAGTTCGAGCCGGACAGGCCACGGCGGATGTGTGCGCGGGTTGGGGTTGCCCTGCTTCGCCTGCTGGTCGGCGTACTTGCGGTACTTCTCTTCGTACTTCTTGCGTACCGGCGCGAGCTTCGCGCGCACCTTCCCCGCCTGCTTCACGAAGCTCTTCATCTGCTTGCGGGACAGATCCATGCAATAGATGAGCGCCACGAGCGCCTTCGGCTCCCCGACCTTCGCCAACTCGTCGATGACCGCCTCGCGCTCGGAGAGGAATGCATCCGGCTTGAAGCGCGACTTGTAGGTCTTGAGGATGTCGTCGCCGCCGAACGCGGGCGCGATGAGGAGCGTCACCAGAAGCAGCAGGGCAGGAATCATGCGTCGCATGGCGCCCAGCCTAACGTGCTGCCCCCACGAGTTCTCTAGTCGGAATCGGCTGCGACCGGGCTCTCAGGCTGCCCGGGGATCGGATCCCCCAGATCAAGCTCCGGCTCGTCGTCCATGTAGATCTCCGTCGAGGGCGTGCCATCCACCTCTTCCCGTAGCAGGAAATAGAGATCCGTCAGCCCCCCGACGACGTACGAGAGTACGAAACCACGCACGGCCAGCCACCAGAGACCCGACCAGACATAGCTCACCCAGACGGAGATCACAGCTGGGGTCGTGAACTCCTCGGGCACGCGCGGTACGCCGAAGTTGCTCGCGGCGAGGTAGCCAATCTGGAGCGCCGCCACGGTCTCTGCGCTGTACGACGCGCCGAGGGTCAGACCGCCGATCGACGCGTAGTTCATGAACCAGCCGCCAATCATCGAGATGAGCGCGGCGACCGCGAAGACCATCGCGCCGCCGGTCGCGTACATGACCGGGCGCGTGAAGGCGTATGAGTACGTGCGGCTGACGGCGTCGAGCATGCCATTGCGCTCGACGGCGATCGCCGACTGCAGCAGCGGGTATCCGAAGACTCCGCCCAGCGCGATGATGGTGACGATCAGCCCGGCCAGCATCGCGAGCGGGTGCAAGATGATCTGCAGGAACGCCCCGGCCCACGGGATCGCGATTGCCGCCCCAGCGGCCGCATCGAGCGCGACGAAGAGCGCCGCGGCGAGGAGCACGAAGAGCGGCGCCTGCACGAACGCGCGCAAGTTCGAGAGCGAGAACGCGAAGCCGTCGTCCCAACGAATGCTCTTGTCCCGCGCAATGCGAACGGCGTGTACCCGCGAGAGCGCACCGCCGACGATCGACCACAGAACGAGCATGAACGCCGCGACGGCGGCGAATTGCCACCAATGCGTCTCCACCGCAAACCCAGTGGGCGGAGCGCCCTCCACAGCGCGGGACGCCCATTGCTGCGGCGCCCAGCCGAGTTCGAGCATCAGCCGGTCGAAGTACGGCAGCCGAACCAGCCCGATCAAACTCTCGAAGCAGGCGCGGCGCAGCACCTCGAAGCCAGGCACCTCAGCATCGACGAGGGCCCCATCGCGCGGCACGCGGATCTCGTACATCGACTTGAATTGCAGGAGCGGCGCGAGCAACCGCCACGAAAGCTGATACGCGAAGTAGCCGATCATGCCGACCGCGAGCGCCCCGAGGTCGAAGTCGACCCGCGGCACGGTGATGCGCGTCCTGGAGCGGGCGCCTGGGTCGGTCATCGGTTCTCCTCCTCGGGCACCTGGGGCTCCTCGGGCACGGACGCTTCGCCCCTGCCCGATGCCACCACCCGCGGCGCGATGCTACAGAGGTCGCCAATCCGTCCCCGAACCTTTCGGTCGAGCGCACGGAACGAGCCGCCAGCCGACGTGACCCGACGAAGGGCTCAGGAATCGCCGTCCTGGTACAGACGCTCGGGCTGCATGTGCAGCCGCTTGCGGATCGCGCCGGCGAACCACCGGACATCCAACCGCTTACGCAGCAACCGTTTCGAGCAAGGCACATCCACACGATCGGGCACCGACGGAAGCGTGTGGTGTTCGTGATCCAGGTCGAGCAGCGTGCGCAATTCGCGCGCATGCGGGACGCGATGGGCGGCGAGCAACTGCTCGAACGGCTCCATCGACGGCGAGAAGAGCGAGAGCAACTTGTGGTCGTCGAGAAAGACCTCGAACGCCGACTCGGGGTCGTACCCCCCGAACCCCACCATCCCGTCGTGGAGCAGCGAGAAGCGATAGCGTTCGAGCACGTGCAGCAACTCACCGCGCGGGATCAGATCACTGACCCAGCGATCGACCGACGGCCCGTCGGGATCGCGCTCCATCTCGAAGTCCGACCGCCGCACCTCGAGCACCGCGTGACAAAACTGCGGGAGGCAGCGCAGCGCGGCGGGCACCAGCCGCTCCAGGCGCAGCACGCTCACCTGGGCGTGGAAGAAGTAATGCGGCGGATCTTCGTCGTCGCGCCACTGCACCTCGTACCCTTCGTCGAGCGGATCCCCGGGGTCTCCGTCGACGAGCAGACCTACCGGCAGCACGTATTCAGCCACCATGCGCGCAGTGTAGCCGCCCCGGCCGCTCGGGGACACCGACGCGAATCGAAGAAATCGCGATTCCCGCGATCTCCACACCGCTCCACACCGCTCCACACCGCACCGCAGGCCCCGGAGGCCCCTCTTCAGCCCGCCGGTTCGGCACACTCTGGGTCGTTGTTGGCTGGCGAGTTCACCCGCCGACTGACCGGAAATGCCTCCAGCCCATCCCCCGGACCGGCCTCAAAAAGCGGCACCAGCCGATCCGGGTTCGTCTCCCCGGGATCCAACCAGAGCCCGAAGCTCTCAGGCTCGAGAATCACCGGCATTCGATCGTGAATGGGCCGCAGCACGTGATTCGGGGACGTTGTGAGGATCGTGAACGTCTCGAGCGGCGCTGCCAGACCCCGCCCCCGATCCGGCCCGCGTCTCCAGACCTCCCACAGCCCGGCGAGCGCCAGTGGCCGTCCATCGCGCCGCTGAATGCGCGTCGGCACCTTCCCCTCGGTCGTCTTCCGCCACTCGTAGAACCCGTCCGCGGGCACGATGCCACGACGCCGCTTGAGCGCGTGCTTGAACGACGGCTTCTCGGCCACTGTCTCCGAGCGCGCGTTGATCATCCGACTCCCGATCGAAGGGTCCTTCGCCCAGTAGGGCACGAGCCCCCACTTCAAGAGATCCAGCCGCCGCGCCCGGCTCCCCGACACGCTGTCGCCAGTCCCGCCGTCACCCTGCCGAACAACCGCAGCCAGCTGCGTCGGAGCGATGTTCCAGGACGGCTGCACCTCCGGAACCTCAAGCAGTCCGAAGATCTCGGCGATCACGTCGCCCGGCGCGGAGAGCGCGTAGCGTCCACACATGGAGAAGATCGTACGCCCCCGCACGGACGCACCCGGAACGAACCCACCCGCCGGACCATCGAAAAACGCTCGCCAACCGCGCCAAGGACGCCACAATCCCACCTCGCGGCGGGACACCCCGCCGCACGGAGCGGGCGTAACTCAGTGGTAGAGTGACAGCTTCCCAAGCTGTAGGTCGTGGGTTGAGCTCGGGACGACGTACCCCACACGCGTTATCCCGGACGCTACCCCGCGCAAACGTGCCCGCGAAGCCACGCTCACCTCGCTCCGCTCGGTCCGACTCCCATCGCCGACATCGCGTCGGCGACGGCGAGCACCGCCATCGAAAATCGCTCGCCAACCGCGCCGAGGACGCCACAATCCCACCTCGCGGCGGGACACCCCGCCGCACGGAGCGGGCGTAACTCAGTGGTAGAGTGACAGCTTCCCAAGCTG
>JAJRPF010000057.1 GCA_024280885.1 Planctomycetota bacterium | reverse complement strand
TGGGAGTGGGAGTGGGAGTGGGAGTGGGAGTGGGAGTGGGAGTGGGAGTGGGAGTGGGAGTGGGAGATCAGGATGGATCGCGACTCGTCGAGGGGTCGAAATACCGTGCCAGGCTCAGGCTTTTCGGCGCGGCTTCCCGGGTTGACGAGGGCGGGACTCGTCGCCGCGCCGAGAAAATTGAGCCAGGCACGCGATTTCGACGCCGCGCACCCCCTCGGTTGATCGGGGAACAGAGGAGGAGAGGGGTGCGGCAGAAGAAGACGGCCAGACCGGGTGGTCTCTCAAGTTGCCCAGACCGTCGAGTTGCCCAGACCGGGTCTGCTTTCGCGCCTTTTCGATCCGCCGATCGCATCCGCAGCAAGGAGCCTCTTCCGATCAGAAGAGTCAGTGAAAAGGCGCGAAAGGAGACCCGGTCTGTCTGAAGAGGGCGCAGAGCAGGCGAGGGGCAACGCACCGAGTCGGGCCGCGAGACGCTCCGCAACGACGACCGCAAGAAAGCCCCACCCCCACGACAACGCCGGAAACGAGAGCGAGTGGCGGGGCTTGTGCGCCAGCACAAGGCGTGACACTCGCGGTGAGGCGTAGAGAGCGGATTCCGCCTGCGAAACCCGACCTCGCGACTCTCTCACTTCAGCAACGAGGTCCCGACCCGAGGCGCGGCAACGAACACCGAGCGCGGGCCCGGTTGAAGCAGCCGGAGCCGCGACGGGAGCCGAACAAGCGAGCGTGAGCGAGCGGGGAGCCGGAGGCGACCCCAACGCAACAACGCGTGCCGACGGAGTCGGCACAAACGCAACACAGCTGTGTCATGACGTGTGCTCCGCACACGTCATGACACAGCTACCGGAGCCAGTCCTGCACTCGGAAGAGTGCGGGATTGAGTGCGCCCCCCGGCGACGTCATCGGGATACGCTCCCCGAAGAGCAGGATCGACGGGACGCCATCGACGTCGAGATCGCCGATGAGAAGTGCGTGGACCTCGCCGGTATCCACCGACGTCGGCACGACAAAGTCGTCGGCGAACTCCCAGCGCATCTCGCCCTGGCCCCAGAGGACGCGGGTTGACGGTAGGGCGACCTCGTCGTCGTCGGTGAACGCGGTGGAGGTTCCAATCACGATCTCGACATTACCGTCGAGGTCCAGGTCGGCGACCGCGATCGCCCTGCCTCGCAGCACACCGCCGGACCCGCCCGGTAGCTCCGGCAACGCAGTCGCGGTCACGTCCACGAACGCATCACCGTCGTTGCGCAGGATGCGCAGTGACGATCGGTCGTAGGCGGCGTCTTCCTCGCGCCACTCGTTGAGTGCGCGCCGATGCTGAAGAATGAGATCGAGGTCGCCATCGCCATCGAGGTCCTCGAGCGCGATGCGGTGTGCCTGCCAGAACTCGACGCCGGACGCCGCAGGCATCCAGGTCGCCGTTGCGTCGCTCAAGTTGCCTTCGCCGTCGTTCAGGAGCACGCGCGTGGCGACCACGGGATCCGCCGTGTCCGCGTCGTATTGATAGGCGAACCGCCCGTATGTGTACGGCAGATAGGCGCCATACGACCCGTCGGCAGAGGCCGGGATCATGGACGCGGGGTTGCTCCACGTCACGATGACATCCAGGTCGTCATCGAGGTCCACGTCGCCGAGCAGCAGATGCCGCGCGGGGAAAGCAACGGCACCGGGCTCCGCGACGGTACCGACGGAGGGCATGACCGCCTCGGTCACGTCCGCGAAGCCGTTGCTGTTCTCCAGGTCGTTGTCGAAGACACGCGTCCCGGAGAAGTAGTACCCGGTGCGGACGTACGTAATGGAGCCGGACGAGATGTAGATCGGGTCCTGCGTGTAATCCACGGGCGAGGGATCGATGTTGATGTAGCGATATCCGAAACCAGGCGCTCCGGTGACGATCTCGGCATCGCCGTCGCCATCGAGGTCGCCGATCGCGACCGTGGTGGTCACTCTCGGGGCGGAGCGTGGCCCGGCGATGGCCCAGATGCCCACGGGATCGACGGGATCTTCGCCTTCTTCCGGTTCGGGCGGCGGGTTGTCCGGATCGATGGGGACATACGTCTCGTCGAATGCAACCACGCTATCGGTGGTAATCGGCGAACGCGGTGCGATGGTCTCGGCCAGCCGGAAGCCGCCGGAACCGTCGTTCGTGAAGATCCGTACCTGATCGAAGTCCGCCGTACCGTCCGTCTTGCCACCGGAGCCGCCGAGGACGATCTCGTCGCCCCTCTCGCCGTCGAGATCCCCGAGTGCAACGGCGAGCGCATTGAAATCGTCCACGCCGCGCGCGTCGGCGCCATTGCTGGGGAGGTTGGACGTACGATCGACCAGTACTCCCGTCCCGCCGTCGCCGACGAGCAAGCGCGTGTAGACGTCACGCGGGTACGCTCCGGTCCCGAGAGGGTTGTCCTCGTTCTCGAGGTAGTAAGACCCCGGCCCTGGGTTGAGGTAGTACTCCGGGTAGAGGCGGGAGTTGCGGTTGTAGGTCACGATGACGATGTCGTCGACCCGCCCGTCGCGATCGAGATCTCCAAGCGCTGCATCGAATGCCGAGAGATCGTCGAGGGTGGTACGGCCCGGTGACGTGTCGGAAGTCGCATCCGCCATGCCGACGCGACGCACGACGCCGGACACCGTCTGCGTACGCCCGAACTCGTCAGTCAGCACGAGGTCGATGAGACCCGGTCCGCCGGGCGGCACGACGACACTGAAGCTGGTTGACGTCAGGTCGATCCGCCCGATAGCCGTGCCGCCCAGCGTCGCCGTATCCACAGGCCGGAAGTTGCGCCCGCGGACCTCGAGCCGGGCTCCGCCCGTCGCCAGCACCTGCGTCTCACCCAGTACCGGGCCGTCGGTGATGACCACGTCCTCGATCACGGCTTCGGCGACGTAGATGATGTAATCGTCGTGGGCCGCGGACTGCCCGTCTGGGTTGATCACGATCACCGGCTGGATCGTACCATCGGCACCAGGCGGCACGATGACGTCGAGGAAGTTGCGCGCTCCGCCGACAGCAGTCACGGGCGCCGTGAACGGCCCGAAACGAACCGTCGGGGTCGGACTGATCGAGAAGTTCCGTCCGGTGATGCGCACGGGCTGCCCCGCCGCACTCCGCACGGGTACAGCCTGCGTGTCGAGGTGCGGATCGTTGACCGCGGTGATCGTCACCTTCCCGCCCGGGCGCGGGGGCGCGGCCACCTTCATGGTGATCGTGTAGCGCGACGCGCCCGTGGAGCCGACTTCGACCTCGTACGTACCCGTGCCCTTCCGGATCGGGTGCTTCTTCAGCGAGAAGTCGCGCGACTTCAGGCGCAGAGCCTCGTCGTCCTCGCCGAAAATCCCCTCGACCGTGCCGTCGGGGCCGCGCACGTCGAGCAACTCGACGGGCGTGTCCTTCTTACCCCACTTCACCTTGACGTCGAGCGTGCCGCCATCGATGCCACCGATCGAGTGCACGCGCGTCGTGGGCCCGGCGCCGCCCAGATCCTGTTTCTTCGCCGTGACCTTCGGAGCCGAGGCGATCTTGAACGCCGCCTGGTAGCCGCCCTCGGTGTCGTCGATGCCGGAGATCCGCACCGTCCAGAGCCCGGTCTTGTCCACCTTCAGGTTCTTGATCGAGAACTTCGCGCTCTTCTTGTTCGCCTTCGCCTTCACCTTGCCCTCGATCGTCCGATCCAATCCGTCGGGATCGACGACGTTGACCGTGAAGCGTGCCGCGGAGCCCTTCGTCGTGGAGACCGTGACCGAGAGCGTCTCGCCTGCGATCAGATCGGCGACGTAGCCATCGACGTCGGAGCGCTCCGTCAAGCTCGACAACTCGGACGTGATCTTGTTCGACCCGAACGTCGGACCGAACCCGTCCTGGCCGAATCCGTCCTGCGCGGATGCGGTCGAAGCGAGGAGCGCGAGCGCTGCGAGCGTCGCGGAGACGCGCAACGAGACACGCGCAATGCGGCGAAGAGACTGGATCATGGAGGCTCCTGCGATGGGAACGCGGTGGTCTGAGTGCCGGTGTATCTACGAAATCGGCCCGTCGAGTACTTCTCGCTCGGATCGACTCGCCACTGCGATGGCGGGTCGAACGCAGACAGTCACGCGTGAGAGAACGCCATACGGCCCACACGCGTTGCAACCGGTCCGGAAACGTCGCGTGTGGCCACTTCGATCGTCGCATCGCTTCCGGGCCGACTGCCCGCGGCGATTATAGGCCAGGATGCAGGGTGACGCCGTACGAGCGTCGCGCACGGAGGCGATCCAGCGCGATACGTGCCGAGCGCGCGGTCAGCGCAGCCAGTCGGCGTCACGGAATTGGGAGTCGTCCGGCGACGTCGTGGGAGACGTCTCTCCGAGCCTGAGCAGGACCGGACGACCTGTTCCAGCGAGGCCGCCCAGCACCAGATCGTCGGCCTCGCCGGAATCCACGCTCACCGGTGGCAGAAACGCGTCGGCGCGGCGGAATCGGAGGCCGCTCGTGCCCAGCAAGAGGCGCGTCGAGCGCAGCGTGGCGCCATTGCGGTCCTTCAGTTGCTCGCGCGTGCCAACGAGCAGATCGAGGATCCCGTCGCCATCGACGTCGCGCACGGCGAGCGCCCCGCCGCGCCAGTTGTCGTCGGATTCGGTCGGCAGCGCCGGAAGCGCCGTGGCCGTCACGTCGGTGAAGCCGGTCAGCGCACCGTCGTTGCGGAGGATACGGAGTGCCGACGCGCCGAACGTCGGCGTGCCGAGGTAGGCATCGACGGAGCGTTCCAGGAGCAGCACCAGATCCAGATCGCTGTCGCCATCGAGGTCTTTCAGCGCCATCCGATGGGCCTGCCAGAACTCGGGCGCGGACGCCGCTGGCAGCCACGACGTCGTCCGGTCCGTAAACGTTCCGGTGCCGTCGTTCAAGAGCACCCGCGTCGCCACACGTGCCTGGTCCTGCCCCCCGTAGCGACCGTAGGGCGAGACCGAGAGCGGGTCATCCCACGCGACGACGAGGTCGAGATCGTTGTCGCCATCGAGATCTCCCAGCGCGAGATCGCGCGCATGCAGGGCGGGTACGACCGCCACGTTGCTGTCGCCAGCCGACGGGAGCTTCGTTGCCGTATCGTCGATCCACCCGTCGTTCGACGAGAGCGCGTTCCGGAACACCTTCGTGCCGGGATAGTAGTAGAAGCGATACGCGACGTACGTGGCGGCCGCTGACGACGAGACGTAGGGCGGTGTCTGCGTGAAGTCCACGTACGTCGGGTCGAGATATGCGTACGTCGCGTCGTAGTAGTCCCGACCGACGACCATGTCAGCGTCGCCGTCGCTGTCGATGTCGCCGATGGCAATCGCCGTGGGAAGACCCTGATTGTAGCGCGCGGTGAAGACGAGATGGCTCGCGCCGGTTTCGTCTTCTGCATACGTCGCAGGCAAGTATCCGTGCGGCAAAACAGCATCGGTTTCGAGCGCGAAATTCCCGGCGCCGTCGTTGGTGAAGATGCGCACATCGTTGTACACCGTGTAATCGGGCGAGACGCCGCCGATCACGATCTCCGGCCCGTTGCCTCCGTCGAGATCGCCGAGTGCGACCGCCATCGCATTCCAGTTGTCCGAAGCGCTCGGATCGCTCCTTGCCGCCGGAAAATGGGTCGCCGTCGCGTCGTCCAGCACGCCGTCATCGTCACCGATCAGAATCCGCGTGTACTCGTCGCGGGTCCCCGGCGCATTGGCAACACCCGTCCCGTTGCTCCGCCCGCCGCGATACACGTTGTCGCGAAAGTACCCGTACGAGACGAGCACGAGATCGTCCACGTCGCCATCGCGATCCAGATCGCCGAGCGCCCCGCGCCACGCCGAGAAGTCGTCGAACGTACTCGACGCGGGCACGCGCGCCGTGGCTGCAGGTTCGAAGCCGACGCGGCGGATCGCAGCGGCCAGCGTCGCGATCTGGCCTGCCGCGTCTTCGACGGTCAGATCGAGAACTCCCGCGGCACCCGCTGGCGCCTCAAGACGGAAACTCGAGAACGCGCGCGCAGAGATCTCCACCTCGACCGCCACGCCGTCACGATCGGTCAGTGTCACCCTGTCGAGAGCGTGGAAACTCGCGCCCGTCACATCGAATTCGCCGCCGCCGTTCAATGGCGCCTGATTGGTCCCGGCGAACGGCGCCACCGCGCCTGCGACGCCTGTGATCGAAGGCGCCCCCTTCGCCGTGAACACGGGCGCCGCAACGTCGGAGCCCACGCGATCGCGGATGCTGACGTCGTACTCTCCGAGCGTGAGCGGCGGAACATCGACGCGCAGGAGAGTGTCGCTCACGCGCTCGAACGAGATCTCCTCGCCATCGAAGAAGAGCACGTCGGACTCGAGGAAACCGACACCAGCCACGTCGATGCTGCGCGCCGTCTGCGCACCAACGAAGGGCGGGTCGTAGGGAGCGGCATCGAAACGCGGCGCCTGTTTGAACTCGAAGCGGAACTCCGATGCCGAAGAGCGTCCGTAGGGGTCCGTCACCGTGACCGGTACAAGTCCCGCGGCGGACGGCGACGTGACGACGAGCAACTCGCCCACGCCGCCGCCGATCGAACCACCGGCCCGCGTCGCGCCGAAGAAGACCGACTGCTCTGCGTCCAAGAAGTTCCCGATGACTCGGAAGGTCTGCCCCCCGCGCGTGTCACCGCCGACCGCGTCGGAACCGTCGGGGCGCAGGACGCCCGTGATCTCGGGCGGGCGGGCGTAGTGGAAGTAAGCGGCCGCAACGGCGGACTGGCCGTCCGGGTTCGCAACAGCAACCTCGACCGTGCTGCCCTCGGTGCCGATCGGCGGAGTGACAGTCAGGGAGCCGCCCCCGCCCACCACGGAGACCGATGTTCCCGGCACGCCGTCGAAGAGCACGGTCGGCGGCGGATCGACCGAGAAGTTCCCGCCACGGATCTCGATCGCGCGCGCGGCCACGCCGCGCAGAGGGCCGGAACGCGCGCTGAGAAACGGCTCTTCGGCCTCCAGGAATACGGCCCGCCGCCCCTTCGGGCGATCTGTCGGGGAGACGTCGATCTGGAGCGCGTAGCGCGCACTGCCAGACTCGATACCGACGGTGAGCGCGTAGTTTCCGTGACCTTCCAGGAGGACCGCCCCACGCAGCATGGCGCGCGTCTTCTTGAGGACGAACTCGTCGGCAGCTCGATCCTCACCGCGCACACCGGACATCCCCGGAACGTCCCCGCCGGATGGGTCCTTCAGTGAGCGCACCCCGACACGCGTGCCGCGCCCCTTCTGCCGCAACGTGATGTCCACCAACGCCCCGTCGAGTCCGGGAAATGCGTGCGTGTGTTGCTGCGCCGCCCCATCGCCGAGTGCCTGCTTCTTGAACTTCACCGGCGGTGCCGACTTGATCTTGAAGCGCACGGTGTAGAGGCCCTCTGAAGCCTCTTCCCCCGCGATGCGCACCGTCCACTCGCCCGTCATGTCGATCGGCACGCCCTTCACGGACGCCAACCGTCCCTTCTTGCGGATCTTCACCTCGACATCGGCGAGAGAGCCGTCGGGGCGGAGCAGCGTGAGGGCGGGCCTCAGATCGGATTTGCGATCCGCCGTCACCGTCACGGTGAGGCGCTCCCCCGCGAGAAGCGGAGCGACGTAATCGTCCACGTCCGGTGCCCCGCGCGCCGTACGGATCTCGGTCTGGTACCGATTATTGCCGAAGGCCGGACCGCGGGTGCCTGCGAACGCAGCCGGGAGCGAGGCCGCCAGTACCAGCGCACTCAGTACCAGCGCAGTCAGCACCAACCGAGTCAGTCCCAGCCCAGCGATCGGCCATGGCCTCTGGTCCATCGTCTCTCCTGGTGCGCGAGTCGTTCCCACGGGGCGCCGCCGACGCATCCGAGGTCGCTCTTAGCGTAGCTGAGAGAGCGATGCGGTCAAGAGCCGGCAGATTGCGCGCGGCCGTCCCGCGGTGCAGCGGAGTGGCGCGAGTAGAGTGCGGACATGGAGCAGGAACCCGCGTCCGATCGGAGCGCACCGAACCCGCACGCGGCGGCGCGTGCGACCGTGCAGCGCGACAGTGGTCGGCGCGCTCCGTCGTATCGCTTCGTCGAGGGCCTGCACCTGCGGCAATGGTTGGCTCGCGCCACGGCACCGCTCGCGATTGCCTGCACGAACGGCGCAGGCATTTTCGCCTGGGACCGACTGCCGCGCCACGACGCTCCTCTCGCATGTTTCTCGGCACCGCCGGAAGCGGAGACCGGCGTTCGCGTCGTCGGCGCCGTGCTCATCGTGCTCGCCGCGTGGCTGCGGATCGAGAGCAAGGGCGTACTCGTGCGTCGCGTCACCCTGACAACGGGCGGGGTCTACGCACACGTGCGCCATCCGTTCTATCTCGCGGTCATCGTCGGCTCGGTCGGGTTGCTCTTCCTGGCGGGAGCACTGGGAGCGGTGGCGGCCGCGGCATGGCTCGCGCTCGCCGTCCCCATCTATGCGGCAACGATTGCGGGCGAAGAAGCCGGGCTCGGCACGCTCTTCCCCGATGCCTGGGAAGCCTACGCCCGCGACGTGCCGCGCCTGTTCCCGATCCCCGGCAGACATGCGCGCCCAGCGATCGGCGGCGACACTGATGGCGACGTGGACGGTGCGACCGTGCACGTAACGTGGGCGAACTTGATTTCCGAGCACGAACCACCGCGACTCCTCCGTTTTCTCGCTATCGCGCTGGTGGTCGTCGGGTTCGTGCTCGGTGACACTGCCGGTCTCGTCCTGCTCGTGGTGGCGAGTCTCGTGACCGCCGCGTCGCGGCTCTTTCCCGGGATCCGGCCGCCGAGCCGACGGCGCGCAGCCGCGAGACGCGCATGACCCCCATGCCCCGCACGCTGGAGGATACGAGTCCCATCCCGGGGCCATGCGGCGAAGCGCGCGGGCGGGAGGAACTTGGCATGCGGCGGCACGACGGGTCTCTTCGGTGGATGCGCGATACCTCGACGACCGGCAACCGCACGCAGACCTGGCAGCGCCAATCCCGACTCACCGTGGCATTGACCATCCTGATCGCCACGCCGTTCCTCGCAGCGTGCCAGAGCGCACAACCCGCCGCGCCGCCTCCGCCGCCCGTCTTTCCGGACGAGTTCACGGTGGTGGACCTGACGCGCCCGCTCGACGTGGACACACCGTTCTTGCCGCACGCCGAGGGGTTTCGCTTCGAGCGCATGGATTTGAACGGGAATTCGGCCGGGCGCCTGGTGGGCGCGTGGTCGGTGCTCGAGACGATGGGCACGCACATCGAGACATCGGCAATCTTTGGCGCGCAGGACGGGGCCGTCGAGGCGCTCACGGTCGGGCAACTCGTACTCCCGCTGCGCGTCATCGACGCCCCTCCGACGCCGCCGAGACGGGACGCTCCCACGGGTGACGACACGGGTGACGACACGGGCGACGACAGCGGCCCGACCACCGCGGCGCCGCCGGTTCCGACCGTCGGTATCCCGCGACTACTCGCCCACGAGGCGCTGCACGGCCGGATACCGAGCGGCTCGGCGGTCGTCCTGCGCAGCGGCGACGGGGAGATCTCCTCGCGCGAACTCGGGGCGGCGGGACGCCCGCGTAGCGACGGTCAAACCCACGCGGGTTGGAGTGTCGAGGCTGTCCGCTTCCTGGCCGCAGAACGGGGCGTCAAGGTGGTTGGCACAGATGCGTTGGTCCTGGACGCATCGAACGCGGGGCCCGACCAGCCGGCCGCACGCGCCGCGGCCGAGGCCGGGATGCTGACGGTGCAGGCACTTGCACACCTGCGCGCGTTGCCCCGCAGTGGCGCCATTCTGGTCATCGGAGCCCTGCCGGTGGTCGGCGCACGCTCCGCCCCGGCGCGCGTGTTCGCGTTCGTTCCGCCGGAACGACCGGCGAACGTCGTGCCGCGGCGGACCACGCGACCGTGAGCGATGACCCGAGCAGGCGCACCATCGCGAAGGAGATCGCCGTGTTCGCGCTCCTCTTTCTCGTCGTCGGAGCGGCGTTCGTCGGCTGCCGGGTGATGCGCGAGGGCACCCGCGTCCTCGACTACAACCCGCACCAGTCGCGCTGATTTTTTCGCGGCGCCAAGTTGCGCAGGTGGACAATCTCAGCCACGTCGCTCGATCGGGTACGCCCGACCGTCGGCGCGACGGCGATGACGCCGAGCCGCGACGATCGCGGCGGAAGGAGCCCCGGCATGCGAACAACTTGTCTCGCCGATTCGAGGGTAGCGCGGTGACCGGCCCCGGTCGCTTCGCGCTGGCCTGCGTGGTCGGCGCAGCCGTTCTGATGGCAATCGCTCTCGACGCCCCGGCCGGCGCCGACGACGGCGCGCAGTTGCCACCGCCGCTTCCGACGGCAGAAACTGCCACGCAGGCGGACCGGCAGCCGACCATTCCGTGGAGCGCGAGAGATCTCGCGAAACGGTTCCCCGATCCGGATGACGGCGCCGATCGGGCGACGTTCTCGGGCACCGCGCGCTGCATCGAATGCCACGAAGAGCGCGACGAGAGCCTGCGGACCTCGTTCCACGCGAAGCTGACGTTCGCGAAGCCAGTCGGCGAGGCCGCGGCACGCGACGCGGCGGAAGAGGGCGCGGCCGAGAGCGCGGACACCGCACTTCCGTCAGCCCGCGGAGCCGAGCCAGAAGGCGGCGGCTGCGAGGCCTGCCATGGGGCCGGTCGCGAGCACTCCGAGTCCGACGGCGACGAGTTGATCCGGCATCCCTGGGACGTTCCGGCACAGGAGATGATCGGCGTCTGCATCCGTTGCCATGCCGACGTCCTCGAGTTACCCATCGACGAGCACCGCGACTGGATCAGCGGAGCCGACGACGAGTTGCGTTCGTGTACGAAATGCCACGAGATCCACGTCGATCGAACCGATCCCGCGCATGCGGAGAAGACGGGCCCCTTCGCAACGGTCAAGGATCTCGCGCGGGTCGCGCAATCGATCCCGGCCGCGCGCTGCATCGAATGCCACGACGACTTTCATCCGCAAATGAAGCGCTCCGGGCATGCCGATCTGCTGACCGAGGGCGCCGGATGCGGCAGTTGCCACGGCAACGGAAGTCTGCACGAAACGTCCGGCGGGCGCCCGCAGTTGATCGTGAATCCGGAGCGGCAGAAAGCCCGCGACGCCGACCGCAACTGCACGACCTGTCACGGCAACAACGCCGTCGTGCAGCGCTGGACGTGTTCCGAGCACGCAAAGGAGGGCACGTCGTGCATCACGTGCCACGACGCGAACGCCCCGCGCGGCCGCACGCTACGCAAGTCCGAGTACGAGCTCTGTGGGAGCTGCCACTTGGATGTGAAGGCCTCGTTCCGTCTGCCGAACGGCCACAAGGTCGCGCGCGGACGCGTGGCGTGTTCCGACTGTCACGACCCGCACGACAACCCGCGCCGCGTCCGCAACCGAGATGTGCGGCTGCGCGCCTGCGCGACATGCCACATCGAGAAAGCCGGGCCCTTCGTTCACGACCACGGGATCAAGCGCTCGGAAGGCTGTATCGCCTGCCATTCGCCGCACGGCTCCGTGAACGATCGTCTCCTGACGTTCCGGCGAATGAAATCCCAGTGTCTGCAGTGTCATCCCGAGACTCCGCACGACCTCGGTCAAAGGCGCTATGACAACTGCATCGCGTGCCACGTGGAGATCCACGGCAGCGACATCGACCGGTTGTTCCTGCGATGAGTCACACACCCACACGCAGAGTGTCCCGGACCGGCATTTTGCTGGCTGCTGCACTCCTGGTCGCGGTGCCGGTGTCTCACACCGTCGCGCAGGACGACGTTGTCGAGGATGATGCAGAGAACGAAGTCGTCGAGGACGAGCCGACCGCGGACAGCGCGCCCGACGACGTCGTCTCCGAGAGCGCGGAGCGCGACGAGACCGACGACGACATGTCAGCCGACGACGAAGCGGATGACGCTGATGACGCTGATGACGCTGATGACGCTGATGACGATGACGCTGATGACGATGACGCTGATGACGATGACTTCGACGACGACGAGGGCTTCGATCACGGAGACCTGGTTGACGACGACGCGCAGGACGAGGAGTCGTTCGGCGACCACCTCTCCATCGAGGGCTCAGCGCGCTTTGGCTGGCGACTGCTGAGCGGTCGTGGCCGTGGACGCTTCCTGCAGGACATCGACCTCGGCGCCGGGGCCCGGCTCTTCGATCTCGACCTGCGCATTCTCGATGACCGCGAGGATGCGACCTTCGACGAGATGAGCGTATCGGCCCGCGACGTCGGCGAACGCAGCTCCGATGCAACGCTCGCTCTGCGCCGCGGCAGCGAGCTGCTGATCGAGGGCAAGTACTTTCGCGAGCTCTTCACGTATCGCGCCGACGGAGATCCGTTTCCCCGCGACTCGACGCGGGAGCGCTACAACACGCGGTTGCGCTACGCACCGCACCGCGGAATCACGTTCCGTCTCGGCTGGGATCGCTCCGAGCGTCGCGGCGAGTCCATCGCGTCCCAGAATACGGACTTCCGAGACGATCCTCCCCCACCGGGAGTCGATCCCACCATCGTCACCACCAAGCGCCCGTTCGACGAGACGTTCGACACACTGACAGCCGGTGTGGACGGAGTGTCGGGGCCGTGGCGCGTCGGCCTGACAACGTCGTTTCGGCGTGGACGCATCTCCGACAAGCGACGCTTCGACGTCCCTCCCAGCCAACGCGGCGCTGACCCGATCAACGACAGCTTCACACGCCGGACCGACTCACGCGCGACGACCGTCATCGGGAAACTGGGGCGCTCGTTCCTGGACGACACGATCGAGTCCACTCTCTTCCTGACCTACACGCGCCAGCCCGTGGACAGCAGTCTGGGCGGCAGCGGCGCGGGCTTCGACAACGCCGTCGACGGCGGTGGAACCCTCGGCGCTTTCTCGTCCACGAGCGACGGCGACACCGACCTCGATCGCTCGATCCGGACGTGGGAGCTTGAGACCTCGTGGCAGATCACCGACGCCCTCGAGGCCATCCTCCTCGTGGGTCAGGAGGAGTTCGTCGACGACGCCAGCCTGCGTCTGATCGAGACGCGCAACTACGACCGTCCCGACCTCGCGCGTCGGACCACACGGACTTCGCGCGACGGACGCACGACCAATCGCGTAGACCGCGCGCAGATCGACCTGCTCTACGAATTGACGGACAAGATCGATCTGCGCGGCGGCTACGAACGCTTCTCGCAGGACATCAAAGCTCCGTTCGAGACACGCGGCGCTTCGCTTGACGGTGCCACACTCGACTCTGTCGTCGAACGCTGGAATGCCGGCTTCGACGTGAAGCCGGTCCCGCGCCTGAAGATCTCGGTCCTCGCGCGGCGGAGCCGCGACGACGACACGCCTGCCGCGCCATCGGCCGAGCGCGCCGACGACGTCACCGCGCGCGTGCGATGGGGCGCAACCGACACGCTGTCCTTCGCGGGCATGTATCGCTATCGCGGGTTCCACCAGAACTCCGAGTTCGACTCGTCCACGAAGTCCGAGAGCGCGGCGCTCACGGCAACGTGGAGCCAGGGACCGTGGACGGTCGACGGCAGCCTCACGCGGCTGACCCTGGACACAGCCACCGATACGTCCTTCTTCGTGCTCGACGCCATCGGGTTCCGCAAGATCAACGACGACGTGACGTACAAGACGCGCGACCTCATCGTCTCGCTGAACTCCACGTATCTGTTCAACACGCGAACGCGCGCCTCGGCCGGAGGCCACGCCCTGCGCTCGCGGGGCGCCGAGGGCATCGACTCGCACGAGTTCTTCGTCACGCTGGCACACGATCTGAGCGAGCGCGTGACGACGGGCCTGACCGTGCGGTCGTGGCGTTTCGACGAGATCGATACGCGTGCCGACGACTACGATGCGGACGCACTCGAGATCTGGCTCGAGTACCGCTTCTGAGATGGGCCGGACCGTGGCGGAGGGAGACCCGTGTCAGCGACTCGACGCCGCGTGATCGACTCGACTCCGCCGCTCTCGTGGCAGCGGTTGCGCACCGCGCGGCGCGATGTGGCGGCGCGCTGGCCGTCGCCATTCAGGCTGCCGCTGGAAAAGCGCCCCTCGGACGTCCTCTACGCGCGCCTCGCAGAGCGCATGTCGCTCCTGGACGTCGGCGCCGGAGACGCAACGCGCCGCGACCGCGTCCATGCGCGCTTCCCGGACGTGCGCTACGTCTCGGTGGATCCAGACCCGGAGTCCGGCGCCGACCACGCTGACCTCGGCGAGCAGGAGCTGGCCGCCGCAGGCGAGGCATTCGACGTGGCGACGCTCTTCGAGGTGGTCGAGCACGTCGCCCCCGAGGTGGCGCTGGCGATGCTGGTGCGCGTCCACGAGTTGCTCGCCCCCGGCGGGCTAGTCATCGTCTCGGTCCCCGCCATCCACACGCCCGGTCGGTTCCTGCGGGACTGCACGCACGTCACTCCGTGGGCGCACGACGAGCTCGGCGGATTGCTCGTGATGGCGGGTTTCGACGTGACCACGCTCGTCCGCACGTATCCCGGCTCGGCGCTCGCACGCGTCGCACGGCGCACACTCCTCGGCCCCATCGGCCACGCGTTCGGGATCGGCTACGCGTACAGCATCGTCGCCGTCGGCTCGCGCTGACAGCGCGCGCGCGCGCTCGATACGGGACGCGGCCGGGGCTGATCTCGAAGGCCCGGAATCTAGAACGAGCGCGACCACCGTTGCCGGCGCCGCGCCCGTTCGCAGAGAGAGAGTATGAGAGTGCACGCCTCCGGGCAAGGTGGGCTCGCGCCCGACTCTGGCCCCCGTCCCGGGTCCATTCGTCGTCCTCGCACCGGAGGGTGCACTCGTCCTGTCGCAGGGGCCGTGCCAATCGGTTTTCACTGCGAAGAGAGAGGTTCAAGTCATGCTCTGATCGGGACTTGCGCCGTCTTCTCAAAATGAGAAGAGCACCGCAGCGTCGCGATTGTCCTCGCAGTGCAACGCCCCCGGATCGACGTGACCGCTCCACGCGACGCGACACGCCTCAGAACGGGAAGAACTTCGGAATCAGGAGTACGCCGAGCACGAAATAGAGAAGCTGCAGCGGCAGCCCGAGCTTCATGTAGTCGCGGAATTTGTAACCACCGGGCCCGAGGACGAGCAGGTTGGTCTGATACCCCATCGGCGTCGCCAGCGCGAGCGAAGCCGCGTAAACGACGACCATGATGAAGGGCCGACTACTCACGTCGAGCACGTTGGCTGTCGTCAGCGCGATCGGCACCATGAGCACGGCCGCAGCAGTGTTGCTGATGAGACACGTCAGCGTGTTCGTCAGGAACCAGATGACGGCGATCGCGGCGATCGGCCGCGAGGGATCGTCCACAATGGCATCGAGCCAGACGAACGTCTGATCGACGATCAACGCGGCCGCGCCGGTCTTCTCCATCGCAACGCCGAGAGACACGGTGCCGGCCATCAGCACGAGGGTCGAAAGATCGAGCGCACGATACGCATTGCGCATGGTCAAGCACCCGGTCAACACGAGCGCCGCAGAGGCGCCTAGTGCCAGGAACGAGATCTCCACAAGGTCGAAGGCGGCCAGCGCCACGACGAGGAACGTGATCGCGAGGGTGAGTGGCGCTTTCTTCCGCAGCGTCATCTTGTCGTGCAAACCCTCGAGGAGAATGAAGTCCTCGGAGTCGCGGAACCGCGGTAAGTGCGCCGCCTCGGTCTGCACGAGCAGCGTGTCGCCCTCGCGCAGGATGAGGTCGGAGATACCGCTGCGCAGATGCGAACCACGCCGCTGCACGGCCATCACCTGCGCCCCCTGCAACGCGCGCTGAGTCGCCACGCGGACGGAGCGGCCCTCGACGGGCGAAGCGCGGGGGATCACCAATTCGGCCAGGGTGACGTCGCGCAGGCGCACGTCACGCGCACCGAGCTCGGGTAGCAGCGCGGTGCCCTGACGCGATCCGATCTTCATCACCGTCTCCGCGCGTCCGCGCACGAGAATGAGGTCATCCGCCTGCAGAATCAGCCCTTCGGTCCCGGGCCAGAGGATCTCTTCGCCGCGTACGATCTCGATCACGACGATCTTGGGATGCGGGTCCAGGAACGCCTGCTGGATCGTCTTGCCGAGGAGTGGCGACTCCTGCGATACCGCCACCTCGGTCACATACTCCGTCGGGCGGTCGGAGCCCATCGTGGTCACGGTGCGGCGCACCGGCAGGAGCCTTGGCCCGACGACGAGCAGGTAGATCATCCCCGCCGCAACGATCACGAGCCCGAACGGCAGCGGTTCGAAGAACGAGATCGGCCGGTGTCCGAAACCCGCGACCTCGGACGAGACGAGCACGGTCGTCGACGTGCCCACAAGCGTCATCGTGCCCCCCATCATCGCGGCATACGAGACGGGCAAGAGGAGCTTGGACGGGGCGAGTCCACGGTCTGCCGCCATCGCGAGGACGACCGGGATGAAGATCGCCACGACGGGCGTGTTACTGAGGATGGCGGACGGGAACGCAACGAGAACGACCAGCGGCGGCAGCACCGAGGACTTCCGATTCACGGACAGTCGATGGAGCGTGCTGCCGAGCACCGCGACAGCGCCGCTGCCTACGAGCGCGCGGGACATCACGAACATGCCCGCAACCGTGATGACGGCACCGTTTCCGAAGCCGCCGAACGCCTCCGCCGGTTGGAGGACACCCAGCACGCCCAGAGCGACCGGCACGAGTAGCGCCACCAGATCGATCGCGATCCACTCGGTGACAAAGAGCACGAGTGCAACGCCAAGAACCCCAAACGTGGCCAGTTGCTCGTATGTCATGCGTCGATCAGCATAGCGCCGATCCGGAGTCAGGACACGTTCGACGGAGTTCGGAGGTCGCCGCTCGCGATATCGATGCGTTTGCTCCGAACTCTGCCGAGTGTGTCCTGGCTCCGTCTCGACTCCGCGGTGCCCGGTGTCTTGCGGACCGAGGGCGTCGCCGCAGCCGAGCCCGTCGGGCCGCCCGTCACCGGGCACCATCCAACGACAACGCCCGACACCAATCCGGTCATCCTCGGAGAGAGCGTCATCTCTCGGATCGTACCCGGGCGTCGGCGGGCCGCGTGGCCTCGACAAGAGAACTCGTCGCTCCGCCGCCGACCGGGGACGGCGGGGCGTCGTCGCGAATTCGTCTCGCGAAGGGGACCCTGGTCTCGTACGGGAGCCCCGGATCGTGCTCGATCACGGGCGGTCCAACTGGCTCGAACAAGAGAACTCATCGCTCCGCCAGAGATCAAGCACGGAGCGCGTTCTCGACACCCGGCGACGCGGAGTCAGGACGCGTTCGGTGCCACGGGGGTTTCCGGGTTCGTCTCCAGGCCGTCGTCGGCCACTCGGAACAGGCGCACCATCGCGACACCGAGAATGAGACCAAAGAGCGCTCCGCAGATGACATCCGTCGGATAGTGCGCGCCGAGCTGAACCCGGCTGAGAGCCACGAGTCCCGCAACGCAGAGCAGGGGCACGCGCAGGCGCGGGAAGCGGCTGCCGAGAACCCACGCGCCGAGGAAACTGGCCGCGGAGTGCCCGGACGGGAACGAGAACGACGCCGGATCGACGAGAGCGTCGCGCAGCACCAAACCAAGCGTCACGAACGGACGGGGTCGTGCGACCGCATGCTTGATGACCGCCTCGAGCAGCAGGACGTGGACGACGAGGCCCAGCGCGATGGCGGCCCCGGTCCGACGATTGCGACCGCGTCCGAACGCCAGCATGGTGAGCCCGATCACGGCCCACACGCCGCCTTTCGTGGCCACGTGCGTGATGGCCTCCGCCACGATCGTAGGCACGCCGAGGTCATAGATCGCCTGAAAGAGCAGCAGATCGAGCGCACGCCAGCTGAACCACGAGTCCATGTGCTGGTCATCGGCAGCAACGCGCCGCGCGGCACAATTGGCCCGCGAGCCGTGACTCCGAGACACTGTGCCGCCAGTGAGGGTGGCCCAACGAACGTGCCCCCAGGCAATCGCATCCAAGCTGGACACACGCCGACCGGAGGTGGCTCTTGCCCGCGACAACCGATACGACCGACTTCTCGAAACGCATTCTCGAACAGGTGCTCCGGCTGCGTGCAGCGGACGCACTCGATATGCAGCCGCTGACCGACCCCCGAGGCCTGTTCACGTGGACGTTCCGCGCCTCGGGCTGGCCGGTGGAAGTGCACCTCGACGAGACAGTGCTTGAGATGCGCGTCTATCACGGTCGGCATACCATCTCGACCGGGCGCGTCCCCCCGCGCCTCTTCCCGGCCCTCGTCGGAGCCGCCCCGCTTCCCGCCGGTTCAGGCGACGGCATCTCCGCCGACGAATGCCTCGCCGAGCTCCGTGCGATCGTCGCCGACTGGCGCCGCAAGAACCCGCGCGTGTTCATGGAGCCGCCGCGAACGGCGCGGCATCCTGACGGCTGGAACAACGCATGAGCGGTGTCTCGATGCAGTCGCTGCGCGACCTCTTGAAGGATCGTCCGCAGGGACTCACCTTCGCTGATTTGCCCTCCACGGTACTTGAAGACCTGGCTCTCGGCTGGTCCGGCGGACGCTCGACAGCCGAGGTCGCTGCTGAACTCGCGTCGCGCCTCGACGGCATCCCGAAGCGCGGTCGGGACCGCGAGATCGCCGGGCGGGCCGTGCTCGCACTCCTCGGGCGACGCGGAGCTTCGATCGCGGTCGCTGCGCCCGCCGATCACGTGCGCTTTCTCGGCAACGTGGGTACCGACGAAGGCGACCCGGAAGGTGGCCAGGCATTCGTCGACCGCGAGGCCGAGTACGACGCACTCGACGCGCTGCCGACCGACTACGGAGTGGATGATTTCCAGGCCGACCTCGGCGGTGCGTTCGCCGCGGCGAAGCAGCCGGCGCCGACCTCTCTGCCCGCGGATGACATCGCGCTGAAGCACCCCTTGTCGCTGCTCTGCACGAGCCTCCCGGGCGGGCTACGCGGTTGGTTCCACGATCGCTACGCCGCCGAGCGCGCCGACGTCTACGCGTGGACGTTCGTGCTGGTTGGGCGCGCGATTGCGCATCACCGCAACGGCATGCTTGAGACGGGCGTTCTGAGTCTTGACGACGTGGACACCGGCATTCCCGAGGCCATGGTCCGTGGCCTTCTCGCCCTGCCGCTGGGGCAACTGGCGCGCACCGCGATCCTCGAACCACTCTGACGCGCGACGGTCGCTGAGAGAGGCGCGGCGACGAAGTCCGGCCGACCGCTCGTCAGCCGCGGCCACTCACCCGCACGTCATCGCGCGTACGCGGCCAAGAACGAGTGCTGGTCGATGCGCGCTTCGATCGCGGCGGTGCGCTCGTCGGTCCACTCGACGCGCTCGCGTCCACCGCGCGGCTTGCGCAACACGAGACCTGCTGCGGACTCCAACCACTCCGGCTCCTCGGCGAGCCCGAGGAACGCGCGACAACGCGTCAGTTCGCGGCGCGGGTCAGCGATGATGTCCTCGTGCCGGACGTCGAGGACCTCGGCCGCGTCCGTGCGCGCGCGGATATTCTCGACCGCGTCATAGATGAAGAAGAGCTGCTCCATGACGCGTTCGGGCGTCCAGTCGTCCTTGTGCCGTAGCCGTGCGCCGACGTGATCGAACGGGTCGCGCACAACGTGGATGAAACGGAGTGGAACGCCGGTCACGCGCCGCGCGCGATCGAGCAGCCACGGGAAATTGAAGAGGCGCCGCGTCGAGAGCGCGGCCTTCTTGTCGCCGATCACGCGCAGGTCGCGGAAGCGCCCCTGGAACCCGCCCGGCACGTCGTAGGAGTAGCCGGTCCATGTTGCGCCGCCCTCGCCGAACGCGCGCGCGTTCTCGACGATCATGTGATAGAGCGCCGCGCGGGGGAAGCCGGCACGCAGCACGGCGAACGCGTCGAGCTCGTTCGCGATCACGGCATCAGGGTGCGCGTCGAGTAGCGCGGCGAGCAACGTGTGGCCGCTGCGCGCGTAGCCGAGGAAGGAGCAGAACGCAGAGACGCCTTCGAACTCCCGGCGTTGCCGCCAACCGGCCCACGTTGCGCGAGCACGAATGCGAAGCACCTCGGCACGGGTGCGCGTCGCCACTCCCTGGTGCCAGGCGTGCTCGCGCGTCACGAGAGGTCAGGCCGCCCCATCGTCGCGAGCATCGCCATCGTCAAGTGCGCCGCGGTCCGATGCGGAATGGTGGCCGCCGCGCTCCGCACGCTCCTTCCCCATCTGGAGGTCGTACATCTGCTTGAAGTGACCATCTTCGCGCTGCAGCAAATCGTCCGGAGCCCCCTCCTCGATGATGCGCCCCTCGCGCATGACCACGATCTTGTCGGCATTGCGAATAGTGGAGAGTCGGTGCGCGACAACGATCACGGTGCGCCCCGACATCAACTTGTCGAGCGCCGCCTGCACCTGTTTCTCGGCGTGGGAGTCCAGTGCGCTCGTGGCCTCGTCCAGGATCAGCACCGGTGCGTTCTTCAGGATCGCCCGGGCGATCGTGATGCGCTGGCGCTGACCGCCCGAGACCGACCCACCGCGCTCGCCGGCGAGCTTCTGATAGCCCCCCTCCATGCGCTCGATCTCGTCGTGGACAAACGCATCTCTCGAGGCGAGTTCGATCTCTTCCTGCGTTGCATCGGGCTTGCTGTAGCGGATGTTCTCGTCCAGCGGCGCGTTAAAGAGAAAGGCGTCCTGCGTCACTAGCGCGATGCTCGTGAGAAGACTCTTCAGCGTGTACGTGCGGATATCGACGCCGTCGTAGAGGATCGCGCCTTCGCTCGGGTCGTAGAAGCGCGCGACCAGGTCACAGAGCGTGGACTTGCCCGCGCCCGTCGGCCCGACGATGGCGACGACCTGACCGGCCGGGATATCGAGCGTCACGTCGGAGAGCACGTGCTTCTCGCCGTACGCGAACGAGACATTCTCGAAACGGATCCCGCTCGCGAGGCTCTTGCGCTCCAGCGTGTCGGGACCGTCCACGATGTCGCTCTCGGCGTCGAGCACCTCGAAGACCCGGTTGACGCCGGGCAACGCATTCACCAGCGAATTCGCCGTGTTCGTGAGTTGCTTCGAGCCCTTGTAGATCTGCTGGATGAGCGCGACGAATGACACCAGGTCGCCGACCGTCACGACGCCGTCCAGGACGAAGAACCCGCCAGCGACGATCACGATCGCCGCGCCGATGAGTTGCAGGAGATCGAGCAACGATTCAGAGAGCGCGGAGAGCCGGTGAATTCGGCGCGCCTGCGCGACGAAGCTGTGGATCACGGTCCGCAGGCGCAGCGCCTCGCGTTCCTCGCCGCCGAAGGCCTTCACGACCTTGATGCCGGAGAGCATCTGGAAGATCACGTGACTGATCTCGGCCAGCAGGATCTGACGCTTCTTCGCGCGCTTCTTGATGCGCTTGGCAATGCGGAAGAGCGGCAGCACGATGATCGGCATGCCGATGAGCACGACGGCCAAACGCGAGTTGACCACGAAGGCCGCCACCACCAGTCCCACGAGCTGGAACGGAACGATCGCACCCGTCTTGAAAACGTTGTTGTAGATCGTGCGCATCGACGCCGCGTCGCGCTCGATGCGGGCGACCAGATCGCCAGCGCGCATCTTGTCGAAAAACGAGAGCGGCAGCGACACGATCTTGCTGCCGATGGCGTAGCGGATATCCGCCATGATCGCCGTCGCGTAGTAGTTGTGGAGGTAGGCCTTGCCGTAGCCGAGTCCCGCGATGACGAACGCGAGCACAACCGTCTTCCCGCCGATTTCCCAGAGCATCTGCTCCGCCTCGGGACCGGTCTTCGTCAGCACCTCGTCCACGAGCTGGCGCATGATGAAGATCTTCACCATGATGTTCGCGCCCATGAACCCGAGGCCGAGCAGGATCACCGCGAGAACACCGCCCACGTACGGCCGCACGAAGCCGAAGACGCGCGCGATCTGCGAGTACTCGACACCGCGCGATTGCAGACCGAGGAAGACTGTCGCAATCAGGAAGATCACCGTGAGCGCGAGTGTCCCGTGCCACGGGTAGATGCGGCCGATCTCGATCGCGAAGAATTCGGTCGGCTTGTCCACGACCTCCATGACCGCCACCGAGTCGCGGATCTCCGCGACGACCCAGATGTCCGGGACGACCGCGGATCGCGCCCACGTGCCAGTCGCCGTCTCGCCGCTCGAGTCCTTGTAGTCGCGGGGTGCGGAAGCCTCGCCTGCGGCCACGGTTGCCTGGGCGCGCGTGCGAGAGTCGCCGGAGTCGAAGATATCCTTCGCGGACGGCATGCTGCCGGAGAGGGCGCCGTCCTCCTTCTTCGGCTTCGCCGCCGGATCGAGAGCGAGAAGCACGTCCCCCGAGCCCGCCGCGAGAAGCTGCACGCGCGACCAACGCCCGACGACGTCGCGGTACGCATCCGCCTGCGCCCCGACGGCGGCGGCGTCGATCAGCCGAGCCCGGAACGCCTCTGCCGGGATGACACCGCGGCGCCGCATCTGCCCGTCGTCGCCGAGGTCCAGGATGACGATCAGGGAGTCCGCGGTGACACGCACCCGCACATCGGAACCGGCCACCGCCAGCGTGTCGGCGGCCTCGCCACCGCGCCGATACTCCTCGGCCACCGTGAGCGGCGCCGCGGGAGCGGTCTCGCCGGGCGTCCATGCACGCAGGGCGCCGGTCGCATCTTCGATCAACGTGGCGAGCACGTCGTCCGTCGCGGTCTGCACCGCCGGTAGCGCGGTCTGCGCCGCGTCACGAGCGGCACCGACCACCATGACATCGCGCGTCACGAGCGTCGCCGTGATCGCCAGGAAGAAGACGGTCAGGCCGATCAGGAGCTTCTTCACCGGCTGGCCTCCACCAACCCGCGATACACCTCGAGATTGCCCTCGACCATCGTGTTCACGGTGAAGCCGGCATCGACGTGGCGTCGCCCGGCGTCGCGCAAGCGCGCCGCCAACTCCGGCTCCGTGAGGACCCGGATGACCGCATCAGCGAGCGCATCGGGGTCGCGCGGCGGCACCGTCAATCCCGTCTCGCCATTCACCAGCGCCTCCGGGATACCGCCGACCGCCGAACCGACGGCGGGACACCCGAGGGCGAGCGCGTCAAGCAGGCTTGTGCACAGGCCCTCGAGGACGCTGCACATCACGAAACAATCCATGCCACGAATGAGGGAGGGTACGTCGGTGCGGAAGCCCGTGAACAGGATTCGCTCCTGCAATCCGAGCGCGCGCACCTCCGCTTCGATCTTCGGACGGAGATCGCCGTCGCCGATCAGAAAGACATGGGCCGACGGGACCCGCTCAAGAATGCGTGGCATCGCGCGGACCAGGAACTCCTGCGCCTTGTGCCAACCGAACGCGGCGACGTCGCCGATGACCCGGGCGTCGTCCGGCAGCCCGAACTCCGCCTTGTAATCGTGCACGATCGCCCCGTCGAAGCGTGCGACGTCGATCCCCGAGTGCACGACCTCAATGCGATCAGCTGGAATCCCATCGGTCACCATCTGACGCTTGATGCCGTGGCTGATGGCGATGTAGCGATCCACGCCGAAGCGGTACTTGAACCAGGAGAGGCGGAGGAAATTGCGGTAGATCGTGAAGTCGACGCGCCGTGAGACCACCGTGCGTCCGACGCCACTCTTCGCGCGCGCCAGAACGCCCAGTGTGTGCGCGTGGCTGGTGTGCATGTGGATGATCTCGGGGCGCCAACGCGTGAAGAGACGTGCCAACCGCGCGATGCCGAAGACATCCCCCTCGCCGTGCATCTCGACCGCCTCGACGTCGAGCCCCGCAGCGCCGCAGCGCTCGACGAACGGTCGTCCCGGGCGCCCGACACAGAGTTGCTCGACGCCGCGCCGCGCCAAGCCCTGCGCGAGATAGAGCGCCTGCTGCTCGCCGCCGCGCCAGGTCTTCTCCGTGTTGATGTGGAGGACGCGAAGCGCGCTCACGCGGGCGCCCCCGTCTCGATGGCGAACCGGTACGCGGCGACGGTCTCACGCGCAGTCGCATCCCAACTGAAACGCGCTGCGCGCGTCCTCCCTCGGGCGACGAGATCGGCGCGGACGGCGGCATCGTCGAGGATCGGCACGAGCGCGTCGCGGAGAGCGCCTGCATCGTCGGGCGGCACGACCGCCGCCGCGCCGCCAGCCGTCGACGCGGAAGCGCCCGCGTCGGCCACGACCACCGGGCAGGCGCACGCCATCGCCTCGAGGATCGGCAAACCGAAGCCCTCGGCCTTGCCGGTGAAGCAGAACGCGGCCGCCCCGGAGTAGAGCCCCGTGAGCACGTCGTCGCCCACGAAACCGGTCATCCGCACGGCATCGGCGACGTCCGACGATTCGATGCGCGCGAGCACGTCGGCGCCGCCGGTTTGCACCGGGCCCGCGAGCACGAGTTCGAGGTCGGCGAAGCGGGCCTCGGCACGCAGCGCGATGAACGCATCGATCAGCGGGCCGAGGTTCTTGCGGGCGGCGATCTGCCCGACGAAGAGCAGATAGCGCCCCTTCACACCGATCTCGGCGCGCGCCGCGGCGATCTGCTCGTCGCTCTGCGGGACGAAGCGCGGGGCCAATCCGAGCGGCAACACGCGCGCACGGGCCTCGGCGGCCGGGAAGCGCGAGAGGAACGCGTCGCGGGTGAACTCGGAGATGCAGAGGATGGCCGCCGCGCCCTCGGCGACAACCGCCAGCTGACGCAACTTCTTCTCCTTGAACGCCTCGCGCGCGATGCCTGGGACGTCCAGCGCCGAGAGATCGTGGACGGTGGACACCGCCGGAACGCGCGGGATCGAAGGCAAGCGAAGATCGGGTCCGTGGACGACATCGAGCTTTCGCGGAGGCAGAGCCCCGATCCGATCCTGAAACGCGCACGTCGTGAAGCGGGGGTCGGCCACCTCTTCGAACCAGCGCCGCTTCTTGAAGCGCGAGAGGCGGTAGAGCATCGCCACCTTGTCGTCCGGCTCGAGCACCGACACGAGCGAGTGCAGCAACGACGCACAATAGCGCGCCACGCCGGTGCGCTCTTGCTTGGCCACGCACGAACAGTCGATGCCGATCCGCATGGCGTCAGTATCTGCCTCTCACGGCGGCGCCGCGAAGGTTCCATGCGGGGTGCTGCGGGACGGGTGCGCTCCGGAACACGTCGTTCGGACGCCGACCGAGCGGCACGTGCGCCCGCGGGCGGCGTGCGTGGTGCAGGAGCGTCATCGGTATCATCCACCGCGATGACCGTAGAGGCACCCCCGGATACCGTCGAGGACGTCGAGCAAACGACGGTCTCGCTGCTCGGCAAGCAGGGACCGTTCCGCCCGGACGTCAGGTTGCTTGAGCGGGGCGGCAAGAAGTGGGTGGCGAAGGACTATCGAGCCTGCACACCGCTCTACAGGATCACCGTCGGAGCCTGGAACCTCCGCCGCGAGCGCGCCGCACTCGACCGGTTGCGGGACGTCGAGGGCGTCCCGCATGTCGAGGCGCAAGCCGGGCGCTGGATCCTCGTCATCTCGCATTTTCGCGGCCGGGATGTCGGTAAGACCGCCCGCGAGCGGCAGTCGCCGGAGTTCTTCGACGACCTGCAACGCATCGTCCGCGAGATGCACGCCCGGGGCGTTCTGCACCTCGATCTGCGCCAACGCCGCAACATCCTCGTGCAGCCGAACGGCCGTCCCGCTGTCATCGACTTCGGCGCCGGGCTCTGCGTGACACCGGGCGGTTGGCTCCTGCGCTCTCTCGCGCGCATCGACGAGTCCGGCGTGCTGAAGTACAAGCGCCGCGCCCGTCCCGACTCGCTGACGCAGGCCGAAACGGATACGCTTCGGGGTGTCGAGCGACGGCGTCGATTCTGGCCGTTCAGTTGAGCGAACGGCCGCCGCCGCCGCCGCCGATCGGAGGTGACATGCGTGCAAGTGCAATTCTGACACTCGCAGTCGTCGGCATCCTCGTCGGAGGCATCGCTGCGACCGCCCGTGCAGGCGAAGCCGTGAAGCTCGCCATCGAATTCCCCCCCGACGTCCGCTCGCTCGAACCGGGCGCTGAACTCAACGTCGTACAGGTCGTGGGCTTCGACGCCGACGGAGCGCGCGTGGGATTCGGCGGCAGGCGCGCACGTCTGACAGTGACCGCGGGCAGCGTGCGCTCCGTCAAGCCGCCGTATCAATTCGCCTACACCGCTCCGACCACGATCGACGGACCGACAGCCATCACGTTCACAGCAGTCCTCGACGGCGCTCCTGCCGTGCGGGGCAGTACGCGACTGGACGTTCTGCCGAAGGGGCCCTACGTCCGTCTCCGCGTCTCCCCGAGCGACAACCGCGTCGATTGGGGCAAATCGACCACCGTGGCCGTGCAGGGAGAGGATCGAACCGGCCGTCTCGTGCCAGTCGTGACCAGTACGGTGCAGCTCTCCGTCGAGGGCCCCGGCCACATCGAGTTCGTGCGACTCGGGACGTACCGTTTCACCGCCCCCGACGCGCCCGATCCCGAAGGTCGCAGTCAGTCCCGATTGATCGCCCGACTCGAGGAGAACAAGGCCGTGCACGGCCACGTCTCGATCGACCTCGGCGGACGCGGCGTGCGGCTGCCGAGACTCCCGCCGGTACGGCGACCGGCCGACACGGAGAAACCCGCGGACGAGCCAGCGGAGAAGCTGGCGGATACGTCAACTGCCGGTTCCGGCGGCAGATCCGACGAGAAGGGCGACACACCGGCGCCGGACACGTCGGCGTCGAAGACCTCGTCGCCATCCACCGAAGGCGTGGACCCGATCACTTCGGGTGGCGCGAAGCCGGGAACCACCACGCCACCGACGGCGGGCACCGCGAAAGACGCCGAACGCTCCGAGAAACGCGCTGCCGACCAGCAGAAGTCCGACCGCGAGAAGACGCCGCGCGCGAAGCAGGAACTCATCTGGCCAGGCGGCCGACTCCAGATCACGGCCTGGCGCGCGAAGCCGAACGACGACGAGGGCACGACGATGCGACGCGTGCGCCACCTCCCCGAACCGGGCGCGGAATTCGCGCTACGCGACGTCCTGCAACGCATCCGCGCGATCGTCCTGGACGCTGACGTCACGAAGGTGGACGCGGAGTGGCGCGCCGGGACGACCGAAACTCCGCTCGGGACACCGCTCGAGACACCACCGGGAACGCTGCGCACGACGCGCAACAAGGCGGACCAATTGGTCGTCATCGTCGAAGCCCGCCCGCCAGCAAACGGCGACGTACTCCGCATCACTCTCGTGCTACGAAAGCCGACGGGAGACCTCCGCGACGAGTGGGTGCTGCGCCGCAAGCAGGTGAAGCCGAAGTAGCCGCGCAGCGACTCGCGCAACCGCCTCCCAGAACCCGGCACAGACGTCCCCGGACGGTGTGGCGCGATTACTGTGCGCTCCGCGCGCCGGTCAGCCGCATCGGCTCCCCCTTGCAATCGCGAAGCACTGACCGACCGACCCAGGACAGGAACACTTGCACGGCCGGCGAGTGAAGGACGCCAAGAAGCGAAGACAGGCACTCAGATCCGGTAGTCGGACTAGGGGCCCGGCCAGCCCCCCCCCGCGGCGCCGGTGAAGGCGTGATCGCTGGCCGACGTGCGGAGCATCCACCGCGCTCGGGCAGGCCGTCTGCCGCGGCTGACAGGCTCGGAGGCTCTCCGGAGTCGAGTCGCCTGTCACCCACGACAGCCGTCCCACCCGGACACGTCCGGCTATCCACGGGGGTTTCTGGCCGCACCCCTAGAATC
>JAJRPF010000056.1 GCA_024280885.1 Planctomycetota bacterium | reverse complement strand
CTACTCGCCGTCCTTCGCGTCGCCATCCTTCGCGTCGCCGTCCTTCGCGTCGCCATCCTTCGCGTCGCCGTCCTTCGCGTCGCCGTCCTTCGCGTCGCCGTCCTTCGCGTCGCCATCCTTCGCGTCGCCATCCTTCGCGTCGCCATCCTTCGCGTCGCCATCCTTCGCGTCGCCATCCTTCGCGTCGCCGTCCTTCGCGTCGCCGTCCTTCGCGTCGCCGTCCTTCGCATCGCCATCCTTCGCCGCGCCTTCTTCGGCATCCGCCTCAGGCTGGATTTCCGCGGGCGCAAATCCCCGGTAGGAAGCGGTGTAGATGTGGCCGTACTCGCCCCAGTTGTCGGCGGTCTCGAAGATCTCCTTGAGATCGCGCTCGAACGTCTTGCGTACCAGTTCGCTGCCGTTGCACATGATCGCGATCTCTTGATCCATGTCCACGAGGTCGTCGTTCATGTAGATGACAAATTCACCGACGTTCGAACCATCGATGGAGATCTGATTCGCTTCCCGTTCGTACGTCACCTTGAACTCCGCGGGCTCGCCACGCTTGGCCGGGCTGACGAGGTAGAGCGAGCCGGTCCAGGGCGCCGAAATCCGATCCTCCTCCGTCTCGGTCACGTGTTCGTACGACGTCGGAAGCACGCGTCCGGTGTTGCCCGCGATCCAGGCACCAAGTGCCGCGATCGCCCCTTCACCCTTCGTCGCCGCAACGTTGCGCTCGGCGTTCAATTCGGTGTACTTGGCCGCCACCGGGTTCGTCGCAGCATCGGAGAGAACGTACGTGGCAAAGCGCGAGGAATTCACGTTGATGACCGCAGTCTTGGGATCGCGCAGGATCAGCCCGGCCAGGCGCCCCGGCATCCCCTCGGTCGCCACCTTCTGCGCGGCGGTGCACGCCTCGCCGATGCCCTCGAGGTACCACTGGTTGGCATCGACGTTGAACGTGTTGACCATGTGGAAGAACGGATGCGCCATCAGGAAGGGCTGATCGGAGACCGGGAAGTCATCCGACTCGACGACCGCCGCGAGGATCCATTGCTTCGACGCGACCTCGTCCGCCTTCCAGTTGGCCTCGAGCCACGCCTTCGCATCGGTCCCCTTCGGCAGCAACGTGACGACGAGCTTGGCCGGGTTCTTCTTCGAGTACGCGGAGGCCCCGTACCAGACGATCGGGACCTGCTTGGTGCTGCCATCCGCGTAGATGACGTCCATCTTCTCGTCGTCGACTATCCGCTTTGTCTTGCCCGACTTGCGGTCGGCGAATGCATTCTCCTGAATGGTCGCGGCCCAGAATCCCGGCGTGCGCAGAGCGATGCCCTTCCTGTCCTTCGAGATGATCTTGTCGATCTGCTGGAAGAGCTTCGCGCGTCCGACGGTGTCCTCGAAGTCGACATCGCCGCCGACCAACTTCGCGACGGCCTTCTCGATCTTCGCCTTATTGGGCACCTTCACGGTGGACCCCTTGGCCCCCGCAAGCGCGTCACCGACGGATAGCGCAGCCCCGAGTGAGAGTGCGCACGCAATCGTCGCGACTCCAACCACGGCGATTGCGGACGACTTCGTTCCGGGGGAGAAGGTCTGGCGGCGCATATTGAAGCTCCTGTCGCATTCGAGTCGGAGTTCGGCCCCGACTGGCTCTTTCGACGACGAATTCTGGTCTCTCGACGACGAATTCGAAGCCGTGGTCTGTGCTACTCCCTGGCGACCACACTCGCAAAGTGGCCACGGCTGTCTGCCGTGCTCGTGCCACCTGCTGGGAGGTCGATCCCGGGACGCACTCTCGCGCTCTGATCTTACGCGGCGCCCGACTGGGCGTCTGCACCCTTTCGAACGCTCGCGAGGTCACCTGGGTTACAGCGAATTTCGGACCGTGGCGAGGGTTTCTTCGATGCGCTGTCAGCGAGGCTGTGGAAGCGGGAACCGGACGTCGTCCAGATTCCGACGGTGACGCTGAATCAGCGTCGCGTCACCGCGCTGTATCGCGGCATCCCAGGCCAGCTTGAACCAGCGCGTGGCAGCCGCAAGATCGCCGCGCTCCCGGGCCATGAAACCGAGGTTCTCGAGACAGTCGTTCGCGAGCGGATCCGCCTCGTGCGTGGCCTTGAAGATCCGCGTGGCGTCCTCATCGCGCTTCATGACCAGCAGCAACAGGCCGAAGTCGTTCTGCAGTTGCGCGTCGTCCGGGCTCGTCTCGACGGCCTTCTCGTACGCAACAACGGCATCGTCGTAGCGCCCGGCCCACCGCAGGGCGAGGCCCAAATTGGCCCACGAGCGACCGTCGTCGGCGAGTCCCTCGGCCACGGCGCGAAAGTAGGGCAGAGCCTCATCATGTCTCTGCTCGTTGCCGAGTTTGACCGCGAGAAAGCCCAATCCATCCAGTGCGCCGCGATGCCCGGGCGAGAGCTCGAGGATCCTCCGATACATCTGCCCGGCAGCGGCGTCGTCACGCTTCACTGTGATCAGGAGGCGCGCCGCCTCGCGCCGTGCCTCGTGGTTGCCTTCGCTCAGTTCCCAGGCTCGTTTGAGCCACGTCAGGGCCTCGTCGGTCCGACGCGCCGACGAGAGCGCGAAGCCTGCGTAGTGGGCCGCAACGGCGCTCTCCGGGAACCTCTCGGTTCGGGACAGGATCGCGTTCGCGAGTTCGCCGTAGCGTTTCTCCGGCGCGTAGATCGCCCAGAGGGTCTGCCATGCCTGCGCCGCCTCCGGCGCGGCATCGATCGCTCGGTACGCCGCGGCGATGGCGGTCTTCTCGTCGCCGGCCATCCGAGCGCTGTACGCAAGCGCGCGCGCCAGGAGCAAGTCGTCCGGAGCGGCGTCCGAGACCGCCCTCAGCAAGGGGGTCGCCGCGTCGAAGCGCTCGGCGTTCTGATAGGCGAAGGCGAGTCCCCGGCGCACCTTCGCCGCGTCGGGCCAGCGGGCAAGCGCCTCTTCGAGTTCGACGATTTCCTGCTGGGGATTCCCTTGTGCAGCGGCACTGCGCGCGAGCCCCAATGCCGTCTCGATCGTATCTGCCCCCGACTCGCGGGCGCGCCGCAGGGCGATGCGTGCGTCCTCGAACGCAGCCTTGATTCCGCCCCCCCCCCCACCGGAGGCCAGGACCAGTTCCGCGAATCCGAGCACGGCGCGCGCCTCGAGGACGCAATTCTCGGTCGTTGGGTCCGCGCCGCGCACACGACGTCGCAGCGACGACGCTTCCATGAATCGTGAACGGGCCTCGAGCCACGCCGCGAGATCGGCCGCCGGCGCCGCCCACGCAGCACCGGCATTGACGAGGGCCATGCGCAGTCGGCGCTCCGCGGCGGCCTCGTCTTCCACTGACGGGGCAACCGTCACTCCCGGCTCAACCCCCTGGCCTCCTTGCGGATCGTCCTGTGCGCGAGCAGGCACCGACAGCGCGGCACCGACGAGCACCGTCACGGCAAACGCAGTCGTCCACCGTCGCATGAGCAAGCGGCCCTGGGATCCCTGACGCCAAGGACGGCCGCGCGAACGACGAGGAATGCTCATTGGATCTTCACCTCGCCTTTGTGCACATCGAACACGCGACCAGCGGCGAGTTCCTCGGGGTTGAGCGCGTACGTGAGCTTCACTTCGACGCGCCCCTTGAAGCCCTCGGGGATCTCCCACGTCGCCGTGCGCGTCTCGTCGTGTGCGATCTGCGTACTCGGGCGAAAATCGTCGCGGTAGTAGAGCCGGATCTCGTCGATCTGCTGCTCCGTGACGTAGGCGTTGCCACGACTGTCCCACGCGCTGATCCACACGTTGTACGAACGGTGGCGCGCGTCGGTCGGCACCTTGTGGGCCGCACCGACATTGGTGATCTCGGCGATCACGCGACCGTCTGCAATGCGCACCTTCAACTCGAGTGCTCGGCGATGCATTTCCTCGGAGTGCGCGCCCGGGAAGACGTGACTGCGCCCCGGCACCGCCGCGTCGCCACTGACGCGCTCGACCTCCGGCATATGGCACGTCTGGCACTCCGCCTCGACACCGGAAGCCAAGAGTTCATCCACGGTCTCGTGTTGGTTGTGACAGCCCGCACAGACGGTGGAGACGTCCATTGTCGCTTCCTTCTGCGGGCGGCAAGCTCCGGCGACGAGCGACGTGTCGACGTCGCGTGACGCCGCGACGGAGATCCCGTCCGCGAGCAGGTGACATGTCAAGCAGTCCACGCCATCGCCACGTCCGTGCTGACGTGGCGCCACGCGCTTGTCCACGCCCGTGATGTGGATCGGTTGCGGAGCATGACAATCGATGCACTCCGTCATGCGGAAGCCCTTCGAGAGCGCCTGCACCATCGGGTCGGTCCAGGCCATCCCGTGGTAGCTGCGTTTCCACTCGGAGTAGACGGCCTCGTGGCACGGACGACACTCGGCCGCATTCGAGAACGGCGTCGCGCGCGCCGCACTCTCGTCTGTGGGGCCGCTCCGGCTTATTAGATCGGGTTCACCATTCGTTTCAGGGCGCGGACTGACCGGACCGTCTGGCCCGCCGCCAGAGAGCAGCTGCACCGCGCCGAAGACCGCGGCAGTGAGCAGCACCAGTAGCAGAACTCTCTGTTTCATGTCGCCTCCGAACGAACGGCTTCGAGACCGACGAAGGCCGGTCCATCCGCCTCCAACGCGACCACCGTGCCGCAAGCGATCTTCGTTTCCGAGTGAACGAGCACCCGCTGATCACCCTCGGCCAGCAGGACGACCAGCAGGAAGTGTCCACCGCGGTAGAAGGCGGTCTCGACGCACCCGCGGGCGCCAATCTCGCTAGCAGCTTGTCCTTCGGCAACGACACGCACGCCCGCGGGCCGAAAGACGGCCAGGTGCGCGCCGTCAGCAACGCCATCAGCCGGGAACCGACCGAGCGGCGTGTTCGCGGTCGCGCCACTCACCGTGCTGGGCACGAGCGCCGCGGGACCGACAAATCCCGCCACGAACGCCGTCCGCGGCGCTTCGTAGACCGTCTCGGGTGGTCCCGCCTGCTCGATCACGCCCGCGTTCATCACGGCCACCTGATCGGCGAGCGCGAACGCCTCTTCCTGATCATGCGTCACGACCAACATCGCCAGACCGGTCTCGCCCCGAAGGCGCGCAAGCGTCTCCAGCAAGTGGCGCCGCAGGTGTCGATCGAGGCCGGTGAGCGGCTCGTCGAGGAGCAAGATTCGCGGCTTCTGTGCAATCGCTCGCGCCATCGCCGCCCGCTGCCGCTCGCCGCCCGAGAGTTCGGCCGGATAGCGCCGACCGAGGCTCGTCGGGAGACCGACGGCTGCAAGCGCGGCCAGTGTCTCGGGCCCACGGTCAGCCCGGGAGAGTCCACGCGCCTCGAAGACGAAGTCGAGATTGCCTTCGACCGTCATGTGTGGCCAGAGCGCGAGGTCCTGGAAGACCAGCGCGACGTTGCGCTTCTCGGGTGCCACAATCTGGTGCGGGGAGTCGGTGAGGGACTCGCCGATCTCGATACGCCCGTCGTGCGCCTTGGTGAGCCCCGCGATCGCACGCAGGAGCGTACTCTTGCCGCACCCCGACGGTCCGAGGACGGCGGTGCAGCCGCCCGCAGCGACGGTCAGGTCGATGCCTCGGAGCACGGGCACGCTGCCGTAGCGCACATGCAGATTCTCGATCGCGAGCGCCGGAGTCGCAGTCACGAGATACCCCACGTGCGGAGATGGGAGTAACGAGGCGCGGTGCGGGGGTAACTCAACGGCGTTCCCCAGCCGACACACCGATGGCCCTCAAGATGGCGGCGATGGATGCCCCGCGTGCCTCTTCCGTGGCATCGGGATCGTATCCGTGCATGTCCAGACCGGCCCGACGCAACGCAGCGGCGGCCTCCGCTCGTCGCGCAACGTCATTGCTGCGCAACTCCCAAACAAGATCCGCCATCACGGCCCGGCGAACCAATGCCATCGCCGACGCGGCCGACGCGGCGCGAAACGCAGTCACTGCGTTCTCGGGACGACCGCGCGCCGCCAAGAGAAGCGGCGTATCGAGGGTGCCCTCGCCCACCACCCCGAGCGTGCGCGCGGCCGCGATCCGGACGTCAATCGATGCATCATCGAGAGCCGTGCGAACCGCGTCGCGCACCGCGGCCGGGACGGCACCGGCTGCATCCGGCCGTCCGCACACCTCCAGCGCCCAGACGAACTTCGACCGGGCCGCCGCGTTCGACTCGTCGGCGAGGCTCGCCGCCAGCGCCGGCCCTGCGGCGCGCAACGTGGCGCCCCGGAGCACCTCCGCAGCGCCCATCCGAATGTGGAGATCGTCTGCCTGCAACGCCGCGAGGAGCTGCGGCAGCGCGGGCTCGGCAACGACGATCAAGGCCTTCTTCGCACGCAGTTGATGCAAGAACTTGAACGCTCCGAGGAGTTCGATCCGCGCGGCAACCTGCTCACGAAACACCGGCCAGCCGGGGTCGTCCGCAGCGGCGACGAGGCCCATCGCCTCGCGTCCATCAAACCACCACGCCCGGGCGCGTGCGACCGCCTCGTCGCGCTGCAGTTGCGTCGAGTCCGGCTCGTACCCAAAGTCAGGCCCACCGGTCGCTGCGCGCAGCGTGCGCAACGTGTCTCGGCCCATGCGCGTGCGATAGCTCCCGGCGAGGACGTCCAGCAGCGGGCCGACCGCCCCCGGGCAGCCGTAGCGCAGAAGCGCCGACGCCATCGCCGGGTCCACAGGGAAGTACTCCCCGGTGGACTGTCGTCGCGCCTTGATCCGGTCACGGTCCTCGTCGTGGACGAGTCGATCGGCCAGCGTCACCGCGCAGGAAAGGTCGCCGACGCGCGCCAACGCATCGGCCGCGTAGAGCCTGAGGGCACCCTCCTCCTGGTTGCGACACGCGTCGAGAAGTGCGTCCTTGGCCTCGCGCGCGCCGCCCAGCCCGAGGGCGAGAGCCGCGCCATTGCGGGCTTCTCCCGACCAGCGCGCGTCGCGCACGATCGCGATGAGATCGGAGAGCACGTTGGCACTCGTCCCGGACGCGAGTATGGCGGCCAATTCCTGCGCCGCACTCTGTGCCGTCTCGATCTCCTCGGCCGCGAGTTGCTTCGCCAAAGAGCGGCGCCGCAGGTGCGCTTCCCAGACAGCCTGCTCCGGCGGTAGATCGCGCTCCGTGGCCCAGTTGAGCAGGTGTCCAACCTCCGTTCGCTGCGCCGCATCGGCCGACGCCAGAGAAGCGACCAATCCGCGCAACGGCGTGTCGTCGCCCAGCCGCACGAGAGCCGCCAGGATGGCTGGGTGCGCGCCCTCGCCCGCAGCGGCGCGCAGGGCCGTCTCTGCCGAACGACCGCCGATCGACGCGAGCGCTTTCGCCGCCGCCTCTGGATAGTCGGGGAGCACGCCGCGCAGGGCCTTCACGTCAGCGATCCCGCCGTGCACTTCGAGCACCGCCACCGCGGCACGGCGGACATCCGCATCCGCCGCGACGTCACGCACGATCTTGCGCAGCCGAGAGTTGACGAAGCCGACGTCGGACTCCTCTATCGCGAGTTGCAGCAGCGCCACCTGTCCCCGGGCGGTCAGCGACGCGAACGCAACCTCGTCGGCGAGGGCCGCGGAGATGATCGCCGCGCGGTCGTCCGCGCTGCGCAGAGCCTCCATGGCGACCACACGGGACGCGTCGTCGTCGCCGTCGAGCGCGCGAACGAGAGGCGGCAGCTCCTCGGCACGAGCGGGCGCGGCACCAGGGACTCCGATGCCGACGATCAGAGCAAGCGCCAGCGAGACGACCGCCCGCCTCATGCGTCGCCCGTCGTCTCTGGATCGCTCTGACGGTCGCACGAGCGCGGGCCCGCGCTCGTCGCCGGGCTCTGTGGGGGGCTCAGCGGGGGGAATTCGTCGATCGCCCATGCCAGAGCGTCCTCCTTGGTGATGAGTCGCCCTTCGAGGCGCTCATCGTCGAGAGCAGCAAGCACCTTGCCGATCAGTGCACCCGGTCGATATCCCGCTCTCATGAGGTCGTGGCCGGAGAGCACACGCGGAGGCGCCGGGGTCTCGGCGTCGAATTCGGCCCGCCGGGCCAAACACCAGTCGTGGGTCTCCAGATCGCGCTCGGCCCCGAGACAATCCAAGCGGTGAAGCGCGAGTTGGCGTTCGGCCAGATCGGAGCCGAGGAATCGTTTCAGCTTGGCGACACGCCACTGGTCGATCTGCACGAACGCCATGTGGTGCCGCACGAGTTCCCGAACCTCGTCGATGACCGCATTCGGATAGCGGAACCGTCGGAGGATGTCCTCCGACATCTCTGCTCCCACGCGGTCGTGCCCGTTGAAACGGATGCGATCCGTGTCGGTGAAAGTCGCCGGCTTGCCGACGTCGTGGAGCAAGATGCCCAGACTGAGCGGCAACGAGCGCTCCGGAAGTTCGTCGAGGTGGTGCAGGCAGAGCAGCGTGTGTACCCAGACATCCCCCTCGGGATGGAATTGCGGCGGTTGCTCGACGCCGTGGAGTGCCGAGAGTTCAGGGAGGATGGGGGCGAGCAACCCGCTCTCGTCGAGGAGTCGCAGCCCGCGCTCGGAGCGTCCCGACATGAGAATGCGCGAGAACTCCGCGCGAATGCGTTCCCACGAGACCTCGAGGATGGCCGGAGCCATCTCGCAGACCGCCGACCAGGTCTCGGGCTCGATCTCGACCGGGATGGTGGTCGCGAAGCGCACGGCGCGCAGCATGCGCAGGCGATCCTCGCGAAAACGCTGCCGGGGATCACCGATGGCGCGCAGGACACGCTGCTCCAGATCCGCCCGGCCGCCAACGAAGTCGAGGATCTCGCCGTTGACGGGATCGAGGAAGAGCGCGTTCATGGTGAAGTCGCGCCGCTGGGCATCCTCCTGCGCCGACGAGAAGCGCACTCCCGTCGGGTGGCGCCCGTCCACGTAGGCCTCGTCGCAACGGAACGTGGCGACCTCGATCGGCACCTCCCCCATCAGGGCCACGATCACGCCGAATTGCTTGCCGACCGCCACATTCCGCGAAAAGAGCTCCTGAACCCGATCCGGCTCGGCGTCCGTCGCGATGTCGAATTCGCGTGGCGGGCGCCCCAGCAAGTCGTCGCGAACGCAGCCTCCGACGAAGTAGGCCGTGTGGCCCCCATCACGCAGACGGTCAACGACCGCCCGCGCCGCCTCGCGCTGAGTGGCGACATCGTGCTGCATGCGCGTGATCGTAACCCGGCCTCATCGCAGGCGTCACGAGCCCTCCGACTGCCGTTTCCACATCATGACCGCGAGCCAGGTCAGGAACATCTGCAAGTCAAGTGGCATGTCCGGCGGAAGATCCACGATTGCGGTGCGCGAGAGCAGGCCGTTCGGGCGTACGGCTCCGACTTCGATCCCATCCGCCTGGAGGATGAACTTGCGCTCGAACGACGACCGGCTCGCGAGGATGTAGGCAACGTCGTCGTACACGATCCAGAAACGGCGCTGGGAGAAGCTGGGTTTGGTCGCCGAAACGACGGTCTCCGTTCCCTTGCGCATCACGAAGTCCCCGGTGAAGAAGCCCTCGCGCTGGATCTGGTAGACCGCGCGGTCAATCACGATCTCGCCGCGCGAGCGCCACCACCCGAAGTCGAATTGCGCGAAGCACACATCGCCCCTCAGGACCTTGTAGTGCCAGGAACCCCAGCGATTGGGCTCAGCCCTCAGCATGCGCGCATCGCTCCCGACCAGGCCACGTTGGTCGCACGCCCCGGTCGCGCGCTGAGGACAAGCGTACTACTTCTGACTGGGCGTGACGGCAGGTCGCACGGCGTCGCGCGGCGTGATCGCGCGGTGTGTGCTGCGTCGGAAGAAGAGGAGGGCAAAGCAGGTCGCAAGGATCTCTCGCTCGGGATCGCGCCATTGCCCCTTCTTCTTCTGGCGCTCGAGCAGCACGCGGCAGCCCTTCCCGTACCAGTCGTGCGCGCCGAAACGCGCCTGGCCTGCGGCCGCCGCCGCGCGCTCGGCCGACCAGAGCCAATAGTGGCGCCAGGTGGCGTCGCTGCGCCGCTTCTTCTTCGTGCCGAATGCGCGCGCGGCGCCGGTATTCGCTTCGGCATCGAACTCTTTGGCGAGCCACGCCAGCGCCTTCTGGAGCGCGTCTTCATCTGCCACGCTGCTTGATCCCAACGGCACATCGCGTTCGACCGCAGCGGCGAAGGCGAGGCACATGGCTCCGCCGGCTGTCATGCTGGCGTACGAGCGCGCGCGTTGCTTGTCGGAGTAGCCGAACCCACCGTCCTCGTTCTGCGTCGTGCGCAAGAACGCAGCGGCCTTCGCGAAGGGCTCCGCGGGGACCTTGAGCCCCTGTGCCCGGGCCACGGCAAGAGCCAGAAGCGCGAACTGCATGTTGCTGTTGTCGCCGGCCCTTTTTCTTGCCGTCGAACGGTACGCATACGTCCATTGACCGTTATTGCACTGCGCCTCGACGAGATCGGAGATGAGTTCCTCGACCTTGTTGCGATGCAGAACCGGGTCCTGCGCCAGCAACGCAAGCGTTCCGAGCGCGGCGCCGTAGACCGTGCCGTCCGGGAGCTCGCGCTCCAGAAAACGAGCGGCACGACCACAGGCGCGATCGTCCTTCTCGACGCCGGAGTGGCGCAACGTGAGCAGCGAGAGAGCGGTCTCGCCCGGCCCCTGGCCGAACGACCCATTGCGCTTCTGCTCCTTGCGCAGCCACTTGACTCCGCGCGCAACGGCTGCATCCACCTCGGTCTGGGGCGGGCGCTTGTCGCCCGGTTCCGCCGCAGGCGGCGGCGCTCCCTTCTCGTCGGCTGCGGCGGGTGCAACCAGCAGAACCACGCCGAATGCGAGGGAGAGCGGAAGCGGTTGCATGCGTGGCACACGCCCATGGTACCGGGCACGGTCGAGCCTGCGGACGACTGCCGAAATTCGATGCTGCGCAGCGCCGACAGACCGTCATCCCACGGCGCCGCTGCGCACGGCGTGACCCCAGTCTCTGATTTTGCGACGGATCCCACCTTTTCAAGAGGTGGGGTAATGCTCTAGGTTGCACGTGACGCCGCGGGTTGCCGGATGGGATCGGCAGACTGTGTACGACGTTGGGCGGAGGGGTGTCTGATGGATTGGTGGCAGTGGACTCTCATTGGATTGGCAGTCGTCGTTGCGCTTATCGCGCTCTATGACGTCACACAAAACAAGAGCCCGATCTTGCGTGCGTTCCCGGTTCTCGGGCACCTGCGCTACATCCTGATCGAGATCGGTCCGGAGATTCGGCAGTACCTCGTCGCGAGCAACCGCGAAGAGGCTCCTTTCAACCGCAGCGAACGCGAGTGGATTCAGCGTTCGGCCGACAAGGAGAATAACTACTTCGGGTTCGGCACCGACGACCAGATCTACGGAATCGGCTACCCGATCATCAAGCACACGATGTTCCCGAAGTCGAAGGACTCGTACACCGGCAGTGCGAAGGACAAGAACAAGCAGATCCCGTGCGCCAAGGTGATCGGCGCCTCGAAGGGGCGTGCGAAGCCGTACCGCCCGCCGTCGATCATCAACATCTCGGCGATGAGCTACGGATCGATGGGCCGCAACGCCATCTCGGCTCTGAACAAGGGCGCCCACGCCGCGAGTTGCTTCCACAACACCGGCGAGGGGGGTGCGTCGCGCTTCCACCGTCTCGGAGCGGATCTCTGTCTGCAGCTCGGGACCGGTTACTTCGGCGCCCGTGACAAGGACGGCAACTTCAGCCTCGACGAGGTGGTGAAGACGTGCGAGGAAGCGCCGCAGATCCGCATGATCGAGATCAAGCTCAGCCAGGGCGCGAAGCCCGGCAAGGGCGGCGTGCTGCCAGCGGCGAAGGTCACCTCCGAGATCGCCGAGGCGCGCGGCATCCCGCAGGGCAAGGATTGCATCAGCCCCAACACCCACAACGCGTTCTCGAACACGGACGAGTTGATCGAGTTCATCGAGTCGGTCGCGGGGGCGACGGGGCGGCCTGTCGGGATCAAATCCGCCATCGGACAGCTTGAGTTCTGGCACGAGCTCGCGGCAAAGATGAATGCGACGGGCAAGGGACCCGACTTCATCACGATCGACGGCGGCGAGGGCGGAACCGGCGCGGCGCCGCTCGCGTTCGCGGATCACGTGTCTCTGCCCTACAAGCTCGGCTTCACACGGGTCTACAAGATCTTCCAGGATGCGGGCCTCACGGATGACATCACGTGGATCGGCGCGGGCAAACTCGGCTTCGCCGACCGCACCATCGTCGCGCTCGCACTCGGAGCCGACCTGGTCAACGTCGCACGCGAGGCCATGCTCGCGATCGGCTGTATTCAGGCGCAGAAGTGCCACACGGGCCACTGCCCGACAGGCGTCACGACGCACAACGAGTGGCTGCAACGCGGTCTCGACATCGACGTGAACGCCGATCGCTTCCAGAATTACGTGCAGACGTTCCGCAACGAGCTCGGCGCGATCACGCAGGCCGCCGGATATCAGCATCCCGGTCAGTTCACGCCGCATGACATCGAGATCTCGGCAGGGCCGAATATCTTCAAGTCGCTCTACGAGATGTTCGGCTACGACAAAAAGCAGTACGCCCCCGACGAGGAGCCACAGTTTAAGCCGGACACCCCGGCAACGTCTGACGTCACAACCTCCTGACGGACGGCGTTCTACGGATGGCGTTCTGACGGGTAGTCTGGTCGGCGTGCAAAGAAACGTCGGCCAGACACTCTTTGACGGTCTCCTTGTGGCATCGCTGCTCGGAGTCGTCGCGCTCGTCCTGTTGCCGGGAGCGCGCGTCACGCGTGTGATCGAAGCCGAGGACAAGGCGATCGCGTTCACGCGCGAGATTGCGTCACGTCTCGACGCCCACCGCGCTGCCGCAGAGCGCGACCTGGATGACGACGGCGTTGGTGAGACGCCGCCCATCGGGGAGATCATCCGTCCCGAAGATGGAGCGGAGCCGTCTTCGGGCGGCACGGCGTTCCGGAAGGACGGTTATTGGTTCACGGTCCTGGTTCCCGGCGGCGATCGGATGCCCGCCCAACCGGCTGACACACCCGAACGTGCGGCGTACGCGGAAACGACCTACCTCATCGCGGCCTGGCCTGTCGAACCCGGCATCAGCGGGATGCGCGCGTACGCCCGCACGCCGACCGACGGTCTTCTCCGGCACGCCATCGACGGCTATCCCTATGGCGGTCCCGATCGCCCCCCAACCCCGCGCATGCCACTCATCGGGACACGCGGCGGCCAGCCGCTCCCCCTGCCACTCGCGAGCGACGATTGGGTCGCTCCGCGCGAGAACGTGGGCCGCCGCAAGACACCGAAATCGCGGTAGCCGACCGGAGGCGCGCGTCGGGCAGAGACCGCCGTCCCTGGTCCCCCTCACGTGCGTGCGGGAGAGAACTCAGCGACTGTCCGGATGCTCGGACGCATCGGGAACCACGGTGCGGATCACGTCGAACATCACGATCTCGCCGGTTACCGGGTCGATGCGCTCAACGATCCCCGGGTCCGGCACCTCGTCCGCCGCAAGCGTGGGCGGCGCCTGGCGCACGACGGGCCGAGCGCCGATCGTGACGATGACCGAGCCGTCGGCCTCGCGCTCCATATCGGTCAGGTACGCGCCGAACGCGCCCGAGCGCTGGCTTGCGGATGAGGGCACGGTGTCGGGCGTCAGATCCCGCACGCGGCGCGTCGGGAACGCGATCTCGCCCGTCCTGACGAGCGCAGCGTCGAACGTGTCGATGCCGTGCGCCTCGATGAGATCTACGTCGTTGCCGTAGCGCCCTTGGCCGGGGGTCGCTTCGCCGCCGACATGCCACACAAGCAGACCGGCGCTCGGAATGTCGGTATCGAAGCCCTGTCGCGCCCGCACCTCGAGGAGCAGGTACTCGTGTGTTCTCGTGTCGAGCGGCACCACGACCGCACGTGCTCCGCGACGGTTCCCGGGAACGAGCCGCAGTCGCTGCACGACTCGCGGATCCACGACGACGATGGGCAGCCAGCCCAGCCGAACTCGGCAGGGAGCACAGAGCGAGAAGGGCGACGCGGCACCGTCTCGCCCCCCACCGCGATGACCGATCGCCATCACGCAGAAGTCGCCGGAGCCCGTGCGATGGCCGACGCCGTACTCGTCGCTCAGGCCAAGCAAGTGCGCGAATTCGTGACAGTGCTCGCCGATCTCGCCAGCCGCAACGGTCTCGCCCGAGTGAACGTAGTACGGCAAGCGGCGCCCTGCCACCGAGACGGTGGCGCGGTGCGGCCACAGCGCGCGTCCGGGGCGTGACTCGGACACGCCCGTGTGCAGGAAGACGAGTCCGTCCACGTCACGCAGCGCCACCGCCCCGTCGCGCTCTTCGAGACGCTGCGCGGCCGCCGCGAAGAGCGACCCCTTCCCGGCTCCCATGGGCCGTGCCCCATACGCCGAGCGCGGGCGCGGAAGGCGGATCGGAGCGAGGACACGCCCGTCCACGCGAAGACTACCGAGTGACTGCGCAGCGAAATACTCCGCGACCGAAGCGCCCGCGCCCGTCCGTCCACGCGTCTCGAAGAAGAAGCGCTTCGCTGCTGAGTCCCGCACCGCGGCGTCGACCGTGTCATCCGCGAACAGCACCGGCACGACGGCCAGTCGGAAGAGTCCGCCGCGGAAGACCCTGGTGGCCGGTCGCCGCCCGCCGAGCACGATCCGGCGATCCACCAGCGTGCCGTCGCGCACCAGGGTCATGCTGACGCGCGCCCCCGGCCCGCGGGCCGCAAGCGCGCGGTCAAGATCCACCGGCGACGCGAGCGTGCGCTCGTCCAGGCTGCGGAGAACATCGCCACGTCGCAGGCCCGCACGCTCGGAGGCCGAGCCGCGGACCACGCGTGCCACCTCGAGACCACGACGATGTCGAGCTGTGACCACGCCTAGGAACGCCACAGTCCCCGGCGTCGGGAGATCGCTTGTCAGCGCGTGGGAGGCGTCACGCACCGGAAGGCGCGCTTCCTTCGCCGATGCTTCCGTGCCCATCAACGTGGTCGGATGGAATACGAGCAGCGCGAGCCCGGCCAGGCTCAGCGCACGACGGGCGGACAACACATTCCTGCGGCTCACGCCCAGCACGGTATCCGGGCACCAGAGTCCGTGGCAAGCCTACGCCCTGCCCCCGGACCTCGCCCGTCGCGAGAAAACCCCAGCGTGTACGTCCGTCTCGGCATGCCGATCCTCCGGCCGAGACGAGCCGACAATCCCCGGTCTCGGGGCGGTCATCTCACAGGGAGTGCATCGGCAGCGATGGGGTCAGTACTTCAGGCTGACGCCCTTGTCACCCGCGCTCAGCGAGCCGATCACACAGGCCCCCTGCTCGCCCGCAGCAGCGAGGCTGGCGAGCGTCTCGTCCACCCGCTCCGGATCGACGACGAGGACCATCCCGATCCCCATGTTGAACGCCCGATACAATTCCGTCGGCGGGACGTCGCCCGTCGTGCGGATCAGGTCGAAGATCGGAAGCGGGCTCCAAGCGGTCGTGTCGACGTCCGCGCGGACGCCCTCGGGCAGCACACGCGGGAGATTGTCGGGGTAGCCGCCGCCCGTGACATGGGCCATGGCCTTGATCCCGCTTCCGGGCAAGAGCGGCAGCAGCAGCGGAGCGTACGTGCGGTGGACGGCCAGGAGGGCGTCCGCGATGCTCGCCCCGCCCAGGATCTCGGGGCAATCGTCAACCGAGAAGCCGCCGCGCTCGAAGAGCGCCTTGCGCGCGAGCGAGAAGCCGTTGGTATGCAGGCCGGACGAGCGGAGCCCGATGAGCACGTCGCCGGGACCGACATCGGATCGCGGCAGCAACTGCGGGCGCTCCACGATCCCCACAATCGTGGCCGCCAGGTCGAAGTCGCCGGGCTTGTACGTGCCGGGCATCTCCGCCGTCTCGCCCCCGAGCAGGGCGCAGCCGTTCGCGGTGCATGCGTCGGCGAAGCCCTTGATCACGTCGACGAGCACATTCTCGTCGAGCACGCCGCACGAGTAGTAGTCGAGGACGAAGAGCGGGCGAGCGCCCTGCACCAGGATGTCGTTCACGCAGTGATTGACGAGATCCGAGCCCACGGTGTCGTGGCGGCCCGCCATCACGGCGACGTGGAGTTTGGTTCCGACACCATCGGTCGAGGCCACGAGCAACGGCTGATCCAGTCCCTCCGGGATCGCGAAGAGGCCGCCGAAGCCTCCGATCCCGCCGACGCACTCGGGGCCCTGCGTTGCCTCGATCAGCGCCTTCGCGCGCGAGAGCCCGCGCATCGCCACGTCAATATCGACGCCCGCGTCTTTGTAGGTCAGACCGTTCTCGGACATGGGAAGGGGCTCCTGCGCATTGGACTCTGCGGAATCTGCCGGTCCACTGAATCTACCTCTCCGGGGGGACCCCCTCCGATAATCCGGAGGTGACCTTCGCCACGACTTCCTTGATCGTCCTCGCGCAAGACGCCGGTCCCGACCTCAAGCGCGATGCGGGGCTCCGCGGCGAGGAATTCTCGAACGCCGTCATCGGCCTGAGCGCGGTCTTCATCGTGGGCCTGAGCGTGATCGCATTCGTCGTCTTCATGGGCCGCCAACGCCCGAAGAAGTAGCCGATCGGGTATCATCGAACCGTGACCGACGAAATTGCCGCTGTCCTGTCTCAAGTGCGCGGGCTCGTGGATGAGTACCGCGGGTCGTGCCTGTGGTTCCTCCGCGACGACTACTACCCCACCACACCGACCGAGGCCGCACGCGTACTCGCAGCGATCGAGCGCCATGGTGACGTGACAGCGTTCCGCAAAGCGGCGACACTCCGTCGATGGCTCTCACTCCATTTCAGCGCGCCGTCTGCCGCCTCTTAGCCGAGCGGCGGGTCGCGAGCGGCGAAAGCTACGTCGCAGGAGGCGGAGCGCTCGGCGAGGCCACGCAGTCCGGCCGGATCTCGCAGGACATCGACCTGTTCCACGACACGACACAGGCAGTGGCTGTGTGTTGGGCGCACGATCGGGAACTCTTGGAGTCGCAGCGACACGTCGTGCGTGTGCTGCGTGAACGGCCCTCTTTCGTCGAAGCGATCGTCTCGAAGGACGACGCGTCGGTGCTGGTGCAATGGGCGGCGGACAGCGCGTATCGCTTCTATCCACTCGTCGCGCATCCCGAATTCGGACTGACGCTCTCACCCTTCGATCTCGCCACGAACAAGGTTCTCGCACTGATCGGAAGGGTGGAAGCGCGGGACTGGATCGACGTCATCGCGTCGCACGCGTCCATTCAAGCACTCGGCTACCTCGCGTGGGCAGCGTGCGGGAAGGATCCTGGGTTCAGCCCGACGTCGATTCTCGAGCAGGCCGCGCGGACTGCTCGCTACTCCGAAGATGAGATCGCAGCGCTCGCCTTCGAGGGGCCCGCGCCGAGCGCGAGCGAGCTCTCGATCACGTGGCACGCCATGCTCGACGAAGCGCGCGCGATCGTCGCCACGCTTCCGCCGCACCGTGCCGGAACCTGTGTGCTCGACGCAGACGGGACTCCCTTCCGCGGATCCCTCACGGATCTGAGCAAGGCAATCGCAGCCGACGCGCTCCAATTCCGGAGCGGAAGCGTGCGCGGAGTGCTCCCCACCGTGCGCCCAGCGTCAGCCCATCGACTATGATCTGAGCGTTCGATCACGGCGGGAGAGAGACAATGGCGGATATGGATGGATTCGGGCGGCGGAGTGTCGTGGGGCGGGTCAATCAGCGCGGGGAGTTGGTCACCCGACCAGCCGAAGAAGAGCCTGCGGCGGCAGACGGTGCCGAATCAGACGGGGCGGGAGCGGCCTTCTCCCCGGCCGCCGAGAAGGACGAGATCGAGGCGACGATCGGCGAGGGCGGGATGGGCGAGGTGATGCTCGTCGTCGACCGCGACCTCAAGCGTCAGGTGGCGATGAAGGTTCTGCGCGGGACGATGGCAGACGACGTCGCGCACCGGCTGCGCTTCGTCGCTGAGGCGCAGGCGACGAGTCAGCTTGAGCATCCGGGGATTCCGCCGGTACACGACATCGGGATCACCGACGACGGGCGCCTCTACTTCACGATGAAGCTGGTCCGCGGGCGCACGCTGTCAGAGATCCTGAAGGATCTGCTATTGGGCGTGCGCCCGGTACGCCGGGAGTGGACGCCACACAAGTTGGTCTCGATCCTGGAGCGCATCACCGAGGCGCTCCACTTCGCGCACGAGCGGGGCGTGATTCACCGCGACATCAAACCCGACAACATCATGCTGGGCGATTTCGGCGAAGTGCATGTGATGGACTGGGGCATCGCGAAGGTGTCTTCGGAAGAGGACGAGTTCGCGGACGAATTCGGGGATCCGGAAGCGATCTCGACCAGCGGCACCGATGTGCTGCAGACGCAGGTCGGCACGATCAAGGGCACGATCCCCTACATGAGCCCGGAGCAGGCGCGCGGCGACGCGGATCTGGATCGCCGCAGCGACGTCTACGCCTTGGGTTGCCTGCTCTACGAGATGCTGACACTGCACGCCGCCTTCGAGGGCGGGGGTATGGAGTTGCTCACCCGCGTCCGCAAGGGTGATTTCCCGCCGGTCGAGACGCGTAACGCGAAGCGCCCACCGCCCGCGCCGCTGGTCGCGATCTGTAAGCGGGCGATGTCGAGCGACCGCGCAGATCGGCCAGCGACTGCACGCGAAGTGGGCAACGACCTGCGTGCGTGGCTGGACGGCCGCGCGGAGCGCTCCCGCAAACATGCAGAAGCAGAAGCGCTCGCGGTGCAGGGCACAGACGCAGTACGCCATTACGCAGAATTGACGGCAGAGATCGACGTCGCCGAGACGGCGGTCGAGGCCGAATCGGGCAAGGTCAAGCCATGGCAGCCGCGAGAGGAGAAGCGCGCCCTGTCGGCAGCGCGTCGGCGGCTCGCCGACCTCAAGATCGAGGTCGCACTCGCGTTTGCGAACGCGACGCGACTGCTCGACGGCGCGCTGCTCGCCGAGGAACAGAACGCCGCCGCGCGCACCGCCCTGGCAAACCTCTGGAAGGGCCGCCACGAGGTCGCCGAGCGCGAGGGCGACCGCCCGGACGCGGCGTACGCAGAGACGATGATCCGCCGCTACGACGACGGCCGCTTGGAGGCGTACCTCGTCGGCGACGGCTCTCTCGAACTCGCGTCGGAGCCGGTGGGAGCAGACGTGACGCTGATCCGCTTCGAGGACGACGACGGCGTGCTGGTGGCGGGCGAAGGCCGCTCGCTCGGCAGCGCGCCGATCGCGAGCACCGCACTGCCGATGGGCAGCTACCTCTGCATCTTGCGCAAGGAGGGCTACCGGGACGTGCGCTACCCAGTACACATCACGCGCGGCCGGCGCTGGAAGGGAACCGTGCGGATGCGGACCGACGAGGAGATCGGGTCGGAATTCGTATACGTGCCGGGCGGGGAGTTTGTGTACGGCGAGGGCAAGGACACGACGCAGAAGAGCGTCGTGGACTTCGCGATCCAGGAGTTTCCGGTGACGTTCGGGGAGTACGGAGACTTTCTCGCGGCGATCGAACGCGAAGACGGCGTGGACGCCGCGGCGAAGCTGATTCCCGGCACGAAAGGAGACGGTGCGTTCATGGATCGGTCGGACGACGGCACGTACGCGGTGAAGCCGGAGGTCCTGGAGGGTCCGCACGTCGAACGCTACGACCGTGAGTACGGGGATGACTGGCTGGACCGCATCCCCGCGATCGGTGTGTCGTGGCACGACGCAAACGCGTACTGCGCCTGGAAGACGACGGTCACGGGCCGCGAGTGGCGTCTTCCGACCGAGGAAGAGCGCGAGAAGGCGGCGCGCGGGGTGGACGGCCGTCGTTTCCCGTGGGGCGACGCGGCAGATGCGTCTCTCTGCAAGAACCGCGACGCTCGTGACGAGCCTTCGCAGCCCGAGCCCGTGGGCACGTTCGAGGCCGCCGCTTCGGTCTACGGCATGGGCGACGCCGCCGGGAACGTGTGGGATTGGACGAGATCACTCTTCGGGCCGCACGTCCAGGCCTCCTCGTCGCGCGTCCTCCGCGGCGGTAGCTGGGTCAGCACCGTCCTGCTCGCGCGGGCGGCGGGCCGCAGCAGGGACGCGCCGGAGGTCCGGTCCCCCGTCATCGGCTTCCGCCCCGCCAGGTCCGTCACGGCTTGATCCTTCACCACTTCACACCTTGCTGCGGAGCGCGGCGACGCAGGGCCGTGCGCAACCGGCCCTGCGTCGCCGCGCGGAGCGTCGTAGCGGCTGCGACAGCCATGCTCCAGAATTCTCAGAAAGCAAGACCTGACGGCTGGCAGGTAGGCGGGCAGGGATGGGAAAGGGTATGCGCATCAAGCTCATCACCCTCCGCTTCGCCCCGAGTCTGGGCGGCTTCGACGACCGCCCGCTGGCCGAGTTTGTGCGGGACAAGGACGTGCTCGCTGTACGCGAGTACTTCTTCACCGTCCACGACCTGCCCCACATCGCGTGCCTGGTCACATACCAAGATGCGGTTGTCGGGAGTTCCGGAGCAGCCTCCGAACCGAAGACGACGAAGAAGAAGCGCGCAAAGCGCCCCGACCCCACCGCCGACCTCGACGAGAGTGAGCGCGCTCTCTTTGCGATTCTGCGTGAATGGCGCGTAGCGCGCGCCCGCAAGGACGGCGTTCCGCCGTACGTGATCCTCACGAACCGCGAGTTGGTCGATGTCATCCGCGCCAGGCCACAGACACCAAGCGCACTGGCGGCAATCGAGGGGATCGGTCCGGGGAAGGTCGAGCGCTACGGGGCGAAGCTCCTTGAGACGCTGGGTAGCGAGTTGACCGCGACCGAGTCGGCATCATGACGCATCCCGCTGCGCGCCCCGCGCCGAAGGAGGCGGGACCGGAACTCCTTGTGCTGGCGCGCATGGAGACCTTCACGGCGTGGCTACTCGACCGGACGGCCAAGTGGCCGAAGTCCGCGCGCTTCACACTCACTCAGCGCATCGAGAACGCCGCGCTCGATGTCGTCGAGGATCTCGTCGCCGCGCGGTATCAGTCTCGCGGGCGGCGCCAGCGCCTCGACATCGTGAACCTGCGCCTGGAGCGGATGCGACACCTATTCCGACTCGCCAAGGGCGCGCGCATCTGTCCGTTCAACGTCTACGAATCCGCGATGCGTAGCCTCGATGAAGTCGGCCGGATGCTCCACGGATGGCGCACGAGCATCGGCGGGAAAAGGACGTGAAACGCGCGAGCGGTCTCTGGGGGCGAGTGGCCTGCTTCGATGGACTCGTCGGTGCGGCGCACGAAGCTTCTCGTGGCAAGCGGACCACAAGTCAGGCTGGAGACTTGAGGCTGTAGGGAAGAGGGGACGAGCCTGCACGTCGCGGCGCTCTGCGAAGAGGAACCGCTCGGCCTCGGCTCCGCGTCGTGGCTTCCGACCTACAGTCTCCAGCCTACGGTCTACAGCCTGCCGGTGGTCGTGCACCACGCACTGATGGCGCAACTCGCGCCGGTTCTCGAACGCCGGATGATCGGTGACAGCTACGCGTGCCGCCGAGGCAAGGGCACGACAGCTCAGGCTGGAGGCTGGAGGCAAGAGGTGGTGAGACCAGTTGGGCTGTGTTCTGCGACGAGGGACCGCTCGTAGCGCGCCGCCCCAGCGAGCCTGTCGAGGCTTGCGACCTACAGTCTGCAGCCTCAAGTCTCCAACCTGCGCCGAGTGGTTCGCGAACGCGGTGCTCGACCGGGTCGACCACGTGATCAAGGAGGACCTCGGCGTGCGCGGCTACGTCCGCTACATGGATGACGAGAGAGGCTGTAGGCCTGAGGCCGTAGGCTACAGGTCAGACGGGAGGGGATCGCGGAGGGGCCCGAACTCAGTAGGTGCCTCCCTTGCGCGATCACACCAGGCTCCGAGCATTCGAACTTGCCGATCAACTGGCGATGGACGTCTACGCGCGAACGGCGTCGTTCCCGGACGACGAGCGATTTGGGCTGACGTCCCAGCTTCGTCGCGGCGCCGTCTCGATCGCGTCGAACATCGTCGAGGGCAGCGCTCGGCGCACCCATGCCGACTACGTGCACTTCCTCGGGATCGCGTACGCAGCCGCGCGCGAGTTGGAGTATCAACTGTCGCTGGCGCAGCGAATGGGCTACGTGGAACCGGATGACGGCGAACGCATGAGCGCGTTGGCCGTCGAGACCTGCAAGGTCCTGAACGGCCTGATCCGGTCACTGCGTTGACCGCGCATCGAGTGCCTCAGGCTCCTCCCCCTACAGTCTTCAGCCTCAAGTCTCCAGCCTGTGCGAGGGGTCTGCCGGTCACATCCGACCGGAGATCCAGTCGCCGTGCACGTGACGGACCGCCTCCTCGTCCTCGCTGCGTGGTGACACGCGGCGGAACAACGAAGCGCCCGCTGGGGCTCGTAGGGAACGCCAGGAGAGTGGCCGCCCCGAGCGTCCCGGCGAAGCGCGACAACTCGCCGATACGGAGCCAGGACAACTTCGGCGGGGTTCGGGGCAGAGCCGTCGCACTTGCGTTACGCGTGATCCGAACTCTGCCGAAGTTGTCCTGGCTCCACGTCGCCGTAGCCGCCTCCGCCTGGGGTTTCGATGAGCAGGACGTCACCGGGTTCGAGCGCGAGGTCGGCGCAGCCGCCGAGGTCGATCCGCTGGCCGTCGCGGATGAGTGTGTTGCGGCCGGGCGCGCCGGTGCCGCTGCCTTTGAGGCCGAACGCGCCCGCCGTGCGTCGTTCCGAGAGGATGCCGCCGCGTACCCGCTCCCCGAACTCGATCTCGCGCACGGCTCCGTCGCCGCCCCGTTGCGCGCCATCGCCGCCGCTCCCGCGACGGATCTCGAAGCGACGGATGACGGCGTTCCAGCGGCGTTCGAAGACCTCCGGATCGGTGATCCGCGTATTCGTCATGTGCGATTGGATGGCGTCAGCTCCGCGGAACGTCGGCCCGGCGCCTGTGCCGCCGCAGATCGTCTCGTAGTAGGTGCCGCCGCGCCGAACAGAGTCGTCTACGCGACCGAACGCGAGGTTGTTCATCGTGCCCTGGCCCGCGGCGCACACGCCGAGTGCCCCGAGGACCAGGTCCACGAGTCGCATCGACGTCTCGACGTTGCCACCGACGACCGCGGCGGGCGGCTTCGGGTCGAGCAGTGAGCCCTCCGGGATGCACAACGTGACCGGCCGGAGACAACCCTCGTTGAGCGGGATGTCACGCTGCACGAGAGTCCGAAGGGCGTAAAGCACGGCGGCGCGTGTGACGGCGCGCGGCGTGTTCAGATTTCCGGCGGAGAGCGGCCCGGTTCCGGCGAAGTCAACCGTGATCTTGCCCGTGCTCACTCCGCCGGTCTGTGTTCTCACGACCGTCACCGCGACGCGCAGGGGGATGCCGTCGTCGAGCCGATCCTCCATGGTCCGCGTTCCTGTCGGGAGCGCGCCGAGCATCTCCCCCATCGCCGCCTCGCCGTCGTCGAGAACATGCGCCATGTACGCGCCGACGACATCTGCGCCATGCGTCTGCGCCAGTTCACGCAGGAGCCGCGCGCCCTCTTCGTTCGCCGCCACCTGGGCGCGCAGATCCAAGAGGCGCTCGTCCACGCCGCGGGTCGGATACGGCCCGGCGAGAAGCGCCGCGCGCACGGTGTCTTCGCAGAACGTCCCCGCATCGGCAGCGCGTAGGTCGTGGATGCGCACGCCCTCTTCGTCGATCGTTGCTGAACGCGCCGGCATCGACCCGGGTGTGATCCCACCGACATCTGCATGGTGCGCGCGACAGCCGACAAAGAAGCGCGCGTGACCGTCTTCCACCAGGACCGGCGTCACGGCGGTCACGTCGGGCAAGTGGGAACCACCGGCATACGGATCGTTCGTGAGATACGCATCGCCTGCGCGCATTCGCCCGGAGCGTGCGCGGGCGATTGCACGCACGCTCTCCCCCATCGCGCCCAGGTGTACCGGGATATGCGGCGCGTTCGCGATGAGCTGTCCATCGGCGTCGAAGACAGCACACGAGAAGTCGAGGCGTTCCTTGATGCTCGTCGAAAGCGACACGCGTTCCAGAACGCTCCCCATCCGCTCTGCGATGGACATGAACGTGTTGGCGAAGAGCGCGAGGAAGATCGGATCGCGATGCGTGGTCGCCACCGCCGGTGGCGTGATGTTCTCGGCCGTCAAGACGAGGAGACCGCTCGCACCCTGACGCGCCGACCAGCCCGGCTCGACGACGACGGTGGTGACGCTGTTCACCACGAGTGCCGGACCACGCACGGTGTCGCCTGTCGCGAACGAGTCGAGGTCGAAGACCGGCGTGTCATGGGGACGAATTCCTGTGGCCGTCTCGAACCACGTCTGCACGGTACCTGTCTGCACGGTGTCTGTCGGTATCGGACGCGTCGGCTCCGATGGACAAAGCGGCGCGGAGCGTTCGTCTGTCCGCATCTCCCTCAGTGCGTCTTCGCCGCCTGAATTCCGTCGCTCCAGCGTTCGCACTCTCACGCTACGCAACTCGACGATCACTCCCTCTCGGGCGAATCCGAAGAGCCGCGCATGCTTCGCATGGAACGCAGCGCGCGAAGTGGAGAGCGACGCGAGCGGCACGGTCAGCGAGTGGTCCACGCCAGCATAGGCGAGGTCAATCTCGCGTCTGACGTCGATGCACTCCGCGCGAACGCCTTCGGCCAACAGACGCTCTCGACCTCGGCTCTCCAGTTCGTCGGCGAGATGGTCTGCGTGCGCGCGTGCCAGGTCATCCCACTCCGTCTCCGCCGCACCCGGCGGCGCCGCCGCTTCCTCGTGCGACGACAGCGCACCGCCAATGCCCCAGGCCGAGAGCACGCTGCCGAGTGGGTGCAGCAAGACACGTTGCATCCCCAGCGCGCCAGCGAGTGCGCACGCGTGCTGCGCGCCGGCCCCGCCGAAGCAGACGAGCGCGTGCGTGCGCACATCGTGTCCGCGCTCCACGCTGATCGTGCGGATCGCCTGGGCCATCCGCTCGACTGCGACCCGCAGGAAGCCCGCCGCCGCAGCGTGCTGGTCGAGGCCCGCCGACACTGCCAACCGGGCGAGAGCGATGCGGGACGCGCCCACGTCGAACGGTTGATCGCCACTGCGGCCAAAGCAACTCGGGAAGCGGTCGGGGACGAGGCGCCCGAGAAGAGCATTGGCATCGGTCAGCGCAGCCGCGCCTCCGCGGCCATATCCGGCCGGACCCGGGTCCGCCCCCACACTCTCGGGCCCCACGCGCAATCGACGCCCGTCGAACGCCAAGGCGGAGCCGCCGCCCGACGCCACGGTCTCGATGCGCAGCGAGGGAACGCGCAGACAGACTCCGCCGGCACGGGTCTCGTAGACGAGCTCCTCTTCGCCTGCCCAGCGGCAGACGTCCGTGCTGGTCCCGCCCATGTCGAAGCCGATCACCGCATCGGCGCCGCCCATCCTGGCAACGCGCGCCGCGGCCAGCACTCCGCCCGCGGGTCCGGACAGGACGGCGCGCGGACCCACGGCGTGAGCGACGTCGCAGAGACCCCCGTGACTCTGCATGAAGCGCACGTCAACGTCGTCGGCAAACGCATGTCGAAAACGGGCGAGCGAGCGCCGCAGCGGTGGTGTGAGGTAGGCGTCAGCAGCCGCGGTACTCCCGCGCGGCACCACCTTCACTTCACGCGCGACGTCGTGCGAGAGGGCCACATGCGAGAACCCCTCTGCACGCAGGATCTCCCCCGCGCGGAGTTCGTGTGCGGGGTTGCGGTATGCATGGAGAAAGACAACGGCGGCCGAAGCGAACCCCGCGTCGCGCGCTCCCCGCGCTGCACGGCGCAGCGCGTCCTCGTCCAGTGGAACGTCGATCGTCCCATCCGCGAGTGCGCGCTCGACGACCGGGAACACGCGCTCCGGCAAGGATTGGGGGCGCACGACATGCAACGCAAAGAGATCGGGGCGCTCGCCGCTGCCGATCGTGAGCAGATCGCGAAATCCGTGCGTCACGAAGAGAGCGGATCGCTCTCCGCGCCGTTCGAGCAGCGCGTTCGTCGCGACCGTCGTGCCGCAGCGCACCGAAGCAACAAACGCGGCGGAGATCGGTCCCGACTCCGGCGCGCCGCAGAGCGCGCGGATCGCGGCGACGGCGCGATCGTCGGACGGGCTCTCGCCCACGGCGACGTAGGTTTCGCTCGGGACCTTGCGCACGACGATCGTGCCGTCGGCCGCGTACGCAACGACATCGGTGAACGTCCCGCCCCGATCGATCGCGATCCGCCAGGGACACAGGGAGGTCACGACGCGGGAAACAGCACGCCGGGCGCCAGAATGCACTGCGGATCCAGAGCGATCTTCACCGTTCTCATCGCAGCCATGCCCGCGTCGCCCCGCAGCGTCCGCAAGAGAGCCTGCTTCACAGGATGGCGACCGACTCCATGCTCCGCGAGCGGTGAGCCCCCCATCGCAACGACCGCCTCGCCGATCGCGAGGATCCCCTCCTTGCCGACGCAGACGTCTTCAGCGGTCCGCGGCAAGACATTCGGATGCACGTTGCCGTCGCCAATGTGGCCCCAGATCGCGAGATCCAATCCGCGCGCACCGAACTCCTCGCGGTACAGCGCGAAGGCCTCGCCGAGTCGCTCGAATGGGACAACGTAATCGCCAGCGACCTTGTGCACCGCGGGATCAACTGCACGCCGATCGCGGATGCGATGATTGACCGCCATGGGAACCGCCTCGCGCACGGCGAAGAAGCGCGCCGCCTTTGTCGCCTCGCCCGGTAACGCTGCTTCGAGACGCTCCGCGTGATCGCCGAGCAGTTGCGCCAGGCGCCGCAGCGGAGTGTCGGGACCGTCCGGATCGAAGAGCTGCTCCACCGCGTCTTCGGCCCCGAGATCCGTCTGCAACTCGATGCGAAAGAGAAGCACCAACGCGTCGTCAACATCGATCGGGATGCGCTGCTCCTGATCCACACCGTCCTCGACGAGCAACTCCAGACAGCGGCGATCGAAGTATTCGATGGACGGCACATCGAGTCCATTGGGATCGGCACTGCGCCACGTCGTCTGCGACGCATCGCGCAGACGACGCACCACGTCGAGACCCGCCGCCTCGTCGCGCATCGGCAACCAACAGACGACCGAGGCCGGGGGCTCCGGGACCAGCTCCAGAGTCGCCTCCATGACGACACCGAGCGTGCCCTCGCTCCCGATGAAGAGATCGACGAGGTCCATACGATCTGTCGCATGATATCCGGCGCTGCACTTCGGCACGTCGGGATCGCGATACGCGGGCACCACGACACGCGTCACGGAGCCGTCGAGCCGCTCGATCTCGAAGATCCCGTCGGCATCGGCGATGACCTGGCCGCGTTCCAGGTCGAGAACCCCGCCGTCGGCCAGCATGACGGTCAGCGCCCGCACCGAGCGACGCATCGCGCCGTACTTGAACGTAGCGGCACCGGCGGCGTTCGTCGCGATGGCGCCACCGACGAACGCACCGTCGTACGTGGGCGCCGGGGCGAGGAAGAGTCCGTGCTCGCGAGCCGCTTCCTGGACCGAGAGCAACGCGGCACCGGCTCCCGCTCGCACGGTCCGGGTGAGCGGGTCCACCGCGATCGACGTCATCAGATCCGTCGCGAGAACCGCGCCGCCAACCGGGGTCGCACCGCCGGTCAGAGACGACATCGCCCCCACCGTGAGCACAGGAGAGAAGGCACGCAGGACCGCCGCCACTTCGCCCTCGCAACGCGGCGCGAACACGTGCTCCGCGTGCCCCCCCGGGAAGTACGCGGCGTCCACCAACCAGCGCTCCGTGACATCGCGTTCGGACGGCAGCCGAACCGCACCGGACGGCGCGCGACAGGCGACACGCTGGCTCATGAACACGCCTGCCCCTGCTCGTTCACCTGCTCCTGTAGGTGAACGACCGTATGGGCACCGTCTTCGAGAAAGACGCCGGATGCGCCGTCTCCAACATGGCTCTTGATGAACGCAGCGGCCTCGGCACGATCGGCGAGGACGCGGATACCGGCGACGTCCGCGTCGGCGCGCGGGAACGTCGGGGCCACGACCCCGATCGCCACGCCGCGGCCTTGCAAGGCACGCAACCGCACCGCCTTGTGATCGCCCAATCGATAGCCCTCGGCGTCGATCAGCGCGCGTGCGGCGGACTCGTCAGGCGCGCGGGCGAGCAGGTCCATGAAACGCCGCGGGCCCACGCCCCGCTCGCACGCCGCGTCAATCACGATCACGCCGCCATCGCGCACGGCATGCTCGGAGTTCTTGAGCCCCTTCTCCGCCTGGTAGAGCACGCCGTCGAGAGGTGGCAGCACCCGCGCGACGAGGAAGTCGAGCGGCTTCTCGACCGCGCAGCCCCAGCGCTCGCGGGCAATCGGCAGCAGCGCGTGCAAGTTGTCGACCGGGCTTCCCGCGACCCACTGCTCACCGAGATGATCCAGCGCCACGACGCTACGACCTTCGAGCAGCGCATCCATCGTTCGCACAATTTCTTCGTGCACAGGATTGCCGACGAGCACGAGCGGTCGCGCCGCCACATCCAACGCGAATACGTGGCTCTTGGCGATGTCCGCGCGCGACATCAGCCCGACCGAGAGCGTCTTGTACGAACCGGTCAGACCCGCGAACCAATGGGGTTCGACGCTACCGATCGCGACGACGTCCTGCGCTTCGGCCAGCCACGGATCGCAGGAGTACTCTCCGACGGTGACGTGTCCGCCGGTCGTCTCAGCGGCATCGCCGGTACCCGAATGCCAGCGGATGGCGATGTCCCCGGCGACGGCCCGCAGCGGAGCCTCATGCGCTCTCCGCGTCGGCTCGTCGAAGACATGGCTGCCGGTGGCAACGACCACGCGGATCTCGCGCTCTCCCACCGCGGCGCTAATGCCCGCTAGCGCGGGAACACTGCGCGTCGCGCGATCCGGATCGTTCAACGCGACGAGCAAGGGCGTCGCGGGGGCCGAGCAGGGAACGCCGCCCGCGACGGCAAGCGCCGCGCCTGGCGATGTGCATGCATCGGGCGCAACGACGGGCAGCCGCGGCGCGACGACCTGCACGTTCAGCCCAGTCAGGCTCTCCGCCCACGGGCTCTCGTTCGATTGGCTCGCCGCCAGACCATCCGCCGTGTGCGCGTTCATCGTGGCGGAAACCCTATCAGCGGGAGTTAGCTCAGCTTCGCTTCGAGCAAGCGCGTGATGCGCCGGGCGAAGCTCACCGGGTCGGACGGCGGGCTGCCCTCGGCGATCAATGCCTGGTCGTAGAGCAGATGCGCCCACTCGGAGAGCTCTTCGCCGCCGGACTCGTCGGCCGCCAGGGTATTCAACCGCTCAACCACGGGATGCGCCGGGTTGATCTCCAGAATGCGCTTCTGTGCGGGCATCTCCATGTTCTGGGCCCGGAGCAGGCGCTCGACGTGCGGTGCGATGCCGCCCTCGCCAACGACAAGGCAAGCCGGGGAGTCGGTCAGACGACTCGTGACACGGACATCTTCGACGTGCTCGCCGAGCGCCGTTTTCATGCCAGCAATCAAACCCTCGAGCGTGCCCGCCTTCTCTTCGCGCTCTTCCTTCTCCTCGTCGCTCTCGGGTAGATCGAGAGCGCCCTTCGCGGCCGAGACGAAGTCGCGCTCGTCGAACGAGCGCAGCCCATCGACGACCCACTCGTCGATCGGGTCCGTCATGTAGAGGACCTCGTACTCCTTCTTGCGGAGCGCCTCGAGATGCGGACTCGCTTCTGCTGCCGCGCGGTTCGGTGCAGAGACGTAGTAGATGCCTTCCTGCCCTTCCTTCATCCGCTCGACGTAGGCCGCCAGGGACGTCAACTCGGACGAGGCGCTCGACTGGAAGCGCAGTAGCCGCGCGATCTTGTCGCGGTTCGCGGTGTCGGAGTGAACGCCTTCCTTCAGGATGATCCCGAACTGCGACCAGAAGTCGTCGTAGGACGGCGTGTCGGTCTTCGTGTCCGCAGCATCCGTGCCGTCCGAGTCATCCGAGTCATCCGCCTCATCCTCGCCGGCGACATCTTCCTGCTTCGCTGCGGCATCCGCGTCGTCATCGCGATCCGCGAGCGACTCGAGCATGCGCAGAGCGTGTCGCACGACTTGCTTGCGAATAGCGGTTGTCGTCCGATCCTTCTGGAGCACCTCGCGCGAGACGTTGAGCGGTAGATCATCGGAGTCCACGACACCGCGGATGAAGCGCAGGTAGTCTGGCAGCAACTCCTCGCAGTCGTCCATGATGAAGACGCGCTTCACGAAGAGCCGCACACCGGTCTTGCGCCGAGCGAGCGTCTCCATGGGCGCGCGCCGCGGGACGAAGAGCAGCCCGGCCATCTCCTGCATGCCCTCGACCTTGAAGTGGGTGTGCGCGAGCGGCGCTTCCCAGTCGTGTGTCAGATGCTTGTAGAACTCGGTGGCGGCGTCGTCCGTGATCTCGCTCTTCGGTCGCGTCCAGAGGGCGGAGGCGCTGTTGGCCTGCTCCCACTCGACGCTCGTCTCGGTCTTCGCGTCGTCGCCCTCGCCAACGGTCTCCGACTTCTCGACGCGCAGCCGGATCGGATGGCGGACGTAGTCGCTGTACTTGCGCACGAGATCACGCAACACCCACTCACGCATGAACTCGGCAGGGTCCTGCTTGTTCTCGTCGGTCCCGTCGGTGTCGACCTTCAGGTGCAGGATGACGTCCGTGCCCCGGCCAGCGCGTTCCGCGTCCTCGATCGTGTACGAACCGTCGGCGTTGCTCTCCCACCGATACGCCTGATCCGAACCGGCCAGACGCGAGATGACCTCGACGCGATCCGCCACGAGAAACGCCGAGTAGAAGCCGACGCCGAATTGCCCGATCAGGTTGACGTCGCCGGCGCCAGCCTTCATCCGCTCGGCAAGTTGCTTCGTCCCGGAGTGCGCGATCGTGCCGAGATTCTGGACCAACTCGTCGTGCCCCATGCCGACGCCATTGTCGGAGATCGTGAGCGTGCGCGCGTCGGTGTCAGCGGCGACCCGGATCTCCAGCGTCGGATCTTCGCCGAGCACATCCGGCTCGGTCAGCGCGCGGAACGAGAGGTGATCCAGCGCGTCGCTCGCGTTGCTGATCAGCTCCCGCAGGAAGATCTCCTTGTGCGTGTAGAGCGAGTTGACGACCAGCGACAGGATCTGATTGACCTCGGCCTGGAACGTGTGCTTCTCGGGCTGCTTCGTCACGGTGCGCTCTCCTTGCTGCGTGGGCTGGTCCCGGATCCGAGACGCGCCCTCTGTCCATCCTCCCCATGATCGAGGAGTGCAGCGGGAACGTACGCATCCCGGGCCTCCGCGCAGAAGCGATTCCGGGGGTCGCGTCCGATGCGCGACACTGACGTGCGTGAACACCACCGGACTCGTCTCCCACCCGATCTTCCTGCAACACGACACCGGCGCCGGACATCCCGAGCGACCGGATCGTCTCCGCGCCGTGACAGCCCGCCTTCGCGAGTGCGGATTGACCGCGGAGCTGGCCTCCCACGAGCCCCAGCCGGTCTCGCCGGAGATCATCGCCCGGACGCACGACACCGAGGTCATCGCGCGTGTCCGACGCGGATCCGAGGCCGGATCAGCGGTGCTGGACGGCGGCGATACAATTGTCTCGGCCGACTCGTACCAGGCCGCGCTCGTGGCGGTCGGCGGAGCAATCGACGCCGTAGACCGCGTGCTCGACGGCGTCTGGACGAACGCCTTCGTCGCCTGCCGCCCACCGGGCCACCACGCGGAGCGTGATCGGTCGATGGGCTTCTGCCTCTTCAACAACATCGCTGTGGCCGCGAACCACGCTCGCGGGCGCGGCATCGACAGGGTCGCGATCGTGGACTGGGACGTCCATCATGGCAACGGCACACAGCACATCTTCGAGGAGCGCAACGACGTCTTCTACGCCAGCCTGCACCAATGGCCGTGGTACCCGGGCACCGGCGCGGAGAGCGAAATCGGGAAGGGCGATGGGCGCGGCGCCACGCTGAACGTCCCCCTGTCGAGCGGATCCGGTGACACGGAGTATCTCGCTCACTTCGAGACGGCGCTCATGCCGGCCCTCGAGGACTTCGATCCCGGACTCATCCTCGTTTCCGCGGGCTTCGACGCGCACGTCCACGACCCACTCTCCGGGACCCGCGTCACGGAAGACGCATTCGCGCGCATGACGCATCTCCTGCGCGATCTGGCCGGCGGCAACCTCGTGAGTCTGCTCGAAGGCGGCTACGACCTCGAAGGTCTTGCCGCGTCGGTAGAAGCGCACGTCGGTGCGCTGGTGGAACCGACGCGCGCGTAGTCCCGAAAGGAGACTCGCCATCCGTCCCGTTCGGAGCCCCCAATTGAATGGTACCCGGCGAGGGGCGGTCTCGGCTGGCTCAGACACCGCGACGCCCTCGGTCCGCCGCTCGACGGGGACCGCGGGGCGGCGCCGGAACTCCGAAGAACTCGAGACAACGCCCCGCCGTCCCCGGTCGGCGGCGGAGCAACGAGATCTCTTGTCGAGGCCAGGTGCCCCGCCGACGCCCGGGTACGATCCTCTCAACCTCCGACCGGCAAGTGAAACCCCTCGTCGCGGCTACTTGCCCCCGGCTTTCATGTACTTGTCGAAGCCGGTTTGTAGTGCGTCGATCTGCGGCGCGAAGACGGCGTCGTAGGCTTCCTGAGCCGACTTCCCCGCAATGAGTGCCGCGAGATACGCGGGGAGCATCGGCCGGAGCTTCTTGTCCCTCGTCGTGCGCAGGAATCGAACGACGTCGTCGCTCTCCGGATAGTGCAGCGCCGCCTTCGCAAGGAACCTCCGGCGGTCCATGCGCAGCAACTCACGCAGGGGCGTGAGTCCCTCGATGTAGCGCCGCCAGCCGATGAGATCGCCGCGCCGCTCGTCGCCGCGTGTCGCACCGAAGTTCTCGGCCCAGCCCTCGTTGAACCACAGCGGCGCGTCCTCGACGAAGTTGTGCAGATACTGGTGAAAGCCCTCGTGTCGCACCGTGTGATCGAGGTCGGTGCGATCGAACGGTACCCAGATCACGAGTTCGCGCAGGACGGGGATGTAGACGCCCGACGTCCATGACAGATCCATCGCCAAGTCGCCCGCGTAGTCGAGATAGCCCTCGCGTCCCGCGAAGACGAAGACACGCGCCTTCGGCGCTCCCGGCGGTATCTCACCGAAGGGCTTCGCGTACTTCTTGCGGGCGTTCTCAAGAGCCGTCCCGACCTCGTAGCAGAGCTTCTTCCCGTGGTCGCTCATGACGATGAAGTGCTCCGTCTCGTGCTCGAAGCGCTCGGTCCACTGCGGCCCGCGGCGGGCGCGATGCACCCAACCGCGCAGGTCGTCGATCACGGGACCGACGATCCCCTTCGCCGTGGCCTCGGCAAGCGTCGCGTAGGCGGCGTCGACGTCATGGTCGAAGAGATAGATGAATGCCCGCCCGGCGTAGAGGTGCGGGTACTGCGAGGCCCCGTCTTCGGCGGCCTTGAAATCGGCAAGCGCACCCTCGCGATCACGGAGTCCACGACGCGCCATCCCGCGGAACACGAGCGCGGGTCGAAACTCCGGCTCCAACTCAAGCAGAGTCGAGAACGACTTTTCGGCGGCCTTATAGGTCGTCGCCGTCAACTGACCGAGACCGTTGATCCACAGCCTCGTCCGCTTCGGAAGCTTGCCCAGGGTCGCAACGGCGACGAGGAACTCGAGGGGCTTCTCATCGAGATAGAAGTTCAACGCGCGGTTCAACTCCTTGCGGCGACCGAGGGGCAGGTCAGATGGCCATTGCGTGAGCGGCTCGTTCTGAAACGCAGCGGGGCCTCGGGCGAGCCAGCCCGGCAGGTCCTTGTCCCGTTTCCACTTGGTCTTCGTCCACTCGGCGTAGTTCGCGGCAAGGAGGTCACCGACACGGCCGCGCATCCAATGTCGATCCACGCGCGCCTTGAGGGAGATCTCGGATATCCCACCGAGCGCGGCGAAGTAGCCGGATGAGTACTTGCTATCCCGCGCCTTCAGCAGGGACTTCCCGTTGCGCTTGACCGTGAAGGCTCCGCCCTGACGCTGCACAACGAATTCAACCCGCGAAAGGCTGGTAGTCGGCGGGGTCTTGGTCGCGAGCGTCTTCCGATCCCCCGTCTCCCCCACGCGTACGAACTCCGAGCGCATCGTCTGGTAGCCCTCGATCGCGGAGCCGGAGGTCATGACGTAGCCCCCCTTCTTCTCGACGTCGTAGCAGATCAGCACGCCGAAGATCCGCTTCTGGCTGCCGCTGAAACCGAGCGTGAACGAGCCCTCGAAACGGACGTCGAAGAGATTGAGTTCGCCCGTCTTCTTCCACTGCGACCCGGAGGGCAAGTCGAATTCGAGCGTGACCTTGCGCGAGTGGCGATCGAAGCGCTTCACCGGCGCGCCGAAGATCTGCTCGGGAGTCGGCATCCCGTGTTCCTGGCGGAACATGCAGAGACGCAGCGTCTCCTCGATCTCGTCGATGTGACCGAAGGCCATGACGTTGCCTTCGTGCTCTTTCAGGACAGCGCGCATCGCGGCCTCGGCTCTCGACCATTCCTCTTCCAGGACGAGCGCCCGACATCGATCGAGGCCCTGTTCGAGCGTCTCTTCCGCACGCGCCTCTTGCCCACCGGACAAGAACCCCGCCGTCATGCCAATTACGACGACGCCTGCTACGAGTCTGTATCGAATCCCCATGACCAAGAGAGTAGCAGGCCGCAAGCTCCCACGAGACGACGGACTTCCAATCATCTCGGGCCAGATACCGTTCCCGATCCGTCACCGGAGGGTAAGCTCGGCATGTGTGATGTGAGGATGCGGGTTCAATACGAGGAGAGACATCCAGATGAAATCGATCGCCATCACGACGGCGCTTGCGCTGTCGATCGGAAGCGCGCTCTTCGTCGCGCCTCTCGTAGCGGCGGACGCGCCGGCGCAGGCCGCCGAGGGCAAGGACGGGGACGAGCGCCCGGTAGAGACCGCCGAGCAGATCGCGCGCGCACAGGAACTCCTCAAGCTGCTCGACGCGAGTAACAAGTTGGACGTCAAGAGCGCGCTCGAGGATCTCGGCAGGCTGCGCACGCAGAGCGCTCGCGACATCCTCATCAAGTACATCAAGAAGTCGAAGAACGCCGAGTGGAGCACGTACGCGATCGATGCACTCGGCTGGCCGGGGAACAAGGAAGCCGTGGACTTCCTCTGTGGCAAGCAAGGCGTACGCGCCAAGAACGTGTTGATCGCCGCCGAGTCCTGCCGATCTCTGGTGAGCATCGGGGACAAGCGCGCCATTCCCACACTGATCGAAGCGACGAAGAACAAGAAGGTCGTGGTCATCCGCGCTGCCATCAAGGCGGTCGTTCAACTCGACAGAACCGCACCCGGACTCGCCGACTTGATGCTCAAGCTCGCGAAACGGAAGGAGTCGCAGATCCGCGAGGCCGTCGCCGAGGCGATGGCCACTCTCGCCGACGACCGCGTGATCGAACCGCTGATCAAGATGGCGACACGTGACGGGAACTCCATCGTGCGACTGCGCGCGTGTCGGTCACTCGGAGCCCTGCGCGCAGCCAGCGCGCGTTCGGCGCTTGAGAAAGTGGCCAAGAAGGACAAGAGCGCGGACGTTCGCCGGGCGGCTCGCGAGGCGCTGGGCAGCATTCCGGCCGCCCCGGCCGATCCGAAGAAGTGATGCGCAAGAGACTCGCGGCGACAGCCCTTCTGCTGGTGGTCCTCGCCTACGCAGCGCCGCCGGTGGACCGCATTGCATGCTCAATTGCATACGCCGATGAGCTTGATTGGAATGAGCTTGCGCAGAGTGAGGAAGCGGGAGCACAGGCGTTCAATCGCGCTGGCGACACCTCGCTCACGCGCAAGCAACGCAACGCAGCAATCATCGAGTCGTATGGCTTACTCAAGCGGGTCTACCAAGTGTTGGATGCGCACTGTGACGCGAATCCAGATCAGATCGAGGCGCTCGATCAGCGCATGGTGAACATCAACATGATGGTGTTCTGGCTAAAGAAGGATGCGCCGATCGGGATCATGGCGGCCATGCATGCCGCGGCCAAGGGCGGTGCAGTCCCCACACGAAGCGGCGCCTCGGACAGTCGCCCTGAGAAGTCAGACCGCGGGACTGATGGCACGAGCACCGGTGGGAGCGGGACCGACGGGACCGGCGGCGGGACCAGCGGGATCGGAGGAACATCACGCTCGGGCGACAAGCCACCGGTGCCGACACCGACGCCGCCTGCTCCTGAACGTGCGGACCCTCGTCCGACAGCTCCCGCATCGGCGCCTCTCCGGCCGGAACCGCCCGCCGTCCCGCCGCCGGTTCGCAGCCCACTGGAACTGGCCCGAGCCCACGAGAAGGCGCGACCGAGTGACGTGGCCGGGGCCGTGGAACGCTGGCTCGAAGTGCTCGTCTCGACCGACGACACGGCGTCGGCGGCGTACACCGAGGCCCTCGGTCGTGTCTCGGAGCTCTCGGGCCGTCTCAAGGACTTCTATCGCAAGCGGCGCAACGAGGACCCGGACGCCGTGAAGCGCAACGATGAGGCGGGCCGCGAGTCCGCAATCGCCGGGCGTCTCTCCGCGGGCTTGTCATCGACCGTGCCGGAGGAACGCCGCGCGACGGCAGATCGACTTGCGTCGCTCGGCTGGACGCCCGCTGCGCTCGCCATCCAGTCCGCACTCCGGCGCGAGAAGGACGCGGGCGTTCGCGACGCGATGTTCCTCGCACTGGTACGCCTCGGAGGCAGCCGTACGTGCACGTCGCTCGGTCGCTTCCGCCGGGAACGCAGCGACGCGCTCGCGCTCGGGGCCGTTCGGTCGCTCGCGGCTCTCGCACGCAAGGGTCCGGTCGAGGCGCGCTACGCGGGAGCCTCGCTCGGCGAGTTCGTGGCCGCGGCGAAGTCCACCGGAGCACGCGATGCCGCACTCGGGGTCCTCGGCGAACTGGGCGCGCTCGGCGTTCCCGGGTTGGTTGTCGGGATCGAGTCGAAGGACCGAGAGACGCAGATGGACGTGATCGCAGCCATGCGCGCGGCGGCCGACGGCCGAGCGGGCCCACCACTCGCCGTACGGCTGACCGAGAAGGTCGACCACGAGATGCGGACGGCATTGATGGGCGCGCTCACAACGATCGGCCGGCCGGCCGTCCCCGCCCTGATCGAGGCGTTGAAGAAGAAGAAGACGCGCCGGTACTCTGCGATCGCGCTCTACGAGATCACGAGCCAGCCCCACGGCGAAGATGCGAAGGCCTGGCTGCGTTGGTGGCGCGAGCAGGGCGACCAATAGCGCGGATCCGTGCATCGGTGGGCGCTCGCCTGCGGCCGTGCTCGCGTCCGCGTACCTCCTGACACTCCGCTGACAATCAGGCGCGCCGAGGCAGTAGCCTCCTGGCGTGCGAAGTCTCCGTGTCGAGTGGTTGGTCCTGCCTCTGGCGATCTTGCCGGTGGCTGTCGCGGGGCTGCTCTGCCTGCTGGCGCGGTCGTCGTATCGCGCGCAGGTCGCGCCGTTTCTCGCCGATGGACGCGTGGAGGTACGAGCGCGCCTGGATGAACTGCCGGATGGCGGGGCCGACTTGCGCCAGCGTTTTCGCGCCGAGTTTGAGTCGACTGCCGCGCCGCCCGGGTTGCGCGACATTCCGGTCGAGATCGCGGGCCACGCCGGCATCGTGCGTCTCGCCGAAGGGCCGCTGTCGTCGGAGCGCTGGTCCTGCGGAGACGAGAGTCTCATGGGCCTGAGTGCGGCCGCGCTCGCGGACTCTCAGGTGCGTCTCGAGATCGAATCCGGGCGACCGCCGGTGGAATTCGACGGCGCGTCCACCACCGACCGGCTCTTCGCCGAAGCGTTGCGCTCCCCCACCCTCGCGACGCTCCGTGAAACGCCTCTTCCCGCCGCGACCAAGGCGTACGTCATCCGCCGTCAGTTACGCACGGAGCCCAACGATCCCGCTTGGCAACAGGCCGAGGCATTGATGGACCTCCTTGCGGCGGTCGAGAGCGCCGGGACAATCGACACGTTGCTCCGTCGCGTCGGCATCCACGAGATCGATGGTGGAGCGCTGCTCGCATTCGGTGTCGGTCGCCCGTTCGTTGTCGTGCCTTCGGAACGCGACGTACACCGGCAGTCACTACAAATCGACTTGCCGGGTGCTGCGGACGTTCGGCTCTTCTGGTTCGGGGATCGCGGCGCCGACGCGGATCTCGAGAGCGTCGCCTGGGCTGGCCACCTGGATCAACCGCTCGCCGGGTCCTGGGCCGCGCTCCTCCCGAGCGGAGACGCATGGTGGAAGGGCACGCAAGTCCGCCGCTGGTTCGCACTCGGGGCGGCACTCATCCTGGTTCTGCTCGCGGCACCGGTGATGCTCTTCGTCTCGTTGCGGCGTCGCGCGCGACTCGACGAGGCGCGCGCGCGTTTTCTGAACGAGATCGCACATGACCTGCGGACGCCGCTCACGTCGCTGCGACTCTACGCCGAGATGTTGACCGGAACCGACGTCGCCCCGGATGCGCGCGAGCGATACGCAGACGTGATCGCCCGGGAAGCCGCCCGATTGACGTCGCTCCTCGCAAACCTGCTCGACCTCTCGCGGCTCGAAGACGGCAAGCGCACGTACGACGTGCAGGATTTGAACATCGCCGACGCCATCGAGAGTGCATCCGCCGACTTCCTCGCTCTCTATCCGGCGCGTGCCGACGACCTGCACGTCACCGGGGCAAATGACGTGGTCGCGCGCGGAGATCCCACGGCGTTCGCGCGGTGTCTCGGAAACCTGCTCGACAATGCCGGGAAGTTCACCGAGAGCGGCGTCGCCATCGAGATCGCGTGGAGCGTCACGGCAGACAGACACGTCTGCGTGACGGTCGCCGACGAGGGTCCCGGCATCGCGGCGAGTGAGCTTCAGACGGTGTTCACGCGCTACACCCGCGGCGTTCGCGCGCAGGCCGACGGCATCCCGGGGACCGGCCTCGGTCTCTCGCTCGTCCAGGAACTGATGGATGGCGTGGGCGGCTCGGTCGCAGTGACACCAGACGGCGAGAAGCCGACCGGCGCGGTCTTCACGTTGCGGTTGCCCGCGGCATCCCGAGGAGACGCACGTGCGTGAGTGGACGATCCTGGTGGTCGAGGACGACGAGAGCATCCGCCTCGGTCTACAGGAGGCGTTGCGCGCAGAGGGCTACCGTGTGTTGCTCGCCGCCGATGGCGAAGAGGGCCTGCGTCGCGGTCTCACAGAGGATCCCGATCTGATCGTCCTCGACGTGATGATGCCGCGCATGGACGGCTTCGAGGTGTTGCGCCGCCTGCGCGCCGATGGCGTCGCCACACCCGTGCTCATGCTTACCGCACGTGGCCTGGAAGCCGATCGCGTGAAGGGCTTGGATCTCGGCGCAGACGACTACGTGATGAAACCCTTCAGTCTGGGCGAACTCCGCGCGCGCATTCGCACCCGCTTGCGTGCGTGGGATCGAGAGCGCGGACTCTCGGATCAGGGAGCACTGCGTTTTGGCGACGTCGCCGTTGACTTCGCCGCGCGATCGGCAACCCGCAGCGGCGCTGCGATCCACCTCACCCCGCGCGAATTCGAGTTGCTGGCGTTCTTCGCCGGCAGACCCGGTCGAGCGGTCACGCGCGTGGAACTCCTGCGCGGGGTCTGGGGCGACGACGACGTCGTCTCGCGCGTCATCGACACCGCGATCTTCGGCCTGCGCAAGAAGGTCGAGAGCGATCCGGCGAAGCCGCGCCACATCGTGTCGGTGCGTGGACTGGGATATCGCTTCGAGATGGTGGCGGGCGACGCTGACGAAGTGCTGACGGAGACCTGACCCATGGCTGACTCACGCGCCGCTGGATGCCCCTACGCTCCTCTCAACCCCGGGACACGTACCGGAACACGGCGGAGACGACTCATGCACGCTCGACTCATTCAATCTCGATCTCGACCCGACCGCACAAGCGTCCCGCGCACCTGCAACGTCGTGAGCGCCGTTCGCATGGTCGCGTTGACCTCGGTGCTCGCGGCCTCTCTCTTCGTTCCGAACGTCGCACGCGCGGAGGACAGTGCTCAAGACCGCTACCACCGCGCGTACGAGTTGGAAGTCGTGGACGGGAAGGTCGCCGACGCGGCGCGCGCGTACCTCGCGCTGATCGACGACGCGGACGCACCAGAGAACGTCCGCGGCGAGTCGCGGTTCCGGTTCGCGATCTGCTCCGTGCTTCTCGGGCGCAGTGACGAAGCGCGGCGACTGCTCGGTGAGCTCGCCGACGACACGGGTTCATCCGACGCACTGCGAGCCCGCGCCCGCGAGTATCAGAAGGCCATCTTCGAGATCGGCATCGGCTCCGAGATCGACAAGAAATTGCAGTCGCTTCTCTTCGAACTAGGACGCGCCTCGATGGGCGATCAGTCTCTGCCCGTCTATCGGGACTTCGCGATCCTGGGCGACGCCGCGCGCCCCTTCTTGATCAAGCTGCTGGATCACTCCGACGTCACGCTCGCGAAGCATGCGATGCGGATACTCTGCCGTATGGATGAGCCGAATTTGATGTCGCGATGGACGGCACGCATCGGGCTGGACCGCACCTACCCGGGGCTCGACATCAGGAACTACCTGAACTCGCACGCGGACCAGATCCCAGTGCTCGAGGAAAAGCTACAGGCGTTAGATGCGAAGACTCTCGATCGGACGTTGCGATTCATGTCGGGCCCGATCCCGTTCAGCACGACGTTCGCCGCGTCGTTGCAACCCGGTCCGGTCGGGAAAGGCGCACTCTTCACGGTGCTGCAGGGGCAACCCCGCCGCGAACAGTGGCAGCTTCTGACGCGCTGGATGACGGCCGACGACACTGCCATCGCGAGTGCTTCCGCAGTGCGCCTGTTGGAGCTGGCGCTGAGCGAGATTCCGGATGGCGAACCGTCGGCCGGTCTCGTCCTACTCGCGACACGGAGAACGCTCGGGGTCTTCGCGCTCTACAGGGGGGACGCTCCCCGGTGGACGCTCGGTCTCCGCGCGCTGGCTCAACAGGCCGACGCAAATGAGGTGATCGAAGCCCTCAAGTCCGTCGTCGACGTGAGCCGAAATTGGTCCGATCCGGACTCGTCCTCGCCGGTGGAACGCGGAATAGGGCGCCTCTTTGTGAACGTCCTCAACAAGCGCTCTCTCGATGAAATCGACACACAGCGACACGCCGACACCGTCATCGCGCACATCCGTGTCGCTCACGCTAACTACGTGACGCGGCGGGACGCCGCGGATGGGACGTCGCAACGCGACTTCCAACTGTCCAGCACGGAATGGAGTAGTGCGCGCCGCGCGCTCCGCAGGCTGGACTCGGCGCAGCAGAGAGCTGCCGTGGATGCACTCTTCGACGGTCTCGACGACGTGGAGTCTGCACGATTGCTGGGCGCGCTCCCCCTGGAACAGGAAGCACTTGCGACACGGGCTCTGGCGCTCTTGGACAGGCTCCCTCCCGCTTCCCGACTCGTCGCACTTAATCGCCTTGCCATCGTAGATGCGAGCATGCGATTGGGGTCGGCCCCTGCTGCGGTCTATTCCGTCGGCTTCGCGAGAATCCTCCTGCAGACGCTCCCGGGACTTGTCCGAGTCGAGGAAGCCGCGAGTCTTCAGTCTTCGTTCTTGGGCGCGTTGGTCGTCGTCGGCGTACCGGAATCGACCGAGCCACTCGTGCGCTACGTCAGAGCGCGCGCGACACTCCAGAACCCGGACTGGCATCCGATCTTCAAGGCCGACTTTTCGAGACCCTGGGGACTTGCGAAAATCCGGGTCTTCGCGCCTGCGTTGACGGAGCTGTTCGAGGTTGTCCGCACGGACGCAGGGCGATCGGCGATTGTGGACTTGGCGCTCTCGGCCGTGAGTGCGGAACGGGAACAGCGCCTCGATCTCGGAGACGATCGCGCCCCAATTGTCAGCTTTGTTCGCGGACACTACGCATCGGTGGGGACGTGGTGGGTTTCCCTCGCCAAATCGAGCGACCTCTTCCCGATCACCGATTGGGTACGACACATCCGCTCGGGCATGTGGCCTGGGCTCCTCAATAACGAGGTGGGGTCGGAGCGAATGAACACTGCGGCACGTGCGCTCGCCGCAGCGAGCGAACCACCCAACGACGCAGTTGTCGCGTTCATCGTGAAGATGACGTCCCCCGACGTGCGCGATGAGGTGGTCGATCGCATGCTGCGCGAGACACCGCCAGCGCAGCTCTATCCGGTGACTCGCGTGCTCCGCGGTCGCGGCGTGAACGTCGGTTCGATATCCGCAATCGAGATCGCAGTGAGTCGGCTCATCTCTGACGCAGACTCGGATTGGCGTGCCGTCTCAGCCGCGACCTCCGTACTGGCGGAACGGCATCCAACACCGGCGCTCTTTCCGGCAGCGCGCTGGTTGCTCGCGCGTCCGGAACGCGCAGCGGTACTCCGCGGCATCGCGCAGGCCGACTCCCTCGGACGCACCGAGTTGATCCCGGACCTCATCGCGAAACTCGACTCGATGGACAGCGAGGTCCGCACCAAGGCGCGCGAAGCGATCGATGCGATCCTCGAACTCGAACGACTACGCAAGGAAGCGCGCGAGCGCTTCGGCAAGTCCGGATCGGAGCGCGACAAGTAGCTTCCGAGAGGTATCCCGGCTTCGCTCAGCGAGGCTCTTCGATACATGAGGGTCCGCTCTTGGATCGTGCTCGGTCACGGGCGGGCTGACCGGCTCGAACAAGAGAGCCCGTCGGTCCGCCAGAGACCAAGCACGGAGCGCGTTGCCGAGTTCGGAGAGGGGAGAGGAGAGAGCCCCTTCGCTCGGATCGTACCCGGGCGTCGGCGGGCCACCTGGCCCCGACAAGAGAACTCGTTGCTCCGCCGCCGACCGGGGACGGCGGGCGTCTTCTCGAGTCCACGCCGCGGTGCCCGGTGTCTGGCGGACCGAGGGCATCGCCGCAGCCAGGCAGTCGGACCGCGCTCTATCCCGTAGTTGTGTCAAGTAGAGCGTCGGGTGTGCGGGCCCTTCCCGCGGTGGAGTGGTTGGACGCGACGCGAACCGGTTCGCAGCCGGCCACGCCGTGGTGGTGCGCAGGCCCTTCCTGCGCGTGGGGAGTCGCGGGACCTTCCCGCTAGGGAGTGGGGAGAGTGCGGGCACTTCCCGCGGCAGACTCGTCGGAGCGCTCCCAGCACGTGAGTGCCAGAGCGTGATGTCGGCTGGTGAGGCCGAGCGGAGGGAGACGTCTCGTGCCAATCTCGTCAGCGACGAGATCGCGCGCATTCGACGGGGAAAGAGAGGGACGCCGTCAGGCGTGCGCCTCGTCCCGAGAACGCCCTACCGCGAGAATGCGCGTTGCTCGCGTGCGGCAGGGCCCGAGAAAGACGTCGCCCCACGGTCCGCGTCGTGTGGCGCGGCCGGTCGGGCAGTGTGTCAGTGTCTTTCGCATGGCAGTTCTCCTGGAACGGGTTGTTCCGTCTCTCCTTGAGCAACGGGCGTACCAAAACCGTTCGCGCGCTCACGTTTCTGCCAGATCAGGGGATGCGACGCCCGTTTCAGGCTCGAAACACGCGCTCGATTGATGCCCGAACGCCCGAGTCGCGCTGCGGGTGGGCGCCGAATGGAAGCCCAGCCAAGCGCGCGTTGACTACGAGTGACGACAATCGTTCGCGCGCTAACGACATCGAAGGATGTCAGTCGAGGCTGTCGGGTCTCAAGCGCGCCGTGGTGCACTTCCGATGCGGGAAGAGGAGTGTTCCGGGTCGGCCGGAGTGCGCCTGCACCCCAATGTCGATCCGTGCCCCCACCCGTCCGCACGCTCCCGCTGTCGAAGCCGTGGAGCGCGTCCTCCGCACCGCCGCAGAACGCGGTGCGAGTGATATCCATCTGGACCCCGACGGCGACTCCATGCGCGTACGGCTCCGTCTCGACGGCGTGCTGGTCGAAGCCGACCCTTTGCCCGCCTCAATCGCGGCACAGGTGGTCGGTCGACTGAAAGCCCTCTCCGGGCTGCTCGCCTACCGCACCGACGTTCCGCAGGAGGGGCGGATCGCCGCGGAGCGCTCCCCCACCGGTATGGAGATACGCGTCGCGACGTACCCGACACTCCTGGGCGAGCGGGCTGCGCTGCGACTGGATGCAGCCGAGACGCAGGCGCCGGATCTCGCTGAACTCGGTCTCCCACCAAGCGTGCTCGCCGGTCTCAGCGCCGCCCTCGCGCGTCCCGACGGTGTGGTGCTTCTGACCGGCCCGAGCGGCAGCGGCAAGACGACGACGCTCTACGCAGCGCTGCGCCACCTCGCGCGGACGGATGCAGGCCGTAGTCTGATGACGCTGGAGGACCCCGTCGAACGGCGTCTCCCCGGCGTTGTGCAGACCGAGGTCAGCGAGTCCGCGGGACTCGACTTCGCACGGGCACTCCGATCATTGTTGCGCCAGGACCCCGACGTCTTGCTCGTCGGTGAGATCCGCGACCGTGAGACGGCGCGCATCGCCCTCGAAGCAGGCCTGACGGGACATCTCGTCGCGTCGACGGTTCACGCCGGAACGGCACCGGCTGTCTTCGCGCGTCTCCTGGAAATGAGCGTCGAACCATTCGTGCTGACGACCGCCGTCCGCGGCGTTCTCGCGCAACGACTGCTCCGACGATCGTGCGCCACATGCGCGTCGCAGGGTTGCCCGAGTTGTCGCAACACCGGTTATCGCGGACGCGTGATCGCAGCCGAGTGGGTCGAGTTGACGCCCGCGCTGCGTGAGGTGATCCTCGCGAAGGGTGACGGCGAACGACTCGCAGCAGCGGCGCGCGAGTCCGGCTTCGCGAGTCTGCGTGTAGCCGCTGAAACACTCGTCGACGCAGGTGCGACCACAAACGAGGAGGTGCAGCGTGTCCTCGGCCACTCGTAGTCACCAGCCCACGTCCACTGACCCGATTGCCGTGTTACACGGCTCGCTCGCATCGATGTGTCGCGCCGGTGTTCCGCTTCCGCGCGCCCTCGCCACCGTCGACTCTGATCTTCGCGCCGGCCCGCTGCAGGAGGCGGTCCGGGAGCTGGCTTCCGACCTCCAGGACGGTGTCCCGCTCGACGAAGCGTATGCGCGACACGATGGCGTCTTCTCCCCGGCGCACGGTGCGTTGATCGCCGCCGGGATGGCGTCCGGCGATCTCCCCGGAGCCATGGCCGAGATCGCGCGCCACGCCGAACAACGCGCGCGCATCGGGCGTTCGATACGCCGCGCACTCGCCGGCCCGATGGTCAGCGCCTCGGTCGTCCTCCTGATCGGAGTCGGACTCGTCATCTTCGTCGGACCACAGTTCCACGACATCGTGGAGTCGATCAACGCGAGCCAGAGTCTCAGCGCACAGATGGGTGCGGGGGGCATGGGGAGTACGAGTCCGTACTGGGACTCGCGTCTCATGGTTGCGGGCGGCGCTCTCGCGGGGCTACTCGCGTGTGTACTCGGCGCCGCGGTCTTCGCCTGGAAACGCAACCCACTCGACGGACGTCTCGGCGCGCGCGCATCCCGCCTCCGCTGGCCTGTCATCGGTCGGCTTCGACTCTACGCCGGGCTGACGGGCGTCTTCGGCACTCTTGCCTCGCTTGTGCGCCATGCCGTGCCACTGCCCGAAGCATTGGACCTCGTTGCGCAGACAACGGATGAGCCTGGATTGCGCGCCGACGTGCTGACCATGGCGGCGGCCGCGCACGACGGCGCCGGGATCGAAGCGGCCGCGCGCGCCGCCGGGATCGCTCCGCCCTCTGAACTGTGGCTGCTACGCGCCGCGCAGGAGCGCGGACGCCCGGAGGAAGGCCTCTCCGATCTCGCCGAGCACTATGAGGTTCGACTCGAGCGCGCGGTGGAGCGCACGATTGCCATCCTCGCCCCGGCCGCCGAACTGGCCGTCGGCGCCGTCGTCTTCATCCTCGCGTACACGTTTGTGGTCCCGATGACGGAACTCGCGGTGCGCTCACTGGGTGGCTGGTGATGTCAGGCGGCGTTCTTGGCATACTCGCGATCCTGCTCGCGATCCTTGGATCAGCATTGCTCGCCAGCACGGCAGCACGGCTCACGGTCGGGAGCCAAAGCGAGTTTCGAGCGCGTGTCTTGGAGACTCTGGCGTCGGCCATCCGACGCGACGTCCCGGTCGAGCCGCAGTTCCTCTGGTTGATCGCCCACGACGAACGCGGACGAAAGAAACGCGCGATCCTCGAAGCTGCACGCCGACTGGACGAAGGACTGCCACTCTCTGCGGCGCTCTCCGGCGCGCTGGGCCTCTCCGTCACGGCGACGGCGAGCATCGCATCGGCGGAGGGCGGACCAAACGTCGGCGCCGCGCTGCGGAACGCTGCGCGTGAGGACCGAGACTCACTGCGGTTCTTCCACAGCGTGTTGATGCGACTCGCGTATCCAACAGTCATCCTCGCGTTTCTCGGCGGCTTCGTCGGACTCTCCGTCGCACCGAAGTTCCAGCAGGTCACGAGTTCGATGGAACTCCATACGCCGGCTCTGATGTGGGCCGTTGAGCTCACGCGCTACGTCGCCGGAGGGCTCATCGCCGCGTTCGTCGTCGTGGCCTGCAGCCGGAAGCCACCCATCGCGGCCCTGCTCGCCGCGCTGCATGGACTACGACGCGAAGCACCCGTGCATTGCACTGCCAACTGGTTGCGCGCTCTGTCCGCGGCCGTTCGAGCGGGACGCCCGATCGACGCGGCGATGGATCGGACTTCGGCCGCGATTGGACACGGGCGTCACGTCACCGCCGTTCGCGAGGCGGCACATTCGATCCACGAGGGGACAGCCTTCGCGGAGGCGTGGGAACGACTGCCGGTGCCGACGTGGCTGCGTGCGCGATCGTCCATGCTCGCGGGGCCACCGACGCAGGTGGCCGCTGCCCTCGACGAACTCTCGGCCATGGCGGGCGAGCGCGCCGAGAGATCCAGAGAGCGCTTCTTGGCACTTCTCTCCCCCGCACTCCTGCTTCTCTGCGGGAGCGCGGTCGGTCTGGTATTCGGTCAGGTATTCATGGTATTCGCGCAGCTCCGAGACACGGTGGCGCCATGGTAGGAGTCGCGATGATCGGACGGCGCCGCTGCGCCGGGTTCTCGGTCCTCGAAGCGACGATCTCGCTGGGAGTTCTCGCTCTCGTCGGAGGAACGCTGATCTGGGGCGGTCCGTCGCAGTTGCGGGCGACCGCCGCAGGCTTTCGCGCATCCTCGGCTCATCGCCTCGCGACCGGCGCCCTGGAGGCAGCGGGCACGCACGCGCTGGAGCTCGAAGCGGGAACGCTCGAACTCTCGGTTCCAGAGAATGCGCCGCTCGCTGACGCACACCTGATGCGCGTGGTCACAGAGCGTCGACCTGGACTGTTCGAAGTGGAGGCCATCGTGCGCTGGTCCGAGCCGGGCGAAGCCGCTCCAAGAGAGACCAGGATCGTGACGCTCGTCGCAAGAGAGACGGACCGATGAGCCGCTCCCGACACGCGCATGGCCACACACTTGCGGAACTGATGGTCTCGCTCGCGCTGATCACATCACTCTCGGGAGTCGCTGCAGTCCTGCTCTCCACGGCACGGCGGGACGATCGTGTCGCCCAGGACTACGCCAACGATCTACGTCATATGCGCGGGGCTTCGAACCTGCTCACGGACGCGATCCGGAGCGCATCGGTCGTCGGCGTGGAAGACGGTGCGCTTATCACCGACGGAGTACGTTGGACGGTCTCGGACGGCTCCCTGCGCCGCGACGACGAGAAAGTCGTCCACGGCATCTCGCGCCTCGAAGCGAAGAGTGCGTCCGCGCGGATGTGGACCGTCGGCGTGGCCCCCATCCCGCGGCGCGACAACGTGCGCGCGCCACTGCTCAGTACGACCGTTCGGGCGCGCTGCGAGGCGACACGATGAAGATCACTCGGCGCGCGAACCGGGACCGGGGCATGGCCCTGATCATCACATTGCTGGTCGTCGCCGCGGCGGCCCTCTTCGCCATGACGATGGCGGACCGCACGCGCCGAGGCGTGGTGGACACCGTCCGCGATCGACTTTCCGCGACGGCGCACGCCGCCGCGTCCGGCGGAATTGAACACGCTCGATGGGCACTCGCACGCGACCCCGACTACGCAGGTGAGACGCTACAGATTGGCGCGAGCGATGTGCGCCTCGATGTGACACGCAACGCAGACCAAGTGCAGGTTGTCGCCCGCGCAGCCATCGACGCAGCGCCCTACGCGAGCGAGATCGCGGAACGTGTCGAGGCCACACTCGCGTTGCGTGGCGAGCACCTCCCCGTCGTCACGCACTGGCGAGAGTAGCGCGCCGAACGTGTGATCGCGGTGGCCGGGAGCCGTCGCGCCGGATACTCTCAATCCAGATCGCCGGACGGAGTCGTTGAGAGCGCGTGAGCGCCGTGCGCTCGGTGGCAGTACGCAACACGGCGAGCGACGGGGGAAGAGCATGAAGACCGCAGCGATTGCAGGAGGATGGATCGTGACCGCCGTGGCGGCTTTCCTGGTAGGCGGAGTGATGAGCGAGCCCGCCTCGGAGAGCGCCGACACGGACGATCGAGCAGAGATCGAGGATCTCCGCACGCAGGTGGACGAGTTGACCGACCGACTCGCGGCAGCCGAGAAGAAGCGCGAGCGCGTGAGCAGTGCCGGTCGCGCCCGCCATGTCAGCGCGGAAGAGAGCAAGGATACAAACGCTCTCGCTGCCGATACCGGTCCACGGACCGACGGCAGCGCCCCGACGTTCTCGCTCGCGGACGCCACATCAGGACCCGAGGCATCGCGCGAGTTCATGGCGTTCGCGGAGGCGCAACTGGGTCGCGGCGAAGCCGGTCATGTCGCCATCATCGACGCGATGTCCGATGTCTGGACCAATCGAGAGATGGTGGAGAAGCTCTTCGGCGACCAGACGCAAGCGGTCCGTCAGCTCTACCCGTGGATCAAGTTTCTGGTGCAGCACGAGGAGCAGGTCGTCGGACTGTCGGACTACGTCTTTCGCACGATGGCGGACAATCCGAAGGCGTTCGAGAAGATCCCGAATGGCAACGTCCTGGAGATCTTCACCGAAGGCGTCGGCATCCTTCTTCCCGGAGTCGTCGACGACGAACAACTCGCCGTCTTCCGCGGCTACGCACGCAAGATATTGGAGACGCCGAAGGACAAACAACCGGAAGCGATTGCATCCATCCGGGGCGATCTCAAGCGACTCGTGTCTTCGTTCTGGGCGGAACCACTTGACCCGGTGGAGGCACTCGAACGCCTCAAGTCCGGGGCTGTTCCCGCCGCGGAGGTCGGCCGCCTCCTGCGCATGTTGCCGCCAGACATGCTCGTCGGTCTCGACATCTCAACTCTGATCGCGCCGGCACTGCGGGAGGGCAATCGGGATGCGGTCCGCGTTCTGAGCATGAACCCGGATCTACAACTGGACGCGTGGAAGACCGATCAGGCCGTTCTCGACGGATTGGCGAAGGGCTCCGTTCAGCCTTGGTTTCTGCTCTCGTACTTCTCGGCCGTCGGCCACAAGGAGTGGACAGACGTGCGCCCCTTCTTCGACCGTGCCCTCGGCGGCGGCGAGAAGTCCTTGAACGCCGCGGTCCAAGCACTGAGCCAGTACCTCCCGCAGAAGATGCGGCCCGACTCGATCTACATCGAAGACGTGCTCTCGCGCTTCGCGATTGAGACGCGGATGGCCGCACGTCTGAAGGCGGTCTACGGCATCGAGTGAGCTGCCCTCGCCGGCGCGGGCGGGTTCAAGGCTGGCTGAGATTCAAGGCTGGCTGAGAATCAAAGAGGGGGTGGCTTGCGCCACCCCCTCTTCTCGCACTGCGCCATCGAGTCTCGACGCGCAGTGCTCAGTACGTGCTGCGTTACCAGCGGTCGCGACGGCCACCGCCGCCACCACCACCGCCGCCGCCACCGTAGCCGCCGCCACCGCCGCCGCCGTAGCCACCACCACCGCCGCCGCCGCCACGCGGCTCGCGCGGGCGCGCCTCGTTGACGCGGAGCGAACGACCGCCGAAGTCGGTGCCGTCGAGGCCAGCAATGGCCTTCGTTGCGCCATCGTCGTCCATCTCGGCAAAGCCGAAGCCGCGCGGGCGACCGGTCTCACGGTCGGTCGGCAAAGCGACCGAGTGCACAGCGCCAAACGCGCCGAGCACGTCACGCAACTCGTCTTCGGTGGCTGAGAAGGGCAGGTTGCCCAAGTAGAGCTTCTTCATCGAACTCGTCTCCTCACCTGTCGGGAGGCAGAGCGACCGTTTCTCGTGGAGGCGCGACCACAGCGGTTTGGTTCTCGGAAGAGAGCCACGGGCTGCGGCCATGCCGCGCGAAACGGGCGCGCTGGACAGGCATCATCTAATCAATCGGTCGTGGTCCGGCGCCAGTGCGCCGTTACGAACCCTCCTGGTTCTGGGCGCAACGCTACGACCCAAGAGAGCCGCTCTCTGGCGAAATACGCGCCAGCCTGCACAAGATTCGACGGCCGAATCGGCTCGGGGAACGGCGCCGAAACTGCATTCGAACGGCGCGGAGGCTCGAATCCAGCGCGAAGGAGGTCATCTGGGGAAGTGAGCGTGCGCGCCCTCTTCGTGGGCATCGCAAGTGAAATCTCAGTTTCTCTGACTGGCCAGGGCCCTACTTGACCGTAACGACACCGGCTTTCGTCACCGTCCAGACCTCGTCGCGAGCGAGCAGGTAGTCGGCCCGCGCTATCGAGCCAGCCCCCGCGATCACTCCCCCACCGCCCACGAGCGCCTTCGTTCCGACGCCGATCCCCGAGGCGCCCGCGTTCTCGGTGGTAGCCGTGCGCAGCGCCACGGTGCGTCCACGCGTGACCAGCAGCAGTCCGCCGTAGTCGATGCGTTGCTGCCGCGGCCGGTAGAGCTTCACCTCGGCGCGCTTCTCGTCGAAGTGACGCTCGAACGCGAAGCCGTTCGGCGTGCAACTAGCTGTCACGAGCGGTTGACGCTTCGAGAAGCGTTTCATCGCGCGCCCGAGTTCGGTGTTCTTCGACTTTCCGAATCCGCCATCGGAGATCACCGGAATGCCGACGGTCGGACGTGCATTCGTGACGGCGCGACTTACGATTCCCAGGAGTTCCTTCGACACGTCCGGGATACGTGCGCGCAATGCGCGCAGCCACGCCGAACTGGTCCTTGAACCGAGTTCGCCGTCGAAGTTGTCCGCCACCGACGCAAGTACAGCGCGCGCGGCTTCCGCGTCGTCGGCCGCAACCCGAATGCCGGCGATCTCCGCCGAGACGTGCGCTGCGACGTCGGCCCAGCGCTCTTTCTGCGCGACATCGAGTACGCCACGGAAACTCGCTTCCGCGTCGCCCGGCTTGCCGTCCCGCAGTGAGATCAGACCGTCTGCGTAGCGCGCGAGAACAGCCGAGGACTTGCCCGCACGTTTCCCGTTCGCGTTCAATGCCGCGCGCGCAGATGTCGCGTGCTCCGAGTCGCCGAGTCCTGTCGCCGCGAAGAGAAGCTGCCGCGCGAGCGCTGGCGCGGAGACGAAGGCCCCATTGCGCTCGGCATCGAGTTGGCCGAGCACCAGCGCCATCAGGTTGCGGTCGTCGTCAGATGCGCCGCCCGTCGCGCCCGTCACAATTCCGCCCGTGCCTTGTCCTTCGTCGAAGAGCCCGTCGAGACCGCGTGCAGCACGCTGCTCGGCCAGGAGGTCGCCCTTCTTCTGGGCGCTCGCGATCGCGGCTCCAAACCGCGCCGCGGCTTCCTCAACACGCCCGGAGGTCTTGAGCGCCTGCGCATCCTTGATCAAGTCGTCGGTCGACGCGGCCAGAGCCGCGCCGGACACGACAGAAAGCAGAGCGATCGCCGCGACGGCGCGCAACGCTGGAAGGGTGGTCATCTGGTGTCTCTCCGATGCAGTGCGATCCTGCACGTTGAGACGCGCCGAGACCGCGCGCGTGACAGAGAACGCAACAGAGAAGCAGCGCTCCTTGCGTGCGGTCACGATCGCGCCAGCAGTCGTCACGCGGGGCCCATCGCCACCTAGAAACGCGGCGCGACGAAGTCCAGCGTCAGAACTGCGGTCACGCATACAGCCAGTCCTCGTCGCATGCGGCGCACTCCACGCCAACGACTCGCGGACTCGGGCCACGCGCGAGACCACTCAAGTAATCGCGATTCACCGATAGTTGCGAATCACCAAAAGTTGCGCGCCCAGCGGCCAATACAACGACGAGCTGTGTAGGGCTCGGCCCTACCAGTTCTTGGCATTGGCAAAGAGGGGGAGTGAGAGATGAGACGACTTGTACTGGCGGGGGCTATGACCCTTGTTGCTCTTGCGTGTGCCACGGCAGACGCTGGCACACTGACGTTCTTCGGTGAGGATCTTGGACCAGGAGCGGGTAATGGGCGCGTCGCGTCACCTGTCAACTCGGACGCCGCGCAAACGAGTTTCCTTTCCAACTTGGTTGGAGTGGGGACGGAGGACTTCGAGAGCTTCAGCAATGGAACGACGTCGCCACTCGGCATCACATTCGGAAGCGTGGGCGCAACGCTCAACGGCAGTGGTTCCATCAACGAGATCGCAGCGGGCGCGACGAGCGGCGCTGGGCGCTACCCCATCTCGGGCACGAAGTACTGGACAACCAGCGGCGACTTCTCGATCGCGTTCACCGACGCCGTGTCCGCGTTCGGCTTCTATGGCACCGACTTGGGAGACTTCGGCGGACAGGTAACGCTCACACTGGCGAACGGTGGTGGTTCAAAGTTGGTGAACATCGGAAACTCGATCAACGTCCCGAGCAACGGCGTGAGCTACTTCGGGATCATCGAAACCGACGCTGCCGACGCATTCACAGCGGTAACATTCGGTAACACAGCGTTCGGTTCCGACATCTTCGGATTCGACGACATGACAATCGGCACGTTCAGCCAGGTCCAGGTCGTTCCGGTCCCGCCCGCCGCCGGACTTGGTCTCGCCCTCATGGCCGGCCTCGGTCTGTTCCGGATGCGACGAAGGAAGCGCTTCGACGCCTAGCGCGGGCGAACGAAAACCGACGGCCTGACGGTCCGCCGACACCAGCTGCGCCGCGTGAGGATTGCTCTCACGCGGCGCTCTCGATTCCCAGGACCGCGCGCGACTGCGACACTTTCATCTCCTGTACTTCCAGCATCCGCCGCGACCACGATCCGCGCGGAGGCGACAAGCGATCGACTGACTCTCGAAAGAACCGCGGGACACGAGAGCGGGGAGGTTGGAATCAGACAGTGCCCGCCACTTCGACCGCCAGGAGCTTCGTGATCGTGATGTCAAACCCAGGAACTCTCCTTCGCCAGCTCGAACGGGTGCGCGACCAATTCGGAGACGGTGCAGCGACGGCGAAGGTCGCACTGCTACGGACCCTCGCTCGACGGAGTCTGCGGACCGCAGAGCAAGTGTTACGGCTGCACGAGACGCTCTGCTTCGTCCGCGCCTACCCCGACAACGCGGATGTACTCACGCGCGCCGAGACACTGCTCGCGCGTTTTCACAGACGTGGCGATCTACGCGACCACGCCGACGAACTCATGGACTCCGGAATCGCTGGCACCGACATCTACCTGCGCTTCTGTTGGGAGACGATGGACTGGCTCGAGCAGCACTTCCCGGAGCGGATCACGATCGATTGGGAGGAGTCGGATCCGACCGATCAGCTCTCCGTGGATCTGCCGTGGCTCCTGCCTTTCGCGGAGTCGCCCGGGATCGACGAACTCCCGTACTCGGCGCGCGAATGGCTCGATCTGCTGCGCTCACGGGCAGAGACAGACGCGGCATTCCTGGTGCGTCGCACGCGGCATTTCGTCGCGGACGAATTCGGTCGCGCGGCCGCGTACCAGCGATTGCAGATGATGGTCCGTCTCGAGTCAGCGCCCGGCACGCCCGCCCGGACACGCGGTCGGCTCGACAGTACCGACGTCCACTTCCAGACGACGCCCTTCGTACGCGGACGCCCCGACCTGCACGAGGAGATCGCGCGACCACCGCATGCCATTCGGCGTCTCACCGGCGCGGAGGGCCAGGCGATCATCGACCTCACACGCGGTCAGATGATCCCGCGTCACCGCAACCTCTACATGTTCTCGCATGCGGACCCGGACGACGTCTTCCTCGTCGATTGCGGCGACGGATTGGTCTTCGCCGCCATGGGCACGAAGGTAGCCCGACGACTCGTGCTAGAGACGTCCTACGGCTTCCTCACATTGAAGAACGGTGTCCCGATCGGCTACGTCCTCGCCAGCTCGCTCTTTGGCTCCACCGAGGTCGCCTACAATGTCTTCGAGACGTTCCGCGGCGGCGAGGCCGCACGCGTATTCGGCAGTGTCATCGCGATGATCGTGCAGCTCTTCGGTTCGGACGTCTGCAGCGTCGATCCCTATCAACTCGGCCACGACAATCAGGAGGGGCTCGAGTCCGGCGCGTGGTGGTTCTACTACAAGCTGGGCTTCCGTCCACTCGACCCCGATGTCAAGCAGTTGGTGGCGCAGGAACTCGCCCGCATGCAGCGCAATCCCGCACATCGCTCCAGCTTGGAAACACTCCACGAACTCTCCGCCGCGCACATGTACTGGTTCGTGCACGACGAGCGAGACGACGTCCTCGGTCAACTGCCGATCGGCTTCATCGGAGAGCGCGTCTCTCGCTACCTGGGCCACCGCTTCGGCGCCGACCGCGAGGCAGGTCTCGCTATCTGCGCGAAGGAAGCCGCGCAGCGTCTAGGCGTGCGTCTCCCGCGCTCCGAGAACGAGCGGATCGCCTGGGAGCGCTGGGCCCCCATAGTGATGCTGCTCCCGGGCGTCGCACGTTGGTCCCGCGCCGACCGCCGCTCTCTCGCAGCCGTCATTCGCGCGAAGGGTGGACAGCGCGAGTCCGAGTACATCAAGCGCTTCAACGCACATCCGCGACTGCACAAGGCGCTCGCAAGGCTCGCCAGCAGCCCAGAGGAAGGGTGATGCCAGACTCGCCTTTCCGCCGCTGACCGCCGACGGCTGGCGGCCGCGCGAGTCAGACCAGATTCCGGCGCCGTCCCGCGGCGGCCGCGGGACGGCGGACCGGAAGGCGGCTACGAGCGCGTCTCGTCGATCTCGTTCAAGACAGCCTGCAGCTTGTCTTCGTCATCGTGCGACAGAGACGTCTGTAGAACCGTGCCGCCGTAGCCCTTGATCTCGTCGAGGACCTTGCCGGGTGTGGACTTACGCACGAGCACGAACAAGACCGACGTATTCGGCTGTAGCCCGTCGGCCAGTTCCTTCATGAACTTGTCGTTGATACCGACGTCGGTCAGCGCGCCCGACACGGCGCCGGCCGACGCGCCAACGGCCGCTCCGAGTAGCGGGTTCAGAAAGAGGAGCCCGATCAATGAGCCCCAGAATCCACCGGATACGGCTCCGGCTGCTGTCAGGTTCACGGCCTGATGCAGCTTGACCTTGCCCTCGGCGTCCTTGACGGCGACCACGGCGTCTTCCATGTCGATCAGGTACTCGCGCTGCAACTTCACAAGCGTGAGTCGGACCTCTTGCGCCTTGTGGGGGTCGTCGTACTCGATGGCGATGAACGTGGGCATGCTGCTCTCCGATGGTGACTCGGCCGTGCGAACGCGCGGCGAGTGATGCTGGACAGCAGGGTAGTCCGGTTGGCGCACGCGACGAATTTCGGCACGAGTACGTCGCGAACGCCACGCCGCCGGTGATGAGCGACGCCCCTGGTGTCAGCGCGTGTTGCTCGGACCGATCCTCACCGATCCGTACCTCTTGCGTGCCCCACGCGCACTCCGTGCATCGCGGTCGCGACATGCCGCAGGACCGCGGCCTCGATCTCGTCGGCGTCGTGGTCGTCCATGCTCTCATTCACGTACTCGGGTTCGCGGGCGAGGGTGATGAGATGTGCACCCCTGATGAGCGCGTGGAAGATCGTCGCGTCTGCTGGCGTGAGCCCGCGACGCGTCGAGAACGTGTCGAGGTCGATGTCGAGGATGTAGGGAGAAGCGTCGTGGACGTTGAATGCAAGTTGCGCGAGGGCGTCGCGAAGCAGCGTCGCTTCGAGGATGGCGTCGAAGCGACGCCGGGGGCACGCGGCGTCCTCGTGCGACGCTTGCTCGCAACTCGGCGCACACACCGGGCGATACACCGATGCACCCGGGATGAGCGCGTCGCCGGTCCGTCCGGCCTGTGAACTGACGATCAGCGCGCGATCGACGATGCCGAGTCGCAGGGCGGCGTCGATGTGCTCGTCGTTCTGAATGCGCTCGACGAGCGCGTCCAGCACCTCCGGTTCGGCGTCGCGGAAACGAGCGAGCACGCGCTTCTGCCAACGCGTGAACTCTGGCTCGGACGAGCTGTCATCGGACGCTCCGCCTTCGACCGCGTGATAATCGGTGTAGTCCACGCTCAGCGCCGGAGACGTGTCGGTATGCCGATCGAGCGTCACCAGCGTCAATGATCGGCCCAGTTCCCGCGCCGCATCCGCCCAGTCGCCGAGCACCTCTTCGTGGCTCTCGACAACGCGAACGGTCTTGCCGTGGATGTTCATGCTGCTGTTGCTCTTGCAGCGAGAACAGCGATTGGGACAGCGGCGCGGATTATCGTCATCCGCTCAGTGTAGACGCCGGGCCAGGAACGCATGGGAGGCGCTCAATCGAAGTGCTTGCCACCCCAGGCAACGAAGCCGAGATCGGGACAGACGCCAGGCGACACACCGAACGTGTAGCCCTTCTCGTAGTACCGGACGACGTCAACGGTCTCGACCAGTCCATCGCGTATGTAGAACGTGTCGGAGTCGCGCCCCACCGGAATGATCAACGGAATGCCGATCACGAGGAAGACCGTGGGGCCGTTCCAGCGCAGTCCTTTGTCGTACTCCCAGCGTTCCCACGAATCGTCCATTGCCGTGCGCGTATCGGGTTCTCCGCGCTTCTGGATCAGCGTCTCGGCCGTGACGGGCCACGCTCCACGCGAGAACGGGGTGACTGCGTCGGCGTCAAGACCGTTCGCGCGCTCCGTCCCGAAGTAGCCAACGCCGATGCAACCGGGAAGCGCCCATAGAAGTACCACGACCGAGATGGCACGAAGCACGGACAGAACCCGATGGACCGGCATTTCTCACCTCCGACGGAGAGCACACCGTGCTCACCGGCCGACGCGGAGTACCTGCCCACGACAAGCGAGCAATACGGAGTCAGCTGATCGGTAGCAGCAGCGTGAAGAGCTTCGACAGCGTCTCGCGCATCTCGTTGCGCGGGACGATGCGGTCGATATAGCCCTTCTCCATCAGGAACTCGGAGCGCTGGAAGCCCTCGGGGAGTTCCTGGCGGATCGTGTTCTCGATCACGCGTGGTCCGGCGAAGCCGATCAGTGCTTTCGGTTCGGCCAACGTGATGTCGCCGAGAGCCGAGAACGAAGCGGTGACGCCGCCGGTCGTCGGGTGTGTCAACACCGAGATGAACGGCCACCGCCCGCGCTCCTTGAAACGGTGTACGGCTGCGGAGGTCTTCGCCATCTGCATCAGCGACAACGCGCCCTCGTGCATGCGCGCGCCGCCGGATGCGGAGAAGATGACGCACGGGAGTTCCTCGGCCAGCGCCGTCTCGAGTGCGATCGCAACCTTCTCGCCAACCGCGTAGCCCATCGAGCCGCCCATGAACGAGAAGTCGAGCGCGCCGAGGATCGTGGCGACGCCGTCGATCCGTGCGCGACCGACCACGCACGCGTCGCTGGCGCGTGACTTGGCGCGCGTCTTCTTCAGCTTCTTTGCGTAGGGGCCCTTGCCATCCACGAAACCGAGAACATCCTTGCTGATGACATCGGACGCGATCTCGTCGAACGAGTCCGGGTCAGCGGTGACGTCGATGCGCGGATAGCCGGAGAGAGGGAAGTGCTCGCCGCACTCCGGGCAGCAGTTGAGGGCCTCCTCGATCTGCTGCTTGTAGACGTATTTGTCACACCCGGAACAGACCTTCCACAGGCCCTCGGGCATCTCACGCTTACGACGGAACGGCCACGCCATCAGCGGCTTCCCGCTGCTGTCGGGGCACGCGCGTCTTCGGCGAGCGTGCGCAACTCGGAGATGCGCGCAGCCGGGTCGTCTGCGCCATACACGGCACTGCCCGCGACGAGGACGTTGGCGCCGGCTGCGGCGCAATCCGCGATCGTCGCGGGCGCGATGCCGCCGTCCATCTCGATGTCGCCGCCGAAACCGTAGCGACCGCGCAGTGCTTCGACCTTGGGGAGCACCTCGCCCATGAACTTCTGCCCACCGAAGCCGGGGTTGACAGACATCACGAGCACCATGTCCACATGGTCGAGCGCGCGCTCAAGCTTTTCGACCGGCGTCGGCGGATTGAGCGCCACACCGACGCGCACGCCCATCGCGCGGAACGCGGCCGCCATCGCAGCGGGGTCGTCACAAACCTCGATGTGGAACGTCACGCACCACACGCCCATCTTCGCGAAGCGCTCGGCGTAGGTGAGCGGGTCGGTCACCATCAGATGGCAATCGAGTGGGATCTTCGCGACGTTCGCAACCGACTTGACGACCGGCGGGCCGATCGAGAGGTTCGGGACGAAGTGCCCGTCCATCACATCGACGTGATGGAGATCCGCGCCACCGCTCTCCACCATCCGTAGACCGTCTTCGAGATGAGCGAAGTCCACGGAGAGCAGGCTGGGTGCGATCAGGATGGGAGGAGGCATCAGGCGGTTCCTTCCGAAGATGTCTGCACGTCGGTCAGGGCTACGACACCAGGTAACTCATTGCCCTCGAGGAATTCGAGCGCCGCGCCGCCGCCGGTCGAGACGTGCGTCATATGCGACGCCACACCCGCCATCTGCGCCGCAGCGGCCGTGTCGCCGCCCCCCACAACGCTGGTCGCGCCCTTGTCGGTGGCGGCGGCAATCGCCTGTCCGACGACGCGTGTGCCGCTCGCGAACGGCGTCATCTCGAAGACCCCCATCGGGCCGTTCCAGAGGATCGTCTTGGCTTGTGCGATCTCGCCAGCGTAACGCCCGGCGGTGCCCGGACCGATGTCGAGTCCCATCTGGCCCGCGGGGATCTCGGGTGACGAGATATGCGTCTCGGCATCCTCAGCGAAACGGGCCGCCACAACGTGGTCGTTGGGCAGCAACACGCGCACACCACGCGCCTCGGCCTCCGCGAGGATCTGACCCGCGGTCTGCACGAAGTCCGCTTCGATCCGTGACGCACCGACGTCCATGCCCTTCGCGACCATGAACGTATACGCCATCGCGCCGCCGATCAGTGCGACGTCAACCCGCGAGAGCAGGTTGCGCAGCACCGGCACTTTGTCGGAGACCTTGGCGCCACCGAACACGAGCACGAACGGGCGCTCGGCGTTCGCGAGCGCCCCACCGAGATGTTGCAACTCCGCGGACAGGAGCAATCCCGCCGCAGCGGTCTCAACCAACATCGGCAACACGGAGACCGAGGCGTGTGCGCGATGCGCAGCGCCGAAGGCATCGTTCACGTAGACGTCGCACAGCCGCGCGAGGGCAGCGGCGAATTGGGGATCGCCCTGCGTCTCGCCCCGTTCGAAACGCAGGTTTTCCAGCAAGAGCACGTCACCCGGCGACGCCGCCGCAACGGCCGCTTCGACCGACTCCCCCACCACGGCATCCAACGCCGTCACCGGACGCTCCAACAGTTCCGCGAGACGCGCCGCAACGGGCGTCATGCGGAGCGCGGAAACGACCTCACCCTTCGGTCGCCCAAGATGGCTTCCGAGGACCACGATCGCGCCCTGCTCCAGCAGGAGACGCAGCGTGGGAAGCGCAGCGCGGATGCGCCGATCGTCGGTGACAGAGCACGCCTCGTCGAGTGGAACGTTGAAGTCCACACGAACGAAGACACGCTTGCCACCGCAATCGACGTCGCCGACAGAGAGCTTGCCGAGCATACGGAGAGTCTCCGGCTAGGAGTCCAGACTGGAGGTGTATGCCATCGCGTCGACAACGCGGTTGCTGTAGCCCCACTCGTTGTCGTACCACGTGAGCGTCTTGATCAGATTGCCGCTGACCATCGTCGCGAGCGAGTCGTAGATGCACGAGTACGGGTTACCGACGATGTCGGTCGAGACGAGCGGGTCCACGCTGTACTGGAGGATGCCCTTCATCGGGCCGTCGGCGGCGGCCTTGACTGCGGCGTTCACCTCTTCGAGCGTGACGTCACGTTCGACCTTCGCTACGAGATCGACGATCGAACCGTCCGGAACGGGAACGCGGATGGCGCAGCCGTCCAGCTTGCCGTTCAGCTCCGGCAGGACCTGACCGACGGCGCGCGCGGCGCCGGTGGACGTCGGGATCATGTTGACCGCAGCACTCCGGGCGCGGCGCAGATCGCTGTGGACGAGATCCAGAATGCGCTGATCGTTCGTGTACGCGTGGACCGTTGTCATCAAGCCACGGTGGATGCCGAACGAGTCGTTCAACACCTTTGCGATCGGCGCGAGACAGTTGGTTGTGCATGACGCGTTGCTGATGATGCGGGCATCCGCCGTCAGCGACTCGTGGTTGACGCCCATCACGACGAGAGCGTCGATCTCATCCTTCGGCGGCACCGTCAGCAGAACGCGATTCGCGCCAGCATCGAGATGCGTCTGGAGCTGCGCGCGTGTGCGAAAGACACCGGTCGCCTCGACGACCCAGTCGATGCCGTTGTCGCCATGCTTCAGCGCGGCGGGATCGCGCTCGGCCGTGATCGACACCTCGCGACCGTTGACGTCGAGACGCCCCTCGCCGGCCACGGTGATCGAACCGTCGAACCTGCCGTGGGTCGAGTCGAAGCGCGCCAGGTGCGCGAGAGTCTTCGGGTTCGAGAGATCGTTGATCGTCACGACCTCGAAACGCTCGTCCTTCTCCAGTATCCGAAACACGAGGCGCCCAATGCGCCCGAAGCCGTTGATCGCAACGCGAATACCCACCGAACGTCCTCCTCCCAGCCTCAAATTTGCCGGGATCTTCGACAACCAGGGTCATTTGCACCGATGGCCGGCGGTTACCCGGCGAGACGGCGGCGGGCGTCGCCCGCGAACGCGGATGGTAGCGCTGCGCGACGCCCTTCATCCACGTTTGGGGAGGGAGTCGGCGTGGCGCGTAGGATCAGCGCGTGACGCTCCTTGAGTCTTTCGTTGCCCATGTCCGTGACCGGCGCCTCCTCCCGGAGGCTGCGCGCGTGCTCGTCGCCTGCTCGGGGGGCGCGGACTCGACAGCGTTAACACTCTTGCTCCACGAGGCGCGGAAGGACCTCAGGCTCGGCGCCGTGACGCTTGCGCACCTCGACCATGGCCTGCGCGAGACGTCGGCGGACGAAGCTCGGTCGGTCGCGGCCTGGGCGGGTGACTCTCTCGGGGTCGAGAGTGTGGTCGAGCGTCGGCCGGTGTCCCCACAGCCCGGCGAGAGCCCGGAAGAGGCGGCGAGGCGTGTCCGGTATGCGTTCTTCGAGGCCGCGGCGGGCGCGACCGGCTCTTCCCACGTCGTGACCGCCCACCACGCGGACGATCAGGCCGAGACGGTGCTCCAGCGCATCCTCCGTGGGACCGGGGCCACCGGCCTCGCGGGGATTCCCGAGCAACGCACCTTGACGGAGAGCGCCACGCTCGTTCGCCCGCTCTTGCCCTTCCGCCGCGACGCATTGCGGGCCTGGCTCCGCGAGCGTGGCACGCCCTGGATCGAGGACGCGACCAACGTGGACGGCAACGAGCGCGCGCGCATTCGTCACGTCGGGCTGCCAGCGCTGGCCGAGTGCGTGGGACGCGACCCGATCCCGCTCCTCGCGCGCCTCGCCACGAACTTCGCAGAAGCCCCCCGCCCGACCGATGTCGAACTCGCGCGGCCGTTCCTGGAATTGGACGGGCCCACGCTGCGCATCCACCCAGGCTTCGAGCGCCTACCGACGACGCTGCGCGCGGCAATCCTACGCGATACGGTGCCAGCGCTGCGCGACGCGCGACCTCTCACGCGCGCCGAAACCGAGCGGCTCGTGGAGGCGATCTCGGGTGCGGACGCAGGCGTCGTGTCGGGAGTCCGCGTGGCGCAGAGCACATCGGGCGTGCAACTGGTGAGCGCTCCGCCGTCGGCGACGCGCTCCCCGCGCACTCCGCTGCCACCGCGCAACGTGATGCGCTCGGGCACAACAGAGCTCTGGGACGGCTGGCGCATCTCCCTGCGCGTCGCGGATGCAGCCAACGAGCCGTTTCTGGAGCGTCTCGCACGATCCGACGGGACACTCGAACTCGCGGATGCGGACCGGGTGGAGGGCGCACTCGTTGCGCGCACGCGCATCGAGGGAGACCGACTGCGCGGACTCGGAGCCGCGGCCGACACCCGCCTCGGGCACCTGCTCCAACGCCGCGGCATCGAGGCGTCAGCGCGCGATCGTCTCCCGCTCCTTTGCGACACGACCGGCATCGTCTGGGTCATGGGCGTCGCTCTCGCAGATCGTGTACGCGTCACGCCCTCGACGCGACGGATACTGCTGCTCGAATCTATCAACGACTAGGCGCGCACTCACACGCGCATCGACCGAGAGCCCGCGCCGATCTTCGATTCCCACGCGAGAGCGCGAGTACAGGAACGGGTCGCGAGCACCTGCAATGACGAGACAGCTACGGCAAGACGGATCGTGACCGCTTCGTCGGCCAGGGCGTGATTCTTCCGCAGCGCCTTCTCCAGGACAGCGCCCGCGACCTCGATGTCGTGGAGCGCCTGTGCGCGCAGCCAATACCCGTTGGACAGACCGAAGAAGCGACAGAGACGCAGGTCCGTGTCGGCCGAGATCGAACGCATGCCGTGAACGATCGCACTGATCCGCTGAGCCGGTACGCCGATCTCCTTGGCGAGCCGATACTGCGAGATCTTCATCGGGAGAAGGAACTCCGCCTTCAATAGTTCACCGGGGGTGACGGGATCCGCACGCGTCATCGTGTCGCCCGCTTCTCAGTGATCATCCACAATCTCGACTTCGGCCGCGCCCGCCGCGGACCACCGGAAGCAGAGTCGATAGTGATCGTCCACGCGAATATTCTCACGCGCAGACGGTACTGCCCGACGCGCGTTCCCCGCAGCGCCCACGCGTCCGTGAGCTGCCGCGTTCGCAAGCTCCGTCGATCCGCCCTCACGGCGCGCGAGATACGAGCGCGAACACGTTCGTCGACTGGTCGATCACGTCCAGACGCCACACGACGGCGTCAACGACCGTGGGACGGACGAGCACGGCCACGACGTTGCGACTGTGGTACGTCCACTCCGTGATCCTCTCGCTCGTCACGGCCGTGCGATCCATCACCGTCTGCTTCGCGCGACGATTGATGGCGTCGTAGACAAACTCGGTCACGCTCCGCGTGTCGAGTTACCGAGGGATCGTTGTTCTCAAGGGGTGAGAAGAACGACGCCGTCACAGTCGTTCGGGAGACGGCGCCGTCATGGCGCGGGACGGTCCTCTGCCATGCACGCGGCGAGGCATCGCTCCACGCACGATGGAACGCGGGACGGTCGAGGGTTCCATCAACCACGCCCTCCAGAGGACCGACGAGCCGGGCACGGTACAACGGGCACCGGCGCCAGTTAGCGGGCCACGCGCCCGAGCTTGCTCAACTCGCCAGCAGTAGGGCGGCGGTGGCGCACGTATCGCGCCGCCCGACCGCCGGACCGGGGATCGTCATCAGCGGTCGCGCCGTCCCGGATGCTCGAGCGGCTTGTAGCTCCGCAGGCGTCGCCAGGCGATGGTCACGCCGAGGTCGTCGACGCCGATGACCTGGAAGACCGCAAGGGTGTCGTGTTCACCCCAGTGGATCGAGCGTACAGCGTAGACCTGCCCGTCCTTCGCCTCGGGCTGCCGCTTGAGCCGCTTCTCGCCAAGTCTGTCATCGTAGATGGCGTACGCGTCACCGCGGATCTCCAGCGGAACGTCGGACTCCGTGACAGAGCGCACATCGCGGCTGTCGAGAAGGGCGAATACCCCACCGTCGGCGCCAGCGGAGAGGCAACTGAACTTCCCGCGTGCCAACGCGAGGTCGGGCGTCTCGTCGTAGCTGTTGCTGGCGGTGACAAACGAGAAGTAGGCGCCGCCGCCGCTGACCTCCGTCTTGCCGTCGAAGAGCCCGCGCGTGATCAGCCGTGCGACACCGGCATCCGTGCGCCCCTTCCACTCGTCGAAGCGACGCGTCAACACCGGGTCCGGGGTCAGTAGGCGCTCGTCGAGCTTGGCGCGCAGCCGATCCACCAGGGCGGCATGGTCGGCGAGCGGCAGTCGCTCCACTTCCTGGACGATGCGCTTCATCTCGGGCGTGTCCCACTGCGCCTCGATCTCGGCATCGATCTCTTGCGCACCGACGGGGGCCATCCAGAAGGCGGCCACACCGAGCGCGAGGGCGGCGGCGAGCGCCGCACTGTTCCGGTTCACTCTTCGCATCTCATCCTCCTATTTGTCGTCGCCTTCCCAGTCCTGGCTGAGTTCCTCAACGTCGATCGTCTTACGCCCGTCCCACGTGACAAGACGCGACTCGTGCGGCGCGTCGCCGGGCACGCGTACATCGACCGTATAGCGGTGCCCTTCGATCAGCATCTGCGTAGGAAACGTCCCATCCGGGTCGGTCTGCACGTACGTCGAGACTTGCGGGTTCCCGGTGACGTCATGGAAGAGCACACGCGTGCCCTTCACCGGCCTGCCGCCCACCGCGATGAGCGTGCGTAACTCCGGGTCGGGACGTTCCAACACGACCTCGATCTTGTGCAGGTCCGCCGCAAGGCGGCCGAGCGCCACGCGCTTGGGAACGTAGCCCTTCGCCGTGACAATGAGGAGGACGTCGCCGTCGGCGGTGACCCGTCCCTGGAAGATCCCTCGGGCGTTCATGGCAACGCGCGACTGCCAGGAAACGTCGAAGCCCTTCTTCGCGCTGCCGATGAGCCCCACTCCACCGCCTCCCTCGGCGCGCAGCGCCGCCACATCGACCTCCGACGCGTCGATATGACGTGCCGTCGTCAGCAGGATCTTCACGCCCGGGACGGGGAGACCCTTCGCGTTCCTCACGCGCCCGTCGAACGAGACGCCGCTGGTGAGTTCGAGCGTCACGGGCTCGGCGCGGAGCGCGGTGTCAAACCGCACCGCCGACGACGCGGTGCGCCATCCGGCTGCAACACCCGAGACACGCAGTCCGCGGACCACCGGGACGGTCATACGCGCCCGACCGTCGGCGGTCACGGCGGTCCGGCCTTGATCGAGATCCAGGCCCGTGCGTGTGTTGAAGTGGAACGAGCCGGGCCCCTTCCCGGTCCCACCGATGACGCTCTCGACCAAATAGATGACCTCGACCGATCCGAGCGAGAGTTCGCGATGCGGATCCGCGTCCACGATCGTGACGTCGAGTTGCGCCGTGCGATGGACCCAGAGAACGCCGTCGACCAGCGCGGACACGCGGGGAGCGCCGGGTACCGACCAGATCGCGTCGCCGCTCTCGATCTTCGTCAAGCCGACGGGCGTGGAGTCCACGCGACCGCTCGCGTCGGAGACGGCGATGGACGCAACAGAGTCACGCGTCACGTCGAGCGCGAGGTGCGGCACGGGATCACGGGTGAAGAGGTCCCGGACGACGAAGTGGTCCAGGGGCGGAGGAGCCGCCTTCTCAGGAGGCGGGGCGGGCTCGTCCTCAGTGGCCGCATCCACGCCCACGCGGCGGCGCTCGTCGGCGTCGACCGCCGGCGGCGGTTCACGACCGACGTCTCCGACTTCATCGTCGTCATCGTCCGTACTCGGGACAGCGAAGAGGACGCCCGCGTCTCCGTCGCCGGTCGAGGCATGGACGGAGAACCCAACGAGCGACGCCGCGGCGAACATGCCAGCCGCCATGGCGATCGGGACCCACGGTCGCGCCCCAGCGACGCTCCCAGGGATGCGGCCGAGAATTTTCGCGACCACGTCGGGGCCGCCCACGATCGGAACAACGACTGCGGGGACTCCGCGTCGTTCGTCGCCGTGTTCCCTGCGCAGGCGCTCGCGGAGCATCGCGTGCGCCCGGCGCATGCGGGTCTTGACGGTCTCGCGCGGAATGCCGAGGCGCTCGGCGGTCTCCTGCAACGAGAGCCCCTCGAAGTAGCGCACAAGCACCGTCTTCCTGTACGGCTCGTCAAGGTTCATCACAGCCTCCACGACGTGACGGTGCGAGTCGGCCTCGGCAACGATGTCCTCCGGTGTTCGTGAGCCGCGCGGCGGCATCGCCGACTGTTCGCGCGCGCTGCGTCGCGACTCTCCGCGGTGCCGCTGGAGGACGGCGTTCTTGACGACCGAGCGCAGCCAGCCGCGCAACGAGGTCTCGATCTTCGGCACGTTCATCGCGGCCACGAAGACCTCCTGCTCGATGTCGTCCACGACCGACGGATCGCGAACCAGCGAACGCGCCAAAGCCCTGATCCAGGGCCGATGTGCCAGAAGTGTGTCGAGGGGGACCGCGTTGTCCGTGTGCATCGTCTCTGCCTCCACCGAACGAGATGCCGCCGATCCTCCGCGGGGGTTCAGCTTCTCACCCATCACGCATGATACGCGTCGTCGGCGTCGTCACGTCTGAGCGCGAAGCACGGTTCGTCGGGATGCCCCAGAGCGCCCCCTATGCAAAGATCGGTGAAGAGACCGCCGAGAACCTCGAGTACTTCGCGGACTCGCCGACGTCTCGGGCGCGCGGCCCCTTGCTCTCGCGTTCACGGAACAACGCGGCCTCAGGTTCGAGCGCGGCAGCGGATTTCGGGCGCCAGACGTCGCGCACAGCATTCCGGACTCACTTTGGCGTCGCGTAGACCGGATCTTCGCGGAGCTGGATCTCGATCGTCGTGGTCTGCGCGGGCTGGACGGTGACTTCGCGTGGAACGGTGGACATGCGCTCGCGTCCACGTCCGCGCGCCGCTCTGACGGTGACTCGCGACGGCGAGACATAGCGAAGACGGAAGGCGCCCTGCGCGTCCGTCGTCACTCCCCGCGGTCGGTCCGTGAACGGCGTGTCCGCTTCGTACCACCAGACATCGACTGCGGCGGCGGGCCGTCCGGAGGGATCCGTCACACGGCCCTCGATCACGCCGGCAGGCCTCAATTCGATATCGACCTCGGGAAACGAGCCGTTGGCGCCGACTTCGACGACGTGGCTCCACGACTTCACACGGCCTTCCGCTTCCGCGACGGCGATCACAGACTCGACCGTCGGCGGCAAAGCGACGTCGAATCGGCCGCGACGGTCGCTGGACCAGGGCGGCGGGAAGTCAGTGAAGCCGGCCGCGACGAAATATTCCACTGAGGCACTCCCCGACACCGGGCGCCACGAGACGGCAGCGCCGGAAACCAGTGCTCCGGATTCATCCACGACCCGACCACGAAGTCGACGCGGGCGCTGCACCCGAATCGTGTGTTCCACGTCATCTCCCATGTCACCCAGGCGTATCTGTGGTGGCGAGAGATCACTCAGCTCGGACGTGGCGTCACCGCCATCCGGTAGCACGCAGCCATCCCAGATCACGACCGCCGCGATCGTCGTGTCGGGCCATCCGACCACCTTGAACCGACCGGAAGCATCGGTCTTGGTCGGGGACGGTTCCGGCCGCGTTGCGGCGGCCGCGTCCCCCACTCCCAAAAAGACGACGGTGACGTTCGGTAGCGGCTCGCCGGACTCGTTCTCGAGGACCACGCCACGCAGGATCGGGCCCGGAGCAGAGCGGTCGTGCGCAGACAGGTCATGCGCGGACCGGTCGGCGCGCCGCTGATCGACTTCGGCCGGGGTTTGGAGGGGATCGTGCGGTTCGGTCGGTGGCGCCACGACGATGACGTCGGGGCCTGCCGAGCGCCAGACGACGGCGGACAGCGCTGCGAGAGCAAAGAGCACAACCACGACAACCACGATCCGCGAACGCACAGCTGCCCTCCTTTGGACCGAGACCAGGAACGAGGCGGTCTCTGTATGCTCGCCGCGAAGGAGCGTCAGACCACGTCCTGCATCGGACGCACCATCGGGCGAGGTAGGGGGCGTCCCTCCGCCTCGAAGTGCGCAAGCACCTCCTCGACGACTTCGCACAGTTCCCGATAGACCTGCTGCGAATCATCACCATGGATACCTGTGATGAGGTCCGGACAACGACCGACGTAGACTTGATCCTCTTCGATCCACTCGACCCACTTGAGATAGCGATCGATCGTCTTCATTCTCGGATCTCCTCGATCGCGCGCCGCACCTGCTGCTCCTGGTAGGCCTTCGCGTCACTGCCTGAACGTCCACTCAGCGTAACCGCTCCCGGATACCGGGGATGCGTGAACTTCCGGTGAGACCCCTTGCCACCACTGATCTCGGCGAAGCCGGCAGCGGTCAGATCTTGCACCAGTTCGCGGACCTTCCTGGGCACGTGACATCCTCCGTGACGGCACCGCGATCGTCGTTGCGACGCCCACGGGATTGCCGTCCCGCCGCGACAATCATACCACTCGCGATCTCGGTTACGCCTGTGCGACGTCAGCGACTGCGCGCTTGCGTGATTTGGTAGCGCAGGACGTCAGCCGACGCGCGTCTCCGACGCCTGCTCTCGCGCCGGGGGCACCGAGGAGCCGATGACGCGAGGATCGCGCGCACGCCTTGCGTGACGTCCGTAGGATTCAAGAAGAGCCCCCGCGCTGTTTGGCGCGGGGGCTCTCTCTTCGATCAGGCCGACCGAAGTCGGCCCGTCGGTCTGTGACTACCAGCCGAGTTCGACTGAAACCATGAGGCCATCGTCGGTGATGGCGGTGACCGTGCCGTCGTTCGCCATCTGCGCCGGGAAGTACGTCCCGGGCATCTGATGCCGCGCCTCTTCTTCGCCGGTCTCCGCGTTGACTGCGATGACCCAGTCTTTGTCGGCCATCACGAGGACCGTGTCACCGCGCTGCGCAATGAACGACTGTCCGCCAGCGACCGACCAGAGCGGTGCGCCGGTCTCACGGTTGAACGCGCAGAGCTTGCCGTCGCGACGGAAGAACGCGAACGACTCTGAGAATTGTGCGGCCGACTCGCCGTACTCGCCGGCGGGCGGATACGCCTCCCAGCGGGCGTTGCCGGTAACCCGGTCGTAGCAGATGAGGCGACCGTCGTCCGTGACGACACCGAGGTCGTCACCGGCAACTGTCAGGTCGTAGCGGATCCCGGATGCCGCATGCGACTGCCAAGCCGGCTCAGGACTGCGCTCGGAGGCGAGGTACGTCGGGTACGCCTCGATCAGTCCGCTGCGCGTGGCAAAGTAGAGCGTGTCACCGGCATCGGGACCGCCCTTCGCCATGCCGGACGTGACATCCGTGCGCGTGCGTGCGCCCCAACCTATGTATCCGCTGCCGAGGCTGACGGAGTAGATCGTCTTGTTCCCAGCCTGGGTCGGGTACGTGGGGACATACACGGTCGAGTCGGTCGCAACCGGAGCCGCCGACGGGATCAGATCGACCCAGCGCGGATGCGGCTCCGGAACTCCGGCCGAACGCGTCAGCACGTAGAGCCGACTGTTCGCGATCCCGGTGATCGTGGACGGGGTGAACGACGGGGGCATGGTGAACGGCTTATCAAGGCCGTAATACTCCCACCGCACGTTCAGTGTGGCACCGTCAACGTACGTCAGATGACCGTGAACATCCTCGATGAGGAAGTCACCGCCGTCGGCGTAGACGTTGCGGACCAGCATAGAGGCCTCGTCACCGAGGTCGTGGACGTATGCACGCCCCTCGACCCCGAGAGCGGCCAAGCCAGCCTTGATACCCTCGTCGTCGGGCGCGAGGGAGCCGGTGGAGCTGCAACCCGCAGCCATCAGTGCCAACAATGCCCAACTTGTGGCGGACGCAAGCCGCATTCCATCGCCTCCTGGGAGCAGTGGCCCCATACGCCAGACATTTCAAACGCTCCGGACGTACCAGCCCGGACGTACTCCGTCCGAACCTACACCGAATCGCCTTGTCGAGGCGTTCCGGCAGCCCTTCGCGCAATGCCCTGAGCGCCGGATCGTAGAGACGCCGCCTTCGCCGAGTCAAGCGGATTGTCAGCCCCGTGCAACGAACCGAAACCCCGGCGGAATCCCGAGTTCCGATGCGACCCCGCTTCCTGCTTGACGCTCTTCGCCACAGACGCCTACGCTCACGCGCCAGTTTCCACGATCTGACCCGATCGTGCGGACGCCATTCCACGACGATTTGGACACGATTCAGGCGCCGAAGAACGCGCGCTTTCGAAAGCTCCCACGTGACCGCCAGCCTCGACCCACTCGTCCAGAACCTTGAAAGTGCTCGCCAAGCGATCGCGGACGCCTGCGCACGCAGCGGCCGCTCGCCGGAGTCTGTTCGTATCGTGGCGGTCACGAAGTACTTCGGCGCGGACATGGTCCGCCGCGTCACAGCCGCTGGGATGAACGACATCGGGGAAAATCGCGTGCCAGCGATCCTCGAGAAGCGCGCTGAGGTCGGTGACGGCCCAACCTGGCATTTCATCGGACACCTTCAACGGAACAAGATCCGTCACGTGCTCCCGGCGATCGACGTCTTCCATGCCGGCGACAGCACCCGGCTGCTGCGAGCCCTGGACGCGGAAGTCGGTCGTCAGGAGCGCCCGCCACTCACCACGCTGATCCAGGTCAACGTCAGCGGCGAGACGAGCAAGGGCGGCTTTCTTCCGGACGAGTTCTGGACCCACCTGCCGGAACTCGTCGGCCTCTCGAATTTGTCGATCCAGGGGCTGATGACCATGGCTCCGGTCACATCTGACCCTGAAGATGTGCGCTCTCTCTTTCGAGACCTTCGGGAGATGCGCGACGAAGCGCACACCCGCGGCTACCTTGAGGGGCACGAACTCAGTATGGGTATGAGCGGCGATTTCGAGGTTGCCGTCGAGGAAGGCGCCACGATGGTGAGAATCGGGCGCATCCTCTACGGCGGCGTTGCGCCCGACTAGGAGACGTACGGACTTTGCCCAGCCTTGTTATCGAGCGCGGACAAGAGAAAGGCTTCAGCTTCTCGCTGAAGCCTGGCCAGCCCGCCGTGATCGGACGCGATCCGGCGAATCAGGTCATCATCTCCGACCCTGCGTCCTCCCGCCGCCACTTCCAGATTCGCCAGGACGGCGGACACTGGATGATCTCCGACCTTGGCTCTCGGAACTCCACCTACGTCAACGAGGAGAAGCTCGAGACCGAGCGCCCCCTCGCATTTGGCGACCGCGTTCAGGTGGGCGAGACGGTCTTCTCCTTCCTCGAAGAAGAGCAGACTGCGAAGGGCAAGGCCGGGGGCCTCGCCGGTAAGGACATCGCTGGCTACAAGATGCTGGAGCGCGTCGGCCGTGGTGGCATGGGGACCGTCTACAAGGCGCGCCAGATCAGCCTCAACCGCGTCGTGGCGTTCAAGATCCTCTCGACCCGGTATGCAAGCGACCCGGTCTTCGTCGAGAAGTTCGTCGCCGAGGCGCGCGCCGCCGCGCAGCTCAACCACCCGAACGTCGTGCAAGTCTTCGACGTCGGCCAGGCGGGCGGCATCCACTTCTTCTCCATGGAGTTCATGGAGGGCTCGGCCGTCCAAGACGCGCTCTCGGCCGCCGAGAACTCGCGACTCCACTGGACCGAAGCACTCCCCATGGTCATGGACGCTGCTCGCGGCCTCGTGTTCGCCGAGCGCCACGGGATCGTCCACCGCGATATCAAGCCTGACAACCTGATGCTCACGGTCGAGAACAAGGTGAAGATCGGCGATCTGGGCCTCGCCGCCCGCGCCGACGAGGTGGGCGACGGCAAGATCTTCGGCACACCCCACTTCATCGCGCCGGAGCAGGCACGCGGCAAGGACGTCTCGCACCCCGCCGACATCTACTCGCTCGGCGCGTCCCTCTATCGGATGGTCGCGGGCCGGACACCCTTCAGCGGCACGACCGTGAAAGAGATCTTGCGGGCGCAGATCAACGACCCGCACGTGCCGCTCACCGAAGAACTCGAAGACTTCCCGCCCGATCTCTCGGCCATCCTCGACAAGATGATGCAGAAGAAGGTCGAGGATCGCTACCAGTCGGCCAAGGACCTGGTCGCCGATCTGGAGGCGTTCCAGCTTGAGCATCAGATCGAACTGGCGGGCGGGCGCCCTAAGTTCGGGAAGGGCACGATGGCGGCCGCCCTCCTCCTTATTCTCGCACTCGCGAGCGGTCTCATCTGGAAGGCAATGCAGCCACCGGAAAAGGGCGACACCAAGACGATCTACCTCACGGACAACACGGCGCCCGTCAACAACGGGAAGACCGCCGCGGAGAAGGCAGCGGATGCGAAGGAGAAGCGCGACACTGCCGCGACAATCGCTTTCCTCAAGCTGGGAGGCACCAAGCCGGGCAAGGAAACGGACCGCGCCAAGGAAGCCGAATGGCTGACGTTCGCGGAGGCGTGTGACGCACTGGCGCAGAAGCGCAAGGGAACGCCAGCGGCCACTGACGCCGCGAAACTCGCAGCGAGCATCCGTAGCACTCTGAAGGCGCAGAACGACGAGTACCAGGCCACTGTCGGGGCTGCGAAGACGTGGTGGGAAGGTCAGAAGGCCAGGATCGACTCTCAGATGGAGAGCGCGGATTGGACCGCCGTTCTCAAGAGCGCGCGCGACGTCCCGCGCTCCGACGGCGCGGCGACGAATCTGGCGTTCGTGCAGGACGAGGCGGACGTCTACCTCGCTGGCCTCGAACCCGAGGTGCTGAAGCGCGCGCGGACGTCGCTCGACGATGCGCTCGCCGCCGCACAGGCGCTCCTCGACGCGGGCAAGCCTTCCGAGGCTCTCGCAGGTGTCGCCACGTTCGAGACGACGATGCGCGCCCATGCGGCTGCGAACGCCGAACTCGCTGCGCTGGCCGACTCTGCAAAACAGTGGATCGAGGGTGAGCAAGACGATCTCACGGCCGGTCTCCTCACGAAGTTGAAGAACGATCGGCTTCGGTACGCGGCAGCCGCGCGTTCGGTGCGTTCACTTCCGGTCGGCGAGCCGACGGTCTTCAACTGGGAATTCGCCGAGTGCGCCGCGGCTTTCGAGAGCGCCGCCGAAGGGCTCGAGACGTGGGTCTACCAGGATCGCGCGGCTGCTCGCCACGACCAGTTGGCTGCAGCAGGCGTCGGCTGGGAGCGTTTCCTGGTGGCACTCGCATCGGGAGAGATCGTCAGCCCCAAGGAAGCACTCATTGGGCTGCCGAATCAGCCCCCGAATTCCAAGACGACGCTCTCCGCGAGCAAGCCCCCCACCGAGGTCCAGTTCGTGGTGGACGTGACGATCCCCGCCGGGACCATGAGCCCGTCGCACAAGTGGAAGGATCTGACGCCGGAGATGGTGTGGGTCGTGTTCCTACGCGAACGCATCAACAAGCTGAGTGGCGACGTGGCTCTCGGTCTCGCGCGGGTGTACGTCGAGGTCGGGCACCCGTCCGCTGCAGAAGCGCTGCTCGAGCGCGCCAGCGAGGCCGACGCGAAGATGGGGCCTGGCGAGCAGGTGCGGTTGCAGGACGAGGTCACGGCCCTGCGCGAGTATCAAGCGTTGCTGCACGCGGACGGCATGGCGCCCGACCAGGCCATCGCGACATACAAGCGCTGGCGCGACGCGCATGTGTACACCGAGGCTTACCTATTCCTCGATGGCCGCGCAGGAGCGGAACTGCCGCCCTTGCTGCGACAGGGCAAGCGCGATGCGTACATCGCGTCCTGGGGCGTTCAACCGGTTCGCTGACGGACCCGTGAGATGAGGACCGGGGTGCTTCGGTGCGGATAGCGGCGATCGAGGGCGGGGTCCGCTTCCAACTCCTCGTCGTGCCCGGCGCCTCGCGAACACAGATTGTCGGAGAGCACGGGGGCGCGCTCCGCATCCGCGTCGCCGCGCCGCCCGAGAAGGGCAAGGCCAACGCAGCCGTCTGTCTCCACCTCGCCTCTGTCTTCGCTGTGAAGCGAAGCGACGTCCACATCGTCGCGGGGCACGGCAACCGGCGGAAGAGCGTCACGGTAATCGGGCTCAACGCGGAGAGCGTGCGCGCGTTGCTCGGTCTCTGAGTGGACCTCGCGAGCGGACACCCCCTCGGCGGAACGCGCACGATCCTGGACGCTGAGATTACCCTCGGGCCTTCAACTCACCGGAGCCCCCGATGTCCTGGAAGAAAACTCTGAACCTGCCTTCGACGGACTTCCCCATGAAGGCCAACTTGGTCAAGCGCGAGCCGGAGATCTTGGCGCGCTGGGAAGCCGAGGATCTCTACGGGCAGATCCGGGCACAGCGTGCCGACGCTGATCTCTTCGTCCTCCACGACGGGCCTCCGTATGCGAACGGAGACATCCACCTCGGCCACGTGCTGAACAAGGTGCTGAAGGACATCACCATCCGCTACCGGACGATGCGTGGCCTGAACGCGCCCTACGTCCCGGGCTGGGATTGCCACGGACTGCCGATCGAGATCAACGTCGCGAAGAAGCTCGGTAAGAAGATGCGCGAGATGTCGAAAGCGGACGTGCGCCGCGCCTGCCGCGAGTACGCAGAGGGCTTCGTCGAGACACAGCGTCAGAGCTTCAAGCGGCTCGGGATCATGGGTGACTGGGACAAGCCGTATCTCACGATGTCGCCGGAGTACGAAGCGGGCACGCTCGACGTGTTCGGAGATCTCGTCGAGGCGGGCTACGTCACGCGCGGGCTGCGTCCGATTCACTGGTGCGTGAGCTGTGCGACGGCGCTGGCCGATGCCGAACTCGAGTACGCGCAGAAGACGTCACCATCGATCCACGTGCGCTTCGCCGTAGTCGACGCCGACCTCGAACGCGTCGGGGGCGCAGCGACCGATGTCGTCATCTGGACGACGACTCCGTGGACGATCCCGGCCAACCGCGCCGTCGCCGTGCACCCGGAACTCGACTACGCCGTCCTCGTGCACGACGGGCCCGAACGTGAGCAGCGCGTCATCGTGGCAGTCAAGCTCGTTGAGAAGTACCTCGCCGTCGTCGATGGCGTGGACCCGCAGATCCCACTCGTCGTGAAGGGCGCGGACCTGGTCGGCATGCAACTCCGACACCCGTTCCTCGACATGGACGTGCCCGTCGTCGCGGCTGACTATGTCAGTGACGAGGACGGAACGGGCTGCGTACACACCGCCCCCGGCCACGGTGCCGACGACTTTCACACCGGCAAGCGCGAAGGTCTGGAGATCTGCAATCCCGTGAGCGGGCGCGGCATCTACACGGCCGACGTCGGCGTGGAGTCCCTCGAAGGTGTGCACGTATTCAAGGCGAACGAACCCGTCCTCGCCATCCTCCGCGAACGCGGACGCCTCGCCGCCGAGACGCCGTTCGAGCATTCGTATCCGCATTGCTGGCGCTGCAAGAAGCCGGTCATCTTCCGCGCCACGAGCCAGTGGTTTGTCAGCGTAGACCACGACGATCTGCGCAAGCGCGCGCTCGACGCCTGTCGCGAGAGTGCGCGCTGGATCCCGAGTCGCGGCGCCGGGCGCATGAACGCGATGCTGCGCGACCGCCCGGATTGGTGCATCTCGCGACAGCGCGCGTGGGGAGTGCCCATCCCCGCGTTCTATTGCGACGCGTGTGACACCGTGTACTGCACCCCTGAGATCGTCCGCCATGTGCGCGATCTTGTGGCAGCCGACGGCGCGGATATCTGGTTCGAGCGCGACGCGGCTGACCTCGTCCCGCAAGGGCTCACCTGCGCGTGCGGCAGCACCACGTTCCGCGCCGAGACGGACATCTTCGACGTGTGGTTCGAGTCGGGTTCGTCGTGGCGCAGCGTGCTCACCGAGGAACGCGGACTGCGGTTCCCCGCGGATTGTTACCTCGAAGGCCAGGATCAGCATCGCGGCTGGTTCCAGCTCTCGCTCGTGCTCTCGGTCGCGGCACGCAACGAACTGCCGTTCCGCGATTGCGTGACGCATGGCTTCTTCACAGACGAGCGCGGCGAGAAGGTCAGCAAGTCCAAGGGCGGCATGAAGGAACTCGGTCCCGCCGTGATCTTTCGCGAGATCGGCGTCGACATCGTGCGGCTCTTCCTGATGTTGGGCAACTACTTCGACGACGTGCCGGTGTCGCGCAAGCTCGTGAAGCCCGCCGCAGATCAGTACCGCAAGATCCGCAACACGCTGCGCTTCATCCTCGGTGGCCTGAGTGGGTTCAACCCGCGCGAGGACCACATCGACATCGCACACATGTGCACCCCCGACCGCTGGGTACTGCAGGCCCTAGACGACCTTGTGGTCGAGGTCGAGGCGACGTATGAGAACTACGAGTACAACCGCGCGGCGCAGACGTTGCGGCGCTTCATGGATCACGACCTGTCGTCGTTCTACCTCGACATCGTGAAGGACCGCCTCTACTGCGCGAAGTCGGGGGGCAGCGACCATCGCTCTGCGCAGACGGCGCTCTTCCGTCTCGCCACAGTTCTGACGAAGCTCTGGGCTCCGATCCTGACGTTCACGAGCGAAGAGGCGTGGGGCGCGCTCGGCGCGTTCGGGATCGACGGCAGCGTGCACCTCTCGTCGTGGCCGCACCACGGCACAGCCGAGCAGTCGCGGCGCGAGTGGATGGCTCGCCTGCGGAAGGTGCGCACGGAGATCCAGCGGCTCGTGGACCCGCTGCGCAAGGAGAAGGTCGTCGGCTCGGGGCAAGATGTTGCCGTGAGTTGGTTGTCGCACGACGCAGACCTCGACCATGCGTTGCTCTCCGACGCCGAAGCGATCATGGGCCGGGACTGGCAGGAGGGCCTGCTGGAGATCCTCGGCGTGGCGCAGTTCACGCGCGTGAACGTCGAGGAGCACCCCGAGGCCGCGCAAGGATTGGTGGCGACGGGCCTGCAGGGACTCGAACTCAGCGTCGCACGCTCCGACCTCGAGCGTTGCGATCGTTGCTGGCGGCGCCGCGACCACGTGGGGACCGGCAGCACCGACGAAACGACCACGAGCGATCCTCTCTGCACCCGTTGCGAACCGTTCCGCGCGGCCGGAGCCGCCGAGGCGCCCGAGACGCCCGCATGAGCACTCCGCGACTCGCCGTACTCGTCTCCGGTGGCGGCACCACGCTGCAGAATCTGATCGATCGCATCGCGGACGGTCGGCTCGACGCAGAGGTCTGTCTCGTCATCGCGTCGAAACCGGGCACCAAGGGACTCGAGCGCGCGGCGCGTCACAGCATCCCGTCGTGCGTCGTGGAGTGGCCGGGAACGGACCGTGTAGCCGAGTTCAACGAGGGCATCACGCGCGCCGTCGATGCAGCGCACGCCGACCTGGTCATCATGGGCGGCTTCCTACGTCTGTGGGACTTCCCAGCGCACTGGGACGAGCGAGTGATCAACATCCACCCCGGCCTGCTCCCGGCGTTCGGCGGACAGGGGATGTACGGGCATCACGTGCACGAGGCCGTGCTCGCGAGCGGCGCCAAGATCTCGGGCTGTACCGTGCACTTCGCCAGTCGCGAATACGACAAGGGGCCAATCATTCTGCAGCGCACGGTCCCAGTGCGCTTCACCGACACGCCGGACGACGTCGCAGCGCGGGTCTTTGAGCAGGAGTGCGAGGCGTACCCGGAAGCCATCGCGCTCTACGGCCAGGAACGCCTCCGCATCGACGACGGACGCGTACACGTCTTGCCACCGGAAAGCGCGTAGGCGGGTGCCAGCGGGTAGCGGCGCGCGAGAGAAAGCGCACACGCAGACACGCAAGCGAGCACGCGAGGATCGGCTCGTCGTGGTCGGCGCGCGCGAGCACAACTTGCGCGGCGTCAACGTGGACATCCCCAAGGGCTCGTTCACCGTATTCTGCGGCGTCTCCGGCAGTGGCAAGACGTCGCTTGCATTCGACACGATCTTCGCCGAAGGGCAGCGTCGCTACGTCGAGTCGCTGTCCGCGTATGCCCGACAGTTCCTCGGCCAGTTGCCTCGCCCGGCGTTCGATGCGATCCGCGGTCTCGCCCCCACCATCTCGATCGAACAGAAGACCGCGTCGCGCAACCCGCGCTCGACCGTCGGCACAGTCACCGAGATTCACGACTACCTGCGCGTGCTCTTCGCGCGACTGGGTGAACCCGCGTGCCCGAAATGCGGCGGACCTGTTGGCGCCGGTTCGGCCGAGGCGATCGTGGAAGAGTTGCTCGCCGCAGAACCGGGGCGAAAGCTGCTCGTCCTCGCGCCGCTCGTGGTCGATCGCAAGGGCGAACACCGGGAGTTGCTCGACGCCGCACGCCGCGCGGGTTTCGTGCGGGCCCGCATCGATGGGACCGTCGTTCCACTCGACGATGTGACGGGCCTCGACAGCAAGCGCAAGCATACGATCGAAGCCGTGGTCGATCGACTCGTCACCGGCAAACTGAGCAGGCAGCGCTTGACGGACTCGGTCGAGACGGCGCTGAAGTCCGGCGAAGGTCACCTGGTGGCGTTCTTCCTCGATGGCGAAGAGCGCGGCTACACCGACCGCCGCGTCTGCGTCGCGTGCGGCACGGCGTTCCCGGAACTGACGCCGCAGCTCTTCTCGTGGAATAGCCCGCGCGGCGCGTGTCGCGGTTGCGGGGGACTTGGTCGCACACCTGCTGCGGATCTCGACCTGATCATTCCGGACGACGGGCTCTCGCTCCACGAAGGCGCGCTCCTGCCGTGGAGGAGTCGGCTCGAGCCCGGCAAGACGGGCATGAATGCCGAATATGCACAGGGCATGTTCCGCCAACTCGGGATCGACCTCGACAAGCCGTGGCGCAAGGTCGCCAAGAAGAAGCGCGACCTGTTTCTCCACGGCGCCGGCGACAAGGAATTCAAGATCAACATGTCCGGCAAGCGCTGGAGCACCGAGTTCAAGACGACGTGGGAAGGCATGCTGCCGCGCGTCGAGAAACGCTGGCGCGAGGCGACGTCGGACACGATGCGCAAGCACCACGCACGCTGGATGCGCGACCAGGCCTGCCGCGACTGCGACGGCATGCGGCTCTGCGCGGAGGCGCTGTCGGTGCGCGTCGGCGGCCGCACGATCGCCGAGACGGTCGAGATGCCCGTGGCCGATGCACTCGCACACGCTCTGGAACTCGAGTGGGAGGGCGGCAAGGCAAGGGTCGCCGAGGAGGTCATCCGCGAGATCCGTTCACGACTACGTTTCCTACGCGATGTCGGACTCGGCTACCTCACGCTCGACCGCAGCGCGGCCACGCTCTCGGGCGGCGAGGCGCAGCGCATCCGACTCGCTTCGCAGATCGGGAGCGAACTGACCGGCGTCGTCTACGTCCTCGACGAGCCGTCGATCGGCCTGCACCATCGCGACCAGAAGCGGCTGCTCTCGTCGTTGCTGCACCTGCGCGACATCGGGAACACCGTTCTTGTCGTCGAACACGACGAGCTGACGATCCGCGCGGCCGACCACGTCATCGACTTCGGACCCAGTGCCGGCGTCCACGGTGGCGAGGTGGTCTACGAGGGCGCCGTCAAGGGTTTGCTGACAAGCAAGAAGTCACTCACCGGAGAGTACCTCTCCCGGCGACGCACCATCCCGCGCCGCGCCGAACGACGCCGTGGCAGCGGGAAACGCATCCGCATCGAAGGCGCATCCGAGAACAACTTGCAGAAGGTCACCGTCGACTTCCCGCTCGGCAAGATGATCGCCGTGACGGGCGTCTCGGGCGCGGGAAAGAGTTCGCTCGTCAACGGCATCCTGCGGCCCGCCGCCGCGCGCGCGCTGCATGGTTCGACGGGCGCCGTCGGCGCTCACAAGGCCATCAAGGGTCTGGATCTCATCGACAAGATCGTCGACATCGACCAATCCCCCATCGGGCGCACGCCGCGCAGCAATCCCGCGACGTATACGAAGGTCTTCGACCCCGTCCGCAACGTCTTCGCGCAGCTTGCCGAGTCACGCGCACGCGGATACACGGCCGGCCGTTTCTCGTTCAACGTGAAGGGCGGTCGCTGCGAGGAATGCCAGGGTGCCGGTCAGATCCTCGTCGAGATGCACTTCCTGCCCGACGTCTACGTCCCGTGCGAGACGTGTAACGGCACGCGCTACAACGCCGCGACGAGCGAGATCCTCTACCGCGGTCACTCGATCTCGGAGGTGCTCGCCACCACGATCGAAGACGCGCACACGCTCTTCCGCAATCACCCGCGGATCGCGGTTGTCCTCTCGACGCTCATCGACGTCGGTCTCGGCTACCTGACGCTCGGACAGAGCGCGACGACGCTCTCGGGCGGCGAGGCGCAACGTGTTAAGCTCGCGCGGGAACTGGCGAAGCGTAGCACCGGGCGCACGCTCTTCGTCCTGGATGAGCCGACAACCGGCCTGCACTTCGAGGATATCCGGCGACTGCTGGAGGTGCTCTCCGCCCTCGCCGATCAGGGCAATACCGTCGTCGTGATCGAGCACTCACTCGACGTCATTGCCGCTGCGGACCACGTGATCGATCTGGGCCCCGAGGGCGGCTCGGGCGGCGGTCACGTCGTTGCAAAGGGCACTCCGGAGGAGGTCGCTCGCGTGAAGGCAAGCCCGACGGGCGAGGCCCTTCGGGAGTTCCTCCCGCGGTAGCGTCCGCGCCGTCTGGCACGAGGGGCTTCGATCGACAACACCTCTGCTCACGAATTCCGGCGCCCCACTCTCCGCTCTCTTTCGATAACTTGTGTACGTTCGCGTGAATGCTCGACCGCGGTAAGTCAGGCGGCCTGCGCGAAGAGGTCGGTCCATGCACAAGGGAGATCCGTCCGATGCTGTCGCATCTCGGTCGCTACTCGATCTTGTCCAAGATCGGATCGGGGGGAATGGGCGAGGTGTACCTCGCAATGTCGGACAGCGGACGCAGAGTTGCGCTCAAGACCGTGCATCCCCACTTGCTCGCGTCGCCGGGCTTCTTCATGCGCTTCATTCGCGAGGGGCAGCTGGGCAGCAAGGTCAAGCACCCGAACGTCGTCCGTACGCTCGAGATGGATTCGATCGTGATCGACGGGAAACAGATCACGTACATGGTGATGGAGTACGTGCGCGGCAACAGTCTGCGTCAGCTCTTGCGGGAGCTCGGCACCGTTCCCGAGACGCTTTTGCGTGAGATCGCGCTCCAGCTCTCCGCAGGACTCGGCGCCATCCACGCCGCGGGGATCACGCACCGCGATCTCAAGCCCGAGAACGTCCTCATCAGCCGCAACCACACCGTGCGGATCATGGATCTCGGTGTAGCGAAGATGCAGGAGGCGTCGGTCGCGCTCACCATGGTCGGGCAGTTCGTCGGATCGTACCTCTACGCGGCACCCGAGCAATTCGACATGAACGCCAACGTCGGACCGTCCGCCGACCTCTACGCGCTCGGCGTGCTCCTCTACGAACTCGCGACCGGTGATAATCCGTTCAAAGCGGACGGTGTGGTCGCCGTCATGCGGAACCACCGAGACCTGGACCCACCGCGCCTCCATGATCGTGCGCCCGAGATCTCGCCCTTCTTCTCGGAAGTGGTGCACAGGCTCCTCTCGAAGGAACCCGGAGAGCGCTTCGAGTCGGCTGCCGAAGTGAACACTTTGCTCGACGAAGCCGAGCACTCGACGTGGTGGCAGGAGATCGAGCGCGAGATGCGCAAGGACACGTCGGTTGTCCCGACGATCAACGTGCGCCGCGAGTGCGCGCTCGTCGGTCGCGAAAAGGAACTGCGCGCGCTGCACCAGGCGTGGGACCGTGCGAAGCTCGGCGAGGGCGGCGTACTGCTCTTCGAGGGCGAGGCGGGCATCGGGAAGACACGGCTGCTCGACGCCTTTGCACGCGAGATCTCGATCGACGACGCGCACATCCTCTACGGCGCCTACACACCAGGTGCGGGGCTCGGGGGGCTGACGGAAGCGATCATCGGGAAATTCGGCAGCGTCAATCTGGCCGAGGGTCTCGAACCCTTCATCCCGGAGACACCGACACTCGTGTCGTCGTTCGCCGCAATGGTGACGCACGAGAGCGCACCTGTGGACGCGGCTGAACTCCAGGCCGACGCACTGCACACGATCGGGTGCCACCTCGTACGCAACCTCTCCGTCGACAAGCCCTCGGTCTGGGCAATTGACGACCTGCACTTCGCGCCGCAGGAAAGCGTCCATCTCCTGATGTCGATCGCCCGCGCGATCTCCACGCAGCGCACTCTGCTCGTGATGACCGCGCGCTCGGCCGACTTCGATCAGCACATTGAGCACTTCGCGCGTCTCGATCGTTTTCGGCGTCACGAATTGGGCCGACTCTCGCAGCACGACGTCTCCGCCATGCTCTCCGAGACCCTGCGTTCGGATGCGCTCGTGCGGAAGTACGGCAGCCGGATCGCAGAGAAGTCCGACGGCGTTCCGCTCTTCGTGCTCGAGATCGCACGCAACGTCCATGACAACGAGGAGACTGGGAATACTGAGGACACCGACGCGCTCACCGACGTCGCCGTACCAGCGGCCGTGCGCGATCTCATCGGCGTGCGCATCAAGGGTCTCAACGACGACGACCGCAACCTGCTCGACTGCGCGGCGGTGCAGGGCTTCGCGTTCGAGCCCGACCTTCTCGCCCGTGCTCTCGAGATCAAGCCGATCCAGGTGCTCCAGCGTCTGGCCGCACTCGAACGCCGCCTAGGCATCGTCCAAGCGCATGGTGCGGGCTACCGCTTCGACCATCACCAGATCCAAGAGGTCCTCTACGCGGAGCAGCCCGATGCCCTGCGTCGCCACTACCACATGCTGACCGCTGATGCATTCGAGGCGCGCGGCAACCTCGCCGACGTCGAGGAACCTGACGGCGCCGCAGCGTATTTCATGGCCGACCACCACATGCGCGGGACAACCCCTGAGTCCGCGCGACGCTACTTGGATAGCGCGCTCGAGCACGTCGACAACGAGTACCGCAACGACGCGCACGTCACGCTCTGCAATCGCGCCCTCGAGAGGCTGGGACACCTCACGCCGCAGGATCGCTGCAAGATCCTCATCCGCAAGGCCGCGGTCCACGGACACCTGGGCCAGCGCAAGCGACAAGGCGCGGCAATCGAGGAGGCGGTCGGCATCGCAGACTCGATCGGCGACACCGCGTTGCGCTGTAAGGCCCGCAGCGAACTCGGCTGGCACGCTTGGGCGCTCGGACACCTCGAAGAAGCCCAGGCCGTGTACCAGGACGCGCTCGGCATCGTGGAGGACGACGAGCAGCGCACGGAACTGCGGAGTCGGCTGGCGATGGTGCTCTCGACGCTCGGGCACCAGGAGGAGGCGCTTGAGCTGGAGCAGAAGAGTGCCAATACGCGCGGGCTCTGCCATCAGTACATGGGCCGCTACGGGGAGGCGCTGGCCTGCTTCGAGAACGCCGTCGCGTCCGCGGAGAGTCCGTCCGTGCGAGCCGTCGCGCCGCTGAACGTCGGTCGTATGCAGGCCGCGTTGGGCGATCCGACGCAAGCGCGTGCCACGATCGAAGGCGCTCGCGGGGAGCTGAGGTCAATGGGCCTGCGGCGCCCTGAGAGCTACGCGACCCACCGCCTGGGCGAGGTGGCGGAACAGATCGGCGACGAAGAAGAGGCCACACGCCTCTACGAAGAGGCGCTTTCGTTGCGGCGCGAGATCGCCTACCCGAGCGGCGTCGCCGAGTCGCTCCTCGCCCTCGGCCGGCTGCGGAGAAAACAAGGCAGCGAGGACGACGTGGCGCTGAACGAGGCGCAGCAAATCGCCCGCGACATCGACCGTCCCGACGAACTCGTACTCAGCGCGGTGTATCTGTCGGGAGGTGTTGCCGCGGAGGCAGCGCTGAAGTCGCACGGACCACGAATGCGTGTGCGCGACCGGATGGAAGCGCACTTCGAGCTGTGGCGCGCGACGAAGAAGGCGGAGCATCGCAACGAGGCACAGCGTCTGCTGGCGCATCTCCTAGAGCACGCACCCGAGTCGTGCCGTGAGGCGATGCTCACCAACGTGCCACTGCACGCCGCGATCCACTCCGCCACCGAGTAGGGGCGATACGGAACCACGATACGGAGCCAGGACAGTCTCGGCGGAGCTCGGAGGTTTGCTCTCGCCAAATCAAGCGGGTTGCGCCGAACTCCGCCGAAACTGTCCTGGCTCCGTGTCCGCGCGTGTTACGCGTCGAGGACGCGCGTGCGGTGGCCCAGCACGTCGGCGACGTTGACGAGCTCCGTCGTCAGAAGCAGCAGGGCGTCGTCCACGCTGCAGATGCCGATCATCTTCTTCTCGTGATCGATGACCGGCACGCGGTGGACCTTGCGGTGCGACATCTCGCGCAGGAGATCGAAGATGAGCGTGTTCTCGGGGACCGCGTAGACCGGGGTGGACATGATCTCGTCGATCGGTGTGTCGGCGCTGCCGCCTTCGGCCACCAGACCGACGGCGATGTCACGGTCGGTCAGCATGCCAATCGGGCGCCCGTGGTCATCCAGCACCACGACAGAGCCGACGCTCTCTTCGCGCATGAGGCGGGCCGCGGCCAGGACGGTGTGGTCCCGCGTCACGGTGACCACATTGGTGTTCATGATGGCATCGACGAGCATGGCGTTTTTCCCTTGAGGTCGCCCGAGTCTACCCCTGATCCGATGCGTCGCGCGCGCTTCCTTGGGGCGCGGCGAGCTCGGTCGCAATCCCGCGCTCGGCGCAGAGTTCGACGAAGCGCCGCGCCGCGTCGAAGCGCGCTTCCAGGTCGCCCCAATGAACCGGCACCACCAGACCCGCGCCGAGTTGACCAGCCGTCTCCGCGGCTTCCTCCGGCGTGGCCGTCACGAGCCCGCCGACGGCGACGAATGCGATGTCCGCGGCGTGGCCCTCGTGTTCCGGCAAGACAATGGAGTCGCCGAGGAAGAGGTACCGAGCGCGGGGCGTGTCCACGCAATAACTGAGGGCCGCGCCCCGCGGCAGGAATCCGGATGGGCTGCCATCGCGCGTCGGCCCCTCCGCCGGAAGAGCCAGCACGGAAATGCCCTCGTGCACATGCGACTCCCCCGCGTCGAGCGCGATCACGGCCTCGCCGAACGTGGAGCGCAGACGCTTCGCCGCGGCAGACGGCGCGATGATCGGCGCTGCCCCGTGACGTGCCGCCGCGATGTCGTCTTCGGAGCAGTGATCCACATGCGCACTGGTGACGAGCACGAGATCTGCAACGTCAGCGAGGCGCCAACGCCACGGATCGACGGCGACGGACGGCACCCCGGGAAGAAACACCGTCGCGTGGCCGAGCCACCTGAATGCGGAGCGGCGGCGGGGAGACTGACTCCCCACCGCCCCTTCGTCGTCGTTCACGCGTCTGCGTTCATGGACTCGATTGACCGCGAGTTCAGCAGCCCAGCGTGGCGCCGCCGTCCACGTACAGGAGTTGCCCCGTGATGTAGCTGGCGTCGTCGCTGCAAAGGAAAGCGTGGACCGCGGCCACCTCGGCGGGCTCGGCCATGCGACGCAGCGGGATCGACTTGCAAATCGCCGCCTTGATCTCGTCCGGGACCGCATCGAACATCGGGGTGTCGGTGGCACCCGGCGCAACGGCGTTGACGGTGATGCCCGGCTTCGCGAGTTCGAGTGCGAGTGTGCGGGTGAGGCCGACAACGCCCGCCTTCGAGGCCGCGTAGTTCGCCTGACCGAAGTTGCCGTCCACCGCAACCGAAGCCGTGTTCACGATGCGACCGTAGCCCTGCTCGAGCATGACATTCATCGCTGCCTGACAGACGAGAAACGTGCCCTTCAGGTTGACGGCAAGGACGAGATCCCAGGCGTCTTCGGAGAGCTTCTTCGCCGACTTGTCACGCGTGATTCCGGCGTTGTTGACGACCAAGTGCAGACCGCCGAGCTCTTCGATCGTGCGCGCAACGCCCGCATCGACCTGATCCTTCTGGGAGACGTCCACGATGCACGCGATCGCCTTGCCGCCGGACTCGCGGATCGCCCCCGCGACGGCCTCGGCCGCCTCTGCATTGACGTCCCAGACCGACACTGCAGCACCGTCGGCTGCAAAGCGCTTGGCCGTCGCCTCGCCAATACCCCGGCCACCGCCGGTCACGATCGCCACCTTGTTCTCGAAACGCATCTCGCAATCTCCGCTGCTTGTCCGGTCCGACAAGGGTCGTCCAACCGGACGCTTCTGCCAGACCAATTCAGGTAACTCGAAACTCGTGCCTACTCTTGCGTGCTCTCCGCGGCTGCCTTCTCAGCGGCCGCCTTCTCAGCGACATCGGCATCGCGCGACATCATCAAGATCCACTCGGAGTCGATGATCGACTGATCGTCCTGGTTCAGGACTTCAACCTTGTACGTCACCACGCCGCGGGTGGGCTTACGCGACGGCTTCCGAGCTGTGACGGTCATCACGAGGCGGATCGTGTCGCCGAAGCGCACCATGCCCGTGTACTTGATCGTCTGTTGCATCAGAGCCAGCGTCGTGCCCTCGAAGATCCCCATCTGGTTCGCCAGGCCCGTCGCCACGGCCATGCTGAGCATGCCGTGCGCGATGCGCGTGCGAGCCGGGGTCTTCGCGGCGAAGGTCTCGTCGGTGTGCAGCGGGTTGAAGTCGCCGGAGACACCGGCGAACGCCATGACGTCAGCCTCCGTGATCGTCCTCGAAGCCGAGTAGAACGCTCGCCCCGGCTCGAAGTCGTCGAAGTAGAGACCGCGCATCTGGTAGCCCATCTGAGTCCTCCTGAGTGCAACTATCGCGGGGAAGACGGCGAGGGTACCCGAGGCTCCGGCACCCGCCGAGATCACCCCGGGGCCGGAGGCCGCGAGCGGCGGCGCCCCGGGCTCCAGACCGTTGTTGCGGCGGGAGGGGCGCGCCCAACCGGCACCCCATGGAGCCCGATTCTGGCGCTGCGCCCTCTTCCCACAGCCCGTCGACTCCTCTATGCTCGTCTCGCAGCAAGTAAGGAAGAGGAGGCCAATCTGTGACGAATCTCGCATTTCGCATCATCGCGCCCGCGGCCCTGATCGCCATCGCTGGCGGCGCCGCGTTCTCCAGCCATGGCAGCGTATCCATCAACACGACGCGCCAGGGCCCGACCGTCCCGCCACGCTTCGACGTTGCGTACAAGTTCAAGGTCAAGGGCAGCAACGCGAAGGGCAGTCAGAAGTTCCACACGAGCACGGGGAACGCGTTCCTCGGTGACAGTGGAGCGTCATTCAACGGGCAGTTCGAGGCGCGCGGGGACATCCGGCCCACGTTCTTTAACGTCCTCTTCGCCCCGACGGGCAACGGGACCGCCGGTGCGAGCACGTCGACCTACAACTTCAACTCGAAAAAGATGACTCCGGAGGAGGCACAGCTCGAACTCGACGAGTTCGGATTCTCGCTGCAGCGCTTCGACGACGACATCGGCGGAACCAGCAACGCGGAATTCGCGAAGACGCCAGTCGGGGTCAACGGAACTTTCAGCGTCGAGTCGCTCAAGGTGAAGGGCAAGGTCCGCGAGCGCAACGGCGAATACTCGGGCGCGTTCAAGTACAAGGCGAAGGGCGTCATCACCAGCGGGCCGAACAGCGGCAAGACGTTCAAGGTGTCCATCAAGGCGAAGCTCCGCAAGGCTCCGCTCGAGTTGAGCTGACCCGGTTCACTGCCTCGAATCACGGACTCTACGCACTGGACTCTACTCACTGGGCCGCGCTCACCGGGCCCGACTGAGCCAAGTCGCTACGCGGTCGTGGGTGCGCTTGCCGCCTGCTTCCGCTCAAGGCGCGCGACGCGCTTCTTGAGATCGCGGCGGCGTGACTCGCTGCGGCTGCGCAGGAACAAGATGCTCTCGAGTCGTTGACAGCACACGAGTGCAAGCGCCAACTCCTTCGTCTTGTGCTCGTGATACTTGGCGAGAGCGAGCCACGGGCCCGGAAGCGCCGGGTCCGCCATGGTCGCAGCGAGCGACTCCGCTGCGGCCTCGGCTGCCCGCCGCTGACGGCGAAGCAGACGCGAAGCCTCGTCGTGCGCGCGTGCCGCCACATGTCCATCGACCGCGCGCGATGCAGCTCCGAGCTGCAGGTCCAAGGCGCGCTCTTCGAGTCCGGCCCGCGCGAGTACCTTTCCCGCGGCATGGACGTCGGGCGACGGCCCCACTCCGACGGCTGGTCGTGCGAGCGCAGCGAGCAGAGTCGGGAGCGAGAGCAGGTCGAGCAGGTTGTGTTCGAGAACCCGCCACATCGGCGACTTCGTGCCCTTCAGGTAGTCGTACCACGCCTGCGGACACTCGGCTCCCGGAAGGTCGTCGAGGCGCGCGGTGCCCAGGATCAGGCGCTCGAGGTGCTGCAAGTTCACACGCCCAGCGCGCATGCGAAACACACGTCGAGCACCGACGAGCAGATCGAGGTGTGGCAGTTGGCAGAAGGGCGATCGCCGTCCGGCGAGGAGGTAGCGCTCTTCGATGCGCGGCAAATCGAACCCGCGCCCGTGGAAGGAGACGATCCCGCGCGCGGCGCTGGCCTCTTCGTCGAGAGCGTCGAGAAGCCCCTCTTCTTCCGCCGGATCAGGCAGCAACCACTGCCGGACCTCGAACTCGCCGCCCTTGAACGACGCAAGTCCCACGAGAAAGACGAATGTGCCGGCGCCACCCGCAAGCCCGGTTGTCTCGGTGTCCAAGAACAGGACGTCATCGAGCGACGCGAATTCGCCGCCAGCGCAGAGCATGGCTACGTCGGCGAGCGGCGCGTTCAATGCATCCGCGAGTTGAAAATGGCCCCGCTGCACGTCCACGGCGAAGCGTTCGCGACGCAACTCGACGCGACCGCCCGCGTACGTGAGCACGTCGATCTGCGGGGTCGGAATCTGCGGCGAGTTCTCCGGAGGGCAACGCTCGTGAGGGCTCTCGGCTGACGGCCTGGGAGTGGGGCGTCGCACCATCGTTAGACGTCGTCTCCGGGGGACGCGCTTCCCGAGAGAGCATCGCCAGAGAGGGCATCGCGTGCGAGAGCATCGCCAGAGAACCGACTGGGTGTCTCGGCCACGGCGCGCGCGCGGGTCTCCGGTACACCGAACGACGCCGGCAACGCGCGTCCAGAGTCGAGGCCAGCCCCCACACCACGTGAGTCGGTCGCATCGAAAACCACCGGCGACTCCGTGATCGGTGGCGCCATGTCGACAGGCCTACGCTCCGGCGTCTCCTTGGACGCCTGCACGAGCACAGCCAGAAGGCGCTTGGCGACCTTCTTTCCATACGGCCCGACGTTGCCGACGGGACCGACGCACGAGGGACAGCCCTTGTCGCACGCGCACGACTCGACGATGTCACGCATCGCGGCCAGAATCGGCCGCAGGCAGGTGTAGACCGCCTCGGCGAGACCGACGCCATTCGGGACACGATCGAAGGCGATGATCCGCGGCAGTCCGGTGGTGGCGGCGCGCACTTCGGAGTGCACGCGCAGGTCACCGCGATCCGAGCGAACGAAGGCCGGCGCGACGGCGCGCAAGAGCGATGCCACGCCGCGCAGCGCCTGCGAGCGTCCTCCCTCGAGAATGCGCATCTCGGACGCGAGGTCGGAACCGATGTCGATCCAGCAAGCGCCGGTTCCCATGACCTCGGCCGGCAAGCGGATCTCGCCCGCACCGACGTTCTCGCCTGTGTAGTAACGGATCTTCTTGTAGAGCGGGACAGTGGTCGAGACGAGCACCGTCCCGCACGCTGCGGAGAAGACATCGTTCGTCGCCCCAGCACCCGACGTGCCAGCACCCGACGTGCCAGCACCCGACGTGCCGGCAACCGAAGTGACCGCGCCCGAAGTAACCGCGAATTGCTCGACATCGTCCTGCGCCGTCGTGCGCACTTCGACCTCGGCCTCGGCATCGGTGTAGTAGTCGCAGTCGACCTTACGGACGTACGCCCGCCGTCCGTCGTAGTCGAAGCGCTCGACGTAGTACGTTTCGCCCTGGTGTCCGTAGATCGCGCCCTCGTGGACGAAGAAGGGCGCCGAGGCGCGGTCCACTTCGGCGAGGACCACGCGTGCCTCAAGGTCGTAGATCGCAACGTTGTCGATGTCGAAGCCGTTGAGCGAGACGGTGTCAGCCGGGAAGCTCGCGTCGCACCAGTGGTAGCGGCCGCCCGAGCGATGGAGCGGCCCCCCCGGCGCCGCCAGCCCCTCCAGCACGCCGGTCGTTTGCGTCTCGCCCCACAACAATTCGCCCTCGCGGAACGGCAATTCGAACGCCGCACAGCGCACGTGATTGGCGAAGATCAACTTGTTGAGCGGATCGATCGCGGCACGTTCCGCGTGCCCTTCGAGCAGCGTCTCGGGATGCTGGATCACATACTGATCGAGCGGGTCGGAGCGCGCCACGAGTACAGCCGTCCCCGGCTGACCACGACGCCCGGAGCGACCGGCCTGCTGCCGCGCACTCGCCACCCGACCGGGATAACCCGTCAGAATCACGACATCGAGCCCGCCGACGTCGATCCCGAGTTCGAGCGCGTTGGTGGCGACAACAACGCGCACGGAACCATCGCGCAGACCGCACTCGACCTCGCGCCGCAGATTGGGCAGGTACCCACCGCGATATCCGCGCACAATCGCCGGGTCCAACCCCAACTCATGCGCGGTGTCCTTCAGGTACTTCGTGAGCACCTCGACACTGTTGCGCGATCGCGCGAAGACCAGCGTCTGCAGGCCGGCGCGCAATGCATACGACGCAATCCGCCGCGCCTCCTCCAGCGCACTGAAGCGCGCCCCACTGGCCTCGTCAACGATCGGCGGATTGAAGAGCAGAAGGTGGCGCTCGGGCGACGGCGCCCCACACCGTGAGAGCACCTCGACACGCTCGCGCCCGGATTGGTTCTCTTCAGTGCGATTGTTCTCAGTGTGATCGGTCTCAGTGCGAGCGTTTCCAGCGCGGGCATCCCCGATCAGGTTGCTCGCTAGTTCGCCCGGATTGGCAAGCGTCGCCGAGCAGAAGAGGAACGTCGGATCGGAACCGTGGTGCCGACAGATCCGACGCAGTCGCCGCAACACGTTCGCGACGTTGCTGCCGAGTACGCCCGTCAGCGTGTGCATCTCGTCGACCACGACGTAGCGGAGATCGCGGAAGAGCGACGCCCAGCGCAGGTGATGCGGAAGGATGCCCGCGTGGAGCATGTACGGATTGGTGACGACGACATCGGCGGCCGCGCGCAACGTGCGTCGCGTGGCGGGCGGCGTGTCGCCGTCGTAGACCCCCGCACGAATACGCTTGGGGAGGCCCTTCGTCAGTTCCGCAAACGACGCCAATTGGTCGCGCGAGAGCGCTTTCGTCGGGAAGAGGTAGAGGGCCCGCGCACCGTCTCCGGGCGGGCCCATTTCAGACGGGCCAGCCTCGGGTTTTCGAATGCCGCTGGCAACCGTTGCTGCAGTCGGCTCGTCCCCCATCAGGGCCGTCAGGACGGGCAGGTTATAGCAGAGCGTCTTGCCCGATGCTGTCGGCGTGACCACCGCAACGTGCTTGCCCGCGTGCGCCAGGTCGGCCGCGGCCCGCTGGTGCGACCAGAGTTGCTCGACGCCCGTGCGCGCGAAGGCTTCGCGCACCGCTGGCGGCGTCCAGTCGGGGAATTCCGACAGAACGGCGTTGCGTGCGGGTTCCCGATGCCAGTGCACGATATTCGGCGCCAGATCGGGCTCGGTACGCAGGTCACGAAAGAAGCGGTCGAGCATGAAGGCGGAGCGTAGCGCGAGGGGGGGACAGGCGGAGCCTGTCTTGCGTTTGTGGCGACTCCGTCGCCACCTCTCGCTTCGCTCGGGTGTTCGGCTCCCGTCGCGGCTCCGGCTGCTTCAACCGGGGCTGCGCTCGGAGATCGTGGGCCCGCATGGGGGCGGAGCCTCGACGCGGGAGGGAACCCGTCGCGCGGTCGGGTTTCGCAGGCGGAGTCCACTCCCTGCACCTCACGGGTCGATCGAGCCCACTCGGGCTTGTCGAACCCAGGGGTGTCGGACCATGCTCGGACCATACCGGGTCTGTTCTTGCGCCTTTTGAGGCTGGGTATTGGCGAGGTTTGGGATTGAGGGGGCGATCTGGCGTCTCGGTGAGGAGGACTGGCGCGCTCCTAGGGCGATCCGGGGGCCGGCGTCGTCTTGGACTTTCGGCGCTGCGTGGCCGGCTGCGGACGTCTTCATTGATCACCTGCGCGTCACGCGCGTGCTACTCGTCCATCACGCGCTGGGAGCTCTTCTCCGGTCGCTACGTGGACGAGGATGTCGTCCGCCGCCTACTCGCGCCGTTCGAAGAGCTGCCGGTGGACGCAGCGGTGGCGGAGCGGGCCTTTGATCGCGTCGACGACCTCCACTCGCAGCGCCCCAGAACATAGCTCGCCACGCGCGACGGAGCGCGGGCTCCTTATCGCGGTCGCTGCGAGATCGGGGGCTGTCCGCTATTCGCCCTTCGTCAGCTTCTGCGTCAGCCGATCGACGACGGCGGCGTCCATGGCGAACGCGAAGCCGCCGGCGTCCTTGCGAGCGTAGTAGGCTTCGCGGCCCTCGACCTTGTTCCCGATGAGCAGGTGCATGATGGGCAGACCGCCGCGGAAATCGAGCTCGAACCAGGCGGTCGCAGCGGATGCGTTGCCGGCGCCGAAACCCATCTCGTCGTCGCGGCTCGAGTCCCAGTGGAACCACTCGAGTGCGCGAACACTGCGGATCGCGCCGAGAAAATCGCCCATGGCGTCCGGATTCAGCCCGCCACCGACTTGGCCGATCTTCGCCTTCCAGGCCTTGTCCTGGCCGTCCAGATCGCGACTCCATTTCTCGTCCGCGACATCCGCTCCGGTGGGTCCGGTGCCGCCGGAACGACCGATGAAGTTGAGGTCCTGGATCGAGATCTCGAACGCCGAGCGACGCTTGAACTGCAACCAGCCCTTGAGGATTCGATCGACGACGGCGCCTCCGACCACAACCAGACCGCCATCGCCCTTGCGCTGTGCGTAGTAGTTGCCATCCCCCCGCTGCGTGCCGATCAGGAGCGTGGTGACCGCACCGCCGTTGGTCCCAATCTGGATCTCGTGACCTTCGGGACCGACGCCAAACTCTGCTGGTATCTGGCCGTCCATGAACTCGACCACCGGCCACTGACGCAGTTGCTCGAGGAAGTCCTCGACGACCGACTCCTCGGCCGGCTCGCGGGCCGGCTTCTCGATTTCCCAGTCGTGGACCTTCGTCAGCTCGAACGACGTGTCTCCGACACCCGCCACGACCGACTCGATGCCGAGTCCGAGTCGTGAGAAGCTGCGGTCGCGCGTCTCGGACGCGTCGGCGAACACGGCGTCCACGAAGCGCTGCGAGACCACGTAGACCGAGTGGTAGCCCTTCTCGGCAAAGTAGCGGCCGCCCTCGACCTCGTTCGCCGGGCCGCCGAGCAGAACGGTATGCGTCGTCCCCCTCTTCGACGTGAGCGTGATCTCCGCAGCGGGCTGCACGAGACCGTAGCGCTGCAGGTCCTGGACGCCGTCTTCGACGATGCTCGACCAATGCTCGTTGACGAGATGCGAGACGCGCGCCTCGAATGTGATCGGCTCTGCGTAGCCGGCGAAGGGCTGCGACGTGCGCCAGATCTGGTTGAGATCCTTCTCGGCCAAGAGGGTGGTCACACCGCCCTTGACGATCTCGACCGCCTTCACGTCATACGTGCGCAAGTCGGTGACGCGGGTGTCGCGCAGACCGGCGTTGAAGGCATCAAGAAACTGTCGCAGGGCCACCGCCGGAACGACCATCACGTCGGTGTCGGGGCCCCGATCGGCATACGCCCCACCACCCTCACGCGTGAACCCGCCGAGTCGCGCGGTGCGCTCTCCCGAGGGAAGCTTCAATGTGAACGTGACGTTCGGCACGACGAGTCCGTAGCTGTTGCGCTGCTCCGCGGTCACCTCGGCCGCAGGAAAGTACTGCGTGACATCGGCGCGCATCAATGCCGTCAGGATCTCGTCGATCGTGATCGCGTTCGCGCGGGCCCACTCCTGCCCGATATCGAGATCCCACGACTCGGTGTCGTCGGTGCGTCGCCGCAGGATCAGCGTGTCGCCGGCCTCGGCCTTCGCTTCGATGCGCGTGACGGTGCTCTTGTCGAACGCCTTCACGATGAGCAACGGTCGGCCGCTATCGGTGACCCTGTCGTCCTGCATGAACACGAGCGCAAGAGCGGCGAGCCCCACAAGGAGGAGCATCCCCACAACGTTCTTCCAGGTCATCGAGCTATCTCCTGCGCGTCCACCAGACGAGACCACCGGCAACGAGCGACAGGAGCGCGACGCCGAGCGGCCAGGCCAGCGCCACGCGCTTGCCATGCTCCTTCAATTCGACGCGTTCCTGCTCGATCGTCCGTGCGCTGACCGCCACGAGCCCCTCGCGCCGGATGCCCCACTGGATCAGCCCCATGGCTAGATCGAGGTTCGGCGGTACCTGTCGAATGAGCTGATCGGTGAGCACATCGGTATCGCCAAGCACGATGACACGCGCATCGCGGTCCCGCTCGCCCGGCTTCGTTGGAACCGCCTTCGTCGCCACGGCCACCAGTGCAAGCTGACCACCGATCTTGTCGGTGTCCTTGTTCGGTGCCTGGTAGTCCGCGCGCATCGCGTCCACGCGTGCGGCGAAGCCGGGCGTCTCAAGTTGAGGGACGAAGGGCGCGAAGACGATGCCCTCGACCTCGAGGCCGTCCGCCGGATCATCCTCGACCTCGACGTAGCTTGACTCGCTGAATGCCGTTGCGAGCCCCGAACGGGCCCGCAGCGCGCGGGTGGACGGGTGTTCGGCGTAGTCCTGCGGGCGGATGACCAGCAGCGGGTTGAGCTGATACGTCTCGACCTGACCCGTGGAGGTGCGATACGGCGCGATCACGATGTAGTTGACGCGCGTGTAGATCCCGAAGTCATCGAGCACGGCCTCGAGACCGGTCGTCCGGCCCTGACGCGAGACGTCAAGCGCACAGAAGAGCGTCTTGCCGCGCTCCAGGAACTCGCGAATGATCTCGGCCTCTTCGGGGGAGAAGGGCGCCTGCGGATCGAGGATCACGAGAACGTCGCAATCTTCGGGTACCCGGGACTCGCTGCGCAGCGTGAGCGGGGTCTCGGCCACCTCGATGTTCTGGCCTTGCAACGCCTCGCGCACGGTACGGAGTTCCTCCGCGATCGAGCGCTCCCCGTGACCGCCGGTCGAGTACAGCTTCGTGCGCTCGAAGACGAGTTCCATGATCGCGTCGGAGATGACGCTTTCGCCCAGCCATTTGGTCTCGCCGACCGCCGAGCGCTTCATCCACGTATACGGCTCGACGCGCACTTCCTTGTGGCGTCCGGGAATCGGTTCACGCCCCGGCTCGCCGTACGAGATGACGAGAATGTCCTCGGTCTCGCCGGACGACGTGCCAAGCACGCCGACGGATCGCAGGTAGGCGTTCGCTGCGACCTTGTCCCGAATCGGCTCAAGAACCTTCACCTCGATCCGATCACCGAGCGCGCCGTACACGGCCAATTGGTCGAGCGCCGGCCCACGCAGCCCCTGGTCAAACGCCGCCTGCTGCATGTACGTCAGATAGATGGTGCCGGGCACCTCGTCGAGCAGTTTGCGCGTCGCGTCGCCGAGCGTGTATTTGCCGGTGGCGGTCGAGTCGTACGCGAAGACGCCCTTCCCTTTATCCATGTTGATCTTGGAGACAATCCCGAACGCGGCAATGCCGAGAATGGTCGTCAGGATGACGAAGCCACTGGCCGCGCCACGCCGCGATCTTATGGCATCGAGCACGTCCACGATGTGCCAGAACAGCGGCGAGAGCGTCGCCACGAGACCGGCGAACATCCAGATCCGCAGGACCGCAGTCGTCTCCTGTTCGACCCACCACCAGAACAGGCCGGACAGAAGCAGAAGGATGCCCGCGAAGAAGATGTAGCCCCATGGAGAGGAGCGACCCGCGGCCTGGTACGGCTGGTCGGCGGCGGGCATCTCCGCGGCGAACGTCGAGACGCGGGGCTCTGCTGCATGATCCGTCGCAGCAGGGCCGCGTGGATCAAGATCGGGCGACTCGGGCAACTCGGGCGACTCCGCCGGATCCTGCTCGGAGGGTGTGTCGGGACTCATCGCCACTTCCTCGATTCCAGACTGCGCACTGCGAGGAAGAGGAAGAACGCGGTCAGCGTCACGAAGTACGTGACGTCGTAGGCGTCGATCCTCCCCTTCAGGAACTCGGCGAAGTGCAGGTTCTGACTCAGATACTCGGCAGTGTCGCGCATCCAACTCGGCGCGGACTCGCGCATGAACGGCAGGACGCCGATCGACAGCATGGTGATCAGGATGAAGAACGCGAGGAACGCCGACATCAGCGCGTTCTCGGTCAGCGATGAGGCGAAGATGCCGATCGCGATGTAGAGGCCGCCAAGGAAGAGCGCGCCCAGGTATGCGGTCAGGATCGGCCCTGCGTCAGGCTTGTGAATGTCGTACCCGAGGTAGGCCAGAATCGCCCAGTAGACCAGCGTCGGGACCAGCATCGTCACATAGAAACTGAACGTGCCGAGCCACTTCGACAGGATCACCTGCCAATCGTGAACAGGCGCAGTGAGCAAGGTCTCGAGCGTGTTTCGAGAGCGTTCCTCGGCGACCGAGTTCATCGTCAGGAGCGGCACCAGGAACATCAGGATGAAGTCGAGGGCCATGAAGACGGGGGCGTAGGTGACCTGGACGTACGCCTGACTCATCTCCCACTGGAAGAAGTACCACGTGAGGAGGAGGAAGAAGAACGTCAGGACCCACGGAACCGGCGCGAAGAAATACGCCGACAGCTCCCGCTTCGTCAGGGCGAAGAGGCGGCTCATCGGCGGGCCCCCACAATCTGTTCGCTGCCGCGGGTAAGTTTCGTGAAGAGGTCCTCGACGACCGCGTCCACGACGTTCACGTTCTCGACCGCGCCCCCGGCGGAGGCAAGCACCGTCTGTACCTGCGCACGGGTGGCCTCCAGGTTGCGCTTCTCGGTCAGATAGCGCAGCGTGGTGCGGTCCCCCACCGTCAGGTTCTCGACGAAGAAGATCGGCGCGACCGATCTCACCGCGTCCATCGCAGGGCGCGCATCCATCGAGGTGCGGAACTCGACGCGCGCCCACGGTTCGATCTGCTTGCGCATACCCGAGAGCGTTCCGTCGAGCACGATGCGGCCCTGATTGATGATGATCACCCGTTCGCAGACCTGCTCGACCCACGGGATCGTATGCGTCGAAAAGAGCACCGTGGTCTCGCCAGCGATCTCCTTGATGAGGTCGCGCACGTCGCGGACCTGGTTCGGATCGAGGCCAGATGTGGGCTCATCGAGGATCAACACGCTCGGCCTGTGGACCAGCGCGTCGGCCAGTCCAACGCGCTGCCGGTAGCCTTTGGACAGGTGCCCGATGATGCGCTCGCGGACATCGCCGATGTCGCAGCGCGCCATCGCGGACTCGATGTACCCACGCCGATTGCGACGTGGCACGCCCTTCAGCGTCGCCCGATACCACAGGTACTTGAAGACCCGCATCTCGGAGTAGAGCGGCGTGCTCTCGGGGAGATAGCCCGTTGCCTCGCGGACGCCGATGCTCTGCGAGAAGACGTCGTAGCCCGCGACGCGTGCCGTCCCGCTCGTCGCGGGCTGGAAACACGACAGCATGCGCAGGGTCGTCGTCTTGCCGGCGCCGTTCGGCCCCAAGAATCCGACGATCTCCCCGTCCTCGATTGAGAATGAGATCTGATCGACGGCAATCCTGGCACCGTAGCGTTTCGTGAGATTTTCGACTTCGATCGCGGGCATCTGGCCTCCGCCGCCTACACGCGGCAACTCCGCTGGTCGGATGAGCGTCAAGCCGACGAAGGTACTACGGGCGGCGCATCCCGAATGCGAAACCCGGGATCGCCGCGCGGTATCGCCACGCTGTGAAGGCCAATCAACGGAGCCGGGGGCCGCGGGTTCAGCGATCTTGTCGGATGCGCCCGCGACTCTAGGCACGCGACATGCTGCCGTCAGGACCTCAGTCCACCCCGACACGCACGGCAACGCTGCCGAGTTCCGGGTGCTCCGAGGCCGCCCCCACGACGATCGGATCACTGGATTCGAGCCCCAGGTCGGCACGACGCAGGAACTTCACAGCCCCGTCGTCGTAGAGCACGTTCAGGCCGCCATCGTGGTGCGGCGTGCGGCCGTCGTCACCCTGGCGGTCCGTCGCGAGGACCTCTTTGCGCCTCCCGCGAGCGCCGAAAGGGTGCCCGGAGAAGTCGCGCGCGGCGTACGAGCAGAGTCCGTCGGGAACATTGCCCAGATCGACGTCGCTCCAGCGCTGCCGCTCGGGATCGCTGCGCGGAAAGACCGCCTGCGGGTCGCCGGGACAGAGGAATTTATCCTCGTCGCCGAAGCGCACGGCCCCCGACTCGGCGCGCAGCGCGAGCAGCACAGCCGCACCGTCGTAGCGAGAGCGCCCGGGCTGTTCCATCCTCTGCAGTTGATAGAGCGCACCGAGGTCCGCCAGGTTGCTCGCGCACTGTGAGCGCCGCGACATCTCCATGCCCTTGGGCACGAGGAGCAACGCCGACGCCATCAGCGCAGCGACAATCGAGATCGAGACGAGGATCTCGACAAGAGTGAAGCCGCGCTGTGGACGTCGGAGCCCGAGGGAGCCCGCCGACGAGGCAGACGGAGAGTGGAATCGCATGGAGCACCTCCAACGCGATCCCCGCACATCGAAATTTCACATCCGACCGGGCACGATCGCGCCAGCAGATCCAGCGATCCCGATTGCGAGTCGGACGCTGGCGATTGCGGGGAGCAGGCGACGGCTTGACGCCGCGCGGCCCGGTTCCTCGTCCTTGAAACGCGACGGACGCCACTCGCGTTGCAAGACGCCTCTGTACGACTCGTTCTGAGTTCCGCAAGGGGCGTACTTCGGGACGCTGCACTCCAGGGTCCCTGTAGTCTGGCGCCCCACGACCGCGCAGTTGCGCAAGGGAAGCCGGAGGAGTGAGCGCATGCTTCGAGAGAACGTGATGCGGTGGACACTGATTGCCTGCGGGCTCCTGATCGCCGCCTCCGGAACGCCACCGCGCGCGGGAGCCGAGGAAGAGGCTAAGCCCTGGGGGCCGGCGCCCGTCGCTGTTGAGCGCCAAGGCGAGCACTACCGCGTCCTCTGCCACTTTGATACGTCGCGCATCGCGGACGAAGTGCTCGCGGCCGTCGAACCGGTCTGGGATGCCACGGTCGCCGTGCTGGGTAGAAGCGTCGAGGAGAAGGGGCGCAAGGAGGTGCACATATACCGCGGCGCGGCGGACTTCGCCGCGGCGGACAAGCAGATCACCGGCGGTCACTTCGCGCGCAACCTCGCGTTCATGGCCGCAGTCGATGGCACCGCGCACATCGCGTTGCAACCGGAGTTGGATGACACCGTATTCGCCCGCGTCGGTCTGTCCGCGGTCACGCTTCGGGCAGCGGTTCACGAGGCATGTCATGGCGCGCTCTACCAGGCGATGCCCAACCACACAGACCAACCGAGCTGGCTGTCCGAGGGACTTGCGACCTGGATCGCCGATGCTGTGCTGGTCACACAGAAACTCACGCCGCGCGCCGAGTTGGATCCGATGAGTTCGACGCGCATCGTCCGCGTGCAGCGGCTTCTCGAAAGCAACGCACTGCCGACGCCGCGCGAGATCATCTTCACGAAACTCGACGACGTCTCGTTCGCAAGGCGCTACGCCGTGTGGGCGGTCTTCTTCCGCTTTCTCGTCGAGACACAAGACAGCGACTTCCGGCGCACGATGATCGACACAGCGTGGCGGACCGGAGGTGGCAGCACGTTCGGAGCGCGACTAGCGAAGTCGCTTGAGAAGGCGTGGGGCAAGGAGACGCTCGACGCATTGAACGGAGAATTCAAGGCGTACGTGCGTGCGCTCCGTCCTGCGTGGGACGAGACCTTTCGGACACTGGGGATCCGCGGGGACACATGGACGCAGATGGCGTGGAGCGCGCAAAACACCACGGCATGGCGTGTGGAGCCGGTCGGCCGCAAGAAGTTCGCCATCTCCGGCAGCGTCGAGTTGCTCTACGGCACGAACCCCCAGATGAACGTACTCCTTGCCCGCCGGAACGAGGGCTTCGTCACAGTCGCGTTCCGCGCCGACGCAGGTGTCACGATCCTGGACTACCGAACCGAGGGCGAAGTCTGGCGCAACGTCGGTTGGATGGACGTGCCAGAGGTGCGCGTCGGGAACGAGGTGAAGTTCCGTATCCGCGTCGATGGCGACCAGATCACGCTCGAGATCGCCGACCACGACCCGCTCGTGTGGACCCTGGAAGACGTCGACGTCACGGGCCGCTGGGGCGTCGGCGCGCAGTACTCAAGTGCGGGGATCTGGCGCGGCGTGAAACTGCACTGACGCGTTGAAGGAGTCCGTATCTTCGGTATCGCCGTATCGCCTCAATCTTCGGGCGCTGGCTCCGGATCGCCCGTTGGCGGCTGCTGCCCGGCCTTGCTGAGGCGCATCCGCGCCACCGCATCTCGCGGTCCGAAGACGACGAGCCGATCGCCCGGCTGGATCTCGTAGTCGGCATCCGGCATCTCGGGGTGCGCGTCGTCGTCGGTCTCGCCAGCGCGTACCAGGAGCACGGTGACGCCGAAGCGCTGACGGACGTTGAGACCACCGATGGTCTGACCGAAGAAGCGCTTCGGTGCGGGGTGCTCCTCCACGGCGAAGTCACCGATGTGATACGTCACCGGCTCCTGCTCCGTGTGCGCAATCGTCACCGCAACGCTCTCGGCCATCTCACGCCGGAGAAGTTCACGACGATAACAAGCAAGCACGTCCTCGGTGCGGATGGCACCGATCAGTTGACCGTCCTCGACGACGGGAATCTCATCACGATAGCCCGACGCGAGGCGCCCGAGGACGGTGTCGAGTGTGTCGCTGCGGCGCGCCTGCGGCCCATGCCTCGAGGCGAGGTCACGCGCGACCAGTACGTCGGCCACGCCGCCGCTATCCTGCAACACAGGACGGAGAGTGTTGAGGGTGATCACGCCCTCGAACTTCCCGCTCTCGCTGACGACGTACATGCACGCGTGGTCGCGTCCGAGAATGCCATCGAGTAGCGCAGGCAGACGCTCCCCCGGCGAGACACGGAACAGATCCGTATGCATCACACTCTCGGCCGTGATCTTCGACAGCACGTTCAGCGCGCGCCCGCCACGGATCCGCACCCCGCGTCGCGTCAGTTTGGCCGTGTAGATCGAGTCACGGTGTAGCGCCGAGGCCAGCACGGTCGCGATGATGCACGAGAGCATGAGCGGCAGGATGATCCGGTAGTCGCCCGTCAACTCGAAGATGACGAGGATCGCCATCACGGGCGCGTGCGTCGTGGCGGCGACCATGGCTCCCATACCCACGAGCGCATATGCGCCGGGCTCGGCGATTTCGACACCGATCAGCGCCTGCGCTGCGGCCCCCACAGCGCCTCCGGCAGCGGCCCCCATGAAGAGCGACGGTGCAAACACGCCGCCCGATCCGCCGGACGCAAGCGTGATACAGACCGCGGCCATCTTGGCGACCAGCAGAATGACGAGGTAACGCCCCGACGACTCGCCAGCGAGCGCGTGGTTGATCTCGTCGTAGCCGACGCCGAGAACGCCGGGGAACGCCAGCGCGAGCGTTCCGAGCATGGCGCCGCCGAAAGCCGCCTTGATGGGGAGCGACGTCGGCATCCGTTCGAAGCGCTCCTCGGCCCAGTCCAGCGAGCGAATGAAAGCGACGCCCACGACTGCGGCAACCAGACCGAGAACGACGTACGCGACGAGCTCACCCGAGTGATTCAGAGAGTACTCAGGGATGTCGAACGTGGGTGAGTCGCCCAGGTAGTGCCGACTGACGACCGTCGCGATCACCGACGACACGACAATGGGCGAGAACTGCGGAACGCCGAAGTCGCCCATCAGGATCTCAACCGCGAAGAACGCGCCCGCGACAGGAGCGTTGAACGTCGCGGAGATGCCGGCGGCCGCACCGCAGCCAACCAACGTGCGCATGCGGCCAGTATTCAGCCCGAGCATCTGACCGATCGAAGATCCGGCTGACGCGCCGATCTGCACGATCGGCCCCTCGCGGCCCACCGACCCACCGGACGCGATCGTCGCTGCCGAAGCGAAGAGCTTCGCGAAGAGCACACGCAAGCGAATGCGGCCCCCGCGCAGCGCGACGGCTTCCATCACTTCCGGGACTTCCATCACTTCCGGGACGCCGTGTCCACCGGCCTCGGGGGCCCAACGATCCGTGATGGCGCCGGCGATCAACCCACCCACCGCCGGGATGATCAAAATCCAGTACCAGGGCAGCTCGGCAAGAGAACCGTTCTCGAGCGCCGAATGAAGCCACGCAATGTCCTGCAACGAGTGAATGAGGTAGCGGAACGCGATCGCCCCGTAGCCACCCACGACTCCAACGACAACCGCCGCGAGCAGCATGTAGAACTGCCCGAGACTCTTGAGGCGGTGATTGATGCGGAGGGCCCCGCGGACGACTGGATTCATGAACCTGCGGCCCCGATTGATGATGAACTTCGCCGTACTAACGCGACGAACGACGGAGCTGCCATACTTCGGGGCCGGATCACCTACTTTTGACGTCGGCGAGGCCATGAGAGGTGTACTCTCCGCGAATTCGGCGCCCGAGTTCATCGTGTTCAGAGACAACTCTCCGCGCCGCGGCTCTCCCGATGACCTCCCAGCACGTCCCCCGCCGCACCACGCGCCTGCGCGTCGCGCAACTCATCGGTGCGTCGGTTGTCGCGGCAATCGGGCAGCTCGCCGTCAACATGCCGGAGGCCTATTTCGGCCCCCGAGACGACGTGACCTCCCTCGGGTGGATCTACACGGGAGTCCTCGCTCTCGTCACGGCCATCGAAAGCTGGGGACAATTCCGCGGCCGCGGCCGACCGTCGTTCCTGACACCGACGCTACTCTGCGTGAACGTCGGAGCGTTCGTCCCGGCGATCGCCACCGATCCGGCGGTCGCGGGAACGGTCGCACTTTGGCAGGCGGTCGTGCTTGTCCGGCACTACGTCGACCGCCCGCACGTGAAGACGAAGCGCGAACTGCGGCGGCACTTCGACCCGGATGCACACGCCCCACGGTGGCTGGCGCGGCGCGGCGCGGCATTGCGCCACCTCACCGTCGTCTCGCTCCTCGTGTGGATGGCGGTCGTCGGCTACGAACAGGGCGACCACCCGCTAGCTCAGATCGTACTGGCGGTCATGTTCGCGGTGACCGTCATCCCGGCTGCGAACTTCATCGTCACTGTTGCGAGACATGGATCGAAGACTGCTATCCTCGTCTGGATACCGCTTCTCGGAGCGCTCCCGACGGCGTTCATCGACCCGCGCATCGCGCTCTCGCTCACAGCCCTCCACTTCGCGCTTACGTTGCTCCTCATCCTGCGTTTCAGCCCGACGATGCAGGAGATCGTGCGCCACTTTCAGGGGCGACCGGCACTCTTCGTCGTCTACACGTTTGCCTCCGCGATCGTGCTCGGAGCGGTGGCACTGACGTTCCCCGCGTGTAGCGCACCGGGCCACTCCATCTCGCCGGTGGACGCTCTCTTCACGTCGACCAGCGCCGTCTGCGTCACCGGATTGGTCGTGCTGGATACGCCCGTGGATTTCTCGCTCGTCGGCCAGATGGTGATCCTCGCGCTCATCCAAATCGGCGGGCTCGGGATCATGGCGCTCTCGTCGATCGCGACGATGGCGCTCTCCGGCGGACTTCGTGTGCGCGCGGAGCACGCGCTCGGACAGACCCTCGAGGCACCCGGTTCTCGAACCGCGCATCGTCTCGTCGTGTTCGTCGTCGCCGCGACATTCGTGATCGAGGCCGTCGGTGCGGTCGCTCTCTACCCAGTATTCGCCGGAGACGACGTCTCGTTCTGGATGGCGGCCTGGAAGGCGTCGTTCCACTCGATCTCGGCATTCTGCAACGCCGGCTTCGCACTTCAATCCGATTCTCTCGTGAGCTTTCAGGGGCAGCCCTTCGTGCTCGCGATTTTCGCTGTTCTGATCACCCTCGGCGGGCTCGGCTTCAGCGTCCTCGCCGTCGCGTGGGCGCGCCTCCGCGGGCACCGCCACTCGCGCCTCTCCGTGCAGGTGCGCGTGGTCATCTGGAGTTCGCTCGCACTCGTGGTCGGCGGCGCCATCGCCTACGGTGCGCTCGAATGGAACGCGTCGCTCGACGGACTCTCGGCGTGGGATCGCGTGACCAACGCCATCTTCCAATCCGTGACGCTGCGCACTGCGGGCTTCAACTCCGTGGACTACGCCCCGCTGCGCCCCGCGACGACGATCCTGATGGCGATCCTGATGCTCATCGGAGCATCACCCGGTGGCACTGGCGGCGGGATCAAGACCACCACCGTCGTGCTGCTGTTGGCCGTCGTGCCCGCCATCGGGCGCGGCGAGTCTCGAGTCTCGCTCTTCGGTCGGACGATCCCGCAGGCTGTGGTCTACCGTGCCGCGACGGTTGCGGCCGTCACGGTCGGTGTGTTCGCGCTCGGCACGATCCTGCTCGCGCTCGCACTCCCCGGGAACCTCGAGACGGTTGTCTTCGAGGCGGCGAGTGCGGTGGGCACCGTCGGCCTCACCATCGGCGCGACAGCGGAGTTGGCACCGAGTGGCAAGTATCTTGTGGCCGCGTTGATGTTCGTGGGACGCGTGGGGCCGCTGACACTGGTGTTGATGCTCAGCGGGCGCAGCCCGCGACGCGCGGAGTTCCCCACGGAAGTCGTGGCCGTCGGATAGACGGCGAAAGGGTGGTCATGCAACGAGAGTATGCAGTCGTCGGCGCCGGCCGCTTCGGGAAGTTCGTCGCGCTCGGGCTCGTGCGCCAGGGCCACTCCGTGATGGTGGTGGACAACGACCCGATGGCGATCGAGGCGCTCGCGGGCGACGTGGACGCAGCTATTCGCGCGGACGCGACTGACGAACGCGCGTTCCGAGAACTCCGCCTCGACCGCTTCGGCTGCGTCATCGTCGGAATCGGAGCCGAGTCGATGCAGGCCTCGATCCTCGTCACGGCGCTTCTGAAACAACAGGGGGTCCCGCGGATCATCTCGCGTGCGATCTCGACGTTGCACGGACGCGTCCTGCGCGCAGTCGGCGCCGACGAGGTAGTGAACCCCGAGCGCGAGATGGGTGAACGGCTTGCGGCGCGGCTCTCGCAACCCAATCTCGTCGATCAGCTCCCGCTTGACGACGACACGTTACTCGCCGAGATCGGCTGCCCGGAAGTCTGGCACGGCAAGACACTCGTGAGTCTCGACGTGCGCAAGCGCTTCGGGGTCTCCGTCGTTGCGCTACGACGTAACGACGGCGTCACGACCAATCCGGAACCGAGTGAGGCGTTGCGTTCCGACGACGTACTCGTCGTGGTCGGGACAAAGGACGCCGTGCGCCGCATCGGGAGTCTCGCCTGAGATGACGATTCGCACACGACTGGTGATGGGCTACACAATTCTCGCCCTGCTCGTGGCCCTGACCGCCAGCAGCGCGGCGCTCGGATTCCACGACATCTCCGTGACAGTGCGCGAGCGGCTCGATCACTACCTCCGCTCGTGGGAGTCTTCAGAAACGTTGCTGCTCGCCCTCGATGCGCAGCAGGAGACCGCGCTCGAGGTCGCCTTGGATCCAACGCCGGAGGCACTCGCGTCGTACGAGACCGCACGCGTCGCTCTGCGCGACGCAGCGCAACGTCTACGCGACTCGGAGCGCCCGGCCCACGACACGACCGAGACCGACGACGTCCAGGAGCGCGTGCGCACTTACCAGGAGACGATCGACGAGCTCCTCGCAGCAGACGAGCGACCGACGGCGCAGCGCATCGTGCGTGATCTGGCGCGCGTGTTCCGGGAGTCACGCGCCGCCGCCCAGCAACTCGTCGGGAGCATCCACGCGCAACTTCTCGAAGCACGCCTGAGCGTCGAGGAGAACGCGCGACGCCGGAGCGCCTTGCTCGGAGCGCTCGCGACCATCGGGCTCTTCACGTTGGTTCTTCTCACGCGCGCACTGAACACCACGGTCCTGGACCGCCTGACACGTATCAGTGGCTTCGCGCAGGCGATCAGGGAGGGGCGCCAACACACCCGCCTCGAGCTGGACGGCGACGACGAGCTCTCGGCACTCGCGCACGAAATGAACCGCATCCTGGATCAGCATGATGCTCTCGAGCGCCGGCGCAAGGGACAGTTGCGCGGCGGGCGCGAGCTCTTGATCGGCCTCACAACGGCGTGCGGGAGACGTTCCGTGCTCCTCGGTCCGACGGCGGACCTCGTCGTGTACGCCGGCCCTCTGCCGCCGCAAGCGTGGCTCGACGCGCTCGCAGTGCATCTCCGCGGCACCGAGACGGACACCGCTCCCGAGGAGACCATTTGGACCGGCCCCCAGGAGATGAGCGCGCGTGTCCAGCCGCTACACCGTGACGAGCGCCACGTGGGGTGGCTGGTCGTGATCGCTTCAATCGCGAGGGCTGACACAGCGTAGTTCCCGTGCGAGACTGCACGTGAATTGAGTCACGTATCAGAGGCAAGCCGAGCGGTCCCGTCGGGGCTCGTGGGGTGCAAACGTCACTCGCCAGCCCAACTCGCGCGCCTCTGGCTGTCGTCGTTCAGGGACGCGCGCAACGGCGCTGAGCGACTGACCACCACGCGGCAATTCGTGATCGTTGTCGGGTATCCGAGGCGTGGCCACGGACTCGTTGCGTCACTGCTCGACGCGCATCCCGACGCACTTGTCGCGCACGAACTCGATGCGCTGCACTTCGCTGATCTCCCGTTTTCACGTGGACAGATCCTCGCTCTCGTTGCCGCGAACTCGCGCGAGTTCTCGGACCGTGGCCGGACGTGGGGTGGGTTCGGCTACTCGGTGCCGGACAGTTGGCAAGGCCGGATCCGCGAGCCGCTTGTCCTCGGTGACAAGAAGGGCGCGCGAACCGCCCGACGCTTGCAGGGCAATCCGAAGTTGCTCTCGCAGTTGAGCAGGATTCTGGCGATGGATATCCGCGTCATTCACTGCATCCGCAACCCGTTCGATACTCTGGGTGCGCGCATTCGCCGTGCGCCGCACACCGACCCCGACAAGCTCATCGATGCGCAGCTCGGCCTGTATCACGCAGTGGCGGAGCTCGACACAGCGGGCACGTTGGGACAGAGCGTGTTGATCCGGCACGAGGACTTTGTAGGCGATCCACGCACCCAACTCGGACGCCTCTGCGACGCGCTGGGGCTACCGCCGGATGACGACCACCTCGACGCGGCGGTCCGTATCGTCTTCACCGCCCCGCTGCGGTCGAGAGTGCATTTCCCGTGGACGCCAGCGCGGGTCGCATGCGTGGAAGCCACGATCCGGGCAGTACCAGCTCTCTCAGGCTATCGCCACGAAGAACACGCGATGACCGACACGACCATCACGGATACCGCGGCAACGAAGACGGCTACGCCCCTTGACGCGACACGTCGGGCGCCGCCGCTGACTCCGCAGGCGGAGAGCGGAGGAACCGCCAGGAGAGCGTGACGTAGAGCGCGACGCAGAGCCACATGTGCATGCCCATTTGACGTGCAGAATGAGACGCCAATCCTGCGATCGAGATGAGCCCGATTGTGATCAGGGTCCGCGGGCGCGCGCGCAGAGCGACGATCGCCGGTAACGCGAACACGAAGTAGTGCGTCCATACCAGCGGTGAAACGAAGAGCATTCCGAGAGCGGAGAGCGCCGTCACCGTGAGCCACGCTCCGCGTTCGAAGCGACGCTGTCGGGCGCGCACGGCGCACGCGAGACCGATCAGCGCGAGGATTCCGATGATGATCGACGACACCGTCCAGATCACTTCGCGATCCAACCGCAGAAGCACCGGCGCCTTGCGCCGCTTCTTCTCCTTCATCTTCCCGAACGTGCGGGCGAGAGCAATCGGGATCGACTGGTTGTTGTGCCGCAATGCGTGGTCGTACTCAACCATCCCGGCGGGCGTCTGGTGCGTACTGACAAACTCGTACCACTGCACGTGATGCTCGCGCGTCTCCTGCCATCCCACAGCGGCGATCAGCAGGCCCGTGACGACTGCGGCCGACGCCAGAAGCGCGCCGATCGCGCGGACGGGACGCCCGAGCAGCACGACCGGTGCCGCGAGCGCCAGAGCGGGGATCTTCGCGACTCCCGTGATGCCGAGAATGCTGCCTCCCCATGCGGACGCGCCCTCTCGCGCGCGATTGACCGCGAAGAGCGTGGCCCAGAGCGCGACGACGCCACTCTGCCCGAGATGTAGATTGTCGATCACGAACGGAAGCGCCACGAACCACGCGGGGATCTGCGCGCGCGGCGTCACGCCCGAGAGACGCTCGAGTTCGCGCGGCGTGGCGAGCAACGCCGCAACACTGAGCAAGTACCACACCAACCCGGCCAGCCCGATCGGCAGAAGCGCGAACGGGACGTGGAGGACCTGGAACTGAGGCAGGTAGCGCGCCAGCATCTTCCCGTCGTGCAGTAAACCCGCGTCGAGGATGTGCCGGCCACCCTCCCAGAAGCCGTCGAAGTCGTAGCTCCGGTCGACCGCACTCCGCCATGAGCGGAACGCCATGAACAGAAATCCGATGATCGCGAGAACGCGGACAACTCGTTCCCACCTGCCAGCTTCGGCCGGCAACAGGTACTGACGAATACTGTGGAGAGTGATGACTCGGATCCTCCTCGACACCGGTTGGTTGCGCGGGTTGGTCGCAGTGTAGCCGCCAGGCGTGCGGGTCCCAGTCGATGCCGCGGGGACGCGTCGAGATCGCCGCGGAGAAGGCAGGTCGAATGCCGGACGACGCGCACGGGCTATCGCATCACATCCTCAAGTCAGGATCGCGCGTCACTTCTGCTTCGTGATCAGTATCCACCGACAATCGTCGTACTCGACGCGAAACCGCTTCTTCACTGCATCGCTAACGGCGGAATCGTCGTCGGCCCGGAGCGCCCGAGCAAGCGTCACCTCATCCTCGAAGATCAGAATGCGGGCCATGTTCCTCCGGTCACTCGGCGAGCGGGTGCCCACGGAACGAGTACGCGCATCGCTTTGGCATCGTCGCCACTCCAACGCCACGGGCGTCGTTGACAAAGATGAGTGGAAATTGAATCCCTTGCCGGAGCGGACGAGATCGCCGCGCGATTCGGGTCAGTCAACCGCGACCGAGATCGTTGTGCGCGGGGGAGGTGCAAGCGGACCGCTGCGCATCGCGGCTGCCGCGCCATTCGCGATAAGGACGAATGCGTCGTCATCGTTACACGCCGTGGCGCTCCAGCCGACGCCCTCCTCACCGCGCGGCCACTTGAGATCGCTCGGTCGGTGCCGGTGGGCGACGAAGTACGCAGGCACCGGTGAGTCCAGGTACGCGCGAATGTCAGCGTCCGTGCGCAGTCTCACGACTGGACGACCGAGCCAGTACGAGAGAACGCCGACCTGTTCTTCCCCCGACCAGCCAATGCGGTCGGTTCCGCGTCTCGGCTTCACGCGCGGATAGTAGACCGCTACGGGATGCGTCTCGACTTCACCGGCAACCCAGATGGAAGCAGCATCCATCGAGTGGTCGTTGTCCGCCGCACGCAGGAGACCCGGCGAGAAATCGATTACGTAGCCAACGGTCAGCCCCGCGACAAGAGTCCATGCGGCGATCCAGGGCGCGCGGCGGTAGAGCGCGGCGGTCAGACCGACGATCGCGACGGCGATGGCAATGCCGAGTAGCACGTGGGCCCCGTCTCGCGTCGCCGGAGCGCCGAACGCCCCCGCGATGACGGTCAGAGGAGCAAGCCCGTAGAGCAGAGCGACGCTCGCCATCGATATCGAGGCGTCCCTCTGCGCGAGCGCTTCACGAGTCCGTCGAGCGATCCACAACGCGCCGATGATCACGAGCGCGGCGGTACTCGCGGCGAGATGCCCACGCCCCTTGTAGGAAGAGAACGAGAGCAAGAGCGGAGGCACGCCCCCCCAACAGACGCAGAGAGCCATCAGTCGCGATTCCGGGTCGATCGCACGCAGCCCACCACGGCGTCTCTGTGCGAGCAATGCCGCTGGCACGGCAAGGACGGCAGGGAGCGCGCTCGTCGGCATGCGTCGGATGTAGTAGTACCAATCGTACGTGTTGCCCACATCGCCGTAGTCCAGATCGAGCGTCCCTCCGAAGTCGAATCGATGATGGAGCGCGCGACCGACCGTATTGTTGATGAAGTGCTCGAATACGTACGTACTCCCGCCCGAGGAGTAGAGCACCAGCGCCCAGAGCGCGTGCGGCAGGAGCAGCAGCGCAATCGCCCACGGACGGAGCAGGGCACGGACGATGCGCTTGTCTCGCGCGACCACTGCGTACACAAGCGTCGGCGCGAGGTAGAGCCCCGTCGCGAACACACCCTTCGACAGAGCAGCAAGCCCGGCCGCTGCGATGCTCGCCGCCAGCCACCGTCCGTCGACGCCGTCGTCGCTTTCGATGAGCGCAAGGAAGAGAAAGATCATCGCGATCGAAAGCATCGAGCACATCGCCGTGTCGACGCCAAGATGGCGCGTCAATGTCTCGAAGCCCGGTGCGGCGACCAGCAGCGCCCCGGCGATCATCCCGGCATGCGCTCCGGCGGCACGGCGGACACCGCCGATGATCGCGATCACCCAGAGCATGGAGAGGAGCATGACGACGGCACGGGCCGCCATGACGGACGGGCCGCCAGCCACGTGGAACGCCGCGGCGGTCAGGTCGTAGTAGAACGGAGGCTTCTCAAGGAAAGGCATCCCTGCGAACGTCAGGGAACGAAAGAAGCCGTCCGTGAACTGGTCGCGCGCAATCGCCATGACGCGCGGTTCGGCCGCCTTCCAGAGACTTGCCTTCCAGAGCCCCTGCGCGCACACGGCAAGCATTGCGGCGTAAGGCAATGCGTGCATGGCACGAATGGATCGCGTCGGAGGCTCGTTTCTCACCTGAGATGCGGCGCCGCTTGTACTCATGTCGGTCGGGACATCCGAGACGTCCCCTGCGCGCGGACGAGCCTCGAACGCATCACGGTCTGGCCTGCGTGGTAGCCGCCGCGGTGCCCTCTCACGCCTCTTCTCGATTGGCGCGCGGTCGCAGCAGCAAGCAAATCAGGAGTGCGACGAGTGTCGCCGCCCACACGGGGATCGGTGCAAGGCGACGCCGCAGTCGATTGTAGATCCGGCGGTGGATCACGCGTGGCAACGTCGCGACCAGGTCCTGTCGATACGGCACTCGAATCTCTTCGACCCGAATGTCGTCATCGGTGACGGAGAAGAGCGCGGCGATCTGCGGAGTCGAGTCCGCGGGCCACCCGAGCCCCGGCTCCGCACCGCAACACACATGCAGCGTCCCACGCTCGTCGGTCTCGACAATCCAGCGCGACGTATGTCCCGAGACGACGACGTCGACGTCGACACCCAGGCCACTACGCAACTCCGCGAGCGCACGATCGGCCGCACGTCCGCTCCGTCCGGGAACGGTACCGGGCTCGACTGCGGCACCGAAGATCGGCACATGAAGAAAGACGAACACATGGCGAGCCGCAGCCGCAGCGTGCGCCGCCTCATGCAGCGTCTCCCGCGCCGACTCCGTCAGTAAGCCATCCGAGTCGTCGACTCCGACGAAAAGCACGTCTCCGTGGACAAACCACCAGTTGAGTGGTCCGAACACGCGGGCGTACTCGTCGGTCTCGCCCTCGCGCGGACGATCGTGGTTACCCGGAACAACATAGATCGGATAGTCGGGTCGGCTGCGGCGTAACGCGTCGAGGTACTCGACGTAGCTCTCCCTCGCCCGTAGGTCGTGCTTCGCCACGTCGCCCAAGACGACGCCGAAATCGGCGTGCCCACCCTCACCGACTGCGACGAGGAGGTCTTCGAATCCGAGGATTTCGTCCTCGATGTCCCCGAACGCCACGACGCGCATCGGTTCATCAGGATCGCTGTGACGGACCAGTTGCTGGCCGTTCGTGTCGGAGTAGGTGGCCTGCGTCGCGGCGGAACCCAAGGCGACGAGTCCGACGAATGCGAGCGCGGCACAGCAAAGGCGGAGCGTGCGTCGCAGTACAGTGCGAAAGATCATCGCGGCCGCGTCGCCTCCGCCGTGTCGATCGACGTGCGCAGGCGTACCAGCCACGCACTCGCCACGGGATCGCTCTCTGCTGGCGCCCACGCAGCACGATCCTCCGCCGCTGGCGGCACGTAGGGCCCCTCTTTCACCTCGAACCAGACCGTGCCACTCTTGAGCGAGACCAGCGTGTGCCAGCAACCGGCCGGAAGTTCGATGACCCGCACACCACCAGCGTCGCCGAGGAGCGCAACCTTCGTGATGGCACCGTGGTCGTCGAAGCAGACGACTGCACCGCGACCACTCAGGATCGACAGGGTCTCGCAGCGAGGTGGCGAGAGATGGCGATGCGGCTGCACGTAAGTGCGCGGTTCGGTGGCGTTCAACAGACGATGCGCCGCGTCGTCCATCACGTGCAGGTTGTGGTTCATTCGCCCCCGCGCAGAATCACGCGCTTCTGCGGAGAGCGCCCGCAGCAGCGCGTCGTCCACAATGACGGGCGTGATCATCGTGTTTCCTCTCTCGCAACCGATGTAGCGACCGGTCCTCCGCGCCCCGCGAGCACGACGGACGCCAGATTCCGCACGGGAAGTTCGTCCCGCGCAAGACCCGCAGCGACCTCGCGCAAGGGAAGGACGGCATCGCGCGAATCACGCAGTGCGGGGAGAAGCCGATCGAAGAACGCGTTGAATGCGCGCCCTTCGATCTCTGCATGGACGGCGAAGACGGCCGTGTCGGCAGCGCGTACTCCCGCGAGCAGCGCCTCTTCGATGTCAGATTCGTCCCGCACGCCTGTTGCGAGCAGTTCTTCGACGCAGGGACCGGTCGTGGGAATCTGAGGCGTCGCGTACACGCTCCCACCGAACTCAAGGCGGCAAGGGAGTCCGCCACGGAGATCGCTGGCGTACGCAAACTCCAGCGTGTCCTGCGCAGTCAGACTGGCCGCACTGACAACCCAACCGGGTGCTGCGGTTCCGGAAGGCGAACTCCCTGAGACGCGTCGGCACGCCAACACGGCGGTCTCCAATTCGGTCAGCGTGTCGGACTCGCTGAGACTCGCGATCTGATCCTGCCATCGACGATGATCCCAACCGTGGATCGCGACCTCATGCCCGGCATCGACGATCCGCTTCACGAGTTCCGGTGCCGCCGACGCAATCGGACGTGCGGGCAGCAGCGTGCCGGAGACCATCGTACGCAAGCCGTACGTCGTGGGTGCTCCGGTGCGCACCATCTTCTTGAGAAAGCCCGGCCGGAATACGTTGCGCAGTGCCTTGCCGGAATTGTCGGGTCCGAACGCCAGACAGAACGTGGCGCGCACACGATGCCGCGAGAGGACCGCGAGCAGAGCGGGCACACCTCCGTGAAGACCTTCCCAGGTGCAGACGTCGATCTTCAAGGAGAGAGTCCGCATCTCAGTGAGCCCTCCCTGCGCGCGCCCGACACACGAGAACGAAGTCGCCGGACTTGAGTTCCACGCGCTCGATCGTCTCGTAGTGCTCGCGAAGAGCACGCCGAAGCGCGGCCGTGCGCTTGACATCCTCGACCACGAATTCGCGCAACGTCCCATCGTCCGCTAGCCGATCGAGATCGCGCACGCGCGCGACGTTCACGACCGGGCGACCGGAGTAGAACGCCAGGGCAGCCTGCTCCGTCTCGCGCAGGGAGAGCCCGACGATGCACTCCGGGGACGTGACCAGTTCAGCGACGTGCTCCGAGCCGGTCCGCAACTCGTACATGGGATCCAGCAACGGCCGACCGAACGCAGCCGCGGTGATGGTGACGACGAGACTAAACAGGAGCGCGGAGCGAACCAGCGCCGCGTCGAAGCCAAGCCACGCACGACGTGTTAGGACAATTGCGATTCCGGCTCCGATGAGGGCGAGAACGCCGACGCCCACGAGCCCCGGAACGTCCTCCAATGGAGCAAGTCTTGCGCTCGGAGCACCCCAGACCGCGATCCAGCACAACATGCTTCCGACGGCAAGATTCGCCGCGGCAACGATCCCCAGAAGTGTGGCCAGCGTTCCGCGATCCAGTCGCCCGCCGGAACGCGAGCCGATACGTGACACCCAGGCACCGACGACAGCGGCTGTCGCTGGAAGAAGCGGCATGAAGTAGAGCGTCCGCTTCCCGTCCGGGATCGAGAGAATGGCGACTCCCGCGAGAACGAGAGCGGCGGCGAACCGCGTGCGTGCCGGGCGGGATCCGCGATCCAACATGCGCGACGTCCAGATCGCAGGGATGGCCAGGCTCCACGGCAGGATGCCGACGGGGAACGACTTCACGTAGTACCAGAACGGCTTCGAGTGTCCGTACGTGGCGATCGCCTCTCCCGACCCACCGAACAGGCGACCGACCCGCGCGCCAAGAGTCGGTCCCAGGGTCCTGCCCAACGTGTTGTTGATCACACTCTCGTGTACGACTTCCCAGCCACCATCGCTCGCGAGGGCCAGAATCCAGATCGTCGCCACCGCGAGGACGGGAGTACCGCAGAGAATCAACGCACGCGGCACGATGCGACGCAGCGTCCCCCAATCCCGCACCAACACGAGCGCGACGACGGGCGGCCCCCCCACCAGAATGGGACCGATGATCCCCTTCGTCATGAACGCTCCCGCGGCGCACAGCCCGGCCACGAAGAGCGGTGCCCATCGGCGCGGCCGATCCCGCGCTATGAGGAAAGAGAAGTGCCCACCCGCAACGAAAGCGGTGAGCGCCGTGTCGTTGATCGCTGTGGAACCAGTCGTCGCAAACTTGCTCATCGTGAGCAAGACGACCGCCGCCGCTGCGCCGGCAACCGAACCAGCGATGCGCCGCGCCATCAGAAATGCGAAGAGCACTGACAGTACGCTGAAGAGCGCAGCGGGCACACGAGCTGCCGCCGCGGACGTCCCGAACGCCGCATAGCTCGCGGCCACGGCCCACGGGAAGAGCGGCGGCTTCTCGACGAACGGTTGACCCGAGAGTGTCGGCATCGCCGAGAACCCAGACGCGAGCATCTCGCTCCCGATCTGGGCTTCACGTGGTTCGTCGGGGGTCCAAAGCCCGTGGTTCGCGACGGAGGCAAACGTCGCGATCAATGCCATCGCGATGATCAACCACACGCCATGCCGATGCAGGAGTCGGTGCCACCACACCGCACTCGCATCAGCGACGACCGGACGCTCGGAACCTCCTCGTCGCATACGGCTACTGCGCGACGACGTGCGCGGCGATTGTCCGGCGCACCGCATCCTCGAAATCGACCTTCGGTGTCCAGCCGAGAACGTCGCCCGCGTTCTTGATACTCGGAACGCGATGGACGATGTCCTGGTACTCGGCGCCGTAGTACGACTCCGCCGAACGCTCCACGATCCTGGCGTTCGCTGCGCGCTTCTCGTAGCCCGGGAAGTCCGCGAGGACACGCACCATGGTCTCGGCGAGTTCCTTGATGGAATGATCGTTGTCCGGATTGCCGATATTGAAGATCTGCGCGTCGCAGGCGCCGCCCTCGTTGTGGAGGATGCGCATCAGGGCCTCGATACCGTCATCCACGTGAGTGAAGCAACGACGCTGCGATCCTCCGTCAACGAGAGTGATCGGTTCCTCGCGCAGGAGATGCCCCAGGAATTGCGTCACGACGCGTGAACTGCCCTCCTTCGCCTCGTCGATCGAATCCAGCCCCGAGCCGATCCAGTTGAACGGGCGGAAGAGCGTGTAGCGCAACCCCTCGTCGCGCCCCATCGCGATGATGACGCGATCCAGCAGCTGCTTCGCGCACGAGTAGATCCAGCGCGTCTTGGTGACGGGGCCGCAGACGAGTGGACTCGCGAACTCGTCGAATTGCTCGTCGTCGCACATCCCGTAGACCTCCGAGGTCGAAGGGAAGATGACACGCGTGTCGTACTTCAGGCATTGCCGCACGATCCGGAGGTTCTCCTCGAAATCGAGGCGAAACACCGCCAGAGGATCGCGAACGTAGGCGGCTGGTGTCGCGATCGCGACAAGCGGCAGACACACGTCAGCGCGACGGACGTGGTACTCGATCCACTCGTGGTTGATCGCGATGTCGCCCTCAAGAAAGCGCACGCGCTTGTCGTCGAGACAGAACTCTAGGCGGTCGCTCCCGAGATCGAGCGCGAACACCTTCCAGTCGGTGTCCGCCAGGATGCGCTGCGTGAGATGACTGCCGATGAAACCGTTGGCACCAAGGATCAGGACGTCCATGACGCGTCCTCCTGAGGTTGGGGAGTGAGAACAATGCCCTCGCCAAGAGCGCCGGCACGCGACTGAGCCAGTCGACCACCGTCGAGGTCGACGTCGACGAGACGGAGAGATCGACCGTCCCCACACGTGACGAGGACATCGCTTGCTACGTGACGGACCGTGCCCGCCGGGGCATCCGAGACCTCCGCCGAGTCGGTGTGCTCGGCCCACCAGATCGTGACGCGCCGAGATCCAGCGAACGCGAACGCGCCCGGATACGGGTGGGTGACCGCCCGCACGAGATTCCGAACGTTCTCTGCCGACAGCCGGAAGTCAATGCGGCCATCAGCGGGTCGGCGGCGCCCGAACGTCGTCGCATTGGACTCGAGTTGCTGCGTGCGCCGAGCCGTCCCCGAAAGCACGGCAAGAGCACTGCGCTCGACGACGACTTCCGCTGCGTCCACCAGACGTGAGTAGACGTCGGTCGGACGATCGTCTGGACCGATCGCGAAGGCTTCCTGGTCGATGATGTCGCCAGCATCGGGACGCGCGACCATGTCGTGCAGCGTCACTCCGCCCTCGCGCTCGCCATGCAGGATCATCCAGTTGACCGGAGCGCGGCCTCGATAGCGCGGGAGCAGGCTACCGTGCAGATTGACCGCTCCATGAAGGCCCGTTTCCAGCACGTCCGCGCAGAGGATGTTCCGGTAGTAGAAGCCGAAGAGAGCATCCGGACGCAGCGACCGCAGGCGCGCGATCTCCGCGGCGTCGTTCGGATCGGCTCCGACGGCGACTGGTATGCCGAGCTCTGCGCACGCGGACTGGACCGAACCGAACCACGTCTCTTCGACCGGATCGTCCGCGTGCGTGTAGACGAGTGCGATCTCCACGCCGAGCCGCGAGAGCACACGAACGCCGCGACACCCGACGTCGTGGTATGCGAAGACGACCGCCTTCATGCGATTGCCTCGCGCGCCGGTATCGATCTGCCTTCCGCCGCCGGAGCCTCGTCGACGACGTCGGCGCCATCGTCGGGCAGATCACGAAGAATGAACGTGGGGCGCTGACGCACGACACCGAGTGTGCGACCGACGTACTCGCCGATCAGACCGAGGGCGAAGAACTGAGCACCGACGAAGACGAAGAGGATCGCGAAGAGCGTGAACACCCCATCCGCCGCCCACTCCGGCCCATGGAAGAGCCGCATCGCGAAGAGGACGAGACCGAGAAGCACGCCGGCCAGCGCAACCACGCCGCCCATCGAGAAGAGCAACCGCATTGGCGCCTGCGAGAAGCCTGTGAGCAAGTCCAACTGCAGTCGAAAAAGTCGCAGCAGAGAATACTTGGAGTCACCGTGATCGCGGGCGGCGTGGGCAACCGGAATCTCAATCGGGTTCTTCGCATAGACGTACGCGAGCGCCGGGATGAACGTATGGCTCTCGCCGCGTGCCGCGAGAGTCTTCGCGATCTCGCGCGAGTACCCGCGCAACATGCATCCGAAGTCATGGAGTTGAATGCCGGACGCGCGCCGCGTCATGGCGTTGACGATGCGCGACGCCCGGCGCCTGAACCACGAGTCCTGCCGGTCCTGGCGGATCGTGCCGACGAGATCATAACCCGCCTGGAGCTGCGCCACTATCCGCGGGATCTCTTCGGGAGGGTTCTGCAGGTCGGCATCGAGCGTCACGACGTGTTTGCCACGGGCGGCGTCGAAGCCCGCAAGAACCGCGGCGTGCTGACCGAAGTTGCGCGCGAACGAGCGAATCACGATCTCGGGACTCGTGCGACGCTCCGCCAGAAGCAGCGCCAGTGTCGCGTCACGCGAGCCGTCGTCGACGAAGATCACCTCCGCGGCGGCATCGAGCGCGCGCACGACCGGCAGCAGGCGCGCGCACAGAACCTGAACGTTCTCCTCTTCCTGATAGACGGGGATCACGATCGAGACCAGCGGCGTATCGACTTCGCTCACGCCACACGCACTGTCTCGGAGTCGCACAGGACGTCCAGCAACGTCCTAATCACGCGGTCTTGGTCGTCGAATGAGAGCGTCGGATAGAGCGGCAGCGAGAGGATCTGCTCACCCACCGCCTCGGTCCGCGGCAGATGACCCGGCTGGAGCGCGTATTTCTCCCGGTAGTACGCGTGCTGATGCACCGGAGTGAAGTGCAGGCCGACGCCGACACCGCGCGCCGCCATCGCGGAGATCAATTCGTCCCGCGACAGCCCGCCCCGCTCTGCGTCCAAGCGCACGATGTAGAGATGCCATGCGTGCGTATGCGGATACGGTACGACTCCGAGAGGGCGGATCGCGTCCACGCCTGCGAATGCTTCCGCGTACCGCAGCGCGCGTTCGGCACGGGCAGAATTGAAGCGCTCCACTTTCTGGAGTTGCTGAATACCCAGCGCCGCCTGGATGTCGAGCATGTTGAACTTCCAACCGGGATCGACAACCTCGTAACGCGCGGACCCCGAGCGACCGTAGCGATTCCACGCATCTTTCGAGACGCCGTGGAAGCGCAGCGTACGAATCGAGTCGGCCAGGGCCTCGTCGTGGCACGTGATCATCCCACCTTCGCCGGTCGTGATGTTCTTGATCGGGTGGAAGCTGAACACCGCCGGCTGTGGTCGCGATCCGATGTGGCGCCCGCGATACTCCGTCCCGATCGCGTGCGCCGCGTCCTCCACAATCACCGCATCACCACCCGAGATCGCCACCTCGAGTGCGTCCAAGTCGGCGGGCTGACCCGCGAAGTGTACCGGGACGAGGGCCTTCGTCCGCGGTGATAGAAGACTTCGGACGTGTGCCGGATCGATCTGGAGCGTGTCCTCGTCGACGTCCGCGAAAATCGGCTGCGCCCCGAGCAACTCGATCGCGTTCACGACCGATGGCCACGTCATCGAGGCGGTGATGACCTCGTCGCCGGGACCGATTCCGAGCGCCGCCAGTGTGACGTGGAGACCGGCGGTCGCCGAATTGACCGCGAGCGCGATCGGTGCGCCAGCGAACTCGGCGAACGCGGTCTCGAATGCCGCAACCTTCGGGCCGGTCGTGATCCAGCCAGACCTGAGCGTCTCGACCACGGAGGCGATCTCGTCCTCCTCGATGGTCGGTCGGCAGAACGGGATGAATGCCGGTTCGTCATGCATCGCTACGCGCGCCTTCCGTGGTCGATCGGTGCTCGGCGGTACGGAGCGAATGGCGGATGCTCATCGACTGAACCGCCCGAGCCCGCGGAGCTCTTCGAGCATGCGCTTGCTGAGCCGCGCATAGATCGCGGACGCGTCAGCAACAGGATCGTCATCCGCGGTGGTGACGTAGCCGGTGCGGAGTGCCGCGTCGCGAACCGGAGCGACGATCTTGACGTCGTCGTCCACGACAGCAAGGCGCTTCCAATCCGATACGACGACATGATCGCGCACCGTGTCGCCCATCAGATCGTTCCCGAGTGAGTACTCCTCCGGCGGCGTCGTGACACCCAGCGCGGAGAGAATTGTCGGAGCTATGTCTAGGTGACTCGTCAGTCGGTCGTACTCGGCGGCGGGCTTCCCAGGCATCCAGATCACGAGCGGCGTCCGCGTCTGCTCCTCGACAAACGTCGAGTGGTGGCCCCAATGTCCCTTCTCCATGAACTCCTCGCCATGGTCCCCGGTCATGATCACGATGGTCGAGTCGAGCAGTCCGCTCTCGTCCAGATACTCCACTACACGACCAAACTGGCCGTCAAGATGGTGGTTCGCGTTCTTGTAGCTGTTCAGGACCTGTGGGATGTCCGTCGTCAGGTTCATCGTGACGTAATTCAAGCGCCGCTTGAACGGTCGCTTGATGATCGACTTCTTGGGGAAGTGGTAGGGCGCATGCGCCGACTCTAGAAAGAGGAAGCGCATGAACGGCTGCTTCGGATCGTTCCGGTTCTCGATGCTGTCGATCAGTGCGGTGACGTTGGCGCGATCGTTCTCCCAGCCGGAGAGGTCGGGGTTCTCTTCATGCATGCGCTCGTCGGGCAGGCGCGAGAAGATCGTGCGATTGAATTCCGGATACGTGAAGCGCGCGCTCGTGCGCACGTCGATGTCGTAGTTCGCGTCCATCAGCGTGTCCATCACGACGGGGCTGCGCGTGGCTTCGAGGAACTGGAACCAGTACAGGCCGTAGAGCCCGTAGAACATCGAGAACATCCCCATCCGCGTTCCGTTGCCCCCGCTGTAGTGGTGGCGAAAACGCTGCGCGCGTGCGGCAAACGCGGATGTCTCCGGCATGATCTCGGGATCGAGCATGTCGTACCGCCACGACTCGGCGACGAGCCAGACAACGTTGAGATTGCGCGCGTCCGGAGCGCGAACGAGTGGCGTCCGCGGGTAGTGGAGACCGCCGGAGCCGAGCGACATCTTTACCGATCCGTCTCGGACCTCTTCGATGCCGAGCCGGAGGCCGAAACTACGCATGCGGGAACGAGTGTAGAAAGGCACGGTGCCGGCAGACGACAGGATGGGCGCGTAGCCTCGCAGGCTGCACAAGCCATATGCGACGCGCTCCGAGGCACTCATCAGGACGAGCAAGAACGCCAGGGCGGCGATCATGCGCTTCCCGAAGACGCGCGCTGACACGCGTCGCAGCCACGCGCTGCGACTTGCGAGTGCCAGCAACCCGGCCTGCGCGGCGATCATCCCGAGTGCGACGAGCGCAATGGTCCACTGCGTCCCAGTCGTCGCGCCCATCGACGCGATCCCACCGGGGGTCGAGACGAGGTTCCAGACGAAGCCGTTCATGTGAAAGCCGTACATGTAGAAGATCATGCCATCGCCGAAGATCAGGAGTTGCACGGATGCGCCGCCGAGAAGTGCCAGGCCGAGCACACTCCAACGCGCACCGCGCGAGCGCGCCAGGGACTCGGACCATAGAGCCGTATTGAGCACGAACGCGGGCGCAAGCGCGACGATCGCGAACATCGCGCAGTAGGTGAGATGGACGGCGCCGACGTAGATCCATGAGACCGGATGCGAGAGGTCGGCGGAGCGCAGGAGACCGATCGAATTCAGGAGCAGCACCAGGTACGTGAGCAAGAGGTTGCGGCCGAGCACGCCGTACCGCGCAGTGCACTCTGCAGCGGGACGGGATGGAGTCATGAACCGGGCCGCCTGACGCGCGAAGAGCGTCATCCGTCCGGCGCGAGCCCGCTCTTCCGACACGGCGTCGAAGGTTTGACTCGTGGACGACGCTGACACTGATTGGACTCCCTCAAGTGGCGGCAGAGAGCGGCTTCCGGCCCGTCGGGTGGCGCTCATGCAGCCACCATCGCGCTACTTGGAGCCCCGGCGCCCGTGGGAGGGAAGTCTCGCGCGCAACCGCGGAAGGCGGGATTACCGGCAGATGACAAATTCGTCATGAGGGCCGGCTTCCACACGCCCCTGCGGAAGCATCCCCACTGCGGGAGTCGCGAGCCGATCCATCCTGGCGAAGAGGCGGAGAGAGCATGCGCCCCCGAGGACCGCGTCCCGGACTACTGTCTGTGTGCGTCGGTCGTGCCGGATGGGCGGAGTTGTACGAATGTGCTCCAGACGGTTGTGATCCAGACGGGGCGCGCGGAGGGGACAGTCGAAAGTCACACGTCGCTCGCCGCACCGCCTTCTGCTTGCATCCGAACATCGTTGCGAGACGTTAGACAGCGAACATGACGCGAACGTGAACCCGGCGGCCGGAGCCGGCGCTGCCCGATCGGCGACGCCTGTGACCACCGGCAGCATGCCAGGAGCACGATCGCAGGACCGAACGCGTTCGAGTCCTCTCGCGATCCGAGTTCGAACCTGGGCCGAACCGGCCGACCGTCTCGGTATACTCCCGGTCGTGCAACGCAGCGCACTGTTGGGAGTTCTCGTCGCCTTGCTCTTGGGGCTGCTGATCGGATTCGCGCTCGGGCGGATGACCGGGGAGACACGCGCGATCGATCCGGCCAGACTGGCCGTTCATGCTGATCCCGTCCCGCGTCGAGCCACCGCGACGGCCTCTCGGCGACGCGTAGCAGCCGTCGGCGGAGATCGCCGCGACCATGCCGCCGCCCCCACCGCGACGAAGCCGCGGGTAGAGCGCCCCGCTGCGCCCGACCAGACTTCGACTCGCGCCCGACCTGCGGCGGTGCCGTATTCGGATTGGACGCCGGAGCAGTTCCTCGCCGCGTTCCGTGACGCCGCCGCAGGACCCGGCCACTTCCCTCTGAAGGCGCTCGCGATCGCGAAGAACAAGTTCCAACCGAATCTGCGCATTCCGCTCGGGGTCATTCTCGGGATCGTCCATCGCGGAGATTGGTTGCCCAATCGGGGCTTCGTCCGCAACTTCACGGACACGGAGGTGGACACCGTCCTACGGAACGCAGAGTCCGCGACGCTCGATGATCTGGCGAGTTGGTTTCTGGCGAAGTGGGCAGCCGAGCAGGCCGCGGCTCGCAGCGCCACGATCAGTGCCGGACGGATTGACGCACTGCTCGATCACGAATGGTATCGGATCCGCGAGGTCGGGGTCATCCTGGTTGCACGAACGAAGAATGCAGATCTGGTACGCGTGCGCGAGATGGCACTGAACGATCCGAACAGGACGTTGCGGGTGATCGCTCTCCGGAACCTGGTCGCAGCCGAAACGCGCGATGGAGGGGTCACCGCCGCCACGCTCGGCGTGCTGCGCGCGGCGCTCGACTCCGGTAGCGCGCACGTGCGTGCGATCACCGCGGACCTGCTCCCCGATGCCGGTCCTGCCGCCGGACCGATCGCGTTAGAGTTCCTCTCCCGATCCGGCTTCGATCCGGAACCCGCGCTCGCCTGGGGCCTCTACGCGACGGTTGTGCGATCTGGTCTGGCGCCCCGTGTCCTCGACGCGTCGAGCTCCGAGGCGACGCGGAGTTGGATTGCCAACTCTCTCAAGTCGGCAGACGACCTCCCGCAGTTGCTCGTCACGCTCCGACCGCGCCTCGTCAATCTGGCCGCCGCACTCTCGCTGGAGGAACTCGCGAGCTTCTACGAGATCCTCGCGAAGAACGGTCAGAGCGCATTGGTCGGAGAGGCTGCGACCAATCGGGGCTTTGCGCAACGACGACGCCTCGTCGCGTTCGAGGCGCTCCGCGAGGCGGCGGACGACGATCAGCGACTCGAGCCCGCGCTCATCGAGGTCGCCACACGAGTGGTCTGGGACGACACGCTATCGGCCGAATCCCGCGCCGACGCGTTGGAGCTCATCGCAGCGGAGGAATCCTACCGCATGACCGCGTACGCCATGCAGACTCGGATACTGAGGGACACCGGTACGCCGCCCGCGCTGCGGGCCGCCGCGCTCGACCAGATTGCGGACTACCGCGACATCGTGGAGTTGAAGCGACGTCTCGACGAGATCCGCGCGCTCTGGCGCGAGGTCGCCGAGAACGACCCGGTGCCGTGGGTCCGAACGCGTGCCAAGGAACGCCTCGAAGACACATTCGAGTGATTGCCACGCGGATCCGCACTCGCGGACCACACAGATCGAGATTGCACGCTATTCTGACCCGACGAAGTGCGAGCGAGCGGCCACACACGCAGTCGGGAGCACGGCCTCCGGGCGAAGAGTCGAAGAGGGAGAGCAGCGATGGACGACACGAACACTGATGGCACTGATGGCACTGATGGCACTGATGGTGCGACGAAGAACGACCCGGAGGCGACGCGAAAGCGAATCGCAGAGCTGATGCAGGAGGCCATGACGCGCGGGCAGGAACTCACAAGCTTGAAGCTGTCACTGCCGCCCGAGGACGTCATCGATCATGCGCTCACGAATCCGGACGGAGAGATCCGTCTGTCCGAGCTCTTCGGAGACCGCCAGGATCTCATCGTCGTCCACAACATGGGGCGGAGCTGTCCCTACTGCACGCTCTGGGCGGACGGGTTCATCGGATTGCATCCGCATCTACTCGACCGCGCGGCGTACGTCGTCGTCAGCCCGGATGCGCCGGATGTGCAGGCCGAGTTCGCAGCTTCTCGTGGATGGCCGTTCACGATGGTCTCCTGCGCGGGCTCGGAGTTCACGACCGCGATGGGGTTCCAGTCGGTGCACAACGGCGAGGCCGCCTACATGCCCGGCTACTCGACGTTCCGAAAACGCGACGACGGCAGCATTGTCCGCATTGCCTTCGACTACTTCGGACCCGGCGACTCGTATTGCGGCGTGTGGCCGATGCTGGCACATCTCGACGGCGGCGCGGGCGATTGGAATCCGAAGTTCCAGTACTGACAAGGCACGTTCTCCGAACTCCCCTCGACTGGCGCGGCGGCGCGTCAGTCGAGGCGACTTGAGACGGTGAACGCCCATGCCGGGCCGCTGGTCTCGCCGAGGATCGACGCCCAATACCACGCCGCTGGCTCGCCACGACGCCCCTCGAGAGTCGATCACGGACGCGCGCAGATCCGCCTTGATGCGCGCGTCGAGTGCGTTCGGCAGTAGACGTTCGAGCGGACGTCCATCGAACGTTGTGGGCCTACCGGGGAGCGCGACGCTCTGGACAAGTTCTTCCGTCGCACGGTGAATGTGTCGCGCCGCGAAGAGTGGCGCGCTCCTCGCCGGTTCACGTTATCTCGCCTTCGATCGAGTACGATCCCTGTTCACGCTGGAGAGCATGAATGAGCGAAGACGAGCCGCATCCTGAGGAACCCGGCCACGCGCTGGACGCCATCAAGCGCAGCGACGTGCAGCGCGCCGAGGCCCCACGGAACGTCGACATCAAGCCGACACATGACATCCAGCCAGCTGGAGACGCCGCGTTGCTCGGCGACGCGTCGGAAGACGGGGTTCCCTCGAAGCCGGTCGGGCTAATCGAGAAGTTCAAGCTCTCGAACCTGCGCTCCAGGAAGGAACTCGAGGCGGTCTCGATCGTCCTGGACGCGCGTCTCGACGAGATGCGCCACCAGGCCGACGCCGCGTCACGCGAGAGCAAGGCGTACTGGGGCGCCCGATCCGCCGAGGTCGTCTCGGCCATGAAGACGTTCGTGCAGGCACGACTGCGTGCGACCGAGAACGAACGGATGGCGAGTCGATTCGATTCCATCGAGGGCGCGTACCTGATGTTTGCCGCCAAGGTGCGTGACATCGAGGCAGGCCCGCTTCCCGAGGATCTGCGCGAGAGTCTCATCCGCAAGCTCCACGCGAACCTGACGGAGACCATCGAGCGACTCGAGAACGACGCGCTCGCCGAGAAATACGACCTCACGGATTGACCCCGCGTTGCGAATAGGACGCGTCGTCGCTGCTCTCTTCGCCCTGCTGCTCGTGGGCTTCGTCGCCGTCGAGACTGCGAAATTCGTCAAGCTGAGTGTCGCCCCCGCGCTGGCCCCGATCCTCGGTACCGCGTTCGCCCTCGCGCTCTTCTTCGCCATCCTCTACTTCCTCTGGCACTTGCTTGCCGATCCGACGAAGCGCCTCGCCGAACACACGCGCGACGAGCTGGACTATCGAATGGAACGCTCGCGCACCGCTGCGGAACTGAAGCGCAGGATCGCCGCCATCGAGGAAGAACAACGCGTTCGCGCTCTGACCGCAAGCGCGCGCGTCCACGAGCGCGCCTCCCGCGCTGTCTCCGAGGGACAGATGCAACTGGAGTTGGAGGAGTTGAAGGGCCGCTCGGAGAGAGTGGTGATGCGCTCCCAGTCCGCAGGCGTCGCCCGCATGCTCGCGCGTTACGAGGCCGCGTTCTTTCGCCTGCAGAACGCGTCGGATATGACGTCCGCGGAAAAGGCGCGCCTCCTCGAAGAGATGCGTGGACTGCTGTCCGAGGATGGATCGACGCCCACGACCCCCACGACGCCCATGTCACCTGACAACGCCCCTGACAATGCCCCTGACAACGGCTCGATCTTCGCCGCGCAGGAGACGGACGCGTTGCCTCGCGGACAGAGCGCCGCTCCGCTCGATCTTGTGGAGTATCGAGCACCTGGCGAGCAACCTGTCTCGGTCACGGTCGCCGGACTCCGCCGTCTGCTCGATCGCCGTCTGCTCTCCGACCACGACGAGTGCCGACGCGTGGGCGCTGCCACGTGGACATCTGTCGGCGCGATCCTGCGTGACGAAGCGTCGTGTTGACCTCGGCGCCGGAGCCTACCGCCGCCGCGAAGCCCGCTTGAGCGCCGCAGCAACGAGTTGCTCGGTGAACGCCGCGTGTCCGCCCGGCGAGTGCAAGAGACACGTATCCGCCCCACCGGCATCCGCTTTCGGATAGTAGATGCCGCAGTTCGCGTTGATCTCGAGCAGGAACGGGACGCCGTCCGCGTTCACGCGAAAGTCGCAACGTCCGAAGCCAGCGCCCTGCAACCCAACAAAGATCCGCGCGGCATCGCGCCGGAGGCGCCGCGCCAACTTCGCGTCGGCGACGGGCCGCTCGTGCATCCCCGCGTAATCAACCCACTTCATGTCGGAGTGCTTGAAGCTCTCGCCGTCCGGGAACAGGTACTCGATCGGCGTGTACGTCGTCGGCCGTCGCGCATCCTTCGGGTTCTCGCAAACGAGAACCGTGCACTCGCCGCCCTCGATGAACTCCTCGATCAGCGCCTTGCCGTGGCGCGACATGATCTTGCGTGCCTGTCGCCGCAGTCCGGCCGGTGTGACCACGCGCGAGGCGCGAGAGAGGTCGATGCTCGCGTAGCTACTGTGATGCTTCACGAAGAGTGGGAAACACAGCCGCTCTGCCGCGCGCTCTACATCGTCCTCGCTGCGCGCCATCACATGTGCCGGCGTCTCGATCCCCATCCGCCGGCATACGCGCTTCATGGTCACGCGCGACGGTTCGTAGAAGACCGAGCTCGCGCCGGTGAACGGCACCCCCAGACGCTCCAACGCGCGCGTGACCTCGATCCCGGGAACGTCCTCGTCCGCCGCGCCATCGCAGAGGTTGAAGAAGACGTCGAAGCCGTTCTTCGCCAACCCCTTGATCGTTCGGACCGCGCCGCGCTTCTCCAGCACGGCCAGATGCCAGTCCGCCTCCGGCAAGAACGGTCTTGGGTCGCACGGCCAGTCGTTGGAAGGAAACGGGTCGGCGTCGAGATCCTGATCCGTCAGCAGACAGATACTCAGGGGCCGCGAACTACGAGTTCTCATGGACGCGAAGTCTACCCAGTTGCCCCGCCCCTGCGCCCGAACCACAACTGCCTCGTCCGCGTCCCTGGAAACGCCGGATCAGCGCAAGCGTGCGATGCCTACGCGGCGACGCTCCTTGTAGCGCACAGTCGCGGTAGTCGCGTACGCGATGCCGTTCCAGAGAACACGCACCTCGATGTCGCGCTCGACTTGCTTCTCGCCATCCGGCAACCTCAGATCCTCATCGTCAAGTGCGGTGCGGAGATCGCTCTTCGCCAGCTTCAACGAGAACTTCGCGCGTGGGTTCCCGCGCACTCTGCGGTCGGCGCCGCGCCCGCTTCGGTCGATGTCGATCCGGAAGCGATGGCCGTCGACGTGCTTCTCCGAGCGACCGCGCTTGTCCAACCTCCACGCGACGGGAACGCCGCCGATGTCGATCGAGATCGCCGCGCCCGTGGGATCGAATCCGTCCGGAATCGGGAGCCGACCGATCAGCTTGAGCGTGTCACGAACCGGTGCACCCAACGGCAGCCGAACGTGCAGTGCTTTCAATTCGAGAGTCTCCGGATCGGGCTCCGGTTCCGGTTCAGGCGATGGCTCGACCGGCGGCGGCACGTAGGGAGGCGGATCGAAGCGATCGGCCAGAACGACCGGAACCGGCGCCTCGTCTGCGGTCACCGGGACATTCGCGAGATCAGCGATCGCAATCGAGTAGAGGATCATCGGTTCACCGCGTCGCGACGCGACGAAGAACACGCGACCATCGTGAACCGTCAGTCGTCCGGGGTTCGATGATGCCGGGCCCGGGGCGATATCGGTGACGCGCCGCGTCCCCGCTGCCGTGCCGTCAGACGTCCAAAGTTCCACTCCGCGCGCGCCCGTGGCGGCAACGAAGACGATGCGATCGTCATCCACGCGAACGATCTGGTCGATCTCCGCGTCGCCGGAGCCAGGAACGCTGTCGCGAACCAGACGCGTGCCAGCGTTCGTCCCATCCGTCGTCCAGAGTTCGCGCCCGGCAGCGTCACTCTCGGCGACGAAGAAGAGTGACGTACCGACCAGCACGGGAACACCCGGCGAGTGCATCTTCTCGTCTGCGTCGCGCACCGTCGTCACGTTGCCATCAGAGTCCATGCTGCGCAGCAGGCGCGGAGCGAGGAACGCACCGCTCGCCGTGAATAGAAGTCGGTCCCCGAGCACGATGAGCCCCGACGGAGAACTGCCCCTCGAGCCGGGCAGGAAGTCGACGAAGAGCTCCGTCCCCTCGTCCGTACCGTCAGAAGCCCACAGCTCGCTTCCCGCACTCGCATCCTCTCCGCTGGAGAAGAACACAGAACCTCCGAATGCCGTGAGCCCCCTCGGCGAACGCGTACTCACGGCGGGCGCAAGATCGCGGCGCGAGACCAGCGACGTCCCGATCACGGTCCCGTCGGTTCGGATCAACTCGTAGCGCTCCTGCGTGATCCGCATGACGACGTACGTGACGCCGTCAAGGTCCACGCTCTCCTGTGGGCGACCGTCGCGCAGCGCGAACGTGCCCTCGGTGGTCCCATCGGTGCGCCAGAGCGCGTAGTCGAACGCAGCGTGTGACGCGAAGTAGAGGAGCTCGTCCTGCCACCCGAGGCTGTAGGCAAACCCACCGCGCCCGAGGGAGAGCGGCAGCACGTCCAAGAAGTCGAGCCCTTGGTCGTCGAGACGCCAGAGTCGACTGGCGAGCGAGGGCTGCGACTCGACCGTGAACACCAGCAACGAGTCGGCAAGATCAGCGGTCGGCATCGGAAGTCCCGCGCTGTCCGTCCGCCCGAAAGGCTGCAGAGTCGCCGTCATCCCGCCCACGTCGGGATCGCGAACGAAGAGCGACGACTCGGTTCCGTAGACCAATGCGTAGAGGTTGTCGCCGCGCGGTGTCAGCTCCGCGACAGCGGCCGACGTCGCCCGCTCGTCGCCGTCATAGACATGGACTGCATATGTGCCGGCCGCGGTGCCGTCTGTTTGATAGAGGGTCCCGTACGCGTCAAACCAGACGACGCCATCGAAGGCGACTCCCATGCCGCGGTAGATCTGCGAGTTCGGCAGGAACGGTCGCCGAAACGGTGTACCGGCACCGGGTTCGAGATCGATCACCATGCGCGTTCCGCCGACCGTTCCGTCGGTACGCCAGATCTCCCGACCGTGCGCGCCGTCGTCCGCCACGAAGAGCAGCACGCCGCCGGGCGCGTCTCCACTCGGCGGGAGCACGGTGTCCAGATGGCGATGCGGACCGAAGGCCTCCGGATTGACGTCTGCCAGAAGATCGGCCGGAATGCCCGACGCGTCGGTCCCGAAGAGCCTGCGCCCGGCGTCGGTCTCATCGGAGAACACGACGATCCCGTCGATCACGCCGAGCAGTCGAGGGTCCGTCGTGGTTCCGGTCAGGCCCGCGACGGGTTCAGCAGTCGTTCCGTCACTCTCCCAGAGACCGCGGGTTCCATCGGGGCTCTCGGCAACGAAGACGAACGCGCCATCTGGCAGCGAAACGGCATCCGGGCGAGCCGGATCGTAGAGCGCGGCGGCGAACTGCAGTGACGCGACAGGGGCAACCCCATCGCGAATGCGGGACGTGCCGTCGGCGGTACCGTCTGTGCGCCAGAGATCAGTGCCAGCGCCGCGCCCGTCTGCGAAGAAAAGCAACGTGTCGCCGACTACGAGGAGCGGGCGCGGATTGGAAGAGGCCCCGCCACTCGAGATGTCGAGAACCAACGTCGTTCCGTCGACGGTGCCGTCGCTGCGCCACAACTCGCGGCCGCGCTCGGAGTCAGAGGCTGCGAAGAGGACGAAGCCGTCCATCTGTGCGCTCTGGCCGGGTCCGGAGCCCGCCCCACCGATCGCGAACTCACGCAGGAGCGCGGTGGAACCGTCCGTAGCGTCGTGCACCCACAGGGAATCTCGCTCGCCGATCGGCGCGTCGATGGAGAGGAGCGTCGTCCCTTCCACTCGGCCGAGCGCGACACGGACGGTCGCGCCGGAGTCATCTCTTCCCGTGGTGACGGACCCAAGCGAACCCGCCGCGTCGGCATGCCACAACTCGCTGCCGCGACGGTACCAGATGTCACTTCCGACTGCGCGAGCCGCGTCGGCCGGACGACCGACGAGGTAGGTTCCGACGTCGATGCCGCCCGGCCCCGGAACCGTGTCACACACGAACTCGGCGGCAGCTTCGCGCGCGATCACGCGCCACACCTCGCGTCCCATTCCGGCGGACTCGGCCGTGAAGTAAAGCGCCTCCGGCGTCACATCGAGGGAGAGCGGAGACGCCAACTGCAATCCGGCATCGTCCTGAAAGACGTGCTCGCGGACTACAGGATCAACGTCCTCCTCGGCGAATGCCGTCGAGACGAGTCTTGGGGAAACGATCGCAAGCGTGATGGAGGTGGCGACGACGAGCCCAAGAGCGAGGGCTCTCTCTCGCCACGACGTGATACTGAACTCGCGGCGCACACCGCCTCCTGTCTCGACCCGCCCAAACCGGAGTCCAGAGTATCGGATCAGGCGATCGGCGACAATCTCCGCGCCTTGGCACGAGAGGTTCCACAGAGGTGCACGGTCCGCACGCACGTCGTGCCGCCGACGAACCTGCATTGCAGATCACGGAGACTCGTCAGGCGTACACTCTGAAGTGAGGATGAGATCACACGGACGGAGGAGACTGGATGGGACAATCACCGCTCTTCGAGATCGCAGGACTCGGATGGCCGGTTGTCTGGGTCTCGGTGGTTCTGTTGATCATCGGTGTCTCTTCGGCCATCCGCGGGTTCTGGGGCAACGACCGGCGTTCGCGCCGACTCACAGTCCTCGCTGGCGTTCCGGTGCTCTCCGTCGCGTTCGTGGCTGGCAGTTTCTTGCTACTGGAGGGCTTCCAGCAGGTAGCGCGGCTCGGCCCGGCAGCGACGCCGCGGGACATGGGCACCGTCTGGCGTCGCGCTCTCTCTCCGGCCATCATCGGTGTGCTTGCGTTCACCGTGATTGGACTCGTCGCGGGACTCGGATGGGCACTGGAGAAATCCACGCCTGATGCATCACAGCCCCCACGCCGCCCGGCACGCTGATCGCACCGACACGTCGACAAGCCCCCGAGCCACGCGCGGCGACCCACACACGCGATCACGACGATGTTCGCCGACTGCCCCCGCTGATCACATCAGCGCTGATTCGCCCGGGAGCGCGTCGCTCGATGATTCCAGCCACGCAGAACCAGACGTGCATTGGGGTGCGACGCGTCTCCATCCTCGTCGTCGCGCCCGTCGTACAATTGCACGAGCACCGTCTTGCGTGCGTTGTCCGAGGTATTCGGCAGCGAACCGTGCAGCGTGAACGCGTGAAAGAAGAGGACGTCGCCGGGCGCCGCCTCGACGGAGATCGCGTCGGCGAGTGCGTATCGATCCAGGACATCCGATTCCCCTTGCCCGGACGTGTCGGCCGCGCGCCCAAGCACGTGCGATCCCGGGACGACCCGCAAGCCCCCCATCGCGTCGCATGACTCCGAGATGTGGATCACCGCCGCAATCATGGAGTCGCGCTGCGTCGGGAAGTAGCTCCAGTCCTGGTGCAGGGGAAACGGCGGGCCCGTCCTCGGCGGCTTCCGAAACAGCTTCGTATGGTGCAGCACGACATCGGGCCCGAGCAATGCCTCGCAGGCGTCGAGAAATGGTTCGTGAAAGAGCGCTGAGGACCACACAGCGGAGTACTGCTCCACGCCGTGCGTGTGGACGACCTGTGAGTCCCCCGCAGCGAGGCGCTCCATCCGCGGCCCACCCCAGCGTGCGTTCACGTCTTCGCCGCTGGCCTCGAGTTGCGCAACGATGCGATCGAAGTCGGTCGTCATCCGCGCGAGCATGCCCGCGGCGAAGAGTCCACGCACGACGGCGTACCCGTCGCGCCGAAAGTCCGTCCGCAATGCCGTCAAGTCCACCATCAACGCACTCTACGCGGGGCACTTCGAATTCGGTTGTCCTGGCAGTCGAACGGATCTCCGCGATCTGCGTCCGGCACGTCGAGCACTCCCGCGAACAGCTCCGCGCACGCATGGGAAGGCATCGCACGCACGCTTCGCTGCACGCGTTCGAGTCGTGGCCCGCGCCATGCGTACTCCCACCGGATGCAAGCCGAAGGGAGAGAGCACATGCGTCGGACACTCGCGGTGATCGCTCTGTGGGTGATCCCTGTGGTCCTTACGCTGCTCGTTCTCGTGACCATGCGTGTCCCTCTTCAAGGACATGCCGCGTCCCCGCCTGAGGACGGCACGTCGGCCGTACTTGTTTCACATGCGGTCGCACGGGCTCCGACACTGGAGACGCGTGCACGGTCGCCCACCCGTAGCGTCTCCGCGCGTGTGGTGTCGACGAACCGTCGCGCGATACGCGTTGACGCTGCCGATGATCGCGACATCGATGCACGTGTCTCAGCCAGCCGAGTGGCGAGTGTGATGGCCGCGCTCGATCGCGTCCCGAGTTCGATCCGCTTCTGTCTGCGCGTGTCCGGTGTCCGTGTGGTCCTGCACCGCGGCGCGCCCATGGACTTGCGGCAGAATTCCGATCTCCGCGGTCTGCCGCGCTTCGATCGACGCCCGGGGTTCTATCGAATCTTCGGTAACGTCGTCTACGTGCGTTGCGACGGCGAACTCGCGAGCGCGCGCCAGGAGTTACTCCGTGGCCTGGGGCACGCATTCAGCGTCTGGGCGGGAGACGCACACGCGTCAACTGCGTTCCGGCAGTCCACCCTGACATCCCTCAAGGCCGATGAACGGCGCGAACTATTCTGCGATCTCTTCGCGCAGCGATACGCCGAAGACGCGGTGCCCGCGACCGACGCCGTTAACGCGTTCTTTGCGAATCTGGAGTCGCGTGCGCGCTCGCTGGAGGGGCGCGTTCGCAGCGACTCCGTCGCCGCGTTCCCGGTTCGATGAACCGTTGCACGTCGGGTGTGACACGTCCGAATCAAACCGGCGACACACGGCACTTGACCACGCGCCGCCGGTCAGGAGACCTGGCCGAGAGGCGCTAGTTCGCCGCCTGGTCGAGTTCGAGTGCCGTAATCGTGAAGTAGTCAGCGGGGTCGGTCACCGTATTCGCGGCAATCACGACCTGAACCGTTATCGCTGGCGGGAGCTTCGTGACCGGGTCATCAGGGACGTCCAGCGTTGTGTACGCCGGATCAAAGTACTGCCTCCCGGCGTCGTCACTGGGTGTGGACAGTGTGAGGTTGGTGTCCAACCACGTCTCCGAATTCACGTTGCGGTACTGGACCTTCACGCTGGCCGGATTGCCGGCATCCTTGCGGCTCCCTGTGCCGCATGCGATCAGTTGAATCTTCGACGTCCTAAGTTGCAGGCACGCGCCGTTGGCGAACGCGGTCTCGCCGGGGTCGTTCGCGTTCTGCGCTGGACCCGCATAACAGTATCCTGGCATCGGTCACACTCCTTCTCTCGCTCTGTGAACGAGTTCAGACCCGATCGTCCGGTATCCGGTGGGCGCATAGCAAAGGCAATCGGTCTCATGCGCGCTGCATGGGCGCAGCGTGAGCCTCCGCCCACCGCAACATTCGACGCGCGCAGTGGCAGTGGGTAAGTCGCACTGCCAGGGCCATGGCGTGCGTGTTTCGGTCACGTCGCAGTGTCGCCATCGACGGGATCCTCGAACGCCGTCTCGAACGCAAGAACGACCGCGCGATTGACGCGAATCTTGGTCAGCATCAGTTCTCGCGTCTCGACATCGACGCGGGCCGCAGCTTCGTCAAGTCTGCGTTTCGCTTCCACGAGATACGCGCGGTCATCGGTCGCTCGCCACAGGAGGAAATGCGCTTCGACACGTTCCTTCGACTCGACGAGTTCCGCCTTTTCTGCGAAGGTCTTCTCCGCCCGTTCAACGTCGCCGCCCGGCAGCAGAGCGAGTTCGCAAAGTGCAAGAACCTCCACGCCCGCGAAACCGTTCTCTGCCGCCAAGTCGCGCGCCAACCTGAGTGCAACGACCGCGTCCTCTTCTTCGCCAGCATGCGCGCGCATGCTACCCACGCCGAGGTGCGTGGCGGCGGCGATGTACCGATCGCCCGTCTCCTCACAAATCGCGAGACACTGCGCGTAGCGCGACGCCGCCTCGGCGAAGTTGCCTTCCTCGAATTCGGCGCGCGCGAGATTGTGGTGCGCCATCGCCTCGCCCTGTCGATTACCGATCGTGAGTGACAGCGCAAAGTGCCGTTCGTAGAATTCCCGCGCCTCCGCGATTCGCCCCTGCGACTCGAAGACGACCCCGAGGTTCAACGTCGCAATCGCCTCGCCCGCGCGGTTTCCGATCTCGCGACTCAATTCGAGGTGTCGCTCACAGTATTGCCGCGCCTCAGCGAGTCTTCCGCGGGCCAGGAACGCGACGCCGAGGTTGCCAGTTGCGGCAGACTCGCCGAATCGGTTTCCAACCTCGGCGCTCCGCTCAAGGTGCTGCAAATGGTACTCCCGGGCTTCTTCCACGCGACCGCTCGCATGGAGCACGACGCCGAGACTGCCCAGCAGCGAAGCCACTGCGCGTCGGTCTCCGAGCTCGCGTTGAATCACGAGACTGCTGCGAAACTTCGCCCCCGCGTCCTCGAGGAGCCCCTGCGTGTACGAGACTGCTCCGAGGTTGTTCATCGCGTGGGCCTCGCCCTCTCGATCCGCGACTTCGCGACAGAGGTCGCGCTGCGTGGCGTAGTGCGCGCGTGCCTCCTCCAGTCTTCCTCGGCTTTGAAGCGAGAAGCCGATGCCAGCGGTGGCAGTCGCCTCGCCTCGGCGATCTCCCTCAGCGATCGCGATCTCGAGGGCCCGACGAGCAGCAGCCTCCGCCTCCTCCGGCCTGCCGGTACGCGCGAACACAGAATAGAGCGCCATCGCGGACTGCAATCGCAACGACTCGTCTCCAACCTCCTCGGCCAAACGCTCGGCCTCGCGCGCTCCGTCCTCCTGCCGAGCGCGCTGCCCAAGCGAGCCGAGCGGACCCGCCCCATCGCAGATCTTGAGCAGAATATTCGCGCGCACTCGGCCGGTCAGGAGACGCGGCACAGCGAGAGCCAAGTCGGCGAGTGCGACCGCCCGAGCATTCAGGTATCCATCGCGCAGATGGAGCAGCGCGGCGTCCAAGTACCGCACGGCGCGCGCGCCCTTCGCCCCTTTCAGGAAGTGTGTGCAAAGATCGTCACTGAGCGGACCATCCAGCGCCCCCGGATCGTCGCTGGCGACAGCGTTGGCCTGCGACTCAAGCGCGTCGGCCAACGCGGCGTGATACTCCTCACGCAGGACCTCCGGCAACGTGGAATACAGCGCCTCCTGGACCTGGTGGTGGTCGAACACGAACTTCCGCCCCGAAGCTCGGATCAGGCGGTGTGCACGTTCGATGCGCGCAAGCTGTTTGAAGAGGGAGATCGGCGCGATCCCGATCACTTGCGCCAGGAGACCGGGGTCGAACTCGAACCCCCAGCAACAGGCTGCGTCGAGGACGTCGCGGTCGTCGGAACTCAACGTCGACACGCGAGCGTTGACCAAGTCCCGGACGGACGATGGAATCTCGATTCGCTCGATGGTCCGCGTCGTGCCCCACGTACCGTCCGTCCGACGCTTCAGGAGGTCTCCGTCGCGGAGACTGCGCAGCGTCTCGAACACGAAGAACGGATTGCCGTCAGTCTTGAGAGCGATCTTCGCGCCGAGTTCAACTGCCAGCCTCTCCGACGAGAACGCATCGGAGAGCAGTCGGACGAGGTCCTTCGGCCCAAGACGAGGCACCATCAGGTGCACCGAGTGGTCGAGCCGCGAGAGTCCCGCGAGCCAATCCTCTGGTAGGCCCTCGCGCATCGTCCCGATCAGCAGGACACAGTGGTTGCTCGTTCCCAACGCGAGTGACGCAAAGAGAGCGCGCCCTTCCTCCGGCGCGAAGTGCAAGTCGTCGATGAGCACGATCGTCATCCGCTCCGCGGATAGCGTCTGCGTCGCACGAACGAAACACGCCTGGAGCGACGTCCGATCGAGTCGCTCCGCTCCCACGGGAGTGGTGTCGCCGCGCAAGAGCGCATCGAACGCCGGAACAAGGACCTGGTTGTCGGGCAAGTACGCGGCACTGCCTACGGAGCCGAATTGCTCGGAGAACGCTGTCGTGAACGCGCCACTCGCCGTCGCCGCGCCGCCCGGCGGATAGCCGCCGAACACAAAGTTGAAATCGATGCCATCTCGTTGCAGTTGACCGACGAATTCGTCAACGAGTCGGGACTTCCCGATCCCTGCCTCGCCCTCGACCATCAGCAGCTGTCCGTCGCCGGCAACGGCTTCCTCGAACGCGTTGCGCAGGATCGCAAGTTCAGCGGTCCGGCCGTAGAGAGCGGTCTCCCGCGGAATGCGGATGCGGCGCAGCGGCCGCCGCGTCGCAACGCGCAGAGCGCTCGCACGGGCCCGCCACCACTGCCCATCCTCGCCTGGTGCGAGCGCCGCGAGCAGTTTGCTCGCCGACGCGAAGCGTCCACGTGGGTCCTTCACGAGCAGCGTGTGGACGACCTCTTCGAAGAAGGGCGAGAGCTGCGGGTTCACCTCGCCGATGCGCCTCGGAATCTCCTCCATTACGCGCAGGATCGAGCCGTGGACGTCCGGCGCTGCATAGGGAGCCTCACCCGTCGCCAATTCGTAGAGCACCAGACCCAATCCGTGCAGGTCGGCCCTGTGATCCGGCGATCCGAAGACCTGGCGAAAACACTCCGGTGCGGCGTAGCGCAGCGAGCCGACGAAAGCGCCGGTCTTCGACAATCGCAGAAGGTCATCCACCATGCGTGCCACACCGAGATCCATGATCTTGACGACGTGGTCCGGCGTGATGAGGATATTTTCCGGTTTGATGTCGCGATGGATGGCTCCGGCGTCGTGAACGGCAGCCAGCCCTTTCGCCACTTCGCAGCCGATGTGGCGGCAGAGTTGCTCGGGCACGCGCTCCAATTCACGGAGCAGATCCTCGAGGGTCTGCCCCTCGACGTACTCCATCGCGAGGTAGTGACGGCCGGCCCACTCGCCTCCGTCGAGGGTCCGCACGACGTTGGGATGCCGGACCGTCTTGCCGATCTCTATCTCGCGCCGGAAACGCTCGACAGCATCGGACGACTCAAGCAAGTGTGGGTGAATCACCTTCACGGCAACGACGGCATCTCCGAACGTCGCGCGATACACGGTCCCCATCCCACCGGAGCCAAGCTCACGATCGAGAACGTAGGGGCCCAGCGATTCCCTCATCATGAGCGACAGACTATCCTGGACGGATCGTGAGGGTCACGCGTTCCGTGGCGACCGCCGTGCCTCGGGCGGAGATCGGATGTAGAGTCCCGTTGCATGACCGCGAAACCACCCTCCTTGATTGACATCGGTGCAAACCTGGCGGACCGGTCGTTTTGCGCGGACCTACAATCCGTATTGCAACGGGCACGCGACGAAGGCGTCGAGAATATCGTCGTGACCGGGACGACCATCGGTGTGTCCCACGCAGCCGCCAATCTCGCGGAGGCGCACGACGGGCTCTCGTCGACCGCCGGGGTGCATCCGCATCACGCACGATCGTGCGACGACACGACCGTCGATGCGTTGCGCGAGCTGGCACACCGCCCCGAGGTGGTGGCCATCGGCGAGTGTGGGCTCGACTACTTCCGCGATCTGTCGCCGCGCGATGTGCAACGACATTGGTGTGCGGCGCAATTAGAATTGGCCGCCGAACTCGCGCTGCCGGCGTTCGTCCACGATCGGGACGCCCACACGGACATGCTCGCACTGCTGCGCGAGTACCGGCCATCATTGCCACACGCGGTCGTCCACTGTTTCACAGGCACCGGCGCCGAACTCGACGCGTATCTCGACCTGGATGTGCATATCGGAATCACGGGCTGGATCTGCGACGAGCGACGCGGTCGCGGATTGCGCGACATCGTCGGCCGCATACCTTCGGACCGCCTGATGATCGAGACCGATGCGCCCTACCTGATGCCGCGCACGATCCGCCCGAAACCGAAGACGCGTCGGAACGAGCCGTGCAATCTCGTCCATGTACTCGCCGCTGTGGCCGAGTGCCGGGGGGAGACGGTGGAGGCAGTGTCCGCCGCAACCACGCAGACGGCGTGCGCGTTCTTCGGACTCTGACGCCTTGCCGCGCGACGTCATTCACGAGTCCGTTGTGAGCGCGATCCGAGAACGCTCGATCCCAAGTCACACAGCGAGGGGAGCCAACTCACCATGACGGAGACCGTTCTGATCACGGGCGCCGGGCGCGGTCTCGGGTTGGAGCTGACGAAGCTCTTTCTCGGTAACGGACGCCGCGTGCTGGCGACGTACCGCGGAATCGCCATCCCGGATCAACTCCGGGAGTTGGGGCGCGGCGCGGACGCCGCACTGCGCGCATTGCGACTTGAGATCACCGATGGCGCGTCGGTGACGGCACTTCGGAACGAGCTTTCAGGTGACGTCATCGACGTCTTGATCAACAACGCGGGCACCACCGGCGGCGACCACCAGGATCTCGGCGACATGGACTACGCCGCTTGGCTCGGCGCCTTCGAAGTCAACACGGTCGCGCCGTTTCGACTCGCGGTCGCGTTGCTCGACAATCTCAGACGCTCCGACCGTCCGCGAATCGTCACGTTGTCGAGCCAGATGGGCTCGCTCCATCGAAAGGGCACGGGGTCGCACGCCTATCGCACCTCGAAGGCTGCCGTGAACAAGGTCATGCAGGTACTCGCCTTGGAGCTCGCGGGCGATGGCATCATCGTCTGTCCGGTGCATCCTGGCTGGGTGCGCACCGACATGGGCGGGCCGATGGGCGAAATCTCGGTGAACGAGAGCGCGGCGGGCTTGGTCGCACTCATCGAGTCGCTGACCCCGGAGCACAGCGGCAGGTTCTGGACCTGGGAAGGCATGGAACATCCGTGGTAGTCGACTCTGCGTTGCAGAGACGCTCTCGGCATGCGGTCGAGATTCCGACGCGAACACGACGAGGACCAGTCTTCGCATGCGGTTCGCTCCGCGCGCTGTGGTGCGCAAGTTCACGTGGCGGAGCGCGCGCTGCTCTCACGCTGCCTTCCGGGGACTCACCGGACGCGGCGCCTGGCGCGCTTCCGAGGATTGACGGATTTCCCGGGGTTGACAGCCTTCTACAAGTGTAATAGCTTCGCCGCCCATGCGACTGAGCGACGCCGAATGGAAGGTCATGAAGGCGGTCTGGGATCACCAGCCCTCCACCGCGCGGCAGGTGCTCAACAGCGTCGGTAACGACACCGGGTGGGCGTACAGCACAGTCAAGACCATGCTGACGCGACTCACCGACAAGGGCGCGCTCTCGTCCGAGATGCGAGGCAACACGGCGGTCTACAGCCCGCGAATCTCGCAAGGTGATGCCCAGCGATCCGCGGTGCGGTCTCTCCTGGATCGCGCGTTCGGCGGAGCCATGGCGCCCATGCTGCGCTTCATGACCGACGGAAGTGACCTCAGCGCCGCCGATCGAGCAGCCATCCGGGATCTGCTGCAGCAGACAGACGAGGGCGCTCGGTGACCGGGCTGCTTCACAACTGGTCGGCTTGGATGTGGGGCGTGACGTGGCAGGTCGCGCTTCTCGTCGCAGCGATCTGGCTCGTGGACCGCGCTCTGCGTGGCCGCGGTTGGCCGGGCCTGCGATTGGCCCTCTGGACGCTGGTCTTTGTCAAGCTGGTGCTTCCGGCGCGTCTCGCGTCCCCCATCGGCATCGCGACAGTAGTCATTCCCGAGCAAGCGACCGCGTCATCCCTGACTGTGCAGACGGGAGTGGGCGCCGAGGCGGCGCTCTTCGCGCTCTGGGCAATCGGTGTCGTCCTGATCGCAATCCGGTGTCTGCGAAGGCGACGGGACATGGGCCGCCACGTTCTGGCTACTGCGTCGCCGGCGTCGCGCTCCATCGCCGCGGTCGCCACACGCGCGGCACACCGCCTCGGATTGCGCAATACGCCGAGGGTCATGGTCTCCAGTGCGGCGTACAGAGGCGGAGCAGCCGTCGTCGGCGTGCTCCGGCCGGTGGTCATCATCCCGTCAGAGTTCCTCGACACCGACCGCGCGGAAGAAGCCGAGCACATCCTCCTGCACGAGTTCGCCCACATCCGGCGCGGCGACCCGTGGACGGCCGCGGCAGTGACCGCGCTGTGCACGCTCTTCTAGTTCCACCCGCTGGTGGCGCAGGCCGCGCGGCGCGTGAGTTGCCTGCGCGAGATCTGCTGCGACCGTGCCGTCACAGCGGTCCTCGGAGATCGCGGAAAGAGCTACCGCAACACGGTCGTACGCGCCGCGCGCGAACTCGTGGACGGACGGCCCCCTGCCCCGGCGCTCGCCATGGCGCCCGAGGCGGCAGCGCTTGTCGAACGCCTGCGTGCGTTGGAGAGTACGCCGCGAAGCAGCGCCGCGCGGCGCCGTATCGTCACGACGCTCTCTGTTCTATTCACAGGCGCGTGCGTGATGCCGATGGCGCCGTCGATCGCAGAGATCGATCCACTCCTCGTCCAGGCGCGTCAGACGCTGCGCGACGTCGCCGCCGGAAACAACGACTCAGGTTGTCTGAGTGCGCGCTACGGCGCGCTCTACCTCGCCGCGAATAGCGGCACCCGCAAGGAAGGAAACACCCGATGAAGACCCGATCCCTGATCTCCGCCGGATTACTCATCGCCGCTTCGGCGTTCGTCGCCGGATCCGCGTTCTCGCAGGACGGCGAGAAGGACCAGATGGCCGAGATGATGAAATGGATGTCCACCGGCCCGGAGCACAAGGTCCTCGAGACGTTCGTCGGCGAGTTCGACACGGAATGGAAGATCTGGATGGGCGGCTCGAACTCGGGGACGCCGCCGATGACCACCAAGGGCACGAGCACCACCACTTGGCAGCTTCCGGGCCGGTTCACGCGCACCGAGTACTCGCATTCCATGATGGGCATGCCCATGACGGGCTTCTCGATCATGGGCTACGACCGCTACCGCAAGGAGTTCGAGGTCATCTCCGGGCACACCATGGGCACCGCCCTGTACTCGGCCCGCGGCACGTCCGCAGACGATGGCAAGCGCATCACGGTCAACGGTCTGATGGACGAGCCCTCCATGGACATGAAGGACAAGAAGGTCAAGACCATCATCCGCATTGTGGACGCCGACACGTACGTCTGGGAGACCCACGACATGCATCTCGGCGGGGACAACACGAAGGTGTTCGAGGTGACGTTCACGCGGAAGAAGGAGTAGCCCGCTCGCGGCGCGTCGATCGCGCGACATCCGCGCTTCACTCGTCCGCGGAGATCTCGATCGTCACCGATGTATCTCCGGCACGAACAGTCGCCTCGCCGTGGTAGTCCGGGGCGCCAACAACCCACAGGTTGACCTCGGCATGCCATTCCCCTGCGGGGAGACCGAGGAACGCGAAACTTCCGTCGTCATTGACGCGGCAGCGCAGTGGCGGCCAACCCGGGCGCCAGAGCGTCAGCGAGCGATTGTCTGTCGTCGGCAGCGCACCACCGCCAGCAACGGTCAAGCCAACGTCGAGCGTGGCGCCTTGCTTCAACGTCAACGTGACGGCCGGTCCGTCGGAGACGACGCTCTCGGCGACCGCCACTTTCCCCGACGCGGTCGGGCCGACGACGACACACAATGGTGTCTCGCGCGGGAGACCCCAGACGTGCGCGACACCGTTTTCGTCCACCGTCGCCTCAACGTGCCGATCTCCCGCGGAGGACCTCTCTGCGACGAGTGCCATCAGGCCGCGTGGGATCGCATCGATTCCGGTCACGTGAATCTCGAGGTGACCACCCGCATCGATGACCACCTCGATGTCGGTGTCTCCGGCACGCGCCTCGACGACGACAGCGTCACGCGGAGGGAAGTGCTTGCCGGGACGCGCGCCCTTGAGCCGATACGTCACGCCGCCTGCGAGCGTTTCGAAGACGAACGCGCCCTCGTCATTCGCGACGACGCTCGCATGCCCGCCGGTATCGCGGGGAATGCGGACGCGCGCTCCCGGCACGGGCTTGCCGGTCACCGCGTCGCGCACCACGCCCGAGAGCGCCAGCGCTGGTTCGAGCGTGATCTCCGACGACGCTGGGATCCACTCCGCGTCGTGAGCGGGTAGCAGGTCCGAAGTGGTGCGCGGCGGCGTCACAGTGAGTGCGTGGATGCGACCCGGAGCGAGCCCCAGGAGTGCAACGCGCCCGTGGCGATCGGATGTGAGGATCGTCGACCCCGACCACGGGGTTCCATCAGGAGGCTGCTCGCTCACGCGGACCGTCGCTCCGCGGATGGGCTGCCCGCTGGCATCGACAATCGTCAAGACAAAGTCCTCGGACCGTCCCAGAGCGATCCGCACGTCGCTCGAACCACTGCGCAAGCGGATTGTCTCGGAGGGCCGCGTGAGCCCGGTGGGAACGATCGACGTGAGCACGTACTCCGCATCGGCGAGGCTGATCATCGAGAAACCCCCGTTCGCCTCCGTTACGACCTTCGCGTGCAACCCGTCGTCTCCGACCAGAACCTCGTCTCTCGCCTCCCGGACGACCTTCGCCGTGAGGGTGACACCCCGGACGCCCACGCCGTCCGGCCCAACGACACGTCCCGTGATCACCCGCCCACGCGGAAGCCGGAGCCGCATCAACTCGGGTCCTTCCTCAGGAATCCGGTACGTATGCGGGCCGATCGGAAGAGGCTCCCCCTCGGCATCGCGAGCGTTCGCAACGCGGACATACGAATTGGTGCGACCACGACTGCGGGAGACGTCGAACGGCTTGCCGTTGTAGGCTACGCCGCCGCTGCTCCCACCGCCGCGACTCTCCTCGACGATCGCAACGTCCGCCCGCGGGACCACGTTTCCGTCTGGCCCCAGCAAGACGACGCTGACCGACGGCACGCCCTGGTTCGGCGCCTCGAACATCAATGTCGCGCCTTCGGATGTCGGACGCACCTCGGCGTTCATGTACGCGGCAACGCCCTCCCACAGGATGGACCCAGACACCTGATAGGACACGTCAGCCAGTCCGCGGATCAGGGCCACCCCTTCGTCGTCGCTGCGCGCGAAGAGAGTCTGCGTGTGATCCCCCGCAAGACGGCCATCCACGCGTATCGATGTCCGGATCGCAGGCGTTCCGTCGGGACGCACCAGGTGCACGCGCACCGTCGCGCCGACGCTCATCGCAATCGCGATCTCCTTCGTTCCGTCTCCCACCGCGACGAACTCGGGCAGCAGACCGTCCCCTGTCACGTCGAGACGGAGCGCGCCGACGGGCAGTCCGCGGAGGTCTGCGCTTCCGCCCGCATCCGTTCGCACACTCCGCGCCGGGACCCAGTTGCCGGGCTTGACCTCGTGCATCGCCGCCACGACGGCATCTGCGATCGCGGTACCGTCGCCGCGACCGGTCACGCGCACCGTCAGATGCCTGGCGGGCGCAGCCGTCACAGTCATGGCTCCGGGGGGGTCGACTGCGGCAGTCGCACTCATTCCATCCGTGGGCGCACGCCCCGCGACGCGAACCGAAGCGAAGAACTCACGGCCTGGAACCAGACCACGAAAGACGGCGACACCTGCTGCGTCCGTCCACGCGATCCCTACCTGCGAGACGTCGTTTGGCCCGAGCAGTGCCACGCGGGTTCCCGGAATCGCCGAACCGTCCTCCTCGATGACCGAGACAACCAGCGACGCGGCGGGAACAACGCGGATCTCGACCGGTGCCCGCACTCCATCATCACCAGGCGCCTCCACCGTTACAGCGCTGCCGTCGCCCACGGTCGACACCCACGCGTCATCTTGAACGGACACAGAGATCGGCAGTTGCGCCAACCCAGTAATGCTGAAAGAGCCGTCCAGCGCGGTCCGGGCAGTCGGTCGCGGCTGCACCATGCGCGGATCGTCGGTGTGCAGGACGTGCACCGTAGCGCCCTCGACGGGCGTACCGTCCGCGTCGCGCACGACACGGCCCACCAGAGTTCCCGCTGCGCGCACACGGATCACAACTTCCGCATCGTCCGGCTCCGTCCGCGTCGCGACTGTGCGTGCCATGCCGGACGCGTCGACAACGATCTGGGCGAACGCGCCACGCGGGAATCGAAATCGACCGCGATCGTCCGTTCGGTCGAGGACTGTCCAAGTGAACGGCGCCTGGGATGCGACGATCAGCAACTCGGCCCCTGGCACTGGCGCATCATCGCTCTCGCGCAACACGCGGCCCGCGGAGAAGGGCGCGCCGGGTTCGACGATCCACTCGGTGCCGTCCTCCCCCGGCGCGACGCGCATCCCGTTCGCCTGGAAGCGGCCTGGCAAGAGCGCGTAGAGCCGCGCTTCGTGCCGCGTCGGCATCGGGATCGAGAAGCGTCCCTCACGATCGACCGCGTGCCACCCACTGTCCATCCACGTTGTTCGCGATCCGACGTACGCCTCTGACCACGCACCGGCATAGCCGCGGAACGGAGAGCCATCTGCCATGAGAAAGCGCCCCGTAATCACGTGAGCCGTGATGGGAAGGCGGAGTTCGAGGGTTCCGGGCACCGCGGCGCCCACACGAAGCGTCTCGCGTGCCACGACGCCTGCCGTCGTGCGCGCCGTAACCAAGATCTCGCCTTCCGGTAAGCGGTCGAGCCGGAAACGGCCGTCGGCGCCGGTACGCGTTGCCGCCACGGGTTCGCCGACCATCTCCCAGCCGGAGAGTGCCTGACGTGCTCGCAGGCCGGCGACCCACGCGCCCGTTGCAGGACGAAGTCGGGCCGAGATCGCCACGCCCGGAACACCCTCCGTCCCCCGCAACACGCGGCCAAGAAGGCTCGCGACGCCTGCAGGCTCCGCAATCGTTTCCTCATCGGCGCGCCGCGATGCGCGAACGCGGACGCGCTCGGTTTCCGCGATCTCTCCGGTGTCGGCACCGTCATCGACCGGCTGCGATGCGCCCGTCTCCGGGCCTTCCTGCGGGAACACAACAATCACCCCAGCGACGAGCGCGAGAAACACCATCACGGCGATTCCCAGGAGTCCCAGTCGCAACGGTCGTCGGTCTTTCCCCATATCGTGCGCGATCGTAACGCCCGCACGCTGCGTGGGTGCATCGTTCGAGACGGTTCAACCGGTGCGACGCTCGTGGTGCCCGACGTAGTTCTGCCTTCCCGGCGCGCGGGGGAGCACCGATCGGTGGCGTCGACATGGGCGTCGCGCTCACACGGGATCGCGATCCGGAAACGGATCGTGAGTGAGGTACCGACGGAGAACCACCATGAAGAGTTGAGGGAAGAGCGCACCCGCGGTCCTGTTTGCAGGAGTGCTCTGCTCGCTGACTAGGGGGAATCCGTACTGCGTCGAGGATCTCTCCAAAGCGCGCGGCGCGCGCGCCCGATCCGTGAAGTTCGATCAGCGCATTCCCTGCCGGGCGAGATCGGCCTTGATCTCCTTCAAGCGTTGCTCGAACGGCGCGGCGTCCTTCGCTCCCCAGCCCGCCTTCAGCTTGGCGATCTGCTGCTTCGCGACGGCGCAGTTGCCAGAGACGTTCTCCGCGAGCTGCGACTTGTAGAGAAGGCGGTCTCGCTCGATTTTCTCGAGGAACCGCAGACTCTCGCGGAGCTTCGCGATGCTCTCGTTCCCGGTCTTGAACTGGCCCGCGTACGCGTCAAGGAGTTCCGACAGACTCTTGCCCCCCGTGAGTCCGTTCAGCGTAGACCCGATGTTGTAGCCGATGGAGCCAGCCTTGCTGAGCCCCAGTTCACTCGTCGTAAGCCCGGTTGAGTCCAGGAGTTCGCCGCCCTGCTCGATGAGTTTATCCACTGCGGCGCTGGTCGCCTGGTCAAGCGCCTGGTCGAGGAACGAGTTGGCGAACGCCTCGATCGCCGCGTTCGCCTTCTTGCCGGTTGCGCCGCCGAAGAGCTTTCCCACAGAGGAACTCATCTTCTTGAAGTTGGCTGCGGCCTTCTTCAAGTTCACCGCGTCCTGGACGTAGCCGACGTACTCGGTGACCTTCCCCAGCGAGTTGTCGATGCTGTTGAGGAACGCGATCTTCCCCTGAATGCTGGCCTGCGCGTCGACGATCTCGTCGAGCCCCTCGACGACGGCGCCGATCTTGCCGGCGTGGATCTTCTGCATGTGGAGAATCGTGAGCAGTTCCTGATTGCACTTGAACGCGGCGCCTTCGAGCTTCTCGAGGTTTTCGATGGTCTTCTCGAGGATGCGAACGGCCTTCTCGCAGTCGATGTCCGATGCCTCGTGATCCGGACGGGTTGCCACCGCGTCGTCCACGAGTTCCTCGCCGCCAGCGGGGCCGACAGGTGGGCCGGGCGGGAACGGGAACGGGAGATCGGCGACCTTGCCGAACCCGCCCGGGAAATCGAGCGGACGCGGTAAATGGGGATCGCGCGGCGCGCCAACCCAGTCGAAGACCAGCCCGGAGGCGGGCGAACTGGCGTAGCCCGGTGCATTGACGATTGTGCTGAGACTCGGCGCGCCGCGGAAGGGCGTCCCGGTTGGGAACTCGAAGAGCGGCGTCCCCTGAGGCGTCCACTTCAGATAGCTCTCCTGGTAGCTCGGCAGCCCCGGGGAGTACGCGTGCGCCGGCATGCCGCGGCAGTCGGTGTGGAGTAGGAACTCGTCAACGAATACGTCCAGGAACCCGCTCGCGAAATGACCATTGGTCGCGGGATTCAGCGTGTACGAGAGGTCGAACCCATCGCCGCCCCCCAGGCGAACGGGAGAGAACTCCGAGAGCAGGCGGCATGCGTCGAACACGCGGAGACGGTCCAGCACGACGACGCCGGAGAACTCCTCCTCCGAGGAGAGAACCGGTCGATTGAACACGTCGTATCCGAACGCGGCCACGAGCGAACCGTCCGACGCACGCCGTACGGACGTGACGCGGCCGAAGGGATCGATCGTCACGTCCCGTGCACCGCCATCGTATGCGGGTCGGTTCTCGTACCAATTCGTGGCGTGCCCGCTTCCGGCGTACGTCAATGGCATCCCGTCGTAGCTCGCGAGGCGCCCCAGACCGTCATACGTGACGGACGAGACCTTCTGCGGTCCCTTCGAAGGGGAGCCGCCGACAACCTCGATCGATGTCAGCCTTCCACCTGCGTCGTACACGTAGTCGGTCCGCGCGCCGAATGCCGAAGGCGACGTACTCGAAGGATCGGAGGAGTTTGTGAAATGTCGCACAAGGCGACCGTGCCCGTCGTACTCCCACCGCTCGCCCGCGCCGCCGTCGCGCGTCTGCGTCAGCATCCGCCCCGTCGCGTCGTACGTGGCCGTGTAGTGATCACGAAAAGATGTCCTCTTTGACAGCGCGCAGAGGCCGACCGCCTCGGGTCCTCTCGATCATTCCCAGTTCTTCGAGTGACGCGAGCACCGCTTCGCGGCGGAGCACGCGCCGAGCACGTTTGGTCTCGTG
>JAJRPF010000055.1 GCA_024280885.1 Planctomycetota bacterium | reverse complement strand
GCTCGATGACTCCGTCAGGAGTCGCGTTCGCGACCGCGCCTTGCTGACAGGCTCCACGAGCAAGCTGGCGCTCCCACTGTTTATGGGAACACCCTCTGACCTCCCGGGGCACCGATTCCGTCCGCGTCGGTGCACGTCGGCGGCGAGCCCAACTCAATCCTCCTCATCACGCGCCCGCGCACGCGTTGGAGCCTCGGGTCCGGCGCGCTATCTTCGCCGTCTTGGCGAGCGCCGACGGCGGGATTCCCCCGGAGCCGGCCTCGAACGCCGGAGGCAGGGACTTGGACGAAGACGACGGTAGTGTGGACGCAGAGCGAGATGCCGACGAGGTCGCCAGGAAGACGAACTTCCTGACCGATATCGTCGATGCGGACCTTGCCGCCGGCCGCTGCAAGCGTGTGGTGACCCGTTTCCCGCCGGAACCGAATGGCTTCCTCCATATCGGGCACGCCAAGGCCATCGGCGTCAACCACGGGCTCGCGACGGCCTACGATGGGCTCTTTCGATTGCGCTTCGACGATACGAATCCGCTCACCGAGGACGCGCGCTTCGTCGAGGCGATCTCCGCCGACATCGCGTGGCTCGGCTGCGCGTGGGAACCTCCCGTCCGGCACGCTTCCGACTACTTCGACTTCATCTACGCGAGCGCGCAGACCCTTGTCCGCAAGGGACTCGCGTACGTCGACGACCAGTCCAAGGCAGACCTCGCTACCAGTCGTGGGACGATCACCGAACCGGGTGTCAACAGCCCTTTCCGCGAACGCTCGCCCGAGGAGAACCTCGACCTCCTCGGACGCATGAAGGCGGGCGAGTTCGAAGACGGCTCCCGCGTTCTTCGCGCGAAGATCGACATGAGTGCCGCGGACATGCTGTTGCGTGACCCGCTGCTCTATCGCATCCGTCACGTGACGCATCATCGGACCGGGGACACGTGGTGCATCTACCCGATGTACGACTTCGCCCACTGCCTGGAAGACGCGTACGAGGAAGTCACGCACTCGCTCTGCTCGCTCGAATTCGAGACGCGGCGCGGGATCTACGACTGGGTGCTCGACAACACGCTCGAAGGTGAGGCACTTGCGAAGCGTCCCCATCAGTACGAATTCGCACGCCTGAACATCGAATACACGGTGACCAGCAAGCGCAAGCTCGCGGAACTGGTGAACGACGGCCACGTCAGCGGATGGGACGATCCCCGCATGCCGACCATCGCCGGATTGCGACGTCGCGGAGTGACCGCCGAAGCAATCCGCGCATTCATCGACCTGGTCGGCATCTCGAAGACCAACAGCCTGGTGGACATCGGCAAATTCGACTATTGCCTGCGCGAGGACCTGAGCCCGCGAAGCCCGCGCGTGATGTGCGTGCTCGATCCGCTCGAGGTCGTGATCACGACGTGGCACCCGGAGGACTCCGAGGAGATCGAGGCGCCCTACTGGCCGCACGACATTCCGAAGGAGGCGTCGCGCACGATCTTCTTCGAGCGCCGCATCTACATCGACCGCGGTGACTTCAGCGAGGACCCGCCCAAGGGCTGGCATCGGTTGGCGCCAGGCGGCGAGGTGCGCCTGCGTCACGCGTATGTGATCCGTGTCAACGAGGTCGAGAAGGACGGCGAGGGCAACATCGTACGCTTGCTCTGCTCGCACGACCCGGCCACGCGTTTCGGCCAGGTCGATGGACGCAAGGTGAAGGGCACGATCCACTGGGTCTCGGCCAGTCACTCGGTTGCCTGTGAGGTACGCCTCTACGATCGTCTCTTCGCCGCGGCCGCCCCCGGAGCCGAGCGCGACTTCAAGCTCGACCTCAACCCGGACTCGCTCGCTGTCGTGCAGGGCGCCCGCGTCGAGGACTCGGTCGCAGCCGACGGACCGCAGAGTCGCTACCAATTCGAACGCGTCGGATACTTCATCCCCGACAGCGAAGACAGCGCTCCGAGCGCGCTCGTCTTCAACCGCGTCGTCTCGTTGCGCGATACGTGGGGCAAGAAGACCGGCGCCGTCGCCCGGGCGGCGCCACGCGCCACGAAGCAGCGCGCGCCGCAGGTGAGCGGCCCACAGACCACGATCGCCGACGAACGTGTGCGCGCGCGCGCCGCGAACCCTGTACTCGCCGCTGCGTTCGCGCGCTACACGGCTGATCTCCGTCTCACGGAAGAGGATTCCGACCGACTCACGGGCGATGCCAACTTGGTTGCCTTCGTCGACGCAGCGATCGCAGTACACGACGACGGTCCCGCCGTCGCCAAGTGGGCAATCAACGAGCTGCTCCGCGAGCTGAAGGAGCGTCCGCTCGGCGAACTCCCCTTCAGCGGCGCCGCGTTCGGGGCGTTGGTCGCACTCGTCGAAGCGGGCGAGATCTCGGCCGCGGCCGGCAAGGATGTCTTCTCCGAGATGATCGCGGACGGAGGCGAACCCGCTGCCATCGTGGAGCGCCGTGGATTGCGACAGGTCTCCGACACCGACGCTCTTGGCGCGATCGTTGACTCCGTCATCGACGCGAATGCAGACAAGGTCGCGCTCTATCGTGGCGGAAAGACCGGCCTGCTCGGCTTCTTCATGGGCCAGGTCATGCGCGCATCGCAGGGCAAGGCCAATCCCGGTCTCGTGAACACGTTGCTCACCGAAAAACTCGGTGGCGTCGAAGGGGTGCAAGAGAAGTGACGCGGCGCCATTTCAAGCGGGAAGCCGCCCCTCCCGCTCCCATCGATCTGAATCCTCGAACCGATCCGGCGCTCCACTTCCCGTGGCGTGATTTCGGTGACATGACCGACGCGGAGTACGACGAAATCGGCTTCATGTGCGGCCTCGAAGTGCATCAACAACTCGACACGCGCCGCAAGCTCTTCTGTCGCTGTCCCGCCGGCGTGTTCACTGATCGCGTGGACGCCGAGATCCTGCGCCACATGCGGCCGACGCTCTCGGAGCTCGGGCGCTACGACGGCTGCGCGCTGATGGAGTTCAAGACCGAGAAGCAGATCGTCTATCGCGTCGCGCGGGCGTGTGTGTGCACATACGAGATCGACGACACGCCGCCGTTTCCGATCGACGAGGAAGCCGTGAAGTCGTCGCTCGAGATCGCCTCGATGTTCGGCATGGCACTCGTCTCCGAACTGCAGGTGATGCGCAAGCAGTACCTCGATGGCTCCATCCCCACCGGGTTCCAGCGCACCGGGATGATCGCGGTCGGTGGTGCGATCCCGTTTCGCGAGAGCTCGCTGGGCGCCGACGCGATGCTCAACCTGCGTCAGCTCACGCTGGAAGAGGACTCGTGCCGCGAGATCTCGGACATCGGCCACAAGATCGTGTTCCGCACCGATCGCCTCGGAATGCCGCTCATCGAGACCGTCACGGAACCGGAGCTGATGACCCCGCGCGACGTCGAGTCGGGCGGGCGTCTGATCGCGGCGGTGGCACGCGCAAGTGGCAAGGTGCGACGCGGGAGCGGTGCGGCGCGCCAGGATGTGAACGTCTCCATCGCCGGGAGTCGCCGCATCGAGATCAAGGGGGTTCCGCAGCACAAGGTGTTGCCGAAGCTCGTGCACATCGAGGCCTTCCGACAGCTCGAGTTGCTGCGCATCCGCGAGACGCTGCGAACGCGCGGTTGCACGCACGCGATGGTCGTGCCGGAGGACGAAGCCACGCCTTGGAACTCGTCACAGATCGCACTCGTCGGAGTTGCGGTGGCGGACTCCGCATACGAACCGCTCCAGAACGCGCGCGCATTCGGTGACACGGTTGCCGCCGTGCGGCTTCCGCACTTCGGTGGACTGTTGACCGTGCGCACGCAGCCCGGTGTCGTCTTCGCGCAGGAGTTCAGCGAGCGCCTGCGTGTGATCGCATGCCTGACGGCACAACCGTTCATGACGCATACCGACGAGAGCGTCGGTGTCGAGGAATCGATCTGGTCCGCTGTCCGAGCGGCGGTTAGCGCCGCGGAGGGCGACGCGGTCATTCTGGTCTGGGGCCCGGAAGACGACGTGGCGACCGCGTGCCGCGAGCTTCTCACTCGCGCGCAGGACGCGCTCATCGGTGTCCCCTCCGAGACGCGCCAGATGTACGGCGATTGCACGACCGGTCTCGAACGCATCCTCCCGGGTCCCGAGCGCATGTATCCCGACACGGATACGCCGCCGATCAAGATCCTCGACGCATGGGTTGATCGCATCGAACACGCGGTCAAGGACTGCCCCTGGGTCCGCGAGGATCGCTACGTCGCGGCAGGGCTGCCACTCGCTCTTGCCCGCCGGCTGGCGATGTCGGAGTGGTCACAACTCTACGATGACCTGGCACCCGCCACGCTCGTGACGGCGCGGCGGCTGGCATTTGCGCTGGAGAAGCGCATCCCCTATCTGCGCCGCGCGGGCGTCCTTGTCGGGTTGCCCGATGCCGAGCGTCTGGCCCCGCTCGTGCGCGACGTGGACGAGGGCGTGATCCTGCCCGAGGCATTCGAGGCGGCGTTCGAGGATCTCCTTCGCGAGCCCGAGCGTGACGCGGACATCGTCCTCGCGATCTTTCGCGGCGGCGATGACGACGACGACCTCATGGGCGAGCGCCTTCACGAAGTGCGGACGCTCCATGGCGCGGAGCGCCTCGACGAAGATGCACTCCTGCGCCGTGCCCTCGGCGAGGTGATGCCGTACGTGCTCGGACGCGCGACGATCGACGACGTGCGCACCGCCGTAAACGAAGCGCTGGCGGCCGCGACAGAGGGGAGCGCGTCATGAATACGAAGAGCGTTGGGCCGAACGGAGCTGGGGCCGCGGACGAGGTGGCCGACGCGGAGGACTACAAGGGTTATCGTGAGCCCGCTCTCGGCCTTCTGAAACAGTCGCACGTGACGGTCTGGTCCACGGTCGTCGCGGTAACTTCATCCGGACGCTTCGAGGGTCTCGTACTCCCGCGCTCGGAGACCTCCGACGCCGAGCATCTCGTCCTGAAACTCGAGAGTGGCTACAACGTCGGGCTGCGCTACGACACGATCACCGAGTTGACGAAGACGGGCTATCGCAAGGCGATCTACAAGGTCCCGGAGAAGGAGTTCCCGCGCGACGACTCGAAGCCGAACGTCGTGCTGTTTGGGACGGGCGGCACCATCGCATCGCGTCTCGACTATCGCACGGGAGCCGTGATCCCGGCGTTCACCCCCGGCGAGCTCTACGGCTCCGTACCGGAACTCGCCGACGTCTGCAATCTCGAGACCGAGAAGCTCTTCGGCGTCTTCTCGGAGAATATGGGGCGCGAGGAATACCTCGTCCTTGCCGAACGGATCGGCAAGGCCATCCGCGAAGGCTGCGACGGCGTGATGGTCGGGCACGGCACGGACACGATGCATCACACGGCGGCGGCGCTCTCGTACATGGTGCAGGACCCACCCGTACCGATCGTGATGGTCGGCAGTCAGCGTTCTTCGGATCGTCCGTCGTCCGATGCCGCGCGCAATCTCATCGCCGCGTCCTACGCTGCGGCTCACGGCCCGATCGCCGAGGTCATGGTCTGCATGCTCGGGCCCACATCGCACAGCTACAACCTGCTGCATCGCGGCACCCGCGTGCGCAAGATGCACAGCTCGTACCGGAGCACCTTCCGCACACTCGGCGACGTGCCACTCGCGATGGTGAACGACGAAGGACTCACGCACATCCACGAGACCTGGAAACCGCGCCGCGACGATCGCGAAGTCACCATCCAAGCCGCCTTCTGCGATCGCGTCACGATCCTCTACTACTACCCGAACATGCAGGCTGACATCGTCGATGCGATGGTCGAGAAGGGGTACCGCGGGATCATCATCGCGGGAACCGGACTCGGGCATGTCAACCGGCTCGTCTATCCGGCACTCGAACGCGCACGCGACGCCGGAGTGCAGGTCTACATGACGCTGCAGACCCTTTGGGGTTTCGTGCAGATGAACGTCTACGAGACCGGACGCGAGATCCTCCAACTCGGCGTCATCCCCCTTGCGAACATGCTGCCGGAAGCCGCGTACATCAAGCTGTCGTGGGCACTCGGGCTGCATCCCGACGATCCGGACCGCGTCCGCGAGTTGATGTCAACGCCGGTCGCCGGCGAGATCACCGACGGCGAACCGCACGACGGCTACCTGCTCTTCCAGGGCGGCGTACCGGAGATGAAGGAACTACTCAGCAAGACGCTTTCGTAGCGACTTCTCTGTCGCCGATACTGCGCGCTCGGGCGTCCAGTCGTAGGTTGGCACTGTCGCACCGTCCGCGAATGTGATCCCGCGAACAGTCGCGGGGACCCCATCGTGCTCGTGGTCGCTGCGCACGCTGATCGCCGCGATGAGGAGCTCGGTGACCGGTCGCACTTCGCCAGCATCACTGATCGCATTGCCGTTGCGATCGACCCAGACGCCGAGACCGCGAAGCTCGTCACCGGCGAGGTGTCCATCGGAGTTGTCGTCGAGGGCGGCGAGAGGCGCATATCCATCCGGCCAGCGGATCCACCATGTGCGTCCGCCAAAGAGGTCGCGTCCCGACGAGACGATACCGTCGCCATCGGGGTCCCAGACCAGGATGCCGACGTCGCTCCGAACCCAGGGCCAGCGCCCGGCGACGCCGTCACCGTCAAGATCGAAGTCCACGCGCCGTGTCGGATGGATCAGATCGACGAGTGGTCGCTGTCCGGAGAGCGGAAAGACGATCGGCGTCTCCCAGCGCGGGAGCGCCTTCAGCTTCTTCAGCACTACTTCGAGTGTTGCGATCTCCTGCTCGATCGACTTCGACATCTCGCGCGTCCGCAGGATTGCCAGGAGGGCCGCTCCGGACTCCTGACTCAGCGGCTTGTCGCCCGCGTCGGCGTGGGCCTCCTGCGCCAGATCGCTCGGCAGTGCGATTGTGTGGGACCTGCGGTATGCCGCGGCCGCCAGGTCGAGCCAGTGGTAACGCAGCAACTCGATGACTGCCGCGCGCTCACCGGCATCCTCGGTCCGCAGGTGCCAGCGTAGAACCGTTGCGGCAGCGGGCAACGCCGCGATCAGTTTGCGTCGCGCGACCTCGCGATCGCCCTTCGTCTCGGCCGTGAGGCGTGCGACCAGCGCCTGGTGTCGCGCGATCTCCTCGTCGGAGAGATTTGTCTTCGTCTCGGAGCCGTCGGGCGTGCGCAACCACTGCACGTAACGCGCACCGTCCTGCAGCATGTACCCGAGCCCCATGAAGTGGATCGACGCCTTCCCGTCCAGCTTCGCCGCGGTCCGGTAGTGTGAGACGGAACGATGGAAATGCGTCTTCGCCGTCTCGGAGGGCGCCGAGACGGCGAGCCCCTTCTGCGCCTCCCGTGCGCGCTGAACACTCTGCCACGGTGCGAAGGTCGGTAGCGCAGCGTCTGTCGCGGGCGGCTCGATCTCGACAACCTCCGTCTCGTGCGCCCACGCCATGCTGTGAACCCGCGCCAGAACGTAGTGCGCCTGAGCATCGCGCGGGTTCTTCGCAATCCGTGCTTCGAGGTTCGTAACGAGGCGCGCGACGGGCACGTTTTCGGTCCGGTTGATCCACTCCGCGTGCGCGGGCCCCGCGGATACGGCAAGGAGCGCGCCAACACAAGCCGACACGCTGATGACCGGAGTGATGACCGAGCTGATGACAGAACTGAGTTGCATCGAGGGTCTCCCGGTGACGTGCTTCTCGAACCCTAGGACGCACTGCGGGCGAGAGAGTTCGCGAACTTCCGATGAGTGTGTCCGCTCGATCGCGACTCGCGTCGCGTCGCGAGTTCAGCTACCGAAGGACGCCGTTGCGGAACTGGGGGCGCGGAGCGACAGAAGGCGTGACGCCGCCTCCCGCTCCGCAAGCGCTGCCCAGGCACGTCCCTCGCCAACATCATCAACGTCGACGATTCGATGTCATTGACGTCAATGCGTGCAGCGAAAGTCCTGGAGTGCGGCTGATCGCGATGATCGGTATCGAGAGTGGAAGCCCGTGCAAGGACTTTCTCGCTTACGCGGTGCGGAGTCGCTTCTTTCTGCGCTCAAGGGCGAAGAGCGCGCCGAGCACGCTCAGACCCATCCAGGCGGCGCCAGGGAGCGGGACGACGGCTATGAAGGGCGCGTAGGTGAGCCCGTCCCACCGCCCAGCCGAACCGAAGTTCGCTTCCAATGTCTGTACGAACCCGGCATTGGGATCGTACGAGTGGAGGTTGCCGTCGAAGTCCAGGTCCCAGTACAGGTCCTTGTCGGCATCGTACGCCAAGCCACTGTCGTTCACGAAGGTGCCGTCGAAGAGGAGCGTGGGCACTGCAGTCGTGCGATCGATGCTGTAGAGGTCGCCTGCTCCGTCGTCCATGCCGATCAGTTGATCCCGCTTCGAGTCGTAGGCCAGGCCGCCAAGTACACTGAGGGACGTAATGCCGACGAGCGTGGCCGAGCCGTTTCCTGTCGAGAGCGAGTAGAGCCCTTCAGCTACGAGATCTCCACCGTAGAGAACGCCGTTCGTTGAGTCGAAGCCCAGGGAGAAGAGCGTCGAGATACCATGCACGCCGACAAGAGCCGCCGCGCCGGTGCTCCGGTTGACCGAATAGAGCCCCTTGCCCGCGCTCCCCTGGACCATGTACATCACGTCCGCGTCCGGATCGTACGCGAGTCCCCCGAGACTGAAGTCAACGCCAAGTGCACCGACATCGGTCAACTCGAACGTATCGGTATCGATGCTGACCAACTCGTTGTCGGAGCCTCGAACCGCATAGAGGGTTCCGGCGCTGGCGACGTTCGCTGTCAGAACGATGAGTGCGACAGCAACTGCTCCGATAGTCGGCTTCATGGATCTTCCCCTCTTGGTCGTGGTCGTTCGTTGCGGACTCTCGCCCGCCACGGTCTACAGCGCTCTGGTGTATGCCCTGTGACGTGAGTCGCTTTCCCACATTCGCCGATTCTCGATCTGTCACGTCCGTCACTGCGGCTCGCGCGCATCTCCGCGCGCGGGACGAGTCGGTCGAACGAACATCCTCCCTGGCCTCGAACACGCAACGAGCCGCTGTCTTCCACGACGTGGGACGAGTGTTCTGGCCAGGAGTGGGCGGCGAGTGACGCGAGCACCGCCGACTGCCGCTATCCTGTAGACGGTCGCGCAATATCGGGAGGTTGCCGTGCGTCGTCTTGTTGCTCTCATCATCGCGCTGGTCGGAATCGCAGCCTGTGGCGATGCGCCACAGGCGACCAACGGGCCGTCGTCCCCTCCCCCGGAACCACCGCGGCCATCGGACGTCTCTCCAGAGAAATGGATCGACACGTTCTTCGCGCCGGATTGGTTCCCGTCGATGTCCGAGGTGGCCTCCCGTAACCCGACGTTCGGCATGGCCGACGAGGACTCGGAGGAGGGTGAAGCACCTCCGCCACCGAGCGCCGGCGGCGCCCCCGCGTCGGCCGAGGAGCCCGACCGAAGTCCGATGTTCGGGCGAGCCACCGAGGGCGTTGCAGCATTCGGCGGAGCAGGCGAAGAGGAATACGAATCTGAGAGTGCGAACGCGGCGCGCGGCGGTCGCGTGGTGAACTGGAAACGCTCCGAGCAGGCCGAAGGCGCGTGCAAACTCACAATCGGCGACGACGAGTTCCTGCCACTCGACGCGTATCAGGCAACGGTGCGGATTGACGGCTTTCGCGCGCGCGTGGTGCTCGATCTGCAATACACGAATACGTTCGACCAGCCGCTCGAAGGCTCGTTCAAGCTGCGCTTGCCGGACGAGGCGTCCGTCCACTACTTGGCCTTCGGCGACACCGTTGCAGAGGCGCCGCTCCTGATCGATCTGCCGCAGCAGGCGATCCCGGCGCTTGACTTTTCACCGAGCACACTGCGCGCCGCGCGCGGAACGCAGGACGTCTTCCGCGAGGCGCGCATCGTCCCCCGGGAGGCGGCGCAAAGGGCCTATGCCGCCGAGACGGCGAACAGTGTCGATCCCGCGCTGATGGAATGGAACGGGGCCGGGATCTTCTCGACGCGCGTATTCCCCCTCCTGCCCGGAAAGCGGTCGCGCATCACGATCGCCTACGACGTCGATCTGACGCCGGTCGCCGGGGGCCTTGAGTTCGCACTGAGCGTTCCCTCATCGGTCGAGGCGACGCGTGTCGTCGTGCAGCAGTCGATCGACGGCATCGACGATGCGCTCTCGAGCGACGCGTCTCCGGTGACCGCCGCCGACATAACCGTGACGCACGCCACATTCACGTGGGACGACGTCGCAGGTCAACGCGTCGGCGTCGTGATCCCGGCGTCGAACGGCATGACGCTCACAGGCGACGATCCTGCCCTCGGACCACATTTCGCCAGCGTCATCACGCCCGATGTGCCAGCGACGGAGGCGACGCCGTCCCGCCGTGCGATCTTCCTGCTCGACGTGTCGATGTCTGCCAATCCAGATCGCGTCAACACGTGGATCGAATTGATGCGGGCAACTCTCGAACGCAACCGGCCCGAGCTGCAGGAGTTCGCTGTTCTCTTCTTCAACGTCGAGACGTGGTGGTGGCGCGGGCAGTTCGCGCAGAACGACCCAGCCACGGTCGCCGCTCTTGTGGAGGACGCCCGTCGTCTCGCCGTCGAGGGGGCGACGGATCTCGGGGCCGCGCTCCGAGAAGCCGGCGCGCCCGCGTGGGCGAGTGGACGGCTCGACGCAGACCTCTTTCTGCTCTCCGACGGCGCCGAGACATGGGGTGTCGAGTTGGCTCGGACAGTGGCCCGCGGCCTCGCGGCGCCCGTCTTCGCGTATGCGAGCCCCTTCGCCGGCTCCGACACACGCGCCCTGGAAGCGCTGGCAAGGGAGACCGGCGGCGCGGTGTTCTCCGTCTCGTCAGACGACGAGATTCGGGCCGCCGCTGTCGCGCATCGCTCGCGACCGTGGACGCTGCGCAGCGTCGAGGTGGCGGGTTGTTCCGACATCCTGATCGCCGGACGTCCATTCGCACTCTTCCCCGGTCAGCGATTGCGCATCGCGGGTAGAGGTCGTCCACAGGCCGGAGACGAGATCGTCCTGACGCTTGAGCAGGACGGGCAGACGCGGACGGTTCGCGTCCCACTCGACTCCCCCACTCCATCTGCACTCGCCGCGCGCACCTACGGCGAGATCGCGACGGGCACTCTGGAATCGCTCGAACCCGTCGCTTCCGACGATGCGCGTTCCTACGCGCTGCACTATCGCGTGACGGGCACGACCTGTTCGTTGCTCATGCTCGAAGACGACGAGGCGTACGCCCGCTACGAGATCGTCCCGGCCGATGAAGCCGAGAACGTGCGTCGGCGTCCCGTCGAGGCGGTGGTCGCCGAGCACGCTGCCGCGGCAGAGCGAGGACGCGCCGACGCCCGCACTCGGTTCCTGGCGTGGCTCGATCGACTGGAGCGCGTCTCCGGAGTCACGTTCGAGGATCTCGACACCGTCCGCGGCGCCGCAGTCCGACTCCCCGCCTCGGCATTCGACATCGATGCCGCCCCACTGGCGTGCGCCACGCGCTCCTGGGACGACGTCTCCGACGCCTATCGTTCGGTCTTGACCATCGAGAAAATCACGTACGACGCCGCGCAGGACGAGGCGCTCGGTCGCGCGTCCGTTCGGGGAGTCTCCGACGGCATCCGCGCCCTCTCCTCCCTCGTCGAGGCGGACCCGGGTTCCAGCGCGCTGCTCCGCGACGTTGCGTTCACCATGCTGGATTGGGACCGGCCCGCGCAGGCCTACGGGCTGCTGCGACGCGTCGCGAACGCGCGCCCGCATGAGCCGGAGACCTACCGGGCGATGGCCGAGTGCCTGGTGCGCCTCGACAAGATCGATGCGGCTCTTCTGATGTACGAGATCGCAGTACGCGGCGAATGGTCGGAGCGCTTCGGTGCATTCCGACTGATCGCCGCGATGGACTACTTGCGGCTGCTGCGCCGCATCGAGCGCGGAGAGGTGACGACGACGTTGACCAATATCGCTGACGACGCCCGGGAGCGCATCGCGTCAAAGTACCTACGCGCGCTCCCCGAACTCGTGGTCACGCTGACGTGGAACACCGATCGCACGGACGTCGATCTCCACGTCATCGACCCGACGGGCTTCGAGTGTTACTACGGGGTGCCCCGCTCCCCGATCGGTGGTGGGATCACGGACGACGTCACGCAGGGCTATGGGCCCGAGATGTTCGTCCTCGGCCGGGCCGTCTCCGGTGCGTACATCGTCAAGGCGAACTACTACGGCTCCGACGGACTTCGAACAACGCTCCGCAGTCGCTGCTACGCCACGGTGATCCGGTATCCGGGTACCGACCGCGAGCAACTCTCGCGCACGTCGTTCCTGCTCAAGGAAGCGTCGGATAAGTACACGATCCTGCGCTTCGACTGGGAGTGACCCTCTGCGCATGAACGGGGTGCGAGTGACGGGGTGCGCTGCGTCGCGAACCGGCTACGAGAGCAGGAGTTCGAGGTCGCCCGGCGAGAGATCGGTCAGCACCGCGTTGTCGTCAGTGAGGATCGCGTCGGCGAGCGCGCGCTTCTTGCTCTGCAGATCGAGGATCTTCTCTTCGACCGAGTCCTTGCAGACCATGCGGTACGCCATGACGTGGCGTGTCTGCCCGATGCGATACGTGCGGTCGATCGCCTGCGCCTCGACGGCCGGGTTCCACCACGGATCGAGAATGAACACGTAGTCCGCGGCGGTGAGATTGAGACCAAGACCGCCCGCGCGCAAGCTGATCAGGAAGACACCGCAAGACTCGTCGCTCTGGAAGTGATCGACGCGCTTCTTGCGGTCGCGGGTCTGGCCGTCCAGGTACTCGTACGTGATCTCCGCGGCGTCCAACCGATCGCGTACGATCGACAACATCGACGTGAACTGGCTGAAGACGAGCGCCTTGTGCCCCTCCTCCAGTACCTCTTCGAGCAGTGGCAGGAGAGCGTCCAGCTTGGCGCTCTCCTCGCCGCGCCGCGCCGGATCGAGAAGGCCAGGATGACAGGCCGCTTGACGAAGGCGGAGCAGTGCCTCAAGCACATGCATGCGCGATCCTTGGATCGCCGCCTCGGCGCCGTTCGCGAGGAGTGACTCGCGATAGTGCGTCGCGAGCTCCCGGTAGAGTCGACGCTGTTTCGGACCCATCTCGCAATGCAACGTCTGCTCGGTCTTCTCGGGCAAGTCCTTCGCGACCTGTTCCTTCGTGCGTCGCAGGAGGAACGGACGCAGAGCGCGCGCGAGTAGGGCACGCCCCTCGCGGTCGATCCCGTCGCCAGCCCCTTTGCGCGTCAATCGCTTGAAGGCGCTGCTGCGACCGAGCATCCCGGGGTTCAGGAACTCGAAGAGCGACCACAACTCGGTGAGGTGATTCTCGAGCGGCGTGCCAGAGAGCGCGAGGCGATGCCGTGCCCGCAACGCACGAGCCGCCTTCGACGCCTGTGTGGCGGCATTTTTCACCGCTTGTGACTCGTCGAGAATCGCGTAGTCGAACTCGATCTCGACCAACTGCTCGATGTCCCGACGCAGCACGCCGTACGTCGTGACGATCAGGTCGTACGACATGAGCTCGTCCATGTGGCTGCGGCGTCCCGGCCCCGTGTAGTCGAGGACCTTCAGCTCCGGAGTGAAGCGTGCGGCTTCGTCGATCCAGTTGAAGACCACGGAGCGCGGGGCAACGACCAGCGCCGGACCGTGGTCCTGATCGTCGATGCGGCGCGCCTCGAGCATTGCCAGAACCTGGACGGTCTTGCCGAGCCCCATGTCGTCCGCAAGACAGCCGCCGCAGGCGAACTCGCGCAGGAACTGCAGCCACGCGAGGCCTTCGCGCTGATACGTGCGCAACTCGCCCTGGAACGTCTCCGGCTCGTCGATGGAGTCGATGCCCGCGAAGCCCTGGAGGCGACGGCGATACTCCTCGAAGTCGGGATCGACCTGCACACCCTCGCGCGAAGCCAGAAGCGCGTCGATGACCCAGCCCTGGTGCTTCGCAAAGCGCAACTCGTCGTCTTCGACGCGCCCGATCGCGGAGAGCAATCCCCAGGTTCGCAAGACGTCGTCCGGAAGGAGTCCGAGCGAACCGTCGTCGAGTCGGACCGTGCGACTGCCGGCGCGGATCGAGCGCAACAGCTCGGGCATCGGCGCGAGAACACCATCGAATTCGATGCCGCCCTGTACGCCGAACCAGTCGATTCCCGACGCGACGCTGGCCTTGAAGCTGCCTGCAGAACGATACCGCTTCCCGGAGGCCTCGACCGTCCAGCCCTCGGCGAGGAGTGCGGGGAGCAACGTGACGAGAGTGGTGGCCGGAAGCGAGAGATCGGAGTCCGGTCCCTGGGGCGGAAGGGCCTCGGCATGCTCCAGCACACTCTTGCTGAGCTCGCGCTCAAGTTCGGTGTCCCGCACGACGCGGCGGCGCCCTTCGGCATCGTTCACGGCCGTCGATCGGTCGCTGAGACGCACGCGATCCGTGTGGTAATTCGCCCAGACGCGACAGTCGACCCAGCCCGGCCCGACCTCGACCGCTGCGCGTGCGTCGAGATGGGGTTGCGGGCGAACGCCGGTGATCAACTCGACGGCATCGCCGCGGAGTGGTGGCGCGGCCGGGAGTGAGAGCAGTCGTTCGACGAAGGCCTCGGCGTCGTCCTTCTCGGCCGCGATCGGCCCTTCGTCGAGGAACGCCTGGAGCCATGGGCCAGCGTGGCCGACGCGCAGCGGCGTTGCGACGTGCTCGAAGATGACCAGCCCGGTCGGCAGGCAGAGATCGAGCTCCTCGGGGCGCTTCTTCACGTCGCCCCGTACCAGCGACGCCGAGAGATGGACGCGATCGCTCGTTTCGGTCCGCTCGAGCGCTGTCTCCAACCGCCAGGACGGCTCCGCGGACCAGGTCAGCGGTTGCAACTTCTCTTCGGGCGCAGGCTCCCCGAGAAGCAGACGACCGGTCGAACAGAGAAGCGGCACGAAAACGCCGATCTGATCGTTGTCGAGCAGGAACGTATCCATATCGACATCGTCTTCGCGGGACCATTCCGAGGCCCCACGCAGCGCCGCGAGGACCGCGCGATCGGTGGCGTCGAGCGCCGGCGGTGCGTCGCGAGAGGCCGGACCGAATGCGCGCAAGATGCCCCATTTGCCGCTCCGCAGACGCCGCCGAACGAAAACCGTCAGGGCCAGGATGTGCGACCGCCGACTCCGCGTCCGGTCGATCACGTAGAGGACTTCGGAGGCGCGGCGGACGATCGGCTCCGGCTCGTGGCGCCCGTAGGTCTCTGCGAGTGCGTCGAGACGCCCCTCCCAGTCGGCTGGCGGCACCTCTTCGACGCGCGCCGGTCGCAGTGGGACCTCTGGCTGCAGCACGTGCAGCCCCTCGCGATCCGCTTCCAGCAAAGTTGCCCACAGGTGCTTGCACGGGCCCCATCGCTGCCACGCGGGGCAGGTGCAACTGAGCCGCGGAGCATCGAGTTCCGAGAGGTCGATCTCGACGGTGTACATGCGCTCGTCGCGCACATCGGCCGCAACCGTGGTCTCGGTCATGGCGTCGATGCGCACATCGCCGCCAGCCGCATAGGCGCGCCCCTTCTTGCGGGCGTCCTTCGGGAACATGGCGACGAGGTGTGCGGGGAGAGGCATGAGGAGTGGAAGACCGGGCAGGCTACCTCAGGGTCCGCAGATCGCTTCCTGCCGAGTCGGCGTGGTAGAAGCTTTCATCGGATGCGATCGGCGCGAGGCAGTGGCAATACAGAGCAGTGGCAAGACAGAGAGGTGAGGCGATGGGTGGCGGAGAAGGTAAGTCCAACACGTTGTGGATCGTGCTCGGAGTTCTCGGCGCGGTGAGTCTTCTATGCTGTGGCGGCGTCGGAGTCATTGGCTTTCTCGGCGCGCGCGAGATTGCAGATAATCCGGGTGGCTTCGAGGAGGGCTTGCGCGAGATCGTTGCGGATCTCGCCGGAGAGAGCGGCGCAGCTGCCGAGGAGTACTGCACGCTCTTCCTCGCAGAGCACCGGGTCGATGACGCGTGGGAGCGCACGTCGGAGGAATACCGGGCGACGACCGACCGCGACGGCCTGCAGGGGGTACACGATCGCGTCGCCGGCGTGATGGGCGACCTCGAGAGCATGCGGATCCGCACATACGACGTGAATACGCGTGTCGGATCGCGTGCGGGCAAGCTGCACTCTCTCGTCTACGACGGGACGTTCACGAACGGCGACGCCACGATCGCAATCACGCTGCGCGAGGCCGATGGCGAGTTCCTGCTCGAACGCATCGATGTGGACTCGCCGCTCTTCGCGGCAAGGCTGAACGACGCCCTCGAAACGCCCGACGACGACGCAGCGGATACCGAAGATCCGGACCTCGACGGCAGCGGCGCCTCGGATACGGGCACCGACGCGTCCGAAGACGACGAGTAGCGCCCACGAGATGGCGCCCACGAAGTAGCGCTCACCGAGGCGCGCGCCAAGGGAACTCCCGGGAGGGGACCGGTTCGCCCTACCCTCGCGAGGCCTCACGTGGGCCGGAGGACCGAGATGCGCTTTCAGGGAACCGAAAACTACATCGCCACCGAGGATCTGATGGTGGCCGTCAACGCTGCGATCGCCCTCGAACGTCCGCTGCTCGTCAAGGGCGAGCCGGGCACAGGCAAGACGGTCCTGGCAGAGGAGATCGCCCGCTCGCTCGGGAAACCGCTCGTCACGTGGCACGTCAAGTCCACGACCAAGGCGCAGCAGGGGCTCTACGACTACGACGCAGTCGCTCGCCTCCGCGATGGTCAACTCGGCGACGAGCGCGTCAACGACATCTCCAACTACATCGTGCGTGGCAAGCTCTGGGAAGCATTCGACTCGGACGACGGCGCGATCCTCCTGATCGACGAGATCGACAAGGCGGATATCGAATTCCCGAATGACCTGTTGCTCGAACTCGATCGCATGGAGTTCTTCGTCTACGAGACGAAGGAGACGATCCGGGCGACCAAGCGTCCACTCGTCATCATCACGTCGAATAACGAGAAGGAACTGCCGGACGCATTCCTCCGGCGCTGCTTCTTCCACTACATCAAATTCCCGGATGCCGAGACGATGAGCAGGATCGTCGATGTCCACCATCCGGACCTGCGTGAAAAGCTCATCCACGCCGCGATGCGCGTCTTCTACGGATTGCGTGAAGTGCCGGGTCTCAAGAAGCGGCCGAGCACATCGGAGCTCCTCGACTGGTTGAAGGTGCTCGAGGCCGAGAGCGTTCCCGACGAGGCACTCGAAAAGGCCAGCCAAGGCGGGATGCCGCCGCTCTTCGGCGCGCTGCTGAAGAGCGAGGAAGACGTCGCCACTGTTCGCCACCTGGGTTCACGCCACGGTCGTCGGCGAGGCCGGTGACACGTGCTGGTGGGGTTCTTCTTCGAGTTGCGGCGGGCACGGCTTCCGGTCTCGCTGCGGGAGTTTCTGATGCTGCTGGAGGCGCTCTCGCAGGAACTCCACGGCTACTCGCTGGAGAACTTCTACTACCTGGCGCGCACCGCGTTGGTGAAGGACGAACGCCTCTTCGACCGCTTCGACCAGGTCTTCGGGCACCACTTCAAAGGCCTCGATCTCGATTTCGATAAGTTCGATGCTGAGATCCCCGACGAGTGGTTGCGCAAACTCGCGGAGCGCTTCTTGAGCGAGGAAGAGAAGGCGCTGATCGAGTCTCTCGGCGGCTGGGAGAAGCTGATGGAGACGCTCCGCGACCGACTGCGCGAACAGCATGAGCGCCATCAGGGTGGGAGCAAGTGGATCGGCACCGGCGGCACGTCGCCCTTCGGCGCGTGGGGCTACAATCCCGAGGGCATCCGCATGGGGCAGGGCGTCTCGCGCCACCGTCGCGCGGTGAAGGTCTGGGACAAGCGCGAATTTCGTGACTTCGACGACTCGGTCGCGCTCGGCACGCGCAACATGAAGATCGCCCTGCGTCGCCTCCGCAACTTCACGCGCGAAGGCGGCGAACTCCTCCTCGACGTGGACGACACGGTCCGGGCGACCGCGGATAACGCCGGTTGGTTGGATCTGCGCTATGAGCGCGAGCGACACAACAAGGTCAAGGTACTCCTGCTGCTGGACGTCGGCGGATCGATGGACGATCACATTCGCGAGATCGAACAGCTCTTCTCGGCTTGCCGTTCCGAGTTCAAGCATCTCGAGCACTGGTACTTCCACAACTTCGTCTACGAGTTCATGTGGCGCGACAACGCCCGGCGCTACGACGAACGCACACCCACACTCGATCTCCTGCACACCTACGGTCGCGACTACAAACTCGTCTTCGTCGGCGATGCCTCGATGAGTCCCTACGAGATCGTGATGCCGGGCGGAGCCGTGGAGCACTTCAACGACGAACCCGGCCACGTCTGGATGAAGCGCTTCCTCGATCGTTTCTCGGACGCCGTGTGGCTCAATCCCGTGCCGCAGCGCGGCTGGGACTACACCGAATCGATCGCCATGGTGCGCGAGATGCTCGACGATCGGATGTTCCCGCTCACGCTCGCCGGTCTCGACGCGGCCATGCGCGAACTCACCTGATCAGCGCGCTTCTCAGGAACTCGCCGTCGCCGGTTCGAGGATCTGCTGCGCGCGCGGTCGGCGCATTGTCTTCAGGCGCTCGTGCAGCACGTTCACGTTGTCACCGAACATCCCGAGCAGGGCCTGCAGCTCGAAGGCACGCGCCATCACGCCCGTGGCGTCGCTGAAGAGCGCTGGCTCCTCCTCCTCGGAGAGATCTTCCAACGAGACAGCGACGAGCGTGAGCGCCTTTCCGAGTTCGAGGAAGAGCTCCTCGATATCGCCGAAGAGTTGCTCGCGCCCGAGAGCGTAGGCCGAGAACTCGTCATGCAGGGTCTCGAGGCGACCTTCGAGGGCCGCGATCCGTTCGTCGTTGGTCATGGACACTCCGCAGGCGAGCTCGCGAGTCCGAGCAACGCCGTGTCAGGGGAGGAGAGGGGCCCAGGGCGCGATGCAGCAAGCTGCACGAGGGCTTTGGGAAGGGTGCGCCCCGGGCTGGCAGTGTCAGGCAGCGAGTTCGCGTTCGGTCCGGGTTGTCGGCCCGCCCGCTCCGTCGCTGCACTGGATATCGGCACCCCTGAGGGGGCCTTTATGGAGCGCGTGATTTGACTCTGCATTCGGATACTCAGCTCTACCCGCGACCTCTTCTCCGCGTCTGGCCTCAGGGTCCGCGCAGGATTAGCTGCGGGGACTCGGTCGGCTGCGACGGCGTGGGGCTGCGTTGCCTCTCCTCCCCGACTCGGCTCCCCGTCCAATTCAATCATGACCGCGAGTCGCGTCGTCGATGCGCCTTGCCCCACGCCGTTTCGCTCGCCCTCGGTCCCACGAAGTTATTCCTGCGCGAACCCTCAGCAGTGATTCAATGGTGCATTGACGTGCTGCGAAGCGCCTCGACGCGGAGAGCTCCGCTCTCCGGCACGAGCGCTGGCAGACGTGGACACTGGCACGCGTGGACGCGCGGACACGCAGATCCCATGCAACGCAAACCCGCAGGAGGATGACATGAGCAAGCCAAAGGTAGGCCTCGGTCGCGAGGTCAAGGACTTCGAGATCAACACGTTCGACCCCAAGACTGGCGGATTCGGGAGGTTCAGTCTGGCGGAGGCCAAGGAGGCCGGGAAGTGGACGGTTCTCTTCTTCTATCCCGCCGACTTCACATTCGTCTGAGCGACCGAATTCGCTGCTCTGGCAGAGCAGTACACGCGCTTCGAACGGATGGGTTGCGAGATCGTGACCGTCAGCACCGACACCGAGTTCGTGCACCTTGCGTGGCAGCGCCACGAGGGTGAGCTGGCCGACGTCAAGTACCCGATGGGGGCCGACCCGACGGGCAAGCTCGGTCGGCAGTTCGGCGTCTACGACAAGACGTCCGGCCTGTGTCTGCGCGGCACGTTCATCATCAACCCGCAGGGCGTGCTGATGAACTCCGAGGTCAACTTCTACAACATGGGCCGCAACATCGATGAGTTGCTGCGCAAGTTCAAGGCCAACGTCTACCTCTCGAAGAAGGCCAACGAAGGTTGCCCCTCGAAGTGGAAAGACGACGGCGACGCGACCTTGACGCCGGGCCCGGAAATGGTCGGCAAGGTACACGAAGCGCTGAACGGCTGATCCGTCAGGTCCGTCCGGACAGATTCATGGAGGCCGCCGGGCAGTCGCCCGGCGGCCTCGTTCGATTCCGAGCCGAGCCGCCGGCGGAGAGCCACGCGTCTGGAACGGTTGAGCGGACTTCAGCGTTTGTCAAGCATGTCGCGCGCGAACGCAATCGAGACCAGCGGAGAGAGGTAGTGCTGCGGCGCGAGCAGGTCGGCCAGTACCGGAACGTCGCCAGAGTCGAGAATGCGACCGATGGCCGACGCGGCGCAGGCGCGCACGTACCGGTTGCGATCGACATCACCGGCGGTCTTGATCAGTTCTTCAAGTGCATCTGTTCGACGCGCGGCCCCGAGCACCATCGCGGCAGTACACGCCAGGTAGATCGAGTCCTCACCGCGCAGTTGTTGCACCATCGCCTTCGTCGAGCGCTCGTCGCCCAGGATGCCCAGGGCAGTCGCCATCGCGGCGCGTTGTCTGGGATCGGTGGCCCAATCGAGCCGTGCGTGAATGACGTCTGCGCTCTCGCGTGAACCGAGCATGGCCAGCGCTTGCGCGGCATAGGTCGGTGACCAGAACCGCCGGTGTCGGCTGACCTCGGATTCGAGAAGAGCTCTCGCTTCGCGGTCGTGCAAGAACGCCATCGCGATCGCATATGCGCCTTGCAGACTCTCCTCGTGATCGTCGGCCCGGAAAGCAGAGCGCAGCGTGGGCAGGACGGTGGCATCGCCTTGCAGTCCCAGCGCGAGCGCGCGCCAGGTCTTGTCGTTGTCCGACGAACTCGCGAAGAGAACGAGGAGCTGATCGCGAACGGCCTCACCGTCGATGGCGCCGAGCGCCAGCGCCGCGAATGACTGAACCGTCTGATCCCGGTCGCCCTTCGCCACGTGGAGCAACGCATTGATCGCCTCGACGTCTTCCACCGAGAGCATGCGACCGAGCGCGATGACGCAACTCTGTCGCACCAGCGGCTCGCGCGAGTTCAGGACCTGGCGACGGAGTAGTTCCAGCGAACCACGGTCCCCCACCGCACCGAGTGCCGTTGCCGCGTGGGCACGTACGAGCGAATGCAGGCGCACGTTCGTGAGGGCCTGGCGCAGCACGGGGACCGCAGTCGGTCGGCGGCCGGCACCGAGCCCGATCAGGCCCGCGGCCATCACTTCATCTGGGATCTTGGCGGCGGCCTTCTCACCCGGAGTGAGTGTCATCGCGATGAGATCGACCGCGTCCTCGTCGCCCACCATGCCGAGCGCGATCGCAGCCAAGGCGCGCGCGCGTTCTGACCTAGAGGCATCAGAGAAAACCCCGTGCAGGAAGGGCACCTCGATCGGCCCACCGACGATGCCGAGCGCGAGCAGCGCGACATCGCGCACGTCGTCCGCCGCGTCGTCACTTGCCATACTGCGCAGCACGGCGACCGCGCGCTCATCGTCGGTCCGCGCGAGCGCGAGAGCGGCGGACGCACGCACGTCGGCCGATCCCTCCTTGCTCGCTGCGATCAGCGCGCGGACCGCGGCCTCGCGTACTCCCTCCGGCGGGCCGTCGCCGCTGTCGCGCTGCCGCGGCGTGACGTCGAGCGGTCGCGCGCCGCCGGGTTCGGTACGGAGGAACTCCTCGCGGTGGAAGGCCCACCATTGCTCCCAACCGGTCGCCATCACAGGCGGATCGGCGAACGCAGGGGGGAGAGTCGTGGTCGAGGGAGTGACCTCGCGGACCTTCTTCCCCTTGCGCCCAGTGACGGCGGGACCATAGCCGCCACCGCCCGTCGTTGGCCCCCCGCGCAATCCCCCGCCTGTCGTCGGTCCGGACGTAGGGATCGGCACGCCGCTCGGCGTGCGCGGTCCCTGGTAGTACCCACCGTGGGCAAAGGCGCCCGACGGCAGCAGGCCCACCCCGATGACGCCCGTCAAGATCCCGGAGAGAATGGCTCGCATGTTTCCTCGCTGACCCAGTGCGTCGCTGACACACGCCGAGGCAACTGAACAGCCCCGACAGCGATCCTCACGTGATCGTAGCACCGTGCGCCAGGCTGTCATCCGCCGCGCTGTCACCGGACACGGGCAAGCGCATGACGTCCAGGTCGCGTCGGCAGAGCCGGCTGCGCTTCACTCCGCGCAGTTGCGTTCGGTCGCGCACCCGGGTCGCGCTACACTCCGCGGACAATGATGGACATCACCTTCTGGCCGCATATATGGGCAATCCCACTCTCCATTCTCTTCGGAATCGGGATCGGCTGGTTCGTTCGAGCCCAGCTCGAAGACGACGACTGAGTGCCGCGCGCACCTGTGTGATCACGCCGCCGGGACACCCCAAACCGGTAAAGCCTGCGCCTTGCCCTTCAACGCGTGGGCACCCAGATCGACGAGGCAGCGGCGGAGATCAGCATCCTGAATCTCGTCGCGGGTCACGGCCGAGACGACCAGCGGGGCACCCACTTCCTTCGTGAGGCCCTCGAGGCGCGCAGCCACGTTCACCGCGTCGCCAATGAAGGTGTACTCGAGACGCTCTGTGGAGCCGATGCTCCCCGCGATCACATCGCCGATGTGAACGCCCACGCCAATCGCGATGGGCGCGGTGAGCCGCGGATTGAGTTCCTCGACGGCCGCGAGCATCTCGATGCCCGCCTGAACGGACGCGTCGGCGGCCCCTTCGACGTCCTCGACACCGAAGACGGCCATCATCCCATCGCCGATGAACTTGTCCCCCCCCCCGCCGTGTCGATGGACGATCGCCACCATCTGCTCGAAGTAGAGATTGAGATCGTTCACGACTTCCTCGGCGGGGCTGTTCTCGGTGCGCGTCGTGAAGTTGCGGACATCTGAGAAGAGCACGGCCACGCGTCGACGTGTCCCGGACGGCCGCATTCCCACGTCGGACTCTAGGATGCGCTTGGCGAGTTTCGGGCTGACCATCTTCCCGAAGATCTGCTTCACCCGTCGGCGCTCGCGGAGCCCGTCGATCATCTGATTGGTATGACTCGCGATGAGACCGAATTCGTCGTCACTGGCTACTGGAACGTACCGCTCCAAGTCACCTGCAGCGACGTCCTCCAGGATCGCCGTCTCGTTGTCGAAGAAGAGCCGGAGATTGCGTGAGAACGAGACGATGACGACGACCAGTAGGACGGAAAGCACCGCCATCACGAACCCGATCTCCGTGACGACCGCCATGCGTGCGGCACCGACCTCTTCCGGCCCCGCTGAAGCGAGGTAGTCGAGGTCCTTGTTCACGAGCAGGGCGACATCGGTTGCAACCAGCGCCGTGAGACTCAGCGCCGGAACGGCGAGCTTGAGTGTCACAGACGCGCCGCGGCGTACGAGTTTGCCGGACGCGCCGGAAGCGATGAGGCGACGCGCGACGTGTCGCTCTCTTTCCAACGCAAGGTCGATCGCCGCAAAGACGCCGATTGTCGCGCAGCCGAGCGTCAGCTTGACTCCGCTGACAACCGGAAAACGGTGGACCGCAATGTCCCAGAACGTCACACCGAAGCCGACAGCCAGAAAGAGCCCGAAGTCGAGGACCAGCTGTCTCCGGCCCTGGGCCACGTCGGGGGCGCAATCGACAAAGTGCGGTTCGAGCAGGTAGCGCGCAATCAACGCCAGGCCGAATGCACTCCCCATAATGAGAATGATCCGGCCCGCGCCAAGCGTCTCCAGAAACGAACAGACCTGACCGCCGTAGAAACCGATCAGCGTGGCGGCGCCGGCGTAGTACGCGAGGACGCGCGGGGAAGCGTGCGCGTGCGTGCGGCCCCTGGAATTCAGCGCCGCGTCGTTTGCGGAAACGTCGGCCATCGTGCGTCCTCCCCAGAGCACGCGTGCGCCCCACGACATGGGGAAGAGCCGGACCGTGAGAGCCGGTTAGTCGTTCGGTTCGTGCGCTGCTTCTGAGCACACCAACACGCGCCGACGATGAGAGCTTCCGCGCCCTATCAACGCCTGCGGCCGCCGTCGGAGTCTTCGTCGTCCTCGACTCCGTCCGCCGGATGAGGGAGGAACTTCTCCGGCGCGGCGTCGTACGCCGCCTCGTTCTTCACCAGGCCGCGCAACTTGGCGATCGCCGCGTCGGTCACTTGCTTCACGCGCCAGTCCCGTCGCGACAGGCCATCGCGGTACGTCTGAAGGGTCTTCTTTATGCCCTTCGCGTCGCTGTAGCCGAGAGCCCACACAGCGGACGAACGAAGAACGCGTGAGCCGCCCTGCACGAGCACCTTCTCGAGTGCGGCGCGCACGCCCTTCTCGTTCACCCAATGCGCGCTGGCGACACACGCATGAGCACGCCCATCGTCCTTTGAGTTCCCCACGCCTTTCAGGATCAGTTTGAGCGCCTTGGCCTCGTCCTTCTGGTCAGGTGCGAGGATGCCAAGCGCGCGATACATCTCGCCCTTGGCGGCTCGGTCGCGCTCCTTTCCGGTGCGCTTCAGGAGCGGCTTCAGATGATCTCCCGCACCGCTCTGGTGCATGGCGTGTGCGACCAGCATGCGGACCTCGGGCGCCTTGTGCGAGAGCGCCGAGTGGGCAAGTGCGCGACGCTCGGGAGTCTTCGCGAGGGCGAACGATGCAAGGATGGAACCGGTCACCATCGGCTCCTTGGACTTCTTCGCGAGGGTGGCGAGTTGCGCGTCGATCTCCGGGTCGTTCTCGGCGATCAACTCTTCCAGCGCAGCTTCGCGCACGGACTGGGCCGTATCTGCGGCGCGCTCCAACTTCGCGTCGAGGGTGTTCCAATTCGCCAACCGCCCTGGCGTGCAGAGTTCCGATGCCCGTGTCATCAATTCGGCAAGCGCGCCAGCTCGCATCGTCCACGTGCGTTGGAAGAGCATGCGGCCATCGGGGGCGAGGAAGAAGTGCCGCGGACTCTCGACGTCATCGTTGGGACCGCGCTTCAGCCAGTCCTGCCGGATGACCTTCTCGATCGCCTGATGTTGGGCGCATGTGATCGTGCCAAAGCGCTCACAGATTGCCGAGCCTCCGGCGCCGTGCTGGAACAGGGAACCGATCGCGACAACACACTTCTCCGTTGCCTGCAGGAACTTCTTGTCCGTGTAGACGTTGTCCACCATCCCCTGGTTGCCGCGCTCGTCGTCCATGTTGAGCGCGACCATCATCGCGACGCCACGTTCCGTCGCCTCTGCGAGTCCCTTCTCGATCGACGGCGCCCAGCGCGGTAACGCGTTCTTCGCCGAGCGGTCCTGAGCCGAGGCCGGAAGCGACGCGGCGGTGAGCAGTCCGAGCGCCAGCGCAAAATTCGCCATCTTCCGGAGCAAGGCGAGTGCATGAGTCGTTCGCATGTGGGTCGCAAGCATGGTTGAGTCCCTCTCTGCAGTCCATAACGCACGAGAACGCTATGGGTTGCAACCCAGTTCCCGAAGCGCGGATCTCACACGCGGCGTGGTGCCCTACGCAGGTGACGGATCCGAGTTACCGTCACCCGACGGGGACGACCGCTTCGCCGCCGCTTGCGCCCCGGACTTCTTGGACGCCGACTTCGACGCCTTCTTGGCAGTCTTCTTGGCACGCTTCGCTGCCGACTTGCCAGCAAGCGCGTCGAGCCGTCGCTGCACCCCCTCCAGACGCTCCCACACAGCACGCGAGATCTTGAGGTTCTGGTTCATGGAACGCAGCACGGGCAGGAGCCCCACCTCGATGATCTCCGACTGCCGCGCGGCGAGCGTGGCGACCTTGTCTGCAGCATCGTCTTCGGCTGAACCAGCCGCCACGTCACGTGCCGCCGCTGATGGCGCGGAATCGGCCAGGGTTTGCCGATTCGAGAGCGTGACCAGTGTCGCCTCGAGCTGCGCGAGGACCGGACCGAGCGTCTGCGCCAGTGCATCAGCGAGTGCGGGAGCGTCGGCGGCGGCGTCCCTTTCGCCCTCATCGTCACGCGCGGCGACGAGCGCGGCATCGGTCTCGACCTGTGCTTCGCGACGCGTCACCAGCGCTTGCTCCCACGATTTCTGGCGAATGCGGCTCTCGTCTGCGGCCTCGCGGATCGATTCTCCGATGCTGCCGACGCTGTCGCCCAAGCGAATGAGCTGCGAGGTCACGCGGACAACCGGATCGTCGTCGTCGCCACCCATCATGCGGCGGCGCGCGAACGCATCTTTGATCTCCGTCCACCGCGCCTGCTCGGCCTCCGTCATCTGCCCGCGCAGTTCGGAGAGCTTGAGCAGATTCTGCTCCGCCCCCGACGTCAGCGTCTGCGCCTCTCCCAGATAGTGATCGACAAGCAGTGCCTCGAGCTCGGCGTCGTTCATCACCGGCACGATCTTCTCGGCCAGCTTGTTCATGTTGCGATAGCTGCCCTGCAACTGGAACGGCGGCTCGGTGCGATAGTCGTCGTCCATCGACGCGGAACGGATGTACTCGCGATTGACGGCGAGTAGGACCTCCTGGACACGCAGGACCTTGCGCAGGACGGAGAGCAACTCGTCGAGTTCAACGCGCGAGTACTGGTGGTTCAATTCCGAGGCCGGGATCTCCGCCCCCTGCGCCATGCGCACGAGCGGATGAATGTCGCGGTGGTCGTGTGTGGCGATCTGGGCCAGCACCGTATTCGACGTGAGCGCATTCTCGATGTAGCTGAGCGCGAAGAGCTCTTCCTTGCCGCCGAGCACATCGCCCAGATTGTAGACGTCGGCGCGATTCGCCAGCATGTCCGGCACCTGGAACCGCTCGCCCGATTCCGTGTAGGGATTGCCTGCCATGCAGACGACGAACTTCTTTCCGCGCAGGTCGTATGTGCGCGTCGTCCCGCGCCACATGCCCTCGATCTTGCGCTGGGCGTCACACAGAGAGATGAACTTCTGGAGCAACTCTGGGTGCGTGTGCTGGATGTCGTCGAGGTAGAGCAACACGTTATTGCCCATCTCGAGCGCCAGGTTGATCTTCTCGACTTCCTGACGCGCCGTGGCATTCGGGGCCTCGCCCGGATCGAGCGACGTGACGGAATGCCCCAACGCCGGACCGTTGATTTTCATGAAGACCAACCCGAGGCGGTTCGCGATGTACTCCATCAACGTCGTCTTGCCGTAGCCGGGGGGCGAGATGAGGAGCAAGAGCCCCATCAGGTCCGTGCGCTTCGCCGCGCCGCGGGCGCCGAGTTGCTTCGCGAGATTGTCCCCGATCAGGGGCAGGTACGCCTCGTCGATCAGGCGGTTGCGTACGAATGACGAAAGCACCCGCGGCATGAACTCCGAGATCCGGAGGCGGCTCTTCTCACGGGCAAGCAACTTGGCGCGGCGCGTCTGGTAGGCGCGATAGCCAGGCACCCGCTCGTGTGCGAAGCGCGAGAGTCGACCGAGAAATGCGTCCAGCCGAACGTCCATCTGACGCTCTGCGATCCGCTTGTGCTGACCGAGCAGTCCCTCGACGGTCGTCCGCGAAGTCGCCGTCTGCACTTCGCGCGGCAAGCGTTCGCCGATCAGTTGCAACGCGACAGCCTCGGGCAGCACGGCACGGGCCGCATCGGCCTCTGCTTCGTCGCGCGAGTCCGCCCATGCTGTCAGCCACGCCGAGAGCAGTGCGTGCTGCTGCGCCAACTCGCCGTCGAGTCGTTCGAGATCCTCTTCGAGGTCCCGTCGCGACCCGAGCGAGTCCACATGCGCAAGGAAGGCGGAGAGAACGCCCGACGCCTCTCCCCCTGCGACGAAGCGTTCCTCCGCGATACCGAGTTGCTCGAAGAGATAGCGGCCGGCGACGCGTCCGTCCCCTTCACTCACTTCGAGCCCCGCATCAGCATGGAACGCCACGACGATCTCGGTCAGATCGCGTTCGAGCAACACGATCGCGTCGCTCTGGGTGAACGCTTGTCGGAGTCGTTGCAAGCTCTGCGCCCGACGGCGAAGACGCGCGCGCGCAGCGGACTGATCCTCCGGTCCAAACGCCCACGACAGGCATGCTGCGGCGCGCGCTGCCGGCGCGAAACGCAAGAGCCCAGCCGAACGATAGAGACCGACAACGCGCCCCAGTATCAGTGCCGCATCGTGGTCATGAACACCGCGTTCATAGCCTTCGTCGTAGCGTGTCCCCGCGGCCTCGCGTACGACTGCGAGGAGCTTTGTCTCGTCGAGCGCAGCCTCGGTCAAGCGCGCCATGTTCAGGCCGTCCTCACCGCGCTCGGCGGCGGCGAGTAGCGAGTACGCAAGATACTCGGCGCGGTAGACCTCTGCGGTCTCGGAGACCACGTCCTGCGACCAGTACGTACGAGTCGCTGCGAAGGCGTCGTCTTCGACCTGTTCGCGGAAGTCCGTACCGGTCAGGTGCAGTGCGATCCCGTCGGCGTGCGGCACCATCGTAAGATCGAGGGTTTGCGTGTTGACGCTGAACGCGTGCTTGCCCAGACGGATGACCGCGCCGCCCTCCTCGAAGATGTCGCGCTTGTCACGCAGTGAGCGCACGGCATCTTCGCGAGCAGACTTCAGGCGCGAGTCCGCCTCGTCCGCGCGGACCGAGTCGTCGAGGTCGCGGAGTTTCTCGGCCAGATCGCGCACCTTCAGGATCATCGGGTCGGACACGAAGTACGCGTTCAGGTCGTCGATCTCGCTGAACGCACTCGCGCGCCGCGCGACGCCGCCCAGGATGCGCTCCACGGCCTGCATCAACTGCTGGGCCCGTCGCTGACGTTGGTCCAACAACATCTGCTTCTTGCCACCAAGCGCCTCGACGACCTCTTCCCTCTTCGTGGTCAGTTGCTCAAGGAAATCGTCGAACTCGCTGAATTTCGCTTCGAGCTCTTCGAGTTGCACGAGCAAGCGAGACATCTGGTCGTCGCATTTCGAGGGTGTCTCCGCCAGCGCCAGCGCGGACGCCACGCTCTGCGAGAAGAGAGCGAATTGCGCGCCGAACTCGGCCACGCCTTCCTTGTGCCCCAGCTCACGCCGGCGTGCCGTGACCAGGGCGCGAACACGGTTCAGCGCGGCCATCGCCTCGCTGATCGACTCCAGGATCTGTGTCCGCACGGTCGTGTCGTCGATCTCCAGACCGCCGACGACCTCGGTGAGCAGATCGAGACCCTCGCCAATCGACTCAAGCGACTCCGCCAGCGGCACGGCGTCTGTTACCTTCGTGACGCTCTCGATGTCGGCTTCGACCTCCTCGATGCGAACGTGATAGGGACGCAAAGCATCCGCGTCGACGAGGAAGTCAACGGCCTTCGCGCTGACCTCGCCAAAGCGCTGGACGACCTCTTCCTCGAAGCGCTCGATGCGCGCGACGTCCACGTAACGAACCGCGCGCAGAGTGATCAGCCGCCCGCGCTCCTGGCGCATCCCCGAGAGGGCGCCGACAAAGTCGTCGACCGACTTCCACTCGCTCGGACGGATGGATCTGAAGAGCTCGGTCTTGCGTTCCTCGGCAACGGCCATGGCCTTCGCCGCATCACCGCGTAGCACCTGCACCTTCTCGAACTCGTCCACAACCAACTCGGCCGTCTGCAGCACCTCGCGCAACGTCGCTTGGAAATCGCCGATCTCCGTGGCGGCGAGCCAGTGGTAGTGGTCGAGAACGCGCGTCGTCGCGGCGATCAACTCCTCGTACATCTCGCGTGTCGGGGATTGCTCCTCGATCATGCGCCGGATCGAGAGGCAATCCGAGATCCCGCGCACGAGATCTGCGTTGCCGATCTTCTCGAGATACGAGTCGCCTGTCGGGGCCTGTGCAGCAAAGACGTCACTCGTGAACGGCGTCTGCCAGATCTGCATTGCGTGGACGCGTGTGGGCTCGTCACCGCTCGCGCGCAGAAGGATCATACGCCCGTCTTCAAAGAGGCAGAAGCCGCGGCAGTGCAGCGGCGTATCCACTTCCTTGCGGATCATGTTGTACGGCAGGAGGACGTAGACGCCATCGCGCGTGCGGTGGAAGACGTAGAGCACGTCCTCGCCGTTGGGGGAGTGCACGACGCGCTCGATCGTCATGCCTTCGATGTTGGCGTCGAAGACCTTCGTCTCGCCGCGCTGCAGGTAGTAACCGCCAGGGAAGATGATGCCGTGGTCTTCGGGCAACTGGACGCAAGCGTTGCCGATCGCGTCGATGCGATGAACGCGTCGCGTCAGCGTGTTGAAGACGAGGTAGCGGCGCTCCTCTTCGAGGTATGGCTTGACGCGCATGAGGATCAGCGAGCCAAGCTTCGCGTAGTCGATCTGTGCGTCGTCGAGCGCCTGATCGGCGTCGACCACCGGCTCGCGATAGATACCGAGTCCGTCGGTCGTATTGTCTTCGACCTTGACCGTCAGATCGCCACCCACCGTCTCGACGAAGACCTCGTCGAGAACGGAGACGTGCGGGTGTTGCCCGCTGATGTGATTCTCGCGCGTCGTCGCGGTCCATTCGAAGTCGTGCGTCGGTGGGTAACGGTTGTGGCGATCACCCAGGTTGTCGATGTACGTGACCGATCCATCGGCTCCGAGTGCCCACTGGAAGCCCTTGACGTCGGTCAGGTAGCGCCCCACCTGGAAGATCGCGAGCAGCTTGCCGTCCACCTTGCGGAGGGACTGCAGCTTCGCATCCTTGTAGTACTGATAGAGGTCGCGGAAATGCTTCTGAAAGACCTCGTCAGCCACCGGGTTGCGACCGGAGATCGGCCCCTCTGCGCCGGTTGCGGCGGAGAACTGAAACCCGGTCGCGGTTGCCTCGAACCGCTGCAGTGAGAAGACGTCAGCGAGCTTCGTCTCGGTCTTGAGCCCGAGGAAGACGTTGTAGCCGAAGAGGATCTCGTTGCCGATTGCGACGATATCGCGCGGCACACAGTTGTTCTCCGTGCGCACACGCTCGTTGCCGATGATCGACATGCGCGAACCGCCGAAGATCTCGATGCGCGCTTCGTTGAGAGAGTCGGCCTTCCCCGCCAGCTCCTTCCCGTGGGAGAGAAGCCGGTTGCGGATGACCTCGTAGGTCCCCTCTTCGATCGTCTGCGCTCCGCCCCCGGGGTCTGCGTTGGCTGACTGTTTGTCGTCGGACACGGGTCGGCCTAGTTCTTCTTGGCGTCCGTCAGGCCCAGATCCTTGGCGTGTTCGGCGAGCTTCGAGAGCTTCTCGCGCGTGTCGCCATCTGCACCTTGCATGAGCTTCAGGAAGAGTGCTGAGAGTGTGAGATTGGAGAGGTCACCCGTCGAGACGGCAGGGTCCGAGAGGATGTCCTTCACGTCTTCCGGCAGACTACGTCGGCCCTCGGTGTAGTCGCCCAAGATGGTCTGCGCCGTGTCGCTACCGCGCATGAACCCATCGATGGCCTTGCCCCGTCCAACCGCACCGACGATCCGGTCGAAGAACTGTCCGTCGCCGCCGACGATGTCGATGTCCGCCGACTTGAACGCCTCGCCGAGCGTCTCGGCCTGTGCTTCTGCGATACGCCGCTGCGCGTCGATCGCCGCGATCTCGACGTCCTTGTCCTTCTCCAGTTGGATGCGGAACTCCTCGTGCTGGCGACCGACCCCGTCCAGCAGCTTCATGGCCTCGGCCTTCTCCGTGAGACCATCGGCCTCGGCGGACATTTTCTCCTTGATGGCGATGCCGTCGGCCACGCCGATCTCGCGCCGCACCTTCGCGTCGGCCAAGCCGTGCTTCTCGTGCGCGGTCGCGTCGGCTTCTTTGACGCGCGCGGCTGCGAGTCCCGTGGCGGCTTCGTGGGCCTGGATGCCCTCGGCCAGACGGATCTTCGCGGCGGCTTCCTTGTCGGACGCTTCCAGTTCCGCTTCGGCAAGAACAACGCGCTTCTTGGCGGCGTGACGCGCGGCCGCCTCTTCGGCCTCTGCCGCTGTCGTGACCTTGATCAGCGCCTCTTGCGCTTCCGCCTCCGCGGTGATGACAGCCGACTGTTTCGTGCGGCTGGCCTCCTCTACGACGCGGATCTCCTTGATCGCCTCTTCTTCGACGGCGACCGATTTCTCAACGGCCACGCGTTCGCGGATGACCTCTTGGATCAGCTTGCGTTCGACCTCAAGCGCCTTCTCCTTCGCGATGTCTTCGAGTTCCGTGACCCTCTCGCGGGCGATCGCCTCGAGCTGCCGGTCCTTCAGGACGCGCTCTTCCTCGACGCCGATGACGCGTTCGCGGTTCTTCTCCGCGACTTCGATCTGACGCATCTTGTTCTGTTCCTGGATGCCGAGCTCCTCGTCGGTCTTGATCCGGGCACCTTCGGCCTTCAGGCGTTCCTCGGCCTCGACGCTATGGGTTTCGGCGGCTTCGCGCGCCTGCACCGTGCGGATCTCGCGCTCTTGCTTCGCCTTCGCCTCGGCCTCCTGTCGTTCCAGCGCGAAGACCGCCTCGGCGCGCTCGACATCTTGCTTCTTGATCTTCATCGTCTCTTCGTTTGTGAAGAGGTTGGTGCGGATGTGTTCCTTCGTCGTGAGGTCGGTGATCTTGCGGATGCCCTCAGCGTCGAGGATGTTGTGCTCATCGAGCATCTCAAGCGGCGTCTGTTCGAGGTAATCGATCGCCGCGTCTTCCAGGACGTAACCGTTCAGATCGCGCCCGATCAGCTGGATCATCTGGTCGCGGAACTCGTCGCGCTTGGTGTACAGATCGATGAAATCGAGTTGCTTGCCGACGGTCTTCAAGGCTTCCGAGAACTTGGCGATGAAGAGGTCTTCCAGTGTTCGCTGTTCCGACGCGCGGACGCAGCCGATCGCCTGCGCGACCTTGAGCACGTCCTCCTTCGTCTTGCTGACGCGGACGAAGAAGATGACCTTGATATCGGCGCGGATGTTGTCGCCGCAGATGAGGCCTTCCTTGCCGCGCCGGTCGAGCTCGATCGTCTTGACCGAGATGTCCATTACCTCGGCTCGGTGAAAGACCGGAATGACGTGGCGTCCGGTGAATGTGACGTCCGGCTCTTGAGCCATCGTGTTGACGATCAGCGCCTTACCCTGGTCCACCTTGCGGTAGATGCGGGAGATGAAGACGAGGACGGCCATTCCGAGGAAGAACACGGCCCCCAAGATGGCTGCGCCTGTGATCAGTGTTTCCATGCTCGGCATCTGTCGTCTCTCCCCGTGTTCACCAGCGCGTGACGCGCGCTCTCATTCGCTCTTGTCTTACCGGAAACTCAGGCGTCCGGTTCATCCAACGGCTCGATCGTGAACGCATCCTGTTCTGCGTCATAGCCGATCACGATCGCTCGAGAGTGCAGTTCCAGTGTGTTGAACGCAGCACAGCGCAGCTGCGCCACGATGCCCGCGCCGCCGTCTTCGATCTCGCCCTGCCCCTGCTCTGCCGTGACCGTCATCGATGTGATGCGGCAGTTGCGCCCCGTGAGCGCGTGCTTCGAGACGGCCTTGTGGCCTGTGAACACTCTGCGCACCGGTCGCAGCGCGACCGCAGCGAGAACGACAGCAAACACGGCGGACGCAAGAAAGACCACAACGCGTGACGCCCCCTTCGGCAGGACCTCGCTGACCGAGGGCATCGCGTACGCGTTCAGGACGAGGCACACGATCCAGCCGAAGAGAATGATGGTCGAGATCGCGATCGAGATCGGCATTCCTGCGAACCCAAACGTATCGATGAGACCGCCACCCCCATCCGCGTCGAGATCAGCGTCGCCATCGAAGTCAGCATCGATATCCAAGATTTCGATGTCGATGGCACCAAGCATGGCGACCATCCAGAACATGAGCACGAGGATCATGAGCCCCGAGAAGATCACGGTCGGGTACATGAGAACCGATGTCAGAAACTCGCCCATCGTGCCCCCCCTTCCGGTGATCCGACTCCCCGGCGCATGGTATCCGTCGCGTGCGCTCCAGGCCACGCGCGAACCCTCGATTCGAGAGGTTGTTCGACGCGCCCCACGTCGATCCGTTCAACCGCCGCGCACCGATTGTGGTTCGAGCCTCAGCGGTCGGGGTTCGCAGCAGGGACAGCGCCGCCCAGGGAGAGCTCATCGCCGCGGTGTCTCACCCCCACGATTCGGTCGTCGGACGCGCGTCCAGATGGCATCGTTGGCCCTGTCGATCATCCCGACTGTCGCCCGCCGAAGAGGTCCCCATGAAGCCGCTCGATACACTCCAGAGGATCCGCGCCGCCACCGGCCCCGCCCGTGTGAAGGGACTCCCTAACGACATCGTGACGGGCTTCCTCCAGAACGACGGGGACCTAGAGACGGCCATCGCCTGGGCCAGCGAGGCATTCGACGCCCTCGCCGCGGAGCGCCCGGAGTTGGTCCTGCAAGACGAATTGGCCGTGATCGAGGCAGTGCAAGCCGGCTACGTAAACTTCTACTCTCCGGATGCGCTGAACCCCTTCGTGGCGCTCGCCGCCAAGGGGCCGTGGCTCGTCACGCTGCATGGAGCCGTCGTTCACGACAGTGGCGGGTACGGCATGCTCGGCTTCGGCCATGCCCCGGACAGCGTGATTGGGGCCCTCGCCGGTCGACAGGTCATGGCGAATATCATGACGGCCAACGTCTCGCAGCTTCGCCTCGTCGAGCGGCTCCGTGCGGAACTCGGGCATTCCCGAAGCACGGGGTGCCCTTTCGGTCAATTCCTCTGCATGAATTCCGGCTCCGAGGCGATGAGCGTTGCGGCGCGGATCACCGATGTTCACGCGAAGAATATGACGCAGCCTGGCGCCCGCCACACGGGGCAGAGACGAGTCGGGCTCGGCATCGAACGGGCCTTCCACGGTCGCACGTTCCGGCCCGCGAGCTACTCCGACTCCACGAGGCCCAAGTACGAGCGCTACCTCGCGTCCTTCGAGGGCCTGGACAACCTCTGGACCATTCCGCCGAACGATCTGGATGCCCTGCGCGCCGCGTTCGACCGCGCCCAGCGCGAGAACGTCTTCATCGAGGCATTCTGGATGGAGCCCGTGCAAGGCGAGGGTTCACCCGGCCTCGCCATGACGCGCCCGTTCTACGATCTCGCCCGCGAACTGACTCTCGCCCATGACTGCTTCCTGGTCGTGGACAGCATCCAGGCTGGCCTTCGCGCCTGGGGCACGCTCTCGATCGTGGACTACCCGGGCTTCCAGGACGCCGCCGCTCCGGATATGGAGAGTTGGTCGAAGGCTCTGAACGCCGGCCAGTACCCGCTCTCGGTCCTCGGGCTGACGTCCCGCGCCGCCGACGAGTACACGATTGGCGTCTACGGAAACACGATGACGACGAACCCACGCGCGCTCGACGTTGCCTGTGCCACGCTCGATATGGTGACCGACGACGTGCGCGCCAACATCCGGCGACAGGGCGAGGCGTTTCTCGACGACCTGCGCGCAGTTCAGGCCGAGTTCCCGGACATGATCACCGAGGTGCAAGGCACGGGTCTGCTCTTCTGCGCGGAGCTCAATCCGGAGTGCGTCGCCGCAATCGGCCCGGGTAGCGCCGAGGAGCGCTGCCGCTTCCGCGGCGTCGGCATCATCCACGGGGGACGCAACGCTCTCCGCTTCACGCCCCACTTCCGGATCACCGACCGGGAACGCGCGCTACTCGTCAACACGCTGCGCGACGTGCTAACAGAGATCCAGGCAGAACAGACAGCCAACGTCGCATAACCAGGCGCAGACCGGGTCTGTTTATACGCCCTTTTTGGGGGCTGCCGGACGCGTGTCCAACGTGCCCCAAAGGCCCTTGCCAACTCAAAAAGGCGCGAAAATAGACCCGGTCTGGCTGGGGTTATGCGACGTTGCTGGGCGCTTTTCGGGTCGGCTTTGAGGCTATAAGGCCCCAAGGCCGCCCCGGTCTGTTGGTCCTGATCAGTCTTTCTGGCGCGTGTACGTGAACTCCATCGTCGTGCGCATCGCGCCGTCTTCGCCCTTCTCTTGGAACGTGAGGACGTACTGGTCGTCGCTGGTCCACTTCATGACCATCTCGGCAGGCTTCTTCTTGCCGGTCGTCCAGTCCGGATCGTTCGTCTTGAAGGTGATGACGCCATCGACCTCGGGACCGCGTGAGACCGACACATACGTGGACATGCTGTCGATCCAGACCGCGACCCACTCCTTGTCCACTTGGTCGAATCCCAGGAGGAGTCTGCCCGTGAAGGGCACTCCCATCATGGAACCTTCGTACTTCGACTCGATGAAGCGACCGTCGAAGAGCAGCGAGCTTGTCGTCTTGTCCTTGCCCTCCATCGGAGGCTGGCCTGGCATCCACATCTTCGTCGCGACATCCCAGGTGCCGACCGACTTCTGCATTCCCTCGTGCTGGGGCCCCTTCTGCGTCCACGCCGGAAGTTGGAAGCCGCCGCCGCCCTCGTTCGCTTCCTGTGCGAAGACGTGACCAGCAAGGAAGCACCCGCCACACACCACCAACGCCGCTGCCGAGATCATCAACTTGTTCATCGGAGTCTCCTTCAACGTCCTGTCTTCAACGTCCTGATTGTCCCTATCCGGTTCGCAGTCCCTCTCGATCCACACCGAGGATGCCATGCCCGGCACTACCCCCGTCAAGTCCAGAACGAGGGCAAGGGGCGACCGGGGTCACAAATTTGCGCGATCGCGTAGGACGCGGCGCAGCGGTTTTCCGACGTGATTGCGTGGTATCGCGTCGATCGAGACGAACATTCGGGGGGCCTCGTAGCGAGCCAGTCGTTCGGCGGCCAGCGCATGTAGCGCCTCGTCAGACGGCGGATCGCACCCGGGTGCCGTCTCGACGAACGCCACCGGCACCTCGCCGTCCACGTTGTCCGTGACCCCGACGACGACCGCGTCGCGGACGCCCGGATGCACGCGCAGCGCAGCCTCGACGACTGCCGGCGCGATGCTGTAGCCACGGAATTTGATGAGGTCCTTCAGCCGGTCCACGATCACGACGTAACCCGCGTCGTCAAAGCGCGCGACATCGCCCGTGCGCAGCCAACCGTCGGCCGTGAACGCCGCGCTCGTCGCGTCCGGACGATTGTGATAGCCGGAGGTGACCTGTGGGCCACGCACCTGCAGCTCACCCTGCGCAACGTCTTCTCCGTCGGGATCATCGGGTGCGCGGAGCCTGATCTCCGTTCCGGGCAACGGAACACCGACCGTTCCCGGTCTGGGCGCATGCAATGGGTTGTTGCAGACCTCGGGAGACGCTTCCGTCAACCCATAGCCGAGAACCATGGGCACCTCGGGGACCGCCCTCGCCCAGCGATCAGCGAGATCGCCGCCCACCAGCATGGCGCCCGCCTTCACGTAGCGCAGGGAACAGAAGACACGCGCTGCAGAGGCCCCCGCCGCGTCGAGCAGGCGATGCCACATCGTCGCGCTGCCGTAGGCCACCGTGATCTGTTCGCGTTCGATGGCCGCGAGGACCTCGTCGGCGTCGAAGCGTTCGATCACGACGATGCGCGCTCGCGCGAGCACGGCGGCATGCAGCACGCACGACAATCCCCACGTGTGACAGAACGGGAGCGCACCGAGAACGACGTCGTCAGGCGTCCAATCGAACCACAGATTGTTCTGCAACGCATTCGCCATGAGATTGCGCTGCGACATGCGCGCGGCTTTGCGGCCGCCGGTCGTGCCGCTCGTGTACTGCAGGACGGCGACGTCCTTGCCGCTGCGCGGACCGTGCGAGGCGATCGCTGGACACGTGGCAACACTCGGCTCTGCGACGACACGGATCTCGTCGAGGAGACGGATCGTGGGGGCAATCCGGCGCAGCGTTGCCCGATCAGACTTCGGGCACGCAACCACGCTCGGAGACGCGTCCGTCACGATCTCTCGTAGCACGCTCTCTGGCGCATCCGGAGAGACGGCGACGACTTTCCATCCCGCGAGATAGGCACCGAAGACGGCACACGCAAACGCGCTCCCGTTCGCGTGCCGAATGAGAAGCACCCTCTCGCTCGGCTCCGCAGAGAGAGTGCGCAACCGCGTCGCGCGATCTGTCGCACCGATGTGGAGATCGCGGTACGTCATGTCCCCATCGGCCGAAGTGAGCGCGACTCGCGCTGTCGCGTCGCTCGCATCCGCACTCTGCAAGACGGCGTCCCACGCCTGCTCGAGGGCCGGAAGTTCGCGCGTCAAACCACGCGGATAGACCGCCTGCCAATCAAACGGATCGTCCATCGCGTGCGGGAGAAGCTCAGGCGCGAACGCCGACTGCCTGCTTGCGGAAGCGCGTAGGCGCCGCGCCGTGCGACATCTCGGCGGTCTGCATCGGCTGGCCCTTGCCGCAGTTCGGGACGCCCCACAGACGCCATTCTTCTGGCGCGCAGATCGCGTCGCACGCCGACCAGAATTGCGGCGTCAGCCCCTGATACGTCGGGTTCTTCAGCAGACGCCCGAACTGACCGTTCTTGATCTCGCGGCCGTACTCGCAAGTGAACTGGAAGTTCAGCCGTTGCTGATCGATGGACCAGCATTTGACGCCGGCCATGTAGATCCCATCCTCGGTGTCGGCAACGAGGTCGTCGAACGTCCACGAACCCGGCATGAGCGAGAGATTCGAAATCCGGACGATCGGGACGTTCCACATGCCCTCGGCGCGACTGCACCCGCGGCTGCGCTCGTTGTTCTCGAAGTGTGCGACGTCGCGCGAAGTCTGGTACGCGGCAAACTTACCGTCCTGCACGATGTGCCAGCGTTGGCTGCGCACGCCGTCGTCGTCGTAGCCGACCGTTGCCAGCCCACCCGGGACGGTCGCGTCGGCCACGAGGTTGACGATGTCGCTGCCGTAGCGGAAGCCATCGAGCTTGCCCGTGTCCATGAACGAGGTGCCCGCGAAATTCGCCTCCCAGCCCTGTACGCGGTCGAGTTCCGTCGCATGTCCGACCGACTCGTGGATCTGCAACGCGAGCTGATCGCCCGAAAGGATGATGTCCGTCTCGCCCACGGGACACGGGTCGGCTGACAGCAACTCGATCGCTTCGTCGCGACACCGTTCGGCGTTGCCGACGAGATCGAGCGACCCCACCAGTTCGTAGCCGACCGACATGAAGTTGCCGCCGAACGCGGCCGGATAGCTGCGTACTTGCGTCTCGCCGTCGGTGTGTGCGACGCAACTGATCCCGGCGCCACTGCGCACGACGCGCTGTTCGATGTCAGCGCCTTCGCTCGAGAGGAAGAGCTGCGACTCGCGCCGGAACGACATCGAGCAAGACGTTGCCGTGATCTCGGGCTTCGTGCGCAGAACCTTGTCCGCGCGCATGAGAAGATCGAGCTTCTTCTCCAACGAGACCGCGAATGGATCCACCAGATACGTGGATGTCCAGACATCGCGGTGCGCCGGTTCACCAGCCCATTGCAATCTCCCCGGACCGGCACGGCGACCCGCCTTTGCGATGCGCACGGCAAGGTTCGCGACGCGCTCGACCTCGTCCGGGGTGACGTCGAAGCCCGACGCGAATCCGTGTGCTCCGTCAACGAGCACGCGCACGCCGAAACCGGCCTGTTCCGACTGTTCCAGCCGCGCCACGCGGCCATTGCGGATCGCGATCTCCTCGACCTCGACGCGACCGAGACGAACGTCGGCCCAATCCGCGCCGCCACGCTGCGCCACGTCGAGCGCGCGCAATCCAAGTTCTCTCCAGAGGGCCGTCTCGGTCGGTGTGGCGACTGCGCTCATGCTTGCTCTCCCAGTCATCTCGGAAGGGGTCATCTCAGAAGCGGTCATTTCAGAAGTCCGTCCGGCTGGTGAAGCGGAAACCGTCGACGCGCAGCGAGGGCACGACGGTGTAGCCACCGAAGAGGGCCGACGCGAGGCGCGCGTCGCCGCCAAGACCGGAGACGCGTTCGAGCGCCTCGACCAAGGACTGCGTGAAGCGCATGTTCTTGACGGGCCGTGTGACGACGCCGTTCTCGATCAAGAACGTCCCGTTGCGGGTCATCCCCGTCAGCGTCAACTTCGTCGGCTCGACCATGTTCGTGTAATGGAACTCGGTGATCAGGATGCCGCGATCCACATCCTTGATCAGATCCCCTGTCTCGCCCGCGCCCGACGACATGACGATGTTGGCTGGCAACGGTCCCGAGACGTTCGGCTGCGGTAGCGCATGCCCCGTCGAACGACACCCCTGTTTCTGCGCTGTGCGGCGATCGTGGACCAACCCGCGTGCCACGCCGTGCTCGATGAGGGCGACGGACGAACGAGGCATACCCTCGCCGTCGAATACGTGACCGACGGTGAGTGGGTTGTAGACATCGTCGTCAATCGAGACGCTCTCGTGCGCGACGCGCTCTCCGACCTTCCCCGCCAGGAAACTGGAGCCGTCCTGCACCTGTTGTGCTCCGAAGCCCTTGTAGGCAGCGAAGAGGAGCAGGCTCGCGACGGCGGCCGGCTCGAGCACGACCGTGTACTCACCAGGATCGACGCCGTGCGGTGCGCGACTCGCCAGCGCCTTGTCGACGGCACGCCGTGCAATGGCATCGACATCGAGTGCGTCGCGTCCCGCGCACAAGCCATCGGCCCATCCCGCGCCCTCGTCAGCGAAGACCGAGAGCGACGCCCGTGCGCGGGTGTCGAGATCCCAGACCGAGAGGCCGTTCGAGTTGGCAATGAGCCGCAGATCGTTCTCGACGCCCTGGATGCCAGCCGCCGTGCAGCCCGCGTCGCGGCACGCACCGGTCATGCGCGCCACCGCGTCGGCGGTGTGGTCGGGGTCTGGCGTCAGCGGGTCCGGTCGCCGCAACCGGTAGTCTTCCTGCGGCCCCGCCATCGGCACGAACTCGCCGGCTGGCATGTGCCGCGCGGCTTCGATTGCGCGTCGGACCGTCGTGCGGACAGCGGCCTCGGTCGGCGTGCCCGTGCTCGCTTTGCCCTCGCGTCCGTTGCTACGCACCCGCACCGCCACGTTCGCCATCCGCCGGACGAGATTCTGCACAGGATGATCGGCGGTGAACCGATTGAGTTCCTCTTCGTACTGCGTGACACAGACCTCGGTCTCGTCAGCCCCGGACTCTTCAAGGGCGATCTGCGCGAGCCTCTGCGCGCGATCCGGATCGAGCATGCGCTTCTCCTGAACAATGGTATTCACGGAACGAGAGTCTATCACCGCACAGAGCTCGATTCGCATCGCATGCACTCACGTCGCCGTCGAGGTCCGCGGACCTCATGCGCGCAATCGGATAGGGCCTCCCAGCGACTCCCCGCTACGTCGCCTACTCTGTACGCCGCTGGACGGCCCGCTCGATCAGCGTCTCCAGTTCCGGCCGCGGTGCCAGAGAATGCGCCTCGCGGAACTTGCTCTCGGCCTCCGCGAACCGCTCAAGCATGAGCAGCGCACGACCGACCGCTTCGAGGTAAGCGGGCTCCGTCGGTCGGAGAACCAGGAGTCGCTCTGCATCCACAAGTGCTTCCTCGGGACGCGCGGCCCAGATGTACGCCAGCGTCCGCAACCAGACGACGGACTCCGGCAACGCGGCGTCGCCCCCCATCATCTTCGTGACGGCAGCGAGTTCCGCCAGGGCGGTGTCGGGCTGTTGATCCGGACCCTCGGCCAGGAAATGACGCGCTGCGAGCAGGCGGACAGCCGCGTTGTCGGGAGCTGCCGCGAGAGCCTTCCGCACCACGTCGCCCGCCTCGCGATCCTTCCCCTGCGCAACCAATGCAGCGCGATACGCCTCGGCGGCGTCGGAATCTCCCGGATTCTCGGCAAATACGCGCCCGACTTCGGTCACGACCTCGGGAGAAATGCGCTTCTCGGCGTGGAGCTGGAGTTGCTTCCACGTGTCGGCGAGGTCGTCGTCGATGACGCCGCCGCGGAAGACGTAGCGCCGCAGCAACGAATAGGACTCGTCGAGATACGTGCCGTCCTGCCCACCTTGCTTCCAGTCGTAGAGCAGCAGCGCCAGATTGCGCAGGACCACGAGGTCGTCCGGCATCTTGGTCAGGAGCGCACGGTACACGCCCGCGGCTTCGTCGGGACCGTTCGGCAGGATCTTCTCAGCTCGCGAGAGAGCACGCGCACGGAGGATGAGAGAGTCGCGATCCACGCCGCGTTCGAGCAGGAACTGCGTTTGATGCAGCGCTTCTTCGACCGAGCCCGGATTATCGAGCAGTAGTTGGATGAGATGGATGCGCCACGGCCGCGCTTGCGGCTGTCCCTTCACGGCCCGCGTGTAGGCCGTGATGGCGACGGAGGCATGGCCTCCCCGCCGAGCGGCCTCGCCGACGAGCACATCCAGCGACGGATCGCCGGGCGCACTGTCGGCGAGCTCCTGCGCGACGGCGAGAGCTTCCTCGTACGCACCGGTCGCCATCGACGCCATGTAGCGCACAACCATGATCTGTCGCGGGCGGACAGCCGTCGGATCGTCCTGCGCTGCGCGCCGAACCGGTAGAGCCTCGATGCGATCCAGAAGTTCCAACGCAAGATGCGGATTGGGGTCGTCCTGCGTGCTGGCCCAATGATGAGCGGCCAACGCGAGCACACGCTCGTCGTCGGGAGCCGCCTCGACGGAATCGTGGGCGAGAACCCCCGCATCAGCAGAGCGCCCGAGCATCGACAGCGCCGCGAACTCGAGCGAGAGCGGGCGCCATGCCGCCGGCGCGATCGCACGCGACGCGCGGGCGTCGGCCAGCGCTTCGTCCATCCGGCGCTCCGCCAACGCGACCGCCGCGGAAGCGTAGAGCCGCTCCGCCTCGCCCAGTGCGGTATCGGACTCGAGTGCTTTCCGTGCACCAGCCACGTCGCCAGCCGAGAGCCGACGCTCGATGACGGTCAGCTGCCGCGCGTCGAAATTCGCGTCGCGCCCAACGGGGTCGCCACCCATGTAGCTGAATACGACGGCCGCCGCCACCAGGACGAGGAGCAGGAGGGGGATGACTCGTTTCACACGGCATAGTCTACGCGCGAGCACGGCGGACGCCGAAGTGCGACGAACCCCTTTCCCCCATGCCGGTTACGATCTCGACGTGATCACCCTCTCGCGCCGGTTGCTGCCGCTGCTTGCGATCGTCGCCCTGGGCGCGACGGTCGCTGCGTGCGCGCCGGATCCGCCCTACGTCATCGGACGCCCGGGGCTCGGTGACGGGGAGTTTCGCGACCCGCGCGGGATCGCCGTCTCGGAACAGGGCATCGCCGTCCTTGACCGCACCGGGCGACTGCAGATCCTCGAGTTGGACGGATCGCCGCGCCAGACCCTCACGATCGTTCCGGGCGACGTGCGCCGCGGCTTGCCCATCGGTCTGGCCTGGCTGCCCGACGGACGTCTTGCCGTCGCGGACACGCACTCCTCGCGCATGCGTCTCATCGATCCGGTGACCGGAGCCGAGACGGTCTTCGGCGATTACGGCGTGCAACCCGGCGAGTTCCTCTTTCCGCAGCGCGTCAGCTTGCGGAGCGACGGCGACCTCCTGATCAGCGATCACGGTATGGGAGCGACGAACCGCATCCAGGTACTCGCCCTCGATGGCTCCCCGAAGTCGATGTTCGGGGGGCCGGACGATGCCGACGGCGGGCTCGTGCGACCGATGGGGGTCGTCCCGCTCCCCGATGGCGGAAGTCTCGTCGCGGATCAGGTCGCGGGCATCGTTCACTTCGGAGAGGACGGCGCGTGTCTCGGCCAACTGCCGGAGTGGCCCTTCGGTGACGAGGTCCTCGCGTACGGCCTCTGCCGCGCCCCCGACGGCACGCTCTACGTCACCGATCTCGTCGGCCATCGCATTCTGCGCTTGCGCGCCGATGGCGCGTTGACCGGCGTGCTCGGCAGAGAGGGAACGGAACCCGGAGAATTCCGAGAGCCGTGGGACATCGCGTGGCACGCTGGCTACCTGTATGTTGCCGACATGGGGAATCACCGCGTGCAGCGTTTCGACGCCAGGGCCGCAGACTGGCGCAATCCGTGAAAGCGTTTCTCGCTGCCTTCGCCACCCTGCTCGTGCTCCTCGCGGCCCCGCTCAGCACAGCCCGGGCCGATATCCATGTCGACGTGAGTCTCGGCCACGGCGGACGCTGGATCGCCGGTTGCACGACACCCGTCTCCGTGACGCTGCGCAACGACGGGCGCGACGCGGCGGCCGTCAGTCTCACGATCTCGCAATCGAAGGCTCTCGGCAGTCCGCCGATGCGTCACACCCGCAGCGTCTTTGTCGGTCCAGGGGCAACCCGCCGCGAGTGGTTTATCCTCCCTGCGCCACAGGCCTACGCGTCCTCGCTCTCGCTCTTTGTCCAGACCACGCCGCCGCTTCCTGTCCGGCACATGGGCGAGACCAATACGCGTGGTCGCATGACGATCGATGTTCAGGGACCGCAGCCGCTCGCGCGCGCTGAACTCTCTTCGGCGGGGCGGATCGTGGGCGTCGTCGGCGACGAGAGAAACGTGCTCGTCTCAACACTGCCACAGGCGCTCAGTCCGTCGTACGAGGAGTGGGCAGCCGAACTCGATGGGATCGAGGCGGCGCCCGTTGCCCTCGAGGCGCTCGTTTCCGCACCGTTCTCGATCGAGGGTTTCGACGCGCTCGTCCTGATCGATCCTTCGCCGGATGTCCTCGCCGACCCAGCGGCGCTCGATGGCGTTCTCGATTGGGTCGCCCTCGGCGGCATGCTGGTGGTGTCGCCCGGCGACGACGTCGGCTCCCTCGGGTCGTCCCCCCTCGCTCCCTTCCTGCCGCGCCGCGCGAAGAGAGCGACGGAACGAAGGTCGTACGAACGACTGCTGCCGATCTTGTTGCAGGCAACCGGGCAGAAGGCCAAGCGCGACGGGCTGGCGTTCGAGGGCGTATGGTTGCCGCTCGTCTTCGAAGGCGAATTCGTCCCCTACGTCGATCGCCCATTCGGCAACGGCCGCATCCGACTCCTCGCGTTCGATGCGCGCGCGGCACTCCGGTCTGCCACCGATCACGGCCACTTCGAAGCTGTCGGCAGTATTCTCTCCGGTCGCCTCGCGCCGATCCGGACGAAGGAGATCGCCGAGACGGCGTCCGCGTTCCAGTTCGGCGGGACGACCGATGTCGACGAAGCCGTTGGGAAGATCCTGAGCAAGGACGCGTTCTCCGCTCCGCCACTCATCCTCGTGCTCCTCGCACTCGCGCTCTACGTTCTCGTGGTCGGACCGCTCGATTGGATCGTGTTGCGGCGCCTTGGGAAGCAGCGCTTGACGACATTCACGTTTGGCGGTGCCGTGCTGCTCTTCACCGCAGTCGCCTACGGCGCGTCGTTCCTCGTCTTCGCATCGGGCGCCGTCGTCAATCGCATCGTGCTCGTGGATCTAGCCGACGGCGGGCGTGACGGCCGGCAAGTGGTCCGCGTCCACGACCTCGTCGCGTACTACTCCCCGCGCGGTGCAGATCAGGAACTCCACTACCCACTCCCCACGATCGTCGGCGGTGCAAGGCTCCCCGGCGGCGGCGCGGTCGGTTCAGTCGGCAGTGCGCTGCCCGTAGTCGTCGCGGGAACCGAGACGCTCGATCCGACCGTGAGCGTCCAGGTCGCCTTCCGCTCACAGCGCTCCGTCCGCACGGTGGCGCAGGGGCCATCCGGGCGCACCATCGAGGCGGAGTGGATCGGCGATGGTGCGCGCCCGCAGTTGCGCCTCGTCAATGGGCTTCCCGTCGACCTCGCAGCCGTCAGCGTGATCATGCCGGGTCGCGATGGGATGTACGCCTTCGGGCGGATTCCTGCCGGGCAGGAGGAGACGGCGACGTGGCACGTCGCGAACGCGGGGTTCGGCTCGACGTGGCGTGACGGCGGCTCACTGCAGAAGGACCCCGAGCGCAACGACGTCCTCGATTTCCTCGGCTTCCTCTCCAGGACCTCGACATCCGGGATCGACGGCATGCCGCTCGCGCCCGGAGTGCCGCAACCACTCTCTCTCAATCGGCAGGTTCTCTTTGCGCGCACCGGCATCGGACGCGGCGACGCGCTGCGGTCCGGAAAGGCACTGCTGCTGGCGTCCGCGAACGAGAGCCCCATCGCGCTTCCCGGAACGGCGGACGAAGGCTCGACGTACGTCCTCATTCGCATGGAGATCGACTTGCCATGAGTCTCGCTATTCACATCGAGGGGTTGACTAAGGTCTATCGCGGCACGACGGCGCTCCGCGATCTGGACCTCTCGATCGAGGCCGGCGACGCGTTCGGTTTCATCGGCCCCAACGGCGCTGGCAAGTCCACGACGATCAAGATCCTCGCCACGCTCGTGCGACCGAGCGGCGGACGCGCCGAGGTCTGCGGTATCGATGTCGTGCGCCGTTCCGACGACGTGAAGCCGCTGATCGGTTACATGCCCGACGTGCTCGGGATCTACGACGACATGCTGGTCGGCGAGTACCTCGAATTCTTCGCTGCGGCGTATCGCATTCGCGGCGAACCGCGTCGCAAGCGCATTGCGGAGGTGCTCGAACTGACGGAACTCGGCGAGAAGCGCGACGCGCCGGTCATGGGACTCTCGCGCGGCATGGGGCAGCGCCTCGGACTCGCGCGTTGCCTGCTCCATGACCCGCAGGTACTGCTCCTCGACGAGCCCGCCGCGGGCCTCGATCCCCGGGCACGCATCGAGTTCAAGGAGCTCGTGCTGCAACTCCGGCGCATGGGCAAGACACTGCTGATCTCGTCGCATGTCCTCTCGGAAATCGGCGCGATGTGTAACACGATCGGCATCATCGAGCAGGGCCGCCTGCTCTACGCGGGGCCGATCGACGAAGCGCGCAAGAAGCTCGGTGCGGAGCGCGTGATCAGAATCCGCGTCCACGAAGAGGGCGAGGACGATCGTTCGGCGAACGCCGTGCTCGACCTCTTCCGCGGGCACCCCGATGTCGAAGCATTGAAGCCCGGTGGCGCGGGCGAGGTCCTCATCCGCATTCGCACCGACGTCGAAGACACGTCGTTTCTCGCCCGAGAGATCGTGCGCGCGGATCTGCAGCTCCTGCATCTCGAGGAGACGACCCTCAGCGTCGAGGACATCTTCCTCCACGTCACGCAGGGCAGGGTGGCGTAGTCCCCGAAATGGGGTCCAGCGTGGGGCGGCTCGGTCGCCCGTTCCGCTCGCTCGCACGGAAGAGCGCCGCCAGTCTGGCCGTCGTGGAACGCGATTTCCTGGCAACAGTCTCGCGCAGCCGGTTCGTCGCCATACGCACCGCGGTCGCTGCGATTTCGGCTCTCGTGGTCGCGTTGATCGCGATCGAACGCTCCGGCTCCGAACGCGACGTGATCGGGCGCGCGATCTTCACCGCCGCTGCGGTGGTGGTGCCGCTGCTGATCATGTTGATCGCGCCGGCAACGGCCGCGCCTGCCATCGTATCCGAGCGCGAAGGCGGAACTCTGAGCCTCGTACTCGCATCTCCCGTGAGTCCACTCGCCTTCGTCACGGCGAAGTTCATCTCGCGTTTCCTCGCCATCCTGACGCTCGTCTTGGCGATGCTCCCGGTGGCCGCCGTCAGCCTGCTCTACGGCGGCGTCCCGCTCAACGCGTTCGTCGAAGTGATCGTCCTCACACTCTGCTTCGCCGCACTCGGCGTCGCGTGTGGAATCCTCATGTCGGCTCGGCTGCGCTCCGTCTCGCAGGCGCTACTGGCCGCCTATCTCTTGGCGGCGCTCGGTCCCGTGGTGCCAACCGCGATCCTCGCCGCTTTCGATCAAGCGGGTTTCGGGGTCCCGGCCGAAGTGATCATCGAGTCGTTGAACGTCACTGTCGCAGTCCCTTTCGTCGCATGGTTCAACACGCTGCAGGGAGCGCGGAGCGGCGGACACGACCCAGACCTGTTGTACTGGCATGCTGCGGTCGTCGCGGGAGCAGTCGTCATCGCTCTCTTGCTCGCCGCGCGGGCCGTCGCCAGAGAGTCAACCGGTGAGGGACTATGGACGCAGGTGCGGCGCTTCTTGCCGGGCCGAGCAGGTAGATCGAGCGGCGGTCGGCGGTCAAGAGGCGTCTTCCTCGGCCACCCGATCCTCGATCGCGGGGTGCGGGGCTCGCTGCTCTCGCACCCCACGCTCGGCGGCTACGCACTCCCACTTCTGGGCGCAATGATCACCGCTGGCATCCTCTGGACGGCGCTTGAGACGCTCGGTTTCAACCGCCGAGGCGAGCTGCAGGTCGCCGCGGTTGCCGGGCTCGGCATCCTCACCGCACTCGGAGTTCTACGCGTGCTGGCGGCTACGTCACGCTCGATCGCGTCGGAGCGGCGACGCGGATCTCTCGACCTGTTGCTGGTGACCCCCATGCGCAGCGAGGAGATCGCCATCGGCACACTCATGGGTGCCCTACTCGCCACGTCCCCACTTCTAGGGATCGGTGTCCTCTATGGCGGGATCATCGTCGCCATCGGGGGTTTCAGTGTGCCGGGGATCCTGGGCTGGGTCGTCATCTCGACCGCGCTCCTCACGTTCGCCGGAGCGCTCGGCCTGCGCGCCTCGATCACGGCGCGCTCCCCCACGCACGCCGCACTACGGACATTCGGTATCTTCTTCGGATCGATCGCGGCCATCGTCCTGATGTTCTTCATCGTGGCCATCACGAGAATGGACAACGACTTCCTCAAGTTCGTCGCGATCGCGCTACCGCCGGTTCTGCCGTTCTATGGCACGTGGGCTCTCGATTCGGTGTCTGCGAACTCAAGCCAGATGCCCGGCACCGAGCAGTTCCTGACCGTGGTCTTCGCCGTCGGCGGATATGCCATCAGCGCCGCGCTGCTGGCCCTGCGATCGGCTGCGGCACTTGAGAAGAGTCGGGATTGAACTCCAGGCTCAATCGTCTGTTACTCTGAGAGAGTCGATAGGAGGCCCGGAGAGCGATGCCAGACGCAATGCACAAGACAGCAATGCACAATACGGACGGACTGCTCACGCGTGTGCGTGCGCGCCTCGCACTGGCAGGCGCGCTCGAAGACCTCCAATGGGGCAGTGCGTGCGGCGCGCTTCTCCTGGCGCTCGGTATCGCGCTCCGTGCGACGGGTTGGTGGCGCCCCGAGTTGCTGCATGTCGCCGTCGCCGGTTTCTCCGCCACGTTGATCGTCCCTCTGATCGGCATCCTCGGGCGGCGCTACGACCGCCGCGCACTGGCCGCCCGCGCCGACCGCGCCCTCGGGTTGCAGGAGCGCGTATCCACGTCGGTCTGGGCTCAGAGCGAGGGGCGGACGGCCGGACCGATGGCGCCGCTCGTCGTCGAGGACGCAGCCACAAGTGCCGCCCACGTCACGCGCGACGCGCTCCGCCGGGCGTTCCGCCCACGCGTTCTCCGGCGACCGCTCGCGACCGCCGCCGTGGCGCTTGCCGTCGCGGGCGGGCTCTACATGATCCAGCCGCCGATCCAGGCTGGAGAGACGCCGGTCGAGAAGGCCGCACGACTCGCCGACGAAGACCGCATCGCGGACGTCGCACGTCGCATGGCCGAGGCCGCGAAGCGCGTCAAGGAAGGTGCCAAGGAGCGTGAGGAGGTCGATCTGGAGCGCGTCGCGCAGCAAATTCAGAAGCAGGCCGAGGCCATGGTGCGCACGCCGCCCCGGCGCGAAGTTGCGCTCCGCAAACTGAACGAACTCTCGGATCTGGCCCGCGACGCCGCGCGTCGCCGCGCGGGATTGAAGAAGCCGACGTCGGACCCCGAGGCGGCCAAGACCAACCGTCAACTGGCCGAGCTTCTGCGGCAGATGTCGAAGACCGGTCTCGAGAGTCTCGACCGACAGATGAAGGAGTTGCAGGAGCGCCTGGACAAGGCCGCCGAGAGCGGCGAGCCACCGTCGGCGAAGGACCTCCGCGACATGGCGTCGCGACTCGATGCGCTGCGCAAGGCGATGGAGTCAGCCGGCGCCATGGGGGCCGACAAGCTGCGCGAGCAGCTCCGCGCAATCGGCAATGAGGACCTCCTGCAGAAGATCGCCGAGCGCATGCGCGAACTGGCTTCGCGCATGGAGCAGGGCGAAAGCTACGAGGACCTGCAGAGCGAAGCCGGCGAGTCGGACTCGATGGATATCTCGGAGTTGTCGCGCGAGGAGTTGCAGGAGTTGCTCGACTCGCTCGACGAGATGGCCGGGATGGAGGATCTTGCCGACATGCTGCGACAGGGCGGCGGCGAGATGTCCGGCGGTCGCAAGTTGCGCCTCGGCGGCGCTGGCGGGACCTGAACGGGCGGCGGTAACGGATCGTGCGGTCTGCACGGCAATGGGAATGGAAACGGCAACGGCAACGGCGGACAGGGAAACGGCAATGGAACCGGTGGCGAAGGGACTGGAAGCGGCAGCGGTGTCCCCTTCGACGAGACCCTGGAAACCGGAACGAAGACAGAACGCGTGCGCGGTCGCATTGACCCGCGGGGGCGGATCTCGGTAACGACGTTCCGCGGCCTTCCGAAGCCCGGGGAGATGACGCCCGGCGGACGCGCCGCCATCGAGCGTGCGCGTGCCGACGCGCAAGCGCCCCTCGATGCCGAGGTCATCCCGCGCCGCTACCGCGACGGCATTCGCGAGTACTTCGACGGTTTGGGCGAAGACAAGTAGTCGATGCTGGCCGGTTGCCTCGCAGATGCCGATCGTCGCGTGAACACGAGTCGTTCGCACGATAGGAGCGACTCGTGAACGCTGTCTTCGAGCGCGACTACGTCGCGTTCAGTTCGTCGTGGCGTTTCCTCCTCTTGCGCACAGGCTTCGCCGCGGGAATGGGCTTGCTCTTTCTCGTCCGGATCGTCGGCGCGCATACGATGGATTCGTACGACGACGTCGGGACCTCCCTGCTCACGGCGACCATCGGATTGGGAGCGCTCCTCCTCGGTCTCGCTGCGCCGGGGTCGTTCGCAACCGTCCTCGTGCATGCGCGCGCTTCGGGTGGACTCCCCGTGCTCTTCGCCACACCGCTCTCCCCGATCGGGATCGCCGGCGGCGCGTTCGCGGCGCGGGCAGGACAGCTCTTCCTGCTTGTCTTCGCGACCTGTCCGCCGCTCGCCCTGGCGTTGCTCTACGGCGGTGTGCGTGGGATTCAGATCGTCGAGGCGGTCTGTGCCGCAGGTGCGGCCGTTCTGATTCTCGGTGCACCGGCCTTTCTCGTTTCGGCCTTCGCACGTCGCACCGCGAGTGCCGTCGTCACGGCCTACCTGCTCGGAGCTGCGGTCATCGCAGCGCTCTGGCTGCTCGGCGAGTGGGCGCTGAGTTCGCTCGCCAGTTTGACCGCGGCCACGGCCGTCTCGCCCATCCACGCCGTCATGCGCGCAGTCTCGACCGAGGGCCGCGGCGAGGGCACGTTCCCTGGAGTCTTCCTGCTCGTGCTCGCAGCGATCGGCGCGGCCGGGCTCGCGGTGATGGCGGCCGCATGGCGACTGAACCGCGAGGCCCACGGCTCCGACGCCCCGGCGCCTGTCCTCTCCCGCAACGGCTGCCGTCCACTTCGCCACGAGAACCCGGTACTCGACCACGAATTGCGGCGCGCTTCGTTGCTCGGCAAGCGCAGCCCAGCGCGCGGGTTACTGGCGCTGCTCTTACTGTCGGAGGCGGCCTACGGAGTCGCGGTCTGGAACGGTTCTGTCGAAGCCGAGTCCATCCTGGGCCATTTCGCGATCCTCGCGTTTCAATGCCTGCTCATCGTGCTTGCCGTAGCGGCGGCTGGCGCAACCGCGCTCGCTCAGGAGAAGGAGTCCCACACGATCGAGTTGTTGCGCGCCGCTCCGCTACCCCCGGCAGACGTAGTCATCGGCAAACTCGCGGGAGTTCTGCGCGCTCTGCTGCCCTGTCTGCTCGTCCCTCTCGGCCACCTGATCTACGGCGCCGTGATCGGCGTATTCTCGCCCTTCGCGGCCCCGGCGGTCGCGATCAGTGGCGTGGTCGTCCTCGTGGCATGGGCGACGTTCGCGCTCTACCAATCTCTCGACCAACGCGAGCCGCAGCGTGCCGTGGCGCGCACCATGACCATGCTGGGGATCGTCGGCATCTTGCTCGCCGGCCAGGTGGGCTGGCCGCTCGCAGGAGCCTTCTCGCGGCTCGATGACTTCGTTGCCTGGGGATCGGCGCTCGGCGCCAACCCGATCGCGGCAGCGCTCCTGCCAGCGGCACTCCTGCGGACGGGCGGCTCCAGCATCGAGACCGCTGTGGTGGCGGCTCCCTCGGCAAGCGACGTCACATCCGGTCTCGTCGCCCTGGCCATCTGGATGGCGTTGTACGTCGCCTTCGGCCACGCGCTCTACCGCCGTCTGGCACGCCTCTATCGAACCAGGTTCGAAGGATGACCGGTGTGCCGCTGATCGCGTTCGCACTGGAGCTCGCGCGTCCGCTGTGGCTGCTCGTGCTCTTGGTCAGCCCGCTCTTCGTCTGGCTCACGCTGCGCACGGCGTCGGGCGGGTTGCGCGCAGGAGACAAGGCCGCGCTCGTCGCCCGCTTGTTACTGCTCCTGGCACTCGCGCTCGCGCTCTCGGTGCCGCGTATCCGGATCGACTCCCCGTTCCGATCGGTCGCCTTCGTCATGGACGTGAGCGAGAGCGTTCCTCCCGCAGCACTCGACCGCGCACGCGAGTTCATCAAGCGCGCCGCCGAGCGTCGTGGCGAAGACGACGATGCCGCCCTCGTGGTCTTCGCCGACGGCGCCGCGGTCGAGGCTCCATTCACGCGTATCTCGGCCGAGCAACGCTTGGAGACTGTGCCCGTCGATCCGGATCACATCGGATCGGTTCTGCCGAAGGGCGAGACCGATCTCGAAGGGGCATTGCGACTGGCACGCGCTGGGTTCCCCCCGGGTGGATCGCGTCGCATCGTGATTGCCACCGACGGCAACCAGACGCGCGGAGACGCCGAGAAGGCGGTCGCGGAGCTCATCGCAAGTGGCGTGGACGTGCAGATTTTCCCACTGCGCTACGAGCGCGAGCGCGACGTCATCGTCAGGAAGCTCGTGGCACCGGCGACGGCTCCCGAAGACCAGCCGGTGCCGATCCGGGCTGTCATCGAGAGCACGCACGACGACGTCGCGGCGCGTGTCCAATACCTAGTGGCGGGCGAGGAGGTCGCCTCCGAGGACGTCGTGCTCGCCAAGGGCCGCAACGTCTTCGAGATCGGTGCCGCGTTCCGCGGGCCGGGGTTCCACACGGTCGAGGTCGTCGTCAGCCCGGAGATCGACGGCGACGCGCGCAACAATCGGGGCGTCGCCGCAACGCAGGTGAAGGGCCCGGGACGCGTTCTCGTGGCATCGGGCGTCAATGGTTCGCAACTCGCCGATGCGCTGCGTGACGAGCTCTCGATCCCCGTCGAGTCCGGGGGCGCGGACTCGCTGCCATCGGATGCGTCGGGTTACGCGCCCTACGACGTGATCTTCCTTGAGAACATCCCCGCCTTCGCGCTCACCGAGACGCAACGCCGCCAGCTCGCGTCTGCCGTGCGCGATCTGGGTGTCGGTCTCGTCTGCATCGGCGGCGAGAAGACCTACGGCCCCGGCGGCTATGCGGGAACAGAACTCGAGGAGATCCTGCCCCTCTCGTCGGAGATCCGGAACAAGCGCGTGCTCCCGAGCGGCGCGCTCATCGTCATCCTGCACACATGCGAGTTCGCGGGCGGCAACGAGGCGGCGCGGACAATCACGAAAGCCGCGATCAACGCGCTCTCGTCGCAGGATGAAATCGGTGTGATCGAATGGGGCGGCGGCGGAGACCAGTGGGTCATCCCGCTCCAGCGAGTGGGCAATAAGTCACGCCATTACGCCGCGGTCGACCGCGCGCAGCCTTGGGATATGCCGAGCTTCGCGAGTGCGATGCAACTCGCAGAGCATGCGTTGAGCCAGAGCACCGCAGCGGCCAAACACATGATCATCATCTCGGATGGCGACGCGACGCCCCCGGGCCCCAAGCTCTCGTCCAAGATCCACGAACAGCGCATCACGATCTCGACGGTTTGCGTCGACCCACATTCCCCGGGCGGGTCGGGGGCGATGCGACAGATCTCGAGCGACGCGGGGGGCAATCACTACGACGTCACGTCGGCACAGCTCGATCGCCTGCCGCAGATCTTCATCAAGGAAGCCGTGACCGTGCGCCGATCAGCATGGCGCGACGAGGCGTTCCAGCCGTCGATCGTCGGCGTACACACGATGTTGCGCGGCTTCGGCGAAGACGACTTCCCGCCACTCCACGGTTACGTCGTGACGACTCTGAAGGAGAAGGCTGACCCACTGATGGGCGGTCCCCACGACGATCCGCTCCTCGCGTGGTGGCGCTACGGACTCGGCGAGACGGCGGCGTGGGCCTCCGATGCCAGTGAACGCTGGTCCGGGGATTGGCTGTCGTGGGGTGGCTACGGTCGGTTCTGGGGCCAGGTCGCGCGCTCTGTGGCACGTTCTCTGGAACGGCCCGGTGTGCAGATCGACACCGATCTCGAGGGCGGCACGGCGACCATCGTCATGAACGCGCTTGAACCCGACGGCGCGTTCCGCAACGGGCTATCGGTCGAGGGAACGGTCATTCGCCCCGACGGCACCACGGAGTCGTTCCGTGTCCAGCAGCGCGGGCCAGGGCGCTATGAAGGCAAGCTTCCCGCGCAGACCGTAGGGACGCACATCGCGAGTCTCGTGTTCGAGGACCCCGAGACCGGCGTCGTCGGGCAGGCCCTCGCGGCCGTCTGTGTCTCGTACTCGGCAGAGCACCTCGCACAATCCTCGAACGAGCGGCTCTTCGCGCAACTCGAAGCGGCCGGAGCGACATTGCTCGACCCCGAACCGCCCGTCCCCGCCGACGGCTCTCCCCCACCGGATACCGCGCTAGCGCCATGGAGCGGCGCGCTGATCTCGTCAGCAGAGCCCGTCGATCTCTGGCCATGGATCGCCGCCCTCGCTGCGCTCCTGTTGGTCACAGACGTCGCCGTGCGACGCCTCCGGCTCAAGCTGCCGAAGCGCGCGAAGGCGGGGGCGCCCCCCCCGACGGACACCGCGCCCGGAGCAGCCCTCGGAGGTGACATCACGCGACCGAAACCATCGGGCGCCTACGCCCCGCCAAAGAAGAACGTCGGCCCGCAGATGCGGCCAGCACGCCACGACGAGGCGACTGGCAAACCGCCGCCGAAAGCGGACCCTGCAAGCGATCTGCTCGGTGCGAAGCGCCGCGCGAAGAAGAAGACGGATTGGGAGGAGAACCTGTGAGTACGTTCCAGATGCCCGCGGATGCACGTGAACGCGCGGATCTCTTCCGCGAACGCTACGGCGCGGTGCGCCATCAGCTCGCGCGCGTCATCGTCGGTCAGGACGATGTCCTGGACACCGTCCTGCGCACCTTCTTCGCGGGTGGGAACATCCTGCTCGAAGGCGTGCCGGGACTCGGCAAGACGATGCTCGTGCGCACGCTCTCCGACGCGATGCACCTCGAGTTCGCACGCATCCAGTTCACGCCGGATCTCATGCCTGCGGACGTCGTCGGTACGACCATCGTGACCGAGGACGACGCAGGCAAGCGCGTGATGGTGTTCCGCAAGGGCCCCATCTTCGCGAATATCGTGCTCGCCGACGAGGTCAACCGCGCCACACCCAAGACGCAAAGCGCATTGCTCGAAGCGATGCAGGAACACAGCGTTACAGTGGGTGGCGACACCCGACTCTTGCCCGAGCCATTCCTCGTGATCGCGACACAGAATCCGATCGACATGGAGGGCACGTACCCGCTGCCCGAGGCTCAACTCGATCGCTTCATGGTGAAGGTGATCGTGCGCTACGGATCGCGCGAGGAATTGAACGAAGTCATCGCCCGCACGACCAGGCGCGAGAACGCCGTGGCGGAGCGCGTGATGGATAGCGAAGAGGTCTCGGCCTGGCGTTCGTTCGTCCGCGACGTCGCCGTTGCGCCGCACGTTGCGGACTACGCGACGCGACTCGTGATCGCGACCCATCCGGGTTCCGAATTCGCCACCGACCTTATCAACAAGTACGTGCGCTTCGGTTCGTCCCCGCGCGGCGCGCAGGCGCTGATCCTGCTCGGCAAGGTACGCGCCCTGCTCGAGGGCCGCTTCAACGTCTCGTTCCGCGACGTTGAACGCGATGCGCTCTCCGTCCTGCGCCATCGCATGATCCGTAACTTCGAAGCGGAGGCCGACGGCGTGGAGTCGGATGCCATCGTTGCCGAAGTCGTGCGTGCAACCGAACAAGCCGATCTGCTGGCCTCCGCCTGATCGGACCCTCCGTTGGCATTGCTCGAACCTGAGTTCCTGGCGCGTCTCGAACGACTCGAGATCGTCGCTCGCCGACTGCGCCGTGGTGTGCAGCGCGGCGAACGTCGATCGGTGCGCCGCGGCTCGTCCGTCGAATTCGCGGATCACCGTCCGTACGGAGCGGGCGACGACCTGCGCTTTCTCGATTGGAATCTCTACGCGCGCCTCGACAAGCTCATGATCAAGCTCTTCCACGACGAGGAGGACCTGCAGATCCACCTCGTGCTGGATCGCAGTGCCTCGATGGACTTCGGCGATCCATCGAAAGTGCTGGTCGCCAAGCGCGTGCTGGCAGCTCTTGGCTACGTCGCGCTCGCGGGACTCAACCGTGTGTCGCTTTGGTCCCCCGGCGAGGGCGGCGATGTCGGTGTCAAGAATCTGCGCGGCATCCGCAGCGCGGAACGCCTCTTCAACGCGCTGGAGCGAGCCCCCGTCGGTGGCGCAACGGGATTGGACGAGTCGCTACGACGATGGATCACGACGCGGCGCCCGCGGGGCATCCTGATCCTCGCGTCCGACCTGCTCCATCCCGACGGCTCATGGCAGCACCTGCGTTCGATCGTGCGCGGCGGATTGGAGCCGTATTGCGTTCGTATTCTGACACCGGCGGAGGAAGCCCCGACTCTCGAAGGTGACCTGCGCTTGGTCGATTCGGAGGACGAGACAGCCGTCGAGATCTCGATCACGCCGGCGCTCCTGCGGCGCTACCAGGCAGCACGCAGCGACTACGATCGCCAACTGGACCAATTCTGCCGTAGCCGACAGATCGTCCTTGCAACCGCTACGACCGACACGCCCCTCGAGACGCTTGTCCTGGAGTCGTTGCGCAGAAGCGGGTTGCTCAAATGAACTTCCTCTTCCCGCTGGGAATGGCCGCGCTCGGGGCATTGGCGCCGCTCGTCGCGCTCTATCTCCTGAAGCAGCGTCGCCAGGAACACGTCGTCCCCGCGGCCTTCCTTTGGCAGAACGCTCTGGAGGATCTGCGCGCGTCCTCGCTCTTCCAGCGGCTCCGAACACCGCTGCTCTTCTTCCTGCAGGTCGCGTCGATCGTGCTCTTCGCGCTCGCTGCCGCCGGTGCCAGTCTGGACCTCGATGTCGGCGACCAGCCACGCCGGATCGTGCTCGTCGTCGATCGCAGTCGCAGCATGGCGGCCACCGACGAGGAAGAGCAGACGCGGATGGAAGTCGCGAAGGAACTCTGTCTCGACGCGATCGACGGTCTGCGCGGCTCCGACGAGCTCATGCTCGTGGCGTTCGATCGGGATGCCGAGGTCCTGGTCGCGTTCACTGGCGATGAGACGCTCCTCACGAAGGCTGTCGAAGAGCTGCGGACCCGCGATCTTGGGAGCAAGCCGGCGGCGGCATTGCGACTCGCCGCGTCGTTTGCGAAAGCGTCACCGGGCTTCGCTCCCGAGGTCATCATCGTGTCCGATGGCGCCGTGACAGGCGGGCTCCCACTCCTTTCCTGCGAGGTGAAATTCGCGCGCGTCGGCAAGAGCGATGCCAATCAGGGGATCGCCGAGATAACGTTGACCAGCGTCCCCGGAGAGCCACCGCAACTCTTTGTGCGAATCGAAAACGGCGCCGCCGAGCCCGTCACGCGCACCCTCATCCTCTCGCGCGATGGAGAGGTTGCCGATGCCCGCGAGGTCGTGCTCGCCCCGGGCGGTGACGCCGTTGCGTTCTTCGAACTCGAGGAACCCGAGAGCGACGCGCCGGTCATCCTGCAACTGCGCCTCGACGGGAACGACATCCTCGCGGCGGACGACGTGGCGCTGCTGGTGCAACGTCCGGCCGTCCCGCGCTTCGGTCTCCTCGTGCGCGACGCGCCCTCGCTCTACCTCGACGCCCGGAAACTGGAAGCCCTACACCCCGGGCTGGCGATGGTCGAACTCACGAGCGCGGAAGCCCTGGCGAGCATCGACGGGGGGACGCAGGTGGATCTCGTCGTCTTCGACGGTGTGGCGTTCGACGCGATCCCGGATGTCCCGGCGCAGATCTACGTCAACGTACTGCCGCCCGAGAGCGGCTTGCGGGAGACGGGACGACAGGAGTATCCGGTCGTCATCGACTGGCATCACACGCATCCGGTGACGGTGCGGTGTCAGTTCGACGACTTGCTGATCGAGGAGTCAATGCAACTGTCCGGCCATGAGCGCTCCGAGGCGCTCGTGGACACGACCGGTGGGCCGCTCGTCCTCCTGACGCCTGTCCCCGGACGCGAGGTCCTGGTGCTCGCGTTCGATCCCGCCGCGTCCAATCTCCCGCTCAAGTTGGCCTGGCCACTCCTGCTCGCGAATTCGTTGGATCATCTGCTCGCCGACGTGCAGCGCGAGCACGAGGCGCCAGTCTTCCCCACGGGCTCGATCATCCGCTCCGACGACGGCGTGCCGTTCACGGTCACGACCCCGTCGGGTGCGGACGTCGCAGCCGTTGCCGCTCTCGACGGACGGCTCCAATCGCGCGAGACATTCGACGCCGGTCTGTACACCGTGACACCCGAAGGCGGCGACGGCGATCCGCGCACCTTCGCGCTCTTCGACTCCGACGAGATCCGCCTGGCACCGCGATCGGAGCTCACACTTGGCGGCGACACCGTCCAGGCGACACCGGGCAGCATCCGCCGCAACTTCCTGCTTCGCGACCCACTGCTACTCCTGGCTCTCGGAGTCCTGCTCCTCGAGTGGGCGCTGTGGTGCGGACGCCGCTGACGCTGCGCGAGGAGCGCGCTCGCAGACCGGGAGAGCGGAGATCTTGCATCAGGCCACTCTCCGCCCGCCAAAGAGATAGCATGCACGCGTCCCTCGCGCGGTGCCGCGTCAGTGCGCGCCTGCCTCCGGAGATCCACGCATGCCCCAGACGCTCCTGCACGCTCTGCTTCTCACCACCAGCTTGCTCTCGTTCGCCTCGATGGGACGTGCGGGCGTCGATGTCGCCATCACGAACGGCGACAAGGTAACGGGCTCTCTCTCGCCGGCCACCGAGGTCGAGATCTTGCGAGTGACACTTCCGAACGACGCGCTGCTCTCGGTGGTCGCCACGGGTAGGAGGCCGAAGGGTAAGAAGCAGAGTGGCAGCTCCGCTCCGCGCGTCTCGTTCCGGGTGCTGAATGAGAATGGTATCGACATCGCAGCGGAGTTCATCCGCGCGAAGGGGAAGTCGGGATCGACTGCGAAGAACGTCCTCGTGCCCGCCACCGGCACGTACCGCATCGAGGTGACGGGAGACGGTGAGAACGTCGGCGACTACCAGCTCAAGGTGAAGTGGAAGAGCCAGACCAAGCTCAGTCGCGACGTGCAACTGTCAGACGGAGAAGTCGCCATCGACTTCGCCGTCGATCCGGGCGCGCGTGCCACGGTCGTCGCTAAACCTGCGCGTGGATCAGACGCACTTCCGCGACTCGTGCGGATCGAGCGTCTCAGGGACGCGGACCGGATCGACATCGATCAACCGGCTACGCAAGACAAGCAACACAAGGCGAAGAAGATCGCACTCGCCCGGGGAGGCGACTACCGGCTGTTCGTCGCGGGCGTCGGGGGAGTGGGCGCCGCGCGGGTGACGGTGAAGATCAAGGCGCCCAAGACGAGCAAGCGGAACATCACGGTCAGGGGGATAGACGTGGGAGCCGGCGGCGGGGACGACTTCGTGATCGGCGTTGTGATCCCGGCCGCCGGAGGGGAATTCGCAGTGCCGCCTGAGAACAACTTCGGATTGGGCGAGGCGTCTTTGCTGGTGCCGCCGGGTGCGCTCACGCTACCGACCTCCCTTCTGATCGGTTCGGCGCCTCCCATCCGAGGCGGCCTCGCGGACGACGTGCGAGCCGCCGGACCCACCGTCTTCTTCGGTCCCGTCGGCCAGGTCTTCGACGAACCCGTCACCGTGTCGATCCCCTTCGACGCCGTTGCATTCGGCGATGACTTCTCGAGCTTGATTGTCGTGGAACGAGACGGGCGCGGTCGAACGCGCATCGTCCCGCGGCCCTACTCGGTGGACGTGAGCGCGGGCACGGTCTCATTCCCCGTCAGCCACTTCACCGCGTTCCGGGCGTTTGGTCGTCTGCCAACTGTCCGGTCGGACCTGAACAATGACGGTCTGGCTGACTTGGTCGTGACGGATAGCTCGGGTGGAGTCAATCGCGTCCGCGTCGTCCTGGGCGGACCCGGACTGACGACGCGGGGGATCGACGCACGCGACGTCGTATTCCAAGGAACGGCGTCCAACAGCCGCCTCGGGAACGCGCGCGTTGTGGCGGACGTGAGCGGCGACGGGATCGACGATCTCATACTCAGTATCGCCGATCCCGTCGCTGGTGGCATGGGACGGATACTCATCTTCCTCGGGGGAGCGGAGTTCCGGGGATCCCTGGATGTCGAGAGGGACGCTGACTTCGTGCTGCGTGGCGGCGGTCGCAGCGCCCGCGCTCTCGTGACCATCACCGTCGGTCAGTTCGTAGGCGATGCGACGTTGGACATCGCAACAGCAATTGAGAGTCCGAGCGTCTTCGGGATGCACGAGACGGTCGTGTACGAAGGCGGCGCAGCTCTCACAAGTGATGCCGTCCCCGCCGTGACGTTCACGGGACCGCAATCCAACGGGATATTCTCGCTGAACGTCGCTGCGGCGGATGTCTCCGGCGACGGCATCGACGACCTGATCATCGGCTCGGCGTTCTCGAACTTGCAGCCCCGAGGAGTTGTCTACGTGTTCTTCGGCGGGGCGGGCTTCGTGAGCGGGCCGCTCACAGACGCGGACGTCGCGCTGACGGCCACAGCGGACTCGGACCTCCTCGGCAACTTCCTCGCCGTCGGCGATGTGATCGGCGACGGCGCGGCGGACATCGTCGTTCACGCGCAGAGCGTCGGCGCCAAAGTGCAGAGCGTCTTCATCTTTGCAGGCGGCGCGGGGCTGGCGGACGGAGACAGCTCGACGGCCGACGTGAAGCTCACCGACGACAGCGTTGCGGCCTCGGGCAGGTTCGGTACGGTACTGGCAATCGCCGACGTCTCGGGCAGCGCGAAAGGCGACCTGTTGATCGGGGACTCGCTCGCCGCGGTGCAGGCCGAGAACCGCGGTCTAACCGCGGTCTTTGAGGGCGGCCCTTCGCTCACATCGGGCGGACCGTCAGACGCGGACTTCACCATCGAAGGCCTGGTCGATCTGAGTCGCTTCGGTGATCGTCTGAGCGCACAGGATCTCGACGGTGATGGTCTTGCGGAGGTGATCGTCGTTGACTTCGCGCCCGTGGCGGGAGGTCTCCGCGGGTCGCTCTACATCTTCTCCGGCACGAGACCGCTCCCGCAAACGGCAGACTTGGCTGACATCATCCTGACCGGCCTCAACTTCGGCGACTGACGCGCGCTCGCGACTATTCGTCCCTGGGAACGCGTTGGCGCCCCCCGCATCCGGAGCGGAGGGCGCTCGATCGCGCTGGAACTATGTGCGCACTGTCACGCGGTCACACCGGCGCGCAGCCGCGCAGCTAGACGTCGTCGGGCTTCGGCTGCTCCTGCCAGCCTTCGGCGTTCTTGCGCAGGGTGTCGAGATCCTGCTCCTGGAAGCGCCGACGTTCCGATGCACCATCGAGTTGAATGCTCACGCGCGCGGCACTGCCGAGGAACGCGCGTGTCAGCTCGATCCAGCGCTCCTTCGTGAGCGCGCCCAGCGCGGCGATCTGCTTGTCGGTGTCGGCGAAGTCGCCGAAGTGCGCGTACGCAAGCCGTGTGTTGCGCGTCAGCTCGTCTTCGAACGACGTGCTTTTCTTTGCGAGCCCGGCAATCGCGGCCTCGCGATTCGCCTCGAACGTCGCATCCGGCATCGCGTCCAGCTCGTCGAGGAACTCCGCCATGTGCGCTACGAAACGACCGCGTAGTGAGTCCGTCCCGACGACGCTCGACTGCGACAACGCGAAGAGAAGCGGCAACGACTCGATCTCGAACGCGCCCGATTGCACGATGTAGCCAGTCTGTTGCAGAGTGCGCAGATCGCCGTAGAAGCCTGGCGGAAAGACCTTCCCGAGTAGCGTGAGCGCGGCACGGCTCTCGCGATCGGCGGAGGTCCCTTCGTAGAGCAGCATCGTGATGCTGTCGTTCGCATCGATCTTCTGCCGAACGACCGTCCCGGAACCCTGCGCCAGTTTGATGACGCGGCCACGATAGCGCCCGTCCTCGGGGATGATGCGCTTCGGCGCGAGGCCCGCGACGAGCAGGTCGACCGTGCGCTGCACACTCTCTTCGCTCATGTTGCCGTATGCGAACGCTCGCACGCGGATCGCGGCATGCACGCGCTCGAAGTAGTCCGCGAGATCGGCCAGTGCCAGCGGGGCCAGGGCCTCGGCCTGCTGCGCGGGGGTGAAGTGCACCTCGCGGATCAGGTTGCGGAAGAGCTCGAACGCCTGGCTCGTCGGCGGTTGCTTGCCGAAGTTGGCGAGGCCGCGCTGCATCGACTCCTTGATGATCGCGAATTGCGCCGCGTCGATCTGCAGTTGCGTAAGGAACGGAATCGCGAACTCGGCGAGTTCCGGAATCTTCTGTGAGTAGCCGCTGGCACTCAGCGTGATTCCTCGGCGCTCGCTCGTAACGCCCAGGTTGACGCCCGCCTCGTTGAGCGGATAGCTATGCGGTGTCATCGCGAGTCGCACCGCAGCCGCGTAGAGATTGCCGAGCACGAAGTCGCGCGACGACTGCGAGTTCTTGTCGTTGTAGAAGACCACCTGGAGAGCGGCCTTCGGCTGCCCGAAGAGCGTGTCGTGCCGCAGCCACACCTCGCCGGCGTCGAGCTCTGCGTGCCACGGGGTCTCGGCATGCACGGGATCGACGAGATCGAACTCGGTCGGAATGAACGGATTGGGTGCGGGAACACCGACTCCATCTGCGGGCTTGGCGGCCTTCAACTTCGCGATGCGCTCATCGCCGAGCGGCGTGACACGGAACTCGGTGCCGTAGAATTCCTCGACCTGGTCCGTCTCGCGATCCTTCGCGTAGACGAGCACCATCGCGTTCTCCGGCGTCATCACATCGAGCACGGCGCGGATCGACGCCTGACTCGGCTTCGGGATGAGGTGGACACTCGGGAGCAGGTTCTCGTAGGGATACGCCACCATCCATGCAGCCAATGTGCGCGCTTCGGTCATCGCTGGCCCACGCTGGCGGAAGCGCAACTCCAACTCGGCCATCCGCTGCCGCTGCTCGATGATGTGGACGGGCAGTTCCGGCAAGGCGCGCAACTGATTGATCGACCCGAAGATGTGGTCAAGCACCGCGTCGAGCTGTGTCATGCCCGCCGGAGTGAGTGAGAGTGTGAGGTTGAACGTGCCCTGCTCTCCGATCGTCTGTGCGCCAGCGGAGAGTGACGTGGCGAGCCCCGCGGACTTCAAACTCTGGAGCAGACTCTCCTGGCCCTCGTGACCGAGCACTCCGCCGAGGATCTGCGTCGGCTTGGCGTCGTGGTCGAACGCCGACTTCGGCAACTCGAAGCGAACCCACAACTGGTTCACATCCTGCAACGACTTCACTTCGACAAGCTTCCCGCGCAATCCATCGCCGAAGAGCGGGACGTCGATCGCCAGCGGCTCGCGGTTGCGGTTCGGAACATCCGCGAAGAGGGTCTCCACCCACGACTCCAACTGCTCCATCGGGTGCGCGGAGAGGATGACGAGATGCATGATGTTGGACGAGTACTTCGACTCGTAGAACGCGCGCAGCGTCTCGTTCTTCACACCGGCGAGCGTGTCCCGGTTGCCGGTGGAAAACCCGCAGTGAGGATGCTCTGGGTTGAGCAGCGACCGATAGACCTGCCGTGTGCGCCAGAACTCGTCCTGGAGGTTCTTGGACTGCTCGGAGTCCACCGCATTCACCTCGCGCTCGGAGAGCGCGTCCGTCATGAGCGGGTCGATGAAGAAGTGCGCGAAACGGTCGAGCGCGCCCTCGAAGGCGTCGTTGCGCACCTCGAAGTGGTAGTTCGTGATGTTGTTCGCCGTGTAGGCGTTGGACATCCCGTCGTTCTGCGCCAGGTAGTCCTTGTAGTCAGCCGAGTCGGGGTACTTCTCCGTCCCGAGGAAGAGCATGTGCTCAAGGAAGTGGGCGATGCCCATCTGGTCGCGGGGGTTGTCCATCGAACCGACGTTCACGACCATCGACGCAGCGCTGCGGTCGAGATCCGGGTCGGAGATGAGCACGACCTCGATGCCGTTCTCGAGCTTGAGAGTCTTGGTGATACCGCCGTCCGCAGCAAACGCGCTAGTGACCGCGAGGCAGACGACGAGCAGGGCTGAGATCAAGTTCCGACGCATGGATTTCTCCGGCTGGGGGGGCATGAAGGACGCAGATCCTACCGGCGCGACGGGCAAGCGCCGCGGGCCGAGTCGGGGTGGAGCGGGATCTCCGCTCCGCATCGCCGCGGCCGACCGAATCCCCGAAGCATTTCCTGCGCGGGCCCGTACGTTTCCAGAAGCAGAAGGAGACCCGATGGCGCCCGAGATCCTGATCGACAAGAGTGGCCTGCTCGAGATTCGCCGAAGGGTGGAGCGTGAGGAGCGCCTGACCGCCGAAGACGGCCTCGCGCTCTACGCGACGCACGATATCGCTGCGCTCGGCGAGCTGGCGGACTTTGCCAACCGCCGGATGAATGGGCTGCGGGTCGGCTACAACGTCAACCGTCACATCAACTACTCCAACCTGTGCAAGCTGAGCTGCATGTTCTGCGCCTACGCGAAGAAGCGTGGCGACGAGGGCGGGTACGAGTTCTCGATGGACGAGATCCTGGAGCGAGCGCGCGAGGCGTACGAGGCTGGGGCCGACGAGTTGCATATCGTCGGTGGGCTGCATCCCGACTATCCGTACGCGTACTATCCTGAGATGCTCCGAGCCATCAAATCGCGCTACCCCGAGCTGCACCTGAAGGGTTTCACGGCCGTCGAGATTGACTACTTTGCCGAGCTGGCAGGGAAGTCGCACGAAGCCGTGCTCGAAGAACTCGTCGAGGCCGGTCTGGGCTCACTTCCGGGCGGCGGCGCCGAGATCCTGACGGACCGGGTCTGGAAGAAACTCTATCGCGACAAGATGGGCCCGGACAAATGGATCGACGTCCACCGCCGCGCCCATTCCATTGGCGTCAAGAGCAACGCGACGATGCTCCACGGCCACATCGAGCGCGACGACGAGAAGGTCACGCACATGCTGCGCATTCGGGAGTTGCAGGACGAGACGCATGGCTTCATGACGTTCATCCCGCTGCGTTTCCACCCCGAGAACACGAATATCGCGCAGCTCGGGATCGTCCACGGCGTCAGTTCCGTCCGCGAGATCGCCGTCAGCCGCCTCCTGCTCGACAATATGCCGCATATCAAGACGTACTGGATCATGACGAGCCTCGAGGTCTCTCAGATCTGCCTGACCATGGGCGCCGACGATATGGACGGCACGGTGGTCGAGGAGAAGATCACCCACATGGCGGGTGCCACGACTCCCGAGAATGTCAGCGAGGCGGATCTACGACGCGTGATCGAGGGCGCCGGGCGCATCCCATATCGCCGCGACACCGTCTACAACGAGATCCCCTACCCGGCCCCCGCGCGCACGCCACGGCCAGTCGCCTCCGCAATCTGACAAGAGCACGCTGAATCCGGCCATCTGAGCCTGGATTTCCTCTCGACCGCCCGAATCGGCTTCGGCCCCCACGCGGTACCCATAGGATCTCGCCCCCATGAATCGCTACATGACCCAGAAGCAATACGAGCGCCACGTGGCGGTCACCAAGCAGACCGAAGAGAAGCTCGCGATTGCGCGCAAGAAGGTCGGCAAGGCGGCCGAACACGGTGATCTCTCGGAGAACGCCGAGTACGAGGCCGCCATCGAGGAGTCCGGCTTCCTCGCTGGACGTGTCGAGGAACTGCGCTCCGCCCTCACGGGTGTGAACGTCATCGACCCGCGCAACACCGAGCCGACCATGGTCAGCATCGGCAAGACAGTCACGTTCAAGGACACCGAGACCGGCGCGGAGGAGACGTACCACATCGTGGGCGTCGGCGTGACCGACACGAACGCTGGCGAGGTCAGCTACTCCGCGCCCCTCGGCGGCGCGCTCGTCGGTTCCGCAGCGGGTGATATCGTCACCGCCGAATTGCCGGGCGGCACGCGCAAGCTCGAGATCGTCAAGATCGCGATCTACGAGTAGAGGCGACGAGATCCAGCTTCGGCCAGATCTCGGATGGCCCACCTTCCAGTGCGCCTCCCGTGTCGCCGCTCAACGTCCCGCAAAGGGAATGACGAGCACCGCGCCGATCTTCACCGAACCACCTGGACCGACCAGGTCGGGGTTGGCGCGCGCGATCTCCCGCCAGAGAGCGGCGTCACCGTAGACTTCGCGCGCGATGCTGCTGAGCGATTCACCGCGCGAGACGCGATGTATCGCCGACGCGTCGCCTGACGCGCCGTGTACGTCCTCTACAACACACCCGCTGGCTGCGAGACCCTGAGTCACGTCGCCCGGAGTCACGTCGCCCGGAGTCACGTCGCCCGGAGTCACGTCGCCCGGAGTCACGTCGGCCGGGATCGCGTCGGATGAGGTGACCACCGGCCCGCGTCCATCTCCGCACGCACACACGAGCAGAAGGGTCGAGACGATCGCGGTGATGACGGCAGTCTTCACACCGCGTTCATCGACCGTCATCGGGCGCGTCTTCGACGGGTTTCTCGGGCGAGCGGGCGATCTGCGCGTCGAGCAGCGCCTCGACCGACGCATCGCTCGCAGCGCGGGCCAGTTGGCGCCCCGCTCTCAGCTCCGAGAGTCCCTCATCCTCGCGCCCGGTCTTGCGCAGGAGAACCCCGAGATGGAGCCGCACCTGCCCGGACAGCGGGTCCAATTCGCGCGCCCGGAGAAGCGCGGTCTCGCTCCCCTCGACATCGCCTACCTCGAAGAGCGCGTACCCGAGATCGTCCCAAGCCCGCGACGAGTCTGGAGCAAGCGTCGTGACCTGCCGGTGCTCCTCGACCGCGCGCTCCCAATGCCCCGCTCGCTCGTACCCGAAGGCGAGTGAGCTGCGGACGGCTGCCGAGGGCATGCCAGCCCGCTCAGCCCACGCCGTGAGAGCCGCAATGACCGCCGCAGGCGCATCCGTTGTCGCCGCCAGCGCGAAGAGCTCCGGCAATCGATGGGGCGGAATGCGCGTACCGTCGCCGATCGCGCGCAGCGCACCGTCCGCATCGCCGAGTGCGAGCCGCGCGCGGATAACCTGGACGACCGCGGAGGGCCCACTCTCAGAGAGCAGCGCTTCCGCCCGATCCGTGAGCCCCGCCGCCTCCACGCGGTCGCCCTTCGTCACGACCAGCCCCTCGGCCAGCCCGGCCAGTGCGTCGGCCATGAGCGACGTGTACGACGCGCCGGCGTCCTTCTCAGTCAGCGCGATCGCGCGCCGGAAGTCATCGACACTGCGCTCGGGATCGGCGCCTTGGAGCCGCGCGCGCCCTCGCAGCACGCGGTACTCCACATCGCGGGCGTGGAATTGAATACCCTGGCCGGCGAGCTTTTCCGCGCGACCGGGACGCCCCTGCGCGAGTAACACCCGCACCATCAACTGCGCGCTCCCGAACTCCGGGTCGAGGCGATGCAACTGCAGCGCCGTCTGCTCCGCGGCGACGATGTCATCACGCGCCATCCACCCCGAGCCGAGCAGGACTTCCACGCGATTGGCGAGCGTCACGGAGCTCGTCGGCGCCTGCTGCACGGCCCAGGCCCAGAACCCCTTCGCCGACGTCCAATGCGGGAGGACGCCGAGGCGGACTCCACCGAGAGCCAAGACGACGACGCTCGCTGCCGCGATCACCATCGGGCGGCGTCGGGACCAGGCCTCCGTGGTCGCGACGATGCGCACGACCGTCCGGGCCACGATCGCCACAGCGAAGAACGACGGCAGATACATGTAGCGATCCGCAGCGTGCAGACCGCCAGCGAGGTCGAGTGGGACGATCTGCAGTACCGGTGCGAGTGAGACGAGGAGCGCAGCGAGAAGCGGCGCCATCGACGAGCGTCGACGCCAGTTGATCGCCAACGCGATCAGCAGTGCGCCCAGGATCACGAGGCCGATCCATCCCTGTAGATCCGAGGCCGGTACCGGCCTGACACCATGGTGAGCAGGCCCGACTCCTGACCACGGCGCGAAGAACGCTTCGGCGTACGACGTCATGGCGCGCCCGATCAACAGCAGGTGCGAGAGGGGACCGCCAGCCTCCACCGCCGAGAGGGGATTGGCGCGGAACACGAAGCCCAGGCGCTCCAGCCGCACCAGGGCGACGATGGCGACGGCTGCGACGGCCGCTCCCCACGTGCGCCACTGCGCACGGATCGCCGGAACCACGGCATCCGGAGCCGGCGCCAGCACCTGCCCCCAGAGCGCGATCAGCACCGGAACGACAATGGCGTTTTCCTTTGAAAGAAGCGCCGCCGCGGTGAGCGCCCCCATCGCCAGACGCCGCCGGGCCGTGCGGGCCCGACCATCGTCGCCAATGCAGAGCAACGCCCCCAACGCGAACAGGCCAGCGAGCAGATCGAAGCGGGCGCTGATCCAGGTCACCGCCTCGACGTTCACGGGGTGGACGGCGAAGACGAGTCCTGCGACGAGCGCCGCACCACGCGAGCGCAAGAACCGCGCGAAGAGGAGCGTCGCGAGCCCCGACGCAAGGGCGTGCAGCAGTGCCGCCGTCACGCGGAACCCGGTCGCCGATCCACCGTGGATCAGGGTCTCCAGAAGGAACGAGGTGGTCGCGAGCGGGCGCCAATATGAGGTCTCGATGCCGAGCGGCACCGAGAGTGAGTCCAGCCACCGATCCGATGATGTGTAGAGGTCGCGGCCGATGAGGAGCGGGAGATCGTCCCAGAGAAAGACCCCGGGGAGAGCCCACGGGAGCTGGGCCACGAGAGCCACCGCGGCGACCGCAAGAGCGACCGCCGCCGACGAGGTCAGCGGCTGGGTGGGGGACGACGTAGCCATGGTGAGCGACATGCGCGCCGCAGTATGCTGCGAACGCAGCGTGAGCCCAGGAGGTTGCAGGCGCACGCCCGGGCACGACACTGGTCTGACGTTCCGCACGACCGTGGAGACGTGAGATTCCTTCCCCGGGCTGTTACGCTGCCCCGCTTGTGATCCACCCCACAGGCCAATTGGGCCACGGGCCAAGTGGGACCGAACCACCCTCTCGAGGCGCACTCCATGGACGACTTCAGGACCGAAGATCAGAAGCAGCACGATCAGGACCTGCTGGGCACCTGGTGGCGTTGCGAAAGCCACGCGCTGACCGACGCACCGATCCTGCTCGGCCAGGTGGCGTATTGCCCGAACGACGGCTGCCCGAATCAGGTCAAGCTCGTTCACTCGGCGATCAACGATCCGAACGTGAATGCCCAGGCACGAAGCGTCTGGCGCAAGTCCAGCGACCTCTTCCTCGCACCGGCCAAGAACAAGAGCAAGACCGACGGCAAGAAGAAGTAGCTCCTCTCGCGGTGTCTCGGGGACGGACGCCCCAGAGACCGGCCCAGAGACTGGCGACATCTTGGGGTCGGCTCTGTGACCGCGGAGCCGCCGGCACGTACGACGCAATCGCGAGCGTCCCTGGGCTCCCGCAGGTCTCCGGCATCCACGTCCGTCTGGTGGGACGACGCGCCGCGTTCGCTCACCGCAGGCGACGCCCCGCCGCCGCTCCCAGCCCGCGCTGACTACGTGGTGATCGGCGCCGGAGTCGCGGGCGCCTGGACCGCGCTCCATCTCGCGCGCCGTGGCGCCCACGTCGTGCTCATCGACGCCGCCCACCCAGGTGCGGGAGCAACCGGCCGCAACGCCGGCTTCCTGATGGCCGAGTCCGCCTGCTACGGCGCCGCGAGCGCGGCACACGGCGAGGCCATCGCCCGTACGCTCCGCAGCGCGGGCCTCGCCACGCGCCTCCTTGTCCGGGACCTCGTCGGCGCCGACAAGTCCGGCGTCGGGCTGCGATGGTGCGGCAGCGTTCGACTCGCGTCGGATGCCACCGAGTCCCGAGCCTTCAGCGCGTCTGAGGCCGCCGGTCTGGACTGGGTCGCTCGTCGTCCGCTGGCCCGTGTGGCCGAGCGCGGCCATTCGCAGGCATATTCCGACGCGCTCGTCGACCGCGGCGACGCCGTCGTCCATCCGTTGAAGCTGCTCGCACGCGTACTCGACGAGGCGAGCGCACTCGGCGTCGCTCTCCACCCACACACACACGTTCGCGCGCTCCGGCCCGCGGCACGCCACGTGGACGTCGAGACCGAGCGCGGCACGATCCGTGCGAACCGGGTCGTGCTGGCGACGAGTGCCACCGTCCGCCGACTGCTACCCGCAGCTCGCCCAGTACGTCCCGTGCGCGCCCAGGCGCTCGCGGCCATCGTCCAACCCGCCCCTCGCTGGCGCCGCGCCGTCTACGCCACAAACGGCGGCGACTACTGGCGCACACTCCCGGGAGGCCGCGTCCTACTCGGCGGTCTCCGGCGCCTCCGCCGTCGAGAGGAGAACACCCGCGACACGAGTCCGACCGAGGCACTCCAGATCGCTCTGCGCGCCTTCTTGCGTGATCTCGTCGGCCCCGACGCCCTTATCCAAGTCACCCACGCGTGGGCTGGGACGATGGCCTTCACACCCGACGGCCTGCCCTGGGTCGGCCGCGTCCCCGGTGCCGCGCGCATCGCCCTCCTCGCGGGACTGAACGGCCACGGAATGGGCTGGGGCCCCGCCCTCGCGAAAGACCTCGTGGACCATCTCCACGACGCGGCTCCCCCACCACCGTTCAAACCAGGCCGCTGATCCCGCGGTCCACGCCCCGGGACACCCGCGACCCGCAGAGAACACGGAGCCTCCTCCGGCGAACGTCTCCCACCGGAAAGCCTTGGCCACGCCGCGAGGCACGCCTACTCTCCGCGCCGTCGCCGATGGCCCCCGGGTCATCGCGGCACGGTTCCGCGGTAGCTCAGTGGTAGAGCAGCCGGCTGTTAACCGGCTGGTCGTAGGTTCGAATCCTACCCGCGGAGCCAACCCCACGACGCGCCAACCTGCCGCCCCGTTGGTGAACACGCAGCGCCCATCGGCGAGCGCGCGCATCTCCCGCAGGCTCGCGGACTTACGTGCATCGCCGAATCTCGGTTCGAAGAGGGGGCGTCCTGGGGTTCAAGCAGAACTCCTTCGAACCGACCCGAGACGGCCTGATTCGCTCTCGGACTCTCACGTGCTTGCGAGAACGCAGGTCGTTGGTTAACTGGTTTCGAGGGCTTGGACCCCAAGCACAACCCTCTTCGAGCCCGTGCTCTCGATGGTGGAGGAAGCGTACCAGCGGCGCTGCGTGCTCAACCCACGCGCGTCACAGAGTCCGTTCGGCGCGGCTCGTCATCGAACGCTCGCAGTCTCGGAACGTGTGGCGCACAGATGCCGTGCTCGCGATACTGGTTCGGAACTGGAGGCACGACATGGCGAAGCGCATCTGGGAGCGCGCTCCCGTAGGGGAGGAGAGCAACAAGTCGAACTGGACGAATCCGGATTGCGTTCCGTTCCGCGAACTCAGCCACGTCTGCCACCTCGATGCTGCCATCTCCATTCTGCGCCTCGGGAAGATCCGCTCGGGCCTCGTCTACGACGAGAGCAAGCTGCGTGACTATCGGATCTGCGTCGCGTGGTTCTCTCCGAACTACTGGCACCTCGGATCCCGCTACGGCAACGTCGCCTTCAACTTCGCCTGGCCAGACTTGATCGAAGAGCTTGACCCGTTCTGGGTCGAGCGGCTGGAGGGAAAGGTCCCGGCACATCGGTTCCTGTTCTCGGCGGTCGATCGGACGAGCCTTGGGCTCATCCCGTACGACCCGAGCCGGCACAAGGGCCCGTGGGCTCTACGCGACTCAGGCCACGTCCGCAATGGAGACGTGTGCCTCGAGGTGATGCTGGAGCGCGACGTGCGCGTCGGAGAGTCATCAAAGCTCTCGTTCGTGGACCACCATGGAAGCTACTGCAACATCAGACGGGATGGCTGTGCCGACTCAGCGCTCTCCGCCAGTAGAGGCGGGGCGATCTTCCTCGCCAAGCTCGTGTCCGAACGCATCAAGCCACCGAACGGTCTGATTCGCAACGACGAGAGTACTGTCGACGGGGCAATGGAGTTCCTCGCGGCGCAACTCGTGCGGAAGCGGTGGAAGACCCCCAGGGGAGTTCGCGAGGGAAGCAAGCGCGCTCCTTCGGTGGCTCGAGCGGTCCTCAGCGCGTACGGACTCAGAGCGTTCAACGACGCCAAGACTCTGAAGCTGTTCTTCCGCACACCCGAGGACCTGCTGAGCGCCGTAATCGCGGAGTGCGAGGCCTGTCTCGGATTCGGGCCGGAGCTCGACGCGGTCTAACTTCGGCGACGCGCGACTTGCAGGCGAGGACTCAAGGGACCGCTGACTCCTCACGGTTCCCCGAGTCAGCGTTGGGAGCGTATCGTCTAAGGGCGGCCCAGTCGACGCGCTGTCTGTCCCACTCGACCTCCGCAGCGATCGGGCGCAGCTCCCGTTCCGTCACCACTGCCCGCCCGCGCGCAGTTCTCGGCAGGAAGAGGATCTCCTCCTGGATGTCGGGCGCCAGCAGCAGCAGGTTCATTATCTGCGTCATCCGCGGACGGGAGACGCGTGCGAGCCGCGCCAGGTCCGCGTGGTTCGCGACGACGCCGCGATCGAGCAACCCTTCGAAGCGGTGCGCCAGCGCGAGCAGACGCGCGACACGCGGGACGTTGCCGGGCTCAACGGGCGCAGCGCACGGCTCCTCGCCCTCGCGCAGCCGCTTGCGTCCCCGGCGTTCCTGGCCGAAGTGGACCGCGCACTCGACGGTGAACCCGGACTCCGTCGCGCCGTACACCTTCATGACGACGCCTCCTCGTCTCCCCCACCGATCTCGTCGGCGAGTGCCCTAATCCCGCTCGGACGGAACGTGATCGCCAGCGTTCCGGCGGCGCCGTCGTAGCCGACGCGCTCGACGAGAAGTCGCAGAACGCGCGCCTGCTCCTTCGGAAAGAGGGCCTCCCAGACCGGATCGAAGAGGGAGAGCGCGGTCGCGAGGTCGCCTTCATCGATCCTGTCGCCCGTCGTCGCCGCGATCCGAGCGCGGACCTCGCTGAGTCGCTGCTCCACGTCCGCGGCCCGCTCGTGAGTATCTGCGAGTCGCTCCGCGTCGCCGGTCCCGGCGAGCCGCTTCACCTCGTCCGCGAGTCGCCGCGCCTCCTTCTCGTGCGCTGACTCATTCGTCCTGAGTCGTGCGATCGTCGCCGCATGCTGCTCCGTGGCCTCAGCGAGTGTCGCCGCGCGCAGATCCTCGTCGGAGCCGATCGCCCGGATGCGATCGACGACGAAGCGCTCGATCTCGGCTGCCGGGATCGACTTCGAAGGACAACTCCCCCACCCGTGCCGCGACGCCTCGTTGCACACGTAGTAGCGATATCGCTTCGTGCCCTTGGCGGTGTACGTGTGCCCCATCGGGGCGTCGCAGGGCGTGCAGCGCAGAAGTCCGCGCAAGAGAGCGCCGTGCTTGTTGCGCGCGCGCTTCCCGCCTGTGCGAGCGTTGTAGGCAAGGAACTCCTGCGCCTTCTGCCAGACTGCGTCGTCGATGATCGCGTCGTGCATCCCGGCGTAGATCGTGTCTCCCTGTCGGACGCGACCCGTGTAGCCGACGTTCGTGAGGAGCCCGCGCACGTTCGCCTTCGTGAACCGGCCACCTTGATGGAGATACCCCTTTTTGGTCGTCCACGATTTCATCGTCCAGCCGCGCGCGTTCAGTTCCCGCGCCGTCGCGGCCAGTGACTTCTCGCGGATGTAGATCGAGAAGAGCTCGCGCACCCGCGCGGCCTCGTCCTCGTTAACGATGATCTTCCCGCCGTCTGCATGGACGTCGTAGCCCAGCAGCAGCGTCCCGCCGGTCCAGCGGCCCTTGCGGCGCGCGGCGCGCATCTTGTCGCGCGTGCGCTCCGCGATCGTCTCGCGCTCGAACTGCGCGAAGCTGAGCAGGATGTGGAGCATCAGTCGTCCGGCCGACGTCGCGGTCGAGAACTGCTGCGTCACCGAGACGAACGCGACCTCGTGCTCGTCGAGGAACTCCAGCAGCTTGGAGAAGTCGAGCAGGGAGCGAGAGAGCCGATCGACCTTGTAGACCACAACGGCATCAACGCGACCGTCCTCGATGTCGCCGAGCAAGCGAGTCAATCCCGGGCGCTCCGTATTCGCGCCCGTGAAGCCGCCATCGTCGTAGTGCGTGGGGACCAGTTCCCAACCCGCACCGCGCTGGCTCAGGATGTAGGCCTCGGCCGCGTCGCGCTGCGCGTCGAGGGAGTTGAACTCCTGTTCCAGCCCCTCCTGCGTGGACTTGCGCGTGTAGACGGCGCAACGAATTGTGGGGACCGACGTCGCGGTGACGTCGGTCCCCGGCGCGCACGTCCCGCGTCGGCTGGACGCGCGTCCAGCCCGACGTGAAGCAGTGCGTGCGCTGCGTGTCACCGCGTTTTCCCGCTCGGCTTGTTCAGGCCGAAGAACGTGAAGCCATTCCAGGACGTCCCGGTCACCGCTCGCGCGATGGCCGAGAGCGACTTGTAGACGGTGCCCTCGAACTCGAAGCCCTCGTCGAGTACGAGCACGCTGATGGCCTTCTTCTTGTACGTGCGCGTCAGCACAGTGCCCGCGACGGGGACGCGCAGGTCGTGCGATCCGCCGCTGAACTTGGACGTCCGTGTGCGCTTCGGGTCCGGTGCGTCATTCTTCTTCGCAGCGTCCTGGGGCGCGCGCGTCCGCACGTCGGCGTCGTTCGCGATCTCGGCTGCGCGCTTTTTGGCTCGCTCGGAGACGCCGCCCTCCTCGTTCGCCTGCATGCGCCACGCGATCTTCTTGCGCAGGTGGGCGGCGCTGCGGCTGCGCGTCTGCTCGCCGAAGACTTCGGCGTACTTCGCGCGGAGGCGGTCGGTCGTCATCGTCTCCAATTCGGCGATGCGTGCCGCCATGCTCGGCTGCGGCTTGGCCGTCTTCTTCGCGGCACGCTTGCTCGTGCGCTTCGTCGTCTTCTTCGCAGTCATCTCGGTCTCCTTCTCGGGCGCGACACCATGCCGCTTACCCGTGGGGACATGGACGCTCTGTGTGCGGGGGCTCATCAAGGTCGTTCTGAGCACGTTTCGAGAGTTCCTCGAACGGCGCCGCATCTGCTTCAGACACAGTCGGGAGGACTTGATTTCGGAGCACCTCTCTGGATCGCAGGTAGCCCCGCGCGAGGAGTGCAGCGAGTTCCTGGTCACGCGCCGCCGCGGTCATGACGCCGGGATCGTCAGGATCGCGCAGGAGGTTCACGACACGTGCTCCGCGAAACGGATCGGGAGTCCGAGGATTGACGCGGCTTCGATCTCGCGCCGCATGCCCGCGGTGACTCCACCCGCGACCAGCACCTCATCGGCGACGGCGAGCCATGCCAATGCCGCCGCGATACCGATCTCTCGTTGCGCGTCGTCGCGGTCGTCGAGCGCCTGTGGCAAGAAGAGGTGCGGGGCGAGCGGAGCGTCGCCGGCCAACGCGATCTCGCGACAGAGGGCCACCGCGCGCTCGACGTTGGCCTCCGTGTCGCCGCGATACGGGCTGCAGACGTAGATGCGCTTCATGGCCGCACCAACTCGGCCTTCTTGCCGGTGAACGCTTCCCAGCGCGCAACGGCGACGTCGATGTACTTCGGGTCGATCTCCATCGCGAGGCAGCGCCGGCGACGGCGTTCACACGCGATGAGCGTCGTGCCCGATCCGCTGAACGGCTCGTAGACGTCCTGGAAGTCGTGGTTCTCGATCGGCGTCTCCATGCACAGGAGCGGCTTTTGCGAAGGGTGGTCTTGTTTCTCCTCCGTGCTCCCGGACATCACCTGCTTGGGGCTGGGCGCGTCCCACAGGTTCGACTGGTCGCGCGACCCCATCCACGCCGACGTCTTGCCATGCCGCACCGCGTACCAGCACGGCTCCGTCTGGTAGTGGTAGTGCGTGCGACTCAACACGAAGTGCGGCTTGCGCCAGATGATCTGCTGGCGCAGATCAAACCCGATCCGCCGCAGCCCTGCGCCCACGTCCACGCTGTACGACGAGGCATGCCAGACGTAGAGTACGCGCAGCGAAGGCACGAGTGCGAACGCGTGCGACCAGTCGGCGATCGTGTCGCCGGACATGGTCGTGTTGGAGTGCCCTTCCCTGCGCTGCATGTACGAGGGCTCCGCCGGGCCGAGTGCGTTCTTGCCCGCGCGGTCGCGCCATTCCATGTCGAGCGAGACGCCGTATGGCGGATCAGTTACGAGTAGCTCGGGCGCCGCACCGTCCAGCAGCCGCTCGACGTCGGCAGAGTTCGTCGCGTCACCGCAGACGAGGCGGTGGTCCCCGAGTACCCAGAGGTCACCGGAACGGGCCACCGGCTCGTCGGGCGTCGGCGGGATCTCGTCCGGATCGGAGAGCCCGTCCACCGGCGGCTGCAACTTCGCGATCTCCGCATCGGTGAAGCCGGTCAGCAATTGGTCGAAGTCCTCGTCCTGCTCAAGTTCGTGGAGGAGCGACGCGAGGACGTCGTCGTCCCACGAGGCGAGTTCGGCTGTGCGGTTGTCGGCGATGGCGTAGGCCGTCGCTTCGACATCGCCCTCGTCTACGAGAACGGCTGCGATCTCGGTCCAGCCAAGTGCCTTCGCTGCCGCCAGCGTGCAGTTGCCAGCGCGCACGATCATGCCGTCCTTCTGGACGACGATCGGCTTACGCTGACCGAACTTCGCGAGCGAGCCCTTGATGGCATCGAGGTTGCGATCGTTGTGGGTGCGGGCGTTCGCGGGGTCCGGATGCAGCGAGTCGATGGGGACGGCTAGGGGGCGCAGGGACTCCAGGATCTGTGACATCATTTCCTCCTCTTCGTGGCGCGAAGCGTCTCGGCGGCGACGTGCTGAATCACTCTGGTAGCTTCGGGATCGACGGTGCGGTCGTCCCTGCAGATGCCGTGACGCCGCAACGTCACTGACAGGCGTCGAAGGCGCGTCTTCGGGACGCCGCTCGCGTGCGACCACGCAGTGACGAGGGCGCGGTCGGAGAGGCCCGTCGGGACGAGGGGCCAGGAGAGTGTGGCGCGGCGCGCTTCCTCGTCGTTCGCGAGGAACATCACGGCGATCGCGGTGCGGGCGGGGTCGGTCATGACGCATTCCCGTTCGCCAATCGCGGCATTCGCCACAGCTCAACCGGGCTGTACACCATTGGTGCCGTCCTCGCGCCCTGAAGGGTCGGAAGGGTCGGAAGGGTTTCCCGCCTCCTCCCAGATCTCACGAGCGCGCAGTGCGCGCTCGTGCATGTGTGTGACGGTGGCCGCCGGACCCTTCTCACCCTTCCGACCCTTCGCGTCCGAATCGGGGATCAGGCTCAACCTGCCCGCCCGCGGCGCCCGTCGCGCCGGCAGGAAGGTGCTCGCGCAAGCGATATCGCTTCGACGCGCCCTTGCCGTCAGCGATCACCTGCCACCTTCCGACGGGGCGCCCTGTGAGTGGTGTCATCACGCGCTTGCCGACGCAGCTCCACCTTGCCGCGTCCGTCGGCTTGCCCGTGACAGCGGGGAAGATCTCCAGGTCCACGATCAGCGCGAGGACCTGCTTCGCGCGGACCGGCTCCAGGCCGAAGCGCTCAGCCCACGCAGCGACCAGCACCTCGGCATCGGCGGTCCACTCGTCGGAGCCGCGCACCCATGTGCGGTAGTTGGACATCCACTGGCTCAATCCCGCGTGAGCCATGACCCCACCGATGGTCTCGGCCCACTGCTCGAAGCCACCCATGGCACGGCGGCGTGGTGCAGGACATCGCCCCGCGCGTTTCCACGACTCAACGATCCCGAGAAGCGCCTCAAGGACGGCGCGGCGTCGCATCCGCGCGTAGCCCTCGGCATCGGCGTGGACGAAGTCGGCGCGGTCCTCGGGATGATCGTCCTGCGGTTCCAGCACAATCGGCACGGTGCGCTTGGCGATCTCACCTGTCGTCCGCGGGTTGTTGCCCGAGAGGAACACGACGAGGTTGTTCACGAGGGACAAGATGCATGAGGCGCCAAGTCTGCGTCCGCGCCAGAGAGGCCACGACGTCGCGAGGGATGCGAGCGATGGCGAGTCGAGTACGTCGCCCACGGGGAGATTGTCCAGGTGCACGACGGTCTCGCCCTGGAGGAGCAGCGAGGTGACACGCTTCTCGCGCTCCTCTTCGGTGCGGCCTGGCTGCATCGGAGCGATGGCGTGACCCAGCACGGCTCCGCCAATTGCGGTATCGATGAGCTTGCCCTTGCCGGTGCGCTCCAGTGACGACATCACGAGGTGGAACGGGACTCTGCCCTGGATGCCTGGCCGCACAATCAGCGTGATCATTGCCCCGAACATGTTCTGCCGTGAAGCCTCGTCCATGAACGGGAAGTCGACCACCAGGTCGCGCAGAACCTCGATCGCGCCGTCCGGGCGGGGGCGGATGCCGCGCAGCGATGGTGGCTCGTCGTAGAAGACACCGCCGCCCTCGTTCCATCCGGGCCGAGCGAGCTCCAGGCCGGGCAGGTAGACGGGGTGATGTACCAAGAGCCGAAGCTCAGGGATTCGTTGCGATGCCCCCGCGGCAGCGAGGAGCAGGCCCGCCTGGTCGCGGCTGCATGCCACGAACACACGCACCGACGAATGCTCCTTGCGACCGACCCACTTCGCCAGGCGCACTACCCCGTCGATAACAGTGCGCAGGTGCTGCTCGGTGCAGGCGACGAAGCGTCTCTTGCCGGTCTCCCCGATGAGCTCCCCGACGACGAAGTCCATGCGGTAGAGCGCGCCAACGGGGAGCCGCCCGATGACAGTGGTCGCGAAGTCGTCGGTCCCGACCTCGTGGAGCTTCCTCTGGTCGTCGATGTGCTGCCCAGGGATCAGGACGTAGTCGTCCGGTTCGTGGTTGGGTGTCGCCCCGCAGTCGCGACGGTCGGGCTTCGTCCCCCAGCGGTAGAACTCAGTGCGCCCCTCCAGCGCCTTCGCGATCGTCGCGTCACGATAGTCCTTACGTTCCCACTTCGTCCGGTGGAGACCAGACTGGCGAAAGACGGCGTCGATGCGCGCAGGATCGGGTCCGCAGTAGAAGGCGAGCATGTTGCACAGCGCGAGATCGGCTGCTGAGTCGTCGCCTCCGTGAGCGCTCGTGTCGCCGCTCCATAACCGGCCGAACGCGGCGCCGGTCTTCGCGGCCATCGCGAGCTGGATGAGTTGGGCATCGGGGACCGTGGTCGGCGTTGCCGGCCGACTCGTCTTCTCTGCTGGTCGCGGCGAAACTGAGTAGCGCGCGTAGATCGCGGTCACGGCGGACTGACGATCGACGACCGCCGACGGGTAGTCACGGAGCCGGTCGGCCGTCACGGTGAAGTAGCGCCCCCGGTCGTAGATCTCGACTGCAGCATCGGGGTGTGCGCCCTTGCGATTCAGCTTGTGCTTTCGTCCCTTCCCGGGGAGGGCTCCGGCGACGATGACGTGGACGCCCGTCCCAGATGGGCTCACCTCCGTGTAGCCCGCGAGATCGTCGAGGATCGCGCGCGCCCAGTCGTCAATGACGTCCGTGCCGGGATCGCGGCAGTGATCCAGATCGATGCCGACGTGACCGTTTCCGTCGAAGACGAACCCGATCCCTGTGAAGGAGCCGCACTCGAGTGCCATCAGCGCCTCGTCCAGCGAGCACCAGGTGCCGGGATCTGTGCTGCTCGCGTGGCGGCCAGACGTCGTGTACGGGACCTTCGTCTGCTTCGTGCTGCCGCGCCCCTTCGCTGACTCCAATCGCCACAGAACCCACTGATCGCGGCGGCGCAGTTCCGCGGGGACGTTGGACCTCGCGAGTGCAGCAACCAGTTTGGCAGTCATCGGCCACGTCCGGTGACGCGCGGCGGGGCGCGCTTCAGCGTGATGAACTGAGGCGCGAGGTTGCCGATCGGCGCATGAGGTCGCGCATCACGCACCGCGCAGCTCCGTGCCTGTCGGCGTCGCTCCGTGAACACCGCTGAGCACGAGCGCGTCTCGCAGCAGTTCGACGAGTTCCGATGTCCATACCCGCGCGCCTCCGACAATGGGAGGAGCAGGGATCAGACCGCGTCGGATCGACTGTTCGATTCGCCACTCCGGCACGGCCAATAGCCGGGCGACTTCGAGCGTGCTGCGCAGAACTTCCATGTCAACCTCCCGTCAGTAGTGATGACTGGAGGTAGTCTGAGGTGCGTCGCCGGGTCGCGCTTGGCAGGCAATCGGATTCTTGCCTGACGCGTCTGTCGTCGGCTGCGGCTACTCGCTGGAGTACCCGTACGCCGCGTACGGGTTCGACATGATCAGGTTGTCAATCTTCTTGGCGCGACGGATGAGCTTCGCGCGCAGCGCGGGCGGGCCGAGTTCGTGGGCTGCGTCGAGGACGTTCTGGTTCTTTCTCAGGAACTCGTCGAGGTTCTTGTTCCCCTCCTTCCATGCGTCGTACGCGGCGACGGCCAACTTGGGTGTGAGGGACCCCCATGGAGGGTGGCTGCTCAGGCCTCCCCGTGACTTCAGCCTCTCGCGAATGCCGTGCGCCTCCCGTAATGCGTCGATGCGTGCGAGGAGGATCGCGTTGTTGCACCCGAGGTCCATCACGAGAGCGATGCGCTGAATCCCGAAATCGCATCTCGTTGGCTCGTCGGGATCAACGAAACCGCAGCGCTCCTGGTTCCAAGCCAACGCGGTCACCGCGAGATCCTCTCGCGGCTCGACGGCTCGACGTAGCCGCTCCTCGGCTGCCTCGTTCCCAGGCGGGCACGCCAGATCGGGTAGCGGCGGCGGGAAGTCATCCCGGTAGGAGACCCCGTGGGCGGCGTCCCAGAAGGGGGCCTCATCATCCGTCCAGAACGGGCGGTGGTCGTGCGACCAGAACGGCCTTGCTCGCTTGCACAGCTCGAACGTGAACCATGCGTGTCCGTACGTCCAGTTCGGCACTCCTGCCATCGCTGAGTCTCCCTCTGCCCGGAGCGAGAACGACGCGAGGGAGTTCAGCGCCGTCCCGCCACCGGAGCGCGCTCGGGTGATCAACCCGAACGCCACACGATAGCGCGCCCGACCGACGAAACGCCCCCGGCACGTCCCCGCCGCGCGTAGCCTATGCAGACATGCGTCCGTCTCTCGCGCCACTCGCCCCCTCCGGTAGGCCCCGTCGCCGGGCGACGACGATGGACCGCGCCCGCGTCCGCTCCTGGATCGAGCGCACAGAGGAGGGCCAGGAGCCTCTCGATGCGTTCTGGGCAGTCGCGAGCGACCCGCGCACGGGCCTCAAGCGCTACCGCGGGGGCACGGGGCGCCCGGCTCCGATCGTGCTGCAGAAGAAGCTGGCCGCGCTCCTCGAACGCGCCGCCCCCGAGCTGCTCCTACGCGCCCGCGACATCGCCAACGCGAAGCTCGCCGCGCTCTCGGACGACGCAATTGAGACGGTCGCCGAAGTGATGAGCGGCGACATCCGCGACGGCCGCAACGCGCGCGCCCGCCTCGACGCCGCGCGACTTGTGCTGGGCGCACTCGGCATCCATGAACGCGCCGCTCAACAGACCCAGACGAACGTCCTCGTCTCGCTCGGCGACGGCCTGCGCGCCCTGCGGCAGGTGGACGTCGATGTGCGCCAGGCCGACGTCGTGGACGTGGAGGCGGCCGATGACGGCAACGCCTGAGCTCCTCCCGCTGGTGCGCCGCTGGCGCGCGGACCCGGCGTACTTCGCTCGGTCCGTGCTCGGGATCAACACGCTCTGGAGACGCCAGGTGGAGATCCTCGAGGCCGTGCGCGATGAGCGCCGCGTGGCCGTGCCGTCGTGTCACGAGAGCGGCAAGACGTTCGTGGCCGCGATCGCCGCCGTCCACCATCTGTTGAGTTTCCAGCCGTCGAAGGTCATCACGACCGCGCCCACGCAGCGCCAGGTGCGCGACCTTCTGTGGGCCGAGATCCGCAGCCGCCACTCCGGGATGAAGCGGCAGTTGGGCGGCGACCCTGGACTCGGCGAGCCCTCACTCACGCATTGGGAGATCGAGAGCGACTGGTTTGCGACGGGCTTCTCGACTAGCCCCGACAAGGCGCAGGACTCCGCGGTCCGGATGACCGGATATCACTCCGGAAACCTGCTCGTGATCCTCGACGAAGCAGGCGGTATCCCACGCGAGGTCTGGGCGGCTGTGGACTCGCTCATGACGTCCGGAAACGCCAAGGTGCTCGCCATCGGCAACCCCTCATCCGGCACCGAATTCGAGCGCGTCTGCAACTCCCCGGACTGGTACACGATGCGCATCAGCGCGTTTGATTGCCCCAACTTGCAGGACGGCGCCGCGCCGCAGCCCTGGGGCGTCACGCCGCAGTGGGTCGACGAGATGCGCCGGCGCTGGGGTGAGGGCTCGGTGATCTACCAGACGAAGGTGCTGGGACTCTTCCCGACGTCTTCCGACGACACGCTGATCTCGATGGCCGACGCGGAGCAGGCATTCTGCCGCGAGCCGGGACAGGAGGGGTGTGGACTCGTCTCGATGGGCGTCGATGTGGCGCGTTTTGGATCCGACGAAACGGTCATCTACGTGCTGCGCGGCGGCCAGGTGCTGGCAGTGGAGTCCTGGAGCGGGCAGGACACGATGCGGACGGCGGGTCGCGTGATCGCGCTGGCGCACGAACATCGCATCGACCGCTACTCGGCGGGCCGCATCGCGGTGGACGACACCGGCGTCGGCGGCGGCGTCGTGGACCGGCTGCACGAGCAGAGCTGGTGGGTACAGGCCGTCAACTTCGGCGCGCGGCCGCTCAGCTCAGATCGCGCGCGGCGTTTTGCCAATCGTCGGACCGAGATCTGGTGGCATCTGCGCGATTGGATCCGCAACGAAGCGGCCCTCGCCGATCGGTCGCCTGCGATGCAGGACATCCTGCGCACGGATCTCTGCGCTCCGCGCTACACGCAACGCAGCGACGGCCGGATCGCGCTGGAGCCGAAAGACAAGATCCGGGCACGCACGGGCCGCTCACCCGATCACGGAGATGCGCTGGCGCTGGCGGTTGCGGCGTTGCACGACGACGAGGGCGAAGTGGCTGCCTGACGGCGCGATGCAACGACTTGGGAGCGCGCTCAGCGCCACGCGGCGACGAGCCGCGCAACCTCGCCGCCCCGATCCTCACGCGCGTCGTCGTAGACCAGCAACGTCCGCGGGTCGGCGTGGCGGCTGAAACGCTGGACGGCGCGGATGTCGCCGCGCGTCAGATCCAGCGCCTGCGTGATAGCGGCGTGGCGCAGTCCGTGGGGACGCAGCCCCTCGATGCCCGCGCGCTCTCCGAGTTGGCGGATGATACGGGCGACCGACGTACCCGTCAGCCGTCCCCCCGGGCGTCCTCGTGACATGCCGACGAAGAGCGGCCCCGGCTCCGCGCCGCGCACCTCGATCCAGGAACGCAGCGCGGCAACCGTCGGTTCGGGCAGCGTCACGGGAACGCGACCGTGCTTGCCCTTGCCACGCACCAGCGCGACGCCTCGTTCGAGATCGATGTGCTCGATGTCCAGGCTGACCGCTTCTCCGCGGCGTAGTGCCAGGTCCGTGAGCAGCCGCACCAGCGCGCGGTCGCGCCGTTCCTTGGGCGTCTTCGCGTCCTCGACTTCGGCCAGGAGAGCGCGCACGCCGCGCCGCCCGGGACCGCGCGTATCGCGATAGGGCTCGGCGCGCACGCCTGTGACTTCGAGATGCCAGGTGACGAGCCCGAGGATGCGAGCCATCTTGACCAGCGCGCGCAGGCTTGCGAGTCGGGCGTTGATGGTGGAGGGCGCGTAGCCCCCTTCGACGAGATGTGCGCGCCACGCGAACGCGATGCGATTGGCACCGCCCGCCGTGCCTCCGAGGAGCTTCCCGGCGGCCTCGGCGACGCTCTTCGTGCCCGCGAATCGGCTGAACGCCCGCAAAGCGCCCCCGTAGCCCCTTAGTGTCCCGTTAGGTCGCCCGGCGAGGAAGGCGTCGATGAGATCATTTGCGTCGATTGCAGGCCCCTCTCCGGGGCTTATTGGGTGCCTGTTGGCAGTCAATAGGGCAACAGATGGCGCGAGAGCCGCCGCGGGCGGCTCGGCAGGCGCGCTACCGGCCACCTGGGGGTCGGGCAGCGCGAGCGGGTGGTCGGGGGCTGCGAGGGGGCCTTGAGGGCCTTCGCGGGCGCGCGCGCGAGGGACGGCTTCGGGAGCGGGCTTGTCGAAGGACTCTGTGGGCTCGGTGCGGGGGGTGTCCATGACCCGACCTTCGCTCTGTCGCACGCTCGATTTCGAGGCTAAATGGGTGCGATAAGACGTGTTTTCGCACGTCGGGCGGGATGGCGCGTGGCCGTTCCCGAGGCCGTTTCACGCGACATGGCGTGGAAACCGTTTCTTTCGGAGGCGCGCGCGCCTGCGTGCGCCATGCGCCATTCGCGCGAACTCATGCCATTCGAAGCGCCGCTGCGATTGGGCGCGGCGCACCTGCGCCTCCGTAACGCGACCGCTGGTCCGCTCAGCGCCGCCACGCTGCGTGCGACGCTCCGTCCTTGTCGTAGAGCCAGCACCGAGGGTAACCGCACGCATTCCACAGGGTGTCGAGCGCGGGCCTCAACGCATCGCTGAGATCCGAATCGAATTCTCGGACTTCGCTCATGGGAATGCGGACCTCATGCCGGTCGATCGGCTGCCCGCCGACTCCGGAGTGGAGAGACTGAGCCGAGTAGAGCTTCAGTCCCTCAACGTGAAGCAGGGCAATACTGATCCAGACCGGGCTCGGAACACCGAGTGACGCCTGCACTCTCAGCGCTTGCGCGGCGTGCTGCAGAAGCCTGCTGCCGAGGTGCTCGCCTGCCGTGGAGAGATTCCCGTCGCCACCGAGAAGAGGGGACTCCGACAGTAGTTCTCCGTCCACCACTTCGACTTGCCCGCCTCTGAAGACATGCAGATAGCCAGCGGCCTCCGCGCGTCGACTCTCGTTCGTGTGACAAGTGAACCCGTCCAGAGAGTACCGGCCGCCGGAACTGCCGATCCTGAGCATCTGCAGGTCGGCCACCCGGTCGTTCAGACCCGAGAGATCAACCTCGGCGCGTTCCGTCCACGCGCTGACCGGCAGGGCGTGAACAACGAGCAGCGGTCCCTTGCGTAGGATGATTGGGAGCGTTCGGTCGCCGACCTGGCACAAGCGCGCATCCCGGAACTCACGCAATCGCTGTGGTAGCGATCCCGTCAACGCGAACGCCTGTCGCAACTCGTCGATGTCCATCTCATGCTTCCCCGCCGAGCTGCGTGTGTAGAACCGCGTTGTACGACCCATGCGCACCATGTGTGGGCCGATCCAGCTCTGCGGAACTCGCACGACGAGTACTGCGCGTCCGTCCGGCAAGCCGACGCCGCGCATCAGTACTCCAGGGAGGCGCGGTTGAACGCAGTCCCGCAGCAGGTTCTGCATTCGGAGCATCATCGAGTCGATCTCTGCGACGTCGAGACCCGTCAGCGCGATCGGGAGCCCATCCATGCACTCGACGCCGATCAGGATGTGGCCTCCCGCACCGTTCGCGAATGACGTCACGTCGTAGAGGAACTCCCGCTTGTCGTCACCCGTGGCGACCGCGACCTCGCGCTTGTATTCAAGTCGCCGTCCCTCAGCGACGGGGACGGTGCGGAGCGCCTCGAGTTGGGCGACGGTGATCTGCTCGAACTGCAAATTCCAGAGTGGCATCCCATCAGCATACGTCGCCGCGGACCGGGCAGTCCGTTCCCGTTCTGATCTGCGATGTTCGGGTGCCCTGTCGTGTCGATCGCAGGCGCGACCATGCGGTATTCGGAGTTGCGGGAACTCGGCGGTCCTTGGCGAGTAGCGAGCACGCCCCACCCTCCCCCGGGGGGCGTGAACGCGCGTCGTCCGGCGCTGTTCGGTGTCAGTGGTCCGCCGCGCGGGCGGGCCGCGAGAGCGTGAGGCAGTCATAATGTCCCACGCCTCCGTCGTTGGCGTCTTGCCGCCAGCCGAGGCACAGGTTCGGGTACTCGACTCGCCGCCGGCGGAGGTCGGGCACGACAGCTTCGCATTGGACGTGCGCGACCAGCTATGCTCTAAGCGCCGCCAGGCAGGGGGATGTTGAGCCGCGGCGCGCCTGTCAGCGCCAGTGCTCGCAGGCCCGCAGTGCCGCAGCCAGCACGAGTGCTATCGCGAGGACTGGTGCAGATGACGAACGTTCAACGGCTGTACAGCGGCGAAGAGTGGGAGCTGGAGATGATCGCGCTCCTGATGAGGCGCTACGCGCTCGGCGACTTCTTCGAGGTGCCTGCCGTCCATAAGGGTGACCTGGGACTGGACGGTGTCGGGAGCGACGGTTGTGTCTACCAGTGCTATGCTCCGCAGGGCATGCGCTCGGCCGCAGAGCGCCGCGACGGTCAAAAGGGAAAGATCTACGACGATCTGAGCAAGCTCAAGAAGAACGCCGACGACATCCGTCCTCTGTTGGATGGAATCGTCGTTCGCCGGTGGATACTGCTCGTGCCAGAGCTGGCAAGCAAGGACGTGCAGGCGTACGCCAATGTGCGTGCGCGAGTGGTTCGGGAGTCCGGCTTGGACTTCATCTCTGACGACTTTCGCGCGGTCGTATCCACGGATGTAATGTTCGCGGCGGAGCGAAAGGCGATCGCGAACGGAGTGATCTCCTCCCTGCAGTTGGAGATCCTGGGGCCATCGGAATTCGAACTCGCCGCCTTCCACGTCGCAGACGAGCACGCGACACTTGTCGCGAACTTGCGCAGGAAACTCGCCAAGCTCCCTCGCCAGCAGTCCGCCGCCGAAGCCGACCGCGTGGCCTCGAAGTACCTCCTCGCGTATCTACGTGGACGGGACCTCCAAGGCGCGCTGCAGCAGAACCACGCGGAGATCTGGGAGAGCATCCAAGGCGTGAAGCGCTCGTTCGAACTGCTGCTTGACGCGCGATCGACGGTCTCGACGGCCGACGGGTCCATTCGCATCCTGGATGAGATGGAGGGCTACCAGCGCGACCTGCGAGCGAAGCTGCGAGGAGACTTGAACGACGAGAACATCTCTCAGCTGGTAGCTGAGGCCACGGCGGACTGGCTCATGCGCTGCCCTCTCGACTTCCCGGTGTCAGTATGACTCTCGATGCGGAGTTCCCCGAACTGCGAGGCGTGGTCGCCGCGTTCAGTGATCGTGGGACGGTTGTTCCAGGCGATCGGCGTCCAATCTGGCGGCTGGCGTTGGTTGCCCTGGTGCTGTTCGTCTCTTCGCGCGGCGCGAAGTCGTCGATCTGGCGGCTCCACATTCTGGATTGGGCTGCTCGAACAGCGGCAGGCAGAGACGAGTTGCTCGCGTACACGCAGGGCCGACTCGCGTCTCCCTATCTGGGAGTTCGATACGATCCGGCACTCCAGCGGATCATTGTGTTGGGGGACGCGGAAGGCGTCCTCTCCGTGTCTGGGAGAACGGTGAGCCTCACGGAGAGAGGCAAGCGCTTCGCGACCGCGCTGCTCGACGAGCCGACGGTTCTGGCCGAAGAGACTGCATTCCTCCAGAAGTTGGGGAAGGCGTTCTTGGAGAGGAGCGCAGAAGACGTCGCGAGCGGGAGGGCGAGGACGTGACGTTCCAACTGCGGACTCTGCGATTGTCCGTCGTCACGGACGCTGGTCGATACGGGCGGACCATACAGTTCGTCTCCGGTCTGAACGTCATCCGAGCCGAGAACTCGACGGGCAAGTCCACCTGCGTACAGTCCGTCATCTACGCTCTCGGCCTTGAGGCAATGCTGACCGCGCGACACACGATCCCGCTGAAGCACGCGATGCACGAGTACCTAATCGGCCCGGATGGCGAGCAGCACAACGTCCTTGAATCTGACGTTTGGCTTGAGCTCGAGAACGGTTCCGGAGAGCAGCTGACCGTCCGGCGAACCGTCAAGGGCGAGAGGAACTCTCACTTGATTACGGTGTGGAGTTCGTTCGTGCTCTCAACCGCCGGCGCGGGTGCGACCAGCCGAGACTACTTCGTGCGACAGTCCGGGAGTGCAACGCGGTCGCGGGGTTTCCATCGGTTCCTCGTCGAGTTTCTTGAATGGGAGCTTCCCGATGTCACGAAGTACGACGGGACAACGTGTCCGCTCTACGTCGAGAACCTGTTCGCCGCCGTGATTGTCGAGCAGACTCGTGGCTGGAGCGGAATCCAGGCCGCAATGCCGCTTCACTTCCAGATCCGAAACGCGCGTCAGCGTGCAATCGAATTTCTACTTGGGCTAGAGGCGTACGAGGTACTTCGCCGACGCCAGCAGATTCAGGCGGACAAGACGGGCTTGCGGCGGCGCTGGAGCGAGCGTGTCGAGACGATCCAGGCCATCGCGCTATCCGCGCAGACGACGGTTCAAGGCCTGCCGATGCAGCCCGTGACCATATGGCCTCCGGAGGCGGCCATGCAGTTCTTCCGCCAAGCGGAGCACGCGCCACGCCCTCTCTCCGAGTTCATTCATGAGCTAGAGTCCGAACTCGACTCCGCTGCTGCGACACCAATCCCAACCGGGGCGGAGTCCGCGGGAGAACTTGAGGCGGGACTTGCTGCCCATTCCGAGCGGCTCTCCGAGATCGGGCTAGCGGTCACGGAGTTCGAGAGCGAGCTTGCCCAGAACCGACTGGACCAGCGCGCCGTGGAGCGCCGATTGGCAGCACTTGATGAAGATCTGGCACATCACCGTGACCTGTCGCGCCTCCGTCAAATGGGATCGGTGGAGGATCTCGCGATCGCGCGTGGGAGGTGCCCGGCATGCGAGCAGCCGTTGGCGGACACGCTCATGCCGCAGGCCAGTTCCTTTCAACCGATCGAACTCGACGACACGATCCAGCTGATCCGGGAGGAACATAGGACGTTCGGAGCGATGCGTGAGCAACTCGGCGGGCGGAGCGTCGTGCTGGCGCAGCGTCTCTCGGCGCTCGGCCAAGAGTCTGCGCGCGTGATGACCGAGATACGCGCTGCGCGTGCAACGCTCGCGTCAGACGGTCGTCAGCCGTCAGAAGCCGCGATCACGCATCGTGTAGAGATCCGTGCGGAGCTCACTCGTGTTTCTGCGACGCGCCAGCGACTCGACGCGCACTTGTTCGCACTCGGAGACTTGGCGGCCGAGTGGCGGGCGACTCTCGCGCGGGAAGCATCACTCCCCGACGGAGCGCTCTCGGAGACCGATCGGGAGACCCTCTCTCAGTTCGCTGAGTCGTTCCGGAGCCAGCTAGCGGAGTATGGCCTGAAGAGCCTAGACCCCGCGTCATTTGCGATCTCCTATGAGACGTACCATCCGACGTACGATCAGTTCGACCTGAGCTTCGACCTCTCCGCGAGCGACGCAATCCGTATGGTCTGGGCATATCTCGTGGCGTTGCTGGAAGTCGCTCGGTCGGCGTGCGGAAATCACCCGGGACTACTGCTCTTCGACGAGCCGCAGCAGCAGAAGATCAAGGACGTGAGCTTCCGCGAACTGCTTCGCCGCGTCGCATCTGCTGCCGATCACGGGCAACAGGTAATTCTCGTCACGAGCGAGCGCGAGGAGCGCCTTCGGGAGATGCTGGACGGCGTTCCCGCACATCTGCAGAGCATGGAGGGGTGGCTACTCCAACCAGTGCCAGACGACGCCTAGCTGTCGGAGTCTAGCCCGTCCGCTGGACGCCTCGTCTCTCGGAGCCGGAGCTCCCCGGTCCGAGCATGCCGCAGCGCTGACCGTGCTCGTGCGGGGAGCGCGAGCAGTGTGGAGATGCGGATACCGACCGACGCGTCGTCACTTCTCCGGCGCCGTCGATGCAGTCACTCGCGCAATCGAAGAGAAGTGTGACTCGACGGAAGAGCATCCGGCGCCCCGAGACTGGCGGTCACGACACTCGCGCCGCTCGCCGCGGGGCTGGCAGCAGTCATGGCTTGGCGACTGGAGGTCGTTCTCTGTCGATGAGTCCAATGGTGCCTCTCGCGCACAGGACCCGCGGTGCCCAGAGACCCGGACACTGGCACTCGAAGCCGCGGCGGTCACGGCCTGCCTACCCGAACAACTCCTTCTCGACCAACTTGAGGCATCGGTTCACGTAGAATCCATCCGGTTCGTGCTTCGCGGCCCGAACCCGGATCGAGTAGCGCGGCAGCGCCGGTGAGGTCGCGTCGAAGAGGACGAGCCCCAGGCCCACGAGTCGCGCGAGCACGTCGAGCCGCGCGACGTCCCCCTCCGACGAAGCCGCCGGAACGACCAGGTACGAGCGGTGGCTGAAGAGTCGGTACGCACATGCCTGCCCGAACGCCGTGATCAGCGCCGAGGTATTGACCTTGATCTCGGCCGAGACGATCTCCGTCGGGAACGTGAGGATGTCGCTCCGGCGCGCCTCGCGCACGCCGATGACGTCGGGCGTGCCCCATTTGTCGCGGAACACGCTTCCGCCCAGCGCGATAGCGCGCGTGCACTCCTCGAGGTCGCTCTCAAGCCAGGCCGCGAACGAGGCATAGAACTCCTCCTCGCGCACCGTTCCCGATCGCGCTTCTTCGTCGCCGTCCGGTTGCGCGGAGTCCGGCTCGCCAGCGTCGCCATCGTCCTCGGAGAGAGCGTGTCGCGTGTGCATGTAGAACCCGGGAGCGGTCTTCGTGATCTCCTCTGGGAGGTCCTTCATCAGATGCACCAGCGCGCTCGGGATCGACTGCGGGTTCGTGCCCGGGAGCTGCTCCCTCACGCCTTCGAGAAGCTCGGAGTAGCGCAGACCCTCGGGCGCACTCGCGAGCAGTTCCATCGCCAGGGCGCGGACCCGCGCGCGCGTGCTGCCCGCTTTCGGCGCTGACTTCCCCATGCGTGAACCTCACGTAGAGCATGCGTGCGCGATCGACTCTCGCGCCGGATCTCCGGCCGAGAACTCTGCGCCGCGAGCGAGAGAAGACGACTCGTAGGTACTCATCGTCACCGGAATGGTACTCATACTCCGTCGATGCACAAGCCGCAGTCTGAGACGTTGCTCGCGATCAACGCGAGCATGTCATGGCTGGACCCATTCACCCACTCTGCGAGGCATTCGGCGCGCGCCTACGGGCGCTGCGTACGGCGCGAGGTCTCACGCAGGAGAGTCTTGCGTACGACGCGGACCTCGACCGTTCCTACGTCGGGCAGGTCGAACGCGGGGAGCGCAACATCGCGCTGATCAACTTGGAGCGCCTGGCGCGCGCCCTCGGCGTGCCCCTCTCGGAGTTGGTCGCTTTCGACGTGGCGTAGCGGATCGACCATGGCGGGCAGCGGCGTGGCATGAACCGGCGTGGTCACTGGAGGACGACCGGGACCGCCGAGGCGGTTCTACGGACGGAAGATCGCGGAGTTCATCCCTAAGTAGCCAGGGAGGCGGGCGATCCCAGCAGTTCCGGGCGGCCCAGCCTCGCTGCGTCCCTTCGAGAGAGCGAATGTCGGCACGAAGGAGGTGCCGCATGACCAAGCGCACAACGAAGGCGGGGGCCACCCGCAAGGCCGCGAAGAAGACCACGAAGACGAAGGCGCGCGCGACGACGGCGAAGGCCGCTACGCCGAGAACTGAGAAGCCGAAGCGCCCGCGCGATCCGCGACTCCCCCGCGCCGGGGACGACGATCGTTCGCCCCTACAAGGGGAAGGACGTCAAGGTCGCCGTGCTGGAGGACGGGTTTCGCTGGGAGGGGACGGCATACCGCTCGCTCTCGGCGCTGGCTTCCGCCGTCACCGGATCCAAGTCGATCAACGGGTTCTTCTGGTTTCGGCTGACGGGGATGGCGGATGTGACAGCGAAGACGCCGACGAAGAAGGACGTGGCCCGTGCGGAGGCGTAGCGCGATCGCGACTGCGGTCACGCTGCGGATCGGGCGGCGCGCGTTCCGCGTCTCCTCGCTGGCCGAGGCGTCGGCCCGCTACGCGGAGGAGCGGAATCGTTCTGGGCTCGGCGCGTCACGCTTCCGCGAGGGGCGCGTCGTGACGGCGGAGGGGGAGGTGCTGCGGGTTTCGTACAACGGGCGGGTCTGGCGGGGGGAGTGGCCGACGGCGAAACTGCTCTTCGACCCATCCGCGGCAACGGAGATCCCGACGATCTGAATCAGCTCACACGGAAACCGACCGGCGGCGTTCACGCGCCGCCGGTTTCGCGTTTGCGTCACTGTGCCTCATGGGTGCCGAGGGAGCCTGACCGGGTAGAGAAAAGGGGAATGTGATGTGGAGTGTTCCGGTCCTGCTTTACGGGAGGTCGACCCAACCTCGGCGCGCGGATCATAATGCCCCCGGGCCGCGACTTACAGACCTGCTCTGATGTCCTTCTTGCAGCGCTCCTGCGGCACGTGATCCTCCTGGTTGGACGTTCACAGATGACCGCACACCCGCCTGACCAACGCCTGCAGGCCGAGGAGCGAGCAACGGTCGCAGCTCAGCCCCGAGTGTGGTGCACTGAGTCCCTCAACCGTCCCGCGCCTCGTCCCCGGCCTGCGCCTGCTCGGCCTCGGTGAGCAGCTCGGCGCGCATCGCGGTCACCTCGCCGCGGAGCGGCGTCGTCTTGCGTTCGATGCGATCGAACCAGTGGTCCGGATGCAGCCCGGGCACGACCGCCTCGGGCGTCTCGTGTGGCTCGCCCATTCCGAGAAACGTGTCTTCGTAGAGCAGCTCGCATCTGGTGACGTCCAGTGCGCAGTCTTCGAAGATCTCATAGAGGCTCGCATCGTGCCCTTGGGCCACGATGTCAGCCCGCGCGAGGTCGATCACAATCGTGAGGCAAAACTCATCTGCGATGGACTCCGGAAGCGGGAACTGCGGTTCTGCGGTGAACAGTTGGTTCTCCAGCACGATCATGCGGCAGATCAACTCGCGCAGAAGCTCGAGCGAGTAGTGCTCGGAGAGCCGTGCTGGCAACCGCTCTTTCAGTCGCGTGAAGTCGCCCGCGAATCCGTCGTCGATGAACCCCCTGATCGCCCGTTCCACCGCCAGCGCGGCGGCGTGCGGCAGGATGTGCTTCCAGAGTGGATCGAATGGGTACGGGGGCGGGTCCACGACTCTCCTCATGACTGCGACCGTCGCAGGGTAGGTATCGCACAGGCCGGATGCCAACGAGTCCCGGCTACCGACGGCCGACAACGCACGACCGGCGTCGACGGCAATCGTCGCGTGGAGTGGCGACTCGGCTGTGGAGGGACCGGCTTCGATCGGTTCACGCACCAACGCCCGGCGACACGGCGGTGGCACGAGTCGGCTGCTCGACGTCGTGATCGGCGACGACGACTGGTAGCGGACGGCGTCCGGCACCGCCGGGCGATCCGCGCGCGCGTGTCCCCGCCATCCCGTACGATCCAGGGCAGTCACCCTGCCACTAGCACCGCCCGAAAGGGCACGTCGCGTCATGTCTTGGCAATGAACGGGCGTCATCGACGCCCGCCCTGCGACCGCGGGTGACCGTCGCGGGACCGGGGAAGTGTTGCGTCTCGAGCGAGACGGCGCTCAACCGGGGTCGACGTTCCGCCCTCGATGGGCCGGAGGACATGATGGACAGTTTTGATTCGATGGACGACTACCGGACAGCGCGCGATGCGCTGCGGGCCGCTGCCGACGACGGCGACCGCCTGGGACGATGGGCCGCCCGCCAGGACGACGACTCACGCAACGCCCCGGGCGTGACACGGGACGAACTGGCGTTGGCGCTGCGCGCGCCGGACACCGACGCGGCGGTTCGGGAGTGGGCGGCGGAGCACGCGAGCGAGGCGTGGTCGGAAGTTCCCGACCACGCGGAGAGCGCGTTCCTCTCCTCGCTGATCCGCGGCTACCGCGCGGCCACGTAGCACGCACCATTACACCGCGGGGGCGGCGGACGGCTGTCGCCCCTCATCCCGAACGGCGTTGGTGCATGAACCGGCGCGCGTTTCGAACTCCCTTCGGCGAGGCGTCAGGGCGGTGGGGCGATGGGGATGACCGCGGCGAGACCTTGCTTCCCCGGGCGAGACGCAGCCTCGTGTGTGCGCGTGTCCGGAACTCCGCACGACGCGGCGCAGGACACGATCAACGGAGATGCACCATGCAAATTGGACCCGACGACACCTTCTGGGTCGTGACCGACCCGACACGAGAGTCAGAGCTTGCAGACATCTGCTTCGTGACCTCGTTGCGCTCACTTGAGCGGCAGTTCCGCGGGGGGCTGACAGCGGCCGAGAACCCGACCATCTTCACGGAAAAGACCGAAGCGGAGGCGGAGGCACGACGGCGTCTGTTGTCCGTACGCGTCGCGCGTGCGATTGCTTTCTCGGTGCCGAACGATGCCGCGGAGAACGCGACCCGAGTCGCGCTGCTGAATTCCGAGGGACGCGTCGTCTTCGAGAGCGGAATCGAGTAGCGAAGCGACCGGGGAAGTCACCGACAGCCCGTTGAGTCAAGAGTCGGTCTCGCCTAGCCTGCGCGATCTGCGCGGAGCAGCATGCATTAGGGAGGGAGGCCATCGTGTCCCGAAGGTACGTGTTCTGGCGAGCGCCTGACGGAAGAGCGAAGAAGCGCGGCAAGAGCGGCGGAGCGATGGACGCCCTACTCGCCGAGTACGGCGAAACCGCGTCGGTGACACCGACCGGCGGGATCTCCTGGCCCGGGTTCGGGTTCGAACGGATGGAGACGGCTCTGAGATCTGCGCTCGTCGTCATCGAGCCGACTGGCGAGGAATTCGGGGAGTCCGAGGCCCGAGCTGTCATCTGGGATGCCCTGAAAGAGTCCGTCCGGCGCTCCGGAGGCAAGGCCCCGATCTCCGCTGCAGACTTCCTTCGAGCGGCGGATGGGGCTGCGGCAGCGTTTCTCAGGAAGCCCTCGCCGGACTACGTCCTGGTGTCGTCGCTTTCGATCGATCGCCTTCCCGTCAAGACCATGCGAGTTGGCGACTGTCGCCTGGAGCGCATGCCCTTGCGCCGTGCAGCGAGCTACGAGATCCCGCCCTCACTGGAGGACGACCGGGACCGCCGAGGCGGTTCGCCGCCGCTCTTCGCGAGTATGCGCGTCCGCACTCACGGCAGGACGTTTGACGGAGCCGCCGAGCGCGCCCTCAACGCGCTCAATCTCGTTCGAGCGGTGTGGTCCCTGTTCGACACGTACGGCTCGCGGAGCATCAGCCTCGTTCGTCCCGCACGACAGCCACTGGGCGTTGTGCACGCGGGGCGCTACCACACGCTCCACCACTCGTCGGGTAAGTCGGTAGGCGACATCTACTGGTACGAGCCGGACTTCTCGCCCGAGACTCGGAAGTTCCGTCCGCGGAGCGGTTGGACTGAACTGGAGAGGCATGGGAGGTGGGCCTTTTCGCGGCTGCGTGTCTCTCCGTATGCGAACGAGCTGCGTGACCTGCTGCTGCGCTACATCTCCGCGCTGGACCAGGTGAATCTCGACCTCGCATTCCTGCAGATGTGGAGCCTACTGGAGAAGATCACGGGCACGGTGGGCGGGCGCTACGACGACACGATACGCCGCGCGACGTGGACGTGGGACAAGCCAGCCCTGCCGAGCGCGTTCCTCGAAGCGATGCGCACACACAGGAATCGGCTGGTTCACGCCTCAAGCTCAACGGAGCAGGGAGATCAGGTGACTCAGATGGTGAAGGAGTTCGTCGATGGTCATTTCGCGCGGCTACTCCGAAACGACTTCGACGTGCAATCGCTCAACGAGTACAGCGAGCAATTGTCGCAACCCCGTGACCTAGATGCGCTCCGCAAGTCGCGTCGCCACACGCGCCGCGCGATCCGTTTCCATTCCTAGTGGTCTGGGAGCGTCCCGCCGACGACGTCGCCGCGACGTGAGCCGCGAGCTCGGTCGCCATGTTGCCCCGGCGGGCACTCATGAGCGCGGGGTGTTCGCGATGCTCCGTGTCCCCGCGTCGCAGTTGGCCCATCTACGCTGCGGATCCGATCGCGCGAATGAGCGCTGCGAGTTCACATTGCAGGCTCGTCACCAACGCCTCGCGTGCTGCGTCGGGCCGAACGATCAGAGGGACCGCTGGCCACACGCTTGCGCCGCGCCGCGGCGGGATGCGCTCCCGCACACTTCGAGGCCATCGATCTGACCAGAGCCACGCATCGCTCGCAGAGTGATCGGATCGATACGGATAGACCCAGAGTGGCGAGTCACCGTCGCGAGCCCAGCGCCACCAGCAGACGGTCACGTCGAACACAGCGTCGCCGCGCGTAGCTCGACACCCCGCATGCGTCTGCGCGGAGATTCTCGTCCCGAGTTGCAGTCCGTCGTCGTCATCGACGACGCCGCGAACAACGTCATCCACGATACCCAGCAGGCTCTCGATGACGTTGCCGGAACGCGGGTCGAGTTCTGCGGCGGTGAAAGGAGAGAAGCCCACGCGATCAACCTCCTGTGCGAGTGCGCGAAGCTGCGCCAGGTCCTCCAACGCTCCGGAGTCCGCGAAACTCGCAGCCGCGCGTTCGAGGGCGGAGAAGACGTCACTCCAGGACGAAACGTTGGATGCCGGTTCCCCGCGTCGCTGGCGCGTGACGAGCGACTCGAACTCTCGCACTCGCCGCGCAGGTACGATCCAGAAGACCGGACCGGGATACCCATCTTCTTGATGTGCCGTTGGGGTAGCGCCGAGTTTCGCCTCGACGTAGAACACTCGTTCCCCGTCCTTGTCCGTTGCCGTCATGTCCGGCCGCCCGATCTCCGCGGCCTTCTCAGCCTGAACGCAGGCGACTCGCTCGGACATCTCGTGGAACGCACAGAGGGAGAATGGCCTGATCAGCGCCGGGTGTGTCTGCAGGAGATAGACGAGCCCCTGAACCAGCGTCGCCTCCGGCCGGTGAAAGACCTCCAACGCCAAGTGGGTCAGGAGTCGCGGCGAACGACTCACGCCGGCCGGTCTCTCAGATCCGCCAGCACTTCCTCGATCTGCTCCAACGCCGACCGCAGGTCCTCGGCGATCTCCTCGGCGAGAACGTCCGGATCGGGGAGGTTGGCGGTGTCTTCGAGGCTCTCGTCGCGGAGCCAGAAGAGGTCCAGGCTGGCCTTGTCGCGCGCGACGATCTCTTCGTACGTGTACGAGCGCCAACGGCCAGTGGGGCCCGTGCCGGCCGTGTCGTCCGGCTCGGCTGACCACGTCGGCTCGCGGTCGTGACGGGCGTCGGGCCTGTAGCACGCGACGAACTCGTCGAGGTCGCTGCGGCGGAGCGGGTTCTGCTTCAGCGTGCAGTGCACGTTGGTGCGGTGGTCGTAGACCCAGAGGGTCTTCGTCCACGGCTTCTCCGATGCGGGCTTGCGGTCGAAGAAGAGCACGTTCGCCTTCACGCCCTGCGCGTAGAAGATGCCGGTCGGCAGACGCAGCAGCGTGTGCACGTCGCACTGCGTCATGAGTTTGCGGCGCACCTTCTCGCCCGCGCCGCCCTCGAAGAGGACGTTGTCGGGGACGACCATCGCGGCGCGGCCCGGGATCTTCAGTAGCGAGCGAACGTGCTGCACGAAGTTGAGTTGTTTGTTGGAGGTCGTCGTCCAGAAGTCGGCGCGGTTGTAGGTGAGCGACTCGCGGTCCTCGTCCCCTGCCGCGTTCACGACGGTGATGGACGACTTCTTCCCGAACGGCGGGTTGGTCAGCACCACGTCCACATGGTCGGTCGGCTCGTTCCGCAGCGCGTCGTCGGTCTTGATTGGCGGGTCCGTCTTGTTGTCGTTCGGGCCGATGCCGTGCAGGAGCAGGTTCATGGCGCAGAGGCGCGAGACGCTGTCCACGAGTTCGACGCCGCGCAGCGCGTGGAACTTCAGATGCTCCTTCGCGTCGCGGTCGAGGGACTTGCCGTGCTTACGCGCGATGTGTTGATACGCCGAGAGCAGGAACCCTCCCGTGCCGCATGCGGGGTCCATCACGATCTCGCCCGGCCGGGGCCGGACACACGCGACCATCGCGTCGATCACCGGACGCGGCGTGAAGTACTGTCCCGCGCCGCTCTTGGTGTCCTGCGCGTTTTTCTCCAGGAGCCCCTCGTAGGCGTCGCCCTTCACGTCGGACGACATCTGCATCCACTGTTCCTTGCCGATCAGTTCCACGATCAACTGGCGCAGCTTGGCGGGGTCCTGGATGCGGTTCTGGGACTTGCGGAAGATGATCCCGAGCATGCCCTGCTGCTTGCCGAGCGTCTCCAGCGTGTGGCGGTACTGGATCTCCAACTTGTCGCCCACCATCTGCGGATGGGCGAGATCGGACCAGCGGTAGCCTGCCGGGATCAACTGCTCTTCGTCGTAGAGCGCCGAACGCTCCTCGGACATCTTGAGGAAGAGCAGGTAGGTCAGTTGCTCCAGGTAGTCGAGGTACGAGAGCCCGTCGTCCCGCAGGACGTGGCAGTACGACCACAACTTGTTCACGAGACGAGATGCGTCGCTCATGAGGTCTTCCTCTTTCGGCCTCGACGTGGCTTTTTCGTGGCTTCGGACTCGCGCTGCTTGCGGATGCGTTCCAGGAGGACCGAGGCGGGTTCGTCGGACTGGTCCTGATCGACGAGGCGGCCCTGGAACGCCCAGGCGAGGATGGATCGGCGAAGTCGTGCAACATGCCGAGACGCTGCACCAATCTCGTCGAGAAGATGCGTCTCCAGTGAGAGGTGCCGATCCGCGACGGCGACGATCGTGGGATGTTCCGACTCCGGGGGCAGCGGGATCGGGAGCGTCTTCAGGGTCGCGATGTTGATGCCGGTGTACGCGATCCCCCGCGTTCGCCGAGTGAGCCACGCCTGCAATCTGGGCGAAGCGATGAACCTGGCGATCAGCGGAGCCATCGCAGGCATGAGCAAGACAAGAACTGCGACCTCGCGTGAGACGTTGAAACCCGCGCAGGACGCGGAGGTCTCCACGACGCCTCCGAGGGTTCCGCGAACAGCAACGAGCACCTCACCACCGCGAAGAACCGTCCGTCGGTACTGCGCGGAGATGGTCGGCGAGATTCGCTTTACAACAGCTAGATCGAGCCGCACGTGCCGTACGTTGCTGGTGCGGAGCGTGGGAACCCCTCCATCCGTCTCGCTCCCCAACTTGACGACGCCGTACGTGATCGACTTGTCAGGGTCGGTCAGTTGCTCCGCCGTCCCCCAACACCACCCCTCCGGCAACTCCGTCAGCCCCTCGGTGTCCGGCGCGACGGGCTCCTTGTACTTCGCCTTCCAGCGGTCGTTCTTCGGCTCCTTGCCCTTCGCGCGGAGGCGCGCGAGTTCGGCCTCCTCCCAGCGGCGGCGGCGCTCGCAGAGGATGCGCTCCAGCAGGACCGAGGCGGGCTCGTAGTCGCGGTTCTCGCGGCGGGCGATTTCTGCCTCGGTGGGAACGAGGCGTCCCTCGACGGCCGCCTGCAGCACTGACGCGCGGTATCGCTTCAGGTTCGCCTGGGCGCGTTTGAGGGAGGCGACGGCGGCGTCAAGGCGGGAGAAGTGGGTGTCGAGGGACTCGACGACGCGCCTCTGCTCCGGCAGCGGCGGAAGGCAGACATGGAACGCCTTCACCTCTGGGTAGTAGATGGTGGTGTGCGTCGTGCCAGAGCCAAATCGACGCAGACTCTCGCCCTCGGCGATGAACAACTGCATCAGGAACTCTGGCTCGATCGCGTCGGAGCACACCCAGTTCACAAAGTCCTGGCTCGTGGCCATCGACTTCCCCATCACGAGGGAGTAGCCGACCGATGCGGTGCGAGATAGGCAGACGGTCCGTGGCGGAAGAAGCCGTGCAGCCGAGTTGTCCAGGCCCTCGCTGGACACCGTCTGGAACGTCGTCTGGATCTGTTTTCCGTGGTGCTTGCGCGCGTCCTTGATCCCGATCCAGGGGATGCCGCCGTTCCAGTAGGTGGGGTGCCTGCGGCTCGGCGTATGCCCGCTCTCCAGTCGCGCGATCTGGCGGAGTTCCACCCACTGCCATCCCGGCGGGCTGAGCATGTCAGTGCGCCCGACGGACAATGCGTACCGGCCGGGTCGGCGATCGGTCGTAGCCGCCCTGCCGCTCACGCTGCCAGTACCTCGTTCAACTCACTCAGTACGCCAGAGAGATCCGTCCCGAACACTCGCGTCACCGCCGCGAGTCCGCCCTGCTCCGCGAACGGCGTGTACTGGAAGTCGCCTCGACCGATCTCGACGTTCGCTTCGACGTGGTCGCGCATCATCTCCAGCCAGCGGCGCTGCTCCTCCGTGAACTCACGCCCCGCCTGCCCCTGCTGGGCCACCCAGTGGTCGAACCTCTCCCGCACCTGCTCGGGGAACGGAGCCAGTTCGTCCTGCTGATGCAGCGCGAAGCGCACGAGCGAGACGATGTCCGTCAGCACGCGCTTCATCGATCCGCCGCGCACATGCGATGCGTCGAGCGTCGCGTACGCATTCCAGATTCGTTCAGTCGCCCACGATCGCGGCGGCTTCTCGATCGCCGCCGCCAGCGCCTTCACGTCCTTGTAGCGAAGCCGCTTGCTGTGCGGCTGCGCGTAGAAGAACTCCAGCGCCGCGACCTCGTCCTTGTTCTCCCGCAGGAACGTCTCGAAGTCCTGCACCAGCGCCTTTGCTTTCTCCCTGGCCTGGGGAGAGGCACCGGCTTCGATCAACTCGTCCTGGCTGGTTTCGTCGATGTACTGGTCGTATGCCTTCTTGAGGTCTTCGAGCAGCGTGCGAAGAGCCGGGTTCGCGGCAAGCGGTTTCGTCGCCTCCTTCGCCAGAGCCTTGGCGGCCTGCGCGATCTGCTCGGGCGTCGGCTTCTCGTCGGCGGGGACGCCGCAGCGCGTGCGCGCCTCGCTCTCCTGCCGGTCGGGATCGAGGGCTTGGAGGATGGCGTGGGAGACCTCGGTCAGCGCGCAGTCGCCGACATCGCGGATGCGCGTCTCGTCGGCACCCGTGCATTGCTGGTGCAGACGCGAGATGCGGCTGGCGAGTGACGAGAGGTAGTCCGCGTCCGTGCCGCCCTGAGCAACGTGCTGGAGCAGCGCGCGGAATGTGACGCTCTTCTTGCGCTCCAAAGGATGCGTGTCAGCCATCTCGCGCTCGCAAACGCCGACGCAGTCCACGATCACAAAGTGGGTCTTCTTGCGGGCGTCGGGTGTGACGGCGGTGAGCGCCGTCTCGTCGATCACGCGCACGCCGCGCCCCTTCATCTGCTCGAAAAACGTCCGGCTCTTCACCGAGCGCAAGAACATCACGATCTCGACCGGCTTGATGTCGGTTCCCGTGGCGACCATGTCCACGGTGACGGCGATGCGCGGGAAGTAGTCGTTGCGGAACGCCTGAATCAGATCGGCGGGCTTGGCCCCCGTCGTCTTGTAGGTGATCTTCTGGGCGAAGTCGTTGCCCTTGGCGAACTCCTCACGAAAGATCCGCACCACGTCCTCGGCATGGCTGTCGTCCTTGGCGAAGACGAGCGTCTTCGGGACCTCCTTGCGGCCGGGGAAGATCTCGGTGAAAAGGCGGTCGCGGAACGTGCGGATGACCGTGCGGATCTGATCCATCGCCACCACGTCGCTGTCGAGTTGCTTGGCGGTGTACGCGATGTCCTCGTCCGGAGTCTCCCACCGCCTCTCGCGCGTCTTGCGGTCGCGGATCGGGACGACGATGCCCGGCTCGGACGCGATGACGCCCCCCTCCTCGGTGATCTTCGTGCGGATACGGTAGACCTCGAAGTCCACGTTCACGCCGTCGGCGACGGCCTCCTCGTGGCGGTACTCCATGACGAGGTTCTGCTTGAAGAACCCGAACGTGTGCGCGGCGGGCGTCGCGGTCAATCCCACCAGGAAGCAGTCGAAGTACTCCAGCACCTGACGCCAAAGGCTGTAGATGCTGCGGTGGCACTCGTCCACGAACACCACGTCGAAGAACTCGGGTGGGATCGCGGCGTTGTAGACGACAGGAGCGGGCTCTTTGATCTCGGTCCCCGCCAGGTCGAACTGGGAGCCCTCTTCGGCGTCCTCGGGGAGTTCCTCCTCGCCTTTGAGGATCGAGTAGAGGCGCTGGATCGTGCAGATGACGACCTTCGACGAGGAGCCCACCGTGGAGCCGGTCAGGCGCTGGACGTTGTACAACTCCGTGAACTTCCGACCGTCGTCGGGCGTCCGGTAGTTCGCGAACTCCTTCTCGGCCTGCTCGGCGAGGTTCGAGCGGTCCACAAGGAAGAGCACGCGCCGCGCTCCGCCGTACTTGATGAGTCGGTAGACCGAGGTGACGGCGGTGAACGTCTTGCCAGAGCCGGTCGCCATCTGGAGCAGCGAGCGGGGCCGGTTGTCGGCAAGCGATGCTTCGAGTCCGCGCACGGCGCGCTTCTGGTTCGGCCAGAGGCCCTTCTCGTCGAGATCGGGGAGCGCCTGGATGCGCCCTCGGACAGTCGCCGGATGTCCCGATCCCCAGCCGGACGGCTTGGGCTCTCCGACTTGCCAGCCCGATGCCCACGTTGCCAGGGGCTTCTCGGAGAGCCACTCGACGATGGTCTCGGGTCGATGGACCGCGAATACGGGGCGGCTGCGCGGGACCGGGTCCAGGAGGTTCGTGAACTGCGTCTCGGCTCCCGTGCTCTCGTAGAGGAAGGGCAGCGGCGTGACCGGAGCATCGAGACGCTCCGGCAGACCCTCCGAGTACTTCTTCGTCTGGATCTCGACGCCCGAGAGCGTGTGCCCGACCGGCTTGGCTTCGAGCGCGCCAACGGGCTGCTGATCGACGAACAGCAAGTAGTCCGCTTCGCCGTGGCCCGTCGCCATCTGGAAGTAGCGAACAGCCACGCCCTGACCTGCGTAGAGGTTCATGGCGGCGCGGTCCTGAACGACCCAGTCAGACTCCTCCAACTGCTTGTCGATCTCGATGCGGGCTCTCGCCTCAGGAGTCGTCACCGCGCGGTATCCATCATGTCCCCTTGCATGCAAGGGATCGTACCGACTCGCACGGCACGGAGGCGAGGGCAGAGCGATGCATCGAGCGATCGGTTCGCACCAACCTTCGCGGGACCTGTCGGTGAGTCAGCGCAATCGTCGCCGCATGCTGTCCCGCAGGTGCCCCTGCGGGCACGGTAGTTCCTGGCCCGCCGTTCGTGGCGTTCTGCACCGCTCCGCGGCCCCGCCCCAACTAGTCTGGCTGTCGGCGTGCGCCGCTGCCGGGACCGAACGCTACAGCGGAGTATCGTGCGCATCGTCCGTGGCGTGGACGTAGCGGATCGGACTCGCGATCACGCTCTGCAGCTTGTCCATGTATGCGGCCGACTCCGCGGTCGGCGCGCCCGGCGCGGCGATCACGAGAACGGTCGCGGGGCCGGCGTCTCCGGGTCGATGCAACCCATACTCGAGCAACTGTCCGATCGCCTCTCGGATCGCGCGAATTGGATCGGCGTTCGACTTCACTTCGATCAGGGCGTCGAGGCGCTTGTGACGAACGCGGATGTCCACGTTGCCCGCCTCCATCTCCGCCGCGCGCTTACCGTACTTGGCCTGAAGCAGAGTGAAGAGCCTGTTCTGGATGCGATTGTGCGCGGCATCGACGGGCCCACCTGTTGTTCCCGCGCGTTCGCCGGGGCTCGTCGGCTTGAGCTTCGTCCTCCCCTTGGGCGGATGATCCTGTGGTGATCACGAAACTGTGTCCTCTTTGACAGCGCGCAGAGGCAAGCCGCCTCGTGTCCTTTCGATCAGTTCCAGTTCTTCCAGCGACGCAAGCACCGCCTCGCGGCGGAGCACGCGCCGAGCACGCTTGGTTTCGTG
>JAJRPF010000054.1 GCA_024280885.1 Planctomycetota bacterium | reverse complement strand
CTCCACCTCGCTACGCTCGGCTACGTCGCGACCAACGGTCCTCTTCTCCTTGCTCTCTGACATTCCTGCCTCCTCTCGGAGGCGGCCATAGAGCCCCTGCTACGCCATCGAAACAGGACAGACTTTTCGGTCACTAAACACTCGCCGAGTGCGACGTGCCGGTGCTGACGGCGGGAGGCCGCGGATCGATCGTCCTCGGCGCACGCCGCTGCCCGCGGCCTGATTGCCGCCGCTACGAGTCGAAGAAGTCCTTCGCAGTGGCCAGGTCGAAGCTGTTTGGATCCCAGTCTCCGAGCCAATTGAGGACGTCTTGGTCGTGGCCGTCGCTCTCCTCCGGATCCACACCGGTCTCAAGGAGATGTTTCGCGTGTGCGTAGCCGCTGACGCCGCCACAGTCCTCGGGCGGACACGTCATCGCACCCGACAGCAGTACGCGCTCGAGCCCATCGCTCGCACGGGCGCCGCCGAGCAGCTTCACGCGGTGCTCCCAGCAGTCCCCGAAGTCGTACGTGTAGTTGCAGACATCGCCGACCGCGCGCAAGTGACGCGTCATCGGTACGGTGCTCGCATCCGGGGCCCGGTCCTCCATCCACCCACCGTCAAACTCGAGACGCGGCCCTGCCAGGCTCTCCCGCAAGCGCTTGTCCCGGAATTCCCAGAGATGGCTGTCCGTCCACCCAAACGCGTCCTGGATAGCTCGATTGAGATCCTCGAACGTGGCGCCGCGGCGAAGCAGGAACCGTCGGCGCACAGCTGGCTTCGTGTGCAGGAGAGTCACCGAAAGGTCGAGCAGCGCGCCTCGCACGATCGAACCCTTGCGCTGCGCCGCCTTCTTCGACGTGCGTTTCCGCTTGGTCGTCGTGCGCTGCTTCTTGGCCGGGCGCTCCGGTCCGAGGCCCGGCGACCGCGCGGCGACGCGGCGCGGTGTCTCCGATGAGAGCAGATCGAAGAGATGTCCGAGGAGATGAGCCGATGCGCGACGCGTCGTGAGCGTCGCGTCCATTCCGCACGAAGAGAGGTAGCGCATCGCTCGCTGCGTCTCTGACTCGTCCATCTCGGGCCCCATCGGAAGGACCCGGACGAAACTCCCCGCGGGAACGAGCAGCGCTGGCAGAGCGTGGCGCGGAGGTGGGAGCGCGTCCTTCACGAGGGGGACGATCGTCTGCACCTCGTCGGTGAACGCGTCCTCGACCACGTACGTGCCGTCGGCGCTCGCCATGCGGGTGACCCAGACACTGGGAGTCGCCTCAGCACGGTCGACGAGGTGCATGCGGAACGCCGGATCGAGGCGCACGTCCTCCGCCAAGCCCTCGACAACGGTGTCGCTGGTCACCCGCGGGCGTCGCAACAACGTCATCCAATTCACGACGGCGTGCGCGCGCTCGTGTCCCAGGTCGACGGATCCGTCCGCCTCCTTCTCGGGAACACGCCCGAAGAAGGTCCGGAACGCAGAGGCTGGATTCGGCCATCGAGCGGTCATGCTGTCGAGCAGCAACATGTCCACGACAGGGACGATGTCATCGATCCACGCGGCGCGCTCCTGAGATCGGGTCTGCCCGGGTGGGTTCGAGTCGCCGCCTCCGCTGTGTGTACTCATGTGGCCGAGAGCGTAACGACGCAATGGCGCACGGGCGCCGAAGACCCGGCGGTCGGCTCGGCTTGTCGCTGAACCGGGGCCTGCTCCTCGCTGTTGGAAGGGATCTGTCGGGACGCGGACGAGCTATGGCGGAGGAGATGACCGTGAGTACACATTCGATCCAGGACTTCATCAAGAGGACGGCGCAGAAGGAGCGCGACGGGGATGCGTTCGAGCGCGAGACCGAGCGGTTGCTCGAGATCCACGTCGACGGCATGGTCTGGACGAAGATGGGCTCGATGGTCGCCTACCGCGGGGGTCTGACGTTCACGCGCGAGGGCGTGCTGGAGCACGGCTTCGGGATGGCGCTGAAGAAGGCGTTCTCCGGCGAAGGTGTCGCGCTGACGAAGGTCGAAGGCGCGGGGCGGCTGTATCTCGCCGACGGTGGCAAGAAGGTCTCGATCCTGCGTCTCGCGGGCGACTCGATCTACGTGAACGGAAACGACGTCCTCGCGTTCGAACCATCGATCGAGTGGGACGTGAAGATGATGAAGAAGGTCAGCGCGATGATGTCGGGAGGGCTCTTCAACATGAAGCTCTCCGGTCATGGGCTGATCGCCATCACGACGCACTACGAGCCGATCACGTTGCTCGTCAAGCCGGGTGAACCGGTCCTGACCGACCCGAACGCGACCGTCGCGTGGTCCGGCAATCTCTCGCCCAACTTCAAGACCGACATCTCGCTCAAGACACTCTTCGGACGCCAGAGCGGCGAGTCGTTCCAGATGGAGTTCGTGGGCGACGGCTTCGTCGTCATCCAGCCGTACGAAGAGGTCATCGCCGCGCCTGCGGGGTGATCGGTGGCGACCCGCACGCGTGCTTCGCAGAGCACGTCCGTGCTATCCCAGGATAGTGTGCTCAAACGCAAACACGGCTGCGCCGTACGCCCACGCGGCTGGGCACTTCGTGGCAGTCCGCCGTATGGACACCAAGCTTCGATGACCGTGGGCGCCCCGCTAGCGCGGGTCGTGGATGATCAGTTCGTCCCCTGCCACGATCTGTACCGTTCCGACCTCGGCCCACCAACTCGTCCTGTGGAACTCGTACGTGCCGGGCGCGAACCGATGCTTGAACCGGCCGTCGGTGTCGGTGCGCAGCACCTGAAGTGCTCCGCGGCGCACGTCCAGGTTGGCCGCCGGCTCGACGACCGGGCGTAACTCGACGGCGTGCGACACGAGCGGGGCGCCGTCGCGGTCGAGCGCGACGCCTTCGATCAGGACTCCACGCGGAACGGTGACGTCGACCTCCGGCAAATCCGCTCCCACATCGATCACGACTGCTGTCGACGCGCGTCCCTCCGCGGCGACCCACAGGATGCCTCGTCCGGGTTCTGCATAGTCGATTCGAAATCGGCCGTCGGCGCCAACTCGAGTGAACGGATCGTCGCCGCCGACACGTGGGCGCAGAAGCGTATCGACGCATTGGTAGCCGGCGCCGGCGATCGGCTCTCCCGACTCATCGACCAGACGACCGCGGAACACGAGCATGGGAGAGAGCTCGGTCGGCCCGAGATCGACGGCTCCATCGGTCCCTATGTCGACGTCACGGATCACCGCGCGATACGGAGGCACGTCGAACGCCAACCGCATCGGTCCGACCCGTAGATCCGTGAACTCGTGGGCACCGTCGCCGAAGTCCAACACCTCGTGCGGCCACCAGAACCGTCGCGCTTGCCCGGCCATCTCCATCGGTTGCAACTCGAAGAGCGTGACGCTCGTCGGCGCGACGCCTCCGGCGGGGACCCGCAGGTCGAGCCGAACGGCTCCGCCGCGTCGCAGGACAATGCGCTGCGCGGGCGCGGGCATCGAGAGAGGTGGCAGCGCGGCGTCCACGAAGCCGTCGCACGTGACGGTTCCCCAGTACTTCCCCTCTGCCATCCCGCGGACGGCGAAGCGGCCGTCGTTGCCGGTGCGAGTAACGATGCCAAAGCTGCGCGTGGCCTTCCTATCGCCAACGCCGTAGAGGCTGACTTCAGCACCGGAGACCGGATCGCCCGACGAGTCGACGACAACGCCGGAGAGAGCATGCCCGTCGCCAACCACCACACGCACGTCAGTCGTGGTCCCCGACAAGACCTTGGCCTCGAACTTCGTATGGCGACCGTCCGCCATGCGCACCGTGCCCGCGTGAACGACAGGATCAGCGCGATCGAGGACGTACTCGCCTCCGGCAACTTCTTCAGGCTCACCGCGTAGCGGGAACGCGCCGCGGATGGTCGCCCCCGTCAGCGCGTCGCCCTTGCCGTCCACGACTCGAAGGACCAACCGACCGAAGTCGCGCAGAAGGAGATCGGGAACCGCGGTCGCCTCGTCGACTCGCGCGACGATGCCGGAACGCGCGAGAGAACAGCCCTGGTGCTTGGAGATCGCGAAGATGGCGTACGAGGCGCCGTCATGGAGCCCACGGACTCGATACGCACCCGCGCGGTCGGTCCACGCGTGAAGAGTTGCGTCCGGGCTCGGCTCCTCGACCGAGAAGAATTCGTCCAACAGGAATGCATCCAACCACTCGTCGTCGTTCGGGTCGGCGCCCTCGATCGCGTCGCGCCACTGATCGCGCCACCAACTCGTGTCGAAGAGGATCACCGTCGCGCCTGGCGCCGGCTCCCCGTTCGGCAAACGTACGACGCCGCGGAGGTCCGCGCCGACGGGGAGCGCGTACCGTCCCACGTAGTTGGCGGCGCTGCCAACACGAACCTCCTCGGTGAGTCGCCCCCGTCCCGGCGCATCGATCTCGAAGCTCGCGCGTGACTCGGGGGGCACGGCGTCGAACCGGAAGCGCCCCGACGAGTCTGTCAGCCGCCAGCCTCCGATCTCGTCCTCGTCGTAGGGCTCAAGGATGCCGTCCGATCGCCACCAGAGGATACGAACGCTCGCGCCTTCGATGGGCGTACCGTCTTCTTCTCGCACGACGGTTCCCAGCACAGGGATGCCGAGTTCCATGCGCCCCTCGATGAGGCGCGATTGCCCCGCCTCGACGACGATGCCGTCATCCACAAGGGGTACGTGGTCGTCCGCCTCGATCCGGACGACGTACTCCCCGGGCTCCGGGCTCCGGATGATCACACGGCCGTCGGCACCGGTGACTCCAACAACCTGTACGTCGCGCCCCTGGTACAGCGAGACGCGGGCGCCGACGAGAGGCTCGAGATCGCTGTCCCCGAACACGCGTACTTCGATTCGCGGCGGTCCATCCGCCTGGACCAGTTGCGATGCGATGTCGGTCTCGCCCATCCACACGGATACCAGGGCAGGCCGAGACAGGCCGGGGATCAGCGGGGCGAGCGCATCGTGTTCCTGGCGGCGTACGCGAGCAATCGGATCGTCCAACTGCGACGTCTGGCCGTCCGCCGCCTGATCGCTGTCGGAGCGCCCGTCCTGGACCAACTCCGTGGCATCGGCCCGCGTGCGGCCATCGCCCGCCTCCGCATCGCCATCGCTGCGATCGATCGCATCCGGCGAGACGTTGCCAGGGCGATGCACGAGCGAAGCGACGCCCTCTCTCTCCGGTGGCGCCCCGTTGTCGCCTGAGTCTGAGAGTGACCACAGAAGCGCCGCCGAGATCGCCAGCACAACGAAGCCAATCAGACGCCATCGACTCTTCACACCGAGCGCCCCCACACACCTCTCACCGGGCCCGAATCTCACCAGGCACGAATCACATCTGGCCCAACCGCGTCGCGCGGAACCTCGAATCTCTCAACCCGCTCCGTCACGGGGCCGATCGCGAACAGCGTGATCGCCCTGTGCAGTTCCGTTCTACTGCATCGGCGCGGCTTGTAGCGCGCAATGACACACCGCATGGAAGCAACTCACGGGGAGATCACGATGACCGATGACGTAGCACCGACTGGTCCGTTCACGCCGAGACGCTATGCAGTCAAGTGGGTCGGTGCGGACCCGAAGTACGAGGCGACCTACAACCTCGTGCCGTCCGTCACGTTGTACGAAGCCGAGACCGTGGAGGAAGAGACACCGTGTCCGTGCGGATGCGGATGCACGCGAACGCCTTCACGGACAGTCTTCATCTTCTTCCAGGCTCCTGACAACGTCCGTCCGGCGAACTACGACACGTGCCAGAGGAACATCTACGTCGATTACCCGCGTGACCTGGCAAGCGAGATCGTCAACTTCGTGGAGAGCGGCAAGGAGATTCTCGTGGCGTACAAGGAGCAGGAGACTCGGACGTGGGTCGAGTTGATGACGAAATCCATGCCGCTCTGACTCGATCGTCCGCACCGCGCGAGACGTGACACCTTTTCGTTCGGCGAGTACATGGCGGAACGACGTCGTGTCGACGACTCTCGCTCTCCGAAGCGGTCAATCCACGGCGCCCTCGGCGACGAGACGGCAGAAGAGGTTGAGGCGGCGCACGCCGGGGACTGACGTGGCCGGGGCGAGGGCGATGCGTGGATCGCCGACGACCATGGCGAGCGATTGGGCGCGGGAGATGGCAACGTTCAGGCGGTTGCGATCGAGGAGGAAGGCGGAGCCGCGGGAGCCGAACTCGCCGGGGCTTGCGCACATCGAGAGGATGACCACAGCGGCTTCTTGGCCCTGGAACTTGTCGACGGAGCCGACGCGGGCTTCTTCGGGGAGCGCGGCTCGCAGGCGGCGAACCTGCATGTTGTAGGGGGCCACGAAGAGGATGTCGGCCAGCGTCAGCTCGCGCGATGGGCCGCCGTTCGCAGCGGTGATCTCGCGGCCGATGAGTTCTGCGACGACGCTCTCGATCGTGGCGACTTCCTCGCGACTCGCCTGCACGTTGCCCTCGTGTTCGACGGGGACGAAGAGGAGTCCGGCTTCCTTGCTCACGAGTTGCGCGTCAGCGGGCACGCGGACGACACGCTCGCGTGTCGGCGGTGCGGGGAGAAGCCTGCCCTCGTAGATCGCGTCGGAGACGAGCGTGCAGAGGTCCGGGTGCATGCGCCACGTCCGGGCCAGGAAGATGCCGACGTCGGCCGGAATCGTGACGTGATCGCCCAGGTAGTAGTCGAGCGCCGAGAGTCCGCTCTCGCCGGGATGTGTGCCCTGGATGGGCTGCGCAAGCTGCATCTGATCGCCCATCAGGACGAGATTGCGCGTGGAGCGCGAGACGGCGACGACGTTCGCGAGCGAGACCTGTCCCGCCTCGTCGATGAAGACGTAGTCGAGTCCGTCGATCCAATCGGAGCGTGCAAAGAGCCACGCGGTGCCGCCGATCAGGCCTCCCTTGAAGGCTCCGCGTGCGGCCCCGGACGGGGAGAAAGCGCAGCCAGTGCACTCGTCCAGATACGGCGATGGCGAACCGACCTTGATGAACGCGAGCGCGTCCCCGTCACCCGCCGCGCGGTACTCCTTGTCGCAGGCCGCGAGAAGGTTCTCGATGGCGCGATGCGAGTTCGATGTGACGCCCACGCTCTTGCCCGCGGCGAGGAGCGCAACGATCACACGCGCGGCGGTGTAGGTCTTGCCCGCGCCCGGTGGTCCCTGGATGACGAGACACGAGTCGGAGAGCGCCGCAACGACGCGCGTCGTGCCCGCAACGACGTCCTCGTCGTCTGTGAGGAGAGGTCCGCCGTCGTGCCCCGCAACTGTCGGGCGGCGTTGCAGGAACGCACGCAGCGCGCTGGGAAGCGCGTGGGCCGCGTTCCACTGAACGGAGACCGCTTCGATCGCGGTCTGGAGAACGCCGACCTGCACCATACTGAAGCGCACGAGCGAGATGCGCTCCGGCGCCTGATCGCCGAGCTCTCCCCATGCCTTTGGACCGAATTTGAGTTGGAGCGTTCCGCGGTCCGCGTCGATCTCATGGACGGTTGCCGCGACGTCGATCGCGGGGATCAAGCGGACGCCGTCGCCGCGATCAACCTTCGTGTCCTGATCGGCATCGAAGCGATACGAGACACCGAAGGAGCGCTTGATCGCGACCACACCCCCAACTCGCCGCAGGTCGCCAAGACACTCGGAGTCCTCCACGAGTTCCTCGTGCGAGCGCTCCGCGCGGTCGAAGAGCGCCCACCACTGCGGCTTCTGTTCGCGACGGTGAAACTCGAGCAGGTACGCGAGCAATTCCTGGGTTGCGCGCTCGTGCTCATCGACGATCTCCGCTGCGCCCTCGATCATCGAGCGCGAGAGATCCAGACGGCGCTGCGCGTCATCGCCGACCGGGCGCTCGGGATCGTCGTCGGTGCTTCCCTTCGGCTCGAACGCGATGCCGCGTTCGGTCTGCCGCGCGCGGAGCCAGAGCGCGAGTTCCCACGTCGAGACGCAGTCATCGATGTTGTAGTCGCGAATGCCAGTCAGGATCGGTGAGCCGGTGTGCTCCTGGGGCTCGTCGCTCTCAAGCCAGCGCTCGTACTCGATGATCGACGCGGCGGCGTTCACGACGTCGCCTTCGCGCGCGCCGCGGTAGAGATGCTCGACGTACTTGAGCGAGTACGACGGCGCCCCGACGAGCAGTCCCTGCCGTACGACCGCATAGAGATCGACGAATACCTCCGCGCGGAGCAGAGCGTCGAGTTCATCTTCGCGCGTGCCGTACTTCCCGGCGAGGCGGCGGAACGCTGTCACCTCGTAGGGCGCGTAATGGTAGATGCGCATCGCCGAGTCGGCCCGACGGCGCTCCATCAGGAAATCGATCGTCGCCTAGAACGCCGCTCGCTCCTGCGCGTCGTCATGCGCCCACCAATCGTGGAAGACAGGCTTCCCCGACTCGGCAGCGACGAGACCGATGAGATATTCGAGTCCATCGTCTGCGAGCGGGAAGCCTTCGAGGTCAAGGAAGACATCCATCGGCGACGCGGGCGGAAGCAACGCGAGTCCGGATCGCGGCCGGTCCGGCGCCGGCTCCAGAACCGTGTACTTCGGACGCTTGAGGTCCCTTGATGCGGCCTGCAACGCCGCCTGGGAGTGCAGCCGCCACGCGATATCACGACTGAGACCGCGAACCGTCTCCACATCGCTCTCGGCGAGCGCGGTCAACGTCGTGATCCCCGCCGCTTCGAGGCGCTCGATCTGGCTGGTGCGAATGCCCGCGACACGGCAGAGATGATCGCGCCCCTCGAACCATGCGTCAGCGTGGGTCGTCCAGTCGCCGTGATCGTCGCCAGGGCGCGGCTCCGGTGCGGGAGCGCCCGCATCGAATTCCGCCATGAGTGCGAGGAAGGCGGAGCGGACATTGCGCGCATACCACCGGAAGTCGGAGAGACGAAGGCGCTCGTGCTCGCCGGTCCCCAGCGCGGTCACAAGTAACTCAACGCGCTCGCCCGACATCGCTTCGAGGAGATCCGCGTAGCAGCAGAGTTGCAGGACGTGCGACGGCTTGGTCGAGCGCGCCAACTTCGAATCCCAGATCTCGTATTGATCCGTCTCTCGATCGAGCACCAGAAAGTCCGCGTAACCGGTGAACACGCCGTCGGTGAGCGCCCCCTGGTAGATCACGTCGCGGCGTGCAGCGATCGCCGCCGTCGTCGCAGCGAAGCGATCGCCGCGTGTCGAGATCTCGGCAACGTCGCGCCCGTCGTCACGCAGCGCGGCCAGAACGTCGGCCTCGTGCAGGACGCCGCGCTTCGCCAGGATAGCGAGCGTCTCGTCTTCCGGATCGGCCTCGACGTCGCCGGGGTGCGCGAGTGCATGGCGATCCATCCACGACGCGAACGCCGACCCGGCGAAGCGGACGAGATCCGACGGGGAGTACACGATCCGGTTCCCGATCTGGCGCATGGGTGTCTCCGGCGTTCACTGTCGGCCATTGGGCAACGGCGTTGTCAGCCACGCAGCGCGGATGACTCATCCGAGAGAGAGGTCAATCAAGTTAGGGCAACAGCGAGCCGAAATCTCGACACGTCGCGAGAACAACGGCTGCCGCCGCCTCGTCTCCGGAACGCCGCAGATCCCATGCCCCGTGCAACGCGCGACGCGATCGGCGTCTCGAGGGGCATGCAGAGGATACGGATGCGATTCGCGAGGGCGCCAATCTCATCGGACGCCCCTCCCCTCCGGCACGCGACCGGTCGGAAGGCCAGGGTACGGGATCTGTGCAGCGATACGGCGATACGGCGGAGATACGGAGCCAGGACAACTTCGGCAGAGATCGGAGAGAGCCATCGCGACTGCGTTACCCATGCTCCGGACTCTGCCGAAGTTGTCCTGGCTCCGTATCGCATGGCAAACTGCGCCCGTGGTTCAACGAGACGCCGACGCCGCCGACGTACGCATCCCCCCGCCGCTGGTCTATGCGGCTTCGCTCGCGGTCGGCATCGCGCTCCAGGCATTCGTCTATCGCTTCGACCTGGCGCTCCCGCTGCCCGCGCGGATCGTGGCGGCGACGCTCTTCGGCGGGGCGGGAGTGGCACTCGTCGTGGCGGCGCTCGGTGCGTTTCGGCGGACCGGGCAGGACCCGAAGCCGTGGAAGACGACACACGAGTTCGTGGCGACGGGCGCCTATCGCTGGTCGCGCAATCCCATGTATGTCGGGATGGGACTGCTGCAGGCAGGGCTCGCATTCGGCCTCGCGAACGGCTGGCTCCTCGTGCTGGTTCCGGCAGCGCTCGGCGTCGTGTACGCAGTCGCGATCCGCCCGGAAGAGGCCTATCTCGAGGCCAAGTTCGGCGCGTCCTACGTGGCGTTCAAGCAGACGGTCCGCCGCTGGCTCTGAGAGTGGGGCGCCGCGAGCGCGACCCGCGGTACAGTGCGACGATGCCTGCGATCGATCGCCCGATCTTCATTCTGGGACCGCCCCGCAGCGGGACATCGGTGCTCTACAAGACGTTCTGCACGCATCCCGATGTCGGGTTCATGCATCACGGTTTCAAGCGACTGCCGGAGTGGCCGCGGACGGCGCATCTGCTGCAGAAACTGGGGCTCGTCACCGGCACGCCGAAGGAGGCGAACCAGTTCTGGAATCGCTACAAGACGCGGCGCGTGGACGTGATGACCGAGGACGACGCGCCGCCGGAATGCCGAGAGTGGTACCAACGGATCATCGCAGGAGTTCTCAACGCGACCGGCAAGCCACGCTTCGCCGCGAAGTGTCCGCCACAGTCGGTGCGCGTCCCGTGGATCGACGCTGTGTTCCCGGATGCGCTCTTTCTGGTCGCTGTGCGCGACTGGCGCGGCGTGGTCGCCTCGACTGTGAAGAAGCGCATCCGCCACGAGACGCATCACAAGGACTTCTGGGGCGTTCGCGTCCCGGGTCACCAGGAGATGCGTGACTTGCCCTCCGAGCACAGCGCGGCGCGGATCTTCCGGATCGTCCACGAGATGATCGAGGGCTGGGAGAGCGAGCGACCGGAGCGCTTCCACCGCGTCGTCTATTCCGAACTCTGCGAGGACCCGCGCGGCGTTCTCCGTGGCGTCGCCGATTTCTGCGACCTCGCGTGGCCCGCGGAATTCGAGGCGACGCTGCCGACATCGCAGCCCTGCAGCAACTTCAAGTGGAAGGAGAACCTCGACCCCGAGCTGATCGCACACATCCGCGACGTCGAGGGCCCGACGCTGGACCGTTACACGGAGGACGCGCTACGCGGCCGTTGACGGACCGGGAGCCGGGCGCTGAGCCCCGATGCGGGCCTGACCTGATCAGATTCTGGCCTGATACGTGTAGAGCTGGTGATACCGGCCCGAGGCGGCGATCAACTGCTCATGCGTGCCGCGCTCGACGATGCGGCCGCTCTCGAGTACGAGGATCTGATCGGCGGCGCGGATCGTGGAGAGACGGTGGGCGATGACGAACGTCGTGCGGCCCTCCATCAGCCGCGCGAGACTCTCCTGCACGTACGCCTCGCTCTCGGTGTCGAGGCTTGACGTGGCCTCGTCCAGGATGAGGATACGCGGGTCGGCGAGGAGCGCGCGCGCGATCGAGACGCGCTGCCGCTGGCCGCCGGAAAGCCTCACGCCCCGCTCGCCGATCAAGGTGTCGAGGCCCTTCTCGAAGCCGTCGGAGAACTCGCGCACGTGGGCGGCCTCGACGGCTGCGATGACCTGCTCGTCCGTCGCTCCCGGGCGTCCGTAGAGAACGTTGTCGCGCAGCGTTCCCTCGAAGAGAAAGTCGTCCTGGAGCACAACGCCGAGACGCCGTCGGTAGCTGCTGAGCTGGACGGTCGAGAGGTCCACGCCGTCGACGGTGACGACACCCGACACCGGTGTCAGATACGTCGCAACGAGTCCGGCAAGCGTCGTCTTTCCCGATCCGGATGACCCGACGAGCGCTGTGACGGTGCCGGGCTCGCCGACGAGCGACACGCCGTGCAGGACGTCCGGCCCCTCGTCATACGAGAAGCGCACGTCGGTGAACTCGATGCGCCCGCGAACGTCGGAAAGGACGGTCGTCCGGAGCGGATCATCGACCTCGCGCGCTTCGCTGAAGAGCTCCTCCATGCGATCGAGACCGGCGAAGGCCTCAGTGATTTGCGTGCCAATCGCCGTCATTGAGAGGATCGGTGCGACCAGGAACGCGAGGAAGAGAGTGAACGAGACGAACTCCCCCACCGTCAGTTGATCGTCGAGGATCTGGGTACCACCGTAGGCCATGATCGTCGCGCTGACGACGCCAAGGAGCAGTGTTGCGGCGCTCGTCACGGCGCTGGTGGTGAGGAGCGTCTTGCGGACGTTCGCGAAGAGTCGCTGCACGCCATCGACGAAGACCTCGTGCTCGCGCTGCTCCGCGTCGAAGCCCTTGACGACGCGAATTCCGCCGAGCGACTCCGTGAGGCGTCCCGTCACCTCGGCGTAGATCTTGCGCCGCTCGCGGAAGATCGGACGTACGTACTTGAAGGCCGCCATCGCGATGAACGCGAAGAGCAGCGCGGGACCGATGGCGAGGGCTGTCATCGTCGCGTCGATGCGCAACATGAAGACAAGCGCCACAACAGCTGTCAGCGCGCCGCCCACGAGTCGTACGAGGCCCGTGCCGACGAGGTTGCGGACTCCCTCGACATCGGTCATGACGCGTGCAACGAGCGCGCCCGATTTCGTCTTGTCGAAGTAGGCGACCGGCAGGTGGATGACGTGCTCTTCGACGCGGGCGCGCAGCTCCGCGATGAGCCGTTGCGCCTCGACGCTGAGGAGTTGTGTCAGCGCGAACGACGTGAGCGATTGGATGAGGATCGCCGCGGCGACGACTTCGACGATCAGCCAGAGGAGGTCGCGGTCGCCGCCCTGGACGACGTCGTCGAGGAGGTAGCGCGTCGCGGCCGGCATGACGAGCGCGCAGAGCCGGTTGATCGCGATCAGGGCGAGGCCGGCGAGCAATAGCCAGCGCCGCGGCCAGATGATGCTCCCGAACGCACCGCGAACGCTCGCGAGCGAGACGCGAGTATTCGATGCTGCATCGGAGCGGGGCGCGAGGCGAATTGACATGCGCGCATCCTCACCGGGGGAGCAGATGCGCGCGGGGAACTTCGCGCCCGGGCGCGACGACCGACTCGCCGCGCCACGCGCTCGTTCGCACGCTGGTCGAAAAGAAGAGGTCAGTCGGCCTTGAGCAGTTCCTCGACCTTCGCGCGGATCTCTTTCTTGCCGTAGCGGTGGCCCGGGATCGTCCCGACCATCTTGCCCTCCGGCGAGAGCGTGACGAGGCCATGTTGAGCCTGCTGCCAACCGTACTTCTGGACGGCTGCCTGGCCTTCTTTGGTGGTCACGGGGACGGTGATTGCGGTGATCTTGCCTTCGTACTCAACTGCGAGTTCGCTCACGGCGACCTCGACTTTCTGGCAGAAGGGTCACGCCTTGCTGAGTTGGTAGTAGCGCACCTCGGGGAGGGCCTTGGGCTCCTCGGTCCCTGCCTCGGCATCGATCTCAGCATCGACGACCTCAGGCTTGACGACCTCAGGCTTGACGACCTCAGGCTTGACAACCTCAGGCTTGACAACCTCGGGCTCTACGGCCTCGGGCGTGACAGTCTCGGGCTCGACGGTCTCGGGGTTGGCCTTCGCGAGTTCGACCGTCGCCGAGGCGGTTGCCGACGTTACGGCTTCCTCGATGGCGGGCTTCACTGCGAGTCTCTCCGCGAGTCTCTCCGCGAGTCTCTCCGCGAGTCTCTCCGCGGGGATCTCTGCCTGCGGCGCGTCGGCGATCTCCGCGATCGTTTCAGGCGCAGGGGCGGTCGGCTCGGCGACGGAGGTCTCGGGCTCGCTGCAGGCGGCAACCAGGAAAAGGGCGGCGCACGCGGCGACGGCAGTCAGTCTGTGGTTCAACATGGCGGGAACGGTACGGGGCAAGGTTCAGCGCGTCAACGTAGGACCGAGTTCGCCTCGCGACCAGACGGGGAGAGCCGATGACCACCGGATCGCATGCCTGCGAAGACGACCCGCGCAACGCGACCGTCCTCATCTCGATCAACGGCGAGCTTTCCCGCCGGCCCGACGCGAAGATCTCCGTCTTCGACGCGGGGTTTCTGCTCGGCGACGGGGTCTGGGAAGCGATGCGCCTGCACCGCGAGCGCATCGCCTTCCTGGACGGTCATCTCGACCGCCTCTTCCACGGCGCAGAGGCGATCGCACTCGACATCGGGAAGACGCGTGCCGAGCTCCGCGACCTGCTCCACCGCACCGTGTCAGCGAATGAGATGACGGATGGAGTCCACATCCGACTCATCGTCTCGCGCGGCATGAAGATCACGCCATTCCAGGACCCGGCGGCGTCGGCCTCGGCTGCGACGATCGTCATCATCCCGGAGTGGAAGACCGCCGACCCGGCACTCGCGGAACGCGGCCTCCGTCTCGTGACGACCGACGTGATCCGGCCGCCGACGAACGCGCAGGACCCGCGGCTCAACAGCCTCTCGAAACACAACTGCATCGCGGCGTGTATCGACGCGCAACGCAAGGGCGGCGAAGAGGGCATCATGCTCGATCCGCACGGCTTTGTGGCGACGTGCAACTCGACGCACTTCTTCATTGTTCGTGGCGGCGAGGTGTGGACGTCGACTGGCGAGTTCTGCCTGGACGGGATCACGCGCCGCAACGTCATCGACCTCTGTCATGCGCACGACCTGCCCGTCTTCGAACGCAACTTCACGATCGAAGACGTCCACTCGGCGGACGAGGCGTTCGTGACGGGCACGTTCGCTGGGATCACGCCCGCAAACCGAGTTGACGACGTGCCGTTCGCGCGCGGTCCGATCACGCGCCGGCTACAAGGGCTCTACCACGCTCTGGTGGAGCGCGCGTGTTCCGATGACTGAGGCGATCCGGATCGCGATGTGGAGCGGTCCGCGCAATCTCAGTACGGCGATGATGCGCGCATTCGAGAACCGCACGGATACGGCGGTGGTGGACGAGCCCTTCTACGCGTGCTTCCTCGACGCCACAGGGATCGACCATCCGGGGCGCGAAGAGACGCTTGCTGTCTGCGAGCGCGATGCGGAGCGCGTTGCGACGGCTCTGATCGGCGACGTGCCCGGGAACGCACCGATCTTCTATCAAAAGCACATGACGCACCACATGGTGCCGGAACTGCCGTTGGAATGGATGGCGTCGGTCCGACACGCATTCCTGATCCGGGATCCGGTGGACGTCATCCTCTCGTACGCGGTGCGTCGCCCGGATCTCGACGCGGATGACATCGGCTTCGTGCGCCAGACCGAGATCTTCGCGCGGGTGTGTAAGTTGATGGGAGAGGTGCCCCCGGTCATCGACGCGCGCGACGTCCTCCGCGAACCGCGCGCAACACTCTCCGCGCTCTGCTCGCGGCTGTGTATCCCATTCGACGAAGCGATGCTCGCGTGGCCTGCGGGGCCGCGTGCGACAGACGGAGTCTGGGCGCAGTACTGGTACGACGCGGTCGAGGCCTCGACCGGCTTCGCGCCCTACCGACCGCAGCGGCGAGCGCTTCCGGAGCGCTACCGGACGATCGAAGAACTCTGCCGTCCGCACTACGAGAGCATGGCGGCTCACACGCTCCGCCCGGACTGACGCCAGCCAGCTTGACTGACTCCGACTGGAGTCGCTCAGAACTCGACGGTCGAGATCACCCACGCCGAGAAGTCGAGTGCCACCCAGTCCGGAAGAGTGTCGAGGTCGTCTCGCAGCGCCTCCGGTGGCGACGAGTGCAGCGCCCTCACGTCGAGTTGCAGGGGACCGTCTCGGTCGAGGACAAACGTCAATTCGACGCCGCTTGGATTCGGCGCGACGAACGTCACGCTCCCCGACAGGTCGTCGAGTCGCAGCCCGTCTTCCGTTCCGTCGTCGACGATGATCCGGGAGTCAGCCGGTTCCCATCGCAACCGTACGGCCGTCGCTCCATGCGGGTCCAATCGCACGCGGACGACCCGCCCGGTTCCCTTCGACGCCATCATCTGCCGCTCTTCCACCAACACGAGCTCAGCGCCAGGCAGACGAGGCAGCGCGCCCATGCCGTGCAACGGACGCGCGACGTGCAGCCGATCGCCATCCATGCTGATGCCGTCCATCGACCGCGATCCGACGCTCGCGCTCCCGGCGCTCTGGTCGATCCGCAACGCGATGCGACGCGGTCGCTCGGGCGTGTACGGATCAACGATCGCCACGGCGACAAGGGACGCGACCGCCACGACGCCGAGAGTGCGGAAGACAAAGCGTCCCCAATCCGGCGGGTATGCGACGATGATCGCGCCCGGAAGAAGCGCCGCGGCGACGAGCGGCAAGGCAGCCAACACGGCAATCAGACCGTCCATCGGAACGCCCATCCGGCCCGCCATGGGGACAAACGTGGCGAGCAACGCGTCCCCAGCCGTGAGTGTCAGGAGCGCGGGAAACATCCAACCGGCAACGAGCGCGGTCCCGAGACGCGTCACGCCAAGTGCGGCAATCCGCAGTGCTCCCGCGCAGCCGACCACCCACCAGAGCAGCATGTAGCCGCTGCCGACCCCCAGACCAGTCGCGATCATGAGTAGGAGCGCGAAGACGACGCCGGTCCCTGCGATCAGACGCGTCGCCGCGCTCACGGTGGACGCCGTCGAGCGCAGCACAGCCAAACGCAAGATGAGGAGCGTCACGAGCACCGCGGGCACTCCGTACGCAGCGACCGCAAGCCACGGCCGTGCGAACCACCCATGCGGACGCGCCATCCAACCGCCGATGAGCGTTGCGAGGAAGATCGCGACCACGACTCCGGAGACGAGTGCGCCGGCTGACCAGAACGTCCCCGTGATCAAGTCGCGAGGGGAGAGCAGTCCCTGACGGTGGACGATGCGCAACGCACGGCCGAGCGCGACAATCGCCAGGCCCGCGAGCAGCCAGGCGACGACGTGCGCATACGAGATCATCCAGAGGCCCAGGATGTCGTAGTAGACCGCCGGCGAGTCGCTGTGGCCGGTGGGGATGTCCATCGTCGCCAACTCGCGCGTGACGGCCAGCGCGTTCGCGCCCATCTCCTGCAGACTCCCGGACTCGAGACGATCCGTGCGATCGAGATGCGTGTGATACGCCCATCCGTCGCGGTAGAGCGCGACGTCGAGCCCGCGCAATCCGCGCTCGTCGCGATACACGCGAAAGTCGGTATCGCTCGGGATAATCCCGGACTGGAAGACATCCTGGCCCATGACTGTCCCGCGCGGATGCGGCGCGGCAGATGCGTACGCGCCCGCCAGCCACGGGTCGCCGGGTCCAGTCTGGAAGAGGATCGGTCGGCCCCGCGCGCCCGCTGCCTCGAGGTTGACGAACGTCACGACGTCACCCGCGAAGCGGTGCTTCAAGAAGCCCTGCGCGCCGAAGAGACCGAGTTCCTCGCCCTCGTCGAGCAGGAAGACGACCGTGCGTCGGAGTTTCGGCCCGGCCGCGAGTGCGCGCGCCACGTCGACGACGGCGGCGACGGAGAGCGCGTCGTCGGCGGCGCCGACGCTCATCGTGGCCGAGTCGTAGTGCGCCGCGATCAGAACGGTCTCCGGGGACTCGCCCGGCAGACGCGCCACGACGTTGCGAACGCGGTAAACGGACGCGCCGGAGTAGCGCCCGTCGGCGAGAGCGGTGATGTCCTGGACGACGACTTCGAGTCCCGGGATTGCACGCATCGTCGTCTCGAGATACGCGAGGGCGCGCGTCGCGCCGTCGGACCCCGCCGTGCGGTGCCCGATCTCGTCCACGAGCGTCGCGAGTACGGACGACGCGCGCTCCTCGGAGAAGTCGGTGGCTGGCGCGTCGGCGGCGAGCGGCGACGTCGGGATCGCGCTCCACGCGACCGCTGCTGCAACGACGACGGCAGAGACCACGGCGGCAAGCGCGGGCGATCTCACGAAGGCGACGGGACCGTCACGAAGTTTGAACTACTTGGACTTCTTCTTCGCAGGCTTCATCGCCCGCGGAGCCTTGCGCCCAAGCGCATTCGGCAGTTTGGAGTTCGGCATCTTCTTCGAGCGCTCGTAGGTCGGCAGCACCTGCGGCATCTGCTGCTGCATCTCCTTGATCCGGTTGAGCGGATCGGGATGCGTCGAGAAGAATTCCGCTGGCCGATCGCCACCGCCGAGGCCCGCCATGCGCTCCCAGACGCCGATGGCTGCGCGCGGGTCGTAGCCAGCGCGGGCGGCGAGTTCCAATCCGAGCATGTCGGCCTCGGACTCGTGCAGTCGCGAGTACGGCATGATGTATCCGAACGTCGCCCCGGCGCCGAGGCCCGCCATGATCAGTCCGCGGTTCTCGTTGTCGCGTGTCGCGACGGCGGCGGCGGCAAGACCGCCGGCAACGAGTTTCTGCGAACTGACGCGCTCGCCGCCGTGTCGCAACATCGCGTGGGCAACTTCGTGCCCCATCACGATGCCCATCCCGTTCTCGTCAACGAGGATCGGATAGATGCCGGTGTAGAAGGCGATCTTGCCCCCGGGCATGCACCACGCGTTCACGGTCTTGTCGTCCGCAATGACGTGGAATTCCCACTGGAACGGCTCCTCGCCCTGCTCGGCGCGCCACGCGTCGGCGGCCTTGGCGATGGCCGTGCCCACGCGCTTCAACGGTTCGTTCAGATCGGCGTCGGTACTGATCGGCTGCTCGTCGAGCACCTGCTGGTAGCCGGAGATACCAGCCTTGATCTCGTCGGACTCCGAGGAGAGCCCGAGAAACTGGCTGCGGCCGGTGTAGGGGTTCGTCTTGCAGGCGGGGAGCAGAACGCAGACCGCCGCGATGAGGAGTAGTGAGCGCATGGTGCGGGCATTCTCGCCGACTTGTCGCGCAGGTGGAAGCGCCGTCAGTCGGCCAGCCGGATTCTATCGCCGTCCTCCGCCGCGTCTCCGCGCTCGATGAGCACACGAATCCCAGCCAGCATGCGGGCCTTGACACGACTGCCGAGGCGCGAGATACGGAACACGCGGGCGCTCCGCCGGGCGAGATCCTCACGCGACATCGAGACGTTCACACGCAGCACATGTCGCGCCGCAATGGCGATCTCGACGAGCGGGATCTCCGCGGCCTCGCGCGGGTCCGGGTCGTCGGTGGACGGTGGACGGAAGCGATCCCACGTCGTCGGATCCGTTTCGCGTCCCCACAACACCGCGCCGCCGCTCTCGTCCGTGCGCGTCCCCAAGAGATCGCCACACGTCTCGCGAACGCGAGCCGTCACCTTCGCGGTGACACGACGAACCCCCCAGTGCGCAGCGACGCGCCGGATCAACAGCGCCTCGGTAATGGGCGCCTCGGATGCGAGGACAGCGGCGGTCACGTCACGCAGTGCGTCCCTGGCGCGGGGAGAGACGAACCCCTCGGGCGTGCCTCGCACGGGATCGGGAAGCATGCTCGCGTACGACGGAACGTCGATCACCGGAGGCGCCTCGGGCTCATCCGGCGCCGCTGCAAAGCGCCTCGGAGACTCGACGCGGAGTTCCTCGGGCGGCCCCGCTTCGCGTGCCACGCGTAGCGCGTCCAACAAACGCTCCGCCTCGCGCTCGGGCTCGTACCACCAGTCAAGCGCCCAGACATGATGCAACTGCCAGCCGAGACGCCCGAGCACCTCTTCGCGCAAACGCTCGCGATCGCGCGCCGTGCGGGCCGCGGCATACGACGCTCCGTCGAGCAGGATACCGAGCGCGTGACGCTCTTCGTCGTCAGCGTCGCGGACGGCCAGATCGATCCGGAACTCCGAGCTCCCGACAGCACAATCGACAGCGTGACCACCATCGCGCAGCACGCGCGCCACATCCGCTGCAAACGTCGGCCCGCGCGCCGTATCCTCACGTTTGGGACCTGCCGCAGCGACGGCCCCGACATTGGCGCCGGCGGCATTGGCACCCACGTTGGCCGCCGCAGCGACGCGCACCGTCACCGCGGCGTCGCGGCGCGCGTACTCCAGGAAGCGCTTCAGGTCGGCGACGCCCACCGCGCGCGTCCGCACGAGGTCGATCTGCTCCGGAAGCAACGTCGAGAAGACGACGACTTGCTCACGCGCACGCGTCACGGCCACGTTCAGGCGCCGCTCGCCGCCGTCTCGGTTGAGCGGGCCGAAGTTCATCGAGACACGCCCGGTGGCATCCGGCCCGTAGCCGACCGAGAAGAGGATCACGTCGCGCTCGTCGCCCTGCACGCTCTCCAGATTCTTCACGAAGACCGCCTCGTCGGCTTCATCGGTGAAGAACGGTTCGATCTCGGGCGTCGCGCGCCGCGCCTCCTCAAGCAGATCCTCGATCAACGTCTGCTGCGCCATGCTGAACGTGACGACACCGATCGTGCGCCCTTGCTCGCGCGGATCGAGGAGACGCGCGACGACGTCGGCCACGAGCGCCTCGGCCTCCACGCGATTGGTCCGCGTGCGCGCGCGGTCGTAGACGCCGCCGGGCACCTCGCGGAACGACACGCCCATACGTGACGATGCACCCGCCGCGTTCGGGAACGTGAGTAATCGGCCGTCGTAGTAGTGCTGATTGCTGAACGTGATGAGGCTCTCGTGCCGGCTGCGATAGTGCCAACGCAGGCGCAACTCAGGGAGACCGCTCGCCACACACTCGTCGAGGATACTCTCGAGATCTTCGACCGCGTCTTCATCCAACCACTCGTCACTCTCGCTCTTCTCGAAGAACGACGTCGGCGGCAGCTGCTTGCTATCTCCCACGACGACGACGCGCTCGCCGCGCGCGATGGCCCCGACCGCATCCCAGACCGGGATCTGCGAGGCCTCGTCGAAGACCACAAGATCGAACCGCTCCACACCTGGCCCCAGGTACTGCGCGACCGAGAGCGGACTCATGAGCAGACACGGTTTGATCCGCGCGAGAACGTTGGGAATCTCCTCGAAGAGTCGCCTGATCGGCTTGTGCCGCGCCCGCTTCTGCAATTCGCGATTCAGGATGCCCACCTCGGAGGAACTGCCACGCGCCGCCTCGCCACCGCCACTAGGGAGCCGCGCGGAGAGACGTGCGCGTACCACCTCGGCCGCGGTCCGCAGTGCCTGCCGATCGAGGTCCCGAAAGCGCTCGACGGCGAGCCCGTGGCGCGTACTCGAGAAGTCGGCCAGGAGCGGGTCGTCGGCCAGGACGCGCTCGGCCCAGAGAGAGCAGAAGCTGCGCTCGAACGCGGTGGTCAGCATTGCGACATCGAACGTCCCGCGCTCGAGCGACATGACCAACGCACCCGCGCCGAGGGTTCGTGCGGCGGCGCGCGCGCGGTGGTATCCGGCCCAAGCGCGTAGCTGTCCACGGGCAACGGCGATCGTGTCGGCGCCAGATGTCACGCGAGCGATATCACCTGTGGTTCCCCGCGTTCCGAACGCACGCTCCGCATCGAGAACGAGCAACTCCATGAACGCCGAGCCGCACCGATCGAAGTCCGCGGACGCAGCATCGAGCGCCGCCACCGCACGTCCGATCGGAGCGTCAGGACCACAGAGATCCCGTCCCTCGCGCGCGACGCGCAGCCACGATGAGCGCAGTTCCGCGCGGAGTTCGAGGTCGTCGCCAGCAACGCGCGTGAGCAAGTCGCGGACACGCGAAACCCACTTCAGTGTGCGCTCGACCGCGTCCCAATCGGCCTCTCCCGCGCGCCACGCGTCGCCGAGGAAGCGCGCGCCGTCGCAGGCGGCGTCGCTCAGTTGCACCGTCTCGGAGACGACGCGCGTGGCGGTCTCGAGATCCGTGATCAAGCGCGCGTCATCACCGAGGTTGCCGTTCGCGCAGTGCGGACGCAGAGCGTTCCGCACCGCGCGCGCCGCGAACCAGGAGAGTGGCCAAAACGTCGCGGTGGCCTTGTTCAACTGCGCCACGAGCGCGTCGTGGTCGAGCGCCAGAACTCCGGGTCGATAGTCGGCCAGCAGCGCGTCACGGAGACGGTCGCGCTCGCGTCCGCGACGGCAGAGATCCTCGACCCGGGCACGGACGCCGTCGAAATCGGGCGTTTCCACAAGTGCGGCTTCGGGAGCAGGCGACGCCGCCATCAACGCGCCCCACTCGCGCAAGTCAGCCGCCTCGGTCGTGGACCAATCGCGCGGCGGCACGGCCGCACGTTCCGCCACATCCTGACAGGCATGCAGCAGCGCCGAGGCGGCAGCCGAGAGAGCGTCGGCCGCCTCGCGCACCCGCTCCGGCAGCGCGGGCTCCCAACGCTCGATCTCGACGGCCAGCAGAGCATGCTTAGCGATGTCGCCCAGCGCGCGCGCCTCTTCGGCGACGGCCCCAACTGACTCGCGCAATGCGGACAACTCGTTCGCGCCGACGCTCCCGAGATCCTCGATCGCGAGCGGGGCGTGCGGCGCGTCACGCAACCCGATCAACTGCGAGAGCACACCGAACGCCGTCAATCCCGCGGCGCGCGGTCGGTGCAGTGCAGCCGCGAACGCGTTGAGTTCCTCGCGCAACGCGACCAGGCGCCCGGCCGCGTCGCGCCAGCCCTCGGGCTCTGGCAGTTGTGTGTGGCGCAGCGCCTCGCCGAGCGACTCCAGCACGTCGCGCTTGCGCGCCTTGTTGGAGTGCACGGCCAAACAGAACGGATCCAGCCCTACGCGGGCGAGACGCCGATGGACGACATCGAGTGCGGCGCGCTTCTCCGCAACGAAAAGCACGCGCTGCCCGGCGGCGAGACAATGCGCGATGAGGTTGGTGATCGTCTGCGACTTCCCCGTGCCGGGTGGCCCCTGCAGAACGAAGGACTTACCCGCTTCGGCCGCGAGGATCGCGCGCAACTGGGACGAGTCCGCGTCGGTCGGGCAGAACACGGTCCCCGCTTCGCGCGCGTCGGCCGCGTCCTCGTTAGGAAGCGGAATGCCGTCGTCAAAGGGCGTACCGGGCGACTCGACGAGATGGCGTACGACCGGGCTCTCGGTCAGGAAGTCCGAACGCTCGTCGAGATCGAGCCACATCAGGAACTTAGTGAACGAGAAGAGACCGATCACGGCGTCTTCGCGCACGGTCCAGCGCGGAATGTCGAGGACCGCCTCGCGAATGCGCCGGAAGACAAGCGGCACGTCGAGACCGTGTTCGTCCTGCGGCGGCGGATTGACGCCAGGGATCTCGATCCCGAATTCGGCCTCGAGCTTGCGCAAGAGCGTGACGTTGATGCGCGCGTCGTCGTCGAGTAGCCGAATGCGAAAGCCGGAGCGAACCGATGTGCGATCCATCGAGAGCGGCAGCAGCAACAGAGGCGCACGACGCGGCTTCGTGCTCTCCTCGGTCTCGAACCACTCCAGGAAACCGAGCGCCAGGTAGAGCGTATTCGCCCCCGACTCCTCCATGGACGAACGCGCGGCGCGGAAGATCTCGAGCAGACGACGATCGAGTTCTTCCTGCGCGAGCGTGGCACGCAGGCGTCGCTCGCCAAGGTCCTGGCGCAGGAGAGCATCGAGCGGGTCGTCGCCGTCGGGGTGGCGATCGGCGTCCCTCGGGTCGCTCTGATCGAACGCCTTGGGCGGCGGCAGTATGCGGAACGAGCGCCCGTCGGCGAGCGCATCTTCGAGCGCCGGGAGATCGGGGCAAAGGAGAGGCACGGTCTTCTTCGTCTCGCGATGCGCGATCAGGCGGTTCCGCGCCGTCAGGTCGAGGAGCCGGCGCTTCCAACGATCGATGCGCGTCGCGGGTGTCTCGTCGGGAACGGCGGCGGGAGAGTGCTCGAGTTCGGGCACTGCGAAGGCGTCCGCGCGTGGGACCGGCGCCGCGTCCGGCACGTCGAAGTCGCCCTCGGTAATCCGGGTCGGCAACGGCCGGATGCGCGTGCGCCGGGCAGCATGAACGTCCACGGCAAAGATGAATTTGGCGGGGTCGGCGAGGTGCGCGGCCGCTCTCTCCATCGCCTCGGCGAAGGGCATCGGCGGACGCAGCGTGACGCCGGTCGTCTCGAAGAGCGCGATCCGATCCAACTCCGCCCGCTTCACGAGCGCGAGCGGTTCAGCGACGGTCGGCTCCGGGAAGCTCTCCTCCTCGAGCCAGACCCCGCAGAACGCGTGGCCCTCGATCATCACCAGCAACGCGTGCAGACCGGCCTGCTCCAGACACGCGGCGGCGAAGCACACGAGATCGAGACAGGTCCCAAGACCGGCCGCCGCAATGCGCTCGGGAGTGCGGATCTTCTGCCCCTGCTCCTCATAGCTCGCGGGTGGGTTCGCGTACGCCAGCCCGAGCGTGCCGATGGCATCGAGGATCGACGCCGCCTGCGCGAGTGCGCGCTGCGGGTCCTGCGATTGATACCCGTCGAATGCCGCCCGTCCCGTGCGCTCCTCAAGCAGCGGCAGCGCCGCCGCGAGCACGGTCTCGACGCGCGGGTGGTTCGGGAGGACGAAGGCCGCGAGGATCTCGGGCAACGACAGCGTCCCAGGCCATTCGTCGTACGCGAGGACCTCGAAGGGACTCCGGCGCTCGGCGACGACCGAGCCATCGGCGGACGTCACTCGCACGATGACCTCGCCGACCTCGCGCTCCGTCTGCACTCCCAGAACGGCCGGACGCAACGCAACGTCCACGCGGGGCAGGTCAACGCGAGCGTCGGGTGCAACGCCGCCGATTGTGAGTTCGAGCGGCGTTGCGATCGCGGGCGAGAGGGTCACGGAGATGGAGAGCGGTCCGGTGTTCGCGCTGCCAACATTGCAGAGACGGATTTGCCGCAGGAACGGCACGGCGTTCTGCTGCAACGCGAAGCAGACGCGCCGTTCGTGAACGATGTCCACGAGGATGCGGAACTCCGGAGTGTCGTCAGCCGCGGACACGCCGTCCCCGGTCTCCGTCTTGTCGGCCCCATGCTCCTCGGTCATGCGAGAGCGAGGCTACACGGAATGCGCCCAGACTCACGCTGACGCTGTAGCTTCCTGCGATGCGCACCGCTCTTGTCGCCGTTGCGACCCTGCTCGTCGGCTCGCTCGCGATGGCGCAGGATCGGCCGGTAACGCCACCGAACGCCGCGCGAGACGCCGACGTTGCGAAGAACGGAGAGTCTTCGCGGGACGTCGCGGCTCTGGCTCCCGGCGAAGACACGGCCACCACTCTGGTCGTCGATGCACTCTCGCGTGAGCCCATCTCCGGGGCGCTCCTGACCTGGTACGCCGAACGCGAGGGCCTGCGAGCGCCGGCGCTCGGCACGGCCCGGAGCGACCGCTACGGACTGGCGTCGCTCGACTGGACGACCGTTGCGACGTGGGACGCAGACAGTCACTACGTCGTCGAGGCCGACGGCTACGCGCCGGCCTACGGCTGGGGGGAGTTCCCTCCGGCACGCACGGAGCTCGTTCGTGCCACGCCCGTGCGCACACGCATCGTCGACCTTCTCGGGCGCCCCGTCGCGGCGACGGACGTCGAGGTCTTCATGGGCGCTGGGCACGGGCCCACCGTCGAGATGCTGCGGACCGACGCGGACGGTCGACTCACCGTGGAGGGCCACGATCCCCACGCGACGCGACTCTGGCTGGAGAACCCGACGATCGAGGCGGACTACCTGGAAATGGACGCTGCCCGACGTCTCGGCGCACGCGTGCAGGACCTCACGCTCGCTCCCGGTGGCGTCGCCGAAGGCACGGTCAGCGATCCGGCCGGACGCCCGCTCGAAGGCGTCGAGGTGCGCTCGTACCAGCGGCATCGCGGTCCGGTCGGGCTCACCGACAGGGCGGGACACTTCGAGTTGCGGGGAGTCGCCGCCGAGGCAACGCTCTTCTTCATGCACCCGAACGCCAACGACGGCTGGACGACGCTCGACGGCGGCGCCTGGCGCGCGGGGACGCCGCTTAGCGTCACGCTCGCGCCGTGGGGGTTCGCATGGAACGACCCCGAGCCGGTGCGCGTCGCGATCCGAGTCCTCGACGAGTCAGGTCAGGCCGTCGAGGAACCGGAGGTCGTACTCGTGAGCGAGAGCGACGGCCGTGTCTTCCATCAAGATTGGGCCGCGAAGGGTAGCTCGCGAGGGGTGTGCCAATTCGACGTTCCACCGGGGCTCTACGTCACGCAAAGCACATCTCCGTTCGGTGCATTCTCCGTAGCGCCCCTTCCCATCGATATCCGCCGCGGAGCGCCCAACCGCGTCACGCTGCGCGCGCGATCGCAGGCCCGCCTCGTGTTGGACGGTGACCTGCCGGACGGCCTGGACCTGTCGCTCGCGATCGAGGGCGCAGCCGGTGGCGCGGTCGACACGTTTCTCGGAGACGACCGCGAGGCCTTTGTCCCGACCGATGGCGACGTGACGCTGGGCGCCACCTATCTGGGACGCACGTTCTTCTTCGCCGCCGGCCCAACGGAGGGAGGAGAGCGCCGCGTCCACGTCGCGCTCGCACGCCCGCACGTCATCCACGTTCCGGCAGACGCCGGGGCGCAGTACGTTCTCCGCCACAACGGAGTGGCGTGTGCGATGAGTACGGACGGAGCCGAGCTCAGGACCTACGCGGCGGGCGACCTCGAACTCAGCGTGACGTCCGGCGAGGTCATACGACGGATCGCGATATCGCTCCCGGAGACCGAAGCGCGCGAGCTCGGCCTCACCGCAGAGGATCTCGCCGCCGCGCCGACAGTGGGCATGGTTCGCGTGCGCCTCCCGCCGAGCCTGGGCAAGTACATCGGTGTGGAGTTCGTCCTCGACGACGGTACGAGACGCGGCATCTGGGGCGGCGGGGACACGATCGAAGAGCGCGTGACGGGCGGCGGCTGGGTGCATGTGACGCGTTCGGATCACGTCACGTGGTCGCATCGGTTCGAGGGCCCGAAGGACGTGCGCGTGGAGTGGGGAGATGCCGCCCTGACACTAAGAGTTGTGGATGCGGACGGCGCGTTCGCCCACGTCACGGTCGTCGTCGACGGTCACGTCGCCACCGCGCGCGATGCCGACGAAGTCGACCTGATCCGCGTGCTCGGCCTGCAGCCCGGACCGCATGCGATCCTGATCCTCCCGCACGACGAGACGCTCTTCGCCAAGGAGTTGCGAGTCGTCCTGGCCGAGGCAACGACGCGCAGAGAAGACGTGACTCTGAAGACCCGCGAGTAAGGGGCGCGCGGGCCGACCAGAGCGGAAGGCGAGAGCCGCGCTGTTCCGCCGACTCCGGAAGGCCAACTCCGCAGGGCCGACTCCGCGGGCTAGCCTCGCGAGTTACTTCGCGTCTGCTGCGGCTTCTTCTTCGTCGTCGTGGTCTTCTTCGTCGTCGTCCTCGTCATCGAAGTCGTCGAGATCGTCGAGGTCGTCATCGTCGTCGTAGTCGTCCTCGAATTCGTCGTCGTCGAAGTCGCCGCCGAGGATCGAGGCGATCCCGTCGCTGCCGTCCTCGAGTTCGTCGAGAAGACTCGCGGCGGCTTCGGCCTCTTCGTCCTTGACGCTGAGGTAGACCATCGTGAAGTCGTCCATCGCGCGGCCCACGCGAAGCTGCGAGAGCACCTTCAGCAGGTCGTCGTCGGAGAGCTTCTTCGCCAGCTCCGACGTCTCACGCAATTGCCCGGCAGCCATCGCCACGGCGGCGAATTCGTCCTGGAGGATCTCGGCCATCTCGGAGATGCCCTCTTCGCGCGCAGCGAGGATTTCGGCGTCGTCGACGGCGGGTGTGTCAGTCGTGTCGGGTGTGCTGTCGGACATGGTCGTGCGCTCCTAGTCGGGCCCCGCAACCTACTCGCCCCCGTGCAGCACGGTTCGAACATACGGAGCCCCACCGCCGAGTTTCGACAGCAGCGCTCCGGACACGTGAATTCGGGCGCTCCGATCAGATCATTCCGGTCGCACCGAGCCGCCAGCGAACCTTCGTGATCGTGAGCGGAACGATGTCGCCGCCGACCCGCGCTTGCTTGCGCAACGCGCGTGCGCACTCCTTCAGCGTTGCACCGGAACCCGTGAAATCATCGACCAGCAGCACCGGTCGCCGCGCCCGTCCGGTGACCGCCGAACCGATCTCGCCCAGGACGCGCACACAATCACGCACGTTCTCGCGACGCTGGTCATTGTTCATCAACTCCCCTTGTCGCTGTAGCGGCTCGGGACTGAATTGCAACGCGTCGGCGTAGGGCAGGCATTGGAGTTCGCGAGCCAGGATGCGGACGATCGACGCGCGCTGCGCCCAGTCGCGGGACGGCGCGGCGACGACGCCGCCAAAGCGATGCTCCGCGCCGAGCCGGCGCACGCGCTCGACCACCAGCGCCATCAACTCGTCCGGAAGATCGACACGGTCGGGATCCGCCCGGTGTCGAAGGAATGCGACGTGAGCCGGGGTACGCAACTCGCCGTCGAGCACGGCGATCCCGGCGGACATCCGCGGGACGCGCGCCGCCCGGAGAACGACCGATCTGCCCTGGAGGAATGCCTCGGCAGCGGCGCGACCCGCGCCAGGAGTCGCTCGACGAGAGTCGCTCGACGGCGCACGCGCTCCCGTGTCACGACAGCGACCGCAACGACCACACGGGGCCGCCTCGCCATCGCCGAGCGCGCGCCGTAGCGCGGCCATCAGGCAGTCCGGCTCGCCACGGGCGTAGGCGAGCATCGCCGCGAGTTCGCGCTGCCGCACGTCATGCTGCCGTTCGTAGCGGTCCAGTCGCGCCTCCCCGCCGCGTCCTGTCGCGACGTAGACCTGACGCTTCCCGGAAAGTTCCTTTTCGACGAAGCCCTGCTCGATGAGTTCCGCCAGAACGACCGTCACCCGCGTGGGATGGAGCCCCGTGCGGATCTTGATGCGCGTCAGTCCCGGCGGTCCACTCTCGGCCTCTTCGTTCAAGGCGTCGAGCACGCCGTCGAAGTCGGGCCGCGTCGGCTGTGACGACCGGATGAAATGATCCTGAATGCGCCGGTCGTCCTCATCGAAGAGCAGGATGCCGGCGGCGGGCAGGCCGTCACGCCCCGCGCGCCCGACCTCCTGGTAGTAGGCAGTGATCGATCCAGGGACGTCGAAATGGACGACGAAGCGCACGTCGGGCTTGTCGATCCCCATGCCGAGAGCATTGGTCGCGCAGATCGCCTGGTGGGCGCCCGCAATGAACTGCTCCTGCAACTCGCGCTTCAGCTCGGGAGCCAGTCCGGCGTGGTAGGCGACCGCGCTGACACCGCATTCCTGCAGGTACTCGGCGGCCAGCTCGGATCGATCGCGTGTGGCGCAGTAGACGATACCGCCTCCGTCCTGCGCTTCGATCACCGCCAGCAACTCCGCCAGCTTGTGCCCCGCGCCGCGCACCGGCCGAAGCTGCAGGGCGATATTCGGGCGGTCCATCGTCGCCCGCAGCACGCGCAGCGGAGGACCGTCGGCGGCGGCGAGTTGCCGCGCGATATCGGCCTCGGTCCGCGCGTCGGCGGTCGCCGTCAGCCCCAGCACGCGTAGCTCGGCGTGCCGCTCCGCGAACGCATGCACCGCGCCGACGATCTGGCGATAGCTCGGACGGAAATCATGGCCCCAGGTCGAGATGCAATGCGCCTCGTCAACGACCAGCAGGGCCACCGGCAGCGACAACAAGAAGCGATACGTATGCAGCTGGTCGAGCCGTTCCGGTGCGACGAAGAGAATGCGCACATCGCCGGAACGCGCGGCGTCGCGGGCGCGTGCATTCTCGTCGTCGGTCTGATCCGAGTTGATCGCGGCGGCGGGGATGCCGAAACGCTCGTTCAGGTGGCGGAGCTGGTCCCGCATGAGTGCGAGGAGCGGCGAGATGACCAGCGTCAGGCCGTCGACCACGAGCGCCGGAAGCTGGTAGAGCAGCGACTTCCCGGCTCCGGTGGGCTGGATAGCAAGCAACCGGCGCTCGTCGAGCAGGGTCGTGATCGCGGTACGCTGGCCCTCGCGGAACGCGTCGAAACCGAAGCGTTCGCGGAGCAGGCGGTCGAGGTCAGGACGGGAGGGCATGGGGAGGAAGATCGTACGCTCCCCGTCGGACGGCGCGACGCGGCAGTCCTGCGCCGCGTCCCTGCGCCACCGCATCCCTGCGCCGCGTACCTGCTTTGGGCCTGGCCGGGTGTCGGATACCGTTCCCGCGCCCACGTCTCACGAACGGGACGGGCGAAGGAGTGAGCATGGCCGACATGACGATCGAATCCGGTATCGAGGGCGTCCCCGCCATCGAGGTCGAGATCATCTCGAGTGGCAACGGACAGAAGCCGCTGACTGGTGATCAGGTGAGCATGCACTACGTCGGCACGTTCCCGGATGGCCGCCCCTTCGACAGTTCCCGCGAACGCGGTTCGCCCTTCGGCTTCAAGCTCGGCGCTGGCATGGTGATCAAGGGCTGGGACATCCTCGGCGCGGCGATGTGCATCGGCGACCGCTGGAGCGCGACGATCCCCTATCAGCTTGCGTACGGCGAAGCGGGTCACCCCGCTGGCATCCCGCCGCAGCAGGTCCTCGTCTTCGACATGGAACTGCTCGACATCAACTGATCGGCGCGGCAGCGAGGCCGCGAGTCGGCTCTCCAGCTCTCCGGTCCCCCTGTCAGCGGTCAGCCGTCAGCGGGAGCCAAAGTGGTGCGCCGACGCCTCTTCGTTGCGATCGGTGGCAGTCGCGGGCGCGGGGCTGAGGGCACTCACGCGGTCGCGCAATTCGGCCGTCATGTCGATCTCGACCGCCGCGAGCGCCGGGCGCAATTGGTCCAGGTTGCGTGCTCCGAGGAGCGGCGCGGTCACCGCCGGATGTGAGGCGACCCAGGCAACGGCCAGCGATACGGGATGGTGGCCGACCTCCGCCGCGAGCGAAGAGAACGCGCCGGCGATCTCGAAGTTCGAGGCCGCGCCGTAGCGCGTCGCGTACATCGCATTGTCCACGACGCGCCCGGACGCTGGCCGCGCATCCGGTGCGTACTTGCCCGTCAGCACGCCCCCCGCGAGCGGGCTGTACGGGAAGACGGCGAGCCGCTCGCTCTGCGCCATCGGCAGGAGCTCCGACTCGGCCTGGCGCTTCAGCAGGTTGTACATCGGCTGGAGCGCGACCAACGGAGCGAGCCCGCGCGCGTTGCACACCCCCTGCGCTTTCATCATCTGCCACGCAGCGAAGTTGCTCGCGGCCGGGTAGAGGATCTTGCCCGAGCGCACCAGGTCGTCGATTGCCCGCAGCGTCTCGTCGAGTGCCGTCTCGTCGTCGAAGCGATGCAGATAGAAGAGGTCGATCCGATCCGTGTTCAGCCGACGCAGGCTGGCCTCGACCGCCCGCACAAGGTGGTAGCGCGACGAACCGCGATCATTCGGCCCCTCGCCCGTCGGGAAGTACGCCTTCGTCGCCAGCACGACCTCGTCGCGGCAGTCGGCAAGTAACCCACCGAGGATCTCCTCGGAGCGCCCGTCGTTGTAGACGTCCGCCGTGTCGAAGTGGTCCACGCCCGCGTCGCGACACGCGCCGAACATGCGGGCCGACTCAGCGCGATCGGCATCGCCACCGAACGACATCGTCCCGAAGGCGAGCCGACTCGTGCGGACACCTGTGCGTCCGAGAAATGTCCGTTCCATCAGATCCCTCCCGCCCCCACTGCGCTCGTGTACTGCGTGCGTGAACTCACCCGGCGAGACAGGCTTTCACCTCGCTCCGAATCGAATCCTCGATCGTGGACTTGAACATCATCGCCATCATTGGCAGGTCGAGGCGCATGCGAACGGAGTCGGACGCGACATCGGCCGAGCCCTTCACCTTCACGCCGGAGATCGAGATCGTGAACTCTCCGCGGTCCTTCGCCCACCACTCGTCCACATCGTCGATCTTCCCGGCGTAGCGCGCCCGCAAGCGAGACGTGAGTCCCTTCATGCGGATCGTGGCGTCTTCGGCGGAGAGCGTGTGCGGAACGTCGATCTGGAGTGAGGGCATGCACCGATGCTGCCGACCGACGCGGCGGGACCGGAGGATTCCCCGCTTGCCGATCCCGGGTTTCCGCACGATGGACAGAGCGGCAGAGTCTGCGAGACTACGCATTCGGGCATTCGCGAGGAGGGGACTCGCGGCCGGCCGCGTCGGCTGCATCTCTCGTGTTCGTCCCTGATGGGGAGACTCCGCACGTGATCCGAAGGCCAATGATGATCCTCCTGGCGATCGGTCTCGCGTTCGGGCCGGTGGCGTCGCACGGGGACAACGCGCGGGCCGCGCCCGAATCGATCCGGCGGAGCGATATGCTCATCTCCGGCGTGAATGGCGCCGTCGACAAGGGCGCCGAGTGGGTTCTCTCCCAGCAGGATGCGCGGGGCGGGTTCGCCCCACACATGGTGTTTCCGGCGGCGAGGACGGCGCTGGCATACCTGACTCTGCGCGTGTGCGGCGTTCCGCTCGACGACGAACGCCTGGAGTTGGCGTACTTCGCGCTGAGGGAAGAGTACGCGGAAGCGCGCTTCGGTCGCGAAGACGTCGATCTCCTCCGGACCTACACGGCAGCGCTGATCATGATGGCGATCGAGGAACACGGACGAGGCGAAGATCGTGGACGACGTCGCCCGCGGCGACGCAAGAACGGCGAGCCCGTTGTCCGGCTGAACAAGTCCGACATGTCATGGATGCGCGAACTGACGCGCTACATGACAGGTAATCAGAAACCCAATGGTAGCTGGAGCTATGGAAGCCAGCAGGGCGAGTACGAGGTCGTTCGCGATCCAAGTCGCTATGACCACAGCAACACGCAATACGCTCTGCTGGGGCTGAAGTCGGCGTCGCGCTGCGGCGTCAAACTGGACTCGAGCGTCTATGCGAAGGCGCTCCGACACCTAGTCGGCGCGCAGGAACGGTCCGGTCCCGAGGTTCGGCGAGCCGTGCCTCGTGTGGAGGGTGAGACGTTCGCCCAGGAGTCGGACCGCGCGCGAGGCTGGGGCTACTTCTCGTTGACGACCACCCGGTCCCTTCGCGGTCGACCGGTGGTCAACCACGCGTTCGGTTCGATGACGGCCGGCTGCCTCGGAGCGGTCGTCATCTGCCGCAGCGAACTCCTCGGGACGAAGGGATACACGAACGAGATGGACGCGCGGGCGGAGACGTCGATTTGGGACGGGTTGGCATGGCTCGGGCAGGAATTCACGGTCAAGCGCAACCCGGGCCTCGGCGGATGGCACCTCTACTATCTCTATGCGATCGAGCGTGCAGGAGTGCTCGCGGGCGTGGACCGATTCGGCGAGCGTGACTGGTACGGCGAAGGCGCCAAGTACCTGGTCGAGAGCCAGGACACGTCAGGAGCGTGGACGGGAACCGCCTACCAGAAGAACGGCGACTCGGACGCTGCTGGCCGACGCCTCGTCGATACCTGCTTCGCCCTCCTCTTCTTGAAGAATGGCACACTTCCCGTCGCGCGGGGAGCAGTCACCCCCTCCGGCGCAGCAGACCGAATCGACTTCGACGCGGCACGGAACGTCCCCGGGAGAGACCTCAACGACTTTCTCGATCTCATCATCTCTCGCTGGGCTCGCGCGACGACCGATCGCGATCGCGCAGCGCTGCGACACGGAACGGCGTCGGTCGGCCCGCGGGTGATCCTGCCGCTTCTGCGGCGCATGAACACCGGCCACGATCGTCAGCGCGGATCGGCGCACGCGATCGTTGTGGCGATCACGGGACAGAAGTTCGCATTCGACCCGGAGGCGCCGCGACAGGCACGCGCGGACGCACTGCTCGCCTGGGAAGAGTGGTACATGGCGCACCTCAACCGCCTCTCATTTGACGACGCGTCGGGTACGCTGATCACGCAGTAGGCGCCGCGCGGAACGATCCCGGAGCGAGCGGTGGACGGATCCGCCGGTCCGGTGACAATGGGGCGGTCGGGGTTTCGGGATCGCTGTGCCAGGGCCGTTCGTTCGCTCGGCGCAAGTTCGTGCCCCGACGGGAGCCAGCCACTTGACCCGTCGAATTCGAAGAGCACTCTGTTTCGCGCTGCCCTGCCTCGCCCTTGCGTCGATGTGCGCGCCCCTGCGCCGGGCGCAGGCCGCGCCGGAGCGGCTCTCGCGACCGGCGAGCTTCGTGGACGACGTCAACGAGGCCATCGACAGCGGGGCGAAGTGGTTGCTCAAGGAGCAGAAACGCGACGGCGGATTCGGCACGTACGGCGGATATCCCACTGCCAATACGGCCATCTCGTACCTGACGTTGCGCGTCTGTGGCATTCCGCGCAGCGACCGGAGGATGAAGCGGGCGTACACGGCGCTCCGGCGGGAGTACGTGGGCGCGCGCGACTCCGATCAACTGCGGACGTACACCGCGGCGCTGACCATGATGGCGATCGAGGAGCACGGCCGCGGCGATGTAAACGCCTCTGCGAAGAAGAGTCGCTATCGGAAGGACGGAGAACGCACGACGCACCTGGACGAACCGGACCTCGAATGGATGCGAGAACTGGTGCGCTTCATGGAGGGCAATCAGGCCACGAACGGCGGGTGGCGCTACGGGCAGGCGGTCAAGCGCTACAAACGAGCCCGCAACGGAAACGACTACGACCACAGCAACACGCAGTATGCGCTGCTCGGATTGAAGTCGGCGTCACGCTCCGGCGTCGATGTGGACCCCAAGGTCTACGAGAGAACACTCAAGCACCTTCTGGACGCGCAGCAGCGCAAAGGCCCGGCTGTGCAGCGCGTGAGCTTCGCGGGGAAGAAGGAGACCTTCGCGAGAGCGACCGACCACGCGCGCGGATGGGGCTACTTCGCGTTGACGGGGACTGGAACGCGAAACCGCCGTCCGCGAGGGTTCGGAGGCGCGTACGGATCGATGACCGCTGGCTCCCTCGGCGCCGTCGTGATCTGCCGCAGCGAGCTTCTTGGATGGAAGAGCTACTCGAAGCGCCTCGACGTGAAGGCCGAGAAGTCGGTCTGGGACGGGATCGCGTGGCTCGGCGAGAACTTCGCCGTTGACCAGAACCCCGGCAGGGGCGGATGGCAGTTCTACTACCTCTACGCACTCGAGCGGGCGGGAGTGCTCGCGGGTGTGGACTGGATGGGCGAGCACGACTGGTACGGCGAGGGCGCCGGGTACCTGCTCTCGGTCCAGCAGCGCGATGGCGCGTGGATGCCGCCCCAAGAACAGGAACTCCTCTCGACATGCTTCGCTCTGCTCTTCCTCAAGAAGGGCACGATCCCCGTATCGCGCGGCGCCGTCACACCCTCTGGAGCCGCCGACAGCATCGACTTCGACGCGGCCCATCAACTCTCCGGCAAGGATCTCGACGACTTCGTGGACTTGGTCATCTCGCGCTGGTCGCGTGCAGCGACCGACGATGGACGCGCGGCGCTGCGTCGCGGAACGGCGTCCGTCGGGCCGAACGTCATCCTGCCGCTCTTGCGCCGAATGGGTGCGGGCAACGACCGACAGCGCGCGCCGGCCCACGCCGTCCTCGTCGCCATCACGGGGCAGAGTTTCGCGTTCGATCCCGCGGCTCCCGCAGCGGCACGCTTCGACGCATTGATGCCCTGGGAGGAGTGGTACATGGCCCGGACGGATCGACTCGCGTTCAACGAGAAGACGGGCGGTCTCGTGACACGGTAGGAGCGCAGTCTCAAGGTCGCTCCGAAACGGACTTCGCGAGGGATCAGATGTCGAAGCGGTCGGCTACGAACCAGCTTCCATCTTCGCGGCGCATCACGGCCTCGACGCTGATGCGTTCCGCGACGCGGACACGGAGGTAGTGGAAGCCGCGCGGGCCACGGTAGAGATCGGGGCGCGCGTCGTCGTCGTCCGCGTCGGAGAGTTCATGGAGTGGCGAGCCGGCGCCGCCGGTCACGATCGTGTGCAAGCCACCGACGTTGAAGTGCTCGTACGAGTGCACGTGGCCGACGAAGAGCGCACGCGCCTTCGGGTACTCGGTCGCGACAGAGAGCACGTTCTCGCGCATCCACTCCGACTCCGCCGGACGAACGCGATTGGAGTAGGGCGGATGGTGTGCGAAGACGAGCACCGCGCGGATGCTGTCGTCGGCATGAGCTTCCTCGAGACGACGGCGCAGCCACACGAGCTCGCGGTCGGCGCGCGGTTTGCCGAGGACGTCATCGTTCGAGTCGAGCATGATGAGCCGCACGCCGCGAAACGTGCGCGCATAGTGATTGCGACGCGAGATCTTCGGGAAGCGCGCGAAGTAGTTGTCGAGGGCAAGCTTGTCGTCACCGTAGTACTCGTGGTTGCCGAGGACGGAGTAGAACGCGACGCCGCCCTCGCGCAGCGGCGCGAAGTCCGTGTCGAAGTCCAGCCAATCGCCTTGGTCGGCTCCCGTGCGGGCGATATCGCCGACGTGCACGACAAACGCCGGACGCTCATCGCGAAGGGCCCGCGCGAACTCGAGGCGTTCGTCGGCACTCGGTTCAGCGCCCCATTCGATGAGCGGGAAGCCATGCCGCGAGTCGCCGAGTACGAGGAAGGTGTCGGCAGCTTCGTTCGGCTCCGCATCGAAGACGGCGGGCGGAGGCAGTGGCGCCGAGGCGCAACCAGAGACGACGAATACGAGGGAGAGACAGACGACGAGGGCGCGGCGGGGCATCGCCCGAGCGTAGAGTCTCACGCGTCCAACTCCCAGCGTGGCTCGACGTCCGCAAGATCCACGGGGACACCGCATGCGGTGGCCGCGTCAGTAACGTAGCGAGCGCGCGGGACTGTCACGGCTCCCATACTCTCCAGATGCGACGTCATCATCTGTACATCGAAGAGCGTGACCCCGTGCCGCGCGACACTGCGCACGCAGGCAACGAGAGCCGCCTTCGACGCATCGGTCTCGCGATGGAACATGCTCTCGGCAGCGAAGAGTGCACCGCGTTGCACGCCGTAGATCCCTCCGACCAGGTCGGCTCCGATCCACACCTCAAGGCTGTGCGCGTGTCCGAGTTCGTGCAGGCGCAGGTAGCCAGCGAGCATCTGCTCGACGATCCACGTGCCCTCCTCGCGCTCGCTGCCACAGGCGGTCATGACGTCGCGAAACGCGGTGTCCCATGTGAACTGGAATACGCCTTGACGCAGTCGTCGGGCAAGCCGTCGGGAGACATGCACGTGCCTCACCGGCACGACAGCGCGCGGATCGGGTGACCACCAGAGCGGCGGAACGTCATCATCGAACCACGGGAAGATGCCTTTCTCGTACGCGAGCAAGAGCCGCTCGGGCGAGAGGTCTCCACCCACCGCCACGAGTCCGTCGGAGTCCGCTCCATCCACCTCCGGGAACCACGGCAGCGTACCGGGAGGGAGAAACACGGGCAGAGACGCGCGGCCCTTCATGCGCTCATGCCAACAGCAAAGAGCAACCGCACGCCGAGGACGAGAAGCAGGAAGAGGACGAGGCGTCCGAACGCCTCCTTCCCGATCCGCGGCGCCAGTCGCGAACCGAACGCCAGCCCGATGGCGAGTGCCGGGATGCCGACGCCGGCTGTCACCAGAGACTCCTGCGTCACGATTCCGGTCATGCCGAAGAGCGCGAGCTGGAAGCACGTGGAGACCAGGAAGAAGCACTGCAACGTCGCGCGCGTCGCATCGGGCTCGAAGCGACGCCACGCGGCATACATCACGACCGGCGGCCCACCGACGTTGAACGCCCCGCCCAGGATTCCGGCAAGCGTCGCCGCGCCGGTCCCGACCGCGTCGCGCCACGGCGCGTCCGCGGTCTCGGACGCCGCCACCGCGCCGCCGCCCCGCAGAAGCCCGTTCAACGAGTACGCAATCAGCACGATTCCGAGCGAGAGGTTCAGCGCGGTCGGATCCGCCGAGTCGAGGAACCAGACACCGACCGGGACGCCAAGAAAGGCGCCGATCAGCAGCGGCATCACACGGCGACGATCCAACGAGCGCCGCGACGCCACGAGCACCCAGACGCACGCGATCAGGCCGAGCAGCGCCACGACCGGAACCGCCGCTCGGACCGGCAACACGACGGGCAACAGCGCCATCGAGACCATCCCGAAACCGAAACCGGCAAGCGACTGCACGACCCCGGCCAGGACGAAGATCGAACCGACGATGAGGAATTCGTTCATGCCGTGGCGCGCGGCCGGGGGCCGGAGCAGACATCGGGGGGCGGAGTACGGCCGGTCATCCGCCCATGATGCATCGACAGCCGTCGTGCGCCTCGGATCCAACTCGCCGGCCCAATCGCGACGCCGAGTCCCTCAGCCCCGCGCGAGAGCCTCGACACGACCCGCCGCCTGGTCACGAGAACCCCGTCTGATCAGGCGGACCCTGTCTTGGTCCGAGGAATTCTGTCGTGGTCCGGGGAAGTTCGCCTTGGTCAGGGGAACCCCGTTTGGGTCAGGTGAACCCGGTGTCGGCCGCAACAGGCGACCGACCACCGTCGCGTCGTCGCAACCAGCCGCGCAGACCGCGCAGCGCTCGAGCCCGCCGTCGCCGGGCGGCCGCGTACGCCATCGGTCCACGCAACTCTCGCCGCGCACCGACAACTCTCGTTCCCGTTCCCGTTCCCGTGGTCCACGCTGGCGCACTCTCGCTGATGCGATCCGCTCCCGACGATTCGCCGTCGTCCCGGCGCCGCCATCTCGCAGTCGCCTCGGACTGCGACGAAGTTGACGAGCCCGTCTGTTCCGACACATCCAGCGGCTCTGGCATGTCCGGCGATTCTGGCGCATCCGGCGATCGCGACGCATCCGTCAATTCGGTATCCGGTCCGGGACACGACGGATGCCCTGGGAGAACGTCCGCCGCATGCCGCCTCGGACACGGCTCGAAGATCTCGCCGGTCCGCACGTCCACGAACGCCACACCCACCTCGGTGCGTTCGAAGAAGCGCAGGGTTCCGCAATCCATCATCGTGTGATGCTGCGAACACAGCAGGACCAGGTTCTTCGTCTCACGATCACCGCCGTCGGCATGTGGGCGGAGATGACAGATCTGGACGAACATCCCGTTCGGGCATCCTGGGAATTCACAGTGATCTCCCGCGCGCTGCCTCACTTCCCGGCGCACCTCGGCGGGGATCGAGCGCACAGCAGGATTCTCCGACGTCGGCCCCACGCGCCGCTCGCGCACGGCCTTCTGCCCGGTCACGTCGTCCTTGTCGTAACGCTTCACGAAGTCCGACACCACCAGCGAGAACGCCTCGCCGTCACTCAACGGTCGCTGTGCCTTGCGGCTCGCGAGCTTGCGCGCAAAGCGCCAATCGTCCTTGGCCGCCTGCTTCACGTGGAAGACGAGCGTCGTCACGCGCTCTTGCTGCTTGACGCTCTCCTTCTCTTCGTTGACCGCCCGCGACAGCTCGCGCCGTGATGCATTCTTCGCAAGGCCCGCGAACTTGCGCAGGCGTTCGAGCTCGGCGGCGGCGCGCGCCGCCTCTTCGACCGGGTCCGGCTCATGCTTGGGTGGCAGCGCCGGGGTCGGCTCGACCAGTTTGCCGACCTCGGCGGCATGCTGTGTCGTGAGTGTGCCGTCGCGCACGTCCTGCTCGATCTCCGGCTTCACATACGTCAGCCGCCCGAGACGCAGCAACTCACTGGCACGTCCGTAGTCGAGCCCATGAAGCACCGCCCAATGCGCCGCCGACGAAGCCCCATCGG
>JAJRPF010000053.1 GCA_024280885.1 Planctomycetota bacterium | reverse complement strand
CACGCTCGCTCTCGCTCGCATGTTCGGCTTCGGTCGCGGCTCCGGCTGCTTCAACCGGGGCTGCGGTTGGAGGTCGTTGCCGCGCCTCGGGTCGGGGCCGCGACGTGGAAGTGAGCGCGTCGCATAGGCGGGTTTCGCAGGCGGAATCCGCTCTCTGCGTCTCACCCCCGTGCGTGTCACGCCGTGAGCGGAGCTCACGGCCCGCCACTCACGGGGGCTCTTTCCCTGCGTTTGTGCCGACTCCGTCGGCACGCTCGCTTGCGCTCGCATGCTCGGCTTCGGTCGCGGCTCCGGCTGCTTCAACCGGGGCGGCGCTTGGAGGTCGTGGCCGCGCATTGGTGCAGTGACTCGACGTTGAAGTGAGTTCGTCGCGAGGTTGGGTTTCGCAGGCGGAATCCCCTCCCTGCGCCTCACCGCGAGTGTCACGCTGCGTGCTTCGCACACAGCCCGCCACTCGCTCGCGTTCTCGGGGTTGTCGTGGTGGGTGGGGCTTCTTGCTGTCGTCGTGTCCGCGCGTCTCGTGCATCTGTCGCGGCTGCCCTCGACGTGCGTGGCTCTTCGGAGGGTACCCGGGCATCGGCGCGACACCTGGCTCCGGCTGTCCACCCCCTTGAGCGCCGCTGACCGGGGACCCGGAGCAACGTGCGCAGGCGGACCGTGAGTGGTGGATCGTCTCCCCCGTGCTGCCCGTTCCCTCCGCTCTCTCCCCCTCCGATCCCCCGATCAACCAAGCGGGTGCGCGGCGTCGAAATCGCGTGCCTGGCTCAATTCTTGCGCGCGCTGAGGAGACTCGCCCTCGCCCATCCGGGCCGCCGCGCGAAGGAACTGAGCCTGGCACGGTATTTCGACCCCTCGACGAGTCGCGATCCATCCGGATCTCCCAATCCCAATCCCAATCCGCGCATCCCCATCGCCGCCCACACCCCTCGCCACCTCCGCACCCCCATCAGACAGACCGGGTCTCCTTTCGCGCCTTTTCACTGACTCTTCTGATCGGACGAGGCTCTCTTTCGCGGACGCACTCGGCGGGCGAAAAGGCGCGAAAGCAGACCCGGTCTGGGCAACTCGGTCTGTGGTTGCCCTGTATTGGTCAGCCCGTCCTCAGCGCTTCTCGCCCGCCGACTCCAGGTGATGTCGGATCAGCGCGCCCGCCGCTTCGTCGCACGCCTTCGCCGCCGCGGGGCCACCCTGGTTGCACGTGACGAGCACGGCGAAGTCCTTCGCCGGTGCGATCCATGTCACGCAGTACCACATCGTGTTCGAGCCGCTGTGCGTGAGCGCCCGGCCGCCCGCCCACCGGCGCTCGGCGGTCTGCCAGCCCATTGCGTACTCCTGGCCGTCGAGGGGTGTGTGGAGCTTCTTGAACGTCGCGGTCTTCAGGTACTCGCCGTCGCCGCTCTCTCCCGTCAGGTGCGCCGACACGAACTTCGCCCAGTCCTGGATCGTGCAGTGCACCGTTCCGGCCGGGCCGATTGCGGGCGGGTTGTCTGCGTATGGGCCCGGCACCACGGGGATGCCGAGCGCCGTGTGGCCGCGGGGTTGATCCATGGCGTCTTTCGTTCCCGGGGCCCCGAAGCCTGCGCTCTTCATTCCGAGTGGCGCGAGCACTTCCTTGCGCAGCAGGTCCTCCCAGGCCGCGTCGAGTTTGCGTTCCGCCGCGGCGCCGGCGATGGCGAACCCGGCGTTGGAGTAGAGATTTGTTGTTCCCGGTTCGTTCGCGGGCGGTCTTGCGAGGACGGCCTCCAGCAGCGTTCGGCGCTGATCGCGCGGAGTTCCCTTGCGCTTCTGCAACTGCGCCCAGAGTCCGTTTGCGATCAAGTTCGCCGGTGCGCCACCACGGTTGCCGAGGAGCAGTTCGAGTGGCACCGGGCGGAACGCTGCGTCCATGTTCTTGACGTCGGGGAATGCCTTCTCGAGGGTCAGGTCCCACGCGAGATCGCCGCGTTCGACGAGCCGCGCGATCAAGGTCGCCGTGAGCGCCTTCGTGCAGGACCCGAGATGCCAGACGTCGTCAACCGTGACCACCTCCTCGGAGCCCTTCGCCCGCACGCCCGTCGCTCCCAGAGCGGTCAGGTGATCACCGACGACGATCGCGCCGGCAATCGCCGGCACGCCGTGCCTCGCACGGATCGCTTCCAGCGTGGCTGCAAGGTCCGTCGGTTCGACGTTCGCCGTCTCGGCTGCAGTCTCCGGCTCGGCGACCGGCGGTGTCGCGTCCTGCCCGAACGCGGAGCTCGCGATCAGAGCCGCAAGCAGAATGAAGGGCCCGGCGACTGTGGTGCGCATGTCTCTCTCCTTTTCGTCGCCGATTGGTGCCGACGCTACGCCGCGAACTGTAGCCGATGCAGCGTCGCGTAGATGCCGTCGGCTTTCACGAGTTCCGCGTGGCTGCCCTGCTCGCGCAACTCGCCATGGTGGAACACGAGGATGCGGTCGGCGCGCCGGATGGTCGAGAGGCGGTGGGCAATGATGAGCGTCGTGCGATCCGCTTGGAGGCGATCCAGGGCGGATTGGATGAGGTGTTCGGTCTCGGAATCCACACTGCTCGTCGCTTCGTCGAGAACCAGCACGGCCGGGTCCTGCGCCAGGGCTCGCGCCAGCGCGAGAAGCTGTCGCTCGCCGACGGAGAGTCGCCCTCCGCGTTCGCCGACCTCGCCGTCGAGCCCACCGGGAAGCCTCGCAAGCAGCCGATCCGCGCCGACGGCCTGGCATGCCGCAAGCAACTCGTCGCGCGTGAGTGATGGGTCACCCATGCGCAGGTTCTCCTCGACCGTTCCAGCGAAGAGGAAGACGTCCTGCGGTACCACCGTGATGCCGCGGCGCAGCGCGGGAAGATCATGTTCGCGCACGTCGATCCCGTCGATCAGGACGGCACCCGCGTCGACGTCGTAGAGACGTGTGACCAGACTCGCGACGGTCGTCTTTCCGGCGCCGGTTGCTCCGACCAACGCGACGGTCTCGCCGGGCTTCACCGCGAACGATATGTCGCTGAGAACCGGGCGCTCCGACTCGTATCCAAACGTCACGCCGCGCAACTCTACGGCTCCCTCGAGACGAGCGACGGCGTGGCCGTTCTCCGGCGAGACGAGGTCGCTCGGGCGGTCGAGCAAGCGGAACAGACGCTCGGCTGAGGCCATCGATCCCTGCAGGATATTGAACTTCTCCGAGACCTCGCGGATCGGGCGGAAGAAGACCTCCAGGTAGAAGACGAATTGCGTGAGTTCGCCGAACGACAGCTCGTGCGCGACGATCGAACGTGCGCCCCACCAGATGACGGTCGCCTTACCGATGACCGCGAGCAACTCGACCACCGGGAAGAAGAGGGCGAAGTTGCCGACCGTCGAGAGGTGCGCGTCGGCGAGCGAACGATCCTGCGCTTCGAAGCGCTCGCGGCATTTCTTCTCCTGCACGAACGCCTGGATGACGCGCACCCCTGAGATCGATTCCTGGATGGTGGAGTTCACCGCCGCGAGACGTTCTCGAACGTGCCGGAACGCGCGCCGCGAGGCCATGCGAAAGAAATGCGTCACGACGACCAGCGGCGGGACGACGAGCAGACTCACGAGACCCAACTCGACGTTCGTCGCGATCAGCCAGATCACGATTCCCGCGAGCAGGAAGATGTCCCGGAAGATTGCGTCGAGGCCCGATGTGAGTAGGTCGCTCAGCGCCTCGACGTCGTGAACGGTGCGTGTCACCAACCGCCCGACGGGATTGCGATCGAAGAAGCGCAGCGACTGTCCCTGAACGTGGCGGAAGACCTGCACGCGCAGATCGCGCATGGCACGTTGCGCAACGCGGTTGATCCAGCGCACTTGCATGATGCCGAGGCAGGACGTCAAGAGCGCGAGCAGCGCGACCAACCCGGCCCACGGCACGACTTCGCCAGCGACGGCTTCCCAGCCATCAACGCCAGCGCCGCGCGCGACCGCTTCGCGCAACGGGCCATCGATGACGTGCTTGATCAACTCGCCCTGGAAGAGCTCGAGGAGCACGATGATCGTCACCGCCGCGATCGAGACCACGAAGAGGCCGCGGTAGGGCCGCACGTAGCCGAGCATCCGCCGCGCGAGGGCCAAGTCGAACGCCTTTCCCGTGACCTCATCCGAGTCGCGCCGGAATGCCGCCTCGCGCTTTTTCATGCCGCCTCCAGGCGGTCTTCGAGCGATTGGCGCTGCGCAATGCGCGCGTAGAGTCCGTCGGCTGCGAGCAACTCCTCGTGCGTGCCGCTGCCGACGACGCGACCTTCGTCGAGCACGAGGATGCGATCGGCCAGGCGCGCGGCCGAGATGCGATGCGTGACTAATACGGTCGTGCGGTCGCGGAGGACCTCACGCAAGTTGGCAAGGATCTCGGTCTCGGTGCGCGCATCGACTGCGGACAGGCAATCATCGAGCAGCAGGATCGGCGGATCGATCGCGATCGCGCGTGCGATCGCAGTGCGCTGCCGCTGCCCTCCGGAGAGGTTGACCCCGCGTTCGCCGAGCAGACTGTCGAGCCCTTCGGGCAGGCGCGCGATCTCTTCGTGAATGCGCGCGGACTCAGCTGCCGCGACGATCACCGGCTCCACGTCGGCGCGATCTGCGTGCGACGTAGCGAACCCGAACGCGAGGTTCTCGCGGATGGAGTCGCTGAAGAGGAATGTGTCCTGCGGGACGTAGCCCATCGCGCCGCGAAGCGACGCCAACTGCAGGTCCTCGACCGCCACGTCATCGATACGGATTGCACCGTCGGGCGTGGCGAGCAAGCGTGGGAGCAGCGCCAGGAGCGTGCTCTTGCCGGCGCCGGTCGGTCCGACGATCGCGAGCGTCGCACCGGCACGAACGTGGAACGAAACATCGACGAGCGTCGGCTCGTCGGCGCCGTCGTACGTGAACGTCAGTCCCTGCACGTCGATCTCGCCGCGCACGTTGTCCAGCGCGCGCGCGCCGGCGCGGCTCGTGATCTCCGGCTCCTCGTCGAGCAGGGCCGAGATCCGTTCCATCGCGGCCCGGCCGCGCTGCCAGAGCGAGATGACCCAACCGAGCGAGATCATGGGCCACATCAACATGAGGCTGTACAGATGGAATGCGAGGAACTCGCCGAGTCCCATCTCGCCGCGCGCCATCATGCGTCCGCCGACCAGCAGCGTCAGGACGAGCGCGCCGCCCTTCATCAGGCCGGTGACCGGATGGAAGAGCGCGCGCGCATCGGCGAGCATCAGGTTCGCGTCGAGAGAGAGTTCCGCCTGTTCGCGAAAGCGTTCGACCTCGCGCTCCTCGCGGGCGAACGACTTCACGACGCGCACGCCCGCGAAGCTCTCCTGAGCGCGTGTGGAGAGCGTTCCCTGTGTCGCCTGGACTGCCACCGACGCCGTGTGGATACGCGGTGCAAGCACGCGGGCCGCCACGGCGACGCCCGCCAGCGGGATCAGGTTGAGGAGCGCGAGCTCGGAACTCATCGACCACATAAACCAGAGCGCGAGCGGTGCCAATACGATCGTGTTGGCGACGTACATCATCCCCGGGCCGATACTCATGCGGACCGCTTCGACGTCGGCCGTCAGTCGGCTCATGACGTCGCCCGTGTGGTGTCGTCCCAGCCACGCCGGGCTGCGCCGCAGGAGGCTCGCGTAGAGCCGGTCCCGCAGGACTCGCTCGAGTTCGCGCGACGCGCCAACCAGTGTGCGCCGCATCACGTACTGGAAACCGCCGCGCACCGCGGTCAGGACAACGGCCGCGACCGCCCACCAGGTCGCGAGTTCGAGGTCCGGCGAGTCGCCGGGCAACGCGTTGATCGCGAAGCGAAACGCTTGCGGGACGTAGGCGCGCGCAAGTCCGGTGAGCGCCACGCAGCTGAAGCCCACAGCGATTGCGGTGCGATACGGGCGGAGGAGCGGCAACAGCGAGAGGAAGCGGCGCATGGGCTCCGACTTGTACCCGACCCCGTTCGCGGCGCGGACTTCCCGCGCGCACGACCTGCTGTGCCCGTGCGCTGGCTCCCGACGAGTCGCGCGAAAGTGACCGTGCGTTTTCGCTCGCGGCTTCGACCGTTCGTGTGCCGATGCCCCGTTGGCACTCGTCGTTAGAGAGCGTAAGTCTATTGAAATACGCGAGTTGAGTCGTTTCGAGCGGCGGCTCGCTCTGTTTGGCCCACCCCTTGCTGATTACTCAGCGTCAGGCGCGGGCACCCCAGCCCAAGCGTGACGCGGGACGCAAGGCCCGGAATTCAGACATGGACAATCAGACTAGAAATTCGACCCTGATATCCCTGATCTAAATAGCCCCAACCAACCCCGACCAACTCTGGGTTCTTGCTGACCAAAAGATGAAGGCCCGCCGCAAGGTGGGCCTTCTTTCTTTTCCGCGCCGATGCGCACGGTACTCCGCGCGTGGAGCAGCCGGGGACGCTGTTCGCGAGCCGCCCGCGCGGCCTTCTTAGTCGGGAGACGTGACCGCTCAGTCGGTAAACGTGACGGGCACGTGGATGGTCAACTCGGTGGCCTTGCCGCGTTTCGGCACGCCGTCTCGGTCGAGCATCGGAATGGGCACGGAGAGGGTCGCGATGCCGTCGGCGTGGCTGCCGCTCGGCTGCGCGCCTGTCGCATCCACCCACTGGCTCTCCCAGTTCGCGGGCAGGAAGCCCAGGGGCGAGCCCTTCAGGTGCCTGCCTCGGATGCCTGCTGCAGTGCCGTCGCCGTAGTAGACGGCCACCTTTCCGCCACGCAGCACCAGCCAGAGCCCGACCTGGTACGTGAACCCGAGATTGTGGACGGACCACGCATCGCTCTGCATGTCGCCCATGTCGATCGTGACCGGTTTGCCGGCCTTGTCTTCGAGCGTAATCGTGCACTTGTCCGTCGTGACGAGCGCACCGACGAACGCGGTCTCCTTCGTGTCGAGGGACCACTTAGTGAGCGAGTCGGGGGTCTTCATGAACGTCGAGACGACGCCCTTGATCGGCAGCAGTGCGATGCCCTGCGCCGCACCGGTCACGTAGGCGTGATTCGCGGCGTCAGCATCAACCCGGCGCTTCATCCAGCCCGCGGCCCGATCGACGGAAAAGCCCTGCAACTCCTGGCGCTTGTCTCGCTTCGTCCGCTGCTTCTCCGAGAGCCCGATCGGATCAGGGAGCCAGTGCGCTGCGCCGTCCATGCGGTTGAACTCGGTCGCGTACGCCGCGAGTTCGAGGACGAGATCGTGGCCGCCCTGCGAGTACCCCGCAGTCCGGAACCCGAAGACCTCTGCCCGGCTGTCCGGACCGATCTGTGTGGAGCCCATGTCCCAGATGCGGTCGGCCGCCAGCATCGCGTAGTCCTCGTCCTTCCAACTCCCGCCTCGGGCGAGCATGCTGGAACTCTCGAACTTGAACTTCGACTTCGATCCCGCGTACTTGCGGGCGATGTCGAAGACGTACTCCGAGACGTTGCCGGACAGGTGGTGGATGCCTTCGGGGGTCGCGAAGTCGGAAAGCGAATTGACCGCCTGGGGGCCGGGTGCCCCCTCGAAGCCCGGCCAACTCAGGTGGACGACCGCCGCCGAATCCCACGCGTCGCCCCAGTGATACCGGCGTCCCTCATTCCCGCGAGCGGCGCGCTCCCACTCGCGCTCGAGCGGCAGGTGGAGGCCGGCCCAGCGGCAGAATTCGCGCGCGTCGTTCCACGAGAGATACCGGACGGGCAGGTCCCGCTCGGCGTTCGGGAGTTCACCGTCCAGCCAATAGGGCGGCGGCAGGATGAAGACGTAATCGATGGTGAGGCCGGCCTTGATCGGTGCGTTGTCGACCCAAGCCTTGAGCGGCTCCCACTTCGCGTCGGAGTCCGGGTTGAGGACCGGCGCGAGAGCGGCTTCGTTGCGGTGGTAGAGGTAGAGTCCGGCGCGTTGCGCATCGACCGGCGCGTTCCCGGTGTCAAAGCCGTAGAGCCGCTTCACGAGCGACTGCAACGTGTCGTCGGGTTCGGTCTCCGTCGTTGCCTGATTGGGGGCGGCGTCGATGAAGAGTTCCCACTGCGCGTTTGTGAGTTCGAAGCGTGCGAGGAAGTACTCGCCGACCGTGACGGTGTGCTGCGGGGTCATGAACGTGAAGCCGAAGTCCCAGAGGAAAGGGAACTGATCCCAGTCCTTCTCCTTCAGCTTGCGGCCCATGTCACCGCTCAGCGCCTTCTTGACGTTCGCTTCGCTCATGCCCATCGGCTGCTTCGTTGTCCCCGAAATGCGGACCATCCCTGGCAGATCGTCGGCGGCGCCCGTGGCTGCGTCGCGCGCGACCTCCTGAGCCTGGGCCTGCGTCGCGAGCGTGACGGCGGGCACGACCAGCAACAGGCCGACAATGGACGCGGCGGCGTTGCGAGCCGCGCGGGACTTGTGGTGATTGCGGGGTCTGATTTGCATGAGTCCGATTCGCATGGGGCTAACTCGCATGGGGGTCATTGAGGGAGGAGGCCGCATTTGGGCGGGCTCCGGCGGCTGCCGGTCACTCAAAAAGCGACGCCAGCCCTGTCCAGGTGTCCTTCACGGGGTACATCTCGCGCCGATGGGCGGCGCTGCCCCCGAAACTAGCACGTGCCGTTCCGCGCCCGGAGCAGTTCGAGCGACGATCGCGGTTCCGCGCGCCGCGGGGCGCTGGACTCGGTCGTCGGCGCGCCGCTGCGACACCTACTGGTTGGGGGTATATCGCCGTAATCAGACGATATCTCGTGGAAACCCTGGAAATCGGGAGCCGACTGACTAGGCTCTTAGCTCGTCAGGGTGCCGCCTGAGATGACACACGCGTGGAACCGGAACCTCGCGCGTTGGCGGCGGGAGGAGCGCGGTGAGTAACGACAGAATGGGCAATCTCGAGAAATTCGGGATCTTGGTGATCGTGATCTTGGTCGTCGTCGTGGGGGTCGTGGCGATCACGCCCTCCGACGCATTGTTCCCCGGTGACGGCAGCGGTGTCGCGAACGGTGCGGTGGAACCGTTGGACGACGTTGTTCCGCCGCTCAACCTGGACGTTCCATCGAGCCCGCCGGGCGGTAGTGCGGCCGAGCCCCCAATCTGGCCCGATCTGCCGCCGGATTTGCGCACAATCGACCCACCGCCGCCGCGTCCGGAGCCAGAACCCGTCGATCCGGAACCGAACCGTCGCAACTCGGTGACGCCAGAGCCAATCCCCGTGCCAGTCAGAGGGCCGACGTATCGAACGATCACGGTCCAAGATGGCGATAACTACTATCGCATCGCCAAGCGCGAGTTGAACGACATCGGTCGCTGGGAGGAGATCCAGGCCCTCAATCCGAGCGTGGATCCACGCCGGATCAAGCCCGGTGACCTGCTGCGCATCCCTACGTCCAAGCTGTCTCGCGGCAACCGTGGCTCCGGACGTCGCGCGGCGGCCTCGCCGCAGGGCATGAAGACCTACGTCGTCAAGAGCGGCGACACGCCGAGCGGCCTGTCCACCAAGTTCTGGGGAACCTCCGCACACTGGCAGTACCTCCTCGACCAGAACGGCCTCAAGGTGCCGAACGACTTGCACGAGGACGCGACAATCCGCATTCCGCCCAAGCCGCAGTCTTCGTCGAATTCCGCGCCGAAGGCGGTCTCCCCGGCATCAGCTGGAACCGAGACGTCGTACGTCGTGAAGCCAGGCGAGAGCCTGACCGACATCGCCCGCGACCAACTCCACGACTCGAAGCGCTGGAGCGAAATTCTCGCGCTGAATGGCATCACGGACCCCCGCACATTGCGCGCGGGACGTACCATTCGACTGCCTGAGTAGTCGGTTCCAGCTGCGTCTGGAGCCCGCGACTGCACCGCTACCCGGAGGCCCGCTGGGCGCGAGGTCTCAAGTCACTCCAGTGCCCGTCCCGATGCTCGGAGTGGTGCCTGCCACTTCGCTCTGGCACCAGACGGAGTGATTCCATGAAGAAGACAGCTGCACTAGAGGCCCGGCCAGAAAACTCCGCGGCGCCAGCGATGGCGCCGCACCCTGTCGCCGTGCGGAGCGTTCACCGCGCCCAGGTGGGCCGTCTGTCGCACCTGCCAGGCTCGATGACGCTACGGCGTCGAGTCGCCTGTCAGGCACGGCAGCCGACCCGCCCGGACACGCCCGGCTATCCACGGCGATTTCTGGCCGCACCTCTAGGCCTCGTTCTCCTCCTAATGCTCGCTACCGGCGCGCGTGCGCAGGACAAGCCCAATAAGGCCGATCCGGCCCCCGCGCAGAAGAGCCCGCCGATTGTGGACGAGGGAAGCAAGCCGGCTCCGGTCGCAGAGCCGGACCCCGCGCCGGTCCAAGGCGTTCGCTACCGCATCGAGCTCAAGTCCGGGAGTGTGCTCGAAGGAGTTATTCGTGCGAGGGGCGTGTTCGAGCGCCGGGCGAAGGTCGGTGGCTACGAGTCCGCCGACGAGAACGACAAGGGGAGCGGCGTCCGGATCTGGTTCCCATCGCGCCAGGATGGCTTCATCTTCATGCCGCTCGAGTCCGTGAAGCGCATCGATGAGCTGGGCTCGCTGAGCGTGGACGAGGGCCGCACGATCGCCAGGGCGCGCGTGGCGGCGAAGAAGCGCGCCAACGGCGAGCGCGTTCAACTGCGCGCCATGCGTCGCGTGGCGGAGGAGGCCGCATCACGGGCAGACGCCGACGCCGTGGCGGCCGCTGACGAGGCCGAGGCGGTTGCCTCGGTGAAGCCTCGTCCCGCGCAGCTCACGGACGAAGAAGCTGCCGACGAGCGTGTGCTAGCGGCACTCCTCATCACGTACCCGCCGACGCGCTGGTCGCCGGAGACGCCCGCGGAGATCCAACGCCGCAAGGTCGTTCTCGGCCTGTTTCCCTCGGATGAAGAGACGGCGTTCCTCGGCGTATTCGACGACTGGCTACGGGCGTACAACGCATGGCTGGGAGCAACCGATGTGAGCTCGGGCGGCAACACGTCTGGCGAGGCGGGTCTGGGCGACGGCGGCGACGACGAAGACGCGAGCGACAAGCGTCGCGCGCGGCGCCCGTCGCCGCGTCCCCGACCGGCGTCCCGACGCGCACGCTCCGACGACGAGACTCCCGACGACGAGTAGTCCGTGACGCGTGATCGGCGCCGAGTCGCTGGCGCGCGAGCTTCCCCGCGCCCCGCCGTGCCGTGTGGCGCACGCCACTCGGCGGCGCGGTGTTGGAAGTGATTAGGGGCTGCTTCGGCCCCGCTGCGCGTACACTCCGCGCGCCATGATTTGCTGCCAGAACTACCGAAAGATCGTGAGTGGCGAGGCCAGTGGCCTCGGCGCCGGACTTGCGCGCGGTGCCCTCGGGGTCCTCAGCGTGCCGTACCGATGGGGCTCCTCGCTTGTCGAGGTCGTCCGAACCGGGCAGCGGGGCGTCAGTGTCTCCGCACCGGTTATCTCCGTCGGCAACCTGACCGCGGGCGGGACGGGCAAGACCCCGTTCGTCGCCATGCTGGTCGAGCGCCTGCGGGGCAAGGGCCGACGCCCGGTCGTGCTCTCCCGTGGCTACAAGGCCGAGAGCGACGGTCAGAACGACGAATTCCGTGTGCTGGAACGGAAGTTCCCGGACTTGATCCACTTGCAGGGCAAGGATCGCGTCGACCTCGCATGGCGCGCGTCCACGGCGCAACTCGGCGATGTGATCCTCCTCGACGATGGCTTCCAATATCACAAGCTGGCGCGCGACCTGAACGTGTGCCTGATCGACGCGACCAATCCGTTCGGCTACGGCAGCGTCTTCCCCCGCGGTCTGCTGCGCGAGTCTCCGAGCGCTCTCTACCGCGCGCGCCCTGTGGTGATCACGCGGGCCGAGTTGGCGACCCCGGACGAGATCCAGGCGATCAAGGACGAGGTCCTGCTCCATAACGAGTTCGCCATCTTCGTCATCACGGAGATGCAGCTCACGCGCCTGACCGACATGGATGGCAGTGCACAGGGCGACGCCGCGTCGCTCTCGGGGAAGCGCGTCCTCGCGACGAGTGGCGTCGGGAACCCCGATGGCTTCGTCCGCGGCCTGCGGCGCATTGGCGCTCGCGTCGGACAGCACGTCGTGCACGCTGACCATCACGCGTGGACGCAGGCTGATGTCGATGCGCTGGCTGCGACGGCCAAGTCGACGAGTTCCGAGGTCGTGGTCACCACGGTCAAGGACGCCGTCAAGCTCGCGCGTTTCTCGTGGCCCACCGACGCGCCGCCGTTGCGCGCGGTCGAGGTCGAGGTCAAGGTGACCGAGGGCGACGACGTCCTCGACAAGCTCCTGGCTACCGCCGTTTCCTAGCGGCCACCGCATCGGTCGGGGTTCCGCACTGCGTGGCGCGGTTTCTCTCCGCGCGCTACCTGCCCGATGGTGGCATCCTCTCTGCATGAAGGTGAATCTTCGCCATCGCCTGGAGTACGGAGTCGCCCGCGCGTTCGCCGCGGTTGTGGCTCGGATTCCCGAGGGCGCGGCCTACTTCATGGCGCGGCGGGGCGGGGATCTGCTGCACCTGATCGATCGCCGTCATCGTCGGATCGGCCGGGCAAATATTGGCGCGCGTCTGCTCTCCGCCGACGGCCTGGCTCCTGACGCGTCCGAAGTGCGGCGTCTCACGCGCGACGTGTTCCGCCACCTCGTCTCGGTCGGGGTCGAGATGGTCCGGCTTCAGACGACGATGGCGCGTCGCGGCGTCGAGGGCGTCGTCGACCTCCAGGACACCGATAACCTGCGCGCTGCGATGGACGCCGGCCGTGGCGCGATCGTCGTCTCGGGGCACCTCGGCAACTGGGAGATCATGGCCGCGGCGGGCATGGGGATCGGCGTCTTCCCTGTCAGCGTCTATCGCCCTCTCGACAATCCGCTCCTCGATCAGTGGGTGCGCTCGCTCCGAGGCGTCGCGGGTGCAGACGTCGTCGAGAAGAAGGGCGCGCTGCGCGGCATGCTGCGGGCGCTCAAGAAGGGGCGCCTCGTCGCCGTGCTGGTGGATCAGAATGCGGGGCGCCACGGCATCGCTGCGCCCTTCTTCGGGGTCCCGGTCAGCACGGTTCCCACCCCGGCGGAGTTGGCACTGCGGACCGGAGCGGCGATCATTCCCGGGTTCGCGTTGCGGACCGGCCCGGGTTTCCGCTATCGAACATGGTTCGAGCCGCCGCTGGAGATCAGGTACGACGCCAAGGATCGCGAGGCCGAGGTGCTGCGCGTGACCACCGAATTGAACACGCGGCTGGAAGCGGCCATTCGACAGGCGCCGGAGCAGTGGCTCTGGCTGCATCGCCGATGGAAGAAGAAGCGACCGGCGCCAACCGGTCGGGAGTAGTCATTTGGACGACAACGAAAATCCCGCTTCGAAGCTCGCGTCGCAAGCCGACGCGTTGCCCTTCGACCTCGGACGGGTGAAGACGCGCTCGCTCGATGGGCGCCCGTCGATCGTCGAGATCTCGCGCTTCGGGACGGTGCCCGATGTCGCGCCGGACGGCAGTCTCGACGTGGGTGTCTTGCTCGACTCGTTGCCCGACTTCCTGGCCGCGCGCAATCTGCGTGCGCTCGCTGGCCACGTCGCGCGCGCCCACCACGACGGCCGCCACATGGCGGTGGCGATGGGCGGCCACGTCGTCAAGACCGGATGCGGGCCAACGATCATCGATCTGATGGAGAAGACGATCGTGACGTCGCTCCACATGGCCGGCAGCACCGCGATCCACGATTGGGAGATTGCGCGCGCGGGACACACTTCCGAGGACGTCGCGGCGGGCTTGGGTGGCGGCGCCTACGGCATGTCCGACGAGACGGGCCATGCGTTCGCCGAAGCCGCCGCGCGATCGCGCTCCGAGGGGATCGGTTTCGGTCGCGCACTCGGTCTCGGTCTTCTGGACTCGGATGCGCCGCATGCCCGCCTGTCGATGCTCGCCCGCGCCGCCGAGATCGGACTGCCGTGTACCGTCCACGTCGCGCTCGGTACCGATACGGTCCACATGCATCCGGCGACAGTCGGCGCGGACACCGGGGCGGCCACGCAGACCGACTTCCAGATCGCGTGTACGGTCGTGTCGCGCCTGGATCACGGCGTGTGGCTGAACATCGGCTCCGCCGTGATCATGCCGGAGGTCTTCCTGAAGGCGATCTCGGTCGCGCGCAACACCGGGCATCCCGTCGAGAACCTGACGACCGCGAACTTCGACATGTTGCGGCATTACCGACCGCTGACAAACGTCGTGAAGCGGCCACCCGAACGCGGCTGGGATTTCGCCGGGCACCACGAGATCATGATTCCTCTCCTGCGCGTTGCGATCCTGCACGCGTTGGCGAAGACCGCGACGCAGGGGGGCGCAGCGTGAGCGATCTTGTTCCTCTTGTCCATGCGTTGGGACAGCCCACCGTCGTCGTCGTCGGTGACGTGATGCTTGATCGGTACGTCTTCGGGTCGGTGGTGCGCATCTCGCCCGAGGCGCCGATCCAGGTGCTCCGCGTTCGCCGCGAGGAAGAGCGTCCCGGCGGCGCGGCCAGCGTTGCGATCAACCTGCACGCGCTCGGCGCATGCGTTCGGTTGGTCGGTTTCACGGGCGACGACGGCGCAGCGCGGAGGTTGCGCGCGCTCCTGGACGCCGAGGCATGCGCTATCGAGGGACTCGTCCCGGTCGCGGGGCGTTTCACTACATTGAAGACGCGCATGGTCGCCGGCCGCGCAGCGGGGCATCAGCAGATCCTGCGTGTCGATCGCGAGGACGACCACGCGTACGGCGAAGCGGACGAGGAGCGTCTGCTCGACGCGTGCAAGGCTGCCCTCGACGGGGCGGATTGCGTTGTCCTCTCGGACTACGCGAAGGGCGTGCTCTCGCCGCGCGTGACACAACGGGTGATCGCCCTCGCGCGTGCCCGGGGCGTTCCCGTCGTCGTGGACCCGAAGGGGCTCGACTTCGAGCGTTACCGCGGCGCGACCGTCGTGACGCCGAATCGCAAGGAGGCGCGCGAGGCAACGGGGCATGAGGTCACGACCGACCCGGACTCGCTCTCGCGTGCCGGCCGCATCTTGATGGACCTCGCGGGTGTCGAGAACGTCGTCATCACACTCGACAAGGACGGTCTCGCGTTGGTCGACGCGGAGGGCCGCGTGCGCCACATTCCGACGACTCCGCGCGAGGTCTACGACGTCTCGGGTGCAGGCGACGTGGTCACGGCCGTGCTCGCGTTGGCGCTGGCGGACGGACGTGAACTCTACGAGGCGTTGCTCCTCGCGAACGTCGCGGCGGGGGTTGAGGTCGGCAAGGTCGGCGCCGTGCCGATCACGCGCGAAGAGGTGCTCGCTGCACTCGGCGCCGTCCCTGAAGCGTCGCACCGTGTCGTGACGATCGAGGAACTGGCGCGCGTGCTGCGACCGGTGCGCGAGGCGGGGCGCGAGATCGTGTTCACGAACGGCTGCTTCGACATCCTGCATGCCGGTCACGTGCGCTATCTACAGAAGGCGCGCGAGCAGGGCGAGGTGCTCGTTGTCGGACTCAATGACGACGATTCCGTGCGGCGCCTCAAGGGATCGGAGCGGCCGCTGAACGGGCAGGATGATCGGGCCGAGATGCTCGCCTCGCTGGCGTGCGTGGACTACGTCGTGCTCTTCTCGGAAGACACGCCGCTCGAGCTCGTGAAGGCGGTCGCCCCCGATGTCTTGGTCAAGGGCGAAGACTATCGCGAGAAGCTCGTCGTCGGTTCCGATGTCGTCGAAGCCAGCGGTGGGCGTGTCGTGCTGGTACCGCTCTTGACCGGTCGCTCGACGACCAATTTGGTGGAACGCATTCGTCAGAGCGATGCTGCGGCGAATGCGGCGACTGGCGCTGTCGGCGACAGCGATGCAGGCGGCAACCACGCGTGAGGGCCGCCGTGTTCTTGGACCGCGATGGGACCTTGATTGAGGGCGAGGGCTATCTCGGCGATCCGGCTGGCGTGCGCGCAATCACAGGCGCGAGCGAGGCCGTCCGACTCATGGCCGAGCGTGGCTATCTGCGCATTGTCGTCACGAACCAGAGTGGCGTTGCGCGTGGCTACTTCGACGAGGATGCGTATGCGTCCGTGGCCGCAGCGACAGACGCCGCGGTGGGGCCCCTCGATGCGCAGTACGCCTGCTTCCATCTGGCCGAGGGATCAGTCGCGCCGTGGAACTCCGCATGCGCGTGCCGAAAGCCATTACCCGGTCTGATCCTCGGCGCCGCGCGCGAGTGGGACATCGATCTGGCGCGCAGCGTGCTCGTCGGTGACGACCTGCGTGATCTGCGGGCGGCCGTCGCCGCGGGCGTCGAGCCGATCCTCGTGCGGACCGGCAAGGGCGCGCGCAACGAGGGGCTGCTCGCCGATGCGGGACTGGGCGGCACGCGGGTCGTCGATTCAGTCTTGGATGTCGCGCGCTCGCTCACGGACGTGTCAGCCGAGATCCCGTCATGACGCGCCGCGCTGCCGCTGCGGTCGTACTCGATCGCGAACGACTCGCCGGTCTGCTCGCGACCGAACGCGACCGCGGACGCAGCATCGTGCTGGCGAACGGTTGCTTCGACCTGCTGCACGCCGGGCACGTGCGCTACCTGCACGGGGCCGCCGCCGAGGGCGACATCTTGGTCGTTGCGCTGAACACCGATGAGAGCGTGCGTCGCAACAAGGGGCCAGGGCGGCCCTTGCAGTGCGAAACGGATCGCGTCGAGGTGCTGGCCGCGATCGGATGCGTGGATTTCGTCACGATATTCGGAGAGGCGACCGCCGACGCGATCCTGCGCGCGCTGCGTCCCGACGTGCATGCGAAGGGCACCGACTGGACCGCCGACGCGGTTCCCGAGGTCGCGACCGTCCGGGAGATCGGCGCACGCGTCGCGATCGTCGGGGACGTCAAAACTCGCTCGTCGTCGGAGCTGATGCAGCGTGCTCGCGACGTCGACGACCAGCGCGATGAGAGAGGCGACGATGGGCGCGACGACGAGGGCGACGACGAGGCAACTCGGAGCGCTGACGCGACGTGCTGAGCATCGACGACGTGCCGTTCCCCGGTCCGTCCGAGTGGGTCACGGGTCTGGTCGAGGGACATCGCGGCACGCTCGTGCAAGAGAAGCGCAATCGCAGCGTGTGGCGCGTGGAGGAGCACGGGAGGGTCTGGTTCGCGAAGCGCGGCGGACGTTCGAAGGCCCGCGAGGTCGCGCGCGAAGCGCGGTGGCTCGAGCGCCTCCTCGCGGCCGACGTTGCCGTCTCGCAGCTTCTCGCGGCAGGCCCGTACGCGGGAGGCTTCTGGGTCGTCACCGCTCCGGCGCCCGGCAGCGCTCTCTCCGAGTCCCTTGCGGCGGCCCTACTCGCAGATGATCAGCGTCGCATCCGCGGACTCCTTGGCGCCGCGGCAGTCGTCACGCGCGCGTTGCATGAGGCGGGGTTTCGCTTTCCGGACCTGAGCGCGTCGCATGTCTTCGTCGAGGAGAGCGAAGTTACCGAAGAGACCGGCGAGCGCGGCGAGTGCGGCGAGTGCGACCCGCCGACAGCGACGCTCATCGACGTCGCCCGTGTTGCGGCGCCGCTGGGTGGCGTAGGATTACGAGCGCGCGCCGAGGATCTCGCAGCGTTGCTCTTCTCGTTGCCCTTCGGAGTCGAGCGCGGCGCGCGGGCGCGTTTCCTGCGTGACGCGACGGGCTGGGGTGGCGATGACCTGCGTTCCGTCACGCGGCGTCTCGATGCGGCGGTGCGCCACCTCGCTTCGCGGACCCGCTGGCGGCACGAGTACGCCGGTGCGTCCAAGGGCGTCCGCGACGCGTTGACCGCCTTGCGGGGCGACGCAGCGGATGGATCGCCTGCGCCGTCGCTCTTCACGACGCTCCTCGATCCCACTGCGACGGAGATCGTGCGGACGCTGTCCGACCGCGAGAACCGCCGCTTTGACGGACCCGATGGAACGCGCTACTTCATGAAGACGTATCCCCCGGTTGGCGGCGGGTTCTCGCCCGCAATGCACGAATTGCGCGGCATCGATCGTCTCTCGCGCGCGGGTATCCCCGTGTGCCGCGCTGAGGCCTACGGCGAGGATGTGGACGAAGGCAGTTTCGTCGTCGTGCGCGGGTGCCCGGGAGAGCCCCTCGACGATCTTCTGCGGCGCGGAGTGACGTTGGCTGAACGACGCGAACTCGCACGCGCAACGGCGGAGATCTTGGCGCGCATGCGGCGGGCGCGTTTGCGCCATCGCGACGCGTATCCGTGCCACTTCTTCGTGGATCGGCTGTCACCGGCGTCGGACGGGACGCCGCGCTTTGACGTGCGCGTGATCGATCTCACGCGCGCCGGTCGTGCACCGCATCCGCGCGAGCGCTGGTACGTGAAAGACGCGTCGCAACTCTGGCACGGCATCCCGCGCGACGCCATCACGCGGACCGACGCGGTGCGCTGGCTGCGCACCTACTTCGGCATCCCACGCCTCGACTTCACAGCGAAACGCTTCGCCCGTCGCGTCATCGTGAAGGAAGCCCGCATCCGCCGCCGCCAGGATCGCAAAGCAAGAGCGCGATCCGAGTGAGCAAGACCGATCCGCCCCGCGTCCTCTGCCCGGTCCCTCCCCACACGATCAACCAATCGGGTGCGCGGTGTCGAAATCGCGTGCCTGGCTCAATTTTCTCGGCGCGGCGACGACTCTCGCCCTCGTCAGCCAGGGAGGTCGCGCCGAAAAATCTGAGCCTGGCACGGTATTTCGACCCCTCGACGAGTCGCGATCCATCCGGATCTCCCACTCCCACTCCCACTCCCACTCCCACTCCCACTCCCACTCCCACCGCCCTCCGAACCGGCGACGCCACGTCACCCCCCGCCCCGTGAAGTACCCTGCGGCCATGCGCGTCGGCCTCTTCATCGACCACTTCGACCCCGGCAAGGGCGGCCTGGAGAGTGCGCTCGCACACCTAGCGCACGCGTTGACCGACGCCGGCCACGAAGCGTTCGTCTATTCCCTCAGCGCCGCTGAGAACGCTCCTGGTCGCCACCGTGTGATCTCTCTCGCCGTGTCACGCCGTGGCGAACTGGAGCGCGCGCTCGCGTCGAAGTCACTCGCCGCCGCGCGCGCCGATGCGTGTGACGTCACCCTCGCCGTGCGGCATTGCCCCGACGTGGACGTCTACTGGCCCCACGGCGGCTCCCACGCAGCGACGCTCGCAGCGGGCGAGGCGTCGAAGGGCGGCGCTGCGGGTGCCGTCTCGCGACTGCTGCACCACGTCTCGCCGCGTCATCGTGTGTTTCTCGATCTCGAGCGTGCGGCGCTGAGCGGCGGCGCGCGGAAGGTCTGGTGCGTCTCCCAACTCGTGTACGACGAACTGGCCGCCGCGTACCCCGTGTGCGCAGACCGACTCGAAGTGCATCCGAACGGTGTGGATCGTGATGCGTTCAATCCTCGTCTGCGCCAAATGTGGCGCACGTCGTTGCGCGAGGAACTCGCCGTTCCACCAGACGCTCCGTTGTTGCTCTTCATGGGCGGCAACCTGCGGCTGAAGGGATGGGACATGCTCCGCACGGCGCTGTCGCGCAGCCCCGATCTCGCGTGGGCGTGTGTTGTCGCGGGCGCCGATGTTGCCACCGTCGAGCGCGATGCGCGCGCCGCCGGGATCGGTGAACGCGTGATCGCCATTCCGCGCCATGACGCCGCCACGCTCTATGGCGGCGCCGACCTGCTCGTACAGCCGACGTACCGCGACCCGTGCTCGCTCGCCACATTGGAAGCGCTCGCAGCGGGCGTTCCCGTTCTCACGACGACCGCCAACGGCGCTGCGGACGCGCTCGTCGACCCCGTCGCGGGACAGGCAGTTTCGGTGGGCGGCGCGGACGCGTATGCGTGTGCATTGCGCCACTGGATCACGACCGTCGCGGACTCCGATTCACGCGCCGCGTCGGCGCTCGCCGCACGGCGCTGCACGACCGATCGCGACGTGAGGCCCTGGCTGACGCGGATGGTCTCGTCGCTTGCGTCGCTCGCCGCTCCCGGTCGCTGACGACCGGCGCCTCTACGTCTACCGCTTCTTCTTCTTCTTCTTGCTCCAGGTCGCGCCCTCGAGGGCCTCCCAGAGCGCGGCTTGTGTCTCGTCCGTCGCTCCGAGTCGCGTCAGGCCCTCCATCCGGATGCACACGTGCCCGACTTTCGTCAGGTAGACGCGCAACTCGATCGTGCCCCAGCCGGAGTGATACGACCCGGCGTCGCCGCGACCTGAGATGACGACGAACTCGCGCCCGCCGATCTTCTTCTCCTCGATCACGGGGTCCTTGCTCGTCTGGGAGAACCGCTCCTCGCTGAATTTCTCGAGGTACCACTTCGCGAGTTCCTTGACTGTCTTCGGGCTCTGCGTCGAGAGGTTGTGGATCGAGAACTCCGCCCGCGCCATCACGAGTTCGTCCTTCGGGTCGCGGCTCTCGAGGCGCATCCGGATGTACTCCGAACCCGGGTCCGAGAAGGTCCATGTCTCATCGTGCGTGGGCTTCTTGATCGTGTACCCGTAAGGGCCGTCCGTCCACTCGGAGAGCGTGCTCGGATCGACCGGCTCGGCATCGGCCTCGGGGAACTCGTATCCCTTCTGCTCAGCTTTCCAGAACTCCTGCCACGCAGTCCCGTCTCCGATTGACTGACCGGTGAGTTCCTCGAGTGCCGCGACCACGGCCTTCCCTGACTTGCGCTTGTTGTCGCGCGTCTCGGTACTCTGCCGCTTGCCGCCCTGCGAGAGACCGCGACTCTCGGTCTGGACGAGCCACTTGATGAGTTGCTCAACGACGTCCTTGTCTTGGACCGACCCGTACGCCTTGATGGCGCGCGTGCTGTAGTCCGTGTTCGTCGCGATGAACTTATTCACGATGCCGATCAGTTCCTTGCCGTGCTTGGGATTGGCATACATGGCCGCGACGTCGAGGTAGGCCAGGTAGACCTCGGCGTCTTCCTCGTCATCGACCTTGTAGAGCTTCTTGTTGCCGATGGCTTTGCCCACCCGCTTCCCGAATGCCTTGTCCTTGCGCAGCCCGAGTTGGCGGATCGCGGCACCGGCGATCTTCGGATCGCGATTCTTGACGAGAGCGGTCAGTGCCTTCGCCACGCGGGCGTCCAAACTGTCCTGGAGCAGCACCATCTGGGCGATGCACTTCCCGGAGTCCTTCGCCTTCGCGGCGTCCTTCATGGCGGCGACCTGATCGTCGATCGTGTCCGCACGCGCGGGCCCTTGTGGTACGAAGAGAGCAGATCCGGCGAAGAGCAATGTTGCTGCGGTCAGGACCGTGAGCATGGTGCGAAGAGACTTGAACATCGAGGCGACCTCCTGAGCGGGGACAGCGTGTCTGCCGCGAGAACCAAGCAAGCAGGATACCAAGCCGACCCCATTCGATGGAAAGCTCACGGCGGGGAGCCCGCACTTCCGGCTGGGGCGTTGCCTCACCGAACCTCCAACTGCTCTACTTCCTTCCCCACAATAGAGTTCTGGCGATTTCCCAAATGAGACTGCGATCACTTCTGCCCCGATCGTTCCGCGATCGTCTGGATCTGCACCGGACGGCTGTGTCCCATTTTGTGGAGCGCGTCGCGCCCGGCGTGTCTCCAGGGGAACGCATCCTCGACGCGGGAGCGGGCGAGGCGCCGTATCGCGCACTCTTTCCCCAGGCTCGCTACGTGGGCCTCGATGACGGTCGCGGCGACCCCCGCTGGGATTACACGGCACTCAACGTGTCGGGCGACCTGCTCGCGATGCCCTTCCGCGACGGGGCCTTCGACCATGTGCTCTGCACCGAGACGCTCGAGCACCTGACCGACCCGGGCGACTTCCTGTGTGAGGTGGCGCGCGTGCTGCGCCCAGGCGGACGCCTCCACATGACGGCGCCGCTCTCGTTCAAGGAGCATCAGCAGCCCTACGATTTCTTCCGCTACACGCGCTACGGGATAGCGCTCCTCCTTGAGCGCGCCGGTTTCGAAGCCGAGAGCGTCGAGCCGGAGGGTGGGTACTTCAGGCACCTTGGCGACAAGATCCAACCCGTGCATCGCTACCTGTTCCGCAAAGACCGCGCGCTGATCTGGAAGGTGCTCTTCCTCCTGCTCCAACCGTTCTCGATGCTCTTCTTCACGGTGGTCTGCCCGCTCGTTTGCTCCTGGCTGGATCCGCTCGACACGAAGCGCGTGCACACGACGGGTTTCTTGGTGACCGCGCGGAAGCCGGAGACCGCGTGAGGCTCCTGGTCCTCTGCCAGGACCCGGATGGACCGGTCGTGCGGCATCGCGTTCGCGCGCTCCTGCCACACGTCACGGACGCGGGCTTTCGGGAAGTCACGATCGAGGGCGTGCCGCGAGGACTCATCGCGCGGCACCGATTGCTCCGGTCGTCGTCGGCATACGATCTCGTGCTCGTCGTGCGCAAACTCTTCAGCGGTGTGGACATTGCGCGGCTGCGGGGCGCGGCCAGGCGGCTCGCATACGATCTCGACGACGCGGTCATGCTGCGTGATCCGTTTCAACTCGGAGCCGGAGGACGGTCGCGGACGCGGGAGGCCCGCTTCGCGAAGATGCTGGCGCGCGCTGATCTTGTGTTGGCGGGCAACGCGTATCTCGTTGGAGTCGCAGAGGCGATCGCGACCGAACGCACACCGGTCAAGCGCGCGCCGACTCCGATCGATGCGGCGCGGTTTTCTCCCGGTCCGTGTCCCGACGAGATCGTCCGCATCGGCTGGATCGGCTCGCGTTCGACGCGCCCGTACCTGCAAGCGATCGCCGGTCCCCTCGGCCGCCTCCTGACTGCGCGGCCGGAAGTGCGCTTCGCTGTCATGGCCGACGCCGCGCCGGAACTCGCGTTCGACGTGGATTTCACGCGCTGGAGCGAAGCAGGCGAGGTGGACTTCCTGCGCTCGCTTGCCGTCGGCGTCATGCCCCTTTCCGACGACGACTGGAGCCGCGGCAAGTGCGGCTTCAAGTTGCTGCAATACATGGCGTGCGGTGTGCCCGCCGTGGCGAGCCGTGTCGGCGCGAACGTCGTGATCGCGAGCGACGGGGACGCAGCGCGTCTCGCGACTGACGACGGCGAGTGGAGCACCGCGCTCACCGAACTTCTCGACGACCACGAGACGGCGCAGGCACTCGGCGCGGCCGGGCGACGCCGCGCCGAAGAGGCGTACTCGGTGGATGTTCTCGGCCCGCGCTACGCCTACGAACTCGCCGGCTGCGCCCGGGACGAACGCCAGTGAGCGCACCGGACATCGCGGTGGTCGTCGTCTCGTACGAGACGCGTGAGCGCACGCTTCGATGCGTCGAGAGCGTGGTCTCGCAAGAGGACGTCACGCTTGCACTTGTGGTGATTGACAACGCATCGCAGGACGAGACGGTTACCGCGCTCAGGCGGCTCGCCGACGCGCGTCTCTCCGTCATCGCCAACGCACGCAATCGAGGTTTCGGCGCCGCGTGCAATCAGGGCGCTGCTGTCCACGCAAACGCCCGGCACGCTCTCTTCCTGAACGCCGACACGATCGTTCGCCCCGGTGCACTCGCCGCCATCGTTGCCGCTCTCGACCACGGCGACGCGCCGGGCGCGCTCGGTCCGGCAATCGTCGGTGAGAACGGCGAAGACCAACCGTCCGTGCGCGGCCATCCGACGCCGCTCGCACTTCTCCATCAGCACACCGCGCTCCGCTTCCTGCGCATGGGTGCCGCCGACTACGCGCGCTACAAGCGACCGCCGGTATCGGATGAAGACGTACCGGTCGTGATGGGCGCCGCACTCGCGCTGCGCGGCGACGTGCTGCGCACACTCGGCGGTTTCGACGAGCGCTACTTCCTCTACTTCGAGGAAGCGGATCTCTGCCGTCGCATCCGCGACGCGGGACAGCGCGTCGCCATCGCCCGCGACGCCGTTGTCGAGCACGCGGGCGGAGCGAGCAGCGATCCCCGCCGCGGGCCGGCTCTCAACTGGTACTTGCGGAGCCTCTTCCTCTACGTCGATCGTTTCCACGGGCGCGTGTTCGGTCTGGCCTACCGCGCGCTCTTCAAGCCGCTCTTTCTCCTGCGCATGCTGACCGACGGACTCCGCGACGGTCTGACGTGGGTCTTCCGCCCGTCGAAGCGCGCCGACAAGGGCCCGGAATTGCGCCTGGGCGGATGGTTCTTGGTCCGCGGCGTCTGGGCGTTCCTCGTCGCGTGACCCGTCGGCGGCGTAGCTTCAGCGCCCGATGGAAGCCTTCGACCGCATTCTCGTTCTCATGCCCACGTGGCTCGGTGACGTCGTCATGGCGACGCCGCTCCTGCGCACGCTCCGCGAGGCGTATCCCCGCGCGCAGCTCGACGTCCTGATCCAGAAGGGCGGTTCGTTGGTTCTGGAAGGCGTGCCCTTCGTGGACGAGGTCCTCCTCTATCAACGCAAGGACGAGCACAAGGGTCTCGCCGGGATGCGCAGGATCGCGAGCGTGTTGCGCGAGCGGCGCTACGACCTGGGCGTTCTGACCCCGAACTCGTTCTCGGCGGCGCTCCTCTTTCGGATGGCGCGCATCCCGCGTCGGATCGGCTGGTCCTACGGCGGCCGCGGCTTCCTCCTGACCGATCGACTCGTCCCCGAGATGCGCGGCCACCGACGCGTGCCGCGCCCGATGCCGGTCTACTATCTCGACATCGCGCGGCGACTCGGCTGCGAGGTCCTATCACCGCACGTCACGCTTGGGCTGACCCCGGACGGCGAAGCCGAGGCGGACGCGTTCTGGGCGACGCATGCGATCGGCGAGACGCCACTCGTCGGCCTGAACGTGGGCGCAGCATTCGGGCCGAGCAAGCACTGGCGCGCCGATCGCTTCGGCGAAGTGGCCGCCGGACTGCGTGCGCGCCACGGCATGCGCCCGGTCGTCTTGTGCGGCCCCGGCGAAGAGTCGCTCGGCCGCGCCGTCGAGGACGCAGCGATCGACGCAGGCGTTTCAGACGTGATCCGCACGAGCGACGCGATTCTCTCGCTCGCCGGTCTCAAGAGTGTCGTCAATCGACTCGCGTTGATGGTCACGACCGACACCGGTCCGCGACATTTCGGGCTCGCATTCGATGTACCGGTCGTGTGCGTGATGGGTTCGACCGATCCCATGATGACGGACCAACCCGGCACGCGCGCCGAGGTCGTCCGACTGAACCCCCTGCTCGACTGCATGCCCTGCCACGAGAAGATCTGTCCGCTGACGCATCACGACTGCCTCGAGAAGCTCGAGTCGGCGCCCGTGCTGGCCGCCGCGGACCGCGTGCTGGCGTTGCCGCCGCGCGAGGACGTCGGTCCGCCCACCAGGAGTCGTTGAGGAGATGAGAGCGCTCGTCGTTCGTAACGGTCGTGTCGGATGCCTCGCGCGTCCGGAGCCGCAGGCTGCTCCCGGCGAGGCGATCGTGCGGATCACACTCGCCGGAATCTGCGGCACCGATCTGGAACTGCTCGCGGGCTACAAGGGTTTCGTCGGCACCCCGGGGCATGAGTTCGTCGGCGTCGTGGAAGAGGTCGTGGAAGACGTCGTCGTCGGCGGCGACGCGGCGCGCGCGTGGATCGGTCGGCGCGTCGTGGGGGAGATCAATGTCGGTTGCCATGAGTGTCAGCTCTGCGCTGTCGCCGGGCCCGGCCACTGCGCGGAGCGCCGCGTTCTTGGCTTGATCGGCATGGATGGCGCGATGGCAGAGCGCGTCGCCATTCCGGTCGCCAATCTCCACGTCGTCCCGGAAAGCGTCTCCGATGCATCCGCGGTGTTCGCGGAGCCGCTCGCGGCGGCATGCCGTATTCCCGAGCAGGTGGAGATCGACACGACGACGCGCGCCGTCGTCGTCGGTGCCGGACGTCTCGGAACGCTCTGCGCGCTCGTCCTGCGCGCACGCGGCGCCCGCGTCGAGGCGGTCGCCCGTTCCGACCGTGCGCGTATGATTCTGGCCGCCGCGGGCGTCTCCGTCGTCACCAGCGCGCCGCTCGTCGAGCCAGGCGCCGACCTCGTCGTCGACGCGACCGGCAGCGCAGCGGGACTTGCCGCGGCACGCCTTCTCGTCCGCCCGCGCGGGACCCTCGTCATCAAGTCAACGTGCGCGTCACCGCGGGGCGGCGAAGCGCTCCAACCGACTGCGCTTGTCGTGGACGAGATCACGGTCGTCGGCTCGCGTTGCGGCCCCTTCGCCGAAGCGCTCCGCCTGCTCGCTGACGGCACCATCGACCCGCGTCCGCTGATCCACTCGACCCACGCCCTGTCGCGCGGCGCCGACGCCTTCGCCGCCGCCGCCAACCGCGGCACGCTAAAGGTCCTCCTGAGTCCGGACGGCGACGAGAGGGTCCGGACTCTGTGACCATCTTGAGCCGGAGCGAACGTCGTGACGTCTGTCCATGAACTAGAGGAGCAGATTCGAGAGGAGGCGCGGCGCTATGCAGACGACTCTCCTCGGCGTCCCTTGCGCGTGCGACTGCCCTCGTTTCTCGTCGCAGCAATCGCAATCTTCGGTGCAGCGCTGTTCTGGCTCTTTCTCTGGTCCAACAGGAACGGACCGTTCTCGACGATCGACCACAACTTCGACGACGACTGGGTGTGCGTCGAGGACTTCGAACGACAGACGATCGTGCTCGCGGACGGAAGGCGGTTCCGGTACTCCGCCGCCACGCCGCTGCCGGAAGGCCTCTCCGCGCTGAGACCCTCGCGGAGCCGTGTCCAGTATGCGGACGGCACGATGGGAGAGTGGCAGGACTCCGAGTTGGGCTACTACGTCGCGGTCGGCAGTAGCGATGCGGATACGGTCGAGATCACGGTCTGGCACAGTCCGTCGTTTCCGTACGCTCCGGTCCGCCGTACGTGGAACCCGTTCGAGGACGCGTACGAGGTCTGGAAGGTCCACCACACCGCGACCGTTCAAGCGTGCGACGTGGGGGGCGAATAGACGTCCGGCCGGAAACCCCCGGTTGCGACGTCGAGCGGTGCGTCACCGGAGGGGCCAGCAGCCAGAGCAGTGGACGCAGCCCCGTGCTTCCACTCCTCGCGCGACCCGATCACCGTGCGTGCATCAGCGCTCCAGCGGGAAACGGTATGTGACGGTCGTTCCGGGACGCACCAACGCTCGGTCTTCTGACTCGACCTGCACGGTGACGAAGCGCTTTCCGCCCCACGATTCATGGCGGACGTGGGAGCGCGTGAGAGCGATGCGCTTGCCGTCCAAGCTGACTTCCGGCGATGCCGGGCCGAGGATCGCGTCGACGTCGTCCGGGAGTTGGACGCGGGCGGTGATGCGCCAGTCGAAGTGGCCGTTCCCCGCCTTCGGTAGGTAGTTGAGATGCGCGGCCTGCAGCGTGCGCAGCACCTTGACGCTGACGACGCACGTCTCCCCGTCCCGTGTCGCAGCCGCCTCTTGGGGAGGATCGGCGAGCGGAGACTCAAGCGGCCGGAACGCAGGATCGGAGATCAGGAGTCGGGAGACCTGTCCGCGCAACATGACGTCGTAGAACCCCATGCGCTTGCGAACGCCCACCTTGTAGCGCGGGAACGTGTAGCCGATCGGGAGACTCGTGAACGCCAGTCGGTACTGATGGCCGAGGACTTCGCCGAGCGGCGCCGCCGTCGCGCGGAAGTACTCCCATTCCGTCATTGCCATCTCGCCGCGATCGCCCTCGAGCGCACCGACGAAGCCGGTCGCGCCCGCGTGCACCCATCCCAGCGAGACGAGGCGATCGGGATCGATCTCGTCGGGTCGCAGGAAGATCATCTGGTATGCGCAGCGGTGGTAGCTGCGAGAGAGAACACCGTTGAAGCACGCGCCGGAGAAAACCACCGGACCGTGCCGGAGTTCCAGGTCGTTGATCTGACGACCGGTCAGCCCATCGACGACGCCGGTCGGCGTGCCGTGGCCGAAGTGCAGAGCGAAGTCGAAGTTCCTGATCTGCGATCCGTCGCCGGTGAGGGCGATCACTCCGTCGCGTTTCCCGCGCTGCGTCTCCCGCTCGAGAATGCGTTTGGTGAACGCCGCGAGATCGGCGGCATTGCGCGCCGTGAGGTAGCCGAAGTAGAAGTCCGGCATGGGGTCGTCATCGAGTCCGCGGCAGAGCTCGAGCAGGTCGAGATGGAGATTCACGTCGACGACTTCTGGGTGCACGACGACCGCGACGAATTCCGCTCCGAGCTTCGCCAACTTCGCCTTCGCCGATCCGACGTCGCCGCGCGCGAACGTGACGACGTCTGCGTTGCGCGCGTCGCGCCACGTAGACAATGCCCGGCGGTAGGCGTCCGACGCCGGCAGGTTGGTGAGAATGACGACCTGTCCGATCCCGGACGACGACGGCAGTCCCGCTTCGAGCTGCACGGGATCGCCACGTGTCGCGGCACGCGCCTTCATCTCCGCTGCGCGCTGGTGGTAGCGCGACTTCTCGTTCGCGAGAATGACGTCCAGATGCTTGCGCGCCCGGTCCAGATCTGGGTCAGGCAGCGCGAGATACGACTCCGCCAACATCAGACGCGTCTTGTCGCGCGACGCGCCCTTCTTGAACTTCTTCAGGTACTTCTCCCCAACGGAGGCGGCCTCTTTCGGCCGACCCGCGCGCATGTGCGCCCAGGCCTGGCAGTAGAGGTAGCCGCCGTCGGTGAAGAGCTTCGCTTTCGAATCCGCGCGACGCAGCAGGTCGATGAACGCGAGCCGCGCCTCCGGTTGCTGCGCTCCGTCGAGACGCTTGTAGTGATCACGAAAAGATGTCCTCTTTGACAGCGCGCAGAGGCCGACCGCCTCGGGTCCTCTCGATCATTCCCAGTTCTTCGAGTGACGCGAGCACCGCTTCGCGGCGGAGCACGCGCCGAGCACGTTTGGTCTCGT
>JAJRPF010000052.1 GCA_024280885.1 Planctomycetota bacterium | reverse complement strand
ACGCGCCAACTTCCACATCGAGGTCACGATCCGATGCGGGGCAACACTCGCCGAGCGTGGCCCCGGTTGAAGCAGCCGGAGCCGCGACGGAAGCCGAACATGCGAGCGCGAGCGAGCGGGGAGCCGGAGGCGACCCCAACGCAAAGAAAGAGGCCCCAGCGACGAAGTCGCTGGGGCCTCCCATTCGTCAGTCGAAGACTGACGACTAGAAGTCGATCTGGAAACGCATCTGCAGCACGTCGATCTTCGGCTCGAGGCCGGTCGCGCGCAGGCGATCCACGTAGATCTTTGCGTAGTTGAACATCACGCGCGTGTTCGGGTTGAGATACCAGTTGAGGCCGATCGTCCACTGGTCGATCTCGCCGCCCTTCAGGCCACCGTCCGTCAGGTCGGCGCTGTCATAGCGAGCTGCGATCTCCCAGGCGCCCATCCCGTCTTCGTCGCCGAAGTTCTTGGTCGGGCTGGTCCGGTCCCAGTTGGCCTTCTTGGTCGAGAAGTTGCGCGTCTCGCCGGTCAGGAAGTAGCCGACCTGGGCGCTCCACGCCGTCACGTTGGCGTTGCCGCCCGCCTTCGTATCCCAGTCCTGGAGCAGATACTCGGCCTGGGCGTGTAGCGGGCCCATGACCCACGCGGCGTCAGCGCCCCACCACACGGCGTCGTCGTCCGTGAGGAAGGCGCCGGTGTCGACCAAGCGACCTGCGAGGTTCTGCGCACCGTTGGCGCGGACACGTGCGGTCTCGTCGTTGAGCGGCTTCCGGAAGCTGTCATCGACGATCTGGTCGGAGGCCTTGCGGTACGAGAAGCTGCCGCCGACGTGGAGCGCGGCATCATCGTCCTCGTCGGCCCAGATCTGGCCGGCCAGGCGAGCAGTGGCGTTCCACTCGCTGGCGCCCTTGTTGCCCTTGTCGTTACCGAACGAGTCGGCGTCGCGGAAGACACCGGCACTCCAATTCCACGTCGAGCCACCGGCCTCCAATGAGTTCGCGATGCTGATGCCGGTGTTGCGTCCCGGTGCCAGTTGGCCCGGAAGGCTGCGCTCCATGAACGTGATGAACTTGGAACTCGTGAGCTGCTCGAGACCGAACGGCTCCTTGTAGTGGCCCACGGTGATCGTGCCGATGCAGTTCGTGTTCAAGTTGATGTAGACATCCTTGAAGTCGGAGTCACCGCCCGCGAAGTCGTACTGCGCCTTGAAGCCGACGTTGCCGTAGATCGTGCCGGCGACGTACAGACGCGCCTGGCGGAACTCGGTGCCGCTGCTGAAGTTGTTGCTGCCGTAGGCGTCGCTGGCTTCGTTGTTCGAGTCGAAGAACGCGTAGTCGTTCATGATTCGACCACCGATTTTGAACTTGAAGTTCTTGTCGGCGCTGTCCATGCGGATGCCGTTATTCCAGTACGCGGCGAGGCCGTTGCCCCCGTCGCCCATGGAAGTCTGGAGCTCAGCGATCTGCGACTCGAGCGTCGTCTGCGACGTCGAGGTCGTCTGCATCTGCGTCATCACGTTCTCGAGTTGAGCCTCGAGTTCCGCGATGCGCTGCTCCATCTCTTGTTCTTTCGAGGTGGGCTCATTTGCCAGCGCCGGGGCCGCCATCAACGTGATGGCGCCAGCGGCGACGAGACCATGCCAGGACTTGAAGAGTCGCACTCTCTATTCCTCCCTGCTTCCCCTGTCGCTCTGCGACGCGGAAGACGACCAACGATCGAGCCTCTGACCGGGCATTCGCCGAACCGCTCGGCGATTGAGCCCCCAGAACAACAATTGCCTCGGATCCTGCCATCCCTCGGATCCGATCTGCCGGGCGCTTGCCCGAAGTCGTTCGCCAGAGTCCCTCTGTGTTCATGGAGCGTGGAAACCACACGTTCCCAAGCAACCTAGTATGTAGATCGCTCAAAGATGAAGACGAATTCAATGAGACTGAGGTTCCAAATCTCAGCGGGGCGCAGATCCGGGCTCGCGAGGCCAGGTTGGCACGCGTGCTTACGTCCCCCGCATCGGGCACGATAGTCGCCCGATGCCCCTCTCCGATCCCAGCCACATCGAGCTTGAGTACGACCTGCTGCGGCGCCGCCGCAGGTCGGTCGGCGTCATGGTGCGCGATGACGGCACGATCGAGGTCCGTGCACCGCTGCGTGCGACGCGACGCGAGATCGATGCCGTTCTCGAGCGCCATCGCGCGTGGTTGCTCGAGCGGCAGCACGAGCACACCAAGCGATGGCGCCTCAGGCTCGCAAGGCACTTCGACGATGGCGATCAGATCCCGTACCTGGGGCGGCAGTTACGACTCTGCGTGCTCGCGTCCGCGTCCCGCGCGGAGCCCGCCGCGCCCGCTCTGCTCGACGACGTTCTCAAGATCTGGATCGCGGCCGACCTCGATGTCACGCAAAGGCGCGCCGCGTCCCGCGAGTCCGTCGGGCGCTGGCTGCTCGGGCAGGCAGGCCAGGTCTTCCACGAGCGCCACGTTGCGATGTCTCGCCGCGTGGGCGTCGCGGCCGTCTCGGTGGTCATCAAGGACATGCGTTCACGCTGGGGCAGCTGTGGCCCGACGCGTCGCATGAGCCTGAACTGGCGCCTCGTGCTGGCGCCGCTCGAGATCATCGACTACGTCCTTGTCCACGAACTGACGCACATCGAGCACCCCGATCACTCCGCGCGCTTCTGGGACGCCGTCGCCCGGGCCTGCCCGGAGTGGCAGACGAGTCGCGATTGGCTGCAGGATCACGGCGCGGACCTCGAAATCTGACGCGAGCCCCCGGCACCGGGCCGGCCTTTGGGCCTTGTACCCTCAGTGCCGCTCTCCCCTGGGTGCACCGCCCGCCTGGGAATCCGCCCGGAACCCTCTCCGCCCCTTTCCTATCCGTGGCGTTCGACTCGTAGTATCCGCGGTTCGCGTTGCGGTTTCCGTCCTGTGTGTTCCGGTCTTCCGTACCGGAGGCGTCGCCGCCATGCGCCAACTGCGATTCGATCTCCGGAGGATGCATGGATACCGATATCAAGGCCATCGGCGACGCCGTCGTGCGGGAGCGAGGCTGCGTGCTGGCGCTCCGCGATGCGATCTCCAGCGTCGTGCTCGGCCAGGATCGTCTCGTCGACCGGCTTCTCATGGCGTTGCTCGCGAATGGTCACGTGTTGCTCGAAGGCGTGCCCGGGCTGGCGAAGACCACGGCGGTGCAAGCACTGGCGGAAGGGCTTGACGCCACGTTCGCGCGGCTGCAATTCACGCCCGATCTCCTGCCTGCCGATCTCGTCGGGACGCTCGTCTACTCGCCCAAGAACGGTGACTTCTTCGTCAAGAAGGGGCCGATCTTCGCCAACATTGTGCTGGCCGACGAGATCAACCGCGCGCCTGCCAAGGTTCAGAGCGCGCTCCTCGAGGCGATGCAGGAGCGGCAGGTAACGATCGGCGACGAGACGTTCCCCCTCCCGGATCCCTTTCTCGTCCTCGCGACGCAGAACCCGATCGAGCAGGAGGGGACGTATCCGCTCCCCGAGGCGCAGGTCGACCGTTTCCTCTTCAAGGTGACCGTTGGCTACCCGAGTCGTGCGACCGAACGCGAGATCCTCGATCTCCACGGCACCAACCGCGCGCGCGAACCGCTGCAGACCGTCCTCTCGGCCGAGGACGTCGTTCGATTGCGCGACGTGACGGACACCATCTACGTGGACGAGAAGATCAAGACGTACGTCGTCGAGATCGTGCACGCCACCCGGGAGCCGTCGGAGCACGGTCTGGAACGCGTTGCGCAGCTGATCGAATACGGCGCGAGCCCGCGCGCGACGCTGGCTCTTGTCCGCGGCGCGCGCGCCGCAGCGTTCATGGCCGGTCGCGGCTACGTGACGCCGCAGGATGTGAAGGACGTCGCGCCCGAGGTCCTTCGGCATCGGCTCGTGCTCACGTACGAAGCGGAAGCGCGCCAGACCTCGTCCGACGACATCGTTGCGTCCATTCTCGCGGAGGTCCCGGTCCCGTAGCGGGGCGCAGGTCCCCGAGCCATGACCGACACGGCAGAACCGCTGCACGGATCACCTTCACGCGATCGAAGCTCGGTCCCCGACGACGTGCTGGCGGCGGTGCGGCGCATCCAGTTGCGCGCGTCGCGGGTCGTCAACGACGTGCTTGCCGGGCACTACCATTCGACGTTCCGTGGCGCGGGGATGGAATTCGACGAGGTGCGCGTCTACACGCCAGGTGATGACGTGCGGACGATCGATTGGAATGTCACCGCGCGTACGGGTGTGCCACATATCAAGCGTTTTGTGGAAGAGCGCGAACTGACGGTCCAACTCCTCGTGGACGTCTCGGCCTCCGCTGGGTTCGGTTCGGTGCAGCGCACGCGTGGCGAGGTTGCCGCGGAGCTCTGTGCGTTGCTCGCCCTCGCCGCGATCTCGAACCAGGACAAGGTCGGGCTCGTGATGTTCGGGGCCGAGATCGAGCGTCATGTCCCGCCCAAGAAGGGCAAGCGTCACGTGCTGCGTGTGATCCGCGAAGTCCTGCTGCACGAGAGTCGCCGCGGTGCGACGCAGATCGCCGCTGCGTTGGCGTATGCGAGCCGCGCGCAGCGTCGCCACTCCACGCTCTTCCTCGTGAGCGATTTTCTCGTCGGCGACGCCGAATGGAAGGCGGTGAAGACCGCCCTACGCGTCGCGTCGCAGCGCCACGATGTCATTGCCGTCACGCTCGAGGATCCCCGCGAACTCGAGTTGCCGGTCGCCGGTCTCGTGGACTTGCGCGACCTGGAGACCGGAGAGCGGAGACTGATCGACTCGTCGAGCCGTCGTGTCCGCGCGGTGTATGCCGAACAGGCGCAGCAGCGTCGCGATGCGCGCACCGAATTGTTCCGGCGCCTCGGCGTGGACGAAGTGGTGGTTGACATCAGTGGCGATTGGGTCGAGCCGTTGGTGCGCTTCTTCCAGCGTCGCGAGCGCCGGGCCCGCCGGAGGGGCGGCGGATGACGCGCGGCACCTTCATCTCGCTCACGTTCGTACTCGTCGCCTCGCTCGCCCTGGTGTCGCTTGCGGACGATGCTGCGGACGGCTCCGCCAAGAGCCCCGCGGAGACGGTTGCGCCTGCTCCGCTCTCGTTGTCGGCGACAAACGGTCCACTGCGCGCGCAACTCGTACTCGATCCTGCACAGCCGACAATCGGTGCGCCCATCCGTCTGCGTCTCACGGCGGCGCTCGATCCGTCCGCGAACCTGGTCGTCGAGTGGCCGAACGTCAGCGAATTGGTGACGGAGGCGCTCGGCGAATTGGTCGTGGAGGTTGAGTCGATGCGACCCACCGCGGACGGTCGCGGCGTCGAGGGCGTGATACGGCTCTTCGACGAGGGCGAGCACACGCTGCCGCCGTTCGCTGTTCGCGCCGTCAGGCCGGCATCCACAGGCCCTTCCGAGCTGGTGGCCGAGGTCGTCATCGAGGGCGCCATTCTCGCCATCGACGCTGGCGTGCCCGAGGACGCCGAGCCGGTTGGAGCCCTTGCGCCTCTGCCGCTCACGGTGCCCGAACCACCGTTTCCTTGGATGTGGGCCGGTGTTGGCGCGGCGGCTCTGGTGCTGCTCGCCGCGGGCGTGATCGCCTTCGCCCGGCGCACACGGCCCGCGCCGCCGCCCGTCCCCGTCGCGCCTCCCCACGAACGCGCGCTCGACGCGCTGCGTGAGCTCTCGGCACGCGGGCTTCCCGAGCGCGGGGAAGTCGAGCCCTACTTTGTCGAACTCTCCGAGATCCTGCGGCGCTACCTCGAAGACCGGTTCGGGTTGCGTGCGCCGGAGCAGACGACCGAGGAGTTTCTCGCCGCGGTCTCGCATACCGACGCGGGGCGGCGTGCGATCCAGGCCGCCCACCGCGACCTGTTGCGCGACTTCCTGACGCGGGCCGACCTCGTCAAATTCGCGCGTGACATGCCGGGCGCCGACGAGTGCAGCATCGCGGGCGATGGTGCCGAACGCTTCGTGCTCGACACGATCCCCGACGCACCGGCCGCGCGTCTCCCCGGAGCGGGAGGGGCGTCATGACGCTGCTCGACCCACTCCTCGACCCACTCTTTGAAGGGCGGGTCGCGTTCGCATCGCCGTGGCTCCTCTTGGCCGCGCCTCTCGGACTCGTCCTCGTGTGGCTCGCACGCCGCCGCGGAGCGCGCGAGCTGGGGTTCTCGTCGGTTCGGCTGGCAGACGGACTGCCCGTGACGTGGCGCGTCCGACTCGCGTGGTTCCCAACGTTCTGTTGCGCCGCGGGCGTGGTCTTCGCCGCGCTCGCGCTCGCTCGGCCGCGCGTGGGCGACGACCGCACCGTGGTCAAGACCGAGGGCATCGCGATCGAGCTGGTCGTCGACATCTCCGGCTCGATGTGGGCGCACGACTTCAAGGATGACGACGGCAAACCGACCGATCGCCTGTCTGCCGTGAAGGCGGTCGTGCGACGCTTCGTCGAGGGCGGCGACGATCTACCCGGTCGCGCCGGCGATGTCCTGGGACTGACGATCTTCGCGGGCTACGCCGACGCGCCCTGCCCGCTGACCCTCGATCACCAACTGCTTCTCGAAACGCTCGACGCCGCCGAGATCGCCGAGACACCTCTGGAGCAGGGAACATCGATCGCGCAGGGGCTGGCCGTGGCGCTCGGTCGCCTGCGCGAAATCGAGACGAAGAGTCGCGTCGTGATCCTGTTGACCGACGGCGAACACAACGATCCTGATACCGATCCGCACGACGCCGCCGACATCGCAGCCGAACTCGGCATCCGCGTCTACACCATCGGGATGGGCACGACCGGAACCGCGCCTTACCCCATGCGCCAATCCGACGGCACGATCCGCTTTCAGTTGCAGAACGTGCACCTGGACGAGGCCCTCCTGAACGAGATCGCGCAAAAGACAGGCGGCGTCTACCAGCGCGCCGGGAGCATCGAATCGTTGCAGGCGATCTACGCCGAGATCGACCGCCTGGAGCGCGTTGAACTCGAAGGCGTCACCTATCGTCGCTGGTCCGAGCTCTTCACGTTCCCACTCGCGGCCGCGTCAGCGCTCTGGGTGCTCGGGCTCCTCGGTGAGATCACCGTCTTTCGGAGGCTCGGCTGATGCGCCTCCTCGCCCCCGAAGCTCTCTGGCTGCTCTGGGTCGTCCCGGTGCTCGCCGTCATCGTCGTCTGGGCCGAGCGCCGAGCGCGCCGCCGTTCGCAGGAGTTTGTCGGCGCGCTGACCGCACGCCTCGTTCGCGGTGCGGGCCCGCATCTCGCGCGGGCGACGCTCCTGGTAGCGGGCACGTGTGCAGCCGTCATCGCGCTGGCGCGCCCGGCGTGGGGCGTCTGGTACGAGGAGGTCCACGCCGAGGGCTTGGAGCTCGTCATCGCCCTCGACGTCTCGCGCAGCATGCTCGCCGAGGACTCGGCACCCAACCGGCTGGAGCGCGCCCGCTTCGCCATTGGGAGGCTCGTCGACCGCCTTGAGGAACGCGGTGGACATCGCGTCGGTCTCCTCGTCTTCGCCGGTGTGCCGATCGTGCGCTCCCCGGTCACCAGCGACTATGGCTACATCCGGGAGCAACTTCGTCGCACGGGGCCTGCCGACGCGCCCCGCGGCGGAACACTGATCGGTGACGCCGTGCGCCGCGCTGTCGACCTGCTGGCTCGGCCCGGTGAGCACGATCGGGTACTCCTGCTCCTCACCGACGGCGAGGATCACGAGAGTTTCCCGCTCGAGGCCGCGGCGGCTGCGGCCGAGGCGGGCGTCGTGATCTACACCGTCGGCATCGGCGATCCGGCGCAGGGCGGGCGCATTCCGTATGTCGTTGACGGCGAGCGGCATTTCGTCATGCATGACGGCATGGAAGTCGTGAGTCGCCTCGACGAGGACATGCTCACGTCGATGGCGAAGCTGACGGGCGGCGGCTACGTTCCGGCGGGAACGCGTACGATCCCTCTTGGTGAGATCTATGACGAGGCGATCGCCAATCGCAAGACCGCGCGGATCGGGACGACGCGGGAGAAGCGCCGCATCGAGCGGTTTCAATGGGCGATTGCCGCGGCGCTGTTGTTGGTCGTGATGTCGCGCTGGGCCGCGCCGCGGGGCGCACGCGAACGGCGGATCAGCGACGCGGAGAAGGAAATGCACGCATGATGTTCAACGGTCGCCTCCTCCGCGTCGCCGTGCTGATCGTTGCTCTTGTCGGCATCCCAGCCGTCGCGCATGCCGACGATCTTTCGCCGGAGCGGCGCGCGCAACTCGAGCGCGCGCACACGCTCGTGGAGCAGGGCCTCGCGGCCTTGAGGGAAGGGCGCGCCAAGGAGGCCGTGGACCTGCTGCAACAGTCGCGCGAGGTCGTCCCCGGGGAGGCCGTACCCGCGTACGATCACGCGCTGGCCTTGGCGCGCGCAGGGCAGATGGACGAGGCGCTGGTCGCGTACAAGGACGCCCTTGCGAGCGCGCCGCCCGATGTGCGCGCAGCCGTGACGGCACGTGCGCGTCACAACCTCTCGGCGATCGAACTCGACGTGGCCCGCAGCACGCTACAGATGCTCAAGACCCCTGGCGCGCTCGAGCAATCCATCCGCGCGCAACCTGGACCCGACGGCCAGCCACTTACCGATGCGATGGCCAAGACGCTCGCAGGGCAGATGCGGCGCAAGCTGATCGATGACGGTTTGAACGCGGCGAAGGATGCCGTCGCTATTCTCCGTGACACGATTCGCGAGGATCCCGCGGCGCAGGATGCGATCACGAACCTCATTCTCGCGCAGCGGGCGCGTCGCGGATTGACGCAGGTACTCGAGGACGAACAGCAGACCAAGCAGGACGACAAGGGCGATCAAGACGACTCCGACAAGGACAAGGAGAAGGGCGACGAGGGCAACGAGGGTGACCAGGGCAAGCCGGACGATCAGGGCGAGGACGAGCAGGACGCGAACGCGGGTGAGGACGAGGAGGAGAAGGGCGAGCAGAAGCCCGGTGACAGCGGCGAGTCCACGGGCTCCAACGACCCGTCGGCTGACGCGCAGCAGGGCGAGCCGCGGGACGTCGGTAAGGAGGAGGCGGAGCGCATGCTGGATCGCCTGCTCGACGCCGCCGCACAGAAGGCGCGCCAGGTCGAGCAGATGCGCGCCGCGCGACTCCGGCGCGGCGCGGTCGAGAAGGATTGGTGATGGAGAACCCGCGTGATGGAGAACCCCGGTGATGGAGGACAACGCGTGATCCGGCGTCTTGCTCTCCTGCCGGCGCTTCTTTGCGTGTTCGCGTGCGCCCTGTTGTGGGACGCTCGTCCCGCGTGCGCGGAAGAGGAGGTCTCCGTGCGCGTGGGCCTCGAGACCGAGGACGCGCTGCTCGGGGATACGGTCGCCTTCCACATCGTCGTCGACGGCGTGGACACGGCGACGGGCCCGGAACTCGACGCATTCGGCTTCGATTTCGATGTGCGTTTTCTCGGCGGGCGACCTGAGCGCAGTTCATCGACCCTCATCGCGAACGGACGTAGCAGAACCACGGACATCCTTCGCTACACGCTGATGTACACGCTGCGTCCGCGCCGCGCGGGGCCGCTGCAGATCCCGGCTCTCACAGTGCGCGCCGACGAGCGGGAGTTCACGACGCCGCCGCGCAAGATGCGGGTGGTCGGTCCGCGCGCCTCCCGCCGCGCCTCGCTTAGACTGTCGTTCGCACCGCGTCGCGTCTACGTGGAACAACCCGTGGACTTCGTCCTCGAGATCGCCCTCCAGCGAGCGCAGTTGCCGGACGAGTGGTTCGCGGGCGACCCCTGGTTTCAGGGGCGTCCCCCCGAGTTGCGCGTGCCTTGGTTCCAGGAACTCGACGGCTTTCTCGCGGGCGACCCGCAGTCCTTCATGCGCAACTTGCTCGCTCCCGGTCACGAGTCGGGCATGCGCATCAACGGCATCGGGTCACAGAGCTTGCTCGGGCGGACGCGCGCGTTGCGCTTCGCGCTGCGTCGCCGGAGCGAGCTTCGGGACGGGCGCGCCTACCACATCTACACGCTGCGCAAGACGTTGACCCCGCTATCCGCCGGGCAGCACGAGATCCCCGTCTCCAGCCTGACGGGCGATCTGCTGCTCACGCTGGAGCGCAAGCGGGGGCAGCTTCAGGCCGGTGAGCCGGAGACGCTCTTCATCGCGCACGACGCGGTGAGCCTCAACGTGCTGCCGATCCCGGAGTCGGGTCGCCCCCCGACGTACGTGCACGCGGTCGGGCGCTATCACGTTCGAGCAGAAGTTCGCCCGAAGCGCGTGAAGGTCGGCGATCCCATGAACGTAACGCTGGTCGTCGAGGGTCTCGGGTTGCTCGATCGCATCGCGACTCCGGCGCTCGAACTCCAGCCCCGCCTCGCCGACGACTTCCAGGTCAGTGAGGCCGACCCGCCGCGAACGACGGACTCCGCGCGCACGTTCACCTACTTGTTTCGACCGCGCCACGCGGGGGTCACGGAAGTCCCTCCGCTCGACTTCGTGGCTTTCGATCCCGAGGCCGAACGTTTCGTCACCGTGCGTACCGATGCGCTCGAAATCTCCGTCGAAGACGCCCTCGCCGTGCTGCCGTCGGACCTTGTGATCGCGAGTGGCGCGATGGCGGCGGAGAGCTCTCCCGGCGAGGAGGTGCAGGGCGGCGTACTCGGCAACTACGCATCCGATGACACGATCGTGGACGAGGCGTTCGAGCCGGAGAAAACGCCTCTGTTTTGGCTGCTTCTCGTCGCGCCTCCACTCGCTTTCGCGGGTGTTCTGATGACCGCCCGCCGCCGCGCCGCGCGCGAGGCCGATCCGCTGCGGCAGCGCGCGCGGACGGCGCTGCCACGCGCGCTCGACGGCGTGCGCGCCGCGGCGCAGGCGTTCGACGAAGGCGATGCGCACGCAGCAGCGGGACGACTCCACGGCGCACTGTCGGGCTATGTGGCCGATCGCGCTCGGCGGCCATCCGGCGGTATGACGGCTGCCGACGTCGGGCAGATCCTGAGCGCCGCGAGGGTGTCTGGCGACGTGAGCGGCGGGCTGGTTGACGCGCTTCGCGCCGCGGAGGCATCGCGCTTCGGCGGCGCAGCGGGCGACCTGTCGGCGCAACTCGCGGCGGCTCCCGAGTGGCTGCGTGCCCTCGAACGGGAGCAACTCTGATGGCGCGGCCGACCATCGTGCGCGTTGCTCTCCTCGGCATGGTGATTGTGTTCGCGCTCCTCGCGCTGCCGCGGCCGGCGCGCGCGGCCGATGGCGTCGTGGAGCGTGTCGCGGCCGCAACCGAGGCGTTCCGCAACGCGACCGTCCTCGAGGGGACCGAAGAGCGTTCGCTATCGTACCGCCGCGCCGCCGAGCTCTACGACGCCGCTCTCGACGTCGGACCGCAGAACGGCGCGCTCGAATACAATGCGGGCAACGCTTGGTTCCTGGCGGGCGACCCCGGCCGCGCGATCCTGCACTACCGCCGGGCGCTCCTTGTCCGGCCGGGTGATGCGCGCGTCCTCGCCAACCTCGACACGGCCAGGAGTCGCCGCCGCGATCGCTTCGAGGAGACGTCCACGCGGGCTCTCACCGAGACTCTCTTCTTCTGGCACTCCGGCCTCTCGCTCGGCACTAAGATCCCTCTGGCGCTGGCGGCGTGGGCGCTCGGGTTCGGCCTTCTTGCTCTCCATGCGTGGCTGCGGCCGCACCGCGTCGGCCGGCCCGATCTCGGTCGCGCGGGGGCTCTCTTGCTCGTTGTCGCGCTCGCGATCGGGATCTCGGCGACTGTCGAGATGAGCGCTCGCGCGACTCGTGATGCGGCCGTCATCGTCGCCGACGAGATCGCACTCCGCACAGGCGACGGAACGAGCTATCCCGAACGCTATGAGAATCCCGTCCACGCTGGCGCCGAAGTCCGACTCATCGAGGTCCGTGCGGGGTGGGTCGACATCGAGCTTCCCGACGGTAAGCGCGGTTGGATTCCGGCCGAAAGCGCCGAACGGATCTGACGTCTTCTAGGGGCGAGCGGGCCCCATCGACTGAGCAGGAATTCGCGTCGGAATACGGGCGAGGTTGCCCCGGCGATGCGTAGGTGCCCGTGGTAGCCTGCTCCTGAAATCGCACGGTCAGTGCCATACGGTCATGAGCATCCTCGCCGTGAGCATCCTTGTGATGAGTAGCCGCACGACGAGACCATCGGAGAACAGATCATGCTTGCCGAGAGCCATTTCTACTTCAACAGAGCCGCCGACGTTCTCGATCTACCAGAGAAGATCCGACTCGTCCTGCTGACGCCCCGCCGAACCGTCAAGGTCGAGATCGTCATCGAGGGCGACGACGGCGAACTGCAGGTCTACACCGGCTTTCGCGTCCAGCACAACATGGCGCGCGGTCCGATGAAGGGTGGGCTGCGTTACCACCCCGCGATGGACGAGGAGCACGCCGCTGCACTCGCCAACTTGATGACCTGGAAGACGGCCGTGGTCGACGTCCCGTTCGGCGGCGCAAAGGGGGGCATCAACTGCGACCCGAGCACGATGTCCGAACGCGAGTTGTTCGATGTCACCACCGGCTTCGTGGAGCAGATGAAAGAGGTCATCGGCCCGACGACCGATATCCCCGCGCCTGACGTCAATACGAACGCCAAAGTCATGGGCTGGATCATGCACGAGTACTCGAAGTACGCGGGCTTCTCACCGGGCGTCGTGACCGGCAAGCCGCTGGACCTCTTCGGATCCGAGGGGCGCAACGCAGCAACGGGTCGCGGAGTCATGGACGTGCTGGCGGCGGCGCTCGAAGAACAGGGCAAGTCCTTCAGCGACGTCACGGTTGCTGTGCAGGGCTTCGGCAATGTCGGCAGTAACGCCGCACTGCTGATCGCCGAGCAGGGAGCCAAGATCATCGCTGTCGCCGATCACACCGGCGGCGTCTCGAATTCGGCGGGACTCGACGTGAACGCGCTCGCCGCCTGGACGACAGCGAACGGGGGCGTCAAGGGTTTCGAGGGGGGCGCAGCCTTCGAGCGCAGCAAGATCATCACCTGGGATGCAGATGTCCTCATTCCAGCCGCGCTGGAGGACTCGATCACCAAGGACAACGCTCCCGGCGTCAAGGCCAGCATCATTGTCGAAGGAGCCAACGGACCCACAACTCCGGAAGCCGACGAGATCTTGGGCAAGCTGGGCGTGCTCGTCATCCCGGATATTCTCGCCAACGCCGGTGGTGTCACGGTGAGCTACTTCGAGTGGGCGCAGAACGTGCAACAGTTCGCGTGGGACGAAGAGCGCGTCAACTCGGAGTTGGACAAGAAGATGCGCCGCGCCTACGACGCCGTGCGCGTGGTCATGAAGGAGTTCGAGATCGACATGCGGACGGCGGCGTTCGTGCTTGCGATACGGCGCGTCGGCAAAGCCGCAATCGCGCGTGTGCATCTCAGTCGTGATCTGAAGTTCTAGGGGCCCGGATGCGGCTTCGATGGATACAGGTCTTGCCCGTGCTCGCCATCGTCGCGGCGCTCGGTTCGGCGCTCGGTTCGGCGCGTGCTGCGGACGCAGAGAAGACGCACGATGGCAGACTGATCACGGACCACCTGGAGATCCGCTTCCGGACCGGTTCCCGGGCCGCGGCGTCGGCGGAGCGCTGGGTCGTGGACGGAGAGCGAATCATGCTCCGCATCCTGCGAGCGTTGGGCACCGAAGGCGACACGGCCCCCGCGGCTCGGTTCCAGCTCTTCCTCTATGACAGCGTGCCGGAGCTGAGTGCTTTGACCTGTACCACGGGAAGCGCCGGATTCTCGTTCGGCCGGGCCTCGTACATCCCATACGACAATCCGCAGACCGCCGAGCACGAGCTTGTCCACGTGGTCGCCGGCGCGTGGCCCAAGACCGGCGCCGAAACGCGCAACTTGTTCCTCGCGGAGGGGCTCGCCAATGCCGTGCTGACGTATGTGGACGACGTTCACGTCCACGCCGTCGCGAAGTACTACCGAGATCGCAAGGCTCTGCCACCGCTCGCCGAGATGACGGGCGCCGCCGATTTCTACGCCTGGCTTCGGGCCCATCCGGGATTCGGGGCGTACGACGTCGCCGGCTCGTACGTGCGCTTTCTCTTGGACGAGTACGGCGCGAAGAAGGTGCGCGCGTACTACACCGGCACCGCGCCGAAGAAGGCGTTCGGCAAGACCGAGAAGCAGATCGAGACGGCGTGGCTCGTCGCTCTCGACGCGTTCGAGGTACGACCGGCGGTGCAGACCCTCCTCGCGCGGCGCAACGGCCTGGGAGGCGAATTCTCACACTTCGAGACCGATCCCGAGAAGCGCCTGCCTGCGGGCATCCGCGGTGACCCGGATGATTGGAAGTCGCTCCTCGACGCGCAGCTGACGAGCGCCGAGAAGGGGGTCTGGACGCGTGTCGACGACGCGCTGGTCGGGGCATCCGACGGCGGTGTGTGGAACGCGGCCACGCTCGGTCGGAAGAAGTACAAGGACTGTGCCATTCAGATGCGCGTCGTGCTCTCGAAGTGCGGCGCTGTGCAACTCCGCCTCGGCGAGGGCTGCCAGGCGATGCTGGTCGCGAACGGTTCGTTCGTCTGGCGCAACGCCGCCCCCACAGCGAGCAACGGCGAGTACCGGAACCCGCAGAACGGCGAGGTCCATCTGACGCTGGTGCGCCGCGGTGGGACGCTGACCATCTTCGTCAACGGCGACAAGGCGGTCTCCGGCGCCATCGACGCGAGCGCAGAGCTACCCGGCGTAGCGCTCAACGGCGGCTCCGTCCGTATTCTGGAATTGAAGCTCCGCAAGCTCTGATCCGCGGCTGTGCCTCCCGGCGACCTCAAGTCGAGACGACCACGTGCCCGCGTCTTCGCCTGCTGCGCCGCGCTCTTCGCCGAGTGGGTGCCGGCACTTCGTTGCGGAACCGCTGCGGACGACGGAAGCGCGTTGTCAGCGCCTCGCGCTTGCGCTATATCTGGGTGTCACGACAGACTCGGCGGGGCGACGGCCTGTGTCGAGTGGTCCGGAGGACGACGATGAGAATTCGACTTGCAGCGCTTGCGCTCGTCTCACTCGGGGTCGCCTTCGCGGCTTTCGCCCCGTCTGCCGATGCCAAGAAGGACCCGGTCGCTTCGGCGAACGCCAAGATCGAGAAGGACGCCGAGAAGGACGCCAAGGCGATCACGAAGACCGTGGCGAGGAGCATCCGCGTGAAGGCCCGCGCGACCGCGAAGGTGATCAAGGCGCTCACCAAGGCGGCGAAGTCGGGGAAGAACGTCGCGCAACTCTCCGGGGTGGAAGCGACGTCGGGCGAGGCAGTTCCTCATGCGCAGTTGGTCGGGCTCTTCCGTGCGTACCTCGACGCCGTCGCAGGCTTCCACAACTCCGCACTCGGTTCGATCGAGGGGGGCTACGCCGATGTCGCCGACAGCGCCGCGCTACGGCGCCTCGGCGCGAGCACGCTCAATTCGCGTTTCCCGGGTACGGGAGGCGCGGTGGACCTGCTCACCCGCGGATTCTCCGATGGTTGGGCGGGCGGCGACCGCACGATCACCAAGTCGTCCGAGAAGTTCCGGACGACTGTGGCCGGCGCCGGACTCGCTTTCACGCACGTCAACTGTGTTCCGCCCAAGCTGAGTCCTCCGTCGCTCGGGAGCGTACCGGATCGGCCGCTCTCGACGCCCACGATCCTGGGTACCACTGCCACGTCGGACGCAGACATCGCTGTGCTCGTCGCCGGATCGGACGTCCCCGACCCCGACGGTTCCCCGACGCAGGTCACGATCTTCGATACGGGGCGAGGGTTCGCGTTCGATGTCGCGGACCTCGACCCGTCGCTTTCGGTCGCCTACTGGCGACAGGCAGACAGTACCGCGGTCGTCGGCAGCTACATGGCGGGGCTCAGGTCCTCGACGACCGGAGCGCTCCGCCCGACGCCGTTCGAACCCGTCAGCGTCCCCGACGCACCGCCCGTCCGCGGTGGTGGCGGCGGTGGCGACCTGGTCAGCACGACGTCCGCGTCCCTCACGGCCGATGGAGTCGCCGTCATGAACGCCGTCGTCGGCGCCGTCGTGGTGGAGACTTCGCCCGATGGGATCACGCTGGTCGAGATCACCGTGCGCAACTCGTCGGACGACAGCGTTCTCTTCACCTTCGAACTCTTCGTCCTCGGTTCGATCCCGATCACCCCGGGAGTCCCGGTGACGGTGCAGTTCCCACACTCCGACGGCCAGTCGCCGGGACTGTTCTTCTTCCCCGAGGGTCCCGATGGTCAGGACTTCTTCGCCGCCGACGAGGACACACTGGAACTCGTGTTCGGCTCCGACCCGACAGATGGGCCGGCAGACGTGATCCTGACCGGAACCGTGATGGTCACACCCCTTGGTACCCAGGATCCGAAGATCCCGCTTCGGATCGACATCCGGGTCGATCAGGCCGATGTCATGGACATGCGGTAGAGGCCGTCGGTCGTTGAGATCCGGGCCACGCGCACGGCCCGCGTGGCGCAACGCGAGCGCCGACTGATCGAGACGCATGGACCGCTCCCCGTGACGCGCGCCGACTGGCTGTACCTGCTCTCGGTCGTTGTGGCGGGCTGCGTCGCCTATCACAACAGCTTCGCTGGCGCTTTCCTGCTCGACGACCTGCCGTGGATCGTCCACAACCCCGATCTGCAGGTCTTGTGGCCCCCGACCGTCGCCATGGGCGAGAGTTTCAGGCCGCTTGCGTTCTACTCCCTGGCCGTCAATCGCGCGATCAGCGGTGACAACGTCTGGTCGTATCACGCGCTCACGCTGCTGCTCCACCTTCTGGCGGCCCTGACTCTGTACGGGCTTGTCCGGCGCACCCTGCGACTTCCGAGAGTCGGCGCGTCCGGGGGCGGCGCAGCGCGGATCGCCGTCGCGGTGTCCCTGATCTGGGTGGTTCATCCACTCAACTCGCAGGCCGTGACCTACATCGTGCAGCGGTCCGAGGTCATGATGGCGCTCGCATACCTGTTCACCCTCTACGGACTCGTGAGAGCGATCGACGCGGACTCGGATCGATCTCGCCGGGCGTGGCTCGCAGCGAGCGTGCTGGCGTTCTACGCGGGCCTTGGGTGCAAGGAGGTCATCGCGACCGCTCCGCTCACGTTGTACTTGTTCGACGCCGTCGCGGTGAGCGGCTCCTTCGCTGCCCCGTTCCGCCGACGCGCGGCTTTCTACGGGTTCCTGATCGCTCCGTTCCTGGTTGTTCCCGCGGTGTGGCTGGCGACGAATCCAGCTCGCTTCGTGCTGCTCGCACCATCCGCCGGCACGCCCGCAACGTTCGACTACGTGTGGCCGCAAGGCCGCGTCCTGATCGAGTACCTCCGGCTCGCTCTCTGGCCGCTGGACCTCAACTTCGACCACTGTTGGCACCCGGCCGACCACGCGTCCACGCTCTTGCCCTCGTTCGTTGTCGTGAGCGCGCTGCTGGTGGTGACGATCGAAGCGCTTCGACGTCGCGCGTTCGTCGGTTGGATCGGCGCGGCCTTCTTCCTGGTCCTGGCGCCGAGTTCGAGCTTCTTCCCGCTGGGCGATTACATGGTCGAGCATCGGATGTACCTGGCGTTGATCCCCTGTGTGGTCGCGGCGGTGCTCGGATGCCACGCGGTCCTGCGGCGCGCCGTGCGGCCCTCGGGAGCACGACGGATCATCGCATGGGTGCTGGTGGCGACGACGACCTCGGGGCTCGTAGCGCTGACCGTCCAGCGGAACGCGGTGTACTCCGACCCGATGCGCATGTGGTCGGACGTCGTCGCAAAGTCTCCGAAGAACCCCCGTGCGCAGTTCAACCTCGGGCTCGCGCTGCTGCCGAAGTCCGAGGCATCCGGCGGGCAGGGTCCGGCCCTGCGGCACTTCCTCCACGCCGCGGAGTTGATGCCCACGCACGTGAAGGCTCACACCAACGCCGGCACGATCTACTTCTTCCGCAGCCGTTACGAGAAGGCGGCGGAGCACTACCGAGCGGCGTTGCTCCCCGGAGACGTGGCATTCGACCTGCTGAACAATTACGGGTCAGCGCTGCAGGCGCTGCATCGTCACGCCCGTGCCGTTGCGGTGTTCGAGCGCGCGCTGGATCAGCTCGCGAGAGAGCCGGAGCAGCATGCCAAGGAAGCGCGGCTACGCAACAACCTCGGGTTCTGCTACGCGCACCTGGGCGTCGTCGCGACGGCGGTGGAGCACGTTCGCCGAGCTGTGGAACTGGACCCGGATCTGAAGGAGGCGCGGACCAATCTCGTCAGAATGCTGGTCGCGCTCCAGGCGCCGACGCTTGCCGTGGAACGGTGCCGCAGCGCCAGTGAACAGCAGCCCGAGTCGTTCGACGTGCGCCTGCGACTGGCCCGCGCTCTTGCCGCCCACGGACTGGTCGGCGAGGCGATCCCTGTCTACCTGGACGCCCTCGCCCTCGATCCGTCCGGAACGAGCGCGCGTGTCGAGCTCGCGAGGCTCCACGTCGTGACGGGCGATCGCGAAGGCGCGACCCGGCAGTTCCGAGAGGCGCTGCGGCGCGACCCCTCCATCGATGAGGCCACCGACTACCTGGAGTCACTCCGCTAGAAACTCCAGAATGCCGAAACGTGACGGCCGATGGAACGATGGTCGGTGGGTGGGCGACCACCCCTGAAACTGGGCGAAGCGAGACGCGTCGCCGCGCGTCAGAGGGGTGCCGTCTACGGGTGAGACGCGTGGGCGCTCGACACGGAACAGCCCCAGACGCCATTGATCGCCGGGAACGGGTGGCAGCGATACCCGCGACGTGGCGTGCGGCGTCGTCGTGGTGCGGAACGCACTCCACGGGATCGCGATCTCGATCGTCCATCCCTGGTCGGTGTCGCGCGGGCCGGGGACGGCGGGGCTCCATTCCGCCACGTGGTCGAGGGTCCCCCGGACGTCGACGGCGCTGACCATGTCGCGCGCGTCCCAATCGGCGAGGCCGATGAATGTCGCCGTGGGGTTGAAATCTGCGGGCGGCTCCGGGATCAGATTGAAGAGGTCGTACTGGACGTTGAGAGGACTGAATTCGAACTCGTAGTAGGTGACCTCGTCTCCATCCGGGTCCAGAAAGACCTCGACCACCTCGTCACCCGGAAGCGTCGGGTCATCGCGGCCCAGGGGGCGGCCCCACACGTCGGCGTCCTCTGCTTCGAACGCGATGTAGAGGGCGCGGTCGTCCCACACAATTCGCGCGTACGTCGGCGCCAGCGGGACGCGGTCGCCGCCTCCGAGCAAGACCCAGCCCTCGCCGGAGATGGAGTGGACGAACGGCCCGATACGCGGCGCGTCGATCCATGCGGTCTCGTTCAACACCCCGTCGACGACGACGCTGCCGGGGGCGACCCGCCGCGCCGTCGTCGTGGGGACGACCTCGTGCACCGGCCTGCCACCGAGTCGGCTGGGAGGCTGGATACTCAACGTGACGAGCAGCAACAGAGCCAAGGCGACACTACGGGTCGCGAAGGCCCGGCGGCCTCCGATCACCAGACCAAGAAAGAGCACCGAGGCCACGAAGAGCGGAATGCCGTCGATGGGTGTCATCCAGTGGACGGGCTTACCGTTCTCGAGCTCGTTCCAGAATGGGTGGTAGGTGTACGAGCCGAAGAGCGACGCAAGCGTGGCGCGATCGAGAAGCAGCAGCGGCAGCAGCGCCGCGCCCAGCGCGGCGATCACGCCGAGGAACCATCGATCAGAGGTCTCGGTCGAGCGCGCGCCGCGAGCGCCGGCGACGAAGATCAGCACGCCGCCGCACGACCCGGCAGCGTTCAGGATCAGGTCGCTCCAGTCGAGGCCGTGGGAGAGATTGCCCTCGATCCAGACCGCCAGGCCGTAGTGCTGCCAGGCCTCGTCCAGGACTCCCAGGCCGGTGGCGATGAGGAACGCCAGCCGGGGGCGCGCGCCGCGATCGATGGCCGCGCACAGAAGCGCTGAGATCAACCCGTACTGTGCGAAGTGCACCAGCTCGGTGGAGTACACGATGACGGTCTTCCAAATCAAGCAGATGAAGCAGCCCCAGAGCGCCCACGGGAAGAGCCGCGCCCGCCACTGCGCGCCATCCAGTTCGCGCAGTCGCCAGGCGATGACGCCTACGATCCCCGCGAGCGTGGAGACGAACACCACCTGCATGATCGACTCGACCGCGTGCATTCCTGCGCCGCCGCCATCCGGGTGCAGATTGCCGGCGATCTGTGCCCACGTGAAGATGCGGCGCGCCACGTCCGTCCCGTAGCCGTGCGCGAACGTGGACCAGAGCCAGACGATCAGAGCCCCGGCGACGAACCACCGACGACAGCCCCCGGGCCGGGCTTCGGAGGTCGCCGCTTCTTCCGCATCGGGCATGGAGTCCACTCCTCGGGGGCACTACAGAGAGCCCGCAATCGACGCCCTGAATCGAGACGAGCCACCTCAACGCACGTCGTGCGCCCTAGATGGCTCGCTCAGCTGACCACCCTCGGCTTGAGCCAGGGGGGCGCGTGGGGCTACTTCTTCTTTGACGGCATGATCTTGAACATGCCGGTGCCGCACTTGCTGCACTTCCCCTTCATGGCAAGCTTGCCGTTCTTCATCGTGACTTCCTCGGCGTCGGACATCTCGACCTTGGCGCGGCACTTAACGCAGTAGCCTTCCATCGCAGCCTCCTGTGTGGGGTCGTCGTCGATACGAAAACCAACGGGACCTGTCTCGGTCCGTCGGGTACGCAGCTATTCGGGAACCCCGTGTCCCCGATCTACCTGCGTGCGGCGGCCGCGATTGCGGCACTGTTCTTACTGAACCTTATCTCACGTGAGTTGGCGTAATCCATTAGCTCTTCCACCATGCTCCGGTGAATGAGTCCTTCCTCGGCCAGGAGCCTGAGGAAGATGCGTCCTTCGCGGTTGTCAATCCGGGACGAAGCCTGGTTGAAGAAGCGGTTCGACTGCTGCTCTCCGCGGAGGATGCAGTCGATCGCGACGTCCATCGACGAGCGGTCCTTGACCTCGAGGAACACGAAGCGGCTCTTCAGGCGCTTCTTGTCCTCGGCTGAGAGCGAGACCTGGCTGCTCCCCACGAGTTCCTTGCGGTACTTACGCAGGATCTTGCGGTGGTCGCGCTCTTCGGAAGCCATGAGCCGGAATCGCTGCTTCATGATCGGGTCGCTAACGACCTTAGAGAGGAACTCGTAATACTGCGACGTCAGCGTCTTCCAAAAGATGCTGAGGTCGAGGATCTTACGAGTGTCCTCGTGAGCGGCGTGGATCTCGGCGGTGGTCTCGGCGGTCATGGTCATTCCGTGCGTTCCACGTATTCTTGCACGCTGCGGGGGGCGGTGTCACTCGTGCGCTTTCAGAAGCCTGCGGGAACCACTCCCGAGCCTGTCCTGAGCACTTTCCAATAGCGTGCGAACTAAAACCCCTGAATCTAGACGAGCGGCGGGGCCTGTAAAGTGAAATTCTAAACACAAATACGTGTTCTCAGGCTCGCGGAGGCCAAAAGGATCGCGATTATTGCGCGGCAGGGCGGGCGTCGGGAATCGGTCGTCGCTGATCGTATCCCGAGCCGAGAGGCATCCAGTAGCGGAACGAATTTTCGCCGAGTTTCCAGCACAGATGCGCCGATTGTCCGGCGATCTCTCCATCGACGACCACGATTCCCAGCTCAGGATCGAGAAGTCGCGCGCCCAACTCGCGGAGTTCTCCGATGTGTTCGTGGAGCGTCGCCAGCCTGTCGCGCAGCGACTCCGGCAGATCCTCGGCACTCGAGAGGTCCGCGATCCGCACGTGGTCACCGCTCAGATGTTCACCCCGGAGGTGTTCATTGTGCGCGGCGATGCTGGCCCTGAGGTCCACGTAGGACTCGTGCGCGTCGCGAACGATCGCGCGCAGTAGCGGGAGCGCGCGCGTCGCACTCTCCGGTGTGTATGACCGCTTCGGAAGCGCGTCCGACGAGACGAGATGGGGCACATCTCCTCCATCGGTCGTCCGGCGAGCCTGCTTGACTACCGGCCGCGGCCTCGCGACCCGCCGCGTCCACTACTCCGCCCGCCTCCACTTCGGCCTCCCGAAGAGCGACCTCGGCTCGACGAGCGGCCGCTGGAGCGTGACCCAGAAGAGCGCCCGACCGAGCGACTCGAAGAGCGGCCCGACGAACGACCGGTGGAGCGACTCGAAGAGCGTGAAGGCGTTGAACGAGCCGAGGACGAGCGATGGGAGCTGGACCCGCGCGTCGCGGAGCGCGTGGAGTGCGAACTCCCAGCCCGTGACCCGGTCGACCGTGAGCGGCTTGACGATGTCCTGATCGGGCGACCCGTCGAGGAGCGCCGTATCGAAGTTGAGGGCGTTGTCCGCCGTGATGACGTCGTGCGATGGGATGACGTAGCGCGGCGTGAAGACGTGGGGCGGGAACTGCTCCGCGTCGTTGCGCGTCCAGTGGTTGCCCGTCTGCTGGTCGTTGTCTGCCGCGTCGACGGTCGTGACGTGCGCACCTGTGAGCGGCTACTCCGCGTCCCAGTGCTCCGCGTCGTCCCCGCACTGCGTGTTGCAGATCCGCCGGTGGCCGACCGCGTCCGCGAAGACGACGTCAGGCCGCTTCGCGCTCGCTGCCGGGCCGCGTCGCTGCCGAATGCCCGCGACGAGACACCGCGTGAACGATCCGCTCCGACGACCGGGACGCTCGAGCGCCGCCCCGTGCGTCCGGACGTCGTGCGTCCAGACGTAGTGCGTGCCGACGATCCGCGCTGTCCGCCGCGTGCGGAACTGCTGCTGCTGCCAGCGCCCGGTGACTCGCCGCCCGGGCGCGACGGGGCCTTGGCCCCACGGCCGGCCGTGGTGCTTGCGGGAGCGGAACCTTGCCGCTCGCGGGTGCGCCCCTTCGCTGCTGCGGCGCCACGGCTGCCGTCACCGCGTGCGCCGTTGGCGCCGTTGGCTCCGCCGCGACCGGCCGAGCGGCCGTTGCGGTCGGTGCCAATGCCGTCCTCGAGGCCATCCTGGTACCCGCGCCTGAAGCTGCGTTTGCTGCGCTTGCGGCCGCCGTCTCGGGCGTAGTGCCCATTCTTGCCATAGTTATCGTTGTAGTAGTTGCTGCGGTACCGGTGGTCGTAGCCGTAGTCGTAGCCGCGGTTCCAGTACCCGTAGTGGTAGTAGCTGTAGGGGCGCCCGTAGCCGACGTAGCCGTACCAGTCGCTGCCGCTGACGTGGAACGCGACGGACCCGCCGAGGCTGTAGTACCAGGGGTGGTCTGAGCAGCCGTAGTAGTGGTGGCCGCAGCCGATGTAGTGCACGTGGCCGTAGGGCACCCACTGGTAGACAGTCTGGTCGTCGTACACGACTTGCTCGTAGATCACCTCAGGCTCGGGCTCCTCGACGACGACGATCTCCTGTTCGAAGGGCTCGTCTTCGATCGGCACCTCGCTCAGTCCTTCTGCGCCCGCGCCGCCTTCGTCGATCAGGACCTCGCGCTCGATCACCGGAGGCTCTTCGACGGGCTCGCCCACGAGCGGCTCAGCGCCGCCGACAGGCGTGATGAACGGAGCAGGGGGCCCGCCGGTTGCGTCCTCCGCCGTCTCGTCCTCGGAGGCGACGACTGGGGCGTCGTTGATTGGTGCGTCGTTCGAGGCCATCTCGCCCTGCACATCGGCAAGTTGCGCCCGCAGTCGCGCGACTTCCTCAGCGAGCGCGCGCACGGTGTCCGCGTCGATCGGGCGGGCTGACTCAGGCTGCGCGACCGGCTTCGGCAGGCGCACAGGGTCTTTGGCGCCAGCCTCATTGGCGGAGGGCTCCATCTGCTGTGGCGCGGGATTGGCGCTGCCGAGCAATTCGGAGCCATCGCTCTGCGTGCAGCCCGCGAGCGCGAGCGCAGCGATGAGCGCAAGCGACATGCCCGCGGTCATCCTGAGAGCTCCCCGTATTCCGGCCGTGAGGCCACCTGCGCTGGAAACGCGTGCGCTGGAATGACGGATGTTGGTGGAGGTTCTCATGATCATTCTCCGTTCGGTGGAGCGTGCATCTTGTCGAGAGACCTCTCACGAACGGCGTGCCACACAACTACGAGCATAGCGTCCCCTGGGCGTGTCTCCGACCGGAGACCGCGAATTCGAGGTCTGGAGACGGTCCCGGCCGGTCTCCAGGCTCGGAGATAACGACTTCGCCGCGAATCCCGTACACTCGCCCGTCTATGCGAAATCACATTCTCTCCGCGACCGCGTTACTCCTCGTCGCGCTGCCCGCCGTTGCGTTCGAACGCCGGCAGGTCCAGACCAAGGATCGCGTCTTCGGGACGATCACCGCCAACCAGACCACGCACGAGTACCTCGTGACCGTGCCACGCGATGCCGTCTTCTCGATGTCGCTGCCCAAGGTCAAGGGGAGTTCGCTGCAGGGTTCCATGAGCGTCCTGCGCGACGACTACCGCAACGAGGGGCTCTTTCTGATCGGGCGCCGCAAGATCCAGCAGGCGCGGGTCCCCACAGTGACGACGACGTACCGCGCCCTCGTACAGGGCGTGAACGGAAGCGTCGGGGACTACGTCCTGAAGCCGAAGATCAAGGTCCGCAAGCGCTACAAGATCCGCGGGAAGCTCTCCGATCTCGCGCCGCCGGGGCAGATCACATTCGGTGCGCTTGCCGGGTATCAGGTGCAGGTCACGATCACGTGGTCGGGGCCGGATCCGGTCACGCTCGGGTCGTTCACCGCTCCCGACGGTAGCGACATGACGAGCGAGCTCGATCCGAAGCAGAAGAAGACGTCGTTCCGTCAAAAGGGCTTCATGACACCGGAGACCGGCGACTATCGCGTGGTGCTCGGTATCCCGCCGACCGCGAAGGCGTGGACGCTCGAGGTGAAGCAGAAAGGCAAGCCGGTAGGGACCGAACGGCAACTCCGCGATGCCCACACGCTCGAGCCGGAACTGACCCTCGAGGTGACCAACGGGCCCAACCCGCTCATCCGCATCAACGGGGAAGTCGGCGGGGGCAACGAGTTCGTGCTCGGCGGGAACCACCGCGAGCCCGCGCTCTTCGGCGTATTCGGGTCCGAGATCGAGGACTGCGGTCTCGTCCAATTGGAACCCGGCAGCACGCCGTCCACCTACATCCTGAGCTGCGATGACACCCACAGCGCTCTCATCGCGGTGGGCGAACGCGACGCGACTCGCCGGATCCTCGACTACGTTGCCGATCCCGTGATCGCACCGTCTGGCGAGGGAACCGTCTCGTTCCCCGAGTTCACATACGATTCGCCGAACAGCTCGCGCTTGCTCGGCTGGACGGAGATCCGGACATTCGCGGAGTCGGGGAATGAGCACACGCTTGTCGTCTCCGACATCCGGCGCCTGAGTGGCGGCGTGTTCACGTACACCGTCGTTCACACCGCCCCGGACGGCACGACGCGACGCTACGACCTGCTGCCCTTCAACAACTGACGCGCCGAGCACCCTTGTCCCGGAGCGCTCATCGGGCGCTCCCGTCTTCGGAGAAGAGCGGTCGCCGTGCGCTGCGCCGCTACCCTCTGCCTGATTCGGAGCCCCCGGAACCAGCTACCGGTAATCAGCCGCCGGACTCAGAAGGAGCCGCCATGTCCGCCAAGGAAGTCGTCGTCGCCGGAGCCGTCCGCACCCCGATCGGGAAGTTCGGCGGCGGTCTGCTGAAGCTCACCGCCGCAGATCTCGGCACACTCGCGGCCGCCGAAGCCCTGCGCCGCGCTGGTGTCGCGCCGGACCAGGTCGACGAGACCCTCTTCGGCCACGGGCGCCAGGCGGGTGGCGGCACGAATACCGCGCGTCAGGTCTCGATCCGCGCGGGTGTGCCGGTCGAGGTGCCCGCCATGACGATCAACAAGGCCTGCGCGTCGTCGCTCAAGACGATCGCGCTGGCCCACGACATGATCCAGCTCGGGCGCGATCGCGCGGCGCTCGTGGGCGGCACCGAGTCCATGTCGAACACGCCGCACTACCTGATGAACGCGCGCTTCGGATACCGCCTTGGTCACAATCAGGTGGTGGACGGAATGTACAAGGACGGCTTCCACTGCCCGATCGCCGACGTGCTGATGGGGCGCACGGCCGAGAACCTTGCGGAGCAATACGACATCACGCGCGACGAGCAGGATCTCTTGGCCGAGCGCAGCCAAGCGCGCTGCGGGGCGGCCACGGAGCGTGGCCTCTGGAAGGAAGAGACGTTCACGATCGAGGTGCCGGGACGCAAGGGTCCGACGATCGTGGATACCGACGAGCACCCGCGGCCCGACAGTACCGCCGAGGCCATGAAGAAGCTGAAAGCGGTCTTCAAGAAGGACGGCACGGTCCACGCCGGCAACTCGTCGGGGATCACCGATGGGGCCGCCGCGATGATCGTGCTCGATGCCGCCCGCGCCGAGGAGTTGGGCGTCGAGCCGATGGCGCGCATCGTCGATTGGACCACGGCGGGAGTCCCTCCCGAGACGATGGGCATTGGGCCGGTCCCCGCCGTCCGGCAGTTGCTCGAGCGTCAGAAGATGAAGCTCGATGACATCGACCTCTTTGAGGTGAACGAGGCATTCGCCGCGCAGGTCATCGCGTGCGACCGCGAGTTGCACCTCGACCCCGAGAAGGTCAACGTGAATGGCGGCTCCATCGCGCTCGGGCATCCCATCGGGGCCACCGGATCGCGGATCGCCGTCACGCTGCTCCACGAGATGCAGCGACGCAAGGCGCGCTTCGGCCTAGCGACGCTCTGCGTGTCTGGTGGGATGGGCATGGCGGTCCTCTTCGAGCGCGTCTGAGATCGTGGGCAACGACGACGGCGGTGTCTCGCGACGCAGGCTCTTCGGGGTCTTCGGGAAGGGGCTTCGCAGCCTCCGCGACGGGCTCGACGACGTGCATCGCGCGCACGCCGGTACGCCGTCGCCGGCGAGCGAGTCGCCCCCGTTGCCGCCCGATCCGCCGCCGTCCTCCGGCGACTACGAACGCGTTGCGCGTCCACCGGACGAGATGGCTACGGCGAGCCCCGGCGGGCCCGGCACGTGGAACGTCGATCTGGGCGATCGGCGTCTGGACGTGGGAGAATCGGCGCTCGTCACCGGCGGCGAGTTGCCCGAGCCCGTCATTCTCGTGCGCGTGTCGGAGCACCACTGGGCCGCGTGCACATGCGAGTGCCCCGCTGATGCGAGCGACATTCTCTGGAGCCGCGCCGCCGACCGATTGCGCTGCCCAGGCTGCGCCTCCGAGTGGAGGCTCGACGGCGCGTCCCTCGGCGGGCCCGCCGACTCCGCGCTCGGGCGCTTCGTCGTGGATGCGTACGAGGGCGACGACGGCGCAGTCGAGGTGCGCATCCACCAGGCGTAGGCGTGACCTGTCTCCCGTTGATTACCCGCGACATCGAGAGTCCCCCACGCTCCTCGGCGCGATCTGCTGCCCGCAGCGTAGAATCCCGTGCCCCTGACATCGCTTGACATCGGAGGTGCGCGTTGAGCTCGAAGGACCGAATCGTGATCGCCAACTGCGGCGGATTCTGGGGCGACGACCCCACGGCTGCCCGGCGGCAGGTCGAGGGTGGGCCCATCGACTACCTGGTCATGGACTACCTGGCCGAGGTGACGATGGCGATCCTGCAGAAGCAGCGTCAGCGCGATCCCGCGCGCGGTTTCGCCGCCGACTTCCTGCAGCAAATGCGGGACGTACTCCCGGCGTGTGTCGAGAAGGGCGTCACGATCATCAGCAACGCCGGGGGCGTGAACCCGCTGGCGTGTCGCGACGCGCTCGAAGCGCTCGCCGAGGAACTCGGCATCGCGGATCAGGTGCGTGTCGGCGTTGTGCTCGGTGACGACATCTTCGACGATCTCGACGGCCTGCTCGCGGGCGACGAAGAGCTCGCGCACATGGACACCGGCGAGGCGCTCAGCACGGTGCGCGCCGACGTGCTCTCGGCCAACGTCTACCTCGGTGCACGCCCGATCGCGAAGGCGCTCGAGATGGGCGCCAACGTCGTGATCGCGGGCCGGGTCACCGACACCGCGGTCACGCTCGCGCCGATGATCCACGAATTCGGCTGGGCCGAGGACGATTGGGATCGCATCGCGGCCGGGGTCATCGCCGGCCACATCATCGAGTGCGGCACGCAGGCGACCGGCGGCAACTTCACGGACTGGCATCTCGTCGAGTCGTACCACGACATGGGCTACCCGCTCATCGAGGCGCATGCCGACGGTTCGTTCGTTGTGACGAAGCACCCCGGGACCGGCGGATTGGTCAGTGTGCATACGGTCAGTGAGCAGCTCGTCTACGAGATGGGTTCACCGCACTACCTTGCGCCGGATTGCGTCGCTCGCTTCGACTCCATTCAGCTCACCGACGACGGTCCGGACCGCGTGCGCGTGACGGGGGCGAAGGGGGCCCCGGCGCCGGAGAAGTTGAAGGTCTCGATCTCGTTCTCGACCGGGTATCGCGCGTTCGGGCGGCTCCTCATCTCGGGCCCTCTGGCGCTCGAGAAGGCCGAGCGTGTCGCGGACGCGTTCTGGTACGCCGCCGGGGGCGAGGAAAGCTACGAGGACGCGCGCACATGCGCGATCGGCTGGAACGGCGGGCATCCTGCGCTCTCCGACGACGACGAACCGTCCGAGGTGCTTCTGCAGGTCGCCGTGCGCGACGACGATCGCGAGAAGATCGAATCGCAATTCGCCGTGCAACTGGTGCCGCGCGTACTCGCGACGGTCCCGGGCATCACGTATCTCGCCGACCAGGGGCGTCCCCGCGTCTCGGGTGTCGTCGGCTACTGGCCCGCACTGATCGGTCGCGCCGCGCTCGACGTGCGCATCGTCGTTGGCGATCGCGAAGAACGGATGTCGTCACTGTCGCCGACCACCGGGGCTGTGACGGAGTTCACGCCCGACGCTCCGTGCGAGTCCGTGCCGAACACCGGGCGTCGCACGATGGTGCACCTCGAAGAACTCTGTCTCGCGCGCTCCGGGGACAAGGGCGACACCTGCAACATCGGCGTGATTGCGCGCTCGCCCGAGGTCTACGACTGGATGCGCCGCAACCTCACGACGGCGTTTGTCAAAACGCGCTTCGAGGGCATCTGCGAGGGCGACATCGAGCGCCACGAGGTCCCCAACCTTCTGGCGATGAACTTCCTGCTCCACGAGAGTCTCGGCGGCGGCGGGACGCTGTCTCTGTTGCTCGACGCGCAGGGCAAGACGTACGCGCAATATCTGCTCTCGGCCGAGGTCACGGTGGATACCGGCCTCGTCGAGTGCGTTGGGCGTCTCTACGGAGTGCACGACGGGTCGGATGATGGCGCCGATGGCATCGATGACGGCGACGGCGCGGGGACCGACAGCGCGTGAGCGCAGTCCTCGCGCGGATCCGTGAGCGGGCGGCTGCCGTCCCGCGCCGCATCGTGCTGCCCGAGGTCACGGATCCGCGCATCGTCGCGGCTGCGGAGCGTCTCCGCGCAGATGGGTTGGCCGAACCCGTGCTGCCGGATGCGGCCTTGGTGGCGGCGCACGTCGATCGTTACGCCGAAGTGCTCGCAGCAGCGCGGGCGCACAAGGGGTGGACGGTTGCCGACGCGCACGCGGCCATCGTCGCCGACCCACTCCTCTTCGCCGCTCTCATGGTCCGCGAAGGCGATGCCGACGGCGCGGTCGCAGGGGCCGTCGCAACGACAGCGGCGACGCTGCGTGCCGCGCTCGTCGGGATCGGTCTGGCCCCCGGTCTCGCGACGGTGTCGTCGTTCTTCCTGATGGCGTTCCCGCCGGCGCGCGTTCCCGGGATGGGCGCCGGCGGAGCGTTCCTCTTCACTGATGCCGGGGTCGTCCCGAACCCGAGTGCCGAACAGCTGGCAGACATCGCGATCGCGGGCGCCGCGAGTCTCCGCACGGTCATCGAGACCGAGCCCCGCGTGGCGATGCTGAGCTTTTCGACCAAGGGCAGCGCTGCGCATCCGGACGTCGACAAGGTCGTTCGCGCGACGGCGTTGGTGCGCGAGCGCGCGCCCGACCTGGTGCTCGACGGCGAAGTGCAGGCCGACGCTGCGCTGGTCCCTGAGGTCGCGGAACAGAAGGCTCCGGGCAGTGCGCTCGCCGGTCGCGCGAACGTGCTCGTCTTCCCGACTCTCGACGCCGGCAATATCGCCTACAAACTGGCGCAACGCTTGGGCGGTGCGGCGGCCGTCGGCCCGATACTGCAGGGGCTCGCGAAGCCGATGAATGATCTCTCGCGTGGGTGTTCGGTTGACGACATCGTCGACGCGGCGTGCATCACGGCGATCCAAGCGTCCGCTTGAGCTGACGCCGCACGCTCTCAGAGAGACCGCCCGACCCCCGCGACCCCCGGTGCCGCTCCCTCTGCGCCCGCGCTCAGTTGCGGAAGAACTCGGCGCTCAACAAAGCGGCGAGTGCCGCATGCGCACCCTCGTCAGGCCAGGGCGCCCAGCGACTCACACGTTGCGTCGGATCGAGTCGTGGTGCCAGATCGACCACGCGCCGCGCGCCGACCCGCCTCCACATATCGAGCGCCAAGCTGCGGTGCGCGCGCTCCGACTCGCCATTGCCCGGCCATGGCACGATCGCCACGTCGAGTGGAACGCCGATCCGCGCGCAGACGTTCGTGATCCGGCGCATGCGCTCTTCTTGCCTCAGCCGCGTCCCCTCGCCGCGCAGCGCCACGCGATCCGCCCACCACGGCGAGTCGTCCATCATCGAGCGGAACCACAACCTGTCTCCGACGAACGAGCGAGCCGGGTTGAAGACGGTCGAGCGCTCCTCTGACAACGTTTGCACGTCGAGTTGCTGCTCCGGCGGCAACAGATCGACCGCGTCGTCTGCGGAGTAGACGAGGAGCACGCGCGTCGCGCCGAGAGTCGCAGCGTTGGCGGCCAGCCACTGCAACTGCTGCCCGGTATTCCACGTCGGCACGCCGACGCCGACCACTTCGAGTTCCGGGTGTAGACGGCCGAGCAGCGGGCCCACGCACTCATCGAAGTCTGCGACCCCGTAGCCGGCCACGACGTCGTCACCCAGCACGATGGTGCGCGCGTCTCCGGTCGCGCCGACCCCCGGGGCCGCGTCCTCCCAGTCGTCGCCGCGCACACCGTGCGTGTTCTGTTCCGCCTTCCAGTGGCGCAGATACCACGCGCGCGATGTGAGCGTGGGGAGCCCGTCATTCGGCGCGTCTCCGAGGTAGCGCAGCGACGTCTCGCCGATGAGCAGGACAGACGCGATGCACCCGGCTCCGGTGAGCGCGATGGCGAGTACTCGTCGCTCCGCGCGCCACGCGGTGAGCGCGAAGAGAACCAGCGTCGCGACGACGTACCAGAAGAGCAGGTAGTCGCTGAGATAGCCGCCAGCGGGCATGGATTCAGGCATGACGAAACTCAGCCTGCGCCAATCGACCGACCGAGGGGAAGGCGTGCCCGAGAGAGCGTGCCAGGCTCAGTTTTTTGGTCGGAGAGATGGCTGCCGCCGTTGTTGAGCGGGCAGCCCGGCCGAGAAATTGAGCCTGGCACGGTATCTCGTGGCACGGTAGCTCGGGCAGCACACACGCGGAGCCGCTCCGCCTCAGCCCTCGGCGGTCTCGCGCCGCAGCATTGCGCTGGCCTCGGCGAGCTCGTGACGCTCCTCGGGCGTGAGACCGGCCAGACCGCCGACTTCGTTGATCCGATCGAGTAGGGCGTCGATCCGATCCTGCAGTCGCTGTCGGCGCTCTTCGTCGGACTCGACTGCTTGGCCTGTCGGGGCCGAGGTCTCGTTCGGCGTGCCGTCGCGGACGAGGCGTGCGAGAGCCTGCTCGTCGAGAAAGTCAGGCACGATACCGGTCTTGACGGTCGCCCTGTCGGCGCGAGATTCTGTCTCGTGAACTTCCGTGTCGTGTGCCTCTGCCAAGCGCGCACTGTGCGCCCGGAACTGCGCTGAGAAGAGAGCGCGCTGCGATGCCGTCAGGGTGAGGGCGCCAACGGCGACCGCGAAGATGGCCCAGGGAGCGATCTCCGGATTACCGGTCCTGAGCAGTGCCAGGCCACCGAAACCGAGCGAGACGGCGCCGCCATACCCGGCCGAGGCGGTCCATGCTTCGGCCCGCGCTGCGCCGATCGACGGCGTGAGTGCCGCGCGCAAGATCCGTCCTCCGTCCATCGGGTGGAACGGGAGCAGATTGGCCGCCCAGAGCGCGACGTTGATCAGCATGAACTGATGCAGCATCTGTCCGCCGGTGGAGTGCCAAGCGACGTTCTTCGAGACGAGGAGTGCGATCAGAAACCAGAATGCGTGCGACGCCGGACCTGCGAGGGCGGAGCGCAACTCTTGCCGTGGGTCGTGCTCCCACCCGGTGTGCGCCGAACGGCCGGCCGGAGTCGAACTGCCGTGGCGCAGCCCCGCGTCGTGCGTCAGCGGCGCAAACGGAGTGAGCAGGATGACTCCTGCGCCGGCAGCGATCGTTCCCGAAGTCCACAGGTGCGCGTAGCAATGCGTCCAGATGACTGCGGTTGCCACGGCTGACCACAGCGCTGTCCACATCAGGGCGTCGCCCTCGTGGGCTCCCACCGGCGATGCCGCGATGACGGTGACGAGCGTGAACGGGATGAGCACCATCGACCAGTGCAGGTAGACGTCGGCGCCGAGAAAACGCGCCAGCGGCCACGCCCCGCGAGGCGCGCGTGCGGTGGTGATCGTGGGGTCGCCGTAGGGGTCCAGCTTCGGCCTCCGGTCAGCGGCGAGAGCGTTGTGCCGCGCCGCAGTACATGAGCGTACCACCCCGGCCGCCGACACGCGCGCTCCCAGATGAGCGCGGGCGCCCGGCGAGCCCAACTGCGCTCGCGAGCACGCGCATGATCCCCCGAAGCCTCGTGTGCCGCTGCGCGCTCCGATGCGCGGTTTCCTTCCGATTGCGCCGACCGAACGCGGCATCATGAGCGGTTCGCTGCGGCGCCTGCTCCCCCACGCCGGGTGGGCGGCGCCGCCAGACCAACCCGAGAGCGGGTGCGCGGCCCGCGAGCGCCGCGCGGTGGGAGACCCATGAGCAGTTTCACCGATGCCGTCCGCGCGACGATTGTGCGCGCTCTCGACTTGCCCGCCGACACGAAGGTTGCCATCGGCACGCCGCCCGACCCCGCCATGGGCGATTTCGCTGTGCCGATGTTCCCGTTCGCGAAGGTCCTCCGCAATGCCCCTTCGCGCCTAGCGCAGCAGGTGGTGGACGCGTTCGACCCGGGGAACGGTCTCGCCTCTGCCGAGGCGTCCGGGCCCTTCGTGAACTTCCGTCTCGACCGGCCCGTCTTCCTCACGAACCTGCTCGGAGAGATTGCCGAGCGCGGCGCGACGTTCGGGCACGCGGCCCGGCCGGCGGTCGACGCTGATGGCCGTCAACTAACCGTCGTCATCGACTACTCGTCACCGAATATCAGCAAGCACCTGGCGTACCACCACATCCGTTCGACCATGATCGGGAAGGCGCTGTGCTCGATCTACGCGGCGCTTGGCTGGCGGGTTGTCGGGTTCAACTTCCTCGGCGACTGGGGGACGACGCATGGGATGCTCATCGCCGCGTGGAAGATGTGGGGCGAACCCGAGGGCGTGGACCTTGCGGAAGACGGTGTCACCAAGCTCAACGCGCTCTATGTCCGGTATCGCGAGGCGCTGAAGGAAGACCCGGCGCTCGACGTCCTGGCCCGCGAGTGGTTCGCGAAACTCGAGGGCGGAGACGTCGAGGCGCGTGCCCTGTGGTCGCGTTTCCGCGAGATCTCGCTGGCGGAGTTCGAGGAGGTCTTCTCGCGGATCGGCGTCACCTTCGACGCCCTCTACGGCGAGAGTTTCTACGAAGACCGCATGGACCCGGTGCTCGCCGACCTCGCGGCCAAGGGGCTCACGACTCTCTCCGACGGCGCCGTCGTCGTGGAACTGGCAGACGAGCAGATGCCACCGTGCCTGCTCCGCAAGCAAGACGGCGCAACTCTCTACGCCACGCGCGACATCGCGTCGGCGGTGCACCGTCACGAAGAGTGGTCGTTCGACCGCGCGCTCTACGTCGTCGGCAAGGGGCAGACGCTGCACTTCAGGCAGTGGTTCAAGGTGGTCGAGAAGGCGGGCTATCCGTTCGCTGGTCGCCTCGAGCATGTGGCCTTCGGGCAGATCCGTTTCGGAGGTGTGAAGACGTCGTCGCGCGGCGGCAACGTGACGCTCTTGCACGAGGTCCTCGATCGTGCGGCGGACCAAATCGAAGCCGTCATCACCGAGAAGAACACGGACATGCCCGCGGAGCAACGCCGCGAGGTCGCGCGCCAGGTCGGCTACGGCGCCATCATCTTCGCGGATCTGTCGCGCGAACGCGTGAAGGACGTCGAGTTCGACTGGGAGCGACTGCTCGCCTTCGAGGGCGACACCGGCCCGTATTGCCAGTACCAGCACGCGCGGATCGCGAGCATCATCCGCAAGTCCGGTGTCGAGACGGCGGGCGCGGCCCCAGCGCTGCTCACGACCGAGGCGGAATGGCAGGTCGCCCTCCTCCTCTCCCAGTTCCCCGAGAAGGTCCGCCACGCCGGCGCGCGCAACGAACCGCATTGGATCGCGGGCTACGCGCTCGACCTCTGCCGCGCCTTCAGCTCGTGGTACGCGAAGGGCAACAAGGACCCAGCGCTGAAAGTCAATTGCGACGACCCCGAGACCGCCCGCGCCCGACTCGCCCTGGCCAGCGCGGTGAAGCAGACCCTGGCAAACGCCTTGTCACTGATCGGCATGGCCGCCCCCGAAGCGATGTGACCGCCGCCGCGACCGCGCACTTCACGCTGCGTGCGAGGCGCACACAGCGCGCCCCGCGCGGTGTTGCGTCTGTGCCGACTCCGTCGGCACCCCTCGCTTCGCTCGGGTGTTCGGCTTCCGTCGCGGCTCCGGCTGCTTCAACTGGGGGTGCGGTCGGAGGTCGCGGCCCCGCATCGGGTCGTCACCTCGACGCGCCAGTACGCCCGTCACAAGGGCGGGTTTCGCAGGCGGAATCCGCTCCCTGCACCTCACCGCGCGCGTCACGCTGAGTGCGAAGCCACACAGCGCGCCCCGCGCTCAGCTTCCGCAAGCCCTTCGGAACTGTCGGCCGGCTGGCCATCGCGGCTGTCGCCGAGCTCCACCGGAGGCTGGCAAACTCGCACGTGTCTCCGGGTCCCCGGTCTGCGGCGCTCCGTTGGGTTGCCAGCCTGAGCCAGATCGAGCGCCGAAGCCCGGGTACCCTCTGAAGAGCCACACCCATCGAGGACCACCGCCGCCCTCCCCGCCTGACTCGGGACCAATCGGTTCCAGACCGGGCCTTGTCTTGTGTGCGGGGGCGTTGGGGAGGCGGAGTCGGCACAGACGCAACACCGCCGAGCTCGACCCCGGTTCACCAGTTACGTGAGGTGCAGGGAGTGGATTCCGCCTGCGAAACCCGTCCTCGTGACGCGTTCAGTCCAACGTCGTGGCTCCGACCCAATGCGAGGCATCGACCTCCGACCGCGGGCCCAGTTGAAGCAGCCGGAGCCGCGACCGAATCCGAACACCCGAGCGAAGCGAGGGGTGGCGACGGAGTCGCCACAAGCGCAATACGAGCGTGGAACGGGGTCTGCCTTCGCAGACCCCGTGCCACGCTCACGGCGCCTCAGTGTCCACAAGGCGCTCGAGGTCGTCGATCCGCCGGAGCATCGCCTTCATCTCGCGCCGCATGTCGGGCAGGTGCTGACTGGCCTTCCACACGCGTCGCCACAGTTCTAGCGGCATCGGCGGTGTCCCCGCGACACGGTGCCCGGGCTTCACGTCGCGCAGGATGCCCGTCTTGGCCGCCGAGATCGCGCCCTTGCCGACGACCAGATGCCCCGAGACGCCGGTCTGGCCCGTCAGGATCACGTCGTCCTCGATGATATTGCTACCCGCCAACCCGACCTGCCCGCACAGCATGACGCGCTGTCCGATCTGGTTGTTGTGACCGATCATCACGAGGTCGTCGATCTTCGTGTTGTCGCCGATGCGCGTCGGGGCGAGCGTGCCCGCGTCGATGCAGGAGTTCGCCCCGACCTCGACGTCGTTGCCGAGCTCGACGCCGCCGACCTGCGGCACCTTCACGTGCTGACCATCGACGGACGTGAAGCCGAACCCGTCGGCGCCGAGCACCGCGCCCGAGTGGATCTCGCAGTCGTCTCCCATGGTGACGCGCGTGTAGATCACCGCACGCGGATGGATGCGTGCGCGGGCGCCGAGAATGACCCCGTCGCCGATCACCGCTCCGGTGCCGATCCGGGAGCCGTCGCCGATGATCGCGCCAGCGCCGATTGTCGCGAACGGCGCCACGGAGACGCCTTCACCCAGTGTCGCCGTCGGATCGACGACGGCCATCGCGTGCACACCGGGCTCCGCCTTCGGCTCCGGGTAGAGTACGGCAATCACGGCCGAGATGGCTGCGAACGGGTTCTCGTGGAAGACGACCTGGTGGCCTTCGACGGTCAGGCCGTCGGCGACGATCAGCGCCTCGGCCTTACACGTCAGGGCGGCGGCGCGCGCCTTCTCGTTGGCGACGAACGCGAGTTCGCCCGGGCCCGCCTCGTGAACGGGCCGGACGCGGGAAATGATGCGGTCGCCGTCGCCGGCCAGTCGGCCGCCGGTCAGTTCCGCGATCTGCGTGAGGGACAAGTCCATGTCGTCAGTCTCGCACGTCCGCATCGGAGGCATTGGAATCGTCTTGCGGCAGTGGTGGCTGGCCGAGCATCTGGCGCGCGAAATCCAGTTCCTCGCGCCCCTGTAGCAACCCTTCGATGGCTGGCAGCCACGTCGTCTTGTCCGCGCTGAGCCGTGCCGCCGCGAGGATCAGGCTCGGATCGACGAGCGCGCCGTCGCCCTCGTTCTGCGCGATCTCGACGAGTCGCTCCCTGCCCGCTCGCGAGACGATCAAGAGCCCCATCCCGTAGAGCGCCTTGAGCGTCTGCCCGTCGCCCGCCGCGCGGATACCGCCGTGGGGCAGCGCGAGTGCTTCCAGCGGCGAGAGCGTCGTTTCGCTGATGGGCACTGCCAGCCGAGTCATCGATATGCGACCCGTCGGGCCCTCGACCGAAATGGGCAGGCCCCCGGTCGCGTAGCTCGCCAGGCTGACGGCTCGCGCGGCGCGCATCTGGGCAGCGATCTCGGGCACGGCGCGCGCCGCGAGGTGGTCGGCGAGCCCCTCGCGCACGACGGCGGGCAGTCGAGCCCACGAGAGCGGCTCGTAGGCGTGCACCAGCTCGTGCGCCAGGGTCGCGGCAGGGTGCTTGCGCTGCGCGTCGAGGAGGATGCGGTGGCGCGGAGCGTCGTAGCCGCCGTAGATATCTGCGTCGTCCAACTTCGCGAAAAGCCAGACCTCGAGTGGGCGTACCACGAGACCGACGTCCAGCGCGTCGAGGCGCGCGCTCATCTCATCGAGCAACTCCGCGGTGCGCGTGGCCGTCCGTTGATCGTCGGCGAACACGACGCCATTGACGGCGAGTGCCCGTTCGCTGGGGACGGACGCACAGCCGTTCAGCGCGACGACGAGGATCAACAGAGTGAGCCGGAGCCACATTCTCGCAAGACTAACGGTATGCTCGGCGCATGAGACCTCGACTCTTGTGCTCTCTCCTTCTGTTGCTTGCCATCAGCTTCGCGGTCGGGTGCGCCGGCTGCCCCGGCTGTCCGAAGACGGCAACCGAGGCCGGGCTTCCGGCGCGCGTCGACCTGAACGAGACGTCGCCGTCGCGCTGATGGCCGCTGCGGCGCCTCACGCATCCGGCGCCGCCTCGCCCCGCCATCCGTATCATGCAGAAGTGCGCCCATCCGCCCCGTCTGCCGACACCGAGCTTCGCCTGAACTGCCCGTGCGGCGAACCCGCGCCCGCCCGTGTTCCGGTCGCGGGGCGGACTCCGGTGGCGTGCCCGGCCTGCGGAACCCCACTTGTGCGCCCGGGTGGCGTAGCGCGCGAGGATCAGGAGCGTTCCGTCGGTGTCGCGCTCCTGATCGCCAGCCTGCTCGCGGTGACCTGGATGTTCGTGGCGCGCACGACGGGCGGCGCAGCGCACTTCATGCTGCCGATCGCCGGAGCCCTGATCGGCGTCGGCGCGTGGGCCGGAGCACGCACGCGCGGTCCGGCCGTACAGCGCGCCGCGGGCCTGTCGTTCGCCGCGTTCTTCGTCTTCGGCGAGGTCCTGCTCTACCGCGGGGCATTGCTCCCACGGCTGATTTCCCTGCATGCGGCCGAAGGCGCCCCGAACGCCGATATACTGGCCCACCAGGAACTCCGCAGCATGGAGCTTCCGCAATACCTGCACGTTGAGCTGACGTTCACACTCTTCTCCGGGCTCGCCGCAGGACTCGTCCTCGCGCTGCTCCTCACCCGCGCGCCGGTGGCCGTTGCAGCCTTCGTGTGTCGAGATCCCGAGAGTGCGACAGAGCCGTCTCCGCTACAGCCCCTGAGCGATGCCGAGAGTTCCCCGACGAGCGAACCCGCATGACGAACACGCCCGCGACGGCGACCGAGGTAACGCGATGGCGATGATCGTTCCCCGTGTGGTGGAGCCGGATCAGGAGAGCGAGCTGCTGCAGATCGAGTGGGCCGATGGCCACGCGAGCCGCATCCCGTTCCTGACACTGCGTGACTGCTGCCCGTGCGCGAAATGTCGCGACGACCGTGACAACAAGCGCACTCAGTTCCGGATGGTGCTGACCACGAAGCTCCTGAAGTGGGCTCGTCTCGGCAACTACGCCCTCAGCTTCGAGTGGGGGGACTCCCACTCCGACGGCATCTTCACGTACGCCTATCTCCGCGGACTCTGCCCCTGCGGCGAGTGCGAACCAACAAGCTGACTGAGCCCCGGTACCACGCCCAGTCGGCGTCGGATCTCCAGGGCGACTCGCGGCCCGGTCTTGGATCGTGCTCGGTCACGGGCGGGCCGACCGGTTTGGGCGAGAGAACTCGTCGTTCCGCCAGAGACCAAGCACGGAGAGCTCTCTCGGCTTCCCCGGAAGTTCGTGGACGTCGCTCGGCGCCCGGTGTGTGGCGGAGCAGCGAGCTCTCTTGCTCGAGCCGGGGAGTCTGCCCCTCACCGGGCACTATCCATCCATGGGTTCCAACCTGAGCGAAGCAGCGATCCCCTACCGCTTCTTCTTGCCCGTTTTCGCGTCGTCGTCAGCTTCGCCGCCGCCAAACCCGAGTGCCAGCCGCACGAATTCCACGATGTCCGGCTCGAGCAGGTCGGTGGACGTGCGCCAGTCGATGATCCGGATCCGCCACGCGACTTCGTCCGCCGGGTTCAACACCATCAGCCACTCGCCGACGCGAACGCGACGCGTGCCCATGGTCCCGGCAATCTCGTAGTGCCAGATCTCCGGAGCGCTCTTCCCCTTGCTCTTGGTCTTCTTCTTTTTCTTCTTTGGCTTCTTCCGCTTCTTCTTCTTCGTCGTCTTGCCCTTGGTGGCCGCACCGCCGTCCGAGACGAGCTCTGGGGGAGTCGAGGACGAGACGTCCTTGAACTTGTCCTCCATCTGTCCCTCGTAGCGCGCACCGGAGATGAACTCGACCTCGTCGTACTTCTTCCCCCCGTACCGCTCGTCGAAGTCGTTGCCCTTAATCATGATCTGGACGGCACTCGTATCGCCCTCGAGTTGACGCTCGAACACGCGGTCCCACTGCTTCCCCTCGTACGTGATCCGCTTCCAGCCTGCGCCCTTCGGCATGTAGAGCGCCAGCCCACTCAGGCCCTCGCGCTTGCCGAGTTCCTGCATGTACGGCCTGCCGAAGTCCTCGCGCTCGAACGTTGAACCCTCCTTCTTGGCGCGGTGGATTGCGCGGAGCACCAGGAGATGGGTCGTGAACTCGTTCTTGCCGGCACGCTCGGATTCGCAGGCCTTAACGGCCGTGTCGAGCGCCAGGAGCAGCGCACCCTCGTCGCGCGTTTCCTCCTTGATCGGCCGCCCCTCGCTGATGAACGTCGCGAGATCGAGGTACGTGCGCGCCGCTTGCCCGAGTGCCGCGGCGGGCTTGCGCGCAGAGTCGGCACAACTCACGTTCAGCTCCGCGCTGCGGGTGTAGTCGCCGACGATCCGGTCGAAGTCGTTGATCTTGTGACTGAGCTTCGCTCGCTGATCGTGGGCCGCCGCGACGGCGAGACGCAGATCGACGACTTCACTCCCGCCCTCGAGCGCGGCCTCGCCGATCTTCACTGACCAATCCGCATGCGTGAGCGCTCGCGCTGGCTGCTTCGCATCGACCTGGATCGCCACGAGGTCGAGCCCCGTCTCGACTGCGGCCGTGGCCGCGTCCGCGTTGGCGGCGTCGCGCTCCGCCACGGCGGCGAAGTGCTCTTTCGCCACGAGCAGCCCGGGCGTCTTCGCGGCGCCGTCCTTGCTCTTCGTCCACGAGAGCGCCATATCCCCGAGCCGCATGCGGAACTTCGGGTCGTTGCGATCCTCCTCGGGCATCGCATCGAAAAGCGCCTTCGCGCCCGCGAAATCGCCTTCCAGTGTGAGCTGCCTCGCCTCGCCCCGAGCGTCGGCGAACGCCTCCGCGATGGACGTCGGCCCCGGCGTGACGCCGAGTGCGCCGCACGCGAGACCGGCGAGAACAAGCGAGTTCAGAACGTTGCGACGCATGGCAGATCTCCCTGAAGGTTGCTCACGCAGACCCCCGATCACAGGTACTCGCTCCGGGCCCGCGCAGGAATAATTTCGGGGATTCGGGCGGCTGCGACGGCGAGGGGCGGCGTTGCCTCTCCTCCCCGACTCGGCTCCGCAATGAGTCGCGTCGTCGAGGCGCCTTGCCCCTGCGCCGCCTCGCTCGCCCTCGGTCCCACGAACTCATTCCTGCACGAACCCTAATGTCATGCCGAGCACGACAGATGGCAAGCGCGCTCCGAATCGTCCCCGGAGTGCACCGGGGATGGTACGAAAGAGGGCATGGCTCGCGCTCAACTCGTCACGCTGTCCTTCCTGATCGGCGCCGCGCTCGGTGCGGCAGTCGTCCTTTTCATCCCCTCGCCACGCGAAACCGCGCTCGAGGGCCGGGTCAGCGACCTGGAATCCGAACTGGCCGCCGCACGGCGCGAGGTCAACGATGCCGAGAGCGTCGCGCTCCGCGAGCGTGAGCGCAAGGACGATGCGGAAGAGGAGGTGGCGCGCCTGCGCCAGGCTCTCGGAACGGCCCCGGCGGTGGGCTCCGGCGCTGGCGACGGCGCGCCCGGCATGGGCGACACGGGCGCCAGCGGCGCGGGAACGGACGCGCCCGGACACGCCGGAATGGGCGAACTGGGCGGACGCGCCGCGAGCGGCGGCGTCGAACCGAAGGACTGGGACGACCCACGACTGCGCATGGAGATACAACGTCTCTCGATGGCTGGCCGTCGCATGGGATCCTCGCGACTTCTGGGTGCGTGTGTCGAGGCCGCGCGGGCGCAAGGCGACTCGGCGCTGGCGCTCCTGATCGACGTCATGCGCCGAACCGCTCTGCCAGAGAACGTGCGCCGCGCCGCCACGCTCATTTTGGAGCGCCTCGGCGACGAACGCGCGGTGCACTCGCTGCTCAACGCGTGGGACGGCGCGACCACGTTCGACGAGCAACGCATGCTGCTGCGCGCGCTCGCCAATCTCCCCGGCGCGGAGCAGGGCCAGGTCTTCGTCACGGTCTGGAGTGATCGGGGTGCAGACCAACGACTGCGTCTGATCGCCGTCCACGCGCTGGCGCGCCGCGGGCATGGCATCGCGCGGCGCGTGGTGCGCGGCGAGGCCGATGGGGTCCAGGCCGCAATCCGCGCCCGCGCGATCGAGAGCCTGCACCTCTTCGTGCGCCGGGACGATTACGCGGCGACGCAGATGATCCCCGACTTCGGGAAGGCGCTCGTCACCGCCGACGGCGAGGGCCAGCAGCGTCTCGCACTCCTGGCGCTCGAGGGCTTCTGGGTTGCCGAGTGTGTTGCGCCGCTGCGCGCGTACGTTGCCCGCGATGACATACAGGCCGAATTGCGCGAACGCGCGTCGGGTTGGGCCGACGCGATCGAAGCCGGAGATCCCCGCCCGGCGCGCGCAGGTCAACCGAAGACGCGCCGACTGCCCGAGTCGAACGCCGATCCCGAGGCGGGCGCAGACCACGGGCACGACCACGGCCCGGAGCCGGGCCCAGAGCAGGGCACGGGCACGGACGACGCCGAGAAGTGAGCGGCGCCCGGCTCTTCCTCGGCATCGATCGGCCGCTCATCGGTGTCGTCCACCTCGCCGCGTTGCCCGGCGCGCCCGCCCATCGCGGAGGACTGGCTCGGGTCCTCGACCGCGCGCGCTCTGACGCCTCGGCCCTCGCCGCGGCCGGCGTGGACGCCCTCATCGTCGAGAACTTCGGCGACGCGCCCTTCTTCAAGGAGCACGTGCCCGCTGAGACCGTTGCTGCCTTGACCGCCGCCGCGCTTGCGGTGAGCGCCGTCGTGGACGTCCCGCTCGGGATCAACTGCCTGCGCAACGACGCCCACGCGGCGCTGGCCGTAGCGGCTGCTTGCGGCGCGGCCTTTGTGCGCGTGAACGTCCTGACGGGGGCGATGCTGACGGACCAGGGCATCATCGAAGGGCGCGCCGCCGAGGTCGCACGACTGCGCGCCACGCTCTGCCCGCGGGTGCAGATCGCCGCCGACGTACTCGTGAAGCACGCCGTGCCGCTCGCACCGATGGACCCCGGCGAGGTCACGCGCGACACGCTCGGACGCAGCGCCGCCGACGCCGTCATCGTGACCGGCGCGCACACCGGCGCCGGAGTGGACGACACGTTCCTCGCCGCCGTTCGCAGCGCCGCGGGACGCTATCCCGTGCTGCTCGGGAGCGGCGTGACCGCGACGACCGTCGCGGCGTTGCTGCCCCTCGCCGACGGCGCCATCGTGGGTAGTGCCTTCGAACGCGGTGGCCACGCAGGGCGCGTCGTCGATCCTGAGCGCGCGGTCCGTCTCGTGGCGGCGTATCGCCGCGCGCGAGACACCGTTTGAGCCGCCCTGGGAGCCGAGCATCCGACGCACCTCCCGCGTTCGCGAGTCGGTTGCGCGGCGTGCTCTTCGACGCGGGCAACACGCTGCTCTGGATCGACCACGCGCGTGTCGCGAAGATCATCACCGCGGCTGGCCTGCCCACGACAGAGGCGGCTGTGCGCGACGCCGAGATGCGCGCGCGGCCGCGTCTCGATCCGCTCCTCGGGCGCGTGCCGAAACGCGAGAGCCCGCACGTCTTCCGCGCCCACATCGCATTCATCCTGGAGCACCTCGGCGGCGCGGAGCCCGATGTCCTGGAGCGCGCGGCGAATGGCGTGGCCGACGCCTGGGGCACGCTCTGGATCTGTCCGCCGCCCGACGCTCACGCGACGCTCCGCACGCTGCGCGACCGCGGCTATGCGACCGCGTGTGTCAGCAACTCCAACGGCAAGGTCGATCGCCTGCTCGCCGCCGCCGATCTCGATGTCCTACTCGACGACGTCATCGACTCCGGCGCGCTCGGCATCGAGAAGCCCGACCCGCGCATCTTCACGATTGCCGCCGAACGGATCGGCATTCCCCCGGCCGAGCTGATGTACGTCGGCGACCTGCATGCCCTCGACATCGTCGGACCCGCGCGTGCAGGGATGCACGCAGCGCTCCTCGATCCGCTCGACGCTTTCGCCGAGTTCGAAGCGCCGAAACTTCGCACGCTCTCCGACCTCCTCGACTGGCTCCCCCGCCCGCCGAACAGGTAGACGCGCCGCCGCCGCGGGCCCAGGCGTCTCTCTTCCTGCTCATCGAGAACAAGGGTGGACGCTTCACTTGGATGGTACCCGGCGAGAGGCGGCCGAACTGGCTCAGCTACGGCGCCGCCCTCGGTCCGCCGCTCGACGGGGACCGCGGGGCATCTCCGGCGCACTCGCGAGAACGGCCCGCCGTCCCCGGTCGGCGGCGGAGCAACGAGTTCTCTTGTCGAGGCCAGGTGGCCCGCCGACGCCCGGGTACGATCCGAGCCCCGCGGGTCCGACACCTGGATCGACCGGACGACCTGCAATCCCCGGCCCGCCGACTCACCGGTCGCTATACATCTCCAGCAACTTCCTCACCGACTCCTGAGACGGATCGAGTTCCAACGCCCGCTCGAGCTGCTTGCGCGCATTCTCAATCTCTCGCGGATCGCGCTTCGCCGCCGCCCGCGACTCATAGAGCGTGATGAGCGCCGCGCCGAGCCGCGCGTGCGCCGTCGCATTCTTCGGCACAAGCACGACGATCGTCTTCAGCACGCGCACCTGCGCGGCGGTCTCTCCGCGCGAGCGCGCGGCGTCCGCCAGCTTGCTCCCGATCCGCAGCGCCTGGCCCCGCACCAGCGGCTGATCCCCCGCCCGCTCGACCGCCTTCGCGAGTGCTTCCGCCGCGTCGTCGTAGCGATCCTGCCGCGCCCGAAGTGTCACCCGCAGCAGCAATCCCGGACCGTGACCCGGTTGCCGCACAAAGAGCGCATCGAGGACCTCGTTCGCCTTCTCGAGCGACCCCATCGCGGCTTCGGCGGACGCCAACACAACATGCGCATCGCCGTTCGTCGGGTCCTTCGCGAGAAGCGCCCGCGCATCCTTCGCGCCGTCCTCCGGACGACCCACGCGGATCAGAGCTTCGCCGCGATGTAACCGCGCGAGGTCGTGCTTCGGGTTCGCCCGCAACGCCCGATCGAGCGCGGTGACCGCGTCGCCGGCGCGCCCCTGCGAGAGCAGCACCACCCCGAGCGCATTCCACCCCGGCGCAAACTTCGGCGCGACCGCGAGAGCCCTGCGGTAGCGCTTCTCCGCCTCGCGCGACTTGCCCGCCTGCGCCAGCGCATTACCCGACGCGAAGTGAGCGATATGAAAGAGCGGCGCGAGCTTGGCCGCCTTGTCGAATTGCTCCGCCGCAAGCTCGAGCTTCCCGCGCTGCAGGAGCCGTTCGCCACGTTCGTAGGCATCGGCCGCCGCGTCGTTCGGCGCGCCGGGCAGCGGAGCATCGCCCTGCGCGTGCGCCGCGGTGGGGAGACCGAGCGGCAGCAGAAACGCAAGGATGACGAGGACGACGCGCGCGCGCATCCCGTGAGACTATCAGGCGCGGCCAGTCAGGTGCTGTCCGTCAGGCCCAGTCACTCGCTGCCGCAGCTCGGACACGCGAAGCAGCCGTGTACCGTGCGCGCGGCGGCGTCAGCGATCTTCAGTTGCAGGAGGATCTGCACATGACACCGCGGACACGTGAGATTGGACGGCAGGCCCAACGTCTCGGCAAGCCGCGCGACGCCACCCAGCAGCGGGTTGATGACCCCGGCGTAGACGTCGTCTTCCGGGTTGCCGAACTCGCGGCCAGGCGCCTTCGGCGGCGGTGCCTTCAGTCGGATCTCGCCGGTCTGGGACAGACGGATCTCGCCCGTCTCCATGAGCTGCGCCTCCGACGAGAGCCCGCGTGCCACGTGCTCGAGGGCCGCGTCAACCTCTTCGGTCAGGATCGGGACGGAGTCGCCGGTCAGGGTCAGCCGACCATCCGACGTGGCGGCCGGACGCGGCGCGAAGCGTCGGCGCGATGCCCCGTCCGTCTCGCTGCGCGTACGCGTCTTGATCTTCTCCTTCTCTTCGAAGGCATCGATCGCATCCCGCGCCCGCGGCGGCGGGCGGCGCGCCCACACCGGGGCCCCGCCAGACGGCTGCAGAGTGACGCGCGCCGGTCGTTTCGTCGGTGACTCGTTCGGATTGCGAAAGCGCCGCGCGACCTCATCCACAGCCGAGGGAACGCTCGTCACGGCGCGCGGCGCGGAGGAGCGCGTGGAGGTGAGGTCGACATCGCCGCCCCCTCCCAGCAGCACGGCAACTTCCAGTGCGATATCACGCGGCGACATCTCGTCTTTGCGGAAGACCCCGTCGGCGCCCTCGTGCATCGTTGCGTCAAGCGCCGCCGAGTCACCGGCTTCGGCCAGCAGATAGACGCGCGTTCGCGCCGTCCGCGGCGCCGAGCGCAGGAGCCGCAAGACCTCGGCACCGCTCTTCTCGGGCATCTCCACGTCGAGCAGCACGAAGTCGAACATCTCGGTCTGCGAGGCCTGGATCGCGTCGAGCCCGTCAACCGCCGTCCGCACATCGAAACCACGAGCGGCCAGATTGCGCCCGATCCCCTCGCGGATGAGCGGATCATCGTCGATCAGGAGGACCGACTTCGAGAGTACGTCGAGGCTCACGCGGACACACTCCCGCGCGGGGCGTTCTCGATCGTCAGGCTCGGATCAGATGAGGTCACTCGTAAGACTCCACTCCACGGGCGCTCGCTCGGGGCTACCGATGCGCCACGGGACGTTCGATTGCTCATCGGAATGCCGAGCCTGGAACGTGAGCGCGATCGTCTCTTCGAGCCTGCGATGCCTGACACAATCGCCGAAGCCTCCAGCAGCCCGGTTCCGCGACCCGCAGCCTCCGGATCGACTCCAGATCGCGGCCCCACTCGCGTACAATGAAGGATCACCCGTCGCCCCGCGGCGGCGGCTGGAACGCCGCCAGTCGGACGTCCCCACCGGAGAAGCCCCATGATCGCCGAGAGCCTCCAGCGCGACTTCAATCAGCACATCCAATTCGAGATGGCTTCCAGTTACCTCTATCTCTCGATGGCCGCGTGGTGCGAGCAGCAGGGCCTCCGCGGCTTCGGCAACTGGATGCGCCAGCAGGCCGAAGAAGAGCGTCTGCACGTCATGAAGTTCTTCGACTTCGTGCTGGATCGCGGCGGCGATGTCCGCCTCGAGGCCATCGACGCCCCGCGCCACGAGTGGGAGTCGCCGCTCGAAGTCTTCGAGGCCGCCTACGCCCATGAGTGCGAGGTCAGCCGTCGCATCAACGCCCTCGTCGACACCGTCATGGAGGTCCGCGACCACGCCGCCAACGCCTTCCTGCAGTGGTTCGTCAACGAGCAGGTCGAAGAAGAAGCGAACGTCTCCGACGTCGTCAGCCGCCTCCGCCTAGTCGGCGCCGACGGCCGCGGCATTCTCCTCATCGACCAAGAGCTCTCCGCCCGCACCGCCCCGATCCCCGACCCGGCGTAGCGGCCCCGGTTAGCGCCGCCCCCAGCAGACACCACCGCGCCGGACCGCGCCACGCCAGACAATGCCGGAGCGAATAGGGCCGGAAAATCTGCACCACCCACCGACCCGTCCCCTACGTTCACGCCCTTCGCGATCCCAACTCGGCCAAATCCCGTTGCCGAACCCGTGGATCGACGCTCCGGTCGGGGCGTAGCTCAGCCTGGCAGAGTGCTTGCTTCGGGAGCAAGAGGCCGGAGGTTCGAATCCTCTCGCCCCGACCATTCGTAACATGCGGTTCACGAGCGAGTTACGACGGATTCGCGAGCCCGTCGCGGACCCCTTGAATCGGCCCGAATCCGGCTACCGCTGCACTACCGCTGCACATTGCACGAGCCTGATGGCCCGGTGAGTCACTTCCACCCTTGCTCCGAGGCGACAGCTTCGAGAGCAGCCAGGCGCGCGGCCTCGGCGTCCTTCCACTCTGCCGGGAACAGCCGCTCTCCGTCGTCGCCGTCGAGACGGGAGATCGTGACAGTCAGAACCGTGTCAGCACGGTCCTTTGGTGCCTTGCCCCACGCTCCGAACTGGTTGGGCGAGAGCTTGGTCTGTTTCGACTCCCCCGGCTCAAGCCCTCCGTTCACGCGGAAGTTGAAGTCCTCGGAGAGCCAGGAAGTCTCTCGTCCCGGACTCGACACGATCCCGTGTGCGTGGATGCGGGACACGGCCTTGGCCGTGCCGTTGCGGACGGTGATGTCGATGACAGGCTGCTCGATGAACTCCTTCTGCCAGTAGAAGCGCGCACGCTCGACGACGAACTTCCCGCGCTGCGCTTCCGCGGCGCGGGCGCCATCACGCTTCTCACGCAGTCCCGCGACTTCCCGCAGGACGGCGTCGCGGCTGGCTGCGGCGATCCATCCCTGACGTGCCTCGCGATGGCCGTCGAGTACGGACAGGACGGTGGCTGTTTCGGGATCGTCGATTGACGCGATCAGCGCACGGAGTCGCTTCTCCTTCCGTTCGCCAAGACGTTCTCCGGTGAGCGCCTTCTCCCCGGCGCCGCGAAGCTCGACTGCGCGGACGACAAAGACCATGTCTGCTCGATCCCGTGGTGCCGACGACCATTCGCCTGAGAATCCGGTCGAGAGGTTCAACTCGCGCGTCTCTCCGGGCTCCAGCCCCCCGGGCACCTCGTAGCTGAAGTCGTCATCTACCCAGGGCACCGTGCGTCCAGGAGTGACGAGAACTCCCTCGAAGGTGATGTGGGACACGACCTCCTTGCTGTCGTTCCGGACGCCAAGCGTCATCCCACGACCGATCGACATGAAGCCGCCATCCTGAGTGCCGAATGAAGCCTCGAACACGACGAGTTGCTGGGCGACATCGATGCGGTAGCCGTCCAGTAGGTTCCTGAGTTCCTCGATTTCCGCGAGCGCAGCTTCGCGTTCGCGCTTCTTCTGCTCGGCTTCCCGGGCCTGCCGCTCTGCGTCGCGTTCGGCCTCCCGCTGCGCCGCACGCGCAGCCTTCTCCTCGCGCGCCTTCGCTGCCTCAGCAATGATCTCCTCTGCCGTCTTGCCGTGGATGCGGTCCTTGAAGCGTCGTTGGATTCCCTCTGCGTCGGCCAAGCCAGCGAGGCCATCGACATCGGCGAACACGAGGCTCTTCATCGCGTCTTCGAAGTCGTCGCGGCGTTCCTCCGGCAGTGCGTCCTTCACATCGGTGATCGATGCCGTCCGGTCCTCGTCGGATCCGCGTGCATTCACAGTTGGCTCGGAGCACGCGGAGAGGACCACAGCCAGCGCCATCACAGCAATCCGGGGAACAACGTCGCGCATGTCTCAACCTCCCGCGCTCCGACGCGAAGTGCCGCCGTTGCGAGGCGTGAGTGTAGTCGCGTCTCGGTTCAGCGCGTCGGCGCGAAGCGCCCGAGATCGCTGCGTGTGATCGGAGTCACTCGCGTCCGCTCCGGAGGGGGCACGAGTAGGCCCACATTCCCATCGACGTTCACGGCGACTCGGACTGCGATTGCGACCCGAAGTCGAGCGCCATCACGGCATCCCGCCGCCGCCCGCTGAGCGCCGCCGCGTAGATCTGCGTCGTCGCGAGTTCGGCGTGCCCGAGTTGCTGCTGCAGGTCGGTGACCGCGCCGCCGTTCTGGAGGAAGTGCGTCGCGAAGCTGTGCCTCAAGCTGTGCGGCGTCAGGCCCTTGCGGCCATTCAGCCCGGCGGCCTTGAGAGCCAGGTCCCAGGAGCGGCGGATCTCCTTGTACGGCGTCCCGTGGCAGGAAAGGAAGACGTGGTCGTCGGGCCGGACGTTCTCGCGGGAGCCCCGCAGCCGCGTGAGTTCGGCCGCGACGGCGGGGTGTAGGTCGAGCAGGTCGGCGGTCCCGGTCTTCGGCCTGTAGAGCGAAATCTTCCCGTCCGTGAAGTCGATGTCCGACCAGCGCAGCGCGGTGAGTTCCCCCTTGCGCGCACCTGTGTAGATGGCCGTCAGCAGGAAGGGCTTGAAGTGCTCGGGGCAGTTGCTGATCAGCGTCCCGAGTTCCTTCTTCGTGAGGTAGCGCCGAGGCCTGCGCGTCTCGCGGAGTTTCTTGATGCCCGCGAGCGGATTCGTCTCGATGTGCCCGTCGAGGATCGCCTCGTTCAGGATGCGGACGATGCTCTGCTGGTCGGCGTTCAACGTTCGCGCGCTGACGGTCGTCTTCTTCCCGTATCTGGAGTTGCGCGTCCTCGCACGCCAGGCCCGGTAGTCGAGCCAGCGGGCGGGCGTGATCTCGTCGAGCCGCACGGCGCGCTGCCCGTCGCGCTTGCCGAAGTAGGCCTTCCAGGCGCGAAGCGCGGCGCGGTAGACGCCGATCGTTCCGGGGGCGAGCACCGGCTCGAAGCGGCGCTCGATCACGTCGTCGGCGTACTCGACGAGCGTCGGGACGCGCCCGTTCCGCTTCTCCGGTTCCTTCGGCTCGGTCGTCTCGACGAGTGTCGGCGGGACCTCGTAGGCGTCGGCGAGGATGCGACGCTCGATCTCGATGAGGAAGTCCTTCGCTTCCTTCTCGGTCTCGAACGCCCGCGTGATCCAGCGGCGCTCGGTCTTGCAGAACCATCTGGCCGACCAGGTCCGACGGCCCGAACCCCACTTGCGGGAGTAGATGTTGCCGAAGCGGCGCCTACGCTTCGATCTCCGTGGCTTCTCTGTCTTCGTCTGTGTTCGCACGTCGCGTTCTCCGGGGCCCGCGGGCCCCAGGAGTCGGAGCACGCTTGCTCCCGATGCACGCTCTTGCGTCCCGATACCTCCAGTTCGTTCCACCGGGTTACGCACGGGTGTTTCCAAGCAGGCGCGTGACTCGCCCCGGAGTGGCGGCCTTTCTCGTCCTGCGGTCGAGGAACGTGCGCACGTCGTCTGGCCGGAAGCGCAGGACGCGAGGCGCAACCTCGATCGCTGGGAGCGCCGACTTCTTGGCGAGGCGATAGACGGTCGCGGTGTCCACGGAGAGGTAGGCAGCCACCGTGGCGGCATCGACGAGCGGCTCGCCGAAGGGCGACGCCGCCGAGGCGGTTGGGAGCGGCGCGCGACCCGTCACGGCGTCCCCGTGAGGGACGGGAAGAGACTGTCGAGACCGTCGCCGAACCCGTGGGTGGCAGCGGGCGGTTCGTTCGTGGGCGCGGGCTCCGCAGCATCGTCTGCGACGAGCCGGTACTGCGCAGCCTTGGTGTTCGAATTGCGGCCGGTCACGATGCGGTGCTCTCCGAAGTGACGATCGCGGGCTGCCGAGAGCGCGCGGCCCAGCCGGATGAGCTGAGAGCGCTCGGACTTGTCGCCCACGACGTGGCCGAGGAGATCCTGCTCACTGACGAGGTGGAGCAGATCACGGGCCGTCACCCACTGGCAGCCGTGTCGATCCCACCACGCCGTGACGAGCTGGCGCCACTCCTGGCCTTCGGAGTCCGCGTGCTCGTAGAGCTGCTCCGTGTCATCGAGGAACCCCTCGATACCGGCGTGCGCGAGGATGCCGCCCACGACGCCTGCCCAACTCTCGAAGGAGCCGAGCATCCGAGTACTCGGTGTCTGCCCCGAAGCGATCCACGCCCGAACCAGGACGAGGACAGCGTGGACGAGCGCCGCGCGGTTCTGTCGCGCCCAATCCCGGAGTGGCGCGTGCTTGAAGCCCGTGCGTTCCCAGGGGCGGTCGCGTTTTGGATCGAGTCGCACGCGCACGCAACGCCGTGCGATCTCCAGGGAGAGCTTCGGGTTGTTGGCGGTGACCAGCCACGTGGCCCGGTTCGGGAGGTCGATCATCTTCGTCTGGCCGAGTATCCGGTCGGACCAGGTCTCGGCCGTGAGCGCCGCCGCGAGCTGCGCGGAGTCGAGCCCGTGGCGGATGTTGTCGATCAGGATCAGCGGCTGCGCGCGGGCGAGGATCGACGTGATCTTCTTCCGCGCCTCGTCCTCGTCCCGCGTGATGGTGGTCGGGTCGCAGGGCCGGCCGAGCGCGACGATCGCAACGATGTCGGCGAGGAGCCCCTTGCCGCTTCCGGGCGTAGGCGCCTCGATGAGGTGGATCGGGGTGCAACCGCTGACCATGCGGCGAACGAAGGGCAAGATGAGCGCCGCCACTGCATGCGCGCGGTCCGAGGAGGCCGCAAACGGGAAGTCGATGAGGAGTTCGTCGAGGACGACCTCGCGGGCAGCGCGCACGTCTTCCTCGGTCGGCCGGTCCGGCACCGCCGCGAGGTCGAGACCCGGCGCTTGGTGGAGCCAGAGCCGCGCCTGCTTGTGGTAGCCGGGCGTGGAGACCAGCCGTCCCTCTGCGTCGAAGACCGGTGTTGCGACGATCGCGTCGAGGGGCGGGAGTTCGTCGGCGGGGTTGACGAGCATGTCGCGCGCGACGTCCCTGGGCGGCGGCGCGTCGAGGACGGCGTCCTGCGTGACGCGGACCCAGTTCGCGACCCGGAAGAGGTGGCCGAACATCGCGGTCTCCTCGACGGTCTCGATGCGGGGCCCCGACTCAGCCGCGCCGAGGCGTACCAAGACGCCGCTGCGGACGAAGAGCGCAGGGCGCTTGTTCGTCGCGTGGACGACACGCCATGCGTCGGCGAGGACGTCGCGGAGTTGGCGGTTGTTGACGCGGATACGCGATCGGGTGATGTTGCGCGGAGCGGCGGATGGCTTCGGCAACGTGACGCCCGAGTGCCGGGCGACGAGCGCCATCGCCGCGCGGAAGTCGCTCGCCATCCCGTGCTCGACCATGAAGTCGAAGACCGAGCTCGTCTTCCCTGAGATGAACGAGTGGAACGCGCCGCGCTCGGCATCGCCCGTTCCGTCTGCCACGCCCGCGGAGGGGTTTGCGTCGCCGGAGGGAGACGACGGGTCCCGGCACTCCATCCACCCCGAACCGGACGACCGGCCGGTGAGCCAGGTGCCGTAGACGGACTCCACCGGAAGCGCAGCGAGCGCATGGCGCCGCCAGTCCGCCCACGTTGCGCCGTGTTCGGAGGATGTGTTCGCATCGGCGCCCGGGGCCACCGCAGTCTCCATCGCCGCCACGTCGGCCAACACGTGCGCGACGGCGGCCGCGTCCGCGACGTCGAGGTCCTCGGGCGTGAAGGGATCGAAGCTGCCGGTATCTCCCGGGCGGTAGAACAGGTTGGCGCCCTCCGGAGCGCCGTCCCACCAGGGAAGCCACACGAGGTTCCCGTAACCGTTCTTCCTGATCTTCGCCTGCTTCGGGAACACCTCGATCCCGCGCGCGGAGAGTGGGTCCGCCACTCCGCCGTCGGCGAGGGGGGCATCCGTCGGCGCGAGCGCTCGCCCCAGGGCCTGCGCCTTCGCGGCCGGGATCGGCGGATCGAAGAAGCACCATAGGTGCCAGCCGTTTCCGCCCCCCGATCGCTCGAGGTAGGCCGGAAGGCTCGCCGCGGTGAACCGCTCGTAGGCCGCGCGTGCTGCGGCCGCCGGATCCGCGAGAGCGTCGGCGTGGCCGGCGCCGTCGAAGTCGAGGCAGAGCCAACGCGTGCTGTTGTCCGGCGCCGGGCAGTAGCTCCCGATGCGGAAGCGGCCGGACATTGCGCCCGCGCCGCCGCGGCTCCGAAAGCGGACCTTGGCGATGGGCGCGGCGTCGCCGAGCAGGTGTCCGCGCAGCAGCCCGTCCAGCGTGCCGTTCGCGTCCACCGGACGAGGCGTGCCGCGGTCGGTCCGGACCGCCACGCAGTCCGTGCGGTTGAGGAACCGCCGCCGGAAGAGGTCGATCGCCGCGTCAGCGGCCGGAGGAGCGCCCGCAGTCATCCACGGCCTCGGGCGGAGTCCACCGGGAAATCCAGGACGGAGAGGAACGTCTTGCGCTTCTCGACCTTCTCCTTCTGGGCGCAGTTCCGCATGCCCCAAGAGTCACCGACCAGGATCGCGACATCGCGTGCTCGCGTGACGCCGGTGTAGAGGAGGTTGCGGTGGTGCATGAAGGAGTGCGCCTTGTGGACGATGATCACGGCGCACGGATACTCGCTCCCCTGACTCTTGTGGATCGTGAGCGCGTAGGCGAGCGCGAGATCGCGCACTCCCTCGTTCTCGGGCGTGTAGGCGATGTCCGCGTGGTCGAAGCGCACGGTGAGTTCGCCGCGGCGCGGACCGATCTCGGTCACGATCCCGATCGCGCCGTTCATCACACCCAGGTCATAGTTGTTCCGCGTCTGAATGACGCGGTCGCGAAGCAGGAGTCGGGGCCGCCGTCCCGGCGCGGGCGGCGTGACCGTGACGCCGTGGAGCTTGCGCTGCACGAGGCGCTGCAGGAGCACATTCAGCGCCTCTGTGCCGAGCGGGCCCTTGTGGGTCGGCGTCAGGAGTTGTACTTCGGCGAGGAGATCGAAGCGCAGCCGCTCGACAAGCGCGGACTCGAAGAGCTCCAGAACGCAGTGCTGGACGTCGAGGATGTTGGACCGGCGGTTCAACGCGATCCAGGGCGGCCGCCCGTCCGGCCCGGCCGTCGCCGTCGCGCGCACGTCGCCCGTCAGAATCGCGAGCGAGTTCTCCTTGAGAACGCCCGCCTGGCGGACGACCTGGTCGAGCACGACGGTCGGGCAAGGCCGGCGCTCGATCAGATCGCGCAGCAGGTTCCCCGGGCCGACGGGCGGAAGCTGATTGTGGTCGCCGACCAGGACTACGCACGTGCGGCGGAGGTCGAGCGCCTGGAAGAGCCGCCACGCGAGCGGCACGTCCACCATCGACACCTCGTCCACGATGACGACGTCGGCTTCGATCGGTTCGTCGGGCCCGGCTGAGTAGGCGTGTCCGTTGAACCCCAGCAACCGGTGGATCGTCATGGCCTCGCGGCCAACGACCTGCTCGATCCGTTTGGCCGCCTTCCCGGTCGGCGCGGCGAGCACGACGTCCAGCCCGGCGGTCTCGTACATCCGCGTGATCGCGGCGATGGTGAACGTCTTCCCCGCGCCGGCCCCGCCGCAGATGAGGACGACGTTCTCCCGAGCGCTGGCCTCGAGAGCACGCTGCTGGCACTCATTCAGGTCAGACCCCGCGGCATCGACCAGTTCGTCGAGATCGTCCGGGGGGAAGTGTGGGTTCCCGCGGCCGCGCGCCGCGAATATCTCGGCGAGGTCGCACTCCATCCGGTGCATCGCCGGCTGCGCGACCAGGAACCTCCCGCCGACCGAGACGCACGCCAGCGCGCCCTCCGCGATCAGCGAGTCGAGCGCCCGCTCGATGCGGTTCCGGCTGTCCGCGACATCGAGGACCAGGAGGATGTTCGCGAGGTCGAGGAGGTCCTCGTACTCGATCCAGCAGTCGCCGCGGCCGAGCCGCTCGGCCACGCAGTGGACGATGCCCGCGCGCAGACGCGATGGGTGCTCCTTCGGCGTCCCCATCTTGCGCGCCACGAGATCCACCCGCTTGAACCCGAAGCCGGGGACCTCGCGGACGAGCAGGTAGGGGTCGGTCTTCAGCACCGTGACCACGGCGTTCCCGAACTTCTCGATGAGCGTCGTCATCTGGTAGTGCGTGAGCTGGAACGAGGCAAGCCAGGTCATTGCGGAGTTCAGCGTCCGCGTGCCGAGCCACTCGTCGCGCAGCGTCATCGCGGCGGAGAGAGGCACCTTGGCTACCGCCGCGACGCGCGCGGGCTCCTCGTCGATCACGCGGTCGAACTCGTCACCGAAGACCTCAGCGATGCGGCGCGCCTTGACGGGGCCGATGCCGCGGATGCCCTTGTGGCTGGCGAGGAAGTGCGCGAGGCCCTCGCCTGTGATCCGTTGGTCGAACGTGAAGCGCACGACCTTGAGCTGGCGACCGTACTTCGCGTGACGCTCCCACGTCCCGTGCAGGACCACGGAGTCGTGCTGCTGGACCATGAGCGCGCCAGCGAAGGAAACGGTCTTGCCGTCGTCCGTGCGCAGGCGACCGGCGCTGAATCGCGGGCTTGCGTAGAACACGGTCTCCACCCGGCCGCATACCGCGACGGTTGACGTTTCTCTCGCTCGCGCTCTGGTCATCCCTCGACCTTCCTGTGGTAGCGGAGCAAGAGCCCCTCGACGAACCGGCAGGCGATCTGCCGGTCGCTGCAGAAGAAGACGGGCACCCCGTGATCCACCACCATCGAGAGCGTCGCCCCGAATATGGCGTGGGGATGGGCGCCCGACCGGTAGCGGTGGGCGAGGACGTCCTCCAGCGTCGCCTCGACGACGACGCATCCGAGGTCGTAGCCCGCCAGCAGCCGCAGCTCCCGTGCGAACCGCTTCCTGTTGCGGACCGCCGTCGAGACGAAGTCGTCCAGCGACTTGCGCTCGATCGCCACGTCGGTCTCGTGGCCGACGAGCGAGTAATCGCCCGCAGGCAGCGCCCGCCTGACGGGCACCACCCGCTCGGGATCGAAGCCGTAGGGCTCCTGCTCCCGCGTGTCGATCACTACGGCGATGGGCGTCATCCTAGAAGGGGATCAGCTCGTCGTTGCCGTCGGCGCCGAGGTCGCCCGTGCCGTTCCCGGCCGCGTCGTCCACGACGATCCGGCGGTTGAAGTAGACGTTCTCGTTCTCACCGCGCGTGCGCTTGGTGATCTCGAGCTTCACGTCGAGCAGCTCCTCCAGGCGCCCCGGCAGGTCCGAGACCTTCGCCAGGTCGAGGCCGCAGACGTGGAGGTCGTTCTTCAGCCATTTCAGGTTCTCGCGCGTGGCCATCACGTTGTTGCGCCAGAGCAGCCGTCCGCGGCACTGCGGTGCGATCACGCGCAGCGTCCACTTGAGCATGGGGTTGCCCGAGCTCTTGGCGCGGGTCAGTTCGACCTTCTCGACGTTGACCTGGTACTTGCCGTCGGGGATCGGCTCGAACTCGCGCTCCTCGATCGGCGCGCTGGCGAACTCGTCGTCGAACCGCGAGAGATCGAGGTCGTTGTTGGACTCGTACATGGGGGCTTTCTCCTGGGGGTTACTTCGTGGCCTTGGCGGGACTCCCCGCCGTGAACGCGGCGAGGAACGTCGTGTAGTCGAGGTCGATCACCTCGGGGAGGCGCCCGGTGCGGTCGCCGGCCTCGTACTGCGCGGAGGGCTTCGTGCGCATGACGCGGCGGACGACGGTCTTCCCGTCCTCGCCGGCGCTCGTTTCCAGGTCGCAGAAGAGGATCATGTCGACCATGCCGAGCACGATCTGCCGCGCCTTCTCGGGCAGCGTCGGGACGATGCGTGTCACCTTCCCCGTGCGGGTCTCGAACTCGCGCTCGACCGAATGCGACACGAGGAAGAGGCCGTAGGGCAGCAGCGCCAACTTGTTCAGCACGCGGTGGAACTCGTTGTTCACCAGCGCGTAGCCCTTGCCGTAGGCGAGGTCGCTCTGGTGGTCGACCTTGAACTTCGCGCAGATGTAGTCCGCGCACATGCGGTAGGCGTTGTCCACCGTGTCGAGCACGATCGTCTTGAAGGTGTGCTCGCCCTTGCCGATCTCCGCACACGCGGCCAGGAGTTCTTCCCAGGTCCCGATCGGGGACTGGAAGACCTCCAAGCTGTTGAGGCCCGCCTCGGTGGCGAGGAAGAGCGCGTCGCCCGGCTGCGAGCACCACGTCGACTTGCCGATCTTGGTCGGTCCGTACACGAGCACGGTCAGGTCGGCGAGCGCATCTCGCGGGGGCGTCTTGGCGGTTGGAAGCATGGGATCTCCTTCGTGGATCAGTGGTTGTTCAGGACTGGCAGGCGTCGCCTTCACACCCCGACGGTTCGGGCAGCCGTTCGAGGACGGCGCCGCACGTCGTGCACAGGCGCACGGCGGGGCCGGTAGGGACGGTGACCGCGTGTTCGCACATCAGAAGGGCGCGGGCTCGGCGGTCTCCGCGTCGCGCAGTTCCTCGTGGGGAGCCACGCGCTGGTAGAGGTTCTCGATGACGTTGCTGCTCCCGCCCGAGCGGCAGAGCGGGAAGTACGCGCACGGGCGCCCCCAGCGGAAGCAGTACGAGGTGTTCTCGTAGAAGACGCCGCGCCGGCGCGCGTCGAGGAACGCCTGGGTCAGCTCCCAGAGTTCGGCGCGCAGCGTCTCGAAGCGGTCGCGCGAGATGTAGATCGGCTCGCGATGGAACATCCCGGGCTCGGCGTACTTCGCCAGCAGCCGCGCCTGGAATTCCTCGTCGCTCTCGGGCATCCGGCGTTTGGCTGAACTCTTCCCGGTCTTCGACTTGGCGATCAGCGCGGCGCGGCGCTCTTCGTACTCGACCTGCGTCTCGCCGGCGCGCTGCTTCAGCCGCGTCTTGACGAGCACGTTGTAGAGGACACCCGAGATGTGGATGCCGAGGGCCTGCTCGACGTAGTACGCGTAGAGCGTGATCTGGAAGTCGGTCCAGAGGCGTTCGAGGTAGCTGGCGTCGAGGACGCTGGCCGTCTTGTGCTCCAGGAGGAAGTGCTCGTCGCCGACGCGGACGATCCCGTCCACGCGGCCCGACAGGACGAAGCTCCGGCTCGCGGCGCCCGTCGCGGGGTTCACGATCCGGCCCTCGAACGTCTTCTCCAGGGCGACGACCTCGAAGTCCTCGGCCGGGTAGCGCGCCGCGTAGCCGCGCATCATGGCCGTCGCGAGGTGCCACGTGCGGTGCTGGTCCTCATCTCGCGCTCGGTCCGCGCAGGCGCGGTCGATGTGGTCGAGCGCTGCGGACAGATCGCGGGTCCCGTGCCACGTCTCCAGGCACTCGTGGATGAGCGAACCGAACCTCAGGTTGCGGTCGCGCTCCAGCGGGACCAGATCCAGCTGGTAGCGCCACTGCGCTGCCTTGCGGCAGTTCCGGAAGAGCGACCACATGGAGTACGTCGTGACTACGCGCGTGTTCATCGGCCGTTCCTCACGTGAAGGGGCATCTCGGGGCGTCCGATCCGCTCCTCCGAGGCGACGCGTTCGACCGTGAAGGCGTCCTCCCCGAACTCGCGGGCCAGGAACGTGGTGAAGACCTTGGCGATCGTCTCGCCGGCAGGAGTCGTGGCATCGACGACGCAGGCGCGCTTCGCTTCGTCGAGCAGAAACTCACCATCCATCCGCACCTGGGACTGGCCGTGAACTCCCTCCGCCGCGAAGACGGCGAGAAGCAGCGAGTCTTCGACCTCGTCGAGGTCGACTGTCGGCCGGAACGAGTAGCGGTAGAGCGTGCGGGGCAAGTGGATCTCCGTGGGGGCGTTCATCTGGTCCCCCTACTGATCACCTACCGGAGTCGTCGCCGACGTGGCGGTGGACTCCAGGTAGATCCGCAACCCGGCGCGCTCGAAGCGGCCCCGGATGCGAGCGATCCGATCCCTGACGGTGCGCCGGGGGACGCCGTTTGCGCGGGCGACTTCGGTCGGCGTCTGGCGGGAGAGATGTCCCGCGAGGTCGCGCAGGTCCTCGGGCAGGTCCGACATCGCAGCCCCAACGTCGAAGCGCAGGTCGCGGAGCCGGGCATCGTCGCGCGGTGTCCGGCCGTCGCTGCGGCCCATACGTTGGTCGAGCGTTGCCCAGACGGGCTCGGCGTGCCCTTCGTCGTCGTTGGCGTCTGCGTCGAGCGAGGCAACGCACCGCGCGGGGTTGCGCTTCGCGGCGGTGCGCGCTTCAAGAAGCGTGGCCACCCGGTTGTTGACGACTCGATCGACGAACGTGGTGCGCTTGGCGCGCGTCGCGTCGAACCGTGGGAGGCGAGTCAGGAGATCAAGAAAGAGCTCCTGTTCGATATCCGTGCGGTCCGAGGCGGTGAACTCTGGCCGTCTGATGAGCTGTCGCGCCTTGTGGCGGACGAGTCGAACGGCGTGCTGGTCGAGGCCCTGCTGGGCGGTGGTGTTGTGTGCCATCGCCTGCGACTTGCGACAAGTCGCTGGGCATGGCGTTGGGAGAGCTCATGAGGCGCGTGGAACCGACGTAAGACGCAGTGCTCCATTGGGTTGAAGCGATTGGGTTTCTTCGGAAACCCGAGATTGCGCCAGCGACATGTCGCTGGACGGCGCTAGATCGAGAGCGAGATCTCGACGCGCCAGCCGCGGGGGCGTTGCGTGCTGAACACGATCGGGCGCCCCTCGGTGATCCGGAAGAAGGCGCGGAGATCGCGGACGAGTCGCTCGCACTGCTTCTTGCGATTCCGATGGGCGTCACGGTCGCTCCAAATCAGCCAGCCCTGGCGATTCGCGAACGTGCGCAGCAGTTCCCATTGGAGCGTTGGCTGATGCGTCTTCCGGTTCACCATGCCCATCTCGGCGTAGCTGAACCGCCCGGTGGTCCCGAGCACATCGACCGAGACCGTGTGCGAGTCGGTGAACCGGACGTTGACGTCGCTCCACGTGGCATCGCCGGGCGTCGCGAAGTCGGCCATCCCGTTCTGGCTCGGCTCGCCAGCCGGCTCCGCGATGCCCTCGTGCAGGGACGCGAACACATGAGCCGGCGCCGCGCGGATCGCGAGCGCCCCTCCGTTCCCGAGGCCGGTGAAGTCAGGGAGCGCGACGACGGCGGCTCCGCGCGACGTGAGTTGGCGTGCCGTGGCCGAGGCGACGTGATCGGTTGTCGGGACGATCAAGGCGAACGCTTCCGTCTCTCGTGCGAGGAGGCGCTCGCAAGCGCTGGTCATCGCCGCGCGGTTGGGTTGGATCGTCACATAGACGCGGAACTCACGGCCCGCTACCGGCCGGTAGATACCGCAGACGGCCGTGCGACGAAGCCCCGCGGCGTTGGTCGGCGCATCTCCCCGCAAGTCGAGTCCGTCGCGCAGCCATGCGGCGAGCCGCAGGAGATCCAACCGTCGAATGACGATGTCCTCCCGAGCGAGTGTGATCGTCTCGCATGTGAGTGGGTCACGTTGGCAGACGGCGACGATGTCGTCTCGGTCGTGCTCGACGACGCGGCGCGGACAGCCGTCGCTGCCGGGCTCCGGACAGGGGTACGACGTCGCGTACCCGTCCAGCGTCTCGAGGAATGGCTGGATCGCGGGCGCGGTATCGCCAAGGGCGTCACGCCACTGCACCTCGACGCCGGAGCGGACCGGCATTGCCTCAAGCGCGCGCCACAGGGTCTCCGCCGTCATCGTCGGACTCCTCCGGGCGCGGCACGAGGAACTCGCGCAGGCGCAGCCACTCCTCGACGTGCTTGCCATCGTCGTCGCGCGTGAACGTCGCCACGTTCGACGGGCGGACGTTCACGCTGCGCGGCGTCTTGCTGTCGCTGAACTTCACGCGGAACTTGGCCCCGCTGATCCGCACCTTGCTGAGGAGGTCGCGCTCGCGCGCTTCGAGGGCGGCGAAAATATCGCTCGCCCGGCGGATCTCCATCTCGTTGTACGCACCGCCCCAGAAGTAGGTCACCTCGGTGAGGTGGATCGAGTCGATGCCCTCGACGTCCGCGCACACGAGCGCCGCCTTGCCGTGAACCTGCAGCGGTTCCAGCGTGTACTTCTTGATGGAGGCAGGGAAGTGCTCCGCATCCCCGAAGAGGTGCAGTCCGAACATCCTGCGGTAGAGGTCCTTCTCACCCTTCGTCACCGCGTTCACCCGCAGTTCGCCGACGACCGGGTTGTAGACGACCACGTCGTGCTTCTCGGGGCGGTAGAACACGCTCGACGATTGGCCGTCCTTCACTGCGCCCTCGCGCCGGTACGTGTCGCCGTGCCGCACGAGGAACCACACCTCGTCGGGCTTCTCGTAGACGAGGACGCGTGCCACGTCGCCCTTCTTCTTCTCGGCGAACCAGTCTCCGAGCGCGCTCTCCAACCCGCGGATCTGTCGGTTCGTGGGCGGTGGGAACGGCGTGGTCGGCCGCTCGGAAGCGAGGAAGGTCAGGAACGACTTCTTGGTGGCGACGACGCGCTCGGCGTGCTGGCGCTCCAGGAGTTTGGGCGAGTGGAGCCAGACCGCGATTGCGACGTCACCGGGCGTCAGGTCCGACGAGTTGCCGAGGTCGGGACGGTCATCCGCCGGCATGCGGTCGATCGTCGCCAGGAGGGTCAGCATGCCCTCCTGCGTTGCCATCTCGTTGGACATGAAGAGTGCGTCGATCAGGTCCTGCGGCATCGTCTCGTCCGGGTTGACGAGGAAGCCGGCCAGGGCCTCGTAGTCGAGGTCGGCGCCGCCGCCCGTGCCATTGAGATGGATGCCGTGCTCGGCCAGACAGGACCCATGGGGCGCGAGCAGCGCCCGGAGAATCGGTGGTCGGATGCGCTTGAGCGCATCGGCGCTGGCGAAGCGCCGGAGTTTGAACGTCGCCATGAAACTGGTCCTCCTGTCCGTCCGTCCGCCCGGCTCCGAGGAGTCGGACCCTGCAACGTATCAGGAGGCGCCGACGCGCTCGGGGCTCAGTGGCTGCTCCGGGCGGGATGTTGCGGGATGTCAGAGCCCCACATCCCGCAACGATCACCGCAACGGAAGTCCTTCGGCGACAGACACTTAGCTTGCCTCCCTGGATGTTGCGGGATGTCTTCCCTACCCCCACGGGTGCGGGCGCGCGCGCAGTAGGAATCAAGAAGATCTACTACGCGCGCGCACACGCGCACCGGCGGTGCAGAGCTCAGACATCCCGCGATATCCCGCAGGTGGCTGCAAGTCCTGATCTTGCAGCCGGTTACGTCGCGGGATGTGGTCCCCGCACATCCCGCACGACATCCCGCAGTGCGGCGCCACATCCCGCAACGATCGCCCCGACCGCCACCTCGGCCGCGCTTCCGGTAGGTGAACAGTATGGGCACCTGCTCTTCCAACGACGCGGCGCTGTGGGTCGGGACCGATCTGGACCACTTCACCTCCGAGCCGCCCCACGTGTTCGCCGACGACGTGGTGATCAGCGGCGTCTGCTACCGCCGCCTCGACCCGCCGTACTACGCGTGGCTGCGCCATCGCGTGGCGCGGGCGAAGGACGTGTGCGACGCGGGACGCCTGCCGCCGGAGTCCTTCGAGACGATCCGTGAGCGGTTCGGGCAGGTCCACGCCTGGGCGCTGAGCCATCTCGGAGAGGACCCCCTTCGCGCGGCCGTCCGCGCGTTCGATCCACGGACCTACGAGCCGCCGAGCATCGACGACGACGGGATGCCCGGAGTCCTCGCCCCGCTGCGCCCTCGAACGCCGACCGGTTCGAATGGCCGACAGACTCTCTCCGCGAGCGCGACGTGATCCGCGGTGGGAGCAGCGTCAACGCCATGCCTTGCCTGGGACAGCAGCGGACAGCACTGTCTCCTCGGGCTGCTCCTCGGCGCGGCGTGCTGCCCAGACGGGGACTGCGCGATCTGCAAGCAGCAACGCGCGCGGATGCTTCGGTCCGGGTTCTCCGAGGAGGCCGTGCGGCGGTCGTTCGCTCGTGCTCGCGCCGGACTCGTCGCGTGCTGTCCCACCTGCGGGTTGCCGCCACCGCCGCCAGTCCTCACGGTCCCGCCGCTCCCGCGCCTCGATCGCTCGGACCGCGTGCTGAGCGGATCTCCGACGTGCCGCGTCTGCGGCTGCTACATCCGGCCGCCCAAGCGCTTCTACTGCAGCAACGAGTGCTGGCTGCAGCGGCGTGCTGCGGTCGAGGGCTGGGGCGCACGCGGCAACCGACGTTCCCCCGCACCCGCCACGCGCTACGCCCGCACGCCCTGACGGCGAGCCGGGTGGCGCGAGACTCCGCGGCGACCCACGCTGGAGCCGTGCCTCATCGACCTCCCCACGGCTGCGCCCATCCAGGCTGTCCGGCTCTCGTCCGGCGCGGAGCGCGTTGCCCCGATCACGCCCGGGCCCTGGCCAGGGAGATCAACTCGATGCGGCCGTCCGCTGCGCGGCGTGGGTACGGGTACGGCTGGAGGAGGATCCGGCTGGCCCACCTGCGCCGCCACCCGCTCTGCGTGATGTGCGAGAGCCAGGGTCACACCGTGCAGGCGACGGACGTGGACCATGTCGTCCCGCTGCGCCGCGGCGGCACGCATGCCGCCTCCAACCTCCAGTCGCTCTGCCACTACCACCACGCCAGCAAGACCGCGCGCGAGGACGGTCGCTTCGGTCGCAGACCGCGGAGCGGTGTCCGATGACCCGCTACGCCGTTCCGCTCCACGACCTCGAAGCCATCTGGCGCACACCGATGGGCGCTGCGCTGGTCGAAGCCGTGCTGGACGACGACCGCGACGGGGAACTGGTCACGGTCCGCGGCGGCGACGCCATCGTCCTGACCGGCAACGCAGCCCGCGTGTCGGCGCTCGTGGCGGGACTCCTGCGCGCGCGCTTCCCCGGTGGGCTCGGCCGGTCGGCGCGCGTCTACTCCGACGAGGGACGCGGCTGGCAGCAGATTTCGACATCGCCGCCGGTGTCGGAACTCCCCGACGATCCCCCGACCTTCGCAGACGCGGCGGCCGAGGAGGTCTCGGCCCATGGCTGACAACCCCGGCAAGCGGAAGCTGAACGCCAAGGAGCCGAAGCCCAAGGCCGTGATCCCCAAGTGCCCGAAGGTGCTTCAGGGCGAGGCGCGCTCGGAGTGGCGGCGCATGGCGAAGAAGCTCCATGGCCTCGGGCTGCTGTCGGAGATCGACGGCGCGGCGCTCACTACGTACTGCCTCACGTGGGCGCGGCTCGTGGACGCCGAGGAGAAGTTGCGCGAGCACGGCACGGTCATCATCTCTCCGAACGGCTACCCGATGCAGTCGCCGTACCTGGGCATCGCGACCAAGGCGACCGAGCAGCTCGTGCGGGTTCTCGTGGAGTTCGGGATGACGCCGTCGTCTCGCGCCCGCGTCCAGGTCCCCAACGCGCCGGCCGCCGCGTCGGACCCGACCTTCGAGCGGTTCTTCGGCGCGTCCGGTGGGGCGTAGCGCGAAGGACGCCGACCCGACGGCGGCCGCCGTCCTCGCGAGCGCCGAAGCCAGGCGCCGCTGGCCGGGCGTGACGATCGCGATTGACGACGAGGACGGGAAGTACTACTTCGACGAGGCCGATGCCTCGCGTGCCGTGGAGTTCTTCCCGGCGTTCCTGCGACACCTGAAGGGCGAGTTCGCCGGGCGTGCGTTCGAACTCCTGGACTGGCAGAAGGAACTGCTCGTCCGTCCGCTCTTTGGGTGGAAGCGCACGAGCGACGGGCGTCGCCGCTTCCGCCGCGTCTTCCTGGAGATCGCCAAGAAGAACGGCAAGAGCGGGATGTGCTCGGGGCTCGGGCTCTACCTCCTGCACTGCGACCGTGAGCCGGGCGCGGAGGTCGTGGCCGCTGCCGCCAACCGGGAGCAGGCGGGCATCGTCTTCAACGAAGCGCGTGACATGAACGAGCTGTGCCCGGCACTCGCTTCGCGATCGGAGACGTTCCGCAGGTCGATCGTCATTCCGGCGACACGCTCGTCCTTCAAGGTCGTGTCCTCCGACGTGAAGGGAGGGCACGGCCCGAACATCCACGCGCTGCTCTTCGACGAGTTCCACACGCAGCCGAACCGCGAGCTCTACGAGACGCTCGCCAAGGGCGTCGCCGCCAGGCGCCAGCCGATCGTGGTGCTCATCACGACCGCGGGCGACGACCACGACTCCGTCTGCTACGAGGAGTACGAGTTCGCGCGCCGCGTCATGTCCGGCGTGATCGAGGACGAGACCTACCTGCCGATCATCTTCGAGGCGTCGCCCGATGACGACTGGCGCGATCCGGCGACGTGGGCGAAGGCGAACCCGTCGCTCGACGTGACGGTGAAGCGCGACTACCTCGAAGCCGAGTGCCGCGCGGCCATCGCGGAGCCTCGCAAGCAGAACGCGTTCAAGCGCCTGCACCTGAACCTCTGGACGAATACCACCGACGTCTGGATTCCCATCGAGTGGTGGAAAGCGTGTCCGTCGCTCCCGGCGGCCGAGACGCTGGCAGATCTCCCCGTCGCCGGCGGGCTTGACCTCTCCAGCACGACGGACCTGACGGCGTTCGTGCTGGTCTTCCGGTTGCCGCCGACGACGCAGGAAACGCCGAGCGTCGAGGTCGCCGACGTGGACGAGGGGGGTGAGCCGGTGAAGCGCGTGCTCTCCATCAACTACGACCTGGCCGTCATCCCCTACCTCTGGATGCCTGAGGACCGGCTGCACGAGCGGTCGCGAGAGGACGGCGTGGACTACGGTGTCTGGGAGCGCGGCGGACACCTGCGCACCACGCCCGGAAGCGTCGTGGACTACGACTTCATCTACCGCGCGATCGTGGACGAAATCGCGCCGCGCTACGGCGTGAAGCAGATCGGCTACGACCCGTGGAACGCGCTGCAGTTCGCGCTGCAACTCGAGAAGACGGGGTTCGACGCGGTCGAGGTCCGGCAGGGACCGCGCACGCTGTCGGCTGCGTGCAAGGTGCTCTACGCACTGACGAAGGCCGGTCGCGTCCACCACGACGAGAACCAGACGATGGCCTGGTGTGTCGCAAACGCGGCAGTCAAGGAGGACGCCAACGAGAACGTGCGGCCGGTGAAGACGAACTCGAAGAAGCGGATCGACGGCGTCGTCGCCGCCGTCACTGCGCTCTCCCGGCTGATGGTGCTACCCGACCGACCAACCTCCCCGTACGCGTACCGCGGGGTCAGAACGGTCGGGTAGCGATTCACTCAGCGGCTACTTGGACGGCGGGTTGTTGCCGCGACCGCCCCCGGAGGGGTTACCGGTCGTGCTCGGTCCGTTCGGCGGGCGGCCACCGCCACCCTTGCCTCCCGAACCCTTGCCGCCACCGCCCTTGCCACCGCTGCCACCGGACTTTGCCATCGGACACCTGCTTTCTGGCCTGTCGGCCGTGAACACCGCGGTTCTCGCACCGTGCGAGCGCCGCGAAAGACTGCTTCGGAGTTCGCCGCCAGAGCTTCGCGCTGGCGACTGAGCTACGTTGACGTTGCTACTTCGAGTCGGCGCCGCTGCAGCGCTCCGACGATCCCGAGTCGCCTGATCTGATCGAGCAGCGGAGCGGGATGTGGGATACGCCAGGAGTCGACCCACGGCACCCAGTGCTCGCGACACAGACGATGCACGTGGATGCCGTGATGAGTCCGCGAGAGCCCGAGCACCCAGACGACGAGAACGAAGTCCGGCGACCGGAACTGCGCTGAGAACTTCCGGGGCGACGCATCAGACTTCCGGGTCGCGCAGTGGACGACTTCCGCGAGCTCGAGCTCGCGTGCGAGCCTCGTGATCGCCTTCTCGCGGCGGTCACCGCCGATGACGAGCACTCGCTGGCCGCGCAGGGCGGCGCGAATCTGACTCTCTGAGTCCGTGAACATGGAGGGCCTCCTAGCCATTCGAGAGACCGCGCGGACGACTCCGCGCAGGTCTACGGCAAGTCCCAGCGACGCCCTTCGGGGCACGGCAACCAGTTGGCTGCCAAGTCGCGATTCAGTGTGTACTACACGGCTACGTGCTCTGCGCCGGCCGGATGTCCCGCGCCAGCACCACCTTCGTGCGCGTCAGTTCCTTCGCCTGCGTGCGCTGTGCAAGGTCGGCATCGACCACCTCGCCGAGTTCGCGCATGTGCGCCTGCTTGAGCCACCAGACGGCCTTCAGAACGGCACGGCGCGGGGACACTCGATCCGGGAGACGCCGGGCGTGCCGGATCGTCAACTCCGCGCCACGCGCAGCGTCCCGTACGCGTTGGTCGGGGTCCAACGTAGCTGCGATGTGCAGCGTCCGGTGGCCCTTCCCGCTGGGGTTGACGCGGAGCGCGGACACGGCGCGCACGTATGCGTACCGCCACTCGGGAGACGGCTCCTTCATGTCCTCGTTCGTTCGCTTCGCTCCGGTCTTTGCCGCGTCCCTTCGCTGCTGCTCCTTGAGCCGGTCCGTCAATCGTTGGAGGCAGAACGCACCGAAGTCCCGGCGGAGGTGCTCAAGGTCCGCGTCGCTCTCCTGCTCGCGTCCGATCGTCGCGTGGAAGACGTCCTTGAGAACCCCCGGGATCGCGCGCCACGGCTCCGGCGGTGGGTCGTCCGCGAACTCCGGCCAGTCGCGGAGGTCATGCGCCACCGCACGCGTCTTCAGCGCGCGCAGTGCGAGGATCACGGGCTTGAACATGCGCCACAGGCTCCCGTGGAACGCGAGGAGAGAGCAGCAACGGCGGAAGTGATCGACCTTGGCAACGAACTCGCGGGCCTGCGGCGTGTCGCCCTCGGAGACCGCGGACGCAAGAAGCGGGCGCATGCGCGACACGTCCTCGTTTGCAGCCGCGAGCATCCGATCGCGTACCTCGGAGGGACACCCCGCGCTCTCGGCGTCCCAACTCATCCGGAAGAGGAGCATCCAGACGGACCGGAGTTCGTGGCTGGCGTCGGTTGGCCGAGGCCCGACGCGAGCGTCCGCGAGGTCGAAGTACCGACGCATGTCGCGCGCGAACGCCAGCATGTGCTCCTGCCAGATGGGGGCGTGTCCGACGTAGATGTCGAACAGCCGACCGTGTTCCGAGTTAGCCCAGCGGGCGGACGCCGCGTCGGCGATCACGCCGACGATGGAGGCGAACTGCGCGCCGGAGGCCTGGGCAGCGAGCGCGGTCATCTCGCGCAGATCGTTCGGTGTCCCGTAGACGATCCGTCGCGCGATCTCGCGGTGCTCCGGTTCGCGGTAGCAACTCAGGTAGTAGTCGTACGAGCCCGCGAGCAGGTCTTTCGCGGCGCGCTCGATCGCCTCCTCGTCGAGTGGCTTGGCGTTGGCGCGGTGCGGGGCAGGCTGGCGTGCGGCCCTCGCCTCCTGTTGGTCGGAGACAGCCTGGATCACGCTCGGTGGGTAGGGAGCCGTCAGCGTGTCCGCGAGTTCCTGCTCGATCGCACCGGCCAGCACGAGAACGCGGCACACGCGCTTCTCGCGCTCGCGTTTCCGATCGATCGGAGATCCGAGCAGTTCCTTGACGAGCATCGGTGGCCACCCCTGCATCAGGAGCGTCCGGAAGTCGGCGCCGCGGGCGAGCATCGCCTGCGCCACCTTGACCGCCTCTTCCTCCCCGATCGACCACGCCCACGTCTCGTCGTCCGGTGCGCGATTGGGCACCTCGATCCGCGGGGCATAGAACTCACCCATCAGCGCGGCGAGCGTTGCCAGGAGCCCGCTGTCGCGGTACGTGGTGTCGCTGAATTGATCGAGGGCCTCCAGGTCCACGCCAACTGACGAGAACCCGACGTACGCCAGCTTCGTGCACGGCCACACCATCGAGACTGAGCCGAGCGGGCCGACGTCCGCCGCTTCCTGATTCGAGTCGGCGCTGTCCCCGCTCGGAAGGACCTGGAGCAGCAGCGCTGCAAGCCAGCGAGCGTCGGACTCGGGGCATCCCGCGGAGGCGAGCGTCCGCTCTGCGGCGTGGACGATTGAACTCGGCGACGGTTCATCAGGCTCGACGAACGGCGTCGTGGGCTTGCGTTGCGGCATTCTTGCACCTCTCTCGTGGAGTAGGGGTCCCTGGCTTTCGCCGACGGGCCGTCGGCGTGCGCTGGGTGAAGCCCCCGCACGGGGCTCCCGGATCGTTCCTGCTTCCGCAGGACACGCCTCCCGTAAGAACGGGAGATGCACTCGCAGTCCGAAGCGTATCGCCCGCGACAGAGAGGTCAAGCACCAGTTCCCAGCTCTCCTGCGCGACGCGGCTGGATCGAGGCTCCCTGGTCGAGTGACCTGGTGGGATGCCCGGAGCGCGTCTCTCACGATCCATCGCGTCGCGAGTCCGTGCCGCGTTCCGCGCCTTCCTCCTCAGCGACGAGCCACCCGAGTGGTTCTGGCGCACGCCAGGTGTCGGACAGACGACCGGCTCGGGCGTGTCGGTCACCGACCAGACCGCCCTGCGCGTCACGGCCGTTCTCTCGTGCGTGAAGGTGCTGGCCGAGTCCATCTCGACGCTCCCGCTCATGGTCTTCGAGCGGCAGGCGAACGGGGACAAGCGGGTCGCGTCCGAACACCCGCTCTCGGAAGTGCTGCACACCATCGCCAACGAGGAGAGCACGGCGCAGTCGGTCCGCGAGACACTCTTCGCGCACGTACTCCTGCGCGGCAACGCGTACGCCCGCGTTGTCCGTGACGGCGGCGGCGACGTCCGCGAGATCTGGCCGATCGCGCCGGGTTCCATCCAGGCCGACCGACCGCGACCGGGCGGCCCGCTCGTCTTCCACGTCTCCGAGGCGGGCGTCCCGCCGGAGACGCTCCGCACCGACCAGGTCTGGCGCATCCCCGGTCTCTCCTGGGGCGGCGCCACGGGCCTCTCCCCGATCGGGATGGCGCGGGAGAGCGTCGGTCTCGCGCTCGCGCTGGAGACGAACACCGCCTCGGCGCTCAAGCACGGCGCCCGCATCGCCGGAGTCGTCACCCACCCGCAGGTGATGGACGACCCCGAGTACAAGCGATTCAAGGAGTCGTGGGACCAGGCCTACGCGGGCGTCACCAACGCCGGGAAGACCGTGATCCTGGAGCAGGGCGCGCGCTTCGAGAAGGTCGGGATGACCTTCGAGGATCTGCAGTTCCTTGAGCTCAAGAAGTTCCAGATAGCCGAGATCGCGCGGCTCTTCCGCGTGCCGCTCCACATGCTCTTCGACGACAAGGCGCAGCCGCGCGCGAACATGGAGCAGGCGTCGCTGGAGTTCGTCGTCTACACGCTCCGGCCCTGGCTCGTGCGTTTCGAGCAGACGATCACGCGCGACCTGCTGCTCCCCACCGAGCGCGGGCGCTACTTCGCCGAGCACAACGTCGCGGGGCTTCTGCGCGGCGACTTCGCCGCCCGCATGTCCGGCTACGCGCAGGGCCGCCAGTGGGGCTGGTGGTCGGTCAACGACATCCGCCAGCTGGAGAACCTGAACGGCATCGGGCCCGAAGGCGACGTCTATCTCCAGCCGCTCAACATGACGCCCGCGGGCGAGGACCAGCCCGCTGAGCCCCAGCCCACACCGGACCCGGAGCCTGTCCCCGAGGACGAGGGTCCTGACGAAGACGAGGAGATGACGCCATGACCACCACGCTCACCGATTGCAGGGGCTACGCGCTCATGCTGGCCGAGGAAGGCGCGCCCGCGCCGACGCTCTACCTCTACGACATCCTCGGCGTGGACCTCTTCGGCGGGATCGCCGCGCGCCAGGTCATCGAGGACCTCAACGCGCTCGGCGAGGTGCCCGAACTCACCGTGCGGATCAACAGCCCCGGTGGGGACGTCTTCGAGGGGATCGCGGTCTACAACGCGCTGGTCCGCTTCCCCGCGAAGGTGACGATCCACATCGACGGGCTCGCGGCGTCGATCGCCTCGCTGATCGCCATGGCTGGCGACCGCACCGTCGTCGCCGAGAACGCCATGCTCATGGTCCATCGGCCGTGGACGGTCGCGATGGGCGACGCCGAGGAGATGCGCCGGCAGGCGGGGACGCTCGACAAGGCGTGGTCGGCGATGCTCACGACCTACGCGCGGCGCACTGGCCGCCGGGGCCCGGCTGTGTCCAAGCGCGTGACCGATGCGGGCGGTGAGTGGTGGATGACGGCCGACGAGGCCGTCTCCGCGCGGTTCGCGGACGAGGTCGAGAAGGGAGCGAAGAAGGCGCAGGTCTTCGGTCTCTCGCGCTTCCGTCGCGTCCCCGAGCGCCTGGCGGCCTCGGCGGCGGAGGACGACGTCGTGCTCCCCGATCCCCCGCGTGTCGCCGAGATCGCGGAGCCGCGCGTGACGCACGATCCTCCGCGCCGGGGCACGTCCCGCGCCGTGCGCCGACGCATCGTCGACGTCCTTCGCCTCACGACTTGAACGACCCTCCGCAGCGCTCGACGCTCGGGCTTGTCGAACGACACCGACCCGGAGGAACACCCGATGTCGAAGGTGCTGGAACTCAAGAGGGCGCGCAAGCAGCTGGTCGATCAGCTCGAGCCGCTCGCCGTGAAGGAAGAGCTCACCGACGAGGAGGAAGCCTCCTTCACCGACATGCGCGCCAAGGCCAAGGGGCTCGCGAAGCAGATCGAGCGGGTGGAGTTCGTCGAGAGCGAGCGCGGGGTCCTGGATCGCCTCGACCCGGTTCCCTCGAAGCCCCAGCCCGAAGAGACGGAGACGCCCCGCGCCAAGAAGCCCGGCATCGAGAACCCCGGCTTCGAGAACGTCGGCGAGCTCGTCTACTGTGCTCGCTTCCAGCCGCGCGATCCCCGCATCCTCGCGCTCCAAGAGATGGGGACCGGCGAGGCGGGTGGCCTGGCGATCCCCGACGAGATCAACCCCAACCTGCGCGAGGTGACGCCCAACGAGGCGATCTTCCGCCCGCGCGCAACGGTCGTTCCCGCCGGCGAGTCGCCCGACGCCGACCTGGTGCTCCCGTCCCTCAACCAGGGGGTCGGCTCGAACCTCTACGGCGGCGTCGCCGTGGACTGGATCGGGGAGGGTGGCGACAAGCCCGAGACCGGGATCAAGATCAAGGAGACGCGCTGGAGCCCCAAGGAGGTCGCGGCCCACATCGTCGTGACCGACAAGCTGCTGCGGAACTGGCGCTCGGCGTCCTCGCTGATCGAGCGCATGCTGCGCGGCGGCCTGCTCGCCGCCGAGGACGTGGCCTTCCTCTCCGGCAACGGCGTCGCGCGGCCGCTCGGCGTGCTCGCCTGCGACGCGCTCAAGAAGGTCAACCGCGCCCTGGCGGGCGAGATCGCCTACGACGACCTCGTCGAGATGGAGGCCGAACTCCACGAGGACGGCGAGGCGATGTGGATCGTCTCCCCGCGCGTCATCCCGAAGTTGCGCCAGATGAAGGACGGCGCGGGCCACTACATCTGGCAGGAGGACGCGCGCACCGGCGCGCCCGCGTCGCTGCTCGGCCGCACGGTGGTGAAGAACTACCGCAGCCCGGCTGTCGGCTCGCTCGGCGACGTGCTCCTGATCGTGCCGAGCTACTACCTGATCAAGGACGGCGTCGCGACCACGGTTGCCGCGTCCGAGCATGTGCTCTTCAAGCAGAACAAGACCGTCGTGAAGGCCTTCAAGACCGTCGATGGCGGCCCGTGGCTCAACGGCCCGATCCAGCAGGAAGACGGGCAGACCTACAGCCCGTTCGTCGCGCTCGACGTCCCGTAGGCCGAGATCCGCTGATCCGCCGCTGACTCGACGAGGAGACCGAACATGACCAAGAAGCTGACCGAGGCGCTGGGCTTCGACTGCATCGTGGAGCCTCAGGACGTGGGCACCGCCGACGTCACGGGCACCTGGGTGGACGTCCGCCACTCCGGGCGACTCGTGGTCCTCGCCAAGGCGGGCGCGGTGACGGCAGGCAAGATCCTGACGGTGCAGCTCCGGCAGGCGAAGGACGCGGCGGGCACGGGAGCGAAGGACCTCGGCGCGGTGGTCACGTCCGTGGGCGCCGGCGGGGCCGCTCCTCCCGACGTCGAGATCGAGAAGACACCCTTCGACCTCGACGGCGCGAACGACTTCACGCACGTCACCGCGGTCCTGGGCATCGACGAGAACGCCAAGCTCGGCGCGGCCTACGTGGTCCGCGGGGACCGGCGCTACGTCCCGTAGGCGGGCACGCGCACAGGGAGGTGATGCATGGGCTACGAGGTCATCTCGCGTTTCTACGACCGCGCGCAGGATCGGTACGTCGATCCGGGCGCTCCGTGCCCGCCCCTCGACACCAAGACCGCTACGCGGTTGATCCACGCCGGGTGCATCGCTGAGGTCGCGGAGACGGTGCCCGCGGCCAAGCCGAAGCGTCGCAGGGCGACGCGGACGAGAGCCCAGCCCACCGCGGCCCCCGACGACGCAGGGGAGTAGCCCGTGGGCCTCGCGATCATCCAGGCGCCGGCCGAACCCGTGGTGACGCTGGACGAGACGCGGCTCCATCTGCGCGTGGACGGCTATGACGAGTCGGACCTGATCGAGGCACTCGTCGAGGCGGCGACCGCGCAGGCCGAGGCATTCTGCCGCCGCCGCTTCCTGACGCAGCAGTGGCGCGTCACGCTGGACGCGTTCCCCTCCGGCGCGATCGCTCTCCCATGGCCACCGCTCGTCTCGATCGAGAGCGTCGCCTACGTCGACAAGGACGGCGTCGTCCAGACCGTGCCGCCGGGCGACTACGTGGTGCGCACAGCCGAGACGCCGGGCGAGGTCGGGCTGGCGCACGGCAATTCATGGCCATCGGCCCGCGCGGAGCCAGGCGCTGTGCGCGTCGAGTTCACGTGTGGGTACGGAGCTCCGGCGGCGGTCCCCCACGCGATCCGCCGCGCGGTGCTCCTCGTGGTCGGCACCCTCTTCGCGAACCGGGAGACCGTTGCCCCCGTCGCGATGCAGCCGATTCCGCATGCGGCAGAGTGGCTTCTTGGCCCCTACCGCGTGCTCAGGTTCGCGGGGTAGACGATGGCAGTTCGCGCCGGACGGCTCGACCGCAGGATCCGCTTGGAGCGGCGGCATGAGCAGATCGACGACTCGGGCCAGGCGGTCACGATTTGGCTGCCGCTTGCCGAGGTGTGGGCGCGCGTCGAGCCGCTCGGCGGCCGCGAGGGCTTCGGCAAGCACCAGTTCGTCGCGACGGGCGACCTGCGCTTCACGATCCGGTGGCGTGCCGACGTGACGCCGCTCCACCGCGTCGTCCACGAGGACCGGCCCTACGATGTCGTCACCGTCGTCGAGGCCGGCCGGCGCGAGGCGCTCCTCATCGTCGCTCGTGGTCGCACGGACGGGAGCGAGTCGTGATCGACGTCGATGTCGAGGGGCTGAAGGAACTCGACGCGGCGCTCGGCGAGATCCCGGACGCGCTGCGCCGCAACGTGGTCCTCGCCGCGCTCAGGAAGGCGGCGAAGCCGATGGTGCAGGACGCCCGTGCGCGTGCGCGTCGTGGCACCGACCCGCGGCGGCGCGGATCGCAGAGGCAGCGGAAGAAGGGCGAGTCCGAGGCGATCGGCCACGGCGCCGACTCGATCAGGGTCAGCGCCATCAAGTCGTCGGTCCGCAGCGAGACGGCCGTCGCGATCGGACCGGACGCCAAGCACTGGTACATGAGCTTCGTCGAGTTCGGGACCTCGCGACAGGCCCCCGACCGCTTCCTCACCACCGCTTTCGAGATCAACAAGGATGCGGCGATCAAGGTCGTGGGCGAGGAACTATGGAAGTCCCTCGCACGGACCGCCAAGCGGCTCGCCAGGCAGGCCGAGTCGGGCAAACTCTCGAAGAAGTCGTTCCGGGCGCTGCAGTCGTGACGCTCGGCAAGTACCTGCGGCTCCTCCTCACATCGGACGCGCGCGTCTCGGCGCTCGCCGGGAACCGCGTCTACACCGAAGTCCTGCCGCAGTCCCCGACAGTCCCGGCCGTTGTCTTCACCGAGGTCGCGGGCGGCGACGACTACGCGCTCGACGGGCCGACCGGGGCGGGCTCACGTCGCGTCCAGGTCGATGCGTGGGCCAAGACGCGGGCGGAGGCGACCGCGCTGGCGCTGGCACTCCAGGCGGTGCTCTCCGGCCACACCGGAGCCGCAGGCGGGCTCGAGGTCGAGGGCGTGTTCCTGATCAACGAGCGGTGGGACTTCGACCCGACGACCGGGCTCTACCGCACGGGCCAGGACTACGAGATCTGGATCTGTGGGACGGCATCGTGAGGCCCTCTCGTCCGTTCGCCAAGGCAACTCGCCGAACCCCTGTAACTCTTGTGTTTCCTCGATTTCACGGCGGCGACGACTCGACTCTCGGCGAAGCCAGAGCGAATGTCCGGACCAAGGAGGTGCTACATGACCAAGCACGCACAGACGAAGGCGACGAAGAAGGCTCGCGCGCCCCGCGAGGCCGCCAGCAAGGCCACCAAAAGCACGGCGGCAAAGCGGTCCACGAAGACCGCCAAGCCGAAGGGGGCGCGTGACCCGCGGCTCCCTGCGCCGGGCTCGACACTCGTGCGCGAGTACAAGGGCCGCACGATCCGCGTGAGCGTGCTGGAGGAGGGGTTCCGGTGGGAGCGGAAGGAGTACCGCTCGCTGTCGGCCCTTGCAGCCGCGATCACGGGGGCGAAGTCGATCAACGGCTTCCTGTGGTTCAAGCTGACGGACACGAAGCCCGCGACGCCCAAGCCGCCGCGTGGGACGAAGGCGACGGCCTCAGCCGCTCGATCGCCGGAGTGACGCCACGTAGTTCCGAGGAACGAGGCAGTCCTCCGTGATCACGGCGCTGTCCACCGGGATGATGCGTCGGCCGTCGGACTCAGCGTCGAGAACGAGGTAGAAGTAGTAGTTCGGCAGCGCGCGACTCTGAGCGATCTCGTACCGGGAGACGATGAACGAGAAGCCATCCTTCGTCTGTCGCGTTGCCTTCACCTCGATGTGTCGCGCCGACCCGTCGAGTTCCTGAGACAGGATGTCGTAGCCGCGACCGGGCTCATCCCAGACCGGGACGGCAGCCTCGTTCGGGTCCTCGTGCCCGGCCTCCTTGAGACGACGCCGCTCTGACGACAGCGCGACATCCTGGGCGATGTTGCCGAGTCTGCGACGAGCCTTGTCTCGTTGATCGAACTCGTCTCCAGTCACGACGCGAAACGGCCCCTTCCGAGGGCCGAACTCCGGGGGCTGAGTTGCGTCCGGAGTAACGTCGATCTCCTCGGGGACCGGGACCTCGGCCCTGGGCGCCGGGAGCGGCACCTCCAACTTCACGAGCATCCAGCAGAACGAGTGGGCGTCAATGAGCCGAACGTCGTCAAGCTCGGCGACCTCCCGAAGCAGTCGCCGTATCTCCCCAATCGCCGCGTTGTACGTCTGGTAGTTGGCCCAGTTGCAGTTGTACGCCGTGACGTGCTCGAACTCGAGTAGGCGAAACGCCTCGTCGAACGTGGTCGTTCGGATCGGCATGTACCGCGTCCAGTCCTTCAGGAAGAACAGGTACGCGACGAGCTCGTACCGTCGGTTGACCAGTGTGGTGAACCGCTCGAACGCCTCGGCGTCGGGCACCCTGCTCTGGAACAAGTCCAACAAGCACTGCTCGATTTCCTGCGGTGCCTGCTTCTTGGATTGCGCAGCGACGAGCGGCAGATGAGTCACGCTGTTCTTGCTGCGACTCTTCGCCTCCCACTCGACCAAGTTGTTCCGTGGATGCACTGCCGTCTTCTTGATCTCGATGGCTTGCACGACTCGATCCAGGATGACGCCCGTTCCGACGTCTGAAGGCGTCCAACTGTCCCACTGGAGTCGCCGGATGGCCTCGTTGCGGACGTCCTGTTTGTACTCCTCCCACTCTGCGGCAAGGCCCTCATCGAAGGACTTGAAGCCACCCACGGTCGAGTTCGTGCGGACCGCTTCCTTGAAGCGGTTGAACTGGTGCTGGAAGACACGGGACGAGATGTGCATCGCTCACCCCATCCTGCCTCCCGAGGCCGTGGTCGCGCCAACATCGCCTTCGCGATCGTGGATGCTGATTCGGACGCGGGCACTGGCGATTCGTCTCACCTGGAGCCAGGATGTGAGGATGAGTGACGTGGAGATCCAAGCCGTTCAGGCGTTCGCAGACGGGGTTGCCGCTCTACGGGCCGCCGGAGTCACACGGTCGAACCGGTTCGTCGGCGACCTCGGCGAGTGGTACGCGGAGGTTCTGTTCGACGGCAAGAGAGCGGCTAATCAGACGCAGAAGGGCTGGGACGTTGCGGTGAGAGCGACGGACGAGTTCCTCCAGGTCAAGACCCAGCGCTACGATCCCGGTAACCGCTGGCAGTACTTGGACAGCGACCCGGCCGACTTCACGCATTTGGTCGCTGTCCTCCTCACCGACGACTTCCGTGTGCGCACGGTCTACAAGGTGCCGCGCGACGACCTAGTCCCGCTGCTGAGGACCGAATCGACGACCGGCCGTCGTCGCTACGTGTGGGACGACTTGGAGCCGTGGTGCGTCGATCTGACTGACCTGCACACTGCCGCGGAGATCCGCAGCCTCATCGCCTGAATTCCTGGCTGCAGGGCGGCCTAACGGCAGGGAGCGAAATCCACGTCGAGACGGTAGCGGACGATCTCCATGTCTGCGTGCTTCGCGAGGAACTTGCGCACGTCGTCACGGAGCTTGGCTGCTCCGCCATGGACGAGGATCCCTCTGGGCGGCAACCCCGTCTCGCGGCGCAGGTGTTTCATGTATCCGCGCAACTGACGTAGGTGCTCGACTGTCGGAGTCGCCTGCTTGCACTCGACGACGACCGGCGTGCCACGGCGGTCGATCAGCAGGACGTCTAACCGCGAGCGGTCGTCGAATACGCGCTCCCGCACGGCGGAGTTTGGATACGGCTCCAGGCCGTCTTCGAGGTGGTGTGGGAACGTCGCGATGTAGTCCGAGAGTGATCGTTCGTACGCGAAGTGCGCCAGGAGGCTCACCCAGTTCGCCTCGTCCGCCATGGCGGTTCGGATCACGCCGAACTGTTCCTCCGAGAGCGTGCAGATGGTCTGCCGCAACCGGCCCCGCGGAATCTGCGCCTCGACCGGGAGGCGTACCACCCAGTCGGGGCTCGTTGGGCCCAACGCAAGGTCCCAGCGGACGTTGATGCGGCGGCCCATCTCGCCCTGCTTCCACTCGCGGCTCTTCGGCACGAGCGGTTCCCACTCATCATCCCGGATGAGCTTCTCGACGACCTGCCCCATCCGTCCGACACGGTGCCCCTTGAGCTGGACGACGACCCATTCGCCGACCTCGACCTTCTTGATGCCGCTGCGGGCGCGAGACCAGGAGGCGTTGGTCCAACCTCCCTCCAGGCGGAACGAGTCCTTCCCGCTCTTCGGCGGCCAGCCAACGGCCACGCACTGCGATCTGAACCACCGCTGCCACAGCCCCGGCCACTGGTCCTCCATGCAGTTGATCTTCCAGATCGCCATGCGGCCTCCTTCCGTGACCAGATCGTAGTCTCACGTGGTCGTCAGGAGCGAGAGCGCGTTCCTCGCTTGAACGACCCTCCGTAGCCCTCGACTCTCAGGACCAGAGCGCAACCACGGAGGCGGCTCATGGCGGTCCTGACGGTCCAACAGATCTCGCGCGCGGGGATCGACCCCACCCTGGATCCCGCAGCGGCGGGTGGCGACGCGTTCCCGAACTCGGGTCGCGTCTTTCTGCGCGTCGTCAACGCCGACCTCGCCACGTCCCGGACCGTGACGGTCGTCTCGCAGCTCCCCGCCGGCGCCCTGCCGCAGGGAGCGGCCAAGACTGACCTCGTCGTCCAGGTCCCGGCGGACGAGGAGCGCTGGATCGGTCCCCTCGATCCGCCCGCATTCAACGACACGAACGCCCGCGTGGTCGTGACCTACTCGACCGAGTCGGACCTCTCCGTGGGGGCGTTCGCCCTGTAGCGGGCGGAGGAGACAGCGATGGCAGCGACCGGCGCGAAGCTCGGCACCAAGACCAGGTTCCTGAAGGAGGACCCCGTCGATAGCGGGACCTTCGTCTCAGTCGCCGAAGTCAAGTCGATCGGCGGCCCGTCGCTCTCGCGCGACGCGGTCGAGGCCACCCACACAGAGTCTCCCGACGACCACGCGGAATTCGTGCCGGGCATCGCCGACGGCGGCGAGATCAGCCTCGTCCTGAACTTCCGTCCCGAGCACGTCTCCCATGGCTCGAACTCTGGGCTGCTTGCCGACTTCCTCGCGGGCACGACGCGCAAGTGGCGCGTCGAGTGGCCGCAGTTCCCGAACACCCCGGCGCTGACGGTGCCCGGCTTCATCACCGGCTGGGAACCGTCCTCGGCCGCCAAGGACCTGCTCACCGTGGCGGTCAAGATCAAGGTCACCGGCAAGGCCGTCCCGACGGACTTCGCGTAGAGGAGACGAACACGATGGCGAACCCCTTTCGCGGCGAGGCGTCCTTCGAGGTGGACGGCAAGGCGTACCGCACGCGCTTCTCTTGGAACGCGGCTGCCGAGTACGAGGACGCGGCCGGGATGCCGCTCTCGGACGCGCTGCTCGACATCGCGCGCGAGAAGCTCTCCGCCCGCTCGCTCCGCGCAATGCTGTGGGCGGGCCTGCAGGAGCACCACACCGACGTGACGCTCAAGGGCGCCGGCCGACTCATCGACGGCATGGGCCGCAAGGAGGCGCAGCGCGTGATGGGCGTGGCGCTGCGCTACTTCTTCCCCGAACTCGACCCCGACGACGCCGAGACCGCCGAGGCGGACCCTCCGACGCCCGCCCCTTCGGACTAGAGGAGTGGCGGGACCGGGCCGCCGAAGCGGGTATCCCGCCCGCAGTGTTCTGGCGACAGACGCCGCGCGAGACTGCGTGTCATCTGCGCGCGCTCTCCGCTGAGCGTCAGCGAGCTTACGAACTCGCGATCTTCACGGCCTGGCACGCCGCCGCGCTCTCCCGCGTCGAGCGCATGCCGGACCTCGGCCCCCTCATGGACCGAGTCTCCGGGCGGGGCGACGCTGAACAGGACCCGGAGGAGCAGATGGACGCCGCGCGAGCGCTCGCCGCGTCCTTCTCCGTCGCCCCCTCCGGTCAGGAAGCCTGACTCATGGCCGTCGTCGGAAAACTGCGAGTGCTGCTCAGCGCGGACTCCGCGCAGATCACGTCCGATCTCGGCAAGGCGCGCGCCGCCGTCAAGAAGACCGGCAACGAGATTCGCCAGATGGGCAGCGCGGGCAAGGCGATGCGTTCGGTCACGAAGGAGATCCAGGGCGTCGGTCCAGCTCTGCGCGGCGTGGAGCAGGCGACGCAGCTTGCCACCCAGTCCCTGACGCTCATGGGCGCCGAGGTATCCCCGGCGATGTCCGGCATCACGACCTCGCTCGCCGGTCTCGTCGCGGGTGGCTTCACGCCGGTCGGCATCGCCATCGCCGCTGTCGGTGCCGGTTTCGCGCTGCTGGTCTCTCAGAAGGAGGACATCGTTTCGGTGTTCGCCGCCACTGAGGACCGGGCGAAGTCCACGCGCGAGAGCCTGGAGAAGCTGCGGATCGAGCTGGGCCTGCTGCGCCGCGGCGAGGACGCCGAGTCGGCCGACGTGGACATCGCGGGCGCCGAGAAGGAACTCCGCCGCCGCAAGAACATCGCCGCGCTGGAGCGCCGGGCGGGTTTCATCGGCCACGAGGACGCTGGCTCCTTCGGCCGCAACCTCGGCTCGGTGATCTTCCCGCGCGAGGGCTTCCTGCCCTCGATCGACAACGCTGCCCAGGCGGCCGACGCGCTGGTCAGAGAACAGGAGCGCTACATCGCCGGGCTGCGCAAGCAGCAGGAGATCCAGGGCGAGATCGAGGGCAGCCGGAAGAAGACGGCCGACGCGGCGAAGGAAGAGGCCGATGCGCAGAAGAACATCGCCGTCGAGGCCAAGGCCGCGGAGTCCGCGCTGGCGCAGTTCGAGGCAGCGCAGACCGCGCGCGAGCGGGCGCGTCGCGACAAGAGCGTGGCGATCCAGGGGCTGCTCCGTCCCGACCTCTTCGACCCTGCGCTCGAACGCCAGCGCTCGCGCATCAACGATGCGATGGACGACCTGCGGCGCGCTTCGGACGCGCCTCGCGAGAAGCGGATCGAGCTGAGAGCCCGCATCCAACACGAGCGCGAGATGCTCGACCTCCTCAAGCGCGAGAAGACGGTTCGGGAGGGCATCGCCGCCGTTCGCGCGGCCGCCACGCGCGCCGACGCGCTGCGACGCGAGAACGACCGCAGCGCCCTTCGCGTGGACCCCGGGCTCACCGATCGCGACAAGGCGCTGGCCGAGCACCGCACCGAGGTGGAGGAGACGCTCGCGTCGAAGGCGCTGCAGGGGCTCGAGCGCGACGCGCCTGAGTATCTGCGGCTTGTGGAGGAGTTCCGTCGGCGAGAGGCGGCCATCAACAGCGAGCACGACCAACTCGCCGTCGATGCGCAGAGCAACTTCCTCGACCGGGTGGACGCGATCCGCCGCCAGGCCCAGGTTGCGACGCTCGTGGACGACCGAAGCCTCACGCGGCTGCAGCTCGACGAGGCGGGTGCGCGCTACAGCGCCGAGGTCCGCCTCGTCAGCGACGCCGAGCATCGCGGGCTCCTGACCGAAGAGCAGGCCGGGCAGAAGCGGCGCGCGCTCTTCGCCGCCCACATCGACCAGCGGCGCACGATCCTGCGCGAGGGGCGTGAGCAGGAACTCGCCTGGCTCGCCGACTACAACCAGCGCGTCCTCGCACTCGCGGCCGAAGGCGAGACGGATCAGTCGCGTCTCGCGCGTCTCGCCACCCAGGCGCACCTAGCCGAACTCCAGGAAGAGACGCGCAAGCAGGTCGAGGAACTGCGTCGTCGCGGCGAGCTCACGAAGGCGCTGGAGATCGAGGCGCTCTCGGGGCAGGCGCAGGCCCGCGTCCGCCGGCAGGGGCAGCTCTCCGCGGCGGTCACCGGCGAGGAACTCGGCTCGGGATTCCAGGCGCGGATCAGCCAACTCCGCGAGGAGACGGCGGGCTGGGGCCGGCTGGGCGCACAGATGGCCGACGTCGCCGCGAACGACCTCTCGGGCGGGGTTGCCGACGCCCTGGCCGAGGTCGCCAGTGGGAGCAAGTCGGCGTCGGAGGCCTTTCGGGAGTTCGCGGCGCAGTTCGCTCTCGACGTTGCCCGCATGATCCAGCAGGCGCTGATCATGAAGGCGATCCTGTCGCTCTTCCCCGGGCTCTCGGGGGCAGGGGGAGGTGCGGGCGGCGCCGATGCCGGTGCTGGAGCCGCGTCGGCTGCGCCGGCTGCGTCGGCCGCACACGGAGGCACCTTCCGCGTGAGTGGCTTCGGTGGGCTCGACAGCCAGCTCGTCACGATGAAGGTCTCGCCGGGCGAGGTGATCCGGGTGACCGACGGCGCCAACTCCCGCGGAGAGGGCGACATCAACGTGGCGCTGACCGTCCGTCCTCCCGCCGTCATCGCCGACGATGTGATGGCGAAGTCCAGCCCCGATGCGCGCGCGGCGATCGTCGGCTCCGCGCTCAGCCGGCCCGGCCGCCGCGGCGCGCGGGCGAGGGACTGACCGTGGCCACGATCTTCCCCTTCGTCTTCCTGCGGCGCGGCTTTCGCGAGTACCAGGCGTTTCGCAACGTGGTCCACGAGCAGGGTGGCGGGCGGCGCACGCTGCAGAAGATCCACGCCGCGGGCGAGTTGGTCGTGCGCGGCTCGCTGCTCTTCCCGAACAAGGGCGGCACGTACAAGGACTTCGAGGCGTTCTGGAACGCGCGCTTCGGCGCCTACGAGGCGTTCCTCTACCAGCCGCAGAACCCCGGCGCGAAGGCGATGGTCGACGCGCCTGCCGTGGAGAGCGCGACGCAGAAGGACTTCGACGCGACGCGGCGCTACGTGGACTCCGCGACGCTCGTGGTGCGGAAGGACGGCTTCCTGCAGACGCTCGGCGTCCACTACTCCGTGGTGAACGAGTCGGGCGCGGCGTACGTGCTCGGCACGTCCACCAAGCTCGTCGCCCGCTTCGTCACGGCACCCGGCACGGGCGCGACGGTCACGCTCGCCTACGACTTCTACGTCCCGGTGCGCTTCGCGGGGGACGACCTCCCTGACGACCAGGAGCTCGCGACCGGCGGCGCCGTCGGCGACGCGCTCGTTGACCGCACCGTGTCCGTCCAACTGCGCGAGGTGGGGCCCGGCTGGAGCTACGCCGAGACCCCGAACGTCCTGTGAGAGCCAAGAGCCCCGCGCTGCTCGCGCTGCTGGAAGGCGACCAGCTCGACCTGGTGGCGCTGATCGAGATCGATCGCAAGACGACGCCGCTTCGCTACGCGATCGACACGGAATCGCGCGTGTGGAACGACCTCACGTTCGAGGCGACGGGCGGCGCGTTCGGCGAGATCCAGGAGTCGGCCGAGCGCGAGATCCCAGCCCTTCAGATGGTGCTGCAGAACGCGGACGGAGTGCTCGGGCCGCTCTGTCACCCCGACGCGGGTGGCGAGGATCTCCGCGGCCGACGCTGCACGATCCGCCAGGCGAGCCGAACGCTGCTGACGGGCGCGACTCCCGAGGACCTGGTCATCGAGTGGGTCTTCTTCGTGAACGCCTACTCGTTCATCGGGCGAGAGGCCGTGGCCTTCGACCTTGGCGTGTTCCCCGCGGAGGAGATCCGCATCCCCGATCGCACGCTCCAGGGGCTTCGCTGCCGCTGGATCTACCGAGGCGAGCACTGCGGCTACGTCGGCGATCTGCCGACCTGCGCGAGAACGCGCGAGGACTGCCGCAAGCACTACGAGGGCGAGCCGCTTCGGTTCGGGGGGTTCCCGACCTCCGCCGACGCGCGCGCGCTCCGGGTGGAGTGACCGCCGATGGCGAGCAAGACACTCGGCTACGTCCTCGGCGCGGTTCAGGTCATTGCGGGCATCCTGCTGATTGCCACGCCCTTCGGCGTGCCGCTCATCGTCTCGGGTGCTGCGACGATCGCCGGCACGGCGCTGACTCCCACGCCGGCGCGGCAGAAGCAGCTCCGCGACTCGCCCACCTACGGGATCGACCGCTTCGACAACCCGCGCGGTCCCGAGGCCCACATCCCGGTCCTCTACGGCGAGCACACCATCAAGCCGGTCGTGATCAACGAGTCGGTCACTGAGGCGATCGAGGGCGTCTCGCCGGGTGACATCCGCAACACGCGCCGACAGGAGTTCCGGTGGCTTGGCATCGTTGCCGAGGGCGAGATCGAGGACATCACCGACATCCGCATCAACGACCGCGAGATCCTGTCAAAGCTCTACGAGGAGCAACTCGGGCGCGGCAACGGCAATCGGCGCACGTTCACGTTCCCGCACCGCAAGGTCGTGCTCGGTGACGACGAGATGCCGGGCGTCGAGCTCTTCGTGGACGGGGTCAAGAAGGCGTGGATGACGCAGACGGCGAGCGCGGAGTTCACGGTTCCCGCGCCACCGCCAGTGACCTACGACCCGGTCACGCTGCGGCCTCTCCCGCGCCCGAAGCTCACCTTCAACCTGCGCCGCGACGACCGGACCGACCGCATCCTAGGCCGCTCGCTGCGGCTCTTCATCCGCGGACCGGGCGCGCCCGAGTTCGAGCAGTTTCGCGGCGTGGGGGTCTACCGCTGGAGCGCGCAGAAGCTCGCGCAGCACCGGATGAAAATCCGCTTCAAGCGCCGGCCGCCGCGGGGGTTCACGGTGCGCATGGCCTACGAGTACCTGGGCGCCGAGGGCGTCGCGTTCACCCAGAACGTCAAGGGCGTCACCAAGGTGCTCTTCGGCCGGGCACCCGCGAGCGGGAAGAGGGTCACCGCGACCTACCGGACATCGGCCTTCCGGCGACTCCGGATCGTGTGGCGACCGGGCACCCTCGACCAGCAGCCGATCGACGGCTTCACGGACCTTGAGCAATCGCGCAACCCGAACGACAGTCTGCTGAAGCGCTCCAACCCGATCAGCTACACGACGGCGGGCCGCGAGGCCGACAACCTGCGGATCGGCATCGCCGCGCCGCAGGGGATGATCCACTACAAGGACGACGGCGGCACGCGCGCGGTCCAGGTGGCGCTGCGCGTCGAGTACCGCACGCTCGGTGCGTCCTCCTGGAACCGGCTGCGGTCCGCCGGCGGGAACAGCTTCGTACTGATCGGCGAACGGCCCGGAACGATGCGTTGGGAGATCGACGTCAAGGACGAGTTGACCCAGCGCGCGATCGAGGGTGAGAGCGGAGCGACGACCGCGCTGGAGGAGTTCGATCGCGACGCCTACGAGGTGCGCGTCACGCGGCTGACGGCGCACCCGACGGACCCGCTCGTCGTGGACGAGCTCAATTTCACGTACGTCACCGAGGTGCTCCACGAGGGCTTCTGCTACCCGGGGACGGCGCTCATTGGCCTGCGCGGAAGCCCGGGCGCGTTCCTCTCGGGTGGGAGCCTTCGCGTCACCTGCATCGCGCGGCGGGCGAGACTCTACGACCCGCGCACCGACGCGCAGGGCGGGGCGCGGGACCTCGGCTCCAGCCAGAACGCTGCACTGGCGATCCGCGATCTGGTGACGTCCGCCGAAGGCGCGGCGACCGAACGCTACGGGGCGGGCTTCTTCTTCACCGGCCAGGACCTGTTCCTCGGCGCGGACGGTTCACCGGCGGAGCGCAACGGCCTGATCGCCTTCGCCGACTTCTGCGACGCATGGGTTCACCGCCCTGGCGACGACGCCACGCGGCCCGCGTCCGCGACCAACGGCGAGCGCCGCTGTCGGCTCAACGTCGTCTTCGACACCCCGCAGAGCCTCATGGAGACGGTCGGCGACATCGCATTCCTCGGCTACTGCTTCGCCACGCTGCAGGGCGCCCGCTGGCGCTTCCCGCTCGACCAGGACGGCGACCCGGTCTTCACGTTCGTGGACGACGTGGACCCGCCGAACCAGAACATGTCGAAGTTCGTGCTGAAGCTCGACGAGTGGGGCAAGTCGCCGTCGGGCATCCAGGGCTCCTTCTGGAACGAGACGATCCGGCACGAGCGCGACGAGCTGCTCTACCCGGTGGACGGGCTCCCCGAGGGCACGCCCACGAACATCCGCGAGGTCAATCTGCGCGGCGCGACGCGCGAGACCGAGGCCGCGCGGATGCTGCGCCACCTCGCCGTGCAGGCGCGCGAGTTGCCGTTCCCGTGCTCGTGGGAAGCGCACCCCGGCGTCCAGCACATCGAGGCCGCCGACATCGTGACCGTGAAGACGCGCGTCCCGTACTCGACCGGCCCCAAGGCGATGGAGTTCAAGGTCCGCATCCTGGCCGGGATCGTCGGCCGCGACGAGGAGGGCAAGATCGTCGTCCGGTACGCGGGGCGCGTAATGAAGTCCACCGCCTACACGCTCCAGCCCGTGACCGTCCCCGTGAGCGCGCAGGCCAGCGCCGTGCCGGCGCGTGGACGTCGGAGGCGGAGGCGTAGTGGGCGCCGCCCCCGCCGGGTCACCAACCTGCGGGCGAGAGTCCGATGACGTGCCTACTCGGCGTCAGCGCGATCCCTGGCCAGTTGTTCCTGCAACGCGGCGCTGCCGAGCTCGATGACCTTCGCCAAGGTGATCATGCGCTCGACGCGACTCCGGCCACGGAACACTGTCGCAAGTGCTCTGAGAGCGACCGGGGTGTAGATCGGCTCCGAGAGGACCTCTTCGTGGCACTCACCGCACATCTCTTCTGTCATCTTGCCGATGCGCAGTCGCACGTTCCCGGCGCTCTCCGCGAGGCCGAAGGACTCTCCGAGCGCGTCCCCGAGCGCGGTCCAGTCCTCTTCCGTGAACTGCGCCTTCGCTCCTCCGTACCGGTTCTTGATGCCGGAGAACCTGTTCGCGACGAGATGGGCGTTCTGCCGCATCGGCACCTTGAGTTCCGTGAGTTGCGATTCGCCGCGTCCGCACATCGGGCACTCCCACGGCCCCGAGAGTTTCTTTCGCACAGGCTCTGCCTCTCTCGCCCTCGCTTGGGGCGTCACTATCCGCTCACCAGGGAGGATCTACGGCATGCCGAGCGCTGACCTCAGTTTTGTGAACGTGATTCTCTCCTGGTCGCGCGCGGAATCGGGGACGACCGCGGTGCTCAAGCGCGAGGCCGGGGGTTCTGGCTGGACCGAACTCGGACGGACGCAGGGGACGGAATTCACGGCAGACGGTCTGCATCCGGAGCGTGCCTACTCCTTCGCCGCCGCGGCGGTCCTCGATGACGGCGGTCTCGTCGAGGAGGACGAGTGGGAGACCGTTCGCATCGCCCCGATGGCGGCCGAGGGCACACCGGCACTTCCGGGGGCACCCGCTGGCTTCGCCGTCTCCCAGGACGGGGCGAACCTCAACTTCCGCTGGGCCGCGCCCTCCGGCGGCGTGACAGCAACGCACGAGATCCGCGTCGGCGTCACGTGGGAAGACGGGACACGCGTCGCCGCAGACCTGAGCAACTCGCCGTACTCGTGGGCCTGGCTGTCCTCCGGCGCGCAGACCTTCCACCTGAAGGCAGTGGACCGGCACGGACGCACCTCACGCGCGGCCGCGACGGTCACCATCACGATCGAGGCGCTCGACGACCACGTCACCGAGGACACGTCCGATGAGGGCGGGCAGGGCTGGACAGGCCCGAAGGCCCACGTCGAGGTGGACGGCGGCGCTCTGAGGCTCGAACTCCTGCCCGAGCACTTCGGGGCGGCGGTGACACCCTTCGGATCGTCCGTCGGTGTGCCGTGCTTCGCGAAGTACTGGCCAGAGGGCACCTACGAGTCGCCGGTCTTCGATGCCGGCCAGGTGGAACACCAGCGCGTGGAACTCGATCTCGGCGTGGAGTATCCCGTGGACGGCGCACTCCCGTTCGGTGCTGTGCGCCGTCCGGCTCTCGGCGCGCGTCGGACCAGGGACGGCGCGACGATCCCGCTCGGCACGCGGAGTTTCGCGTCCAGGAACTCGTGGCGACTCACGCCGCTGGTCCCGCCGGACGTTGAGGTTGAGATCGACACGAGCCCGACGCCCGCGGGGCCGTGGGACGGCTTCCAACCGTACGTCCCTGGGACCTACACGTATTGGCGCTGTCGGATGCGAATCACGGTTCGAGGCGACGGTCTTCGGTTCGTCCGGATCCCACGGCTCGTGATCGTTCGGCGGAAGTTCAACCGCAAGCTCGAGGGCGACATCGTGGTCGGCCCCGACGATCCGATCGTGGTGGTGTTCCCCGAGCCGTTTCAGAATGCGCCGAAGGTCACCGCCCACCTACTCGGCTACCCAGGGAGCGTCGAGATCGTCGTGGTCACGCCCACTCAGGTGACGCTGCAGCCGGGCGCGGCAGTGTTCGCGGAGGACCCGGCGACGTTCGCGCCGGTCATCCACTGGCAGGCGCTGGGGACGTGATCAGCCGATGGTGATCGGAACCTCAAACTCCTCGTCCTCGCCGCTCTCGTTCTTCTCACTGACGACGAAGTGCTTGGACGGCACCAGTCCGAACTCCTCGACGAACGCGCGAAGCTGCTCCACCGCGCGGATGAGAATCCGCTTCCTCACCCCGTCGTCGTTCACATCGCCAATACTGCGCATCGAGAGAGCCTCCGGAGTGTGAGTCGTCCACGTGTGTGTGCCGCGGGAGTGTACAGCGGCAGTCCCGTGGTAGGCGCGATGTCGGTTGGTCGTCCGTCAGGGGTCAGTTGCCCGAGCCTCCGCACGCCCCGAGGCTCGGTGGAAGCCCCGGAGGCACCGCATGGCCTGGAAGAAGCTGATCACCGAGGACGATTTCGCCGGGTTCGCAGCCCCGTCCGCCGTCATTGGGGGCGCTGCGGCGCCGGGCTCGGCGACTACCGCCATGCGGAGCGATGCCGCTCCCGAGTTCGGTCCGCTCACGCGTGACCTCGACTTCGGCGGATTCAAGGCAACGAGCCTCTCTGACCCGACCGGCGCTCAGCACGCGGCCACCAAGGCGTACGTGGACGCCGTCGCTCAGGGCCTTGCGCCGAAGGACTCCGCCCGAGCCGCCTCGACCGCCGACATCACGCTCTCGGGCGCGCAGTCCATCGACGGCGTGGCCGTCGTGGCAGGAGACCGCGTCGTTGTGAAGGACCAGACGGCGACCGCGGAGAACGGGATCTACGTCGCAGCAGCCGGGGCGTGGAGTCGCGCGGCCGACGCGAACAGCGAGTCGGATCTACTCGGAGCCTCGGTGTTCGTGCAGGAGGGTGCGTCCAACGCCGACACGCTCTGGGTGCTCACCACCGACGCGCCGATCGTGGTCGGAACGACGGCGCTCACGTGGACGCAGTTCGCGAGCGCCGGCGACATCGAGGCCGGCGCCGGTCTCACGAAGGCCGGCAACACGCTGGACGTCAACGTGGACGGCTCGACGCTGGAGATCAACGCCGACGTGCTCCGCGTCAAGGCGCTCGGCATCACGGACGCCCAGGTCGCCGCCGCGAACAAGGACGGCGCCGCCGGCACGCCCTCGTTCCGCACACTCGGGACGGGTTCACAGCAAGCCGCCGCTGGCAACGACGGACGGCTTGCGGATACGCGCGTCCCGGCGGCGTCACAGGCGGGAACGGCCTGGGACTTCAACGACAACGAGATCGTGGCCCTGCGGCCGAAGGGCTACACCACGGGCGCGCGCCCGGGCTCTGCGGCGGTCGGTCGGATCATCTTCGACACCACCCTCTCCCGCCCCATGGTCTGGTACTGATCGTGGCCGACGCGGAGTTCCTCGCGCGAGCGCAGGCCCGAGCTGCGCGGGAGACAGCGGCGCGTACCGGCAGCCCGGCCGACTTCACGCATCCTGGTCCCCCCGTCCCGGAGTCGGCAATGGCAGGCTCGCAAGTCCCGCAACGGACGAAGACGCAGCGTCTGCACGACGATCTGGCCGAGGTGGTCAACTCCCACGCCGCGAGCCCGGAGACCGTGCTGATGGCGCTCGAACTCCTCAAGCATCAGGCGCTTGCGCCGCGTCTCCACCAGATGGCGCTGGAGTAGCGGGTGGCCTGGAAGCTCGTCTGGACGGAGGACGACGCGGGCGTGGCCGACGGTCTCGCCACGCTCGACGGCCTCGTCCGCGTCGTGGCGGACGGGCTCGTGGTTAGCGGCATCCAGGTGGTCGGAGCGCAGCAACCGCCGGTTCCCGACCCGATGGGCGGCGGCATCCAGGACGCCGAGTGCCGCATGTCGGTCCAGATGATCCTCGATGCGCTTCGCGCCCACGGCCTGATCGAACCGTAGCCCGGGTGGAACGAGTCTCCGTGGCGCTCGACGCTTGGCGGCATGCCCACGTGGGACCCGCTCGACGACGACCCGGCGACCGGCGACTCCATCCCGGTCGCTTTCCTCGAGCTGGAGGGGCGCACTCTGGAACTCCGCCAGGGGTTCGTGGGCGCCGTCCCGCCGACAGACCCGCAGGACGGTCAGGTCTGGATCGACACCGCGCAGACTCCCTACCGGGTCATGCGTTACCTCCGCATCGACGGCGGTCCTGCCTCCTGGCAGCCCGAGGGGCCGCTCTCTCGTCTCCCCGCGAGCATCAACGCCGACCCGAGCCCGGTGGACGACCGCGACGCACCGTTCGAGCACCTGGCGCTCCGGCTGGAGAACCGCAACGCGCTACCGCCGGCGACCCCGACCAACGCGGGTCTCCTCGTCTACCGCATCACGGACGGCGAGGCCTGGCTCTCCGACATGCTCGTTTCGGGCGGTTGGAAGGGGTTGCTCAGCATCACGCAGAACGCGTCCTTCGATACGGTCGAACTGGCCCTCGAAGGCGATGTCGGCAACGACGCCACGAACCCGCCGAGCAAGCAGCGGAAGGGCGTCCTGGAAGGCTGGCTCTTCGACGACGTCGCCGAGCGCCGCACGTTCGCCTTCGTGGTCCCGAGAAACTGGCAGGGCGCCTCCGCGCTGCGCCTGCGCCTCTTCCAGGTCCTCGACCAAGCGGAGATCGCGGGCAACGACGTCGAGTGGACTGGCGAGGTCCGCACGCTGATTCCCGGTCAGGAGAAGGTCTCGAAGGCCGCCACTCCGCTCGTGGATGCCATCACGAACATCGGTGCCGACCCCGAGGGGATCGACGACGGCGGCGGCCCGCACGTGACCGAGCTTGCCATCGATCACACCGACCCCGCGAACCCCGTCTCCTCGGGCTGCCTGGTCCTCGCCACGCTCTGGCGCAAGACCGTGAGCGGCGCCGGGAAGGCCAGCGGGACGGTCGTCTTCCGTGCCGACCTCGCCTACGCGCAAACCGCGCGGCACGAGAGAGCCTGAGCGATGGAAGAGATGCTCACCGAAGCCCTCCGCCAGGTGCCGTCCCTGGTCGTGCTCGTGATCCTCGTCGTGCAGTTCCTGCGCGCGCTGGATCGCCGCGACGAGACGATCCGCTTGATCGCCAAGAACGCGCACGCCTCACAGGCATCAGCCATCGCCGCCATCAACGAGAACACCCGAGTCTTGGGCAAGGTCGGAGAAGCCCTCGACGCCCATCGCCAAGTCATCGCCGATGCCGTTCGCGACGGGATCGACCGGTCCGCGATCGCCCACGCCAAGTCCTGAAGGAGCCCATCATGCGCCTCTTGTCGTCTCTCTCCCTGGTGCTGGTCCTGGCGATCTCCTCGGCAGGTTGCGCCACCGGACGCGCCGACGCCGGCGCTGCGAACCCCACGCTGAGTTGGTCCGCCGGCGTTCTCGCGGTTCAGGAGGCCGAGGTCGTTCGCGCCCATGTCACGGTGTCCGACTGGCCCGTTGGCATGGACCGCTGGACGCCCGAGCAAGTCACGGCGTTCGTTCAGGCACGCTCAGCCGCTGGGAACCCCGGCAGCGTCGGCGACCTCTTCTACTCCCGCCAGGACGTGAAGGTCGGTACCGATCAGCGGGGCGGGAGCGCCTCGGCCACGAACGACACGGCAGTCCGCCTGGACGCGAACCCCGACCGCCCGGCCACGGGGGCGGCGGAGGTGGCCGCGAAGGCTCTGGGCCTCGGTGGTGACGCCGAAGTGCAGAAGCCGGAGGATGCGCCGAACGAACCGCCAGATCGCGATCCGGCGAAGGACGGCGTGAACACCGAGTAGCCGGTGGCCACCCGTCTTCCCGGCACACTCCTGCTCGCCCAAGACCTCGGTCTGAGCCCGACCGGAAAGCGTCGCTTCGCAGTCGCTGGCGAGGTCGTCGGTTTGCGGGCCGAGGCGCTCCCCGACGCTGTGGTCGGCTCGTACCCACACCTTCTTCGGGAACGGCAGCACCACGTCGAGCTGTGGGAGTGGTGTGTCCGCGAGGGCCTGAGGCCGCCGAACGTCTACCGTCCGTCGGCCTGAACACGCGCCGACCCGCCGATGTGGCCGCTTGCCAACCTGGCCGCAGCGCCAGGCGAGCGCATGCGAGTCTGATCCCTCCTGGCTTGCCGTAGGTGCGGGGCCCTACGATCCCGGGGCGCTCGGCAGTCCGGGCGGAAGAACGGCGCACTCCGGGTCCGGCGTGCCACGGCGGGAGGGACGATCGCTCGATGGAACTCAGGGGCATTCCGCCGGACGTAGGCTCAAAGTCCTGCGCGGAAGTGCGTTGAGATGGGCACCTCTCCCGGGACGTTCTTCCGGTTTCTGTCCCAGCACGCCGATCTGATTCTCGCGCTCCTCGAGCGTGACGACGTCGATGAAGCGGATCTGCGTGCCCTCATCGCGCGCCACCGGTCGGAGGGGCATCCCGCCGAGGACCACGTGCGCGCGCAGATCGAGGAACTTGGGATCCTGGAGCGCGCCGCGCACGCAGAGTCCTCACTCGAACTCGCGCAGCCTGTGGTGGAGCTCTTGGCGTGGTTGACCCGCAGGCAGCGGCTCTCCAGCGCCACAGTACTCCGCGCGTACCTGGACGACCTCGCGGGCGCCGAGCGCGACCTGGAAGGGGCGATCCACTCGCGCGACGTGAATACCGCGGTCATGACCATCAAGGACATGGACGGTCTGGTCGAGCGCGTGCGGAGCCTATCCAACGCAAACAGGGACGCGACCATCACGGAGGCGCAGACGCTGCGCGCCGTCGCTCACGAGGCATCCGCTGTCGAGCGTTTCGAGACCGTTCGACGGCTCTGGGAGCGCTATCTTGAACCACTTCGACAACTGGTTGCCGTCCAGGGTGAGATGGAGCGTCGTCTCGGTCGACTGCACGGCCTCCTCGAAGAGGGTGAACAGTGCTTCATTGCGCACGGGCCGCTCAGCCGAGCTTTCACGCGCGCGATCGCCCGTCTCGCCCGGATGCGCCGCGCCGCGTCGGAGGATCATCTCGCCGCAATCGTTGAGATCGCCCCTCTCTACGAACGGTTCCGCCGCGACAGCCGGTGGGTCTTGGGCGCGTCGCTCTTGTTGAAGGGCCTCTCGGAACCAGGGAACGCTGCGACGAACCTAGATCAGAGCATGGGGCTCGTGGGGTGGCGACCGCGCTACCTGATGTCGGACGACGAACTTCGTGCGCGGATTGCAGGGCTGGTGGGGTACGAGCCTGTCGAGCGCGTGATGATCGCGTCGTCACCATCGCCGACGGTCCATCCGCTCATCGCGCGCGACGTGCTTCGCGCCGCGCTGCACGCGGCCGCTCCGGTGAAGGACGTGTTGGGATTGGTCCTAGCGCATTGGCCCGAGCACTCCCTCTCATCGCAACTACGGGCGTTTGGCATCGTGGCCGGTGGCGCCTTTGGGCGCGTTGCCGTCGATGCCGCCGCAGGCCCGCAACGCTACGCGGCGGACTGCCACACTGTCGAGGCATGGCCACTCATGCTCATGGAGGTCATCGCGTGATCCTGGATCTCGACGGGAAGCCGCATCTCTCCGAACTGTTCGATCGTCTGCGGTCCGGTCGCCACCTATGTGCCGATGACGGCCCGCTCTACTTGGCGCTTCGCAGCGACTACGCCGCGCACCGGGGTCTGTTCGGCGCCCTCGGTTTCGACCTCGTTGAACACGATCGCGGCTTCTACTACTTTCAATCCGAGGCTGAGCTCGGAAAGGAGGCCACGGAGCTAGCCGTGTTCTTCTTCGTTCTGATCGAGGCGTGGGGAGACGCCGCGAAGGACATCGGGGACACCGCGTTCGACCCGAGCGGTCACCTGGTGGACGATCTGCCGCATCTGACGCGTGAGAGTTGGCGGCGCTGCATGGCGGAGGCGGGTGTCACGAACGAGAGCGAACTCACTGACGTCGTTCGGAAGCTCGAGCGCTATGGGTTCGCAGAACGAATCGATGAGTCGAGGTTCCGCTTCCGGACGCCCGCGTGGCGCTTCCTGGATCTCTGCGCCGATGCCTGGAGGGATGCGCAGCCCGAGGACGACGACGCTGAGGAGGTCGGCTCGTGAGCCTTCCCCGCGGTCCGACCCGCATCGTCCTGCTGCGCGGGGGGGGGTACGACTACGCCGAGTTGGAACTTCACGCTCCCGTACATCTCGTCGCCGCCAACAACGTCGGGAAGACCTCCCTCATTGCTGCGCTCCAGTTTCTCTACATCGACGACATGCGGCAGATGCACTTCTCCCATGGTGGAAGCGAGACACGGAAGCACTACTTCCCGCACGCGGGCAGCGCCGTCCTCTTCGAGTGCATGACGCCGACGGGACTGCGGGTGTTCGGCCTGCGCGGGCTCGGGCCGGTGCAGGGTCACAAGTACGAGCGCTTCGCCTACTCCGGTCCCTACGACCGGGCGGACTACCTCGACGGGCGTCAACTTCGACCGTGGGACGAGGTGACGCGGAGGATCGTCGGGCGCGACCTCGCGATCTTGAAGCCGCGCGATCTCCGGTCGAGCCTGACCGGTGCAGGCGACGCGACGAACCCGCCGCTGGGGCTGGTGCCGCTGAAGCGCTCGGGGAGCTACGAGAGCTTCCGGTTCCTCTTCCGCAATCTGCTGCGACTGTCGCGGATCGAACAGCACCAACTGAAGAAGCTCTTCATCGACATCACCCGGCCTCGGCTGCGCCAGGTCGAAGTCGATCTCCGTAGAGACTATGCGGAGCTCTTCGCGCGCGTCGAACGCGAATCCGAGGGTGTCACCGCGCTTCAGCGCGTCGCCGAGTCGATCGCGAAACTCGTGAGAGCTCACGATGAGCGCGAGAGTCTGAGGGGCAGACTCGCACGCGCGTGGTCCCAGATCGAGTCGATGCTCGCCGAGGAGCAGGAGCGCGTCCAGCATGCTCGCTCCGCGCTCGGAGAACGCCGGTTGGGACTCGCGAGCGACATCAGTCAGAGCAAGGAGGCGCTCCAGGGTGTTCGTGACGAGGCGTCCAAACTGGACAGAGAGTTGGGTGCTCTCGAAACGGAGATCGAACGCATGCAGTCGCTTCGGAAGCGCACGGCGTCCTTCGCGCCGGACCTTGAGGAGGGCATCCGTTCCGAACTCTCCAAGCGCCGCGACGACCTCGCGTCACGCATCGCGCTGGCTACGCGGACAGAGCGGCGTGACGCAGAGCAGGAGCTTGGAGAAACCAAGCGCGCGATCGAACGCGACACGGTCCTCGTCGCGCAGTTCGCGGACGCCGTGGTGACCTGGCTGCGCACGAACTCGGGACTGAGCGACGCGGAGCTAGACGTCGTCTTTGGCGTTCTAAACCCGGCGCTGCTCGGGGCGGTGATCGGCGACGGCCAGGTTGAGGTCCGAGACGTGGAAGCCGCCGTCGCCGCGCTCCGAGCGATCCACGATGCAACGAGCGAGGACGGCTTCATCGGCGCGGGCGTGTTGGTGCCCTGCGCGATACTCACGCGAGACTCGCCGCTCGCGCGCATCCAAGATGTCGAATCGGTTCGGAGTCGGCTCCAAGCGGCGCGCCGGAAAGAGCCGGAGCTCAAGCAGGTCCTCGATGACATCCGAGTCCGCGACGAGCTCGCGTCCAAGAAGACGACTATCGAGACGGACCTTCGAGCTGCGGAACAGCGGCTCGGCGAGTGGGACGAGTGGCAGAGGACGGAGCCGCGGCTCGCGGGGGCAGTCGACCGTGCCGAGGATCTCGATCGACAGGACCGTCCGGACCGCGTCGAGATGGACCGTCTCCAAGGCCGGCTCACCGAGTTGGAAGTCGAACTCCACAAGCTCGATGCGAAGGACCTGGCGCTGGGCAACGGGCTCCGCGAGAAGGTCGACGAGGTCCGTCGGTTGGAGCCCTGTCCGCCCTCGTGGGCGTCCGCGGCCAATGGTTCGGAAGGGGGCAGCGCCGAGTTGGCTGACGTCCTCGGTCTGTACAGGGACGAGAGTCGCGAGCAGCGGCGGACGGCCGCCCGCGTCGAGCGTCTGCTGGGTGACGTCGAGCACGCGACGGCCGCTCGATACGTCGGAGCGGACGAGCGCGAGACGATCGATCGCTTGAAGGACGAACTCGCCGCGCTGCAGAACCGCCAACGGGCGGTTCAGGATCTCTGGACATCGTTGATCGACGGCATGCGGAGCGCGTTCAAGTCGCTCGTGGAAGGCGTGGATGAGATCCGGCGCGAGGTCTCCTTGCTCACGCGGGCGCTCGGTCGCCGGCAGATCTCGAACCTCGAACGTGTCGAACTCGAAGTCGTGAGGCAGCACGATCTACTGCGCAAACTCGACGCAGTCATCGGTGCGGAGGATGCGCCGCTCTTCGCGGGTCCGGATGGTCGGTCGAAAGCCGCACGCGAGATCGCATCCTGGCTCGAGGACCGGCCCCGGATCGAACTGGCTGAGCTGTTCGACCTGCGCTTCAAGGTGGTGGATCAAGCGGGCAACACGAAGACGTTCGATTCCCTCTCCCAGATCGAGTCCCAGGGCACGAGCACGACGATCAAGGTCCTAGTTCACCTAGAACTTCTCATGACGATGCTCTCCGACGATTCGGTCGCTGTGCCGTTCTTCCTCGATGAGGTTGCGACGCTCGATGCGGACAACCTCCGTGGCTTGATCGACCATGCGAGCGCAATGGGCTTCGTGCCGGTCGTCGCGAGCCCGGAGGCCAGGGACTGCGTCGATACGCTCTACTTTCTGCGCCCGAGCGACGAGGGCCTTGTCCTGGACGAGAAGTCGCGCGTCGTGTTGCATCGTGAACGGCCCGATGGCGATTGACCCACTGGCCGGCCGGCTTGAGACGTTGTTGGCCGAGGGGTCTCTCGTCGCGTCGGCGCTCTCCAAGGCGATGCGTCGGCGCCTTGTCGTCCTGTTCGAGATTAGAGCACTGACTGAGGAGAAGGCCGGTGGGGGGCGCCGAGTGGTGCTCCGGGACGAGCCCGCCGTGCGCACTTGGATCGCGACAGAGTACCCGTCCGGACTGCGGGGCGTGCAGGCGGCCCTCCCGCCGAGAGCTGAGTCCGTCGCCAACTTCGCAGACTCGAAGCGCGGGCGGCGACTCGCTCAGCGCCCTGTGTTGCTTCGTGGCTTCGGTGACGCAGAGCTTCGTCGCGAGCAGGAGTCGATTCCGATCGGAGACTTGACGGATCGCTACGCCGTCGCCGCGGCGCTCATCGAGAAGGACAGACCGTGGCGCCTCGACGGAACGCTCGCGTTGGTCGAGAACTTCGAGCTCTTCCTACACGTAGAACGCGTCGTGCCGGATCTGACCGCAGCACTCTGGTACAGCGGCCGAATCGACCAAGGACTCCTGGATTGGGTCGGCGGAATGCCCGCAGTCCGCGTCGTGCACGTCGCGGACTTCGACCCGACGGGGCTCGACGAGTACCTCCGTGCGCGAGCGACGCTCGGCGACCGCGTGTCCCTCTTCGTCCCGAAGGACCTGCCCGACCTAGTGTCACGCTACGGGCAGGCAGGCCTGCTCCTGCGGTCCCGCGCGGTGCTAAACCGCCTCAGGAAGGTCGAGGATCCCGCGTTGCAGTCCGTGCTGGAGATCATGAACATGTGCGGGAAGGGGCTAGAGCAGGAGGCCTTGCTCCTCGGTCCCGGCAGGTCGTGAAGTGCCAGGCGGAGTCCCGCCAGGTTTGGGTGCGAAATCCTGAACCACGTGCGGCGGCGCCCGAGGTCGGTGAAGCGGTGAGCATCTGAGCAGGCCACTTGGGGGATATCAGCGTCCCGGCCGTTCGCGGCACAGCCCGACGAGGTCACACGATCCGCACTTCTGCTCTTCCCACGTCGCCAGGCGCAGGAGCTCGTTCGAACGCAGCGCTTCGCCTGCCTCGCGGATCTTCTCTCGAACGGTGGTGAGCAGCGGGTCGTTCACCGGCTCGCGGGTCGTCTTCCCCTTCTCGTCGAGGTTCAGGACCTCGATCAGATCGGCGGACTTCCCGGTGAGCTCTCGGTAGCCAACGGCGTAGACGTGGAGTTGGTCGCGCGTGACATCCTCAGCCTGGGCACGCTCCGTGGACTTGAAGTCGACGATCGCCACCTCGCCGGTGTCGAGCCGGCGGATGAGGTCGATGCGGCCATCGACCGTGACCCCCGGCGCGACGTGGACCTGGATCTGCTTTTCCGAGAACTCCGTGTTCGCGATCTCTCTGCCGTGAGCGTCGAAGTAGCGCTCGAGCGCCTTGATGCCAGCGCTCCGAAGTTGCTCCCGCAGCGCCGGGAACGCGAACGGCGCGCTCAGGTGCCGGTCGATCAGCGCCGCCGCCGAGTCCTTCGTGACCATGTCGCCCTCGAGGGCTCGCTTGTGAATCTCCGACAACGCGTCGTGGAGCCCCTTCCCGTATCCGAGCGCCTCATGAATCGGGGCGTTGAAGCCGTAGAGGAAGCGCAGCTTGAACTGGTAGGGGCACTCGAACAGGTACTTCAATTCGGAGAACGACAGCGTGACCTGCGGCGTGTCATGCACCGGCTGCGGCGGCAGCCGATCTCCCGCGATCGGCACCGAGGTCGTCGATACCCATTGCTGCGCGGCGATGTGATCGAAGAACTCCGAGCGAGTGCGCTGCTGCTGGTTGTCGGCGATCGGCGCGTACGTCGCGTACAGGTACTTCTGCGCTCGCGTGACGGCGACGTACAGCAGTCGCGTCTCGTCCTGGACCGTGCCGCGGTACCGCGCCGGATCGTCGATCGCGTCGTCCGGAATAACGTGGCGCATGGTGACGCCGCCCATGACGCGTGACGGGAAGCGGTTCTTGCGCAGCGCCGGCACAAACACCGCTGGCCACTGCAACCCCTTGGCCTGATGCACCGTGGCGATGGTCACGGCGTCCGGGGTGGCGTAGCCAAGGTCGGCGTCCGCGTCGGCGTAGTAGTTGCGCGCTTGATACTCAAGCCACTTGGCGAACCCTATGTACTTCGCCTTAGGCTCAGTCATGAAGTGGATCTGCTCGTAGTCCGAGATCACCTGACTGAACTTGCCGAGCTGGTAGAAGACGAGCTCTCGGCGGCTCGCGTCGCCGGGGACTGTGTCCTCACGCAGGGTGAGCCCGTCGAGGAAGTCCAAGTAGAGCCGCTGGATGTTGTAGACCGAGTGGCGCTTGTGCGCGCCGAAGTCGCGGCCGGACTCCAGCACTCTCAACGCCTTGACCCAGTCCCTACCTGATGGAATCAGGCCAGCCGAGTCCCACAGCTCCTTCAACGCACCGTCGTCGATCTCGCTGACCATGAAGCGGAAGATCCCCACGACGGCTTGGATCTCCGGGCTGTCGAACAGCCGATTTAGACCCTTGACGATGAACGGGATGCCGCGACGTCGCAGCTCGGCAACGACGGGCTCGGAGTCTCTAGCGACCGACCGGAACAGGACTGCGCAGTCCGACCACGACAGGCCGCGTGGCTGCGAGGTGGGGCCGTCCTGGAACGCAACGCCGCGCATGTGTTCGACGCGATCGACGATCCACCGTGCCTCGGCGTCGGGGTCGTCGAACGTCAGAGCGAGCAGGTCGCCACGCTCCCACGACTGGTGACCGGCGGCGACCATCGCCTTCGGGAGCCGCTCTCCCGCAGGAATCCGCTCGGCGACCGAGCGTCCGAGTTCGACGACGCCACGGCTCGAGCGGAAGTTGTCGTCAAGCGTGACCTGCCGAACGGCGGGGTACCGGCTCGCGAACGTGACGATGTTCGACACCTGGCTGCCGCGCCACTGGTAGATCGTCTGATCGTCGTCGCCCACGACGCAGAGGTTCGCCCCGAACCGGACCAGCCCGCGGACGAGTCGCTCCTGCAACGGGTTGACGTCCTGGTACTCGTCGACGACGACGTAGCGGACATCCTCCCGGATGTGGTTCTGGACGCGCACGAAGTCGTCGTCCTCGTACGGGTCGCCTCCCAGGTAGTCCACAGCGCTCCGGATGATCTGCGTGTAGTCGAACACCGATTGCTGATGCAGCAGAGAGAGGTACATCTCCGAAGACTCGATGACCCCCGCCGGCACGCGATCGAAGTCGATCACGTCCTCGCGCAGCACGCTGAGGACCTGCAGGTAGAGCTTCGAGTTCGTGTACCGCCGCAGCACAGCTTGCCTCGCCGTCGTCGGGCACGTCGTGAGCCCGGACTTCTTGCTGAAGCGGTCCACGAGCAGCCGCGCCGTGACTTCAGTCAGAACGGAGAACTTGAACTTCTCCGGGACCAGCCGCTGCAAGAGGTCGAGGCAGTAGCCGTGCATGGTCCCGATGTACATCTCGGCCAGGCCGCTGACGTGACCGAGCTCACCCTCTACGATCGAGAGAACCCGCTCCTTGAGCTCCGCCGACGCCTTCTCGGTGAACGTGAAAGCCACGATGTTTCGCGGCTGAACGCCCGGTCGAGCGAGGATCGCGGCGATCCGCTGCGAGATGACCTGCGTCTTGCCTGACCCCGCGCAGGCGATGACTTGCAGAGGCTCGTCGAGGCACGCAATTGCCTGCGCCTGAGCGTTCGTGTAGGTGGTCATGGCCGCGTGTTGTCCCCAGGGATGGGACCAATGTACAAAGGTGGAACCGTGTCACGCCTCAACGACTTGCTCCGAGAACTACGAACCCGAGACCCCGCGCTTGCCCGCGACCTCGAGCGGGAGGTGTCCGCCCTCGCCGACCGTCGCGCGTTCGGGCTGAACTTCGAGCGGCATGTACCGGAGGTCGTCGAGCTCCCGGGGCGCAGGGTCCGCAGGGGTGACAAGGTCCGCGTGCTTCCGCCCCGAGGCCAGACGTCCAAGAAGTCAGATGAGAAGCTGTGGCGTGTCGTACGGATCGACCGAGGCGCGGGCGACGCGGTCGTCGCGCCACCGACGGAGTTGGAGGCGACGCCTCTCGCGGCGGGCGCTGCCCACCGCGAGAGCTGCACCGCGGCGCTCGACGACCTCGTCGTGGTGGCGGAGTTCCGGGACCCGATCTATCCGGGGCTGATCTCGACGGGCAAGGTCGAGCGGGGCGGCGATAAGCCGTACCACACGGTCATCAACGCCGAGAACTTCCACGCGCTCGAAACGCTGCTATTCACCCATCGCGGCAGGGTGGATGCAATCTACATTGACCCGCCGTACAACAGCGGCTCGACCGACTGGAAGTACAACAACGACTACGTTGCAGGCGACGATCTCTACGTTCACTCCAAGTGGCTCGCATTCATGGAGCGTCGCCTTCGGATTGCCAAGGAACTCCTGAATCCGAACAACTCGGCGCTCATCATCACCATCGACCACAATGAAGTGAGTCGACTGAGCCTGCTGCTCGAGCAGACCTTCACCGGTGCTCGCATGACGATGGTCACGTCTGTCATCAACCCCCGCGGCAAGTACAGGGCCAACGACTTCGCGCGATGCGAGGAGTACATCTTCTTCCTCGCTTTGGGTGAGGCAACCGTTCAGGGAGAACCCGACGAGGCTTTCTCCGCAGGCGCATCGATAGCTTGGCGCACCTTCCGCAGGAGCGACATTTCATCGAAGCGAGGAACCGCAAAGGGGGGACCGGGCAGTGCTACCCCGTGTACGTCACCGGAGAGGGGAAGATCGAGGAGATCGGTGCGCCGTTACCGCATGGCGTACCCCTGAGCGAGGCTCCGAATCGCCCAGGGTGCACGGCCGTCTTCCCAATGCGGGACAACGGTACGGAGATGAACTGGGGACTGACGGTGCCGGCGGCGAAGGCCTTGCTCCAGAAGGGCTACCTCCGGGTCGGGCGGCATACTCCAAAGAAGCCGCAGGCATGGGAGATCTCCTATCTCACTTCCGGTCGAATTGACGACATCGAAGAGGGTCGCGCGAAAGTCACTGGGCGCAACGGAGATGGCAGTGTTATCGCAACCTACGTAACGCATAAGACCAAGATGCCGGTGACAACATGGAGCAAGCCGAGCCATAACGCAGAGACCAGTGGCACAGAGCTTCTGAAACTACTGCTTGGCGGCAAGCGCTTCGATTACCCGAAGTCGCTGTACGCGGTCGAGGACGCCCTGCGACTATTCGTCGCGAATAAGCCGGAGGCCTGTGTCGTTGACTTCTTCTCCGGGTCTGGAACAACCGGCCACGCGATAATGCGCCTCAATCGGCAAGACGGCGGGCGCCGTCAGGCGATTTGTATCACCAACAACGAGATCTCCACTGGGGAAGAGGCAGCGCTCAGGAGCAAGGGGCTCCGGCCAGGCGACGAGGAGTGGGAGCGATGGGGCATCTGTGAACACGTAACAAAGCCGCGCCTCGCGGCTGCGGTGACAGGTCAAACCCCCGATGGGCATCCGATCGGCGGCGACTACAAGTACATCGACGCGTTCCCGATGGCGGATGGTTTGGAGGAGAACGTTGAGTTCTTCACGCTGACGTACGAGGCGCCTCTGCGCGTGGCGAGCAACCGCGAGTTTCGGAGGATCGCGCCACTGCTCTGGATGCGGGCCGGCTCTCAAGGTCGGCGCGTCGAGGACATCTCCGCGGGCTGGGATGTCGCCGAGGTGTACGGCGTCCTCGCCAACCTCGACTTCACAACCCAGTTCCTGAAGGCCGTCCGGGCTCGGGAGGGATTGTCTCTGGTGTTTATCGTGACGGACGAGGACCGGCTGTTCGAGTCAGTCGCGCAGCAACTTCCCGACCGCGTGGATGCGGTACGCCTCTACGAGGCGTACCTGCGGAACTTCGAGATCGAGTCCGGTCGAGGTGCGCTGTGAGGTTCACGCTCAAGGACTATCAGGCGGACGCCGTGGAAGACGTTCTCGCCAACCTGAAGCGCGCCCGCGAGAACTTCAAGAACCCTGACAAGCGCGAAATCTCGTCGTTCGCGCTTACCGCCACGACCGGCGCGGGCAAGACGGTGATGGCCGCCGCCGCAATCGAAGCCCTGTTCTGGGGCAGTGATGCCTTCGGCTTCGACCCCGATCCCGGAGCGGTGGTGCTCTGGTTCTCTGACGACCCGAGCCTGAACCGACAGACGTTCAACCGACTTCGGCAGGCCTCCGAGAAGTTCACGTACTCGAACCTCGTCCACGTGGAACCGCCATTCGCAAGGCCGCGGCTCGAGGCGGGCAAGGTGTACTTCCTGAACACCCAGAAGCTGACCAAGACGTCGCTGCTGACGCGCGGTCACGTCGAGTCGACTGCGGACGGCCAGAGTCGCCTTCCCGGGATGGCCGCCAGCGCGCCGGACATGCAGGGCTGGACGATCTGGGAGACCATCAGTAACACAATCGAAGCCGACGGCTTGACGCTGTACCTGGTGCTGGACGAGGCACACCGCGGATTCAACACCAGGGTCACCCGCGCCAAGCCGACCATCGTGCGGCGGCTCGTCAACGGCACGAAACTCCGTCCTCCCGTCCCGATCGTCTGGGGCATCTCCGCGACCATCGCCCATTTCGAGTCGGCGATGAAGGACGCGGAGGTGACGAGAAGCCGGCGCGCGTTGCCGCCCATCGTTGTCGAGTCGGCGCGCGTGCAGGAGTCCGGCCTCGTCAAGGACACACTCGTCCTCGAAATTCCCGACGAGGCCGGCAACTTCGACTCGGTTCTCGTGCGCCGCGCCGCGCGGAAGCTGAAGGACTCGACCGAGCGGTGGGCCACCTACGCAAGCTCGCAAGGCCTCCGCGAGGCCGTCCAGCCGTTGCTCATCCTGCAGACACCGAACAAGCCGAACCCGGACGACGTCGGGGTGGCGCTCGACACCATGTTCGCCGAGTACCCGGAGCTTCGCGCCACGTCGGTGCGACACGTCCTCGGAGACCACTCCACACAGAGATTCGGCGCGTGGAAGGTCGACTGGATCGAGCCGCAACGCGTGCAGGACGAGTCGCACGTGCGCGTGCTGGTCGCGAAGGACGCCATCTCAACCGGGTGGGACTGTCCGCGCGCCGAGGTGCTGGTGTCTTTCCGACCCGCGAAGGACAACACCCACATTACCCAGTTGCTTGGCCGCATGGTGCGCAACCCGCTCGCCCGTCGCATCCCGGGCGACGAACGGCTGAACGCCGTCGACTGCATCTTGCCTTTCTTCGACCGCACCACCGCGGTCAAGGTCGTTCGGTTCCTGACCGGCGACCTCGATTCAATGCCCGGCGGTGAGAAGAAGGCTGTGCTCGACGGCAAGGAGCTTGGACCCAACCCGAACGTCCCGAACGAGGTGTGGGACTTGTGGGAGGTGCTGCCGACACAGACGCTGCCCCAGCGCGGCGCCCGCCCCGTGAAGCGACTAGTGGCCCTTGCGCAGGCTCTCTCGGCCGACGCGGTTTGGCCCGGAGCTCTCGCCAACGTCGAGCAGGAACTACACCGCATTCTGGATGCCTACGGCTTGCGCTACTCCGACAAGCTCCAGCCGGCGATCCGCGACGGCTGGGTCGTCCATGTCAAGGAGATCGCGGGGCGCTTCGGCGAGACAGGGCTGAGTTACTCCGAGTCTCTCGAGCGCGCCGACGACCGCGCGATCCGCAGCGAGTTCGAGGCTGCCAAGAAGGCGTTCGGCGCCGATGTCGCGCAGTCGTACGTCAACCATCTGGCGGGTCCCGACACATCCGACTCCGGCGACGACGAGCTGCGCGAGGCGTACGTGCGAGCGGCGGCGCTCGCCACCGTGAAGGAGGTGCGCGACAAGGTCGACGCCGAAGCGCTCGAACTGACCGCCCGCCTCTTCGCCCAGCACCGCGTGGCCATCAAGGAGTTGTCCGACGATCGCCAGCAGGCGTACGAGGACATCCGCGCCATGGCGACCGAGCCCCAGAAGGGAGCGCTGCGGCGGCCACGAACGCGCATCGAGGCCTTCACCGTCATAGAGGACGACGGTCAGCTGGCGATGGCGCCGCTTGCGCCGCTGCATTTGATCTCCGACGAGTCCGGCCAGTTTCCGCTCACGTCGCTCAACAGCTGGGAATGGGAGGTCGTCTTCGCGGAACTCGCTCGACCCAACTTGCGGGGCTGGTATCGCAACCCGTCGCGAGCCGCGGTCGACTCGCTAGGCATCGCCTACCGAGACGACGGCACCGGCAACTGGCGGTCCATGCACCCCGACTTCGTGTTCTTCCACGAGGTCGGCGGCCAGATCGTCGCGTCGATCATCGACCCCCACGGCCACCACCTCGATGACGCACTGATGAAGCTGAAGGCGCTCGCGGCGTTCGCCGATCGTTTCGGCGATGCGTTCCATCGGATCGAGGCGTTGACCAAGGTCGATGGGCAGATGCGCGTGATCGACATGAAACTGGACACCACTCGTGAAGCGGTGAAGGTCGCCAAGCAGTCCGCGATCGATCTCTACCGCTCCAAGTTCGCCGAGGACTACGAAGTCGGGTGACCGTGCCGGCTGGTCGATCTGAGGTGGGCAACTAGGCGGTTGTGTAGAGGCGTCCGGGCGCTTCGCGATCGTGGACTTCCGAGGCAGGGACCGCTGCACTACCGCTGCACAACGTCAGTCAACTCCTGCCTCTTGTGCAGCTTGTGCGGCGAGGGACACGCGTAAACCCTTTGGAATCAACGCCTCGTCCTTGCTTCGGGAGCAAGAGGCCGGAGGTTCGAATCCTCTCGCCCCGACCACGCTAACTTGCGCGCACGACGTGAGTTACGGCGATCGCTCGCGCGCGCCAATCGTCCCCGAATCGTCCCGATTCTGGCGCAGGTGCTTTAGCAGACCCCCTAAGTCGGCGGGAGCGTTCCCAATCGGGCGTGACATCGAGCCAGTCCCCCCTCCCCCTCGTCCAGTGGCGGTTCGACCGGGGGGACTCCACACACTGTCCTGGCACCCCCGGTGCTGCTACGCTGAGAGGGAGTGATCCCCCGTGTGCGGAGTTGAGGGTGTGGAGGCGACATGCTTGATCGAATCTTGGAATGGTGGCGTCACGTGTCATCGAACGACCACATCCGGATCTATTGCCCCACTTGCTATGAGATGTGGTCCATGCACGAGTTTTCTGCGTGTCCAGAGGGACACGAATACTGCGGATGCCCCCGAAGATGCGGGAGGCTTCCAGGCTGCCCCAAGTGTCGGCAGGCGTAGCCGCGAACCGAGGAGGTCGACATGAGCAACGAGGGGTCCACCGAGTCTCACGAATCAGCGCAGCACGCCGCTGACGATGACCTTGCGCGCCGAGCGGTCGAGAACCGTAGCGAGCGGCAAGGCGCTAGCGTGGCACAAGAAATCGACTGCGCTCACCACGACCTGGATCGCAGCGCGGGACAAGCAACCGCAGCATTCAACGAGGCCGCCTCGGAGAGCGCCGAACGCGACGATTCGGTGCAAGGGCAACAGGGCGCCTTGTCCGATGGAACGGGCCATGACGATGGTGATCAAGATCGTGCAATCTGCGACCGCGCACTAAAGAACAAGGCAGATCGTCAGCGCGGTCACTCTCAGGGCCACGGGCTCACGCCCGAGTAGCGCACGGCATGGACGCGCCACGTCGCCACGGGACCGCCCAGTGGATGGAGCCCGCAGCGCTGCTGCAAAGACATCCTTATGCACCGGGATCGATCTGGATCGGGCGAAGCGTGCCAGATGATGTGCCGATCGGCGTCCGGGACGACCGGCACGTGTGCGTGGTTGCGGGCACGCGCAGCGGCAAGGGGACATCGGTCATCGTCCCCAATCTGTGTCTCTGGCCGGGTTCAGTGGTCACGATTGACCCCACAGGTGACAACGCCACGATCACAGCCAGCCGTCGAGGTCGCGGGGCCGCTCACTGCGACGGCATGGGGCAGCGCGTGTACGTGCTCGACCCCTACTCCGAGTCCGACGTCGAGAGTGACGTCCGAGCGTGTTTCAATCCGCTGGACACTCTCGACCCCTTGGGGCGGACGACGGTTCGACGGGCCGAGGGGATCGCGGCAGCTCTAGTTCCAGAGGCAGAAGCCGAGAAAGCGTGGGTGCGCAACGGCGCCCGACGCTTTCTTGCGGCGCTTGTTCTCCACGTTCTGACGTCTCCGGGCTTCGAAGGCAGGCGGTCCCTCGTGACCGTCCGCGAACTAGCGCAGCTCGGCGACATCCAGCGGAGGGATAAGTTCCGCGAGACCGAATCCGCCGAGAGCCCGTCGGGCTTCGACTTCCTCTGGGCAACGATGGAGAGCAATTCGGCGTGCGAGGGGCATGTGGCCGGTATCGGAGAAGAGATGCGCGAGATGGCCCAGAGCGCGCATGACGGCCAGTGGCTCGCCGTGAAAGACGCTGCGATCGCCGCGACAGCGTTCATCAACAACCCCGACATGAAGGCGTGCCTCTCCACCTCTGACTTCTCCCTCGCGGACCTCAAGTCCGCGCCTGAGGGCGTGAGCTTGTTCCTGGTCATCCCGTCGCGATACATGACTGAGGACTACAGGTGGCTACGCCTGATGGTGACGCTCATCACAACCGAGCTTGAAGCGATCCCAGGGCCACCACGTTCGGGCCATCCAGTGCTCGTGGTTCTCGACGAGTTTGCGGCGTTGAAGAGGATGGAGAGCCTTGAGCACGGGATCGCTCAGATCGCGAAGTACGGCGTCAAGTTCCTCATCGTGATTCAGAACCTCGCTCAGTTACAGGCGACGTATGGCGAGTCCTGGGAGGTGTTCCTGTCCAACTGCGGCGTCCGCATGTTCTTCGGTGTCGATGATCGCTTCACGCGTGAGTACGTGTCTGAGCTGGTCGGCGTGACGGAAATCAACCGGACGACGGAGACCCGTTCAGAGGGCGTGAGTTCGCAACTCAACGTGACCGAGACCACTGGTGAGAGTACTAGCGAACAGCAAAGCAGCGGAAGGAGTCGCTCCGATTCGCACGACTGGCTGCCCCTCTTGCGCGACAGCGCCGGCCTGTTTCGGAAGCTCCTCGGGAGTGCCACAGCATCGAACACACGGGAGCAGTCCACGACAACGGGTCAGAGCTCCGAGACGGGGCGCTCGCGCAGTCGCACCGAGGGCCGCGAGTCGTCACGCGCCGAGACGGATCAGTATCACGAGCGTCCGCTGGTGAGGCCCGACGAGGTCGGCCGATACTTTAGCCGGTTGGAGAACCCCGCCGAGCCGTGCTACCCCGGGTTGGCGGTAGTTCTAATCTCGGACGGGTCGGATCCCGGATGCGTGAGGCGCGTGAACTACTTCGAGGACTCGGAGTTCGCCAACAAGTACGCGGCGCATCCTAATCATCCATTCGATGCCGATGCATGGAGGCGTTTCGATGCGCGCCACCAGTTCGAACTCCCCATGCCACCGCGAGCGTTCCTCAAGCACTGGCCGGAGATGTCGGCGCAGGAGATGACGGAACGCATGTTCTTCGACTTCGCCCCCCACGACAAGCGCGTGAACCGGGGAGACCGTATCGGATGGTTCATGACACGATCCTCCGATGTGAACGACGCCGCGATTCACGCGCCGGTCGGCGGGATCATCCGGGCGGCGCGCACACCGTACTTCCCGAACATGGCAGTTCCTCCGGATGGGATCGCGATCGTGATCGAAACCGAGCGTCCGATCCCGCTACGCACCGAGCACGTGGAGGATGCCTACGGCGCCATCCGGAGCGCGGGGGGCGTATTTCGAACCGTACGATTCGGCGCGACTGGCTGCGTTGTCGCACTAGGCCTCGGCGTGATCGCCTTCTTAGTCTACCTGCTCAAGTAAGCGGTGCGCAGGAGCCGTCGTTCGGGAGCGGCGGCTCTCTTGCCGGACGCGCGGTAAGGCGAGCCTGTTGCGGGGTCGGCCACGGTCAAGCTCGGGAAATCTCAAGGCTCATACGGAGCAGTGGCACGTCGAGCCACGAACCCGCCCAAGACGTGCTTCGAGTCTCCTCGCCGAGGAAGCCTCGCAGGTTGCGTTCCGCGGCACCGGTGCGAAACAGGCGGAGAATGCCGGGACCGTGGAAACGCAGCTCGCAACTCACCATGAGCTGCGGGTGACTGTCGGAGCCCCGAATGCGGAGCTCGGTCCGTTCGATTGCGAGTTGGAAGTTGTGGCGGTCATTGAACACGTCGTACGCGATGAGCTCGGGAGGACGGCATGCCGTGATCTCAAGCTCGTACTTGCCAGCGTGCGTCGCGCAGGAGAACGCATCGCCCTCCGAGAGCGGCGTGTTATCGCAATTGTCCCTGAGATCCCGCAGTGGACCCAAGCCAGCGAGCGGCCGCTCTCCTCGGCGGAACATCGCTGCGAGGCTCGACCATGCCCGGTCGCGATGTACGCCTTCCTCGAACTTCACGGTAGCAGTCGCTCTTGACACTGGTGCCATCGGGGCCTCCGTCGCGGTAGCGCGCGAGTGTACGCGGGTTCCCCGCGGATGGTGGATGCACATCCAGCTGCGAATCACGAGATCGTCCGCATTCGGAGTTCGAGCCCCGCGGGTGTCCGGAACAGGAGGATCGGTCCCGTTCAACGTCTCGAGTGCGGAGCGTAGTCGCATCGCCGTCGCTCCGCGCCGCGTGCGAGGGACGCGGTCGAGGCAGCGTGTCTGGACGCCATAGTTCCGCGGCGCTCAGTCCGCTGCCCCGAACTTCAGCGCCATCACCGTCGCCCGCTGTCCGGCGCGCTCCCCCTCGGCAACTCCGCCGCGAAGAGCACGTTCCCCTCCCCGTCCAACACCTCGACGCGCTCCGCGCACGCCAGCGGCCGTCCATCGGCGTTCCCCTGCGCGATGGCCCGTGCCGCCCGCGCCGCGACCAGCCGCCCGAACGCCTCGACGCGCGCTTCCTTCTCATCCGTGAAGAGCGTCGGGTTCTGCGCCGCCGTCAGCCCGCCGCGAAACTGCCGTTCCAGCCCGGCGAGCGAGGTCTCGAAACAGACGTCCGCTTCCTCGTACTCCGGTCCCGCGTCGGTCACGATCCAGAATGTGTCGTTCGGTCCGTAGCGCATGATGGTCCTCCTCTATGTGCCTGTCTTCGTCTGTGAACTCGATGCCGTTTCCACAAGGCGCGGCTTCGGTATCTCGAAGTCGAGCGCCATCACCGTCGCGCGTCGCCGCTCCGAGAGCCCCGCCGCGTAGATCTGCGTCGTCGCCAGTTCCGCGTGCCCGAGCTGCTGCTGCAGGTCCGTGACCGCGCCGCCGCCCTCCAGGAAGTGCACCGCAAACGAGTGCCTCAAGCTGTGCGGCGTCAGTCCTTCGCGCCCGTCCAGACCCGCCGCCTTCAGCGCCAGATCCCAGGAGCGGCGGATCTCGACATAGGGCGTCCCGCGGCAGGAGAGGAAGACGTGGTCGTCCGGCCGGACCTTCTCGCGCGCGTCGCGCATCCTGATCAGTTCGGTCGCGACAGCGGGGTGCAGATCGATCCAGTCCGCGTTGCCCGTCTTCGGACGGTAGAGCGAGATCTTCGCGCCGGTGAAGTCGATGTCGCTCCAGCGCAACCGGGTCAATTCACCCTTGCGCGCGCCCGTGTAGATCGCCATCAGAAGCAGCGGTCGGAAGTGTTCGGGACAGTTCGCGATGAGCCGCCCGAGTTCCTGCTTGGTGAGGTAGCGCCGAGGCCGCCGTGTCTCGCGCAGCTTCTTCATCCCGGCCAGCGGGTTGGTGTCGAGATGCCCGTCGAGGACCGCTTCGTTCAGGATTCGGACGACGCACTGCTGATCGGCGTTGAGCGTCCTGTTGCTGACCGTGGTCTTCTCCCCGTAGTTGGAATTGCGGCTCTTCGCGCGCCACGCTCGGTAGTCGAGCCACATCGCGGGGGTGACCTTGTCCAGCCGCACAGCGCGTCGTCCCCGGCGTGCGCCGAAGAAGTCCTTCCAGGCGCGTAGAGCGGCCCTGTAGACGCCGAGGGAGCCCTTCGCCAGCACCGGTTCGAAACGGCGATCGATGATGTCCTCGGCGTAGCCAATCAGCGTCGGGACGCGGCTCTTGCGCGTGGCGTCACGCTCCTCCTGATCCTCGTGTTCGGCCTGGGTGATGGTCGGCGGCACCTCGTAGGTGCGCGTGATCACGCGGCGCTCCAACTCGGCGAGGAACTCCGTCGCCTCCTTCTGCGTATCGAAGGAGCGCGAGATCCGTCGTCGCTCGTCCTTGCAGTACCAGAGCGCGCGCCAGGTCCGCCGGCCACTCGGCCACTTGCGGCTGGTCACGCGCCCGAAGCGTCGGCGGCGCTTGGGCCGCTGCTCCTTCTTCGTACTCGTCATGTCGTTTCCTCTCTCGGCGGCCCGTTCCAGCAGGGCTCGCGTGAGGTCCATGGACGCTCTACTCGCGCGACACATCCACTACGTTCTGACCTCTTGCGTCGTGTCATGACCGGCGCTCCAGAAGACGGCTGACGCGTCCCTTCGTACGTGTTGACCGCGTACGCCGTTCCATGAACGCGCGCACGTCTTCAGGCCGGAAGCGCAGCACGCGTCGCCCGATCTCGATCGAGGGGAGTTCGCCGCGCGAGGCGAGGCGGTAGACGGTCGTTGTGTCCACGGAGAAGTACGCCGCGACCTCGTCCGCGGAGAGCAACGGCTCTCCAAGGGGCGTCGGGGGACGACGAGCTACCACCGGCCCTCCCGGAAACGGATGGGTAGCCCGAGTTCCGACGCGGCGGCGATCTCGCGCCGCATCCCGTCAGTGACCGGACCGGCGACGAGGAGCTCGTCGGCGACGGCCAACCAGACGAGTCCAGCTGCCATGCCGATCTCGCGTTCGATGCCCACCGCGTCGTCGAGCGCCTGTGGCAGGAGCAAGTGCGGGGCGAAGGGAGCGTCGCCCGCCAACGCGATCTCGCGACAGAGGGCCACGGCGCGCGCCGTGTTGCCTCGCACGTCGCCGCGAAACGGCGTGCAGACGAACACGCGCTTCATGGCCGCACCAACTGGGCCGTGCCGCCCGTGAAGCTCTCCCATCTCTTCACCGCGACGTCCACGTACTTCGGGTCGATCTCCATCGCGAAGCAGCGGCGGCGACGTCGCTCGCATGCGATGAGCGTCGTTCCCGATCCGCTGAACGGTTCGTAGACCTCGGGGAAGTCGTGGTTCTCGACAGGGCGCTCCATGCAGAGCAAGGGTTTCTGCGTGGGGTGATCGAACTTCTCCTCGTTGCTTCCGGCCATGAGCTGCTTGGGACTCGCCGCGTCCCAGAGGTTCGACTGATCGCGCGAGCCGAGCCAGGCCGAGGTCTTGCCGTGCCGCACCGCGTACCAGCACGGTTCGGTCTGATAGTGATAGTGCGTTCGCGAGAGCACGAAGTGGGGCTTGCGCCAGATGATCTGTTGACGCAGGTCAAAGCCGATGTCGCGTAGCCCCGCACCGACGTCCACGCTGAAGGAGGATGCGTGCCAGACGTAGGCCACGCGCAGCGACGGGACGAGCGCGAACGCATGCGACCAGTCCGCGATCGTGTCCCCGGATATCGTCGTATTCGCGTGGCCCTCGGCGCGCTGCATGTAGGACGACTCGGCGGGACCAAGGGCGTTCTTCCCCGCGCGATCACGCCACTCCATGTCGAGCGAAACGCCATATGGCGGATCGGTGACGAGCATCTCTGGAGCGGTGCCGTCGAGCAGTCGCGCGACGTCGTCGGCGCTCGTGGCGTCACCGCAGAGCAGGCGATGTGCGCCGAGGAGCCAGAGGTCCCCGGGACGGGCGACCGGTTCGTCGGGCACGGGCGGGATCTCGTCAGGATCTGCCAGCCCATCGACGGGCGGCTGCATCTTCCCGATCTCCGCATCGCTGAAGCCGGTCAGAAGATGGTCGAAGTCGTCGTCCTGCTCGAGTCCGTGGAGCAACGACGCGAGAACATCGTCATCCCACGTGGCGAGTTCGGCAGTGCGGTTGTCGGCGATGGCGTAGGCCGTCGCTTCGACGTCGCCCTCATCCACGAGAACCGCGGCGATCTCGGTCCAGCCGAGCGCTTTCGCCGCCGCCAACGTGCCGTTACCGGCGCGCACGATCATGCCGTTCGTCTGGACCACGATCGGTTTGCGCTGTCCGAATTTCGCGAGCGAGCCCTTGATCGCGTCGAGGTTTCGATCGCTGTGCTTGCGGGCGTTGGCCGGGTCCGGATGCAGCGACTCGATGGGGATGGCCAGCGGACGTAGGGACTCCAGGATCTGTGACATCACTTCCTCCGTTTGGGGCCGCGCAGCGCTTCTGCAGCGACGTGTTGTATGACTCGGGTCGCTTCGGGATCGACGGTGCCGTCGTCGCGGCAGATGCCGTGGCCGCGCAGCGTGTCGGCGATGCGGCGGAGACGGCTGCGGGGGACTCCGGATGCGCGGGACCACGTGGCGAGCAGGGCGCGTTCGGACAGGCCCGGCGGGAGGAGCGTCCAGGAGAGGACGGCACGGCGGGCGTCGGCGTCCTCGGCCAAGAACGTGACCGCGATTGCGGCGCGGGAGGGGTCGCTCATGCCGCTTCCTCGTCGACGCCAGGGCGCCGCTTCGGGGGCAATTCGCCGGAGCCCGGCGACGGAACCTCGTCATCCAGGCTCGAAGCTGGAGGTTCCGTCGCCGTCGCCGCTCGACTCTCAGCGAGAACGAAGACCGTCTTCCCACGGCCGCCTCTCTCCGAGGGAGGCCGCCTTTCCCATGCGCCGAGACCGTCTCTGGCCAGATTCTCCAGTGCACGCTGTGCGTTCACACCGTCGCTGCGGAACTGTCGCGGACCGCGTTGCAGGTCGCGGGCGGTGACGCATCCGCCTCTGCTGCGAACCCACGCGACGAGTTCCCTGCGTTGCTGCTCCTCTGGCGACTCGCGGAAGACGGCGTAGACCCGTAGCGCCTCGCTTGCGAACCAGCGCGCGAGTTGGACGCCGGTTCGAACGCTCTCGTCATCCACCATGACGCCCAGCGTCATCGCCTCGTCCCCGACCGAACGGATGCAATGGACGATGAGCGCGAGCCGGGCGGCGATGCCCTCGATCTTCGCGAGGAGCGCCGCCTCGTCGCCTACTGAGCGGGCCTGCCACTCGGCGTGCTCGTCGTAGAACTCGGCCCAGATCTGGGACGCTTCCGGAGAGAGACCGATCGCGATCGGAGGCGTGGCTCCTGCTTCCTCCGGGGCTCGCAGTTCCATCAACGATCGGATTGTCCGGTCGTATGCATCGATCGTGCTCGGTCGGACTACGGCATCCGTCCACCGCTTCGTACGCCGTGGTGGATACGCCAGCAGTATCCGTGCGGCGAGACCCGAGTCGAACTCACCGCGCCCGAGCACTTCGCGCATGATCGCTGGTTGGATCGTGCCCGTGATCGACAACGATGCGCGCGGAACGGCAATCGTGGGGGGAGTGCCCGTCTTGCGATCCACGAGCAGCACTCGCGCGCCGTACATCTGCAGGAACGCCGCCTGGTCGGAGCCGCGGCCGCCGCGGTAGAGGTTGAAGCTGGTGAACCAGCCCGAGAGTTCCTCCCGGGCGAGTAGCAGTCCATTGGGCGACTCGGCCAGGCGGGGAGCGAGCGCTTCGACCGTCGTGTCCTGAACGAAGTACCGCCGGGCGTGCGGCTGTTCCGGCGCCGCGGGAGGAGGCGACGAGCAGTCGGTCTTCTTCCAGCGTCTGAGACTCTCGCCGTACTCGGTCTTCGCCGTCTTGTGGCGTTCCACGGCCGCCTCGTAGTCCAGCAGTGCCTCTTCCTGTCTACGGTTCAGCGGCTCCATGGCCGCATCGAACGCGGGGCTCTTCAGCGTCCCGCTCTCCCCGATGCTCGCCGCCCACAGGATCGATGGTTCGGTCCATGAACTCTTGAGTCGGATCGATCGCGCGTTGCCGATCGCACTGGCCAGCACCGCGAGACAGGGCAGGGCGATCAGTGCAGGGTCACATCCAAGGGCAGTTGCGGTCTCCGCGACGAACTGTGCGACCGGACTGGGTAGCAGCGCGACCGGGAACGGGGTCCATTCTCGATCCGGCGCGGGTGGCGACGGCGACACAACCTCTTTGTTCGAGCCTGATGCGGGAGGTTGTGTCGCCGCGGCGTCGGCGATCTGGACGATCTCGCGCACCGAGCCGCCCGAACGAAGGTAATCGCACACGTCCTTGTGAGGGTCGGGAACGTGGATCGAGACGGCGCTTGCCGCGCCAGCAGAGAGCAGTTCGGCGACGCGTTTCGGCCCCTCCCTGCGTCCGGTCTCGTCGTTGTCGTAGAGGACGATGACGTGGTGGCCGGCAAAGGGCTCCGCCAACTCGCCGAGACGAGATACTTCACCGTTCGCGTGTGATGCGGCCGCGATCTCCCGGCCCTCGAAGCGCGCGTGAAAGACCCAGGCGAGGAGACAGGTCTCACCCGCGAGTAGGGCGAACCGCGAACCGGGCTCGCCCGTGACCGCGTCGCGGAAGAGGTTGTCGGTGATCAGTCCGATCGGGAGTTCGGAGCTCTCTGGATCGAAGGCGGCTGTTTGCAGATCACGTGACTTCTCGTAGCGGATCTTCACGCGACCCGGGCTGCCGTCGAGTTGTTGCGTGGCCATGCGGAGGTAGCGTCGCCCGCCGTGTGCTCCCTCGACGCTCCAGCCGAGAGACTCCGCGGTCTTCGCGTAGTGCGGCCACTCAACGGTTCCGCTCGTCGCCACGCGACTCGGTGACTTCGTGACCCCGGGCCCGGAGCCCTTGGCGTAGAACCGGTCTTCAAGTTGTTGCGCGACTTCGGACGCGGTCCCTGCCAGCCCCCGCAGGACACCGATCTCGAGCAACCCGGCATCCAGTCCGCACGCGGCACACGTCACACGGCCCACTCGAGGTTTCACAACCATTGACGGATGTGCGTCGCCGTTCTGATGCGCGTCGGGGTCGAGGCAGCGGATGTGACTCGTGCGATCTGCCCGAACCAACTGCCCGAGCAGGAAGCCGAGCGCCTCTACCAGGCGGCCATCGTTGCGAAGGCGTGCGACCACTCCCGCGTCGTTGCGCTTGGTCACGGCTGTGGGCGGCTGGGCTTACCCGAGGCCATGGAGCGCCGCCGTGAAGCGCGTTCGCATAGCGCGTTGCGGGCACGGTCCATATCGTCTTCTGTCCAGCAACGCCGACCCACCACGAGTTCGGGCGGTTCGATGATGCGGTGCCGGATCAGGTTTTGCAGCGCGTACTCGGGGACGTCGAGCAGTCGTGCGATCTCTCCAGTCGTTCTCCGGTGCATGTGAACTCCTTCTGCGGCGACGTTGTTGTCGTCGTAGTTGGAGCTTCGGGGACGATTCGTCCCGCGTCTCTGGACAGTCCGATTCCGGCGTTGTCCAGTTACGTGTCGAAGAACGCGAGCAAGCGCTTCGCTTCTGCGTCGTCGTTGATCCAGCGCTCAAGCGTGCGCAGGTTCTCGCGGCAGAGAGTGCACGTGCGCCGCGCACCGTCACTCTCCTCGAACCTGGGCGGGCCTTTGCCGCGAATCGCGCAGAGGAGAGCATGCATTCGCTGCGCGAGCGTCAGTGCAGCGACGCCGCCACGTCGCGTTGGGATTCCCTCGGCGCTGTGAGTCTCCCACAGGGCTGAGAGTCGGCGCTCCTGCTCGGTCGGTGGGTGGCGTTCACGGAAGATCGCGTCCACCTCAGCATCGATCTCCCGGTCCGCTTGCGTCCAAGGTCTCACGTCGATTGGAACGCGATCCAGGTAGCCCCCGGCATCTGCGGAACAGAGCAAGTAGGGGGCGATCTCTTCGCGGTATCCCGCGAGGCGGCACGCCATCCTCGCGATCGACGTGTCGAAGTACTCCTGGTCCTCGTTGCGAATCTGGGACAGGTAGTCCTCATCCGATGCGTCGGACAGTCCCAACTCTCGGGAGTGCTCGGTCCAGCGCCGACGTGATGCGGTCCATGCGTCGTCGATCGAGAGGTCTCCGCGGCGCTTGCGGTCGGCGCGAAGCAGGTCCTTTACGCGCTGAAGAAGCGTCCTGTCGCGTCGTGCTCGGACGATCTCGGTCGCGAGGTCGCTGTCGATCTCATCCAACTGGACGCGCGGTCGGCGCTGGTCGGCCATGTATACCTTCCTACCACGCGCACGCGGCAGCGGGCCATCCCCGCCCGGGGGAAAACCCGTCGCGCGTCCAGGTGCGTGCGGACGGCCGGAACTCACAGTGACCGAGCGTACTCCGAGCCATCGCGGCGATCATGAGTTCACAACCCAGGCAAAGTCAGGGTCTCACGCTTGCGTGCATAGAGCGCATGCATAATGCCATGCATGCCGCGCCACCGTTGTCGCCACCGCATGCTACTCTTGCCCCATGATCAAGAACACTCCGCGTCCCGCCATCGACAGGGGCACCGTGCTCGGCGCGATCCCGTGCGAGGATCGCCGACGACTCGTGAAGGTCTGGCACCGGGCACTTGTGGCCGCCACGACAGAGAGGGCGCAGTCCCACGCAGCGTGGTCAGACCGATCGCTCTACTCCGTCGCGCACGACCATGCGACCACGCTTGCGAAGGTCGAATTCGCAGCGGATCTCGAGGCAGGCCGCATCGACCTCGATGAAGGGGCTGGCTTCCTGGTCGTGACATTCCCCGGCGGCGTCGGCGTCCGGCTGAACAAGCTGAACTCTTCGCGTCGCCCGGCGCGCAATAAGACCAAGCGGAGCGGCGCGGCCCATGGCGACACGCTCACAGGGTTCCTGTTTCAGGATCTCGGCGAGGAGCACGCGCTGAACTCGCTGACCGGCGTGCTCTTCTGCGGGTATGTGCTGGACCCGAAGGGACAGGCAGATCCGGCGATCTACCTCGTGGCGACGGGCGAGCATGCTTGGGAACACCGTCTCGACGACGAGGCGACTGGCGCGTCCGGTGCGATCGTGGCCGCCGCCGGGTCTCCGCGATCGACGGGCGTGCGGGGGCTCAAGCGCAGGGAGGCGGCGTCCGAGTGACGGACGAACCCCAGCCGAGCATGTTCCGACTCGCTCGCGAGTATCGAGGGCTGAACCAGGGCGAACTGGCCAAAGCCGCCGGACTCACGCAACCAACGGTCTCTCGCATCGAGAGCGGCATGGTGAGCATCTCGAACGAGAACCTCCAGTGCCTGGCGAGCGCGTTGGAGTTTCCGCCTTCGTTCTTCTCGCAGAGTCCTCCAGCGGCGTCTGGGGCGACGTGCGTCTTCCATCGCAAACTTCAGAGCCTCGGCGTGCGCGAGACGCGCCGCATTCACGCGATCTTTGACGTGATGCTCATGGAGCTCGCGGCGCTCTACCAGAACGTCGAATTCACGCCCTCGAAGCCGCCGATCCCAAGGATCGACTCCGATGCGTTCGATGGCAATGCCGAGCACATTGCGGAACTCGTCCGGAGTTACTGGCGGCTACCACCGGGACCGATTGCGAACGTGACGTCGATGCTCGAGGACGCGGGCGTCATCGTCGTGCGCGTGAATCTCGGCACCGACAAGATCGACGCCATCAGCCAACTCACCGACAAGATGCCGCCAGTCATCTTCGTCAACGCGAGCAAGCCCACCGACCGCATGCGATTCACGCTCTGCCACGAACTCGGGCACCTCGTCATGCACTCCTGCTCGTTCGAGGACATGGAGGCCGAGGCGAACCGATTCGCATCCGAGCTTTTGATGCCCACCCGCGACTTTCGCGCGGAACTTCGGCCCCCGGTCAACATCCCGAAACTGTCGTCGCTCAAGCTGCGGTGGCGGGTGTCCGTCGCGGCCATGGTCTACCGTGCTGGCTCGCTTGGGATCATCTCGGACCGCCGGAAGCGAACGCTGTATTCACGGATCTCGCAACTCGGTTGGAGAAAGGGCGAGCCGGACGTGCTCTCCCCCGAGGAGCCGAAGTTGGTGTCGGAGATCATCGACTTCCATACGCAGGATCTTGGCTACTCCATCGAGGATCTCGCCGAGTTGGCACACGTGACGCCTGGCGAGTTCCGTGCCGGGTTCCTGCGTCGTGCCGCGCACCTGCGCCTGGCGCGGTAGGCACGTCGTCAGCACCACCACACGCCCACTTGACCGGGGGTCGCGCGCAGGTACACGCGCGCTCCATCAACGGTGTGCTCATCCGACCTGCAGCGCCGTCGCCCACACGTGCGCAATCGCCCAATGTCGCACGCATGTCCACTGGCATGTTCCGGCCACCCCAGCGAACGTCCGACCATGCACGACGAGACACCCCTCCCCCTGGCCCGCATCTCCCCGAATTCCCCGGGCCCGCCCGCTCACGACGACCTGGTCGCCCTCTTCCTCGCAGGCCGTCGTCCGACCACGCTGAGGGCCTACAGGGGCGCACTGGCGGCCCTGTGTCGCGCGATCGGGGCCGCAGACGCCCCGGAGGTCGCCCGGCGCCTCCTCGGCGGCACAGCGGGCGATGCCAACCGTCTCGTCCTCGCCTGGCGCGGTGCCATGTTGGAGCAGGGGTTGGCACCCAACACGGTCAACGGACGGCTCGCTGCCGTGCGCTCACTGGTCAACCTCGCTCGACTGGTCGGAGTCGTCTCGTGGCGCATCGAAGTCCCGGGTGTGCGGGCGGAGCCGATGCGCGACACGAAGGGCCCGGGACGACGCGGCGTGCGCGCCATGCTGGACGTGGTCGAGGGAGCCACGACGCCGCGCGAGTTGCGGGACCGGGCGCTGCTGCGGCTGCTCACCGACCTGGCGCTGCGCCGCGCCGAGGCGACGTCGCTGGACGTCGCGCATGTGGACTTGTCCGACGGCACCGTCGCCGTGCTCGGGAAGGGACGCTACGAGCGGACGACGCTGACGTTGCCGGACCCGACGCGCCATGCGCTCGCGGACTGGATCGCTGCACGCGGTGATCATCCCGGTCCGCTGCTGATCGGCTTCGCTCGCGGTCGCGTGGGGACACGTCTCAGCGGCACCAGCGTCGCACGCATCGTGAAACGGATCGGCGAGGACGCGGGCGTCGGTGCCGTACGACCCCACGGTCTGCGCCACGCCGGGATCACCGAGGCACTGGAGTTGACGCGCGGCGACGTGCGTGCAGTGCAGCGCTTCAGCCGCCACGCCGACGTGCGCACCGTGTTGCGTTACGACGATTGCCGCGCGGACCGCGGCGGCGCCGTTGCCAAGCAGGTCGCGATCTGGCGATAGCGGCGCCGAGGCGCCCCCGTTCCACGATCGGGGGCCGGCATCGATTGCTACCGCCCCCGGTCTGCCGTTCGAAGCCCCAATGCTGTCCACCAAAGAGGTTATGATGGGGCCATGAGCGAGAATCTCCCTCTGGCCACCACCGCTCCGCGCAAGCGCCGCCCGCACCGCAAGGCAACGGCCATGGACCGCGTGCGCGTGGGGAAGTTCGTCGAGCGCGTGGAAGCCGGCGAGGAGGAACTCGACGCCTTCTGGGCGGTGGCCTCGGACGCGGGCTACGGCCTCTCTCGCTACCGCGACGCGCCCGAGCGTCCCTCCGACGCCGTGTTGCGCCACAAGCTCACGGCATTGCTCGAACGCGCTGCACCGGAAGCGGTCGCCGCCGCCCGCGATCTTGCTCTGGTCCGATTGGCCGGACTCTCCGATGCCGCACTGGCGGCGCTGATGGAGGTATTGACCGGCGAGTGCGCCGACGGTCGTGCTGCACGTGCGCGACTCGATGCCGCGAAGACGGTCCTCGGGAGCATCGGGATCGGCGAACGCGCGGGCATCACGATCGCGACGCAGGTGAACATCGATCGCGCGCCCCTCGCGGGTGTTCCCGAAGGGGCGTAGCGCCTACCGTCTACGCCGTCGCGTGGGACGCGCTCCCGTGTAACGCCCACTGTGGCGTCGGCAGAGTTCACGGACGTTATCGGCCATGCTCTTCGGCGGCTCGACTCCGGCCTCTCGCAGGCGCTCACGTTCCGCGTGGCGTGGGCTATGGACGCAGGGAGTCGAACCGAGCCCGAGTTGCGTCGCGCCGTAGAGTGCCAGTGCCAACGCGGAGAGCTGATCGCCGTGACCGAGTTTCGAGCGGCGGCTCTTGATCTTGCTGCCGCGCTCGATCTCGACCACTTCGGCTTCCAGCACCTGTCGTCGCAACGACGTGCGTGCGCGCTCGGTCACCTGGATGCGCCCGGCGTCGGGGAAGAGCACGATCTGACTGTCGTTGAACGCGCTGCGGACGGCCTCGCACATCTTCGTCAACGACTCGGTGGTGAACGCCACCTGGTTGACGGTGAGCGCCGTGCGTTCGAGGCGTTGGCACATCTGCACTGCTTGATAGGGATCGGCGTAGATCGGTCCTCGAAACGTCTGCGCCTTCGCACGGACGTGGTCCTCGATCCCGTCGAGATCGATCTGTCGGCCACGGCGTGGCAACCAGATCTTGATGCCGTCGAGGAAGATGCGACCGTCCCGCGGGTCCCGGTGCAGCCACAGGTGCACGGCGTGATCACGGCTGACGCCGATGTCGAGGCCGTGTACGTAGTGCATCCCGGTGGCGGGAGCACTTTGCGGTCGCCAACTCGTGTCCACTGCGGCGTCGAAGACGTCGGGGGCGATCAGTTCGCCGCGTCCGTCGGTCGGCAGGCAGAGGTAGAGGCGACGGTAGACGTGGGGTGGGAGCGTCCGGCGCTTGGCTTCCAGTTGCTCGGGCGTCCACCACGGGCATTGCTCGAGCGTCACGCCCAGGAACCACCACGGCGAGTCGCCGTCTGCTGTTGCTGCCTTGTCACGTTCGTCGCGGCGGAAGTCTCCGGGTGGCGTGAAGGGCGCGTTGCTGAAGACGACGAAACGTCCGTGGGGCAGCTTGTCGTAGCGGGCAAGGGACTCCTCCCACACGCGTGGGCCGTGGGGATCGGGCCATGACTGCACTTCGTTGCAGATGTAGAGGTCGGCGCGTGAACCCGACGCCGAGTAGCCGTCCAGCGACTCGACGAGAACGGTGGCGCGCGCGACGGGCTGGCGGTCCCGATCGAGGACCTCGTGGCGGATCTCGTCGCGCAGGATCTTGACACCGCGCCCCAGCCAGCGACCGATGCCGATCTCCTCGGCGCGCTTGTCGGTGCGGTCGATGAAGCCGCGCACGGTGGTCAGCACGTCGCTGCATCTGTCCTTGTCCGCCGAGTAGTTGATGATGCGGAAACCGTCGGGAGCGAAGTGCAATGCGGCGAGACACGCGGCGGCGATGATCTGGTCCTTGCCGCAGCCTGTTGGGCCTTCGACCCAGATGAGCGAGTGCTTGCCGGACGGTGCGTCGGGCAAGCCGAGAGTCGCTGCGAATGCGTCTCGTTGCCACTGCTGCAGGCCGCCGTCGCCCCAGCGCTCGCCCGTGTCGAGGACGAGTGCTTCGAGGAGCTTGATGCAGTTGGCTGCTGCATCTGGCGTCCAGGGGCTGGCCGGTGCCGGTTTCGATGAGAACCCAAACATGCTGCGCTCCAAGTCGTGTGTATCGCCCCATTCTACGAACGACAGCCGACGTGCGGGCGGTTGTGGGAGCGTTCCCGAGAACCGAGTGGATACATCTCAGAGACAGAGCGAATGTCCGCGTCCAAGGAGGTGCCGCATGACCAAGCGCACAACGAAGGCGGGGGCCACCCGCAAGGCCGCGAAGAAGACCACGAACACGAAGACGGAGGCGCGCGCGACGACGGCGAAGCGTGCGGCGGCGAACCCGGAGAAACCGAAGCGCCCGCGAGATCCGCGTCTCCCCGCGCCGGGGACGACGATCGTCCGCCCCTACAAGGGGAAGGACGTCAAGGTCGCCGTGCTGGAGGACGGTTTCCGCTGGGAGGGGAAGGCGTACCGCTCGCTCTCGGCGCTGGCGTCGGCGATCACCGGGGCGAAGTCGATCAACGGGTTTCTGTGGTTCCGGCTGACGGGGACGGCGGATGCGACAGCGACGAAGCCGACGAAGCGTGCGACGAAGAAGGACGTGGCCCGTGCGGAGTCGTAGCGCGACGGCGACCGGCGTCACGCTGCGGATCGGGCGGCGCGTGTTCCGCGTCTCCTCGCTCGCTGCGGCGTCGGCCCGCTACGCGGAGGAGCGGGATCGATCCGGGCTGGGCGCGTCCCGGTTCCCGGAGGGGCGTGTCGTGACGGCGGAGGGGGAGGTGCTCCGGGTCTCGTACAACGGGCGCGTCTGGCGGGGGGTGTGGCCGGACGCGGAGTTGGTCTCGGACGGGGCTGTGGCCACGCGGGAGCCGACGACCGGGAGCTGAGAGATTGATGTCGCGGGGACGACGCTAGCGTTCGCCAGCTCCCTCATCCAGTTCGGGTTCTGAGCACAGAAATCACATCGGCGGCTCGTACTTGCGAGCAGCCGCGCTGGTCCGACGTCCGAGTCTACCGTGTCACGAGTGGCCCATTGTCCTGTAGAGATGTCTTCTCGACCAGCGCGCGGATCGCATCTGCATACACCTGTTGGTCGAGAGGTTCGCTTGCGGCCTCCGCTGTTTGGTGTCCGAAAAAGGTGTCCTGTTTCGATGGCGTAGCAGTGGCTCGATGGCCGCCTCCGAGAGGAGGCAGGAATGTCAGAGAGCATGGAGAAGAGGACCGTTGGTCGCGACGTAGCCGAGCGTAGCGAGGTGGAGTCGCGACCAACGGCGCGGCCGTCGCTCCCGCCGCCCGGAACGCCGGGGCAGAGTTACACGCCGGAGCAGAAGGCGCAGGCACTGCGTGCGTT
>JAJRPF010000003.1 GCA_024280885.1 Planctomycetota bacterium | reverse complement strand
GACTCCGCCCAGGAACGCCGTCCGTCGCACTTGCCAGGCTCGATGTTGCTTCGGCAGGGACTTCGCCTCTCAAGCACGACGGACGACGCCCCTGGACGAACCCGGTCCTCGACGGACTACTCCGACAGGCTGCTAGCCGAGAATGACCGAAGCCCGGCGCGTAGAGCACCGGGCTTCGCGACAAGTGGAGAGTCGTGAACTACCTCTTCCCGAGCGGCGGGAACGTCTCCTCACCGATGCCGGAAGAGGGCGGCAGACGCAGGGCGACGTTCAACGACGGGCCTCCGCCACGCTGGAGGTCCTCGACCCAGAATGCGAACCGACCGTCGCCACGGAACGCCCCCGTGATCGCGTCCTCGCCATTGGTGGTCACGCGACCGTTCGCTGCAATCGCCAGACGGTCCTCGAACGTGAACCCGAAGAAGTTGTTGTTGCTGACGCCGCCGGGACCGGCAGCCGGATCGCGCGCGACGAATTTGGCGATACCGTTGAAGAAGTTGGCGTCCCCGTTCGGCGCGAGCGTGGACAACTGGTCGACCGATCCAAGCGCGCCGAAATCGGGGATATCGATGTTGTTCAGCCCGTCGAAGACGGTGTAGGTCACGAGGTCCTCGGGCAGCAGGACCCGTACGGCGAAGTCGCCCGCTGCCTTCTGCGTGGTCAGCCCCTTCGCCATGCGTGTTCCGACGTAGAACTGACCACCGATGTCGGCCTGTTCCGAGACGGCGAGCAGCGTCTGCCCATCCGCCGAGGGAAAGACCCGCAGGAAATCGCCATCTTCCTCGCTTGCCAGGACAAGCGAGCCAGCGAAGACCGCCGGATCACCCGCGCCGGCGAAGCGAAACGTGCCAGACCCGTTCGTCTTGAACGAGCCCGTCTCAATACCGCGTGCGGGATCGAAGCGCTGCGAGTTGGTGTCGAGGCTCACGGTCCAGGTTCCGTTCTGGCGCAACGTGAGAGAACCGAACGTCGAGGCGAGGTCGAGGATGACGGGGCCGAGGACGCCCTCCTGCTCGGTCCCTCGCACCTCGGAACCGCCGAGGAAGTAGTCGCCCGCCACGTCCGCGGCGGTAAGCGGCGTCGCGGAACGCCGGATCGCCACATCCATGGAGACGCACGGATCACCGGAGTCGCCCTGTTCGCGTGAGACGAGAGCGGAGCCGTCCTCGGCAAGGTAGAAGTCCACTAAATCCGTTTCTGGTCCGGCCTGGAAGTCTGCGCCGATCGACTGGCCGTCCGGGAAGTAGAACCACGATCCGCTCGCTCCCATCGGCGGCAGTTCGACGGGGCTGACGATGGCTCCGCCGAAAGAGTCATGACTGAACGTGACGGTCGACTCGACACCGGCCAGGGCGATGCCACCCGGCGTATCCGGTGCGCCGAAGTCCAGGGTGCCGGCGAAGAAGGTGATCTGGCGCTCGCGACTGTCCGCGTTGAAGAGATCGTCCTCGTTCACGCAGAGTTTCAAGCTGGTCACCCAAAACGGGACGCCCTCGAGATCCGGTGTACCGCGCGGCGAGAACGCCATGAACGTCGAGAAGCCGCTCGTCGGCACGGTGCAGAGCCCGTTCTCGACGTCAACGAACGTCGGGATGATCACCGTCTCGGTGCCGTCGGACTGGACGCGGATCACGCGCAGAGCTGTGACCGGATCGACACCGATCGGGAACGCGGACGGATCCCACGGGATCGTCACCGTCGCGTTCTCGCTGAACTGCAGGCCGTCGGGGCCGAAGCGGATCGCCGGGCCCGATGACTGCTGCGTCTCGGGGTCGGGCGCCACCAGAACGGCTGCCGAAGTCACGCTGATGCGCGCGTCCACCGCAAGCGCCCCTGCCGGAACGAGTACGCCCGCGCCGCCGATCAGCGGATCGGTGAACGGGATCGCCACCTCGCCGCCATCCGTCGCACGCACGGTCGCAGAGAAGGCAGTGCCACCGCCGTCGGCTCCTCCGAGTGCGCGGGCGCGGACATCCACCTTCTCCGCTTTGGCCTTCTTCGGGGTCACCTTCACAGAGATGTCGAGGTCACCATCCGTGTCAGACGTGTTGTTGACGTTGATCTCCTGCAGACCGCTCGCCGCGAGCGAGAGAAGAGTCAGCGAACTCGACGTGCCCTTGACCGACCCGCCGTCGAGCATCGGCAGGGCCGCGCTGCCCTTGGACTGCTTGGTCTTGATCACGACCTTCGCGCCGCGCGGCGCCGAAAACGCGAACGGCACAAGCGCGGATCCGGCCACCATGCGACGCGCCTTGAACGCCTTCTGCGGCTTGGCCTTCACCTTTAGTGCGTACTCGCCTTCGCCCACACCGCCGACACGCAGGACGTAACGTCCGTTCTGCGCGAGGAGCAGGCCCTTCACCTTGATGGACTTGTCCTTATCCTGAAACGCGGACGCACCGGTCAGGTCGATCGGATCGCCGCCCTTGAGAGTCAGTTCCAGAGTGAAGTCGAGCTTGGCCTTCTTCTTCGCCTTGACGGCGATCGAGAGGGTGGCACCCGCCGTCGCGTCGAAACGGAACGTATCGGTGTCGCCATCGCCGTCGAGCGTGCCCGCCACCTTCGCATTCGGGTTGATCTCGACGTTCACGCCTGCGCGAGCGGAGAGGCATGCCACGGCGGACAGCGCGACGGCACCCGCAAGGGGGCCTAACAGACGGGTGCGCATGATCCTGATCCCTTCCGGCGAAAGGCTCGCCGAACACACTGGCAGCAGGCACTCATCGGCCAGAGTCAGGGTGGATCCGTAGCACGGGTCTGCGACCGAAGTCGCACTTGCGGCTCCGACGGGGGAGCGGTGTTCTCCCGGAGCACGTCTACTGCGTGTCGAGCACCTTGCGGCCGAGGTCGATCGCCTGGGCATACTTCTTCAACGCCGCGCAGCGGAACTTCTCGGCCTTGCGTGCGCTCCTCTCGGAAGCCTTCGACGCCTTTGCCTCGAGCTTTTCGCCCTGCTTGATCCGCTTGTCGATCTTCTTCGCGACCCTGCCTTCGTTCGAGCTGGGGTTCTGCGAGAGAGCGCTCAGGAATTCGCGCGCGTCGGAGCGCGCCCGGGCGTTGCCGGAGATGAGGATCGACGGGAGGCTGCTCTCGAGAGGATCCAAGATCTCACGATTGCCTGCCTTGCGGAGGAACTTGAGAAAGCGCTTCGCAGCCGCCACGCCCTTGGCGACCGGAACGTCCTCGGCTGGGCTCGTCATGACGCGTGCCGCATCGACGGCCTTGCGCATGAACTTGAGCTCGCGTCTCTGGGCGCTCGAGGGGTTGCTCTCCGAGCTCAGCAGCGAGACGCGTCCGTTCGCGGCATCGATGGCCGAGTTCACCGCGGCTCCGGACGAGCCAAGACCACTCAGCGCGTCGGAGATCCCATTGCATGTCGGCAGCACGACGAGCATCCCGATGAGCAGTAACAGAGAAGAAACGTTCTTCAAGCGCGTCATATGCACCCCTTCGGTCGATGTCTGGCTCCGTTCTTCCGATCGTGATCGTACCCGAATTCCGAGGCGAGCGGGGCGCTGACCGCGTTTCCGCCGCAAGCCAGGCTGTGACCGTGGTCACGGGGATCGCGGTGACGCCGTGAAGGACGCACTCAGCGGGGACTTGCCGCGCGCGACGGCGTGAGACGGTCGAGGCGCAGTCGGTGCCGCCCATCCGTGAGCCGGAGGACCCCGCCGAAAACGGCGGCCGTGGCGCCGAGCGCCGTACCGCCCGCGATGAGGAACATGATGAGCATCTGGTAGCGCACGGCCATCAGAGGCTCGGCACCGGCCAGGATCTGCCCCGTAATCATCCCCGGTAGAGCCACGAGCCCGGTCGCGGCCATCGCATTCACGATCGGCATGAGGCCGGTTCGCAGAGCATCGACCACGACCGGACGCGTGGCCTCCCAGCGCGTGGCGCCGAGGCAGAGCAGAGCTTCGACGGATGACCGCTCGCGCACGAGCCCCACCGTCAGGGCATGAAGACCAAGACTGATCCCGTTCAGCGTGTTGCCCAGCACCATGCCGAGCAGAGGGATGGCGTACCGCGCGTCGTACCACGGTTGCGGACGAACCGCTGTAGTCAGGGCAAGGAGCGTCACGGCGAACGCAGCGAAGAGCATCGCCCCGGTGCCGAGAGCGTACGCCCACGGCCCCGCCAGGCGCCGATCCTGGCGCGCCGAGACTTCGCGCCCGGCAAAGAGGATCATGACGAGCGCCGTGACTCCTGTCAGCCAAGGCGACATGCGCTCGAAGAGTGCGACGAGCACGAAGCCGACCGCCAGGAGCTGGATCACCATCCGCGCCGCGGCGACGAGCACCTGTCGGCCGACGCCCAATCCGAGGGCCAGAGAGAGTCCCCCGTGAACAAGAAGCAACGCCGCGGCGATCGCGATATCGCCCGCACCGATGGGGATGATGGTGGTGACGTCGACTGCGAGCATGACATGCATCGCTACGACTCCAACCGCCCGCCGCGGAGCGAGACGACCCGCGATGCGACGCGCTCCGTCTGCGAACGGTCGTGCGTCACCCACAGAACACTGGTCCCGGTGGCCTGGCGCTCCGCGATCAGGCGCTCGACGGCGCGTGTGGCCTCCGGATCGAGGGCCGCCGTCGGCTCGTCGAGCAAGAGCACGCGCGGGTCGCGCTGAAGAGCCCGAATGAGCGCAAGGCGCTGCCGCTCTCCGGTCGAGAGCTGCGCAACGGGACGCCGCAGCACAGCGTCTTCGAGACCCAGTCGTGAGAACTCCACCAGCGCGGCGGAGACGTCGGCGAGATGCGCGGCCGGATCGTCACTCCACCACCCCGGTTCGGCGGGCACATAGCCCACGCGCCGCCGCCACTCCGGGCCAGGGATCGCCGCCCGTGATACGCCTTCGAGACGCACGTCACCGGCAGCCGGATCGAGATCCGCCAGCGCACGCAGGAGAAGCGTCTTCCCTGAACCGGACGGGCCTTGCACGGCGACGCACTCGCTGGCATCCACCGCGACGTCGATCGGGCCGAGCGGGCCGTTGATCAGTCCTGCGGCAGAGAGCAGCGGCATGGGCCCGTTCTACACGGTGAGCGGCATTCCGCGCACGCCACCGAGAGGTTGTTCGGAGAGACGCTCTGCGGCGCGGCGTTGCGCAGCGTCCGCGACACCCGCGCCGCTCACTCCGGCGGAGCGTCGCCCACGAGTCTCGCTTCCGCGCCCGCGAGCCATGCCCGAAGCAACTCATATCCGAGCGCCAGGATGACCGCCCCCGTAAAGAGCCCGATGATCCCGGACGTGAGCATCCCGCCGATCGAGCCGATGAGCAGCACGAGCGCCGGCGTCTCGACCTCCTTGCCGAAGAGGAACGGCTTGAGGACGTTGTCGCTCAGCATCACGAGAACTGCCCACACGGTGTAGATCACAGCCGTCAACGTCGGCTCGACCGAGAAGACGTAAATGATGGTCGGCAGGATCACGACCGCTGCCGGGACCTGAACGACACAGAGCACGAGACACACAAGTGCCCAGAGACCAGCACCGGGGATGCCGACGACCGCGAAGCCGAGACCGGCGAGTGTCGATTGGATCAGCGCGACGCCGAGAATTCCACGCGCGACACCACGCACCGTGACGGTCGAGATGCGCGCGAGATCGGCCCCGCGGCGTCCCACGAGCTTCGTCGCGAGCGATCGCGAGAAACGGTCGGCCCAATCCGCCTGGGCCAGGAACGCCGCAGCGATCAGGATCGCGAAGATCGCCTGCAGGATCGCGCCGCCGAGAGACCCGGCGACAGAGAGTGTCCACCCTCCCGCCTGCTTCAAGTAGGGAGCGATCGGCTCCGCGAGCAGACCAAGGTCGGATGCTGCCTTCGTCCAGAGGTCGTGCACGGCCGCGCCGATCACCGGCCACTCCGCGACGGACGGCGAGGGTGGTGGGACATCGATGCGCCCGGCCTGGAAGTCCTCGGCAATCTCCTGTGCGCCGCCGACCAGGCTCGCGGAGAGCAGGACCGCGGGCAGGAGTACGGAGGCAAGCCCGATGACAGCGAAGACGACCGCCGCCGTCTTCGTTCGGCCCCCCATCCGCTCGGCGCCCTTGCGGAAGACGGGGAAGAACGCAACTGCGAGCAGGACACCCCAGACCACCGCGTGGAAGAACGGCGCCAAGATGTAGAGGCACCACCCGAGGAGCCCCAACCCCACCACGACTCGCACGATGATCTCGAACGTCCGTCCCGCGGCCACGTGCCCGTCCGATTGCTGCGTCGAATCTGTCATCGATCACCTCCTGTCCAATGGCGTGAGAAGCTACAGCCAACCCGACGCATTCATGAGGACCGGGTATGAACGGAAGGGGATCCGCACGAGCGTCCGGTATCGTTCTCCGGTGAGCGCCGTCATCGAGATCACCGATCTGACCGTCCGCTTCGGCGACGTCACGGCCGTCGCCGGGCTGAACCTGAGCGTGGAGTCCGGCGAGATCTTCGGCTTCCTCGGACCGAACGGAGCGGGAAAGACGACGACGATCCGCACGCTCGTCGATCTCCTGCGGCCAACATCCGGGAACGTGCGCGTACTCGGTCGTGACGTGCGCGGTGGCGCGGCCGAGCAACGCGCTGCCATCGGATTTCTGCCGGGCGACCTGGCGCTCTTCCCTGGGCTCACCGGCCGCGAGACGCTCGCGTTCTTCGCGCGCCTGCAACGGCGCCCACCCCGCTCGCGCGAGGCCGTCCTCGATCGTCTGGGCCTCGCTGACGAGGCGTTGGGACGCAAGGTCTCGACGTACTCCACCGGTATGCGGCAGAAGATCGGGATCACGATCGCGTTCCAGCACGACCCGCAACTCCTGATCCTCGACGAGCCGACATCGGGACTCGATCCCTTCGTCCGCGAGGCCTTCCTCGGTCTGGTGCGCGAGGCGCCCAAACGCGGCGCGACCGTGTTCCTGTCGAGCCATGTGCTCGCCGAAGTCGAGAGCTGCGCGGATCGCATCGCGCTCGTCGATGGTGGCGAATTGCGTCTGCTGGAATCGATCGACGCGATGCGCCGCGACCGTCCCCGACATGTGATCTTGCGCTACGCGGACGGTCGCGAGGAACGGCGCACCCACGCCGGTGATCCCGCAGCATTGCTCGCCACGATCGACACTACCCGGCTGATCGACGTCGAGATCCGTCCCGCTGGGCTCGAAGACACCGTCAAGGCTGCGTTGCAGCACGGGAGCGAGCGATGAGGCGCGCGCTCCTTGCGTTTCTCTGGCGTCGGCATCGTCTGTCGATGGGGCTCTGCCTCTTCATTCCGCTGCTCGTCGGGACCGGCGTCGGACTCATGGCGCCGCAACTCCAACAGCAGCGCGAGGCGTTCGCGTCACTCCCCTTTCTGGCGCGTTTCCTGGGCAGCAATGCCGCCTCGGCGTTCTCGAATGTGACGTTGCTCTCGTTCCCGTTCCGACACCCGCTCGTGCTCCTTCTCTACGCCGTCTTCCCCGCGATCCCGATCCTCGCACTCCCCGCAGGAGAACGCGGACGCGGCGGTCTCGACATGCTGCTTGCGGCGCCATTGGACCGACGAGCGCTCGTCCACGCGCTGGCGCTCTTCGTGCTGCTCGGCATTCCGATCGTGATCGCGTTCTGCTTCGCGGGATCGATGTTGGCCGCGCTCATCGCGGGCGAGTTGGAACGCATCGACGTGGCGCGTTTCGCGCTCGCGGCTCCCCCCGCTGGCGCGCTCATTGCGACGTGGACCGGAGCGGCGTTGATCGTCTCGGTGCGCGCACGCAATCGCGCGTCGGCCACGCTCACGTATGCCGCATTCGTCACGACGGCCTTTCTCATCGACAGCATTGCGCGGATCGCGACCGGCGTGGAGTGGATGGCGAAGTTCACGCCGTACGGCTACTACCGCCCTGATCACGTGATTCTCGGCAGCACGCCGTGGATCGCGAACGCCGTCGGGCTCGCGACAGTCGGCGTCCTGTTGACGCTCGTTGCCGCGGAGCTTCAGGCGCGCCGCACGAGCGCCTAGCAGTCTGTCGGAGTAGTCCGTCGAGGACCGGATTCGTCCAGGGGCGTCGTCCGTCGTGCTTGACGGGCGAAGTCCCTGCCGAAGCAACATCGAGCCTGGCAAGTGCGGCGGATGGCGTTCCTGGGCGGAGTTGACGGTTCGCAAGCACGAATTGCTACGGCCCATTCGCCGGTTCCGATGGACTACTCCGACGGGCTGCTAGGGGCCCGGCCAGAACCCCCCGCGGCACCGGTGAAAGGGTGATCGCCGAACGACGTGCGGAGCATCCACCGCGCCCGGGCGGGCCGTCTGCCGCGGCTGCCAGGCTCGGAGACTCTCCGGAGTCGAGTCGCCTGTCACCCACGACAGCCGTCCCACCCGGACACGTCCGGCTATCCACGGGGGTCTCTGGCCGCACCCCTAGCGACGAGATCGTACGGCGAACGAACGGGGCGTCAGCGCGCCGAGAACTGTGCAAGCACGCCGTCGATGGCCTCGACCAGTCCCGGCGGCGGATGGTGATCCTCGTCGTGAGACGCATATGCGGCAACCGCGAGTTTCCGCGCGCGCAGCAGGAGTTCGCGGCCGCGCTCCGGTTGGTTGCGGCGGAGTTCGATGACGCCGAGATGAAATGTCGCGACGGCATGCTCGGGGTCGATCTCCAATGCGCTCTCGTAGGCGTCGGCCGCTGCGCCCCACCGTTCGCGCCGCGCGTTCACGTCGCCAATTCCGGACCACGCCCACGCGCTCGGGAGTAAATCAACACTGCGCTGTAGGTGCCGCTCCGCGCGCACGAGTTCGTTGCGCGAGAGAGCCTCGTGCCCGAGCTGAAGCTGCCTGTCGGCACTCGCTTGACCGATCCATTCGAGAGCCGCATCGCCACGTTCGGCCAGGTCGAGATCACCGCGCTCAAGTGGGCGTCGAAAACGATACTCCGGTGCGAACGCAGAGAACGTCGCGAGCGCGAGGCACGCGATCCCACCTAACCAGAATCCCGCTCCGATCAAGCCGCGCTGCCCGGTCACCGCGCCGGACGGATGCTCTCCAATCGGCTGGCGTTGGCCGATCAGGAATCGCGCAATGCGCCCCTCTCGCAGCTTCCAGATCACGCCGTCCAGCGTGAAATGGTGCAGGTTCACGAGCGCCGCCACCATGGCCGCGAGGCCGGCGTCGTAGGGGAGTCGCCCGAGCATCGACGGCGCAAAGAGCAGCGCCGGAATGACCCAGAGGGCGCAGCCCGCCAGGAGCGCCTTGAAGACGAACCCGACGTGACTCCGCGAGCGCCCTTGCGACCGCGCGAAATACGCCGTGATCCACAGGTACTGCGCGGCGTGACCGGCCCCGATCCACAGGAATGCGTAGTGCGCGTGGGCGACCGAGAGCGGATCCACACCGGCAAGTACGCTGAAGTGACGGGCGAGCGCCGGGACCGAGAACCAGAGTGCCTGCGTACCGATCAGGAGCAGCGTCGGGACGAGATCGCGAAGGCGCCGCCCGCGCGCAATGAGTGCGACTCCGCCGACGGTGGTCCCCACGTAGAAGACCGCCGTGATGCCAAAGAGGACATTCGAGATGTTCGCTGACACGCCGAGGAGCGGTCCGAGCGGGACGAATCCGAACGCGCCGTTCTCGAGTTGGCTCGGCGCGTAACTGGCCAGGGGACTCTGTCCGTGCAAGGCGAGCAGCGCGAGGACGAAGGAGAGCACGAACGAACGCTGCAGGAGCCATCGTGCGCGAGGCGAGACCTCGACACCGCGCCGTCGGAGGAACGTCATCGCCACGCCGTAGTTCTGGCCGGCGTAATGCCACGGGCTCCAGGTCAGGTAGAGCGTGATGTACCACGAGCCGACCATCTCCCAGTGCAGACCGCCGACGAATCCGACACCGAGCAGCAGCGTCGTCCAGACGCTGTAGAGCGCCCACGCGCGACGATCCTCTGAACGACCGTACGCGCGCAACGCGGTCGCTCCGTAGTGCGCACTCGAGATCAGGTTGATCGGCAGGATTGCGAAGGCGTAGGGCAAGAGCGAGCGGAACGACTCACCGGCGAACGACATCGCCAGAAAGATGAGTGCATACGCCAGTCCGCAGCCGAACGCGAGATCGGGGACCGGCCCGAAGAGCCAGCGACGCGAGGCAGCAGGGGCGGTGGAGGGCAAGGGTGGAGTTCGGACCGAGAGGGAAAGTCCAACGCGACGTGCGGGGGCTCGCGTCACGCCGGAGTCGAGCGCGGCGCGGCGCTACTTGGCGTCGGGGACCGATGGCTCGTCGGTGAAATCCAGGCGGTCCACAGGATTGACGATCCCCGAGACGACATTCTGGATGTGGCCAGCGACGCGACGGATGTGGCGGAAAGCGAGTGCGGCCGCGGCGTCCGCTCCGGAACACTCCTGCATCGCGAAAATCGCGATCATGTGCGCTTCGCTCGCATCCACGACCGACTGGGCGCGCGTGATGAACTTGGCGGCCTCCTCGCGATCCTGCGACTCCCAGAGTTGCGGCGCCGCACCCAGGAGACTGGACGCCTCGACCCGCAACGACTGCAACGCCTCGTGGTGCCTCGCCCCCGTCGCGAACGAGTGCTGGCCGGTGATCGCGAACAGGTTCTTTGCGTAGTCGCCGATCCGCTCCGCGTCCTTCGCGACGGACATCAGGATCATGAGCTCCGGTAGTTGCTGCGATCCGCGCACCGCACCGTTCACGAGGATCTGGCGGCGAATGGACTGTTCGAGACCGTCGATCCGCAGATCGGTCTCGAGCAGATCGTCGCGCACGGTCGCCGGGTCGGCTCCACCAATGAGCGCACTGCACGCCGCATCGAAGGCGTGGCGCCCTTCCTGGATCATGCGTTCCAGGTCGCGCGTCATCTTCGGGAGACCGGCCGGTCCGCCGCCGGCAATCTGCTTGAGCCATTCGAACATGGGTTCAGTCCTTGAAGATCAGCATCCCGGCGATCGGAATGAGGATGAACGTGACGAGGATGTAGAGCCCGGCGTAGAGCCGGTTCGCGATCGTCAACCGCGCCAACCACCGCGCCATGTTAACCGGAACGTCGCGCACGGCAGGGATCGGATAGATCAGCGCCGTCGCCGTCAGGTTGAAGATCAGGTGGACGAGGGCAATCACGAGCCCCCACGAGCCCGCCACGATCGCAGCCAGGAGCGCCGTGACGGTCGTCCCGATGTTGGCGCCGAGCGTAATGGGGAAGGCGTTCCGCAGCGTCAACACCCCCGCGGCGATCATGGGTACCAAGAGCGATGTCGTGATACTCGAGCTCTGCACGGCGACCGTCATCATGATCCCGACCACGATGCCGATGACGCCGCTCTTCTCGAGCGCGCCGTTCAGAGCCCGCTCCGCGCGCCCCGCGATCAACTTCTTCATGTTGCGCGTGATGAAAACGAGCGTCGTGAAGATGCCGCCGAGCGCCGCCACGAACCACATGCCGAGTTCGAAGTGCGTGGGGTTCTTCGGGTCGCCGGAGAGCACGCCCTCGATCAGTTTCGTCAGCCACCCGACGGCAATCTTGATCGGGCTCTTCCAACTGCCGGAACTCGCAGTCGCCTCGGAGATCGCCCCCGCAGTCAGCTCGATGCCCGGGCTGATGATCTGCGCCGCCTGGACCGCGGCCTCGGTCAGCCATCCACCGGTGTGCAGCGCAAACCCGCCGGAGGTCATGATCTCGATCGGGAGAATCACCGCCACGGCGATCAGATTGAAGAAGTCGTGCATCGTAGCGCCAGCGAAGGCGAGCTCGAATTCCCGCGACTGCCGCGCGTGCCCCATCGCCACGACCGTGTTCGTGATCGACGTACCGATATTCGCGCCCATGATCATCGGGACGGCCGAGACCACCGGGAGTTCGCCGCTCCCGACCATCGCCACGATCGTGGCCGTGGTCACCGACGACGACTGCACCAGCACGGTCGCCAGGATGCCGACCGCGAGGCCGGCGAAGGGATTGCTGACCCCTTGGAAGAGCCCTTCGGCGGTTTCCTTGCCGAACGCCTTGATCGTGCCCCCCAGGAGCTTGATCGAGACTAGAAAGAGGAAGAGCAGGATCAGAAAGAGCAGGAATCGCGCCGCGGGATGCATTTCCCGGCCCGGGCCGGCGGGGGCTCCTTCGCGATTCATGGCGACAGGCTACTGCCGCCCCCCCCCACGTCCCCGAATGCCCCACCGCGAAGTGCGCCAGGCGGGTGGGATCCGCGTTTTTCGTCGCTGCGAGCGACGGCTGCGTGACCTTGGCGCGTGACCTCGGTCACCGTCGTTCACGCGCCGCGCACCTAGCCTTGGACGCGACGTGATCGACCGAGTCGCCCGCCTCGCGCGGGCTTCGTGCGTACGAAGCCGCGAGATGGATACGGCCCGGCTGCAAGGCCCCGCGCTGTCGCAGGCCCGGGGCATGGGTGAGTGCCATGACGACCCCTACTTCCGCGCCCGTCGCGGCCGGCGTTCTCGCGCCGGAGTCCACCCAAGTCCTCCACGTGCGCGAGCACTGCGTCGAGGTGGTCTCGGACTCGGGGGAGGGCGCGCAGAAGTGCGGCCAGTCGTTCGGCGCCGTCTCCGCCAAGATGGGCAACGGGGTCTGGACAGTCGAGATCATCCCCGCCGAGATCCAACCTCCGGCGCGGACACCAGCCAGCGCGAGCGGTGTGCGTATCCGTCTCGGCACGCAGGCGATCACTAACTGGGGCGACCACGCCGAACTGGTGGTCGCCTTCAACGAGCAGGTGCTGCTCTCCCGACACCGCCAGGAGGCCCTCGCCGACGATGCCGTCATCCTGATCGAGTCGATGTGGGCCGAACACGACAACGACTCGATCCGCGCCGCCTGGAACGCTGCGATGGAGGAACTCTCGGCGCGGAACTACCGCATCATCCTCGTGCCGATGGAGGAGCGCTGCCTGACCGTGGTGGACGACCCGAGGCGCGGCAAGAACATGTTCGTGTTCGGGCTCCTGGCCGCGATCTACGGTCGCGACACGGAGCGCTGCAAGGCGCAGATCGCCTACGCGTTCCGCAAGAAGAAGCCGGAGATCTACGAGCGCAACGCCGAGCTCTTCGATCTGGGCTGCGCATGGGCACGCGAGAACCTGCCCTTCCGCGTGGAGGTCGCGACCGAGCCCTACACGGACGACATGGTCGTGATGAACGGCAACACGGCCCTCGGCATGAGCGCAATCGCGGCGGGGATGGACCTCTGCTCGATGTACCCCATCACACCGGCCACATCCGTCTCGCACTACCTGAGCGAGGTCTTCGAGGACGCGGGCGGCATCGTGCACCAAGCCGAGGACGAGATCGCCGCGGTGGGTGTCGCAATCGGGGCATCGTTCGCCGGGAAGGTCGCGTTCACGGTCACCTCCGGGCCCGGACTCGCCCTCAAGACCGAGTTCCTCGGGCTCGCGGCCATGACCGAGGTGCCGCTCGTGGTTGTGGATGTTCAACGCGGCGGGCCATCCACCGGGCTCCCCACGAAGGTGGAGCAGTCGGATCTTCTGGCGGTGCTCTACGGACAGCCGGGCGACGCACCCAAGGTCGTCATTGCGCCCTCGACGATCGAGGAGTGCTTCCACGTTCTGATCACAGCACGCCGCATCGCCGAGGCGTTCCGCTGCGTCGTGTACGTCCTCACGGACGCGAATCTCGCAACGGGCGTGCAGCCATTCCCACGCCCCAAACCGGACTCGAATTGGATGGCCGGGCCACCAGATCAGGACCCGGTGCCGGAGGGAGCGCGTCCCTACGACTGGGACGATCGCACAGGCCTCTCGCGACGCTTCATCCCGGGGCAGGCGGGCGGCATGTACACGCTGACCGGTCTGGTTCACGACGAGGACAGCAAGGTCCGCTACGCGACCGGAGTGAACCAACGCGGCTGCGACATGCGCAGCCGCAAGATTGCGGTGCTCCAGAGCACGTTGCAGCCGCCGAAGACGCATGGCGAGAGTCACGGTGACGTCTTGGTCGTTGGCTGGGGCAGCACGCGGGGCACGATCGAAGAGGCGGTGGACCGCCTCGTCAGCGAGGGCCACGCGGTGTCGTCGGCGAACCTGACGTTCCTCTCTCCACTGGAACCCGGATTGAAGGACCTGTTCGCGCGCTTCAGGTCGGTCATGACCGTCGAGGTCAACTTCAGCGACGAGAAGGACGCCCCGTACATCACCGACGAGAACCGGCGGCGCGGCCAACTCTGCACGCTCCTCCGCGCGCAGACGCTCGTGGACATCGATTGCTGGACGCGTGTTCCGGGGCAACCGCTGCGGCCCGCGGACGTCGCAGATGCGATCCGCGCCAACGTCAGAAGCGTCACAGCAGACGCGAACGGAGATCCGTCGTGACCGCCACTTGCACGCTCACCGACTGCGGCGCGGCGCCGGACGTCGAGTACTCGATGGACGACTATGCCGGACCCGTCGCACGTTGGTGCCCCGGCTGCGGCGACCACTCGGTTCTGAGCGCCGCCCAGCGACTGCTCGCAACGCATCAGATGGCCCCCGAGAAAACGGTCTTCGTGTCGGGGATCGGCTGCTCCAGTCGCTTCCCCCACTACCTGCGCACGTACGGCTTCCATGGCATCCACGGACGCGCGCTGCCCATCTCTACCGGTGTCAAGCTCGCGCGTCCCGACCTCGACGTCTTCGCGGTCATGGGCGATGGCGACTGCTGCTCGATCGGCGCCGCCCACTGGATCCACGCCGTACGCTACAACGTCAACATGGTCGCGCTCCTCCTGGACAACAACATCTACGGACTGACGAAGAAACAGACGTCTCCGACCACGCCGCAGGGCTTCCCCAGCAACACGCAACCGCGCGGCAGCATCTTGCCCCCGATGAATCCGCTCTCGGTAACGCTCGGCGTCACCAACGCGTCCTTCGTTGCGCAGACAGCGGACTGGGCGCCACAGCATCTCTACGCGACGCTCGACGCGGCGTATCGCCACAGGGGTTTCGCGTTCGTCCGCATCCTGCAGCGCTGTCCGATCTGGACTGCATCGCTCTTCCGGGACGCCGTGCAAGATCCAGCGAAAGTCGAGGTACTCGTCCACGAGAAGGGCATTCACGACGCGACCACCGAGGCGATCCACACGAACCATCTGGATCACGACCCGAGCGATCTGAACGCCGCACGCGCCCTTGCCGAGGAGGGAGGAATGCGATTGGGGCTCTTCTTCCACGACCCGACGAACGCGTGCTACGACGAGACACGCCGCGTGCCGGGCTACACGCCAGAGGATCGGATCGCCATCCTCAAGAGGGAGTTGGATCGCCATGCCGTGTGAACACGCTTCGCAGCCCGGGTGTCCGATCGCCGGCCCCCAGAAGGAGTTCCGGGCACGGATCGCGGCGCAGATCCAACTCGCCGAGACGTTCTTGCACGAGAACCGCTCGACCGATGCGGAGAAGGCAAGTCTCGCCAGTGAGCGTCTCGGAGCGTTCGCTGGCGGACGCATCGACGCGGGCCGCTTCGCAGGACTGCACACCGCCGGTCACCGCACCGACCCGACGACTCTCGCGCGTGTCGATGAAGCTGCCGCGATGCTGGTCACACTCTCCGACCGCGTCGAGGATCTGACCAAGATCGAAGTGGCACCGCGTGAGAGTCTGCACGCCGCCGTAGCGCGCGCCTTGCGCGAGATCGGCTACGTCTTCGGAGCCGCGCGTATCATCGAGCTCGCACGAACGGAGCGCTTGGTCGAGTCAGAACACGGTCGTTACCTGCGCGGTCTCCCGTTTGCGATGTGGAGCCCTGCCGAGCGCGCTGTCACGCCGGCGATTCGCGTGAAGGTGCGCGGCTCGGAGCTGCAGGTCGCCGGGCTGGCGGACTTCCTGGACGGCGGCCTGAAGCTCGTCCTGAAAATCGATGGCGCGTGCCCACCCGCTGCACTTGCGCGCTTGGCGACGCCGGGCGTCTACGTCGCGCAGGTCGCATCACGATCTGGGCTCGACGATTGCATGTCGTTCGACGGACCGGCGGTCGCGGCAATGGTCCCCGACGGCGCGGCACTCTTCACACATGACCCTCGACGCGGCACGCGCTCATGGGAGCGGTTCTCCGTCACCGTGATTCCGCGAGCACCGCGACGCGCGCTCGACGGGATGAGTGCGTTCCAGCAAGGCGAGGACCTCGCGTTGTTGGCCGAACTCGCGTCGGAGCCGACGTTTCCCGCCCCGGAGGCCGACGAAGAGAGCGCGCGTCCCGCCCCGACGGAGCAACTCGCCGTGTGGCTCTTGGCCCAGGCCGGCCTGGACGCGCGGCCCGGAGGAGCGCCGCCCGCATGAGTGCGTTCGACCCCGCCGCTCTGCTCGTCCCCGCCGGGATACTCGGCGGCGTGGGGTTGGTGTTCGGATCGCTCATCGCAGTCGCGCATCGCTATCTGCAGGTCTGGGAAGACCCGCGCATCGAGGCTGTCGCCGATCTGCTTCCCGGCACGAACTGCGGAGCATGCGGGTTCGCGGGCTGTCGCGCGTTTGCCGAGGGTCTTGTGGGTGGCGCGGCCGAGCCGGTTGGCTGCACGGTCTCCGGTCCGGACGAAGTCGAAGATGTCGCCACGTTCCTGGGCGTCGCTGCTGGCGAAGCCGTGCAACGCGTTGCGCGCCTGCTCTGTGCCGGGGGATCGCACGTTGCGCTTCAGCGCGCCGAGTACCGAGGTCTCGACACGTGCTCCGCCGCGGCATCCGTGGCTGGCGGTGGCAAGGGCTGCACATGGGGCTGCCTGGGACTCGCCGACTGCGACGTCGCCTGCGACTTCGATGCGATCCACATGAACGCCGTCGATCTGCCGGTCGTGGACCCAGAACTCTGCACGGCCTGCGGCGATTGCGTGGAGGCCTGCCCCAAGGACCTCTTCACGCTCATGCCGGTGGACCAACACCTGATCGTTCAGTGCAAGAGTCTGCTCGAAGGCGACGCGGCCGAGGCGATCTGCCAGGTCGCATGCACTGCGTGCGGACGCTGCGCACAGGACGCGCCCGAGGGCGTAATCGCGATGCGCGACGGGCTCGCCGTCATCGACTACTCGCATAACCACGAGACCAGTCCCGACGCAACGCTGCGCTGTCCGACGAATGCCATCGTCTGGGTGGAGGGCGCACAGACCCTCACGTCCCTCACGGGCGCTGCACCGGGAACCCCCGTTCACGCGTAGCACCCCAAGACTCCCATCCCCCTCGAGGCGCCTGCCATGTTGAAGCTGTGGAAAAAGGAAGAGCCAGCGGCGCGGGAAGTTCGCTACCCCGGCGAGCCGACCGCGCTCGACGGCAGTGCGACCATCGTGGCGATGGAGACCGCGGGCGGCGAGGCCGCTGGCGCGTACCCGATCACGCCGTCGACACAGATGGGTGAGGGCTTTGCCGCCGCAGTTGCGGCAGGACGCCCCAACGTCCACGGGCGTCGGCTCGTCTTCTTCGAGCCAGAGGGTGAACACGCCGCCGCCGCGGTCACGGCCGGCATGAGCATGACGGGCCTCCGTGCGGCCAACTTTTCTAGCGGCCAGGGCATCGCCTACATGCACGAGTCGCTCTACGCGGCGGTCGGCAAGCGCCTGACGTACGTGCTCAACGTGGCGTGCCGCGCGATGACCAAGCACGCGCTCAACGTCCACGCGGGACACGACGACTACCACGCCGTCGACGACACGGGCTTCTTCCAGCTCTTCGCGAAGGACGTGCAGGAGACGGCCGACTTCAATCTGATCGCACATCGCATTGCGGAGCTCTCGCTCAATCCGGGGATCTGCGCGCAGGACGGTTTCCTGACGAGCCATGTCATCGAGACGCTGCGCCTGCCAGAGCGCGCATTGGTGAAAGAGTATCTCGGCTCGCCCGACGATCAGATCGAGTCACCCACTCCCGCACAGAAGTTGGTCTTCGGCGCGATGCGCCGACGCATCCCCGAGATGTTCGACGTGGACTACCCCGCGATGCTCGGCGTCGTGCAGAACCAGGACGCGTATGCGCAGGGCGTGGCGGCGCAACGCCCCTTCTACTTCGACCACATCCAGCAACTGACCGACCGCGCGTTCGACGAGTTTGCCGCGCTGACCGGGCGGGAGTACAGCCGCGCGATCGGGTACTGGCTCGACGACGCGGACTACGTGATCGTCGGGCAGGGTTCCGTCATCTCGAACGCCGAGGCCGTGGCGGACTGGCTGCGCGAAGAGAAGGGTCTGAAGGTCGGGGTCCTGAACGTCACGATGTTCCGCCCGTTCCCAACCGACCTCATCACGAGGTTACTCAAGGGCAAGCAGGCCGTCACGGTCCTCGAGCGCGTGGATCAACCGCTCGCGGTGGACCCACCACTGCTACGTGAGCTGCGTGCCGCGATGAGCAAGGCGATCGAGAACGGACGCGCTCGAGGCGACGTGCCGCATCCCGGCGTCGAGCGGTGCCACGCAAGCGACGTCCCGGACTTCTACGCAGGTTGCTTTGGACTCGGTAGCCGTGACCTCCAGCCAGGCGATCTGATTGCCGCATTCGAGAACATGCTGCCGTCGGGCCGCGGACGCCGGCTCTACTACCTCGGCATCGAGTTCATTCGGCCCGACACCCGTCTGCCGAAGCTTCAGATCTGGCAGCAAGAGCTGCTTGATGGATACCCGCACCTCGCCGAACTCTCGCTCCCCTCGGCTGGCGAGGTGAATCTGCACCCGGCGGGTGCGACGTCGGTGCGCATCCACTCCATCGGAGGGTGGGGCGCGATCACGATGGGCAAGAACGTGGCCGTCACGGCTTCCGAACTCCTTGGTCTCTTCATCAAGGCGAACCCGAAGTACGGCTCCGAGAAGAAGGGTCAGCCCACCACGTTCTTCGCGACGCTGGCCGACCGCCCGGTGCGTCTCAACTGCGAGCTGAAGCACGTGAACGTCGTGCTCTCGCCGGACCCGAATGTGTTCCGCCACTGCGATCCGCTGGCGGGCATGGAAGAGGACGGGACGTTCGTCATCCAGTCCGACAAGTCGCCCGAGGACTTCTGGAAAACCCTCCCCCGCACCGCGCAGGCAACGATCAAGGAGAAGCGCCTGCGCGTCTACTGCATCGATGCATTCGCGATCGCCGCCGAAGAGGCAAGCAAGGCAGAGCTCCGCTATCGCATGCAGGGCGCCGCGTTCCTCGGGGCCTTCTTCCACATTGCCCCCTTGGCAGGACTTGCGGCGCTGGATGAAGACGCCGTCATGGCCGGGATCACCACACAGGTGAAGAAGAAGTTCGGGCACCTCGGCGAGCGCGTCGTGGACGACAACATGCGCGTGATCAAGCGCGGCTATGACGAGCTCGTCCACCTCGACACCGACGCACTGCCGAACTCGGGAACCGCGCTGCGTCCACTCCCGGTCCTCCCAATGGCGCTCGACAATCGCGCGGCGTGCGACGGCCTCGCAAACCCCGGACGTTTCTGGGAGCAGGTTGGTTACCTCTACAAGACGGGCGAAGAGGGTCTAGCCGATCCGTTCGCGGCCATCAGCGCACTCCCGGCGGCTACGTCATCGATGCGCGACATGACCGACGTGCGCTTCGAGGTGCCGGAGTTCCTGCCCGAGAAGTGCACGGGCTGCTCGCGCTGCTGGGTGCAATGTCCGGACACGGCGATCCCGGGACTGGTCAGCACGACGGATCAGGTCCTCGAGGCGGCGGTCGCCGCCGCCGAGAACGGCACGCCGCTCAGCCGCGTACGCCAGGCGTTGAAGCCGCTGGCAATGGCCGCGCATCGAGCCTTGGTCGCGGCACCAGACGCGACGTTCCAGGTTGCACTGCAGGTGGCCTACGACAAGGTCGCGCCGAAGCTCGCGGCAGACCCGGAGCGCCGCGGGAAACTCGACGCCGAGTTCGCCGCAGTCGCCGCCGCCGTCGCCGATTTTCCGTTCGCGCGCACCGGCCCCTTCTTCGACGGTCCCGAGGGGCGCGAGAAAGGTGCGGGCGGTCTCCTCTCGGTGACGATCAACCCTGAGACGTGCAAGGGCTGCAATCTCTGTGTCGAGGTCTGCCCTGACGGCGCCCTCGAGACGGTCAAGCAGACAGACGAAGTCGTCGAGGCGCTGCGTCGCAACTGGTCGTTCTGGAAGGGACTGCCGGATACGGACGATCGCTACGTCAACGTCATCGACCTCGAAGAGGGCATCGGCGTCCTGTCGTCGCTCTTGCTCAAGAAGGAGAACTACCGCTCGATGGCGGGTGGCGACGGCGCCTGCATGGGCTGCGGCGAGAAGACCGCAGTCCACCTCGTTCTCTCCGCGGTCAACGCGTTGATGCTCCCGCGCGTCGCCGAACACATCTCCAAGTTGGACGCACTGATTGCTGCGCTCGACACGAAGGCACGCGCGCTGTTGGCCGGAGGGGCGGATCTCGACGCGGCCGCCCGGGACACACAGGGAGCACTCTCGCTCGACGACGAAGAGCAATCCGAGCTTCGCCAGATAACGCTGACCCTGGCGGAGGTTCGCGACCTTCGCTGGCGCTACACGGAGGGCCCGAGCGGCAAGGGCCGCGCGCATGTGGGCTTCGCGAACTCGACGGGCTGCTCATCGGTCTGGGGCAGCACGTACCCCTACAACCCCTACCCGTTCCCGTGGGTCAACCACCTGTTCCAGGACGCGCCCTCGATCGCGATCGGCGTCTTCGAGGGTCACATGCGGAAGATGGCTGACGGCTTCGCCGCCATCCGCCGCGCCCGCAAAGTGCTCGCGGGAGAGTACGCCCCCACCGAGGACGAGGAGTTCTTCCTTCGCTTCGACTGGCGACAATTCGACGACGTCGAATTCGCGCTCTGCCCGCCGATCTTCGCCGTCGGTGGCGACGGTGCGATGCTCGACATCGGGTTCCAGAATCTCTCGCGGTTGCTCGCTTCCGGGAAACCCATTCGCGTGATGGTGCTGGACACGCAGGTGTACTCGAATACCGGCGGTCAGGCCTGCACGAGCGGGTTCACCGGGCAAGTCTCCGACATGGCCGAATTCGGCCCCGCGCAACGCGGAAAGGAAGAGGTCCGCAAGGAACTCAGCCTGCTCGTGATGGCGCACCGCGGTGCGTACCTGCTGCAGTCCTCGCAGGCCTCGCCGTCGCACCTTCTCGGCGGCGTCCTGAAGGGCCTCACATCGCGCCGCCCCGCGGTCTTTGTTCTGCACTGCCCCTGTCCCCCCGAACACGGGATCGCCGACGACGCCGCCGCGCATCAGGCGAAGTTGGTGCTCGAGAGTCGCGCGTTCCCACTCGTGCGTTTTGACCCCGATGAGGGCGCGACGCTCTCGGAGTGTCTGAGCCTCGACGGTAACCCGTCGCCCGACGAGACGTGGCCCAGCTACGAGCTGACGTACGTTGACGGCGACGGCGTTGAGCAGACGCGCGAACTTCCGCTTACGATCGCCGATTGGGCGGCGACCGAAGCGCGCTTCAAGAAGCACTTCACGCGCCTCTCCGACGAGGACGGCGACGACCTCGTGCCGTTCCACGAGTTCCTCGACCTGCCGGCGGAAGAGCGCGATGTCCGAACACCGTTCATCTACGCGCTGCGCGACGACCGGCGCCTGCAACGAATCCGTGTCTCGCCCGAGATTGTGGAGCTTGCGGAGGACCGACTGGCGCTGTGGAAGCGGCTCCGCCACATGGCGGGCGACGAGGCCCCACCGGCCGTCGAGACAGCGGCGCGGGCGGCCGTCGAGAGCGAGCTGGCGGGCAAACTCGAGTTGTTGCGAACCGATTACGAAGCACGGATCGCGGAGCTGCACGCTTCGTATCCGCAACTGATCGCACGGCGCTTGGCCGAAGGGCTCATGCGCTCGGGATCCACGGAACGCACGATCGCCGAGGCGCTGGCGGAGGCAGCCGACATCGCGCCGGACGCCCTCGCGCGAATCGCCGTCGCGGCACCCGCCGAAACGGCACTCGCGTCCCCCGCCGTCACCTCCGCGCCGCCGGGCGCGGCGACGAACGCGCCCGCGACGACCGTCGTCGCGAACGCACCGGAGACCCTCGATGACGATGACGATGACGATGACGATGACGACATCGCGCTCGGCGCCTACATCGACTCGTTGCGGTGCACGGCCTGCAACGAGTGCACGCAGCTCAACAACAAGCTCTTCGCCTACAACGACAAGAAGCAGGCCTTCGTGAAAGACGCAGCCGCCGGGACGTTCAAGCAACTCGTCATGGCGGCGGAGCGCTGTCCCGTCGCGATTATTCATCCGGGAACCCCTGAGAGCCCGAACGAGCCCGATCTCGACAAGTGGGTCAAGCGCGCGGCGCGCTTCAACTGAGAGGCTGAAGTGAACACAGCCTTCCTCCGATCGTTCCTCCACGGGGTCCACCCGCCGGAGAGCAAGCACCTCACGGCGGCGAAGGCCATCCGGCGCCTGCCCTTCCCGGACGAGTTGGTGCTGCCGCTCTCGCAGCACGCGGGGCAGCCGGCACGTGCGATCGTGAAGCCGGGCGATCGCGTGGAGCGCGGCGACAAGATCGCAGATGCCGACGGCTGGGTCTCCTCCCCCGTGCACGCGTCGGCGGCCGGAACCGTCGTTGATATCGAACTACAACCGCATTCATCAGGGAGCTACAAGACGGCCATCCGCATCGCGGTCGAGCCCCACTCCGCGCAGATCCCGCGCCCACGTGTCATCCCTGATTGGCACGGACTGTCGGGCGACGAATTGATCGAAGCCGTCCGACAAGGCGGCGTCGTGGGGCTCGGCGGTGCGGCGTTCCCGACGCATGTAAAGCTGAAACCGCCCGAGGGGCGCGCGATCGAACGGCTCGTCCTGAATGGCTGCGAATGCGAGCCGTATCTGACGACCGATCACCGCACAATGGTCGAGTACCCGGAGCGCGTGCATCTCGGGTTGCGGATCATGATGCGATGTCTCGGTGCGAAGCGCGCGCTGATCGGTGTCGAGAACAACAAGCCCGACGCGATCGAGGCCCTGCGGCGCACGAAGCCGGATGACCTCGAGGTCGAGATCCTCGGCCTGACGGTGAAGTACCCGCAGGGCGCCGAGAAGATGCTCATCAAAGCATTGATCGACCGAGAGGTCCCCGAGGGCGGGTTGCCACTCGATGTCGGCGTCGTCGTGCAGAACGTCGCGTCGGTCGCCACCATCGCCGAGGTCTTCGAGACCGGATTGCCGCTGATCGAGCGCATCGTCACGGTCACCGGTCCGGGTATCCGCCGCCCGGAGAACCTCATCGTCCCCGTCGGAACGCGAATCCGTCATCTGATCGACGCATGTGGCGGACTGACCGACGACGCGGCCGAGGTCGTTCTCGGCGGGCCGATGATGGGCACGGCGCTCGGAGATCTCGACGCGCCCGTCATGAAGGGCACGACCGGCGTTGTCGTACTCACCGAGGCGGACGTACGCGGTCGCGTGACACATCCCTGCATCCGCTGTGGGCGCTGTCTCGAAGCGTGCCCGGTCTTCCTCAACCCACAACTCCTAGGCAGCCTCGCGGGCAAGGGTCGGCTCGACGCAATGGGGGACAACCACCTCGGACTCTGCATGGTGTGCGGCTGCTGCTCGTACGTCTGTCCGTCGAATATCCCTCTGAGTCAGATGTTCGGCGCGGCGAAGACAGACCTGCGTCGCAAGGCGCAGCGCGAGACTCTGCGGGGCGATGCAGCGGGGGCCAACGCGTGAGCGCCGAGTCGCGTCTGCTCGTCACGGCCGCGCCCCATGTCGGGAGTACGGACTCGACGCCGCGCATCATGTGGACCGTCGTCGCGACCCTCTTGCCGTTGCTCGCAGCCGGCACCTGGTTCTTCGGCCCCGGTGTGCTGCTCGTCGTGGCGGCGGCCGTCGCAGGAGCAGTGCTTCCGGAGCATTTCTTCGGTCGGCGTGGCGCACTCGGTGACGGTTCCGCCGCCATCACCGGGTTGCTTCTCGGACTGACGTTGCCGCCCGGTCTTCCACTCTGGATGGCGTTTGTAGGCGGTGCATTCGGCATTGCCTTCGGGAAGCTCGTCTTCGGCGGCCTCGGACAGAATGTCTTCAATCCGGCACTCGTCGGACGCGCGTTCTTGCAGGCGGCATTCCCGGTCGCCATCACGACGTGGCCCGCAGCGACCGAGGAGTGGATGACGCTTCGCGGCGATCTCTTTGCGACGCCGTTGATGAGCGCGGCGGCCGATACCGTCACCGCCGCCACTCCGCTCGGCCTGATGAAATTCGAGGGCACTGGCACCGAGGTGCTGGAGCTCTTCTTCGGCCAGACGGGCGGCTCGATCGGTGAGACGTCGGCGCTCCTGATCCTGGTCTGCGGCGCGTATCTCGCACTGAAGCGCTACCTCGACTGGCGCATTCCGGTTTCGGTCTTCTTGACGACAGCGGTCTTCGCGGGCGCGCTGCACCTTCTCAACCCGGAGTATCCGGGGCCACTCTTCATGCTCTTCTCGGGCGGACTCGTGCTGGGCGCGATCTTCATGGCGACCGACATGGTGACCTCCCCCGTCACGACAAAGGGCGCGTGGATCTTCGGAGCGGGAATCGGTTTCCTCGTCGTGGTGATCCGCGTCTGGGGTGGACTGGCCGAAGGCGTGATGTACGCGATCCTGTTGATGAACGCGCTCGTGCCCTTCATCAACCGCGTCACGCAGCCGCGCGTCTTCGGGCAGCGTCCGAAGGAGGATGCGTCGTGAGCGCCGCGACTTCGCCGCCCAACGCGCCGACGAATGCACCCGAGAACGTGCAAGCGAGACCGGAAGTTTCGTCGTGGCGTCTCGTGGCAACTCTGGCGCTGGCCGGAGCCCTCTCGGGTCTCATGCTCGTTTCGGTGCACCAGTGGACACAGCCGGCCATCCAGGCGCACAAGGCCGAGGTCCTGCGCACGGCGGTGCTCGAAGTCCTCGGCGGCCCCGAGACGTACGAGACGCTCTACGTCATCGACGGCGCGTTGACCGCGACCGTTCCTGACGGCACCGACGTGCGCACGCTCGAGGCCGTCTATGCCGGCGTCGGACCCGACGGCGCGCTCGACGGTTTCGCCGTCCCCGCGGCGAGGCCGGGGTTCCAGGATGTCGTCTCCCTCATTTTCGGCTACGACGCCGCCACGGGCACGCTGCGCGGCATGAAGGTGCTCGGGAACAAGGAGACCCCGGGGCTGGGCGATCGGATCGAGAAGGACACTGCGTTCACCGCACAATTCGACGGTACGGCCGTGCCTCTGATCGGAGTGAAACCGGGCCGGGGCAGCGGCGCAGACGGAGAGATCGACACGATCACCGGCGCGACGATCTCATCGCGCACGGTCATCGTCGCGATCAACGAGGCGCTCGACCGGGTGCGCCCGTTGCTCGACGCGTACGTCAATGCAAGAGAGGCGGAGGCAGCGCGATGAAGGCCACAACTCCCTCGCAAGACCTGCTGCGCGGCGTCTGGCGCGAGAACCCGGTACTCGTGCAGATGCTCGGGCTCTGCCCCGCACTCGCCGTAACGAATACCGTTGAGAACAGTCTAGCGATGGGCATCGCCACGTTCTTCGTCCTGCTCGGCTCCAGTCTGCTCGTCGCGCTGCTGAAGCGCTTCATCCCGAACGAGATCCGCATCAGCGCCTACATCCTCATCATCGCGACGTTCGTGACGATCGCGGACATGGGCCTCGAGGCGCTCGTCCCCGACGTGCACAAGGCGCTCGGCGCGTTCATCGCGCTCATCGTCGTGAACTGCATGATCCTCGGTCGGCAAGAAGCGTTCGCGTCGAAGCGGTCCGTCGTGCGCTCACTCCTCGACGCCATCGGCTCGGGCACAGGCTTCGTCATCGCACTCTTCCTCATGGGCGCGTTCCGCGAGATCGTCGGGATGGGGTCGTTCCTCGGGATACCGCTCTTCGGCGACGGCTACGAGCCCTGGGTCGTCATGATCCTGCCGCCCGGCGGCTTCCTGACACTCGGAACTCTGCTCATCGGATTGTCGTGGTTCCAGCGGCGGCGCAAGGAAGCGGCGGACGGCGGAACGGCGAAGAACGGCGCAGTCCAAGAAGGGAGCGTGGCCTGATGTCAGACCTCTTCTGGATCCTCCTCAGCGCGATGGTCGTGAACAACTTCACACTCGCGCTCTTCCTCGGGCTCTGCCCCTTCATGGGCGTCTCGTCGCGGGTCGATACCGCGCTGCGCATGGGACTCGCCAACGTCTTCGTCCTGGTCCTCACATCGCTCTCGGCGTGGACGCTCAACACATTCGTCCTGCCCTACGCGCCGTACCTCCGACTGATCTCGTTCATCGTCGTCATCGCTTCGCTCGTGCAGATCGTCGAGATGGCCGTGAAGAAGCTCAGCCCCGCGCTCTTCCGACAACTGGGGATCTTCCTCCCTCTGATCACCACCAACTGCGCGATCCTCGGCCTCGCCATCTTCCAGACCAACCGCGGCTACGGCCTCTTCGAGGGGCTCTTCTTCGCCGTCGGCGCAGGACTTGGGCTCACACTCGCACTCGTCTTGATGGCGTCGATCCGCGAGTCCACCGAGCTCTCCGACGTACCCGAGGTCACCCGTGGTACCGGCCTCGTCCTCATCATCGCGGGCACACTCAGTCTCGCCTTCATGGGCTTCGCAGGGCTGCTCTCTGCTGCATGAACGCATCCACCCATGAGTACCTACGTCATCGCCGCCGTCGCCACAGCGCTCCTCTTCGCCGCATTCGCGTCGCTCTCGCGGCGCGGCTGCCACGACCCCGACTGCGGCACGCACGCCCGTTGCGGTGCCTGCCCGAACGCCCCTTCCGCTCCGGAGGATCACCATGCGTGAACTCTCGTTCCCCACGTTGAACAGGCGCGACGTCCTCACGCTCGGCATCGGTGCGTTCGTCGTCGCCGCGATCCCCCTCTCGGCGCGCGATCGTCGTCGGGCGTTCCGCCGGACCGTGCCGGTGATGGGCACGATCGCCGATCTCGTCGTCATCGATGACGACGCGCTGCGCGCACGCGCGGCACTCGATGATGCCGTCGCGGAACTGCGTCATGTCGATGCGTTCATGTCGCGCTTCCGCCCGGACAGCGACGTCGGGCGGATCAACCTGGCCGTGGGCGCCGAGCCCGTCGCGGTGGCACCCGCGACCGCTCTCGTGGTACGCGAGGCGCTGCACTGGGCGGAGCGCTCACGAGGACGTTTCGACCCCTGCCTGGGGCGCCTCTCGGACGCGTGGAAGTCCGAGAACTCCGAGGAGTCCGACTCCGCCGACGTCGCACGCTTCGCCGACGCACACCTATTCCGCGCCCTCGACGTGGACCGCCATCGCGGACGCGACATCGTCCGGATCACCCGCCCCGACGCCGCCCTCGACCTCGGTGGCATCGCGAAGGGACACGCGGTGGATCGTGCGCTCGCCGCGATCCGCGCCCGCGGCATCCGCGACGCCATCGTCAACGCGGGCGGCGACCTCGCGACGGCCGGACGCAGCGCCGACGGTGACTCCTGGCGCGTCGGCGTGCGCGATCCGCACGACCCCACCAAGCTCAGTGACACGCTGGATCTCAGCGACGCAGCGGTGGCGACCAGCGGCGACTACGAGACGGCCACGCGACGCGGCGGGCGCTTGATCCACCACATCCTTGACCCACGAACGGCCGCGCCCCGCGAGACATCGGAGGGCACGCACAGTCTGACAGTCGTCGCAGCGGATTGCCTGACGGCCGACGCAGCGGCCACCGCGCTCTTCGGCATGCGCGCCGGTTCGAACGCCGACGCGCTACTCCGCGGAACCGGCGCGCGAGTCGTCTCCCGAGCGTAGACCGCTGATCGCGCCAGCTCAAGCCGTGACGTACCGAACTACTAAAGCACCGGGCGCGGCGTCGCATTCCGATCGGCGTGACCTCGGACGCGGACGGCGTCGAGGAGCCGAAGCACACACCACACGACCGCCGCGAGGACGCACGTATTGAAGAACGACGGCGTGCCCCAGAGCGGCCCGATGAGGTCCTCGCCGCTATCGGCGAGCCAACTGCCCATGTGAAACGCGATCGGCGGAACGAAACCGAGAACAAAGAGTATCGGGAGCGCCGTCATGTCGCCGCCGCGCCGCAGCCTCGCGCGACCGAGGATCAATCCCACGGCAACGGCGCCGACGATCGCAGGACGTACGGCGAGCGCGAGGAGGTACAGAAGCACATCACCGATCGGGACCTCCGACGTACGGATCGGGATCTCGGAGAAGAGCAGGCCCACGGCGAGGCCCCCCCACGTACGGCGCAAGATCCAGACCACGAGGACGGCGGCGGCGATGGTCGTTCCCCACTCACGGAGCCCGCTCCGCATCACAGCACGCCACGGCGCCGCTCGGGTCTCAGGAACGAGACCACGCACGAGATCGGCGGCGAGCGGCGCAAGCGTCATGACGCCGGCGACTGTGAGCAACGCAACAGCGACGTCCATTGCGCCGGATGCCTGAAATGCACTCCGTCCGTACACGATGCGAGCATGATGGAGAACGCTGGCACCGTGGAGCACGTCGGTGACGAGCGCGACGACTGCCGCGGCGGCGAATGCGCGACTCCCCCACCGGGCCGCGCGACTGGCGGCGGCCGCGGCGAGAACCCACGTCGCCGCCGCGGCGATGGCGAGCCCGAGCGCGTCGGGGAGCAGGTCGATGTATCCGAAACGGACATCGACCGCGGCGATGACCAGGCCGATCACGAGCGCCCAGTACGCCGCCAGATCGGTCGTGGTGCGACGACGCCACATGCGCCAGGAGCGACGCAACAACCATATCGCGAGGAGCAAGGCGACGATGCTCGCCGACACCGCGCGCCATGCCCTCCCGTCGAGTCGGGAGAGCCTCGACGGGGAGTCGCGCGGCGGACCGGCGCGGTGCAGGAGCTCCGTCGGAACGGTCCCGCTGCGCGCGGCCTCGGCGGCGTGCAGGACACCTGCTGCTGCATCCCCTATGACGTGCGATGGAAGACACAGAGCGGCGGCCTGGAGCGCGCGTTCATCGTCCACGCGAACGGCGACCTGTGCCCAGTAGAGCGGATCGGCACGGACGAAGAGATCGGCCTGCGCCTGCCGCCCGTCGGCGTCGGCATCCAGCACGCTCGTGTCTCCCGCAAGCGGTAGCGCCGACCGGATGTCGCGCGCAGCGTGACGGCCAGAGCCAGCCTCCGCAGCGGGCGGATCGACGTCACGCTCCGCATGATGGAGAATTCGCCGGAGCGCTGGTGCCGCCGCTGGCGTGGGCAGCACGTTCATCGCTTCGACGATCGGGAGAGCGGCGCGCCACGGCTCTCGATCGTCGTCCACGGCGTCTGACATCCGCTCTGCGGCGTCCGGGAGGACGGCTCGCCACGGCGTCGGTCCACTCCCCGCATCGTCCGGACGGTCGGTCCACACGAGGATGGTCCACTCCGGAATCTCGTTCGAAAGCTCGTGCGGAACGCACGAACGGAACACGCCCGACGAAGGCGAGTTTCGCGGATTCGTGCCGCCACGTCTCGCGGCGGATGAACGACCAGGGCGACAACTCGACGTGCACGCTCCCATTCGCAATCTCGAAGCTCAGGTGTCCCCGTGCCTCGTCGGCTGGCACGTCCCCATGTTGCGCGGGCAGGCCCGGAAGCCGCGTACCGACCTGGCTGCGCCCGTCCCACGGCAATTCCTCTGCCAACAGCACCTGCACGCGCTCGCCTTCTGCGAGTGACTGCGAGAAACGGGCCTGCTCGACCCACTCGGTGCCGCGCAGAACCAGCCAGGCGACGTTGACGACGCGCCGTTCGCGTGTGAGGCCGAGCGCCACCCGCCAGCGTTCCCGGATTCTCCAGTCTCGTTCGACGACATCCCACGTCGGCGGGATCACGTCCTGACGAGTGCGCAGAAGGAGCAGTTGGTGGAGCAGGCCGCGTTCGGCGCCGCGCTCGTGCATGGCGAAGACGAGGTCCGCGGCGGAGGCGCCGGGCGGCACACCGGCGCGCGTCGCGAGCCACGCGGAGAACTCGCGTGGATCGAACGTCGCGATGGTCCGCTCGATGTCGTCCACGCGCACGACGGCGCTCCCCTCCGCGCCCCACGAGCGCCCCATGTGTGCGTCGAACCATCGCAGGAGAAGCGAGATCGCGGGCCGGTCCGGCGCGGCCTCGCCCGACGGAGCCAGCGCGGCCTCCAGCTCGTCGCGGGCGATCTTGAGACGCTCGCGGAACGCGGCTGCGGGCTCCAGATCGCGGATTCGTTCGTACGCCGCGGCGATTCGAGTGAGTCCTTCGCCGCGCAGGTTCTCCGCGTCATACGGTTTTTCGCCGGTCAACGCGAGCGGGAGATTGGCGATTTGTCGCAAGCACCACGCGGCGACGACACGCTCGCCTTCAGGCCGTATCCCATCGCGCACGATCGACGCAAACTGCTCCGCCGCGACGACGCGGTCCCTCCCCACCCACGCGTCGAGCCTGTCGGAACCGATGTGGACGGGCCGCACCGAGCAGAGCGCGACGATCGCCTCGACCGTCGCCACCCCCTGCGCCGCGATGAAAGCAACGCCCTCTTCTTCCCAGTCTCCTCGACAGACTCCGATCGCCTTCACCTGGCGCAGCGCGAGCGCGCGTCTCGGATCGCGCGGATCGACGAGAGCGGCCGCGGCCTCGACGGCGAGTGCGTCGAATGCAGCGCGCGTATCCACGGCTCCCCGACCGCCCACTTTCCGATCGTCGTAGAGGATCGAGAGCGACTCCGGCATCGGAAAGGGCGGCTCGTCCTCGCCGGAGAGCACCCAGCGCGCCCATCGAAGCCGGAAGGTCTCCAACGCGGCCACGTGCCCGGAGCCACTGACTCGCGACGCGATCCCGGCGTCGAGGACCTCGAATGCGCGAGCGTGCTCGCCACGCGCGGCGAGCCCTTACGCGCGCCTGACCGTTGGCATCACCGCTTCCCAGTCGAGGGCGACGGCGCGCCAGTCCGCGACATGGGGGTTCGTAAGGCGCTCCCAAGTGCGCCATGCCTGCGGTATCTGCTCCGAACGCCACGCCCACGCGCTGAAGGCTACCGTCACCGCCAGAAGCACGGCAAACCACCAGCGCCACTGTCGCAGGATCGCCACGCCCACTCAGCGCCTGCCCGAGACGATCTGGAGAGATGAGGGCTCCGGGGGAAGCAGCGGGCGCCACGCGCACGGCCACGCCTCACGCGCGGCGCACACCGGCGCGATCCACGCTCCGGAGTTCCGCGACGGCGAGTTGCAGGACTGATCGTCGATCGACACGTGCGACCTCGCGGACAGTTCGGGACAGCGGCACCGCGCGGTCACGCACCTCACGCTCCCGGCCCGGTCCTACTGTCGCAGACTATCCGCCGGGGCCGTCGGCGCAGACGAACGACTCGAGTGAGAGCAGTTGGTCGAGGAGATACGCCAGGTGCTCCTGGAAGGCGTCGCGACTTGAGAGCAGCCCCGCGAGCTGGCCATCGTCGCCGACTACCGCGAGGTGCCGGAAACGGTGGCGCGACATCATGTCCACGGCGCGCGCGGTCGGCGTGTCAGCCGTCACGCTCTCGACCGGGCTACTCATGATCTCGGTCACGAGCGTCGTCTCCGGGTTCATTCCGGTCCCCACCGCACGCAACACGACATCGCGCTCCGAGACGATTCCGGCGACCCGCTCCCCATCGAGGACTGCGAGAGCACCGCTGTTGGCCTCGGCCATCGCGGCGACGGCCTCGCGGATCGTGGCGCCGACCTGGATCGACGGGGCGGGTGTACGAGCGAGTTTCAAAACGTGCATTTCGGCCTCCGCAGGACGGGTGGCACACCGCCCCACCTTCTTTCATGTGGAGACCAGCTTACGCGAGTCGGTGCGTTGAATCAGTGACGTCGGTCGCAGCAAGAGGCGTCGTGTTACTCCGCACGCCAAGGATCTCCGACACCGCTCAGTCCGACGTCGTCGCCCGATTCCACGGCATCCGTGCCAGCGCCATTCCCATTCCACACGTATCCGTGATCCCGGCGAACACGAGCCCGGCACCGACGAATGCGGAGATCGCGGCAAAGTTCGGATGAACTGTCAGTGCCAGAATGGCCCCGATCAACACGATGGAGCCAGCAGCGATGCGGACCTGGCGTTCGAGTGAGATCACACTGCTCTTGCCCCGAGTCACAGGCAGGCCGGCGCGCTCCCAGGCGACGATCCCGCCGTCGACGGACACCGCCGCCTCACAGCCCGCGGCGCGCAGTTTCTCGGCGGCCTGGGCCGCCCGCTGCCCCGACTTGCAGATCAGGTAGATGGGCGCCTCGGAATCCCCACGCGACGTCACGAGGACCGCTCGCGCATCGAATTGGTGGAGGGGAATATTCCGCGCGCCGGTCGCGTGCAGCGCCTCGAACTCCGGTGCTGTTCGGACGTCGATGAGATCGATCCGCTTGTTGCGGAGTCGGTCGGGGGCCACGCTCTTCATGTTGAGTCCTCCGCCCCGAGTTTGGAGCGGAGGACCTGCGCGTGGCGAGCTATCTCACAGCGTGGTGTCCGATTGCGTGGCGTCTGATTACAGAGACTCGTCGATCGGGAGTGGACCCGAGGACGCATCCTCGACGATCTCAGCGCGGAGCTCCGGATCGCTCTCGGTCGCCTCACTCGCATCATCATCGATGTCGCACTGCCAGACCTGCCCCGGGACACGCGTCTCGTCCACGGCTGTTTCATCCGGACCATGTGCGACGTGTGCGCGCAGAGACGTCGTCAGCGTTGCCGCCAACGCCTCGAACGCTCCTCCTCCGCCCGTCACGAGCACCTCCGGAACGAAGGGCATGTTCCCGCGCGAGAGCGCTTCGACAGCGTTCACCATCGCAGTGCTCGCCGCGCCGAGCGCTGCGACCTGGCGTTCATACGCTTCGGCGCGCGCCAGACCGATCGCGCGCACCTCGGCGCCAGCCGCCTGTCCTGTCTGTTCGATGTACGCGGCCTCGCCGCGCCCCTCGCGCTCGCGGGCCAGAGCGTCGTTGGTCTTGACGTCAACACCCACAGCAGAGCGCGCGAGTTCCGCCTGCATGTCCGCGGTTCCCTTCGCCTTCTCCATGTTGACCCGCTCGGTCTGCGCACTCTGCTGCATCTGATACGTGGCGATCTCCTGATTGGCGATCTCGCGCTGCTTCAGCACGTTCACGATGTCCACCGGCAACGTCACGTCCTGTATGTAGACGCCACGTGTCTCGACCTCGTAGTGCGCGAGCTGGGTGCGGATGTGCTCGAACGCCTCGGCCTGCACGAGTTGTCGGCTCTCGATGAATGCAATGGCCTCCATCGATCCGAGCTTGTCGCGGAAGAGGTTGCCGACCGCCGCCTGCAAGACCTCGGTTACGAGGTTCTGCATGGTGCCGACCATCGAGATCACGCGCGGTGCATGCGCATCCGGAACGTGGATCAATACCTGCAGATCGATGCTGAAGACAAAGCCCTCCTTGCTCTTCGCGATGATCGGCTCGAGCTTCGCGTCCAGGCTGTGCGCGGTCGAGACCGCGCGCGCCCAATTGAGATTGAGGATCGCGGTCGGGACGATCTCGGCCTGGTAGATGCGCGGGTTGATCGCGTACTTGCCAGTCCGTAGTGGCTCGCGCCAGAGACCACGGTGCCCGGGCCGGACCAGCGATCCGAACTTGAAACTCGCGCCCGACGTATCCTGCGTCGAGAGCCCGACGTAGGCCTTGACGGCGGCAGCCTCGCCCTGCTGCACGACCAGCATGGGGACGATCTCCACACGGACCAGGAACGGGTTGAGGTTGTACGCGCCGTAGCGCAGCACATCGTGTTGCAGCCCCATCTCGCCCCCAGCGTCGAGGAACGCCTGGAAGTCCTGGTAGTTCTCGTGCACGTCGTTGCGATCGCCCAGTAGCGCGTCGATCAGCAGCGAGTCGTCACGCGGATTGTCGCTCTCGATTGCCGCGACATCATCGAAGCCGCCGAGACGGCTGGCGATGTAGCCCGATGCCAGTGGGCGCCCCTCGAGTGTCGTCACGACGCCGACTACGTCCGATGTCCCGCGCTCGTCGTTGCGCGGAGCAATCCGCACGACGTTCAGTTGCTGTGGCTTCAGGTTGAACGACTCGGGCTTGAGCGTCCCTTCGCTCCGTCGGCCCTGCAACTCGGGCGAGATCGCGAGTCCGTAGACACGCCGCTTCGTGATCGCGAGGAACGCGACCGGGTGCAGGGGAACGAGTGCTCCGGGCGCCAGAACACGGCGCTGCACCCCCTTCTGTCCGCCGCCACGAACGAACGCCCGCAGATCTGTGTAGTCGCCGAATTCCGGCTTGTAGACGCCCGACTTCGCGCCGGGTTCGAGCGCACGCCCGACCTGGGCGATGATCACGCCGATCTCGCGCGCCGGGACCTGCACCCACGGGTGCTTCTCGACGCGGAAGAGCGGCCACGGACGGAAGCGCAAACCGGGCATGAGAAGCTCGGCCTGATAGCCGGCCTCTCCGCGGAACGCGATCGGGTTGTCGTCGGGCAGTCGCGGACCAGCGCAGCGCATGACCAATCCGACTTCCGCCGGGCCGATCACATGGAGCGAGAAAAACGCGAACACTCCACCAAGAACCAGAACAAGAAACACGTATGTCCAGACGGACGTCAGTACCACGAGCACAGCAACCTCCTCTTTGCGCCGTCGAGGTCGCGGCCCACGCCGTGCGTGGCGGCACAAGAGGTGGAACCGGCCGCAGATCTCGGGGGTCGCACAATCCCGAGAATTCCGGATCAACCGCGCTAGCCGTGAATTGACTCGGATTCTCGTAACGCCATCGCCCCCTACACTGAGGGGCTCGTGACGGCGGTCACATCCCGTGAACCACCGAAGGGGAGAATACGATGAAGAACTCGGTCTCGAAGACGCACGCCGTACGTCTGCTGCCCGCTGTGGCAGCACTCACATTGCTCTCTGCCCTGATGCTCGTGGCCGCACCGGTTGCTCATGCGGACTACCACCGAGGTGGCGGTGGTGGCGGAACCAAGGCGCCGCCCCCTCCGAACGTCAAGGTGAAGGTGCGCAACGGCGACCTCATCCTCACGGGTCCGAGCGGACCCGCGCTGCTCACGATCACACCGACCGAGACCGGACTCCGGATCGCCGGCCGTGGCGAGACACAGATCAACGGTGGGAGCTTCTTCGATGCCGTGGGCGTGACGCGCGACTGGAAGTTGAAGTTCGGACGATCGCGCGCCTCCGAGATCGCCGTAGAGCGAGGCGCCGACGGCGTCGCCACGCCGCGTCCACGCAACGTCGTCTTCACAGGTGGACTGCGCAGCGAATTCGGCCTCGATACCGTCGAGATCTCCGGCAATCTCAAGATCAATATGCGTCGCACGCAGGCCAGTCGTGTCGCCGTCGCCACGCTTGTGAACACGTCCGTCGGTGGCGTGCTCAAGATGGCGGGTTCCTCGCACAGAACACAGCTCGTCGCCACCGACAGCACGATCACCGGCGCGACATCCGTCCTGGCGCGTTCTCCGAATCGCCCGAGCGACGTCGCGGCCGGGATCTTCGCGAGGCGTTGCGACTTCGGCTCGGTGAAAGTGACCGTCGTCCGCGCCAACGGCGCTCTGCGCTTCTTCGACTCGACTGCGTCGGGTGACGTGAACCTGCGCGGCGACATCGACGTCGAGACGACCGGATCTCGCTTCCGCGGGGGAGTGAAGCTCACAGCATCTCCGGACGTGCAACTCGTCACACTGACCGACACGATCTTCGACCGCACGGCGACCTTCTCGACCGGCAAGAGCGACGATTGGTTCCAGATCACGGGCTGCACGTTCGGTGCACTCGACGTGCGCTCGGGTCCGGGCAACGACCTCCTCGAAACTGTCGACGTAAGCGCCGGACCGGGGAGTCGCTTCGACGGCTCGAAGGGCAAGGGCGACGTCTGGACCACAAACGGCGACGAGTCGGCCCTGGAGACTCTCGGCGTCGAGACCGTCGGCCCCTTCCCGGCCCGCTGAGACGCAACTTGGCTGGTTCCACTGGCGACCGAGGCCGGAGTGCCGGCGCGGATCTCCCGCAGTACTGGTAGGATCGCGCGCCGGAGGACTCTATGAACCGTCCGTCGGCGACGATCGCTCTGCTGGTCTCACTGATCGCTCTCGCGAGTTGCGGCAACCCGCCGCGTCCAGCTGAGAGCGGCCCCGACGTCGACTCAGATCCCGCCGGCGCCCGGCCCCGCGAGCCGGGCTCCAAAGCCATGGCAACCGGGTGGTGGTCGCAGGTCCTGCTCGAAACGGGGAGCCGACTGAGCGGTGTCGCCGTCGGCGACGTTCTGCCCGACGTCCCGGGCAACGAGATCGTCGTGGTCGGCACGGATCACACGCTGCGATTGATCTGGCGTGATGGAACCGAGTGGCGCGACGAGATCATCGCCAGAACGCCCGGTGAGATGATCCAGGTCGATGTCGGCGACGTGGACGCCAATCGACCGGGAGACGAGATCGTCGCCGTCGGTGTGACGTCCGGCGGCGAAGACGATGCCGGCGCGAAGGGCGCCGTCGTCTACGTCAGGCGCGACGGCGATGAATGGACGGCGACGCAGGTATACGAGGACAACGCGCTGCTGCACGGCGTCTGCATCCGCCCGAGCGGCGTCTGGGTCACCGGTTACAGCAACAAGATCCACCTGCTCGGTCGTCAGGCAGCCGCACCGTGGCCCGCCCACTCTGCGCCACTGCCCGGTCCCGGACGTTCGATCGCGCCCACATCAGGCGGAGTTGTCGTCGCGTGCCGCGACGGGTCGGTCATCGACATCTCGCTGAGCGGAGTGCTCGGCCCGGTCCCGATTCCGCGCGACAAGCGCGACGCCGGACGCGCGCGCATTGCCGCCGCCGGACGAGACGTGCTGGCGGCCGACGACGACGGCACCTTGACGTTTCTGACGACGAGCGACGATGGAGCGGACGATCATCGCGCGGATGGGCGCGTTGTCCTCCATCGGGGCCCCGACAAACTGCGCGGTGCGGTGCTGGCCGACCTGGACCCGACCGCACCCGGGCTGGAGGCCGCGACCGCTGGATACGACGGGACGATCCGCGTCTTCACCCGTATCGCTTCTCAGTGGAACGAAGACGTCGTCGCGCGCGACACCGATCGCTTCCACCACCTCACCGCCGGAGAACTTCCGGGTTGGAAGGGCGTCGTCCTGGTCGGCGTCAACTACTCGGGCAAGGTGACCGTCGCAGGCAAGACCGAGTAGCCGCAGGGTAGACGCCCGGGGCTTGTGCGGCACCGGCAACGGGGATCGTCGGTGAGTAGCGCGGGTTAGCATCCACCTGAGGGCTCTAGTCTGATGGAGCAGCGGCCTCTGCTCGGTCCTTGGAGGAGACAGCGATGGACACGGATCTTGCCATGCAGCGCCGCGAACTGCGTCGACGCTCGCGCGTCCTTCACGGTCACGGGGTCCCCGACGCAGCCGCCGAGTTGGCGCGTGTCGCGGCCTGGTGCCACGACCAGGGCGTCGATGCGGACGTCTACGGCGCAGGCGCGTTCATCGAGAGCTTCGAAGCGCGACTCGCGACGCTCTTCGACCTACCGGCAGCGCGTTTCCTTCCGAGTGGAACCATGGCGCAGGGGATCGCCATGCGGATCTGGGGCGGGGCCGATGGCCACTTCGGCATGCACCCGACCAGTCACTTGGAGTTGCATGAGCAGCGCGGCTACAGCCATCTCTTTGGACTGCGCGCAACGCTTGTCGGGGCCGCGCACCGCGTCCTTCTCCCTCGGGATCTCGCCGCGGTCGCGGAGCCACTCTCGGCACTCGTCGTGGAGCTACCCACACGCGAGAACGGTGGACAGCTCCCGTCGTGGGGCGAGCTCTCCGAACTCTCCGGTCTGGCCCGAGCGCGAGGAATGAAGGTCCACCTTGACGGTGCGCGTGTCTGGGAAGCGCAAGCGGCCTACGAGCGCCCGTTCGGCGAGATTGCGGCTCTCTTCGACTCGATCTACGTCTCGTTCTACAAGGGCATCGGAGCGCTTCCAGGCGCACTCCTGCTCGGCCCGCGCGACTTCATCGACGAGGCACGTCTCTGGCAGCGTCGGATGGGCGGCAACCTCTACACACTGCTCCCTAACGTCGCTTCGGCAGCGAGCCGCCTGGACGCGCAACTGGAGCGTTTCCCGGCGTATCTCGAACGTGCGCGCCGGCTTGCCGCAACGCTCGACGGAACGCCCGGTCTGCACATCATCCCGGATCCGCCACACGTCAATATGATGCACGTCGTGCTCGACCTCGATCCGGACGCCGCGCTCTCCGCACGCGACCGCGTCGCTGAAGAGACGGGACTCTGGCTCTTCGGCGGAGTGCGTCCACGCAGCCTACCCGGGCAATCTTCGTTCGAGCTCTACGTCGGCAACGCACTCATGGACATCGAGGACGCCGAGATCCGGCGAGCGTTCGAGTCGCTTCTCTCGGAATAGGTCGCAGTCGCTTCACTTCGATCCGTCGCAAGCGCGCGATCTCCGGAGACGGAAACGGATCTTGCGGCGTTCTCCCCGCGCATACATCTCCGTGCCTGGGGGGACAGCCACTTCTTCGACGCGCTCCGCGCCGAGGATCTCGAGCGTCCGCAGCGACGCGGCGTTGTCGGGGTTGCACGTGATCCAGAGCGTCTGCCTGCCGATGGCGTGCGCGAACGCGATCACCATCATCGCTGCACGCGCCGCGAACCGCTGCCCGCGCCACGCGGGGTCGACCGAGTAGCCGATGTGTCCCGCGTGCATGAGGACATGCTCCGTGTCTCCGATCCGCAGATTGACGTGGCCGATCGGCCCGACGCGCCCCTCGACGGGTCGCTCAACGTAGAGCTCGAAGTGGTACGCCGGAACCCAATCTTGCGCTGGATCGCCGGGGACACGCGCGGCGAGCACCACGCGCAGTTCCCCGTCCACCATCGGGGGCGGTTCGAAGAGCAACGCAGCGACGTCCTCTGGTCTCATGGAGACAACGTTAGACGACGTGTGAACAGGAGCTCCAACTGTTGTGACACCGTCGTGCATCGATGACGCATCCTCTCGTCGTCATGGCGCCGGATTCCCTATCTCGTGATGTCGAGATCGAGAGGGTTCCAGCCATCGCCGACGTCGACCTCTACAAGCCAGCCGGACGCTGCGTCTCCACGCACGCGTTCGGGGATGCCCGCGGCCTTCAGCAACAGCCGCAGACCGACACGGAATGACGCTCGCTCCGAGAGCCGCATTCGCTGCGGCGCATCGTCCGGATTGTCCGCGGCTCCGCGATTGGCCTCGGCAAGTCCCTCGATGAGTTGCAGGAGCGGATCGAAGACACCGCCTGGCGGCCGCCGATCGTAATACGCATGTTCGCCGATGTCGCGCTCACGGGCGACCGCAAGTAGGCTCTCGACGAACGCGGGCCCATCGTCGGTGAGCCCTTCGCGCACCTGCGTCGCGAAGCGTCGCAGGGTCGGCAATTCGCGAGGGTCCAATGCGACGCCCGATGGATCGGAGAACGTGAGCAGCGCGTCTTCCTGTTCCGGCGTGAACGCGACGTCGCGCGACCACGTCAGATCCCGCCACCAGCGAACGAGGAGTTCTTCGTCCCATGGTTCCTGCGGGAAGTCAGGTCTGCCTGCTGCCAGCGCCAGCGCGCGACCGGTCCGGCGACGCCGCACGAACGCGTCGACCCGCTCGATCCCCTCTGCATCTCGCGGAACGGCGCTCTGCCTCTGCTCGGGAGGCAGCCCCGGAAAGCGGGCTTGCAAGAACGCAAGTTCGAGGGCGTCGAGCTCGTTCGTGCGCAGGATCAGCCCGAGATGAGTCTCGTTCGAAATCAGCTCGAACCGTCCCCCGACGGAAGCCACGGACACTTCCACGAGAGCGCGCTCGTCGGCGGGGAGAGCGTCGTCGCTCGCAGCCGCTAGGACGAGCAGCGGTGACGGACACATCTCGATCGCGGCCACCAGATCCGAATCCCCGGCGTCGCCCAGGAAGAGCGAGATGGCGCCGCCGAGGAAACCGCCGTACGACGCCCGCGCAAAGTGCCCGGCGACCGTCTCCGCTCGGACGGGCGCAATCAGGATCACGGCGCCAGGTTCGACGCCGTCTTCCAAGAGAGACGCAGCAGCAAGCGCTCCGATCGACATCCCGCGAACAACCACGCGGGAGGGTGATCCCGCGCGTCGGACGGCCTCGTCCCATGCAGCGAGAGCGTCCTCCCGCAGATGATGCGGAGAGCGGTCGCCGTCGGACATGCCGACGCCGCGGTAGTCGAGTATCAGCGACGCGAAGCCGCGATCGGCCAACCGCTCAAGATACGGGTACGCACCGATCCCCCGCGTGCCGTGCGTCGCCGATCCCCCCGACTCGAGTAGATGCAGGACAACGGGCGCGCCCGGGTCAGACGGCACGAAGATGCCCCGAAGTTGGGAGTCCTCGCCCACCACGACCGCGACTGACTCGGCGTCCGGCGGGAGTTCGTCGAACGGGACGTGATCCGTTCCACCAGAGAGCACGGCGGGCGGCGTGATGCAGCCCGCGAGAAGAGCGAGGACTGGCAGGCAAAGCAGAGCGACCGAGGGCCGTCGATGTTGCATGCCGGAGGAACACGCAACGCGACAGAGAGCTTCCGTCGACTGCCCAGTACCGTGTTGCACAGGCGTTACTCGCCGGGCTGGCGCGCGCGACTAACGTCTTGAAAGGAGATATCCCATGCTGCCCATTCGCTGCCTCGCACTCACGGCCTTGACGCTCCTCGTCGGAGCATGCGCTCCGAGAACAGACGGGTGCGCACGCGCACCAGCACCGGCACCTGTGAGCACAACGGAGGGCGAGGCGCCCCGCCTGACCGAACCGAGCGCGACAAGCGACTCTGTCGCGATCGGCGCCGCGTCGAACGCGCCCTCCGTCTCCACGACAGCCACGGCGCAACGGTCGGAACTGCCTCAGCACCAATCGCTCGACGAATTGCGGCGCCGCGTTCGGGAGGCGATCTTCGCGAGCACCCCGACGATGAACCCCGAGGCCGTGTTTCCCATTCGAGAGCTGACAACCGACGCGGTGTGGGAGCAGCTCGGCGCACAACTCGTGCAGGTCACAGAGGGGCCGCGGCAATACCAGGGCTTCGTGATCCGGGGGAGTCGCGTCGAACGAATCGGTGTCGCCGTGGGCGGCTTCGGACTGGTCTCATTCTGTGTCGCTGACATCAGCGGCGACGGGCAGCCCGATCTGGCCTACAGCTTCTCGTGGGGCTCCGGCATCCACCGCTCCCGTGTGGCCTACGCCGACCTGACAGGCGCTACCCTCGTCGAGCACGTTGCGCCTGAAGCGTGCTTCCAGATGTCGGATATGGCCGTCGGCAACGCGGCCGACGGCGGCGTGGAGGTCATGCTGAACGACGCTGTCATCGGACGGCTCGTCGCGACCTCGGCCGATCCCGGCGTCCGACTCGAACTCACCGAGGGCGTCGCCCCGTCGGTTCTCTCTCGGCGCCGCCGTTGACGTGCGCAAGAGCGGCGTGCGCAAGAGCGGCGCGCCAGCGTCTCAGCGCCCAACTGCGCGACGTGGCGCCGGGTTCTCCCCGGCGCAGAGACGCGTCATCTCTTTCTCGAGCTCCGCTGCCTGACCGCGTGCGGCGCAGACGACGCGGACGCCACGCAAGTCGGCGTCCCGGCTCCGCCGCGCAACACGCCAGTACGCCGCGTTCAAACGCTCGTGTAGGTGCCGGAGCCGCGCCGCGGTCGCGTGTCCCTCGCCATTCACCGTATCGATCGCGGGGAGACGCGCGAGCACGTCGACACCGGCCCCGCACTGCGCGTGCTCCGCGATCTGGAACGCCCGTTGGACGCGCCCCTCGGAGAGCAACAACTCGCCAAACTCAGCGTACACGGCTGCGCGGCTCGCGATGAACGCCGCCATGAATTCGTCGGGCGGAATGCCACCGCCGTGGCACGCGAGATGATCGACAGCGCTCTCGTAGGCGCGGATCGCCTTCGCGACTTCACCGCTCCGTGCAAATGCGCCAGCCATGATGCGCTGCGACTCGACGGAGATCCAGGGTGCATGGACGTGTTGGCAGTCCCGGAGCACCGCGCGTACGCGCTCGATCGCGGTCGCGGTATTCCCTTCCGACAGATCGAGACGCGCCCGCACGAGACGGACGCCGACGGTCGCGAGCGGGAGTGGCTCCGCTGGCAGTAGCGACTCCGCCTCGTCGACCAGTGTGCGCGCGGTCTCGACGCGCTGTTCACCCTCGGCGAGGCCCGCGCGCCGCACCAACGCACGCGCCCGTAGTTCGGACAAACCGAGCCGTTCGTAGATGCTCTCGGCCCGAACGAGAAGTGTCCACGCCTCGCGCAACCTTCCACAGAGCGTCGCGGCGTCTGCACCGACGTCGGCCGCCCAGGCGCGCTCCCGCTCCAGTCCCGCGCCCCTGAAGTGCGCTTCGGCTTGGCCGGCCAGGTCGAACGCGTCGGCGGGCAAGTTGAGATGGAGGTGGATCTCCGCACGGTCGAGGAGGATGAGCCCCAGGCTGCGTTCGTCATGCAAGCGCTCGAAGGTTGCATGCGCGCGGGAGTAACGCCGAAGCGCGTCTCCGTACCGACCACGCAACGCGTCGGCGTGTGCATGGTCACGGTCTACGTTGGCGACCTCGCGCTCGCAGCCGGCGTCATCGAGAATCGCCCGCGCCCGGGCAAACTGACGTTCCGCCGCCCGAAACCGATGGCATGCAACGAGCGCGTTCGCGCGGCCGGCAGCCAGGGCGCCGCGCGCGACGAGCGGTGCATCATCCTGGAGCCGTCGATCGACGCTTGCATAGTGGCGCAACGCCTCGCGCGGTCGCTCCAGACGATGCGCGAGCGCGGCAAGGCGCATGCGCATCGCGATCGCCCCGGGCACGTCACATGCGCCCTCGAAGACGGCGAGCGCAGCGGCGCCGATTTCGCACGCCTCGTCGTCGCGCTCAAGCTCGAAGAGCGCGTCCACACGGAGGGCATCGAGCCGCGCAGCCTGCAGTTCGTTGCTGCGCGCGAACGGAGCGGTCTCGAGCATGTCGACGTAGCGCAATGCCGCGAGAGAGCGTCCACCGACGAGCGCCGCCTCCACGCGCGTGCTGAGACACGCATGGCGTCCCGGTGCATCGCGAATCGTCGTGGCGAGTCGGGCGCCGAGTCTCGCGATGTCCTCGGCCTCGCGCGGATCGCGACCGATCTCGGTCTGCGCCCGCGCTCGGAACTCGGAGACCAGATCGCCGCCGAACGAGGGCCGATGGGTGGAGAGCCGAAGCGTGCGCGCGCGGTAGCCGACGACGGACGTGACGTCGGCGACGACGGCGCGAACCGAAAGGGGACCATCCGGCGCCTCCACCTCTCGACTCACGTGCTGATTCCGCACTTCGGCCATGATCTCGCCATCCCTCCGCGTGCCCCACGGTTGCGCGTCATCCCTGCTCAAAGCGCGTGCCGGGCGAACGCGTCGTCCGCGATTCTCAAACTGAGAAGACGCAGCACCAGCATGGCCATCCAAACAACGCAGCCTGCGCGACCGCGAGCAGCGCCCCAGGCGAGTCGACGGACGCGGAGCGCCTTCTCAAATTGAGAAGCGCATTTGTGCCATCCCGTGAACGGATCGCGCGACGTGGGCGAGAGCGGGCGACGTGGTCACGTCAGCGAGTGGACACGACGTGGGATGCGACGAGGAGTGCGACGCCGAGATCGGAGCGCAGGTCCGGCCGGAGGTCGTGACCTCTCAGCGCACCGCGTCGAGGGCTTCTTCGATGCGGCCGAGCATATAGGCGTGAAAGGGGTTCGCCCGCAGGCGCAGGAGTTGCGCGGGAGCTATCCGGAGTACGTCCTTCTCGCCGCGCAGGGCGAGTCGACCGATGGGGAGACGGCGAGACGCGCGTTCGCGTACGGAGAGATACCCATAGAGCTCGTCGTCCGGCGGGAGCGGAATGGCGACGTGGCTGAGAGAATAGACGTCGACGGGCCAGGCGAGTCCGACTTCAGTCGTCGTGGGCGACGCGGCCCCCGGAGCGGTCGTGCGCGCGACGACGACGTCGCCCGGAGTGTCGTGATTCGTGATGACGGTGGTGCTGTAACTGCTCCCCGCCATTCTCTCTAACCGGTCGATCTCGGCGCGCGGATCCCGCGAGTAGAGCCCGCCCATGAAGATGTCGTCGTTCACGTCGAAGAGGACCAGCTCGCTGCCGTTCGCTGGGAGGCGCGCGAAGAGATGATCGACGACGTCGCGCGCGACGATGGTCGCGTCGGCGACCGACTGGAACGCGAGGACGGGCGGGAGTCGATCGGCGAGTCCGGCGCGTTCGACACGCGCAAGGTCCGCCTTCACGGCTTGCGTCAACCGCCACATCTGCGCGCCCGCGTTCTTCGTGAACGAGTTGTACTTGAATGGGTCGTACTCCGGCTGGATCGAGAGCCATTTGCTCTTCTCGAAGAGCGGCATCCAGCTGAATAGTTTGTGCCAGTTCGAAGTACGCGCGAACGCAGTGATCCCGATCGCGGGAGAGAAGAGAAAGACATGCTCCGGCACCGGGAGCGTGGGGTCGGCAACCGCGTCCACGACGAGTTGCGTCGCAAGTGCTCCGCCGCAGGAGAAGCCGGCGACGTAGAACGGACGGTCCTCTCCGATGCGCTTCACCACATGCCGCGCGGCAACGTCCACTGCCGCGCGCCAATCTTCGTACGTCACGTCCAATAGCCCAGCCGGAACCGTGCCGTGGCCCGGGAGTCGAATGGCGAGTACATAGATCCCGCGGTCGCGGAGCAGCTCTGCCAACGTTCGAAAGCTATACGGACTGTCGGAGAGCCCATGGATGAGCAGCGCGCCGCCGCGGATCGTCTCCGGGACGAGTTCCACAGAACGGTTCCAGTTGCGCTCGAACCCAGCCGGGTCGCTCGGCCCACCCCGTTGGAATCGACTATGGCGGAGATAGCGAGACGCGCGCTCGGCGGGGATCATCCAATCCGACAGTTCGCCGAACATGCGTTCTTCGAGCGCCAGGTAGTCGTCGAACGAGAATTCTTCGTCCGCCATGTCGGCGGAGAACTCCCCCTCGGGCGCTGCACGATGCCACGCTTCGACATCCGGCAGACCGCGATCGCGCCACGCCCACGCAAAGAGGCCCGTGACAACGAGCAGCACGCCCACAACGGCCAGGCGCAACGTCCAACGTACCCACAAGCGCAGCCAGCGGCGCCGACGATCGGGGACTTCGGGAGCGTCTGCACTCATCTGCCCAAGCTACCGAATACGGCGTATCGAGTCTGGTGAAGACTTGCGCCACGTGTCGAGCGCGTGGCAGCCGAGGTCAGCCGGATCGAGCGTGCCGGACGCCATCCAAGACCGATGAACACGTTGGATGATGCGCGCCAACATTCGCGGCGGAGACTCTCGTCATGGCGGAGTCCCGCGAAGAGGCTCGCTCGGAGTGTGTCGCAACCGATCGCAAGTATCGCCACGTCGGACCGAACGCGCCGACGCGCTGAGACCATCGGCCCCACTCCGTCGTGAATGCTTCGGCCAGCAGCGCATCTTCGCGCCGTGTGCGCCAGACGACGATCGGGAACAGAGCGATGATGCCGAGGGCGAATGCGATCGCGCTTTCTGTCAACCATGCCGCTCCGCACCCGATCGCGAGCGTTCCGAGAGACGCCGGGTGGCGGGCGAGGTGGTACGGCCCCACCATCACGAGCGGTTGGCCCGCGAGGAGTCGCACCTCGTCGAGGAACCAGCGTCCCAGCGTCGCGATCGCCGCAGCGCGCAGGGTGATACCGACAACCATGAGTACGGCAGCGATGAGAACGTTGCCGCCCATCGTTCCCGCGCCCGGCGCAACAAGACCTGCGGCGACGACGGCCAGCAGCGCCAGCCCTTCCAGAGTCGGGAGGAGCTTGCATCCGCCGACCGACCGGTTCTCGGCCGGCTGGATCAGCGACTCGACGAGCCCGACGAACAGCATGGCCACGACGAGTCCCCCGCCCGCCGATCCCGCACCGCCCGCCCACCACAGTGGCATGAGCAGCACCGCGTGGGCGACCACGCCAATGACCGTCGCAACGCAATCGCGTCGAGCGGGCTTCACATCGAGACCTCCTGGATCACTCCGGCGGCGTGCGCGGAACTCATCTCCAGAGCGTTCGCGATGCGAGTCAGCAACTCCTGCTCGTCGCGCGAGAAATCGCCATCCGCAGAGGCCACGAAGTAGGCCGCCTTGATCACCATCTCCTTTCCGGCGTCGTTCAGCGCGCCACGAAACTCCGCCAGCACTCCCTCGACGTCCGATCTGTCGTTGCGAACTCGCTGAATGTCGCGTTGGACATCCGCGTCGCTGAGCGTGGTTCCGGCCATCTTCTCGTAGACGCTCCGGATCGCCCGGATCTCGTCGTCATCGACGACTCCGTCCGCCAGCATCATCGCCACCATCACGCGACGGATCGCGCGGTGAAACTCGGCTTCGAAAGCCTGCTTCTCCGCGCCAGGGTCGTAGCTCAGCACGGACGGCTGATACGTGCCCTGGCACGCCTGGCACTCGACGTACTCACCCAGAAGGTCCAGCGGCACGATCGGGATGAAGTAGAGCGTGAAGAAGCGTCGCACCCGCTTGTGAGCGTATCGACGCGGGCCGCACTCGGGACATTGGAACTGTCCCTTCTCCTTGTTGTAGGTCACACCACGCGTTCCAAAGATGATCATGAAGCACCCCCACTTCGAGCCGCGGCGACTCCCTCGGTCGTGGCGGCGCCCCTCGACTCTAACGCGAGCGACATGGGAATGCAGGCCGGCGTCTGTTCGAGGATCGCGTCGTCCGCCCCACCCGGCACGCCGACGGCTCCCGACGCCCCCACGGCTCCGGAGTCGCGGCGGGTCCGTAGCCATGGAGACCGCCGTCTGGAGTTCGATGTGGAGCCCTTCCATGCGAGAGAAGTACGGCGAGCCGAGACGCAGACCGACGGCGATTGCCACAGGCGGCTCCGATGCGGCGCGCCTGTTCGTCATCTGCACGGAGAGCGATCCGCTTGGACGATTCACGCGCGGTCGCCGACGACCTCCGCTTCGGCAGGCGTCGCGACGAGGGGCGCGGCGCTCCGCACGAGCTGTCCGCCGATCAAGAGCGCGACGCCGATGGCGGGATAGAGGATGCCGACAATCCACGCCTTCGTCATCGGATTGTAGGGAGCGAGTCGCAGCACCAACCCGAGGCCGATCATCAGGCCGACAAGCGGCAACATCCGCGGTGCAAACAGCGTCCAGAACGGGGCGTCCTCCCCCATTGCGATCAGGTGCGTGACCGCGCGACGTCCCGCCTTGCGCAGCGCCGTGAAACCCTTCGCGACACCGACGCCGCCCGCGGCGACAAGCGCGCCCCACGAGTTGGCTCCTTCGAGCCCCACCACATCCGGATCCGCAATCAGTCCGACGTACGGCAATCCGCGCCAGATGAGCATGACTCCCACCGCGCTCCACACAACGCACACCGCGTTTCGACGACTGCTGACCTTCATGACGTCTTCGTACACCGACGCAGTGAGACCGCCACACGATTCTCAACGCCGCCGCGGTGTCGACTCGTGGCGCGGGCTCGTGCGATCGACCGGAGTGGCGGCGTCTGTCGTACGTGTCCGTCGGACGTCATGGCCGGCGACAACAGACCGCTCGGCGCTGCTGGCGACGCGACGTCGCGGCTTCACGCTAAGGATCGAATCATGAGAGGGGACCTCGGCGATCGGGACGCGATCGAGCCGACCGATCCACAGCACCGAAATGAGCGGCTTGAGGGTCGCGGCTTTCGTGCACAGTCTTACCTGGTGGGCGGGCGCGCCGAACGCAGAGTGTGTGACTTCACGGTCTCGATCCCCATGACCCCGGGACGAGTTCCCTGAACGTCCCCGTCGCCACCGGCGTGCCGCTCTTTGGCGCAGTGGACCGATGACGCCGCGCGCCGCCGGGTGCTGGTACTCCCTCCGCGAGGAGGTCGCGACTACTCCGACAGGCTGCTAGCGTTCAAAATGAGAGAGGCTGCGCGAATGGTCATTCGCGCAGCCCAGGAGCTTGCATCCAGCAGGTTGCCGGAGCTTACTTCCCCTCGAGCGCCTTCTTGGCGTCGTCCGCCGCGTGGTCTACCGCTTCGCTCGCGTCGTCGGCGTGATCGCCGTGGTCGCCCGCGTCTTCAACGGCGTCATCCACCTTGTCGCCGGTGCTCTTCTCTCCGCAACCGGTGAGTGCGAACAGCCCGGCCGCGGCAAACAGCGCCGCAAATGTGATTCCCTTACGCATCGATATCCCTCCTGAAGTCCATGATCAGCTCGGGTCCGAACCGCCACACCGTGGCCGCCGGAGCCCTCCCAACGACGCACTTCTATAGGAAATGGGCAGAGCATCAGGGCAAGTTCGGACGAACTCCTGAAGAACCTGAACCCGCTCGGGCGCCTCAGCCACTCCCTCTCGATGACGATTTGCGCGCCCGCCGCGCTCCGTCAGGAGGTGGTTTCGCGCTGGGTGCGCAGGCAGGCCCCAGGCGCGCGAACGCGGTCACTCGTGAAGGCTGGTTCACGAACTTCCGCGTTGCGAGCACGACACGACTCAGCCTGATCTTCGAAGCCCGACCGTGGTCGACGGCTCTCTCTCGGTCGCCACCGTTCTCGTCACGCGGGCGCAAGATTTGATCTTCGCCGGTCTCGGTGCTGGAGACTTCGACCGCGCTACGCACGTGCGTAGCGTCAGACGATGATCACGTACCGCAATTCCGCTGACGGCGTCGCGTCCAGCGATCTCGTGGGTTTCTTCGAGAGGTGGCCGAACCCTCCTTCGCCGGCGCGCCATCTCGACTTGCTGCGGTCCAGTGCGCACGTCTGGTTGGCGCGCGACGACGAGTCCGGACGCGTCGTGGGGTTTGTGACGGCGATCAGCGACGGCGTGTTGGTGGCGTTCATCCCGTTACTCGAGGTACGCCCGGTATTCCGCAGCCGCGGCATCGGCCGAGAACTCGTGCAACGAATGCTCACAACACTGGACCACCTCTACGCCATCGACGTCGTCTGCGATGACAACGTCCGCCCGTTCTACGAGCAACTCGGTCTCCGCGCCTGCGGCGCCATGGTGCGGCGCAACTACGAGAATCAGAGCGGAGCGCCTCCTGCCAGCACCGAGTAACACGGCGCCCTGACTACGGCGCGGTGACCACGGTCTCAGGACTCTGTCAGCAGGCTTCGACGTCAGGGACGGAACCCGACAGAACGACGCGAACGCTGTCGAAGACGATCCGCTCGACGTCGGAGGAAGTCCTCCCCGGCACGGGTATTGCCCGCAGTATTGCCCGTCTACTTCCGGCTCGGGGGGAACGCCTCGATCGTGAGTACGCCGTCTGGATCGGCGCGATACGACCGTTTTCCGTCGGTGGAGAAACCCTGCGGTCGCGCGTCCGCCGAGGGATGCTGGAAGGTGCGGATGCGCTTTCCGTTGCGGAGGGAGTACATGCGTACGTCGTCGTCGGTGAGCCGCAACGCGGTCTCCGCTGCCGGTGACCGGGCCCAGCGTCCGAAGGGCAGTTCGGTGGTCGAGCGGAACTTCCGTTTCCCCGTCGAGAGATCCCACGCGGCAATGGTCATCATGCGCTTCTCGCTGTCGTGATTCGCACGGCAGGACGTGAGTACGAGCCCTTTCGCGAAGAACGGAACGACCGCTTCGAGACCGTCTTGGAGCGGCAGCTTTCGCGCCGCTTTGCCCCGCGCGTCGCCGTAGATCTCCGCCTCGCGCAAGGAGTTCAACTTCCAGAGAGCCTTCGCCTTCGCGCCCTTCTGCCGCGACGCCTCGATGAGGTCAATCACACGCAACCCGTCAAACGACTGGACGAGCGCGCGGCGTCCGATCGGGAGGAAGTGAACGGCGACCCCGTCGCCGTCACGCGTCGCGATCGTTCCCGGTCGCCACGAGTTCGAACGCGTGTCCATGACGGCGACCCCGATCGTCTGCATCCCGACCGCCAGGAACCTCCCGTCCTCGGAGAGGCTCAGGCCCATCAGCGGTTTCAATTTCGACGACGTCGTCGGTCCGAACACGGCCTGCTGCTTGCCGGTGTCGAGGTTCCAGATCCGGAGTGATCCAGGGCGCGCCGACGAATAGAGCAGCGGCTTGCTCGGGTGAAACGCGAACCGCCACGGTCGCTTCTCGTGGCCCTCAAGGACAAGCGCCGCAGCACCTCCGTCTGCCGTCCACACCTCAATCGCGCCGTCTGCCCGCCCGGCCACGATACGGCTTCCGTCGGAGTTGGTCGCCCACGGCCAGCGGTCGTCGGAAGCGCGCGCCTGTCGATCGTAGTCGATTCTGGCTCTCGCCCACTTCAGGCGGACCTTCATCGCGGCTGACATGAGTTGCGTCTTGCGCCGCAGCTCTTCCACGCGCGCTCTCAACTCCTCGAGCGTTTCCTCCTCAGCCCGAGCATCGAACGTCCCCGCGAATGCAGCGAGCGCCAACGTGGCGCAAGCGGTCAATAGGAGCGAAATTCCACGCATGCAAGCACCTACCTCCTCTCGTTCTCGGGAGTTCTAACCCGCGGCGCGCCAACGGCTCCTCTCGCTCTCATTCGTCAATCTCAGTCAGCGGTTATCGAGGTGGCCCACGCCCGCAAATGGTAGCGGACGCGATCGGGCAACGACTGCGCTATCCCGACCAATCTCGACGGCCACGCTCTTCTGCTCGACCAGTGGCGCCGCAGCCGCGGCTGGCGACAACGAACGCGCCCGACCGAACGCTCTCGTCGGTTGCGAAGCCCGCCGCTGGGCCGCCCCTGCGCGCGGCCCGAAGCGACACTCGACCGCGCAGTCGGCAAGCCGTCCGCATCACGGTACGCCCGGTTTCGCTCGACGCGCGCAGACCGACGCCCTGGATCCGGCTCCGCATGTCGCGGGTGAATGTGAAGCCGCTGAAACGCCGATGTGGACATGGCCTGGCAGAACCGTGGCAAGGGAAGCCGCAGCTGCTGCTGACGCCGACTTGGACGTGAACGATGGACGAGCTCACCGGCTTCGGTGCGCTCCACCCCGAGGAGGGATTCGCATGAGCGCGCAAGCGCCGACGGACGACTTCCGGGAACGCGTCCTGGAGGGGCGTCGCATGGCGGAGTCCGGCGACTTCCAGGCGGCGGAGGGACACTTCCGCATGCTGCTGGACGAGACGCGCGGCCGCCACGCCGGAAACCACGTCCTCGCGATGCAGTCGCTGATCACGCTCTTCGGGCGGAGCGGGCGCTACCTCGAGGCGCACGTGCTGGCGCAGGGCATCGCCCGCCGTGCCCGGGAGATTGGGCAGGAAGCTGATGTCGAGCTGTCCTTCGCCCTCGGCGCGATATGTGGAGCGCTCAGCCAACTCGAACTCTTCGAGGCGCTCGGCGCGGCGCTCGCCGACCTGCGAGCTGTGCTGGACCGGGCGCCGACGTCGCGCCTCCAAACAGAACTCATGTATCACGCAGCGGCGGGCACGCATGCGCGCGGCTGCGGGGACTTCGAACGAGCGCGCACTCATCAGTCCGCGTACCGGCGGCTCGTAGAAGACGCGGACGTGGAAGACGTGTTCCGCTGGTCCCTGCTGATGGGACAGGCGCAGCTCGCCTTTCACGAAGGCGACCATGCCCGAGCGCGCCGACACCTCGCGGAGTTGGGCGATGGTGACACGACGCCGATGTTCCATCGCCTGAAGGAACTGTCCCTTTCCGTCGGGATCTTCGCGAAGCTCGGGCAGACGAACGAGGCGCGCGCCGCCGCGCACGAGGCCGTCACGATCCTCGAGTCAGTGCGCGAGCAGAGTGGACTGGCATCTGGCCGGATCCACGAAGGCTCTCTCCTCGCTGGCAGCCTCGAACAGCTCGGGGAACTCGAACTCGCGACACGCGTGTACGACCTTGTGGCGGCGGCCGTTCTGATCCGTCTGCGCCAGGTCGACGAATGCACACGCGCGCTGCCGGAACTCGGTCTCGACGACGACGAGAGTGCTGCGGTACTCGCGCATTTCCGCCAGCGGTTCCTCGTTGAGCAGCGCCAGCTCCTGCGGCGCGTGGCCAACCTCCTCACGTCGCGTGGCGACGACTACGTGCAGGCGCTTCTTGCTCGTTCGGCGCCCGCAGGCATGGTCGCGATTTGCGCCTGGTGCGAGAGTGTGCGTCCGTCCGACGGACGCTGGCTGCCCATCGGTCATTACATCCCGCGCGAGGGCAGCCTCGACCTGACCCACACCGCGTGCCCACGCTGCGCGGCGCGCGTGCACGCCGCCTGGCCCGTCGCAGGCTAGATCGCGCGCCTGCGCGCGCATCGGTCGATCGATCGCATTCGTGTATCGCAGGATGGCATCGACAATCCTGCGATCGGCGAGCACTCGAATCACCTCAAGGGATCGCGTGCAGCTGTGACACGAGAGCGCGGTGAGGAGGCAGGCTGACGAGCCTGGTCCATACCGGCGCTCGACGGATTACTCCGACTGGCTGGTAGCAGCCTGTAGACCGTGTGCCGCCCGCGTCGGAGCGCGCGATAAGGAGAGTGCATGCCGCTCGAGCTGACCGTCGTGGACTTCCTCGTCCTGAGCATCCTTGTGCTCTGGGTCGGCGATTTGCTGACGAAACGCGTCCGCTTTCTCGACGCGAACAACATCCCGATCGCCGTCACGGGCGGACTGCTCTTCAGCATCGGGGCTGCGGTGTACTCGCACGTCTCCAGGCGCCCGATCGCGTTCGACATGCGGATGCGGGATCTCCTCCTGCTCATCTTCTTCAGCACGATCGGGCTCGGCGCGAAGCTCAAGACGCTGGGTGCCGGAGGAAAGTCGCTCGGTATCCTCGTCGTCGTCTCCGCCGTATTCCTCGTACTGCAGAATCTGATCGGTGTCGGACTCGCCACGGCGATGGGCGCGCACCCCGGCTACGGGCTACTCGGTGGCAGCATCTCGTTCGCAGGCGGTCATGGAACGGCGATCGCCTGGGGCTCGGAGGCCGAGCGCGCGGGTCTTGTCAACGGCTCGGCGATCGGCATCGCATTCGCGACGTTCGGGCTCATCGTCGGAGGACTCGTCGGCGGCCCGATCGCCGGATGGCTCGTACGACGCAACGACCTGCAGCCGTCAGAGGAGCCGTCCGGCGTTACGACGTCCGCGCCGGACACGGTGACTCACGCAGGGAAGATCACGACGCGCGAACTGCTGGGGACGATCCTGTCGCTGGCGCTCTGCGTCGGCATCGGTGACAGCGTCAACCGCTGGCTCTTCGAGACGGGCGTGCTGCTCCCCGGCTTTCTCACGTCGATGCTCGTTGGGATCGTCATCACGAATTCGCGCGATCTACGCGGTGCGCCACTGCGGGAGGAGACCGTGTCGACGACCGGTGACATCGCGCTGCAGCTCTTTCTGGCGATGAGCCTGATGAGTATGGACCTCTCGTCACTCGGGGCGGCCGCGAGCCCGGTCCTGATCGTGCTGGCCTGCCAGGCGTTGCTCATCACCGTGTTCACGGTGTTCGTGGTGTTCCGAGTTCTCGGCCGCGACTACGACGCGGCGGTGATCGCCGGAGGCTTCGCCGGGCTGGGCCTCGGCGCCACCCCCGTTGCCATCGCGAACATGCACGCGGTCACGGCGAAGTTCGGCCCGTCGCCGAAGGCGTTCCTCGTGATCCCCCTGGTAGGGGCCTTTTTCATCGACATCCTTAACGCGCTCATCATCAAGCTCTTCATCGCGCTCCCGATGATGGCGCCGCCGGGGTAGCGTGGCCAGCCGCGCCCGGCCGATGAGCGACCCGTCGTACCCGCTGCCTGACATGACCGACGCGATGCGAACGTGGGTCCACGCCCACGCGCCGGGAGCGGTGCGGACGATGGAAACGGTCGCCTCGACGCCGCGATCGTTGGTCGTTCGCATGACGACCACGCGTGGCGTCCTCTTCTTCAAGTCCGACAAGATCCTGCCGCCACCCGAAGGCGTCGTCGCCCGACGTCTCTCGGAGCGGTGGCCCGAACACATCGCGCCGCTGGTCGCAGTGCACGCGGAGCACGGTTGGAGTCTGACACGGGACGCCGGCCAGGCTGGCCTCGACGACGCTTCGACCGCAGTGTGGTGCCGCGTCGTCGATCGCTTTGCGCGTGTCCAGATCGATACCGGACTGACCGCCGACGAGTGGGTAGCGATCGGTTGCCGGGACTTCCGCGGGCCAGCGTTCCAGGTCGAGGTCGACGCGATGCTTGAGAGCGCCGCGCCCGATCTCGAAGCAGGGGTACGCACACGACTGCAAGCGCGACGTGAGCAGATCGCGGTAGCGTGCGCCGATCTCGCTGCGGACGGTATCCCGGCAACGCTCGTTCACCAGGACTTCGTTCCCGTGAACATCATCGCCTCAGGCGACGAACCGGTCTTCATCGACTGGAGCGACACCGTGGTAGGGCACCCGTTCTTCGGGTTCGACCGGCTGCTCGACTCGTGTTGGACCGATTCCGAGCGAAAGACCGCCGTCATCGACGCGTATCTCACCGCTCTCGACGGCGTGGCTCGTGCCGAGCGGCTCCGCGCGTCGTTCCAGCGCGTTCTCTCGCTGCGTGTGATCTACGAGTGCGTCCGTTGGCACCACGAGTTGGCCGCGACAGACCCCTCTCGCGAGCGCTCGCAGTTCTTGCGGCGCGACATGCTGGGCGGCCTCACGATGATCGCTCGCTGACACTTCTCTCCCGCGCGCTTGCAGACGACGCGACAACTATCCTGACACCGGGGGGCTACGGCCAAAGTTCACGTTCGGGTGCCGCCGAGTTCCGGGCCGGCTGGATTGACGACACTGTGTGGTGATCTTCACCGGTCTCGGTACCGGCACTTCTGAAGACCGAGTCGTCTGCATCAGACCGAACGCGCAGCCGTCTTCGCAGCACGCTCCGTGAGCAGCATCACCGCACGGCACTCCAGCGATGTCTGCAGGGACAGCTGTCTGGCGGGGACTACTGTTAGGAGGGTCGCCCCGCACCCGAGCGCCGTCGGCGCACCGGCGGCAAGCCGGGCGGGGACGCGGCTGGCGATCGCTATTCGTCCAGGAGCGCGCAGAACACGAGCAGGCCAAGACTCGTGACGGGGAGCATCGCGTAGAGCAGTACGCGATGCTCCCACGCTTCGTTCTTCGCGGATTGCAGCCAGTCGGATGGCCAAGTGAACGGGAAGAGCGCCGGGCCGAAGACCGCCAGCGCCCCGACAACCCAGGGTGCGAGGGTGACAACCGCCGCGACGAAGAGAGCGATCCTGCGGCGGTATCTCGACCTCTTCGGTGCTCCACACTCGCGCTTCATCGCCAGACGATCGCACGTCGGAGCGTGCAGGATGTCATTCTGCGGGTTCGCCACCCCGACGAGGTCCGCTTCGCTTGCTCGACGGCGCGTCTATAGAGTAATGCCGAAGACTCGGGGCGTGGGTATCCCTGAGGTACCGAGACAGGTGAAGATCGTCACACCGCGCCGCCGCAGGCCGCCGCGATCGTGGGGCGCGCGGACGCTCGGCTGATGACCGCCTCCGATGCGCCCACGGCGGGACTGTCCGCGTCCACGGCGTCCACGAGCGCATCGACCGCAACGTCGGTGATCAGATGCGAGCGCACGGACACGCCGGAAGGCACCGGACTCCGAGCGACCAAGTCGCGCTGTCAACCCGCGCTACGGCCGAACGTCATGTGCGGGTGCCGCCGAACTCCAGGCCGCCTGGACTGACGACACCGGGTGAGACTCTTCACTGGTCTCGGTGCCTTCCAGTACGTCGGCGGTAGGAACTACGCGCTCGCGACGCGTGCGGCGTGATACCGGGAGCTCCGCCTGCGCGAACCGTTACTTCGCGTGACTGTCGTCACCCAACCCATCTCCATTCGTGACGTTCAGCGATGCCCGTCTTGTGCGGCGACGATAACGGTCCCTATGCTCTCAGACAGTTGGATGAAGACTGGCCTGCGAATGCAGAGCCAGTCGATGGAGGGCTCATGACCACGACGCCACAATCGACACGCTGCGTCGCTCGGCGCTTGCAGAGAAGGACGGTGTGCGCATGAGGGGCCCGGCGCTCATCGTGGTCGCCCTCCTCGTGCTGTCCAACGCAGCGTGGTTCGTCGCTTCGCGCCACGACCTGTCGAAAGGCGTCGGCCGTGAGACCACAGTGCATCCCCTCGAATCGGTGCGATCGGAGCGGGAGGCAGCGGGTCTGCGGGGACGGCTGATCGCAGCAGAGCGACGCGTCGCGGAACTCGAGGAGCTACTCGCCGCCGCCGATGAGCCATCGCGACCCACCGAATCGACTCTCGCATCGAGCCAGGGCACAGTCCAACCGATTGACCGCTCCGTGGCCGCCACAAGGGCGCAGGAACTGCGCAACGGTATCCTGCAACCCGACGACCCGGCGTTGCGCGAACGGACTCTGGTGGAACTTCGTGAGGCTCTCACTTCGGACGATCCCACCGAGAGCTTGGCAGCACTGTTGGCCATGCCGCGAGTTGCGACCCTGGACGTGCCGCTGGCCGGGTTGCGCCAACTGCTCGTGGCGCAGATCGATCATCCCGACGCCGCGGGACAACGGAGCGCTTGGTTCGCGCTCGCTGCCATCGAGCCGCGTCCGGGAGATCTCGACGAACTGATCTCACGCGTCGACTCTGCGCGCGACGAGATGCGTGGCTCCATGACCCGGCTGATATTCGAGATGTCGGGTGATGAACTCTCAGCGGCTGCGGAGTCCGCAGTGCTTCAACTTCTCGCCGATCCAGCGCCCGCCATGCGCCGCGAGGCGCTCCGGGGAGTCACCGGGCATGCGCTCCCCGCGGCGGTGGAGCGACGCGTGATCGAGATGCTGGACGATCCCGAAGCGCGCGACTTCGCCGTGCGCTTCGGACTCGCGTCGGCTCGACGCAAGTCCGACGCCGTCGCTGAGGCACTGACGCGAGTCGCCGCAGATGGCTCGGGTGAACTCGTCGAAGTGGCGCTCCACGGACTGCGGAGTGGGCTCGATCGGGAGCAACGAACCCGCGTGAGCGACGATGTCGTTGCGCTCTTGAAAGACCGCAAGATGGGGCAGGCCTGGATTTCCGGCACCGACCTGCTCCGGTTCATCGGCGGCGTCGCCCAGGCGCAGGCGCTGGAGGAGATCGCATCGGATCCGGGGCGCAACGCGGACGTGCGGAAGCTGGCCGAACGAACAGCACGCGCTCTGCGCGCGAGAGCCGAACGGTGACATCCGCGACATGCTGTGCCCGGTATGCCGCCATCACCGACGCGCAGATGCGCGCGCTGCCCGTGACCGTGTACGAACCGTTGCCTCGCTGGAGCTACACGCTCGCGACGCATGCGGCGTGATCCAGGAAGGTGATCCTGCGTGGACACTTACTTGTCGGCGGACTCCGACGCTCTGTTGCCGCCCATGCGCAGCGGTTTGATCTCAAGTTCGGTCTCCCCATTCCACGTGACCACCGCGTCGGTTAGCGGAAGCGCCCCCCTCTTGCTGTGGACCAAGAACCAATACGTGTGTCCCTTGACCAAGTACCGCGACGGCAGCTTTGCATCGCTGCCCAGTCGGTGCGAGAAACTGGGCTGGATGTCGCCGTAGGACGTGTCGGTGAGAGTGACCCTCTGCCCGGCGAACGACGCGCCATGCGCGCCGACGAGTTTCACGGCGGGTTCTCCGCGTGACGAACGCAGCGTGAAGTCCTCGTCACGATCAAAGCCGGAGAGGCGTCCGATTGCGACGTTCTCGATGTGTTGATCGGACGTCGGAACAAAGCTGATTGTCAGCTCGCCATCGGTATGCGAGATGAGCGAGAAACGCCCGTCCGCATCCGTCCGCCCATAGACCTTGTAGTCTACGATTGCCTTCGGCATGGAGGGGTCCCAGTTCAATGTGTAGTTGTGGCCAACCAGCGCGAGCTTCGCAGGACTGATCTCGTCCATGTCGATGTAATGGACGACGTGAAGCGATACGCGAACACCCTCGACGGGATGTCCCTCGTCGTCCACCAATCGACCGCTGATCTCATAGCCGCGCTCAAGAGTCAGTTCCAGATGCGCACTTCCCGCGGCCGTCGCCTCATCCGATATCGTCTGCGCGGCATCGCGCCAGCCGCTGGCTGTCTCCATGCCCAGGGGATCGACGCGTGCGCGCACGGTGATCGTCGAGACACGTGGGATCTCGAACGATAACCGACCATCTGCATCCGCATGGCCCTTCACCCCGAAGTCGAAGAGCCCGTGGCGACGAAGCCAAATCTCGCTCAAGGGTGCGTCGTCGCCGGCTTCCTGCGCGAACACCGAGTTCGCACCGTGTGCTGTTGCGGTGATCGCCACGCGCTCCAGCCGCAGAGGAGACGTGGTCGTCGTCCCGGCCCGCACGGTCACGCTGACCTGAACCATCCGGTAGACCCAGAGGGTCGATTCCTCATCTGACGCCAGCGGTTCGCATTCCGCAACACGCCACGCCGTGTCGATCGCGTGCAGATCGCCGTCGATGGAACTCGCCGGAATACGAAGACTCCCATCCGGCGTTGGGGTCAGCACCCACGCTCCCTCGGCTGTCTGCTCCGTGATCCCTGCCGCCTCACGCGTCCGCGCGTCGAGTTCAGCCGAGAGCGCGAACGAGAGTCCGGAGACCGGCGTCGAGTCGAACACGTCGCGGACGACGTAGCGCACGATCTCCGGCGGAGTGTCCGGGGGACTCTCGGCGACCGACTCCGGTTCAGGGGGCGGATCCAGCACAACATGATGCCGTCTCTCAACGCGCTTCGTTGGCGCAACGCCGACCAACGGCGTGGCCGTTGCGACATCCGACTCTGCGACGCCCGCATTCGTTCCTCGTAGCGACGTCCCATCGGAATCGCTGCCCCACCAGAGGGCGAGCAGGAACAGCGCCGCCGCGACTGTCGCCGCCATCGTCTTCGTCGTCATCAATGCACCTCCGATGGCGACAGCGGACGTCGTGGGGATCGCCGCCGCAGCCGCATGGTCTCTCGTCAGGGGTAGCAGCAGAAGAGCCAATGACTGCTCACCGCGGAGTTTGCACGCCAATCGCTCGCGGAGCTGCGCGCGACCGCGTCGTAGCCGGGCGCGTGTCGTCTCGAGTGGAGCGTCCATGCGACGCGCCACTTCGGCCACCGGCAGTCCCTCGAAATGCCGCAGCAGGATCGCGCGCCGGTAGGGCTCTACCAGTGCGACCACCGCCGCCGACACGGTGGCGTGCAGTTCGGCGCGTGCGGTCAGTTCTGCGGGATCGTTCGACGTGATTGCGTCAGGCCGGGCGACCGCCGCTTCGCGCCGCGTGCGTCGCTTTCCTGCACGTCCGCGTTCGCGGACTGCGTTGCGGACGACGGTTCCGAGCCAGCCGCGTGCTGAGCCGCCTCCGCGAGGCGGATGGCGCAGGGCTGCCAACCAGGTCTGCTGCACGATATCGTCGGCCTCGAATTGGTCACGGGTCAGTGCGACGGCGAGGCCTGCGACCCACTGACGGTGGGCCAATAGTTCGTCGATGTGGATGGGGACGTCGCTGGCAGTCACTTCACTCAGCAGAATGCCACGACCCGGCGGGAGGGGTGCAGCAGAGTTCAAAGAGCGTCGTCGTTCGTGCTCGGCCGAGGATCGGGGATTGGATCCGAGCCGCCGCCCGGAACGCCGGAGCTCGTGGAGCGGAACGGACAACGACCCTGACACCGGGGGCAGTTCCGGCGCTACACGCGGAGTCTGGCTCGATGCGTAGCGTTTACGCCGCATGCCGCGCACCCGCCGAGCCGCAGGCGACTCACTCGGAGGTCCAGCGTCCGTCCGTGATGCTGCCTTGTTTGCCGTTCGCCCACACCTTCGTGTACTGGCCGTCGATCTTCCGGAACTCCACACTGCCGTCCGCGCGGACTTCGGCGGTGGCGCGCGCGCGCTGCAGCACGAGCGAAGCGGCGTGGGTCTGGATCTCCAGGGCCACGCCTCGCGCGGCGATCTGCTCAAGCACTCCGCCGAGAAGGTGAACTCGGCGACCGTTGACGTCGGCTAGGACAAGTTGCAGCGCGCTTCGACCGACGAGTGTCATCCGGCACCCGTCCGGAAACTCGACCCGCGCCCGTGCATCGTCTCCGTCGACTACGACGCGGTCGCCCTGGTCGAGTCGGTCGCCCGTCTTGGCCGGCTTCGTGAGCTCGCCTCGCCGGATGACCACGTCTCCGGAGCACTCGCGCAGGCGGGCGTGATCCCTCGCCGAGCCGAGCCACGGCTCTTCGCCGAGTTCGATACTCGCCTCTTCGGTCGTCACCGTTGCCTGTCCCGGAGCGCGGCGCTCGATGGTGAGCGTCTTACCGGGGACCAGTTTCATTCGTGCCGATGCTCCGAGGAGGGTCAGGGCAGCGTCGTACGGAGTGCCTATCTCGAGCGCTGTTCGCCCCGGATCCTCGGCCTCGAGTGTTCCGTCGACCAGCCACACTCGCGTCAGTTCGGCGTCAGGGAAAAGCGTGCCGAACGAGCCGACGCCGCGCATGTGCAAGCGTGCGCCGGACGCGAACGTCAGCGACACGAGAGCGTCGTCACTCCGCAAGCGGATGAAGTCACGCGCCTGGAGTTCGGTCCCCGGCTTCAGTTCCGTGGGCTCTCCGGATTGCTCGAGCGTGCGGACCATCGTCACGCGCCCAGCGATCTCGTCCACGGTTGCGAAAGGCGGCACCGATTGCACCGATTGCCGATCCTCGGATGTCTGCGGTGGCGCCTCGGCGGGGCTCTCCGCGGGGCTCTCCGCCAGCGCGCCGGTCACGGCCGGAGCAGCCTTCTCCGCGACGACCACCGCCGCCGCGGGAGGCGTGGACGGATCCGGATCTTCGCCACACGCACTGACGATCAGTAACGCGCACAAGAGGACGCCTGACGCTGCCCGACGTGGACCCTGAGTTCGTGCCTTCGCCAATGCTCCTCCTCCCCGACCGCTCCGCCCACCGCCGATAGTGGGGCTGTCAGCAGAGACGAGCGAAGGCGACATCGGGCACTTCGCTGCAAGGGCCGACGAGCCCGACAAGTTCCTTGAACCCCAGCGACCGACGAATTGCGTCTGGAACGGTAGGCCTGGCACGGCATGCCTCGGCACTCACCACCACAGGTGTCCTTGCGCAAGTTTCACGACCCAAGCGGCGGCGAGGACGAGCATCCAAATGCGAGCCAGCGAGGCTGGCATCACGAGCGAGCGGCCAGCCGAGCGTCGCCGGGCCAGGACGACCGCCGTCGCGCAGAGAAGGGCGCAGACCGGTACGGTGAATGCGTTCCACGAGATGCTCGCCGCGATGTCCCCGCGCAGCGCTGCCTTCACGCTACGCGTCATGCCGGTCGTGGCCACAGGCCACCCGGTGAAGGCTTGCAGAATCGAAGGCGGCACGTGCCCGCCAGTGATCCACACGACGTTCCACGCGACGTAAAAACACGCGCCGAAAGCGGCCACGGCGCCAAGCAGGCGGTTGCCCAACCCGCGAGGGAGGGCCACGCATCGCGCCGAACGAGGAGTCACGCGAGAACTACGGCTTCTTGTTGGCAGCCTTCATGGAGTCCACGATGAACGGGATCCAGCACAGCGGCAGGCAAATGAGCAGTAGGATGATGAACAGAACGACGCCGTTCTTGTTCAGACCGAAGAATACTTCGTCGCCTTGGGCCATGGTTCGTGTCCCTCCCGATTGATACTGAGCGCGCTGAGGCCACAGGGCGCTCGACGTTCGCAGACTGTACCCGCACGTCGCCTGGGCGGCCACCCGCTCATTCGCCCACCGACCGAACTTGTTGCTCGCGAACGGAAACCCATGACGGCCGTCATGGACACCACGTGCGATACGATCCTCGCAATACTACGTTGACACGGCGTTCGGTCCACACGTCGCCGGGCGCATGCTCCGAGAGGTTGAGGCAGCGTTCGAGATGCTTGCGGAGCGACTGGGACTGGGGCACGCCCGCGAAGACCTCACCCAAGACGAACGCGTTCGGTTCTGGAGCGTCCGTCCGAGCCTGATTGCCGACCGACGGGCCGCCGATGGAATCCATCGAACGCAGCGAGAGAGACTCGCAACGCCTGCTGGATGCCCTCTTGAACAATCGGGTGGCTCACCCACTCGCAGGGAGGACGGAATGAAGTACACCGCCAAGTGCTGGCACAGGGGCGTGATTGCCTGCGTTGCGCTCGGAGCCGTGATCTTGCCGTCGTGGGCGCACGCGACCGACTGGACGCGCGAGTCGTCTTGGGGGTCGCTTGCAAACGAGTTGCGAGTGTCGCCGACGGGTGATTTGTGGGCGGCGACGGCATCCGCGGGATTGCAGAAGTCCGCGGATGCCGCGTCGACTTGGTCATCGGCAAGTGCTGGCTTCGCGATCGAGCATTTCCACGCACTCGCGTTCGACTCTCTGATGCCGCTGCGTGCACTTGCTGGCAGCGGGGACCAGTTGTTGCGAACGACGGATGGCGGGGCCACGTGGGCGACCGTCGCCGGAAACTTCGGAATCGTCAACGACGTCGCGTTTCACCCTGGCGCCCTGGGACATGCGTATCTTGGCACTGACGTCGGAGTGTGGAAGAGCGTCGACGGTGGCTCCACTTGGATTCAGCAGACCGCGGGGGTCGGGCCAGCCGTTGTGCGCTCATTGGCGATGCACCCGACGGACCCCAACCAACTGATCGTCGGTACGGAGCTCGGCGCGTACAAGACGGTCAACGGCGGGACTCTCTACTCGCTGAAGCTCACGGGGATGACGCACGTACGCGACCCGGTGATCACGGCGTCGCAGATCACAAGCGGGAACCCCTCGATCGTGTTGATCGGCTGTTGGGACGGCGTGTTCCGGTCGACTGACGCCGGAGAAACGTGGTCTGCGTCTACCGGCGTCCCGGCGACGTTCGTACACCAGATCGTCGAGACCTCGGGCCGCATCCATGCAGTGACGACATCAGGGATCTACGCGTCAACGGACAGCGGAGCGACGTGGACTCAGTCTGTCGCCACCCCTTCGAAGAGTCTCGCGGAACCGGGCGGGAGCCTTGTTGCTTCGACGACGAGCGGCGAGATCATCCGGTCGACCGACGGCGGGGCGACGTGGAACTCGGCAACCGCTGTCGGCGGGGCCGATTGCCACTCGCTGGCTCCGGGAGGCGGTAGTTCTGACTCCGTCTACGGAGTCGTCACCGACGGGCACGGCGGAAACTGGCGAGTCGTAGAGCGCGACTCGAGCGGTACGTGGAGCGCGATCGACCTGGGATCACCGGAGTACCGGCAACCACAGCATGTGAGCCCGGATGCAACGGACGGCGATCGCCTCGACGTCGTTTCGTCAGGGCCCTATCGCAAGTCCTACATTCTGAGTACGGCCGACGGCGGCTCAACGTGGACGAGTGCTCAGTTGGACTGGCCGAATCCGTTCTGGTGCTTCGACTTCGTCACGAGTTCCGCCGATGCCGATCGCGCCATGCTTGCGCTCTATCCAGTTGGCGTGACCGTCGATGTCAACTTCGTCTACGTTCGAGATGCTTCGACCGGCGTGTGGTCGGAGCGCTCGCCGCTCAGTCGCGGTGTCGACTCGTATTTCATCCATGCGGTGGCGATCCGCGACGCCACGCCGGAAGAACTGTGGGCGGCTGGTTCGACGGACCCCTTCGATGAGACAACCGGGATGGTCGCGCTGTCGACCGACGGTGGAAGTACATGGTCCGACACCGCGGCCGGGAGTATCACCAAGCCGGTGATCTCACTTGAGCTGGACGGAGCGAGCGGATCAACGATCTTCGTCGGCACGGCGGGCGCCGGAGTCTGGTCGTCCGTCGACGGCGGAACCACGTGGTCACAGAAGGGCCTCACAACCGCGACGATTCACGATCTTTACCTCGACACGACGTCCACGCCCCACCACTTGTACGCTGCGACAGATGCCGGCGTGCGGTACTCAACCAACGGTGGAAGCACGTGGGTGCAACTCGGTACCGCGCTGAGTAGTGACAACGTGCGGTCTGTCACCGTGGCGGACGATCACGTCTACGCAGGGACGCGCGGACGCGGGATCTGGATCATCGACACTCCGTGAGCGGCAGGCCGACATGAGTTCAATCAACAGAGTCGCTGTCGCGCGACGAGCGCTCACGCTAGAATACCGTGCCGGGCTCGTCTTTCTCACCCCACGATGAAGGCCGATGCTGGCGCGCGCGCCTCCCCGCCTTGCACCCGATTCAGGCCCCGTCTGCCGCACGCGACGCAGTGCATGCAGAACTTCGTCAGTGCAGACAGCGAGACGATTGCTCATAGGCCAGACACGCTTCTCGAGGTCTCGTTCGGGGAGATGGGTAGGTGAAAAAAACGAGCCCGGCTCAGTATTCCCCGCAGTATTCCCGCGGCACAGTATGCCCGCCGTCTCGGCATCACTCTGCGCCGCGTCGGAGCTCACCACCATGCTGGCGAGGAAGCCGAGAACAGCGCCGCCGATTGCGCTTCCGATACCCAGAACCGGCCCTCCCGCCACGCTCACCACCTCCGTGGTGCGAGCGTAGCGGTTCAGGACGTCAGATCTCGCTTGTCGTGTCGTTCTACGCCGCGGACTGTTTTCTCGACGTGGATAGTTTCATATCGCCCGGGCGCCGGTCGACGATCCGTCGCTGGAGGCCCCATGCACGTCCTCGTCCTCAATTGCGGATCCGCGACCCTCAAATTTCAGATCATCGATACGGATGCCGCGCGCATCGCCGCCGATGATGATCGCTGTCTGGCGAAGGGGTTGATCGAGCGGATAGGGAGTCATTCGCTCATCACGATCACGGTGGCGGGCGCACAGCGCGTCCGCATGGACGCGCCGCTGCGGGACCACCGCGCCGCCATCGATTTCGTCCTGCGGTGGGTGGTCGCTCCTGACTCGGGGATCGAGGGCATTCAGGCGATCGGAGACATCGACGCCGTCGGCCATCGCGTTGCGCACGGAGGCGAGCGTTTCCAGGAGTCGGTCCGGATCGACGAGAAGGTGATCGACGGCGTCGAGGAGTGCATCGAACTCGCCCCGCTCCACAACCCGGCCAACCTACGCGGCATCCGCGCCGCCCGAGAGCTGCTCGGTACCGGAGTGCCGCAGGTCGCGGTCTTCGACACCGCGTTTCACGCAACCATGCCCGAGCAAGCGTACCTCTACGGCATCCCCTACCAGCACTACCGCCGCCACAAGATTCGCCGCTACGGGTTTCACGGCACCTCGCATCGCTACGTCGCGTTCCGCTACCGACGGATGCTCGAGATCGAGCGCGATGACGTGAACATCATCACGCTACATCTCGGCAACGGCGCGTCGGCATGCGCGATCCAGTCGGGGAAGTCGATCGACACATCCATGGGGTTCACGCCTCAAGCTGGCCTGCTCATGTCGACGCGAGCCGGAGACATCGACGCGTCCGTGCTGGAGTACCTCTCGCACAAGGAGGGCATGTCCCTCGCCGAACTCGACCAGATGCTCAACAAGAACTCGGGCCTACTCGGCATCTCCGGCCTCACGGACGACATGCGCGAACTGCTCGAGGAGGAGGCGGAGAACCAGGACCGGAGAGCTCGGCTCGCGATCGACATTTTCTGCTACCGCGTCCGCAAGTACATCGGCGCGTACTTCGCTGCGATGAGTGGCGCGGACGCCATCGTCTTCACCGGTGGCATCGGCGAGAACTCGCCGGAGATCAGGCGCCGGATCTGCGTGGGGCTCGATCGCCTGGGACTGATCGTCGACGCCGAGCGCAACAGCCGGATGAGCGGCGGTGAGCTGGGCGAGATCACGACAGACGACGCGTCCATCCGCGCATTCGTGATCCCGACGAACGAAGAACTTCTCATCGCCCGCGACACGGTGCGGGTGGTGAGCGGCCTGCCCCGCCCCCGGTGACCCTCGCGCTGTCTGAGCCGCCTGCGGCGGACCGCGCGCGTCCGTCGGGGACGACGATCACTCGACAGCACTCGGGGCACCTGAGACCGAGTAGCTTGTTGCGCCGGGGGCGATCGCCGACGCCCCGAGGCCCTCGATCGGCCAGATCGTGTGCGATCCGAAGTGTGAGAAAAGCGAGCCCGGCACAGTATTCCCGCGAGGGCGTCACGCCCGCGCGGCGTGCCGTGCATGTGAAAAGGGGACTTCAAGATGAACGACAGAACATGCAGTGTGCTCCTGGGCACGCTCACCCTCATCTCCGCCCTATTCCTGGCTCTCCACTTGTTCGTCCTAGGGGCCTCCGTGGTTTCGATGACTCGGGGAGCGCCCATCAGGTGGTTGATGCTGCTGTCGATCGGGCCGCCGCTCGCGATCGGTTTGTGCGTCGCGGCGGCATGCTCGGAGCCGGCGAAGAAGCCGATACTCCGCATCAACGCAGCGATCGCGTTGATCCACTTGTGGACATGGTTGGCGTTCGGGCCGATCCGGCTCCTCGACAACTCGCTGTCTCTGGGCTAGGACACCAACAGACGTTCTCCGCTCCCAGAGGAACTCTTCGAGCCCTGCCTCCTGCGCGACGCGCACACCGCGAACATGCGGGTCTGCGCAGAGGGGCGATCAGGCTGGAAGCCACGCGATCGCGAACTGCCGAACCCGGATGAGTTCTTCGGACGCGCCGGTGGGCCGAAGAGTTCATCCGGGTTCACTACTTCGCAACTCAGGTGCGAGCTACGGAACTCCGCAAAGTGCGGAACCCGAATCGATCCTTCGGACTCCGTGTCAGCGACTGGCCGAAGAGTCGATCCGGGATCCGTACTTCGTAGGCGCTGCGACATGCTGGCCCTGGGGCGGAGTGTCGAGAAACGAACGCTCTTGTGGTCTTGCGTCTCCGCTGCTGAGACCTAACAAGGATTGCTAATGATTGACTGCGATGAACTCTCCCCGCAGGCTAGGAGCATGAACGTCAACCTCACACCCGAGCTCGAGAAGCTGGTCCGCGAGAAGGTGGCCTCCGGCCTCTACAACAGTCACAGCGAGGTCGTGCGGGAGAGCCTACGGCTGCTCGTAGAGCAGGACCGTCTTCGCGAGGCACGCGTAGAGAACCTGAGAAGTGCACTCGCAGTCGGGATTCAGCAAGCGGATCGAGGAGAGCTACTCGACGGCCCGGGCGTCGTCGAGGAGATGCGGGAGGTCCTGCGCGAGCGCATCGCGGCCGCGACAGAGTCGTAGTGTCCGGCTACCGCCTCACCCCTCACGCGCGGACGGGGTTCCGGTGCATTCTCGACTACGTCGCGACGGCGTCCGGTCCAGATGTCGCGGGGCGCGTGCTCCGGGAGCTTGAGGCAGCGTTCGAGATGCTTGCGGAGCGACCGGGAGTGGGACATGCCCGCGAAGACCTCACCCAAGACGACCGCGTTCGGTTCTGGAGCGTCGGTCCCAGTCTGATTGCCTACCGACGGGCCGCCGATGGAATCGACATACTCGTCGTCGAACGCAGCGAGAGAGACTGGCAACTGCTGTTGGATGCCGAAGCTCAAGCGAAGGCGCGTAGTGGGCGCGTCGGGTCCGCGGCGCAGCGCAGCGCGAGAACACTACGACTCCGAGAATCGGAGGGCGCGTGGCTTGCGTCAGCAAGCGGCGTGACCGACAGCGGCGCAGGCGGGCCGACGAGCAGGCACTCGCATGAGAGCCGACCCGCCGACCGCGCCGCGGTCAGAAAAGAACGATCGTTACTAACGGGCGCGTCGGTTGCGCGAGCAACCGGCGTGAACGTTAGTAACGATACTCGTCGCGCTTGAACGGGCCTTTCACCGGGACGCCGATGTAGTCGGCCTGTTCCTGGCTGAGGGTGGTCAAGCGGACATTCAGCTTGGCGAGGTGGAGCATGGCGACCTCCTCGTCGAGGTGCTTCGGCAGGGTGTAGACCTCGTTCTTGTACTTCTCGCCCTTGGTGAAGAGCTCGATCTGCGCGAGGACCTGGTTGGTGAAGCTGGCGCTCATCACGAAGCTCGGGTGGCCGGTGGCACAACCGAGGTTGAGCAGACGGCCTTCGGCCAGAATCGTGATCACGCGGCCGTCGGGCCAGCGGACCTGATCGACCTGGGGCTTGATCTCGATGCGCTCGAGCGCCGGGTCGTCGAAGACGGATGCGACATCGATCTCGTTGTCGAAGTGACCGATGTTGCCGACGATCGCCTGGTCCTTCATCACGTCCATGTGCTCGCGGCGGATGACGTCCTTGTTGCCCGTCGTCGTGACGAAGATGTCGCCGATCGGGGCGGCCTCTTCCATCGTCATGACCTCGTAGCTCTCCATCGCGGCCTGCAGCGCGCAGATGGGATCGATCTCGGTGACGATGACGCGGGCGCCCTGTCCGCGCAGCGACTGCACGCAGCCCTTGCCAACGTCGCCGTAACCCGCGACGACCGCGACCTTGCCGGCGATCATCACGTCGGTGGCGCGCTTGATGCCGTCGAGCAGTGACTCGCGGCAACCGTAGAGGTTGTCGAACTTCGACTTGGTGACCGAGTCGTTGACGTTGATGGCGGGGACGGTGAGCTCACCGCGCTCCATCATCTGGTAGAGGCGCAACACACCGGTCGTCGTCTCTTCCGAGATGCCCTGCACGTCTTTCATCAGCTCGGGGTACTTCTCGTACATGCGCAGCGTCAGGTCGCCGCCGTCGTCGAGGATCATGTTCGGGCCGATCTTCGTGCCGTCCGGCCCCGGCCAGTGGATCGTCTGCTCCGTGCAGGACCAGTACTCCTCTTCGGTCTCGCCCTTCCAGGCGAAGACGGGGACGCCGGTCTTGGCGATGGCGGCGGCGGCGTGATCCTGCGTGCTGAAGATATTGCACGAGCACCAGCGGACTTCGGCGCCGAGAGCCGTCAGGGTCTCGATCAACACCGCGGTCTGGATCGTCATGTGGAGCGAACCCGCGATGCGCGCGCCCTTGAGCGGCTGCGCGTCGCCGTAGCGCGCGCGGAGCGACATCAGGCCGGGCATCTCCGACTCGGCGATCGTGATCTCCTTGCGGCCCCACTCCCACAAGGAGAGGTCGCGGACCTTGAAGTCCGGCTCCGCGTTTTCGATCGGTGTGGTCTCGGTCTCTGTCGCGCTCATGTCTGTCATCTCCTGCTCGTTGTTGATTGCTTGGGTCCTGATCGCTTGCGTACTGATCGCTTCGCTGCTGACTTCTTGACTGTCGCTCCGCCGGGTTTCGTGCCCTGCGCGAAGAGCGGTGTGAGTTGCCCCACATCCGACGCCCGCTGGGGACGCCCCGCCGTGTTGGTTCCGTTGTTTGGGGTGAGGGACGCGGATGCGGCGGGGAGTTCCACGCGCCGCACACGTTCGAGCCCAGCCGCTTCCAGGATGCTCTGGAGACGGGCGGGCTCGAAGCCGGCGAACCCGGGTCCGAGATGCTTGACGATCTCCGTGTCGGCATGGGCCTCGACGTCGCAGACGATCAGGCGCCCGCCGGGACGAAGCGCGCGCACGCAGCGGGTCGCAGCGTCCTCGGCGTCCTTCGTGTGGCCGAGCGAGAGACTCAGAAGAACGATGTCGGCCCAGCCGTCGGGGATGGGCAGGTCCTCGATCATCCCACGGCGCACTTCGACGTTGTCGAGTTGCTTCGCGCGGGCCTTCGCGCGCTTGACCATGCGGGCCGAGTTCTCGACGGCGACGACTTCGCCTTCTGGGCCGACGAGTGCAGAGAGCCACGGGAGCAGCATCCCCGTGCCGGTGCCCGCATCGACAACGCGCAGGCCGTCGGGGACGAGCAGCGACGCGACCTCGGCGGGTGCCAGTCGCCCGCCGAGCAGGCGCGCGCGCAAGGCGTCCCAATCGTCGGCGAGGGCGTCGAAGAGTGCTTCGCGGTCCGCGTCGCGCTCGCGCGTGACGAGCGTCAGCCGGTCGAGGTCGGCAGGATGCTCGAGGTCCGCGTCACGTACGAGCCCCATCACAGCGTCGATCAACTCCGAGACGCCGTTCCCGTCGCCATCGCTCAGCTTGAGGTAACTGCGCACGCCCTCGGCGCGCTCATCGACGAGTCCCCCGCGGCGTAGCACGGCCACATGCCTCGAGACGGTGGACTGGGGCAACGTCGTACAACGCGCCAACTCCCCCACCGTAAGTTCCTCGCGGTCGAGCAGACGCAGAAGGCGCAGCCGACTCGAGTCGGCAACGGCCTTGAGCGTGGGGAGGGGCGTCGGGCTGGCAGTCGCATTCATGCTTGCATCCGGATAAAAGCATAAATGCCCATTCCCGCCACAGAATCAAAGACCGCGGGCGCGGGTGGGCAAGGGAAAAGGCCCGGACCGGGCTCGGCGGGACGACGCGGCGCTCGCGCCCAAAACGCACGCTCGTTCACGCGCGGCGTGGGAGGATGCGCGCATGAAGAACAAAGTCATCCTGATCACTTCGGACCAATTCGGTAGCGGCGATGCCGCGCTCGGCGAGGGCGTGCTGGAGACGTTCTGCGTTCTGCTCAAGCAGCGCGAGGAGCTCCCGGTGGCGATCTTCTGCATGAATCGCGGCGTCTTCGCGATGACGAAGAAGTCGTTCGCTTCAGTACACCTGGCCGAGATGGCGGCAGCCGGTGTCAACGTCGTTGCGTGTCGCACATGCGTCGAGCACTACGGCGTGACCGAAGAGTTGACCTCCGGCACGATCGGATCGATGGCCGACTTCCTGGATCTCGCGGCGAAGCACGAAGTCCTGACGATCGCGTAGGACCGCGCGCTGCGCTATCGCAAGAGCGCGAACACGAGCCAGTAGATGCTGACCGCGACGAGTACGAACGCGGAGAGCATCCCCGCTCCCAACTGCCGTCGAATCGAGAAGACGGAGATCCGTTCGGGGCGGCGGGGCGGGCGTTCGCGTTTGGCCATCGATGACCCGAGACTATCCGGTCAGCGCCTGTGATCGGCGCACGTCTCGCTCGCGAGACCCACTCTTTCGCGGCAATTCCGAGGCTAAGAGGCGCGAAAACAGACCCGGTATGTCGGGGCTGCGTCTCTCTGATCAGAGGGGGCGCATCAGGGGGAAGAGGACGGCGTCGCGCAGGTTGCTCTGGCTTGTGATGAGCGCCACCATGCGGTCGATGCCCATGCCCCAGCCGCTCGCGGGTGGCATGCCGTATTCCATGCAGAGCATGTAGTCGTCTTCGGTGTCGAGCGCCTCGTCGTCGCCAGCGGCCCTGTGGGCGGCCTGCTCCTCGAAGCGTGCGCGCTGATCGTCGGGGTCGACGAGTTCGCTGTACGCGTTGACCACTTCCCAACCGTTGATGAGCAACTGGAAGCGGTCGGTGATGCCGGGCTTGTCGTCGCTGCGGCGCGCGAGCGGTGAGAGCTCGATCGGGTGGCCGATGACGAAGACCGGGCCGATCAAGTCGGGTCGTACCGTCCGCTTGTAGATGAAGTCCACGAGACTCGGATAGGCCATCTTCTCGAGGCCCTCGTCGTAGAGACCCTTCGTCTTGCACCAGTCGCGCAGCGCTGCTGGATCACGGACCTCGGTGACATCGATGCCAGCCTTCTCTTGAATGAGATCGGTCATCTTGACGGCGGGCCACTCGCCCGCGAGATCGACGGCGCGCTCCGAGCCGTCCTGCCCGAGACACGTGAACTGCAGTGAGCCAGTCGTCTCCTGGACGACGTGTTGCAGGAGCTCCTGCGTGAAGTGCATGTTCTCGCGGTAGCTCCAGAACGCGACGTAGTACTCCAGCATCGTGAAGTCCTGGAGGTGCGAGGGATCCATGCCCTCGTTGCGGAAGCAGCGCGCGAACTCGTACACGCGCTCGTAGCCGCCGACGAGCAGGCGCTTCAGCCATGTCTCGGGCGCGATGCGCAGCGTCACTTCCATGTCGAGCGCGTTGTGATGACTCGTGAAGGGCTTGGCGAGTGCACCCGACGCCTTCGTCTGGAGGATCGGCGTCTCGACCTCCTCGAACGCGTTGTCGTCGAGGTAGTTGCGGATCGACTTCACGAACGCGCTGCGAAAACGGAATCGTTCGCGAGTGCCTTCGTTCGTCAAGAGGTCGAGGTAACGCTGGCGGTAGCAGGTCTCGGTGTCCTGCAACCCCGCCCACTTCTCGGGCATCGGACGCAGCGACTTGCTGAGAACGACGCCCTCGACGGCGTCGAGCGTCACCTCGCCCGTGCGGGTCACCCAGATGTTGCCGCGCAAGCCGATGAAGTCGCCGTTGTCGAGACCGCGGCGCAGGATGCGCAGCGTCTCGGCGTCGAGGGTGTCACGCCGCAGACACGCCTGCATCTGACCGCTGCGGTCCTGGAGCGTGAGGAAGATCATCTTCTTCGACACCTGCCGCTTCAGCATCACGCGACCGGCGACGGCGACGCCCTCGGTGCCCTCCGCGAGTTCGCGCGCCTCAGTGAGCGAGTGCGTGCGCTTCCAGCTGTCCGGGTAGGGATTGATCCCCTCTTCGCGCAGGAAGTCCCGCTTCGCTCGCCGTGCCGCGACCTGATCCTCAGCCATCGTCCTGCTCCGTTTCCGCCCCGACATCGGGGATCAAGCCCACGCTTATAACGGGGGAGCGGGCGGGAGCGTCCGAACGACGGAGGGCACCGCATCCGGGCGGGCCGGGCAGCGACTCACGCGGGCGGGAGCGGGCCGGGCCTCACGGCAGGCTCGAAGTCCCGCCCGCGGGCGTCGGCGATGATCGCAGCCGCGGCGCCGGCGTCGAGATCTTCGCTCTCTTCAGCAATGCGGCGGAGCTGCTTGGCGGCCTCGACCAGGATCTCCTTCGCGCCGGGGAAGCACGCGTCGATGTCCAGGATGCGGGTCAACGCGATCGCGGCGAGCGCGTGTTCCTCGCGCTGCATGCGCAGTTCGACGAGCGAGTTGAGCGCGGAGAGCGTCACGGCGGTGTCCACGCCGACGGCCAGCAGCAGCTCGCAGTACTCGTCGAGCAGCCGCACGTCGTTCGGCTGCATCGTGACGGCTTCGTGGAAGAAGGGCAGCGCGTCCTGCGCGCGACCGCGGCCACGGTGCAGAAGTCCGGCGCGGTGGAAGTGCTCCGAGGAGGCCGACCCGTCGCCAATGTGAAGGAGCGCGAGCGCAAGGCCGGTGTGGGCTTCCAGGCAGCCCTCGTCAAGTGCCAGCATCTCGTCGAAGATGCTGCGCGCCGACGCCCAGTCGTCGGACTTTGTCATCGCGTCCGCGACGCGCCGGAACTGTGTGAGCGCGAGGTCGCGATCCCCCATCGCGGCGTGACAGCGCGCCCATCCGCTGCGTGCCTTCACGTCGCGGGGGCGCAGATCAACCAGGTCGCCGTAGAGTTCTTCGGCCGTGCGATGCCGATTGGCGGAGACAAGCGCTTCGGCGCTCTCGAAGAGCACGCGCACGGCGTCGTCTTCGCGACCGAGTTCCTTGTAGGCATCGCCGAGTTGACGGCCGGCCGACGAAACGAGACCACCAAGATCGCGCAGCATCGCCTCGACGCGTGCCAGCTCGGTCGCACGGAACTCGTTGCCCAGGTGCGCGAGATCGTCGGAGACGAAGCGGACCAGATCGGAGAGCGCTTGCACGGCGAGATCCGAGCGACCGGAGTCGTGCATTGCGCGCGCCAGGCGATGGCGCGTCGTCCACGTACGCGGCCAGAGTCGCAGCACGCGGCGATAGCAGTCCGCCGCTTCGCTGGGGCTACCGGCCGCCATGAAGAGATCACCCGCCTGGCGCACACGGGTCGCCGCAAGCTTGTGCTGCGACGCCTCGAAGAGCGTCTCGCCCAGGCGCCGCCGGACGATCGGATCGTCCGGAGCGAGCTTGCACGCGCGCTCCAATGCGTCGCGCGTACCGGTGCCGTCACCCGTGCGCGACAAGATCTCGGCGAGCACCTTGTACTCTTCGGCGGCCTTCGCCTCGTCGCCCCCGTGCAGGAGCAACTCGATGTTGAGTCGGCGGATCTCGCAGTCGCCCGGGAGCAGGTCGACGGCCTTCTGCGCGCTCTCGGCGGCGACCTCGAAATTCGCGGCGGTAACCGACATGCGCGCGTGCTTGGCGTAGCTCTCGGCGGCGCGCGCGCTCTGCCCGAGTTTCTCGTAGCACTGCGCAAGAGGCAAGACGACGCCGAAGCCCTCGACGCCCAATTCGTTGACGCGCTCGAGTACGCGGGCACGCTTCTCCGCCGAGAATTCCGCGCGGCGGTTCTCCGCCAGCATGAGCAGCTCGAAGGCGTTCTTCGGGCGAATGCGCTCCGCGATGCGGAAGCGATGGAAGAGCTCCAGCACGTCGAAGCGATTCATCCGCATGTCCGCAAGGATCTCGCGCATGTCGCGCAGACCATCGATCAGCAGCATGAACTCGCGCTGCGCCGGATCCGGCACCGCCGCTTCGAGTTGCGCGATGCTGTCGAATTGAAGCTCGTAGACGTCGCGCAACGAGGGTGTCACCTCGTTGAACTTGGCGATGTCATCGATGATCTTCGTGCACTGCAGAAGTACGCCCTCGGTGGCCATCGCCGAACCAGCCTTCGCCAGTTCGCGATCCGAGATGCGCCGCGTCAGATCGTCATCGTCGCCACTGAAGAACTCGAACCCGACGTTCTTCCAGTAGAAGAGTTCGAGCACTTCTTCGACGAGTTGGTACTGCGTGCCGCGGCGGAGTTGCTCCAACGTGACGTGTGAGTTCGCGAGCATCCAGTGCGCAAGTTCATCGTCGGTACGATTCTCGCCAAGCGCCTCGGCGGCCGCACGCAACTGATCGCGCGACACCGCGCGGTGATTGAAGAGCACCTTCTGCAGACTGACGCGCGGGCGCCCCGTGTAGACGCAGCGCAGGTTGGTGCGATCGAGGTGGAGGAACTTCTCGCGGTCCCCGCTTCGGACGGCGAGCACGCCCACCTTCAGATTGTTCGACAGCGCCTGCAACAGCACGCCGAAGTCGAGCAGTCTGAGTGAGTCCTGTCCTCGTTGCGCCGAATCCATCAATTCGTTCTCCGTGGGCGACACCGGGTCGACACCGGCTCCAGGCTCGCCGCGAGCTAGATACCCACGTCCTTGTCGGCTGGAGAGCCCCTTCGACTTTCGGCAGAGTCCGCGATCCTCGCTAGCGTCGCGCACGGCGACGCACGCGGCCAGCCTCGTGCGACCTTCTCTCCAGGCTCACATTGAGGTCATCGAGCCCTCGGCGCGATAGACTCATGTTCTGCGGTACACATGCACGCGACACCGCGTGACGGGAGGCGTGAGCCATGCGTGGAAAGACACTCGTGATCGTGCTCGGAGCAGCCGCCGTCGGCGCGGCGATCGGCTACTACCAGGCGAATTGCACCACCTGAGCGATCTCCTCAGCCTTCGACGGCTGGCTCGGCCCGGTGGGCGGAGCGGTCGTCTTCGGGGGGATCGCTGCGTCGGTCCGCCCGAGTGCGCCTGCACGTGCGGCAGACACGCATCCCGGCGGAGAAGACCCGAACGCGGACGCGACGTAGGCGGCGCGGGAGCCCGGCCTGCTGTGGCTCACGGCCTGCTGCGGCTCACGGGCTCTGCCTCACGGACTGCAGCTACGCGTCGGCGGCGTCGCTGCGGACGCGGCGGATGGCGATGGCGGTGGTCGCGCCGCGCGGATCGCCCTCGCGCGAGCCGACCACGAGGACGCGCGAGCCGTCGGTGAGCAACCCGGCCTCGACCGCGCGTTCAAGCCCTGCGACCAACGACTCTTCCTCGGTGTCCCCCGCTGCCACGACACCGCGCACCGAACCGACGATCGCGAGTCGGCGGGCAACGCGCTCGTTCGGGACGATCGCGACGACCGGCACGAGGGGATCGAAGCGCGCGATCAAGCGCGCCGTGTTCCCGGAGCGCGAGACGGCGACGATCGCGGCCAGTCCGAGCCCCTCGGCGATGCGAACCGCCTCGAGCGTGATGCGATCCGTGACGTCGACCCATCCGGGTAGGCGCTGCTGCGCGGCGCGCAACGCCTCGATCTGTTTCCCAAGGTGACTCAGGACGAAATCGCGGCCCACCTGGCGCGCCTCCTCCCACTCCTCGGCGGCCGTCGCGATCGCGCGCAACGTGTGCACAGCCTCGTGCGGATACGCGCCGATCGCCGTCTCCGCCGAGAGCATGAGGGCGTCGGAGCCATCGAGAACGGCGTTGAAGACGTCCGCGGCTTCCGAGCGTGTCGGCGACGTCGCGTGCTCCATATGACCGAGCATCTGTGTCGCCACGATGGCGGGCCGACCGAGAAGTCGCGCGCGTCGGATGATGTCTTTTTGCAGACGCGGGACATCCTCGGGCGAGCAACGCAAGCTCAGGTCGCTGCGTGCCACCATCACGGCGTCGGCCTCGGCCAGGATCCCGTCGAGATGGCGCGTCGCGGCGCGCGTCTCGATCTTCGCGACGATACGCAATCGCTCGGGGCTCTCGGCGTAGCGCGCACGAAGTTCGGGGCAGCGCTCGTCGAGGTCGCGGAAGAGCTGCGCGTCCTCGGCGTCGTCCGGGTCCTCCCCGCGGCGGAAGAACGCGATCGCAGATCGACAGAACGCGCGCAATGCGCGCAGATCATCGACGCTCCGCAGGAAGGAGAGCGCGAGGAAATCCGCCTCGCCGCGCAACGCCGCGGGAAGTGCGAGCGCCGCGATGTCGATCCGATCGCGAAGACGCATCTTCGGTTCGATCTCCGGCACGACACCGAGGAAGTTCACGCCCTTGCGGCTGCGCAGAACTCCCGCTGCGGCGGCACACAACACAGCGATGTCGCCATCGACCTCGGCGCAGTCCAGAAGCGGCTCGCCGTCGCCGAACGCCACGCTGACCGTACCGTGCTCAGCCACGGCTTCACGGAGCGCACGGAGAATCCGCTCGGAAGCGTCGCACGAGAGTTCGTCGGGCTCGGGGGTAAGTGTCAGCCGCATGCGCAGCGTCGCGCCCGCGTCGAAGGAGAGCCCGCCGAAGCGATGGCTTTCCGGCAGTGTCACGCGCACCTTCGCGCCCTGCAGGTCGAGCAGGATCGCAACGTGGCGCTCGACTCCGGCCGAACTCGCGGCCCGGCGCACGGCCTCCATCGACGCGCGCTCGCGGCTGTAGTCGGGGGTCCGGCCGGCCATGAACTCGACCGCCCCGCGAGCGTGCGCGAGGTTCAGCCGCGCGACGTCCATGCCCGCCACGACGAGCCCGGCGATGTACGTGCCGGCGTCTTGCGCGCGCTCCCCGCCAGCAACCGTACGGCCTAGGGTGCAGACCACGCGTGTGCGATGTTTCACGCCAATCTCGCTCGCGGCTGCGCGCCACTCACAGGTAACCGAGTCCTTCGAGGGAGCGCCGCAGCGCTTCTTCTTCTTCGTCCGAGAACCCAGTGCCAGCGTCAGTGTTCGTGCCGGTGCCAGGTTTCGTGCCGGAGTCTGCGCCCGGGTCATCACTGCCCGAGTCCATCGCGACCGTCGTCCGCACTTCGCGATCATCGTCGAATGCCGAGACCAGCACACGCCCGTCCAATCCCTCGGGAACCGCGAGTCCCAGCGCGTGGAGCATCGTCGGCAGACAATCGACGATGTTGCCCTCGATGGTCACGCCCTGCTTGCAACCCGGCCCCGTGATGCTGACGAAGCCGCGCGGACTGTGGTGTCCTTCGGGGTGTTTGTGGCGCCGGAAGACGCTCCTCGCATCGAGTTGGATGCCGAGATCCATGGCGTCGGATGGCTCGGTGACGATGTCCGGGGCCAGGTGGGCGCGCGGGCCAGTGTACACGTCCTCGCGCCGCCGCACCGTCCGGAACGCGGCCCCGCCATCGGGGAGTTCGAGGGCCGAGAGCTGCACGATCACCTCGTCGCGCACCGTCTCGTAGTCGGCGTCCTCGACAATGCCATGCGCGTAGCGACTCTTCAGGTTGATCCCGATGCCCGCGGTGTCGAGCGACCATGTGAAGGCGCGCGTACCGGACCAGTCCATCACGGTGCGTCCGCCGACGCCGACCTTCTTCAGCATCTTGCCGAGGGCGCCGTCCGACTTCGACGCAGCGCGCTTGTCGGCCTCGCTACGACCGCCCTGGAAGTCGTCGAAGAAGTCGGGACGCCGACGATCGTACGCGTCGTCCTCGCCCTTGTGCGTCGCCAGCAGACCGGCCTCTTCGAGAAAACGATTCACGTAGAGCTTCCACTGCGCGCTCTGGAACCCGTGGTCGCTCATCAGCATCACGATCGTCTTCTCGCGATCAATGACTTCGAGGATGCGACCGATGTGCGCGTCCACATCGCGGAAGTGCTGATCGACGTGCTCGCGATGCTTGCGCCAGAACGCATGCTGCGCGCGGTCGGTGTTGGTGAACGCTCCGACGAAGAGCCCGTAGTCCTGCGTCTGCAGCAGATGGATGAAGAGGTCGCGCCGCTTCTCGGTCATCGCCGTCATACCCGCAAAGAGCGTGTCCTTCGCATCCATCATCGAACGGTCGATATCGATCTTGTACCCGGGCACCGCGGCGTCGATTTCCGCCGCCAATTCCGGCGGATGCGTCCACTGCACAGCGCGCGACTCCGGCGTGAGCATGCCGGTGACGATGGCTCCGTCGAACGCGGGTGTCGGCCACGTCACGGGGATATTCGCGACGACCGGCCGCACACCCTGCGCCGCCACGACGTCCCACAGCTTGGCGCCGTGGATGTCGTTCAATGTGGCAAGTTGGGTGTTGCCCGGGCCGCCGCTCTCAGCCTGGTTGCCGTCGGCCTGGCCGCGCTCGACCACGAACGAGTAGAGACCGTGCTTGCCGGGGTGGCAGCCGGTCAGGAATGAGGCCCACGCGGGCGCCGAGACAGGCGGCACGGTCGAGTGGAGGACCCCAGAGGCCCCCGCCCGCATCAACTGCGCGATGTGCGGTAACTCGCCCCGCTCGATCAGAGGACGGAGGACGTCGAGGTCGGCGGCGTCGAGGCCGATCAGCACTACCTTGCGAGACATCGCCGCGAATGTAGCCGTCCTCGCGCGCGGGCGAGACATACCCTCGCCCCGTGTCGCCAAGCCACCCGTCAGCGAGCCCACCCGAGAGTCAAGCGCCTGGCGCATCTGCGGGGGAGCACTCCGGCGATCGCGTCCGCGTCAGCGTGATCGTCCCCGTCTACAACCGGGCGGCGTTCGTGACCGAGGCGCTCGCGTCCGCGCTCGAGCAGGAGTGCCCGGGCGGCATGGAAGTCGTGGTCGTCGATGACGGCTCCACCGACGAGACGCCCACGGTCCTCGCCAAACTGGCCGCACGGCATCCGGAGCTCCGCGTCCTCCACCAGGAGAACTCCGGTCCCGCCCACGCGCGCAACCTGGCGATGCGGGCGGCGCGTGGCGAGTTCCTGGCGCTCCTCGACTCGGACGACATCTGGCTGCCCGGGAAGCTCGCGTCGCAGGTGGCGCTGCTGGATGCCCAGCCCGATGCCGCGTTCGCCCACAGCGACGTGGACGAGTTCTGGGAGACGGGCGACGGCGAGTGGACGCGACGCCCGGAGATCGTCTCGGGGCACGTGCTGCGCACGCTGCTGCGGCGCAACGTCATTCACACGATGACCGTGATGCTGCGCCGCTCCGTGATCGAGGAGGTCGGTGGTTTCGACGCGGAGTTCCCGCCGTGCGAGGACTGGGATCTGTGGCTGCGGATTGTGGCGACGCACCCGATTGTCGGCGATCCGGAACGCCGCGTGCGCGTGCGTCTGCACGAGGGCGGCATCAGCAGCAATCCACTCGTCGTCGCGCGGCAGGCCACGCAACTGCTCGACACAGCGGCGACACGTCTCGCTGGCGCAAGGCACGCCGACGCCGGATTTGCGCGCCGACAGGCGGCGCGATGGTACGTCAAGTACGGCCGACGCCTGGCGCGCGACGGCGATGTGAAGGCAGCGTCCACCGCATTCGACCGAGCGGCGGCACTGCATCCGCTCGGTCGTCTCGACGCCCTGCGCGCGCGCCTCTTCCCGAAGCGCTGAGCCGGTGAGGCGGCGCGACTATCCGTCGCGCTTCACGAAGTACCAATCCTTCGCGTCAGCGTTGCCCTCGTTGTCGGCCAGGCGCTGCGCGGCGTCGTCCATCGTTGCTGGCGGCGGGAGGATGATCTGTTCGCCCGGCTGCCAGTTCGCGGGGCACGCCGTGCCTTCGTTGGCGTCGCAATACTGCAGGCCCTTGACGAGACGCAGGATCTCGTCGAGGTCGCGGCCGACGTTCATCGGGTAGTAGACGAGCGCGCGGATCATGCGCTTCGGATCGATCACGAAAACGGCGCGGACCGGAGCCATGTCGCTGGCGCCGGGGTGGATCATGCCGAACGCCGACGCGACGCGCTGATCGAGGTCCGCCACGACGGGGAACGTGATCTTGACGTCGTGGTCCTGCTCGAGGCTGCGCATCCACGCGATGTGACTGAACACGCTGTCCACGGACAGGCCGATGAGCTGCGTGTTGAGCGCCTCGAACTGCGGCGTGCGCTGCGCGAACCCGACGAACTCCGTCGAGCAAACCGGCGTGAAGTCGAACGGGTGGCTGAAGAGGACGATCCACTTCCCCTTGAAGCGGTCGTCATGCAGCGAAATCTCGCCGTGGGTCGAGGCCGCTGTGAAATCAGGGGCGGGCGAGCCGATGGTCGGGATCGAGGAACGGACTGCGTCGGTCATGCGAGATCTCCTTCTCTGATGTCGTCTTCTCTTGCGTCGTCTTCTCTTGCGTCGTCGTCTCTGGTGTCTTGGTCTCTCGGGCGTGTCGTCTTGGAGGGTGCGTTTCGGGAAGTGGGTGTCGAGCGAAGCCGTGGCAGTCGGCGTGCGCTGCGGCACCGGCCGCAGGCGGTCAATTCTCGATGGGCAGGCCGCAGGCGACCCAACCGTCGGTGCCGGTCGCGACGTTGAACACGCGTCGACGACCGTGCTGGATCAGGTACGCCGCGGCCTGTGCAGAGCGCCCGCCGCTCTTGCAGATCACGAGCACTTCGTCCTCGGCGTTCGTCGGCAGTTCCTCGAGGCGTCCGGGGAGTTGCGCAAGCGGGATGAGGTGGGCTCCGACCGCATGCTGACCGTGCGGCCCGGAGTACTCCCACGGCTCGCGCACGTCGAGCAGGAAGGGCGCAGCGTCGCCCGCTCGACGCCGATGCGCCTCCTCGGGCAAGACGAGCGGGATACTCGCGATCGGCCCGGCCGCGCACGCGCCGCCGCCGCCTCCTTCGCTGGCTCCCCCGCCGGGCGCGCAACTGGCGCCGTCCGGGGGCGCGGCGGTCTCGGCGGCCGCATGATGCGACGCGTGCGCGACCGCCGTCCCCATGTTGGCGGCGATCACGTCAAGCATCCACACGGGGGTGGGCATCGCGATGGCGCGCTGCCACGTCACGTACTCTTCGCGCGAGACGTTCAAAAAGCGCGGGTTCCTACGTCGTTCGAGCCCAAGCGTCGCGTCGGTCTGCCCCTGGTAGTCGTGGCCGGGCCAGACACGGTGGACGTCGTCGAATTGGGACAACTTCTGCAAGCTGTCCCAATGGGCTGCGGCGTCGCCGCCCGGCAAGTCGAGCCTCCCGGCGCCGTCCTGCGCGAGGAAGAGGAAATCTCCCGTCAGCAGATGGGTCCCCGCGCGCAGCGTCAGACTGTCGGGGGTATGGCCGGGGGTGTGGATCACCTCGACTCGCTCGCGCCCGACCTCGAGCACGCGCCCGTCTTCCAGACGCTCGTCGACCCCGCGGCACTCGGTTGTAGCGTGGAGCGCGTACGGCGCGCCGGAACGCTCGGCCGCGTCGCGCCCGCCGCTGTGGTGATCCGCGTGCGTGTGCGTGTCGACGATCAAGTCGAGCGTGAGCCCCTCGCCTTCAACGCGCTCGAGCACACCGCCAACGTCCTCGGCCAGCGGATCGACCAGGATCACTCGCTTCGTCTCGTCACAGCCCACGAGGTACGAGCGGCACGCCGCCGGCCCAATCTGCTCGAAGATCATCGCGCCTCCTCTTGCCCGGTCGTCATCCCAGGTCTGGTCCCAATCGGTCACTACGACCGAACAACTCGCTTCGAACGCTCCATCTTCCCCGACCTGCGCCATCGAGCCCAGAAGACCCCCACACCGGCTCACCCCGCGCGGCAGCGATGAATAGCGCTGCAGCAAAACGACGAGGATTCCGATGAGGCCGTGGGGACGTCTGCCCGGAAGCCCGGGCGGGCGATAACGCAACCACGAGAATCATGAACTGGATCGCAACTGGAGCCTCGGACATCGGTCGCAAGCGTACGCGTAACGAAGACGCGTACGTGATCGATGCCGGTCTGGAGATGGCTGTCGTCGCCGATGGAATGGGCGGACACGCCGCGGGAGACGAAGCGTCACACATGACCGTGACGATCTTCCGCGACGCGCTCAATACGGGACGCGCCACACTCGACACGTACGCGCATGCACCCTCGGGAGCTGACACGGCGCCCGTGCGCAAGCTACTACGTGACGCGATGTCGCGCTGCACCAAGGCGGTCTTCGCCGAAGGGCACCGCGATCCTGGCAAGCTCGGGATGGGCACGACCTGCTCCGCGCTCGTTGTCGCAGGAACGACGGCCTTCGTCGCCCACGTCGGCGACTCGCGCGTGTACCTGGTTCGCGATCGACGCATCGTCCAGATCACGACAGATCACACGCTCCTCGGGCAACTCGTGGCCGAAGGCGAGATCACGCAGGAAGAGGCCGACAGCTCGGCCTTCAACAAGTACCGCAGCGCGCTCTCCCGCGCAATCGGTGTCGCCGCGAACGTCGATACCGACACACTCGCGCTCGAGGTCCTCCCGGGCGACGTGTTCCTGCTCTGCTCGGACGGCCTCACGCGCTACGTGGGCGACGAGGAACTCGTAGAGCTCGCGCGGCACGTCCCCGCGGCGCGGCTGGAGTCCGTGCTGATCGACGTCGCGAACAAGCGCGGCGGCATCGACAACATCACCGTGGTCTGCGTGCGGCTCGAGGAGTCATTCGCGAACACCACCGGGCCGAACGCCGCCGGTCCGGATGAGATCGAGCGCAGCGCGCGACTGCGAGAGCGCGTGGCGGTACTCACCGAACACTCACTGCTCGGTGACCTCCACCACTCCGAGATTCTGCACGTGCTGACCACTGCGCAGACCGATGTCGTCGCGGCCGGTGACACCCTCCACGACGACCCCATCGCCGAGATGCCACTCTGCGTCATCCTCTCCGGACGTGGCGAGCTGGAACACGGCGACGGCACAAGCGAAGAACTGCGCGCTGGGGAATGGTTCGGCGGACTCTCGATGCTGGGTAGCGAAGACCGCATCGGTGCATTCGTCGCAGCCGAGTCCACGCATGTCCTGCGCTTCGAGCGCGAAGACCTGATCGAGATCCTCGGCAAGTCGCCTCACGTCGGTCGCCAGATCCTCGCATCGCTCGCCAACTCCTGAGGGAGTTCGCGCAGGCGTCACGTCGGGGACTGCGGTGCAGCGCCCGCGCCGTCAGAGGCTCAGCAGCGACGCGACGTACCACGTCGATGCCGGTCCGGCAGGGACCCTCTGCGCTGCCGCGAGAGCCTGACGACGCAGCTTCTCGAATTTCGCCTCGGGGGCGCCGCCACGCGCAGCAGCGTGCAGCGCGAAGAGCTTCGAGAGCAACTTCGCGCGTCGCTTGCCCGTGAAGGGCGCGCGTGCAATGGCGGAGATCATCTCGGCAGTCGTCCCGAGTACCGCAGGCTTCACGAACTCCGCAGCCGCGGGGGGCGCCTCCAGGTCGGCGAGGTCCACGTCGATTGCGAGCAGGGCGGCGTCCAGGAGAGGGTCGGTCGTGCCCGACTTCGCGAGTGACCGCCGCGCGCGGCGCACAGAGCGGAGGGCCTTGCGCAGCGCCCCCTTGGGCGCGTTGCCGGCGCTGCGTGAAGCCGCACCGAGTAGCGCCGACACGACCTTTTTCTCCAGCTTGGTGTTGAGGCCAAGCGCGAAGACGCGAAGAAGCGAGTCGGCGATTGGCGGCGTCACGCCGACCAACGATGTCTGCCTCACGATGCTCGTGTCGTCGTCGAACACGCGCACCTCGAGGAGCCCGTCGAGAGGCTGATCGGCGACCCACGCGACGTCGCGTCCGACGCCCTCGGCGACGACGCCATCGCCGGTTGCGCTCGGATCGATCACACGCCACTCGACGCGCAGCGACGCAGCATCGGTCGGTGACACGTCGGTGGGCTCCAGTCGTAGCGCGAACGGCAGTCCGATGCGCGCAGAGAGGCGCGCAGGCAGCACAATCTCCGGCGCGACGTTGCGCACCGTGATGCGGATTTCGTCGGTGGCCTGCGCGCCCGCGTCATCGGTCACGGTCAAGAACACGCGGAGCACACCGTCGCGCACGTAGCGATGCTCCACGTCGATCGCATCGGCGAACGTGCCGTCCCCCAAGCTCCAGCGGAACGTGATGACGTCCTGTGCCCCGGGATCGCTGCCCGTCGCGTGGAGCGACACAGAGTCCCCTTCATCGATCTCGAGGTCGGGGCCCGCCGCAGCGATGGGCGGGAGATTGAGCACCCGCACGTGGACAAGGTCGGCGCCGATTCCGCCGTCCTCGTCCGTCACGGTGAACGCTGCCGTGAACACGCCGTCCTGGACGTAGCGATAGATCGGCGCAGCGACGCTCGCGGACCCGCCGTCGCCGAAGGTCCAGCGATACGCGAGTTCGTCGGACGCCCCCGCATCGACGGCCATCCCCGAGAATTGGACGGAGCGCCCCTCGGCAGTGACGACGTCCGGCCCCGCGTCAGGCTGTGGGTCCGCGTTCGCGACGTCCACGACGACCGTGTCCGACGCCCGCTGACCGGCACCGTCCACAACCGTCAGCGTCGCGGTGTAGCGCCCGTTGTCGCCGTAGATATGCGCCGGGCGGACTCCCGCGGCGACTGCCCCATCGCCGAACGCCCACTCGTAAATCAGATTGTCCTCGATGTCGGTGCTCGCGGCGCCGTTGAAGAAAACGGGCGTCCCCTCGACGCCCTCGAGGTCGGCACCAGCGTTCGACGTCGGCGGATTGTCGCGGATCTGCACGTTGACCGTGTCGGTCGCGGAGTTCCCCACGTGGTCGGAGACCTGCAGTGTCACGACGTTCGTCCCAAGCGGTACCGTGACGGTCGGGGCGGCGCCTGTGGCGTCATCGAAGTCGCCGTCGCCGTCGGCGTCCCACGCGAACGTGACCGCGACACCGGAGTCGTCCGAACCCGAACCGTTCAGGACGACGGCGCGTCCGTCGGACGACGTCGCGAATGCCGAGACATCGTCCCCGGCATCGGCGGTCGGGGGCGTCGCATCGACATCCACGTCGATCTCGGCTTCCGACGAATCGAAGCGCTCGCCGTACGAGAGCGTCGTCGCCGACGCGGTCAGTGTCGCGGCGCCCTCGCTCGTTGCGGCGACCACATCCCAACGCGCCGTGGTGACGCCATCGACGTCGATGTCGGAGAGAGTGACCTTGGCCGGCGATCCCGCCGTGAACGACCACCCCGTCGGAAGCGCGAGCGTGACGTCAGGTGCGATCGCGGCGAGGCCGCCGTCATTGGAGACCGTCGCGGTGATCGTGAGCGCTCCGCCACCCGCGGCGGCATCCGGCGCGCTCAGCTCGACTACCGGCTCGGGCGGGTCCACGGCCCGGATCGCCGCCGATGTCGCCACGCCGAAGTCGACGTCGGTCTGCCCCGACGGGAACGCCCCCGTGCGCTTCACTTTGAGAACGGCGTCGCTGACGGCCGATGTCGTCGCCACCTGCTCGACCGAGTCCACAGTGCTCGTGCTAACAACGTGCTCGGAACCGCTCGATGCGTCGTAGAGGGCGAGATCCAGGTTCACGAGCGACTTGGCGGTGCCGCCGCCTGCACTGCGTCCGCCGGACGCGAAGCCCGCCACGCGATTCCAGCAGAGTGTCGCCCGATCGCCGGACACGCCACTCGAGAGCGCGTAGAATTGCGTCCTGCTGCCCGTCGAGGTCAGCGTCCCGCTCTGGACGCGCGCCCGATCCGTGTACGCCTGGGAGAGGTCTGCTGCGCCGAAGCCCCAGCTCGAACCGGGCGTCGTCGGCGCGGGCGACGCGTTGAGCGTTGAGTTGAGGAGCAATGCCTTGAGCGCCGCTGGCTCCCAGTTCGATTCGTGATCCAGAAGCAGCGCGAGCGCCCCGGCGATATGCGGTGTCGCCATCGATGTTCCGCTCTTCACGGAGAAGTCGCTCGTCGAGCCCTCCCACGTGTTGCGTGTGCTCTTGATCGAGACTCCCGGTGCGACGAGATCCGGCTTCAGCCGCCCATCCGACGTCGGCCCGCGCGAGGAGAAACTCGCCAGCCGGTCGTTGCCTGTGGACACGGGGCCGCGGTCGTCCTGCGCACCGACCGTGATCGCGTTGAACGCATCTCCGGGCGTCCCGAGCGTGCTCGTGTTCGGACCCGCGTTCCCCGCCGCAACGGCCACGGATGCACCTGTGACGTCAACGATTGCGTCGTAGAAGACCGTCAGTGCCGACGAGCCGTTCGCAGTTCCTCCGCCGGTGAACGAGAGGTTCAAGATACCGGCGCCGTTCGTCAGCGCCCAATCACTCGCCGCAACGATATCCGCGTCGCGAGCGGACCCTCCGTTGCCCGACGTTCGGTAGAAGCACTTCGCGTTCAGCAAGCGCGCGCCCGGCGCTACGCCGCCGTACGCGCTGTCCTGACTCGCCACGGTCCCGGCCAGATGCGTGCCGTGCCCTTGCTGGTCGTCGGTACTCGTGCTGTCGTCGTTGAAGTCCGACGCGGTCTTCGCCGCCTGCAACTTCACCGTGCTGCCGACAACGATGCTGGTTCCCGATACGCCAAGCGCGGGATGCGTGCCGTCTACTCCTGTGTCGACGATCGCGACCTTCTGATTGCTTCCGTCGACGCTGTTGTTCGCCCAGTCATCGGCCCCCATCGCAGGCGCCGAGACGTCCATCGAGACCGTGCGCGTCCGCGCCAACCGCACGGCTGCGATCTCGGGATGCGCAGCGATCAGCGCAGGCAGGTCCGCAGGCCACATGCGCACGACAACGGCATTGAGCACCGACGTCTGTACCAGGACACGCGCTCCGGCGATGGCCTCGACGTGATCGACGAGCGGTTGCTGGATCGGCGCGCAGCGGGCCCACGCCTCGGCAACGATCTCGCGCCGCATCTGCTCGAGCAGGTCCGTCGCCTCGGCGTTCGCAATGCGCCGCTGCTCGCGCTCTTCCGGACGCAGGAGCGCATTCTCGGCCATGAACTGCGCGCCGACCGAGAGCAGCGCACGCTCCTCGCGCGGAAGCAGGAGTGGCTCGATCCGGGCCAGCGCCTCGCGCGTCGGACGCAACACCTCCGCAACGCGCGCGCCATACGCCGAGCGGATCCCGCACGACGCAGCCCGAGCGGGCTGCTCGCCGAAGATGAGGAATACATCGACCGACTCCGCCTGCGGCCCCTCGACCAAGGCAACGATCTCTTCGGAGAGCATCCCCGGCGCCACCACCGGCCGATCCTCTGCCGCCCCGGCCACGGCGAGCGCCGAAACCAGCACGAAGGCATAGAGGGGTATCCGCGCGCGCATGGGTGGAGAGATGGAGCCTACAGGTAAGACCAACATCGGCAACTCAGTGCCTGACCGACAGTGCCGGAGCGAAGTACAACTCACTTCCCCGCGGGGACAGTGGGGCCGGACGAGGGTCTCGGATCGTGCCCGGTGACGGGCGGTCCAAGTGTCTCGAACAAGAGAGCTCGTCGCCCCGCCAGAGACCAAGCACGGAGAGCGTTTTCGACGTCGGGATGTCGCAGAGAGCGTTGCCTCGCGGATCGTGCCCGGGCGTCGGCGGGCCACCTGGCCTCCACAAGAGACATCGTTGCTCCGCCGCCGACCGGGGACGGCGTGGCGGTGTCTTGAATCCGCACCGCGGTGCCCGGTGTCTGGCGGACCGAGGGCGCGGCAGCAGCCAAGCAGTTGGACCGCCCGTCACCGGGCACCATCCAAATCCGGGGGTCCGCCCTCGTTCTCGATCTGCCTGGAGAAAGCCGCGGGGCTCGGATCGTACCCGGGCGTCTGCGGGCAACCTGGCCCCGACAAGCGACGTCGTTGCTCCGCCGCCGACCGGGGACGGCGGGCCGATGTCGCGAGGCCGCCCAAGGCGTTCGCACAACCCAGCGATACCAGTCGCGCCGTGTGTGGTGCCAGCCACCGGACTTGAACCGAGGGAGCGGGCAAGGCGCGGACGAAGTCCGCGACACCCCCGCGAACGAGGTCTGTGTCCGAGTCGATCAGGCGCAGCCTGATCCCGAGAGGACGCGAACCAACCCCGTGTCATCGTCGTTGCGGACAGCCAGCCAACCTCCCCACCCACGGGCGCCGCAGGCGAGCCGGGCGCCGCAGGCGAGCCGTGTAGTGCTGTCAGCCACCGGACTTGAACCGAGAGAGCGGCAAAGGAGCGGACGAAGTCCGCGAACGCCCCGCGACCGAGGTCTGCATCCAAATCGATCAGGCGCAGCCTGATCCACAGTGGATGTGAACCCGACCCGAATCGTCGTTGGTTCGGTGGCCCGCGGCGAACCCCGTCCTCAGGCGGCGCTGGCGCGCCGTGTGTGGTGCCGGCGGTTGGACTTGAACCAACGACCTGCGGGTTATGAATGGCTGCCGGGCAGGCTCGCGGGTGGCGAAGGATGGCGAACCAGGCTCAAATCAGGACCTGAGACGGCCCCCGCTTCGCCACATCGCGCCGGAATTCTGCATACAATCAGCATACGATCGCGGGCCCGACACCTACGATGGAGCGCGAAAGCGCCACGCCCCGGGGCGGTAACCCCGAGGCGCGACTTGGCGCAGAGGAACTCATCGAGGAGGTCCCATGGCCCGCAGCAAGTCTAAGCCCTGCCGCGACAAGCACCCAGGCGTCAGCCACTACAAGCGCGAGGGCTACGGCCAGGTCGCGAACTACACCGACCCGCTGACCGGAAGGCGCCGCACGCTCTCGCTCGCGAGACTCGGGATCCAGTCGAAGTCCGCGGCCTGCATCTGGGCGAAGGACAAGTACGACGAGGACCAGAGGACGCGGGCCGACATCTCGATCTATGGCGTCGCCGCCACGTACGCGCGAGAGAAGATCGGCGAGTGCGTCACGCGGTACCTCGCGCACGTGAAGCCGGAGCTGCGGCCGCGTACGCTGGCGACGTACACCACGGACCTCGAGCAGTTCACGTCGTGGTGCGACGGCCATGGCGTCGCCGACGGCCTCGATCTGACGACGCGGCACATGATGGAGTTCCGGCGATGCATGACGGAGCAGGCGCTGCGCGTGCAGGCGAAGGGGGCGAAGCGCGGTGCGCGGCGCGAGGCGCAGAAGACGCGAGCTCCCGCGACGGTCTCGAAGGTGCTCGGTTCGGTGAAGGCGTTTCTGAACTGGTGTCGTCGCGCGAAACTCGCACGACTCTCCAGCGACGACTTGCGCGACACGCTGAAGGGCGTTCGTTCCGCAGAACGCCGCATCAACATCCTGACGCCGGCGCAGATAGAGGCGATCCTCTTCGCGGCCCTGGCGCACGACGCAGCGACCGCGAACGCGAAGGTCAACCCACGGTATCGCTGCCGCGAGTTCGCCCCTTGGGTGCTCTTCGTCGCGCTGACAGGGTGCCGCGCGGGCGAGGCCCTCGCACTGACTTGGGACTCCGTCCAACTCGATGCCGCGGACGGCTACGGCAACCCCGCGCCGTCGATCACGCTGGAGGGCACCGCGACGAAGACGAGGAAGATGCGGCGCATCGACTTGACGATCTGTCCGTCCGTTGTGGACCTGCTGCGCCGTCTAGAGAGTGAGACCGGCGGGGTCGGTCGCGTGTTCGTGAACGGCCCCGAGACGGCGGAGGACGTGAAGAAGGCGCGCATGCGGTTGTTGTCGAAGCACGAGTCGCCGCGGTTCTCTCCACAACTCCTGCGTCAGACGTGCGCGAGCTACCTGGCGTCGGCGCCGAACATTGTCGGCTCGCTGTACCGCTCTGCCGCGCAACTCGGACACTCGATCCAGGTGGCGCAGAACTACTACCTTGAGGCACTCGTCGGCATCCCAGCGGACGCGCGGACGTTGGAGACCGCTCTCGGGATCGAGAAGGTGGCGCGGACGATCGCGGGGGAAGTTCCGGAGGCCACGGTAGTGAGCATTGCGAGCGGCAGTCGAGCGAGCGCCCGCTAACCCGCGTCGGCGACTTCGAGCAGCGCGGCCCGGAGTTCGCGCGCCGCATCTTCTGCGCGCTCAGCGAGGCGCAGCAGGCGCTGGCGGTCCAAGCCAGTGTGCACGCGCGGAGCGACGGCGCGGCGCTCCAGGTACTCGTCGAGGTCCGCGGCGTGGAAGCGGATCGGCGATCGGCGACCGCTACCGAGCTTCACGTAGCGGACCAGACGCGCGGCCACGAGGCGGTCGAGCGTGCGCGTGGAGAGACCGAGACGCTCTGCGGCCTGCGCGCGCGTGAGCAACTCGCGGCTCTCGTCGGGCAGCACGCCAGACGTCATCACGCAGGCCCCTTCTCCGACGAGTCCTTCGCGCTCTTCTTCCGCCTCGCCGCCCGCGCCTCCTCCGGCGCCGCATCGTGGCGCTCAAGCTCGGCGAGCGAGTACACCGTGACCTTCTGCGTGATCCGGCAGACGGGAGCTTCCGCTCGGCCTCCCATCTCTTGAGGGTCATCGAGCAAGTAGACGCTCACCTTCTGCGACAGGCGGCTGAACGGAATGCGTCTCTCTGTCTCCCAGCGCCGAAGCGTGCTTTCTGCAATGCCGAGCGCGGCGGCTGCCTCGCTCCGCGAGAGGATCGGGGCTAGGTCGTGCTTCAGGTGGCAGACGCGCGGGGACGTCACGCGTCCACGGCCAGCGAGGGCGCGTCCTTCGACTGCGGCGAAGCCTCCACGCTCTGGTGCCGAGTGCGGCTGGCTCACCGCGCCCCCCCCCCCACGCCATCGGCGACGCTAGGCAGTGCTGAACGGTGCGGAGATGCAGCGATCATCACCCAGCGCACGCCGTCCCGGCGTCCGTAGTACCCGAGTCGTCGATGAGGTTCCGTTGCTCCTCCAGGTTGCGGTTCACTTCGGGATGCCGCGGAAGCCGAAGCCCGAGACGAACGCGGTCGCCTCGGTGCCTACGTGTGCCGTGACCTCGAGCGGTGAGTCTGCGGCCGAATGCCGTCTGACTCATGGGTTCCGAACCCGAGTCTCGACACCACTCGTCGAACACGTCGAAGAGCCTCCCGGACACCACCGCACTGCCACGCACGCGCTCGGCGCAGTCGTCGAGGAACGCACCGACGGTGTCTTCTTGACCGCGATACCGTTGTCGGGATCGCTCGACACTCGATGGCACGCGAAGGCCGTCACGCGCCCACTCCGTGGCGCCGCGCACCATCCACGCGAGAACGCCCGGCCGCTCCGCCTCAAGCGCGCGATCGAGGGACCGATCAGCACGATCGCCTCGAAAACTAGCCTTCATCTCGACGGGCAGGATGCGTCGCCAGATGCCGTCATCCGTTCCACGGATGCGCGGCAGGTGGTTGGTGTCCATCCACAGTACGAACATCGGCGTGAACTCGAATTCGTGTCCGTAGAGACGACGTGCTCGGACGGGGTCACCGCCAGTGAGGTGCTTCACCGTGGCCTCGTCCAATAAGCGGTCCTCTCCCACTTCGCTGGCGATCACAAGTCGCGCGGCACGGAGCGCCGCGATGTCCTCTCGCGGTCGCGATGCGTCCGTCCGCTGGACCAGGAAGGACTCCATCGACGCTTGGACGGCGTACTCCCCCAGCACGCCGCGAAGTGCGCGAAGGAACGTCCCCTTCCCGTTCGCCCCCGATCCGACGAGCACGATGAATACCTGCTCGCTCGCAGCGCCCATGAGCGTGTACCCGACCGCAACCCGAATGAAGTCGATGAGCGTCTGATCGACGAACACCTGGCGAAGGAACTGGAGAAAGCGGGGACACTGGGCGTGAGCGTCGTAGGGGATGGGCGCCACTTTCGTTAGGCGATCCTCCCGGCGATGCGATTGTTTGGTGTCCGAAAAAGGTGTCCTGTTTCGATGGCGTAGCAGTGGCTCGATGGCCGCCTCCGAGAGGAGGCAGGAATGTCAGAGAGCATGGAGGACAGGACCGCTGGTCGCGACGTAGCTGAGCGTAGCGAGGCGGAGT
>JAJRPF010000051.1 GCA_024280885.1 Planctomycetota bacterium | reverse complement strand
CACGAGACCAAACGTGCTCGGCGCGTGCTCCGCCGCGAAGCGGTGCTCGCGTCACTCGAAGAACTGGGAATGATCGAGAGGACCCGAGGCGGTCGGCCTCTGCGCGCTGTCAAAGAGGACATCTTTTCGTGATCACTACATCGATCAAGTCCCGGAACGTGGGGTGAGCTACTACGCGTCCAGCCGCAACGAGGGTGACCATTACGCCACGCTCCTCGGCATCGTCTGCTCACTGTACGGAACCACACCGGCCGCATCGTTCGGCCCGCTTGCGTTGAAGGCCGTGCGGGAACACATGGTGGACTCGCAACGGTGGAACCGGGAGACGCTCAACGGGCACGTGGGTAGGATCAAGCGCGTGTTCAAGTGGGCCGCCTCGAACGAACTCGTGCCCCCGTCGGTCTTCCACGGGCTGGAGACTGTGGCGGGGCTTCGACGTGGGCGGACGACCGCCCGAGAAGGTGGCCGCATCCTCCCCGTGTCCGAGGAGCACGTCGATGCCGTCCTGCCCCATCTCTCGCGCCAAGTACGCGCGATGGTGGAGTTCCAGCGCGTGACCGGTTGCCGCCCGGGAGAGATCGTCATCCTCAGGCCCGGCGACATCGATCGGACCGCCGACGTGTGGGTCTACACACCGGCAACGCACAAGAACGCCCATCGCGGGCATTCCCGCCGCATCTACTGCGGTCCACAGGCCCAAGACGTGCTGCGACCGTTCCTCCTGCGGCCCACCGATGAGTACACGTTCAGCCCCGTTGAGGCGGAGCGCGAACGCCGCGAGACCCGACACGCGGCCCGCGTCACGCCGCTATCCACGGGCAACGTCCCCGGATCGAACCGGACGAAGCACCCGAAGCGCACGGCGGGAACCCACTACACGACGAGCAGCTACGCGCGGGCGATCCGGACGGCATGCAAGGCCAGCGAGGTCCCCCACTGGAGCCCGAACCAGCTGCGTCACGCTGTTGCGACGCGCCTGCGGCGCGACTACGGCATCGAAGCCGCCCGCGTCGCGCTCGGCCACTCGGACGCGGGGACAACTCAGATCTACGCCGAAGTGGACGAGCAACTTGCGCGCAAGGTCGCCGCGGAGGTGGGCTGATGGCTGACCTTCAGAAGATCACGCAAGACTGGCACCGCTGGTTGGCGGAGAACCCCGACGAGCTGGAGAAGTACATCGCTGGCGAGGTCGAGAAGCGAGTGAGCCGCGCGATCCGTCAGTACGAACAGGACCTAGCGTACCTCCACAAGACGGGACCGTACGACCTCGACCTGACTCGCGGAGACGATGGACGCTGGCAGGGCTTGCTGCGCGCGTTTTTTTGTGACGAGCACCTTGTTCTCCCCCACGCGCAAGCCATCGTGTTGGCAAGACTGGCACTGCACATTTTTCGCGACCGATCTGACCGCGACGTCGCTCCATACCTCGACGGCCACCGGCTACGCACAGACGACCTCCGAGTACCGGACTTCGACCCAATGCCGCTCGCGTCCGATGCGATCGAGTGGGAGGAGCGCCAGGCGCGCAAGCACGTCAAGGCTCTGCGTAACCAACTCAACGCTCTGCGCGTGATCGAGGAACCGATCGGACAGTTCAGCGACCGTCAGAGGGGCACTGTCGAGCCGGGGCGCGACCGCCCCCAGAACGCGGCGTTCTCGTATCCAGCGAGCCGCATGCTCGACAGTCGCCCGGTTCAACGTGTGGCCGTCCGGCTCGAAGTACGGTCCGAGGTACGAGCGCACCCTTCGACCGCGGTCGTCTTGGGCTATCACATAGGCCAACCCGGTGCCCTTGTGGAGCCGGAGCCAGTCGCCTTCGACGGGGGTTCTCACGGGTGGGCGGCGGCGGGCGCGTCGCGGCTTCCGGGCGGTGTTTCTCTGAGCCAAGGGGGCCTCCCTACGGGTCCTTGGGGTAGTGGTTACCCCGATCCGTGGGTCTTGAGGCCGCTCTGCTTCGCGCAGGTGGACGCCCTAAGTGACGTCTCAGCCGGAACTTATACTTGGAGCGGGTGATGAGAGTCGAACTCACGACATCCACCTTGGCAAGGTGGCGCTCTACCACTGAGCTACACCCGCTCCGTCTGTTGCGAGCCGGGGATAATCCCGGTGGGGGCTCGGACTGTCAAGTTAGCCGGGTGGGACGCGAGGAGTTCCTCGTCGCTCCTGGCCGCGAAGAGGGCAGATCGAGCCTGAATGCAGCGCGTCTCGCGGGATCGGACGCGGCTCAGCTCTTCTGGGCTCGATCCAGCTCGGAGTTTGAGAGGAGGTTCTCGCGGACGGTTGCCTCGACCAATTCCTCGAGGCGCAGGGCGATCGACCAATGGCTGTAGTTGTTCAGCATGGCGCGGCGGGCGCGGAAGCCGAGGCGCTCGCGGGCCTGCGGGTCGGCGAAGAGATCCTCGATCATACGCGCCATTTCGGCGTCGTCATCAGCGAGCATGAGGTCCGTGCCGGGGACCGCGTCGATGCCGACGAACGCGGCGCGACTCACGACGGTGGGGACGCCGAACGTGAGCGACTCCAAGATCTCGTTGCGGACGCCGCGACTGACCCGGTGGGGGACCACCGAAACCCAGGCCGCGCCGTAGAGCGCGCGGAGGTCCTTCGGCTGGTCGTCGAGGAACACGCCGGGTTCGAGCGCTGCCGTACGCACTTCGTCGGGCGGGTTGCGGCCGGCGATGCGGAGGACGGCGTCGGGGTAGTGGGCGCGGATGCGGGGGAAGACGTTCTGCATGAAGTGCAGCGCGGCGTCGCGGTTGGGGTGGTGATCTAGGTGTCCGGCGATGAGGATGGTCGGTACGCCGGAGGGGCGACGGATCAGCGGAGCGTGCGGGGGTGCGGGCGTCTTGAGCGACGCGACGCGGCGCGCGTTCGAGACGAGCCCGCGCAGGACATCGGCCTCGGTCTCCGACGCGAGGAGCACGCGCTGGAAGTCGTCCACGGCGGCGCGCTCAAGATGGAGCAGCCGGTTGCCTTCGCGCTTGAACATCGTCGATGCCGGGAAGTTGCGCCGGGCCGCGTAGTCGATCCAACGCAGCGACGTGACCTCGACGAGATCGAGGATCTTCGGCGTCACGGGGAATGCGCGTCCGTAGGGCGCCATCGCAGCCGAGTAGATGTAGACAAGGTCGTAGCGCTGGGTCTCGTTCACGGCGGCGAGCCGTTCCATGAGATCGCGGCTGCCGTAGCGCTGCACGGCAAGCGGTTGCGTCGAGAAGATGTGGCGCGTCGTCGCGGGGGCCACGTTCTTCCCGTCGAGCGGCAGGATCTGGACGCGCGGGCAGAAGCGCCGCAAGTGGCGGCGGGCGTCCCACTCGGAACCTCCTCCGCCGAATGTCACCAGATCGACGTCGTGCCGCAACGAGAGGAAGCGGATGGCGTGGTACGGGCGGCAATTCTCCCGGTCGAGCGGCGGATAAGGGATCCGAGGAGCGATGAAGAGAATGCGCAAATGACGTTACCCCGAGAGGCGCGCCACCAAGCCCATCTGGGGGCGCCATGGAGGTGACTTTGCAAGTGCGGGGCCAATGCGTGTGACGCGTCGAAGCGGCGCTTCGGGCCGGATTGCGCTCGATATCTCCCTTTGGCGTTGATGTGGAACCACGCCTGCCCACGCCGCGTCTATCCAGATGAACGCGCTGCATGGCGTTTGGCGAGCGCGTGCGAGTTGACATGCCGCCCACGAACGGGAACGATTCGGACTATGACTCTTGCACGGACCCTTGCCCGCGCTCCGACCGAAAGGCTGACTCGAACCGAGCGGAAGCTCCCGCGCAGCATGCTCATCGGCATCGCCGCAGCGATGTGCGCCGTGCTGTCGGCGGGTCTCGGGCGCGCCGATACGGTCCATCTGAAGAGCGGCAAGAAGCTCCAGAACGTGACCGTCAGCCAGAATGACGACGAATTCGTGGTCATCAATCCGTGGAACTCGCGGCATCCCGAGATGACGTGGGAGATCCCCGACAAGAACCGGATTCCGCGCGACAAGGTCGAGAGCGTCGAGATTGCGGATGCGCCGTTGGTCGAATACCGACGCCGTTCGGTCGCGCCCGGGGCGACGGCCGACGACCTCTTCGCGCTGGCGGAATTCTGCGCCGAGCACAAGTTCAAGAAGGAGCGCGAGCGGGAGATCCGCCGGGCGCTCTTGCTCGATCCGACCCACGAGGCGGCGCTCGCGGCGTTTGGCGGCGCAGACAAGTGGGCGCGCGCGACGAAGGGCGATCCCGAGGCCTCGGCGGAGATTCGTGAGCTTGAACGCGAGTACATCAAGCTGACCGATCCGGCGCAGGTGAAGGCGCAGTTCGCGAGGCTGAAGGAAGCCGGCTCGACGCGCCCGCTGCTCTATCTGGAGCGCGCGCGACGCTCGGCGCAGCAGCCCAAGGGATTGCGCGAGAAGGTGCCGCTGACGCTGCGCAGCGAACTGGCTCCGGGCGCGACGTATTGCATCAACGTGCCGCGCGACTACGACCCGCTCGTCCCGACTGCGTTGGTCGTCGGGCTGCATGGCGGTGGGCGTGGCGGCGCCGATGGAACGCTCGTCACCGGGAGCGGCGAGCAGGCGATGCCTTTCTACACGCGCGAGTCGGGCGAGTGGAATTGGATCGTCGTCTGCCCCTCCGCGTTGCGGGCGCCGTGGGCCGAGGGCCACAACGAAGCGTGGCTCGATGCGCTCGTCGAGGAGATAAAACTCCTCTACAACATCGATCAGCATCGGATCTACCTGACCGGGCATTCGATGGGCGGCTACGGGACGTGGTATTGGGGGCCGAAACGCGCGGAGACGTGGGCTGCGATCAGCCCGTGTGCGGGCGGCGGCGGGCCCGGGGGGATCACCGGAGATGGCGTGCCCGTCTATGTCTATCACGGCGGCGACGACGGTGTCGTCCCTCCAGGCAGTGATCGCTCGGCCGCGAAGAGCCTGTCGAGCGGGAAGAAGCCCTACGACTTTGTCTACACCGAACTGAACGGTGTGGGCCACGGCTTCCCCGCGTGGGTGCGGGCCGATATCTTCCGCTTCTTCGCCGGGCGCTGGAAGGACGACGGCCGCAAGCGCGCGATCAGTCCCGCATCGACGTTCGACCGCAAGGTGTCCAAGGAAGAGAAGAAGACGTTCGGTGATCCTTCGAAGCTCCCCGCCAGCGCCGGCGGCGGGGATGCCAAGGCGAAGGAACTGCTGAAAGCATTGGCGAAGGGCGGCGGAGGCGGCAGGGCGGCCGCTGAGAAGTTGGGCGCGCTGAAGGACGCGAAGGTCGCGAAGTCAGTGGCGAAGCTCCTGCGCTCGCGCGATCGGTCCGTGGATACGCGCGTGCTCTGCTGTCTGGCTCTTGGTCTGATGGAGTTGCCGGAGTGTACGAAGCCACTTGGAGCGGCGCTCGGTGACGACGACTTCCGCGTCGTCGAGATGGCGGTCGCAGGACTTGGGGCGTCGCCGGATCCGAACGCCGCCGCGCATCTCGTCCGGGGGCTGAAGAAGCTCGGGGAGTGGTTCGACGGCTCGATCCAGGGCAACGCGATCATGTTCACCGAGTACGAGGTCCGGCTCGGCAGTCTCGGTATCGGACTCGACGCGTGCGCGAAGCGCGGCGAGGTGGACGTTCTACTGCCCGTGATCGAGCGCGTCGTTGTCGAGGCTGTGTTCGCTCGCCCGAAGCCGCTCGTCGTGCGCGGCGAGGACGACCCGCGCTTCAAGGACAAGCCGTCGCAGGCGCGGAGCCTCCTTGGGCGCCACTTGATCGACTGTCTGAAGGCATGGGGCGATCCCCGCGGACGCGCGCTGCTCGGGACGGTGCGCGACGCCTGGAAGGAGCGTCAGCCGAGGCTCAGCGCGCAGATGGACGCGGGGCTCTCGGACTACGAGTAGGCGGCTGGGCGTAGGCGCGGCTGCTCGACCTGCGGCCCGAGTTCGCCGGGATCAGATCAGTGGGTAGATGAAGGGCGCCAGCGCCGGATTGACCGCGGCGATGAAGACGAAGATCCCGACGACGCCGATGACAAGCAGCAGCGGCACCAGCCACCACTTCTTCTCCTCCTTGAGGAAGAGCCAGAACTCCTTGAGGAGTGATCCCATCGTGCGTGCCTCCGTGAGGACTATGCATATGCCGCGCCAGAACGTGGACGACAAACACTTGGACTGCGAGCACACGCGTCCGCACGGAATAGTCTACCGTGCCGCCGACGCGTCGTGTGCGTCCGCTCCCGCGCGCAAACTCCTCCACTCCCGATGAATGTCCTCGGCATTTCCTGCTACTACCACGACGCCGCCGCCTGCCTGGTGCGCGACGGTCAGATCGTGGCTGCCGCCAGCGAGGAGCGCTTCACCCGCAAGAAGCACGACAGCAGCTTCCCCTACCATGCGATCGACTTCGCGTTGCGGCAGGGCGGGATCGGCCCGGGTGATCTCGACATCGTCGGCTTCTACGACAAGCCCGTCCTGAAATTCACGCGCATCCTGGAGACGTTCGTCTCGGTCGCGCCGCGTGGATTGCGCGCCTGGTTGCACTTCGGACCGAGTTGGATCCGCGACAAGCTCTGGGTCGGCGATCACGTCCGGCGCAACCTGCCGGGCTTCGAGGGCGACGTGCTCTTCGCCGAGCATCACGAGAGTCACGCAGCGTCGGCGTTCTATCCGTCGCCCTTCGAGAGGGCCGCCATCCTGACGCTCGACGGCGTGGGGGAGTGGGCAACATCGTCGTTCGGCGTTGGCGACGGCAAGGATCTCTCGATCACGAAGCAGATCCGCTTTCCGCACTCGCTCGGGTTGCTCTACTCGGCGATCACGTACTACCTGGGCTTCCGCGTCAACTCGGGTGAGTACAAGGTGATGGGGCTGGCGCCCTACGGCGAGCCGAAGTACGTCGATCTCATCTTGGACAACGTGATCGATCTCCGCGCGGACGGCTCGTTTCGGCTCAACCTCGACTATTTCGGATATCTGACCGGGTTGCGGATGACGAACAGCAAGCTGGACGCGCTCTTCGGGCGACCGCGGCGCGAGCCGGAGAGCGCGCTTGAGACGTTCCACATGGACGTTGCGCGGTCGATACAAGAGGTGACCGAGGAGGCGATGCTGCGCATGGCGCGTTTTGCGCATCGCGAGTCCGGCGGGCTCCCGAACCTCTGTATGGCGGGCGGCGTGGCGCTCAATTGCGTCGGCAACGGGCGGGTCCTGCGCGAAGGGCCCTTCGAGCGCGTGTGGGTGCAGCCGGCGGCGGGTGATGCGGGGGGCGCGCTCGGCGTCGCGCTCTCGCTCTGGCATCGTTTCCTCGGCAAGGAACGCACGGTCGCTGCGGATGGCTCGGATGCGATGGCAGGTAGCTATCTCGGTCCCGGCTACGCGGACGCTGAGATCGCGCGTGTTCTGGGCGACGCGGACGCGCCCTACGAGACGCTCGCGACGGACGACTTGGGCGGACGCGTCGCGGACCTACTCGCGGATGGGAAGATCGTCGGCTGGTTCCAGGGGCGCATGGAGTACGGCCCGCGTGCGCTCGGTGCGCGCAGCATCCTCGGTGATCCGCGCAGCGCCGACATGCAGTCGCGCATGAACTTGAAGATCAAGTACCGCGAGTCGTTTCGACCGTTCGCGCCCTCGGTGCTCGCGGAGCGAGCGGAAGAGTGGTTCGAGTTGCGGGGCGAGAGTCCGTACATGCTCCTCGTCGATCAGGTGGCTGCCGACAAGCGGATCGAGACGACGGAGGCCGACGAAGCGCGCGAGGGACTGGATCGCTTGCAGGTCCGGCGTTCCGAGATCCCGGCGGTGACGCATGTCGATGGGTCTGCGCGCGTGCAGACCGTGGGGGCGCGTCACAACCCGGCGTTCCACGCCTTGTTGGCAGCGTTCGAGGAGCGGACGGGCTGTCCGGTCCTCATCAACACGAGCTTCAACGTGCGCGGTGAGCCGATCGTCTGCACGCCGGCGGATGCGCTCGCGTGCTTCCGACGCACCGGCATGGACGTGCTCGTGCTCGGGTGCCATGTTCTCGTGAAGAGTGAACAACCTGCGCTGCGGGAGGACGAGCGGCAGGGCGCGCTCGCGCTGGACTGATGAGCGACGCGCACAGGTCTGCTGCCGCCGAACACGACGAAGACCACGATGGCGTGAAGGTCATCGGTCTGCCGCCGCGCGAGGAGCCCGTCTCGGAGCCGACGGCGCACGACCTTCTGGGCGGGCGTCTGCTCAATGGCTTTGGCCTCATCTCGCCGCTCTCCAACATCGCCATGCTGCAATTCGCGCCACGCGAGTTGCGCTGGATGGGCTTCGGGGCCGGTGTGCTGCTCTGGGCCGCGGGTGGTTGGGGAATGGCCAACGACATTCTCTGGCTCAATCGAGGCGCGTTCGGCCTGCACTACCTGCTGGTGCTGATCGGGTTGCTGCACCCGCGCTGGCCCGAGGTCGTCTTCCGCGGTTGGATCCGCTTCGGCCAACTGCTCGGCGAGATCGTGATCTTCCCGCTCTTCTCAGCGATCTACTTCCTCGCCGTCACCCCGCTTGCGCTCTGTATGCGCATCACCGGGAACGACCCGCTGCGCCGCAAGGCCCCGCCCGAAGAGAGCTACTGGGAAGACCACGAGACCCGTGGCCCAGATCGCTTCCACCGCCAGTTCTGATTCCGTATCGATTCAGTCAAGGTCGGATAGCTGCTTGCTCGCCTTCTCGAGTTCCTTGCGTTCACGGGACGAGAGCTGCTCCACGCCGCCGACCTCCGTGATGCGGTCGAGGAGGGCGTCGACCGTCTGCTGGAGCGCTTGGCGCTGCTCCGATTGCTTGCGGCGCTGCTCGCGTTCCTTGGCTTCTTCGCGGTCGTAGGCGTCCATCACGCGGTGGGACTCCATCAGCGTCTTCTGGAACGGGTCGTGCGCGCCAAAGATCTCGCCGTGGCGCGCCTGGAAGAGGAGTTGGCGGCACATCTGGATGCCCCAGATCCCCAGCCAGACCAGCATGAAGCCATACGGACCGTGGCCCAGCGGGTCCCAGACCTCCAGCCACGCGAGTACGCCGGTGACGATGAAGAGGCCGTGGCCGACGAAGCCGACCTTGGCGGCGATGAGCGATGCCTTGTTCGCGTGCATGCGCAGGGCCATCGCGCTGCGGAACGTGCGCCCGCCGTCGAGCGGATAGAACGGTAGCAGGTTGAAGATGAGCATCGAGACCTGCAGATACGCGAAGCCCTCCAGCATCCAGAACCACGTCGCAAGCTCATGTGTGTCGCGGAGTAGCCATACGAACGGATAGAGCGCGGCCATCCAGACGAGGTGCACCGCCGGGCCGGCGAGAGAGATCAGGATGTCGTCGCGCGGTGTCTGTGCCGGGGAGTCGAGGTGGGCCAGGCCGCCCAGCCCGCGCAAAGTCATCCGCTGCGACTCGATACCGAGCTTGCGCCCCATCGCGATGTGGCCCATCTCGTGGGTCCACACGGTTGTGAAGAGCGCGAGCGTCCAGGCGATGCCCCAGAGGAGCGCCTCGCTGAAGCTGTCCATCCACGTCGTGAAACCGTACGTGAAGAAGAGCGGCCAGATCGCGACCGTCCAACTGATGCGAATCTCGACGCGAAACAGCGTGGCGAGCGGCCAGGTCGTGTTGAGCAAGCGCCGGAGTGGTGACTCGTCGAAGTTGGTCGTCTGGTCCTGCAAGCGTCCTCCGAGGTTGCGCGGCGCGAGAAGAGGATAGTCGCGATGCGCACGCGCCCGCTTCACTATCGGTCGTCGGCGCTCAGCGGCGTTTGCGGATCTTGCGTAGCGTGCGCCCCGCGTTCTCGATCACGCGCTTCCACGACGGGTGGGCGAGGAACTCGTCGAGTTCCGGGAGCGGCTCGCCGAGTTCGGCGCGCGCGGAGATGAAGAGGCGGTGGAAGTCGGCCAGGAGCTCAAGTTCCGCGATGCGGAATGCCTGCCGGAACGCGAGGCTCTGGGGGACGTAGCATTGCTCGACCCAGCCGTGGACGAGTTCGGTGGGAACGTCCACCTCCGGGACGTCGCGCGCGTACTGGCGCTGCGACTCCGCGTCGCTCAGCAGTTCGAGCTCGTCGCGGACGTGACGGCGAATGGTGTCGAGCAGTTCGCCGGTAACTTCCATATTCGAGACGATACAGCGTTCTGCCGCCCGTTGCACGAGGCTGGGTTCGCGGTTCCCGATACGGAGTCACGACAACTTCGGCGGAGTTCGGAGGTTGGCATTCGCTGCGCCGATGCCCCTGCTCCGAACTCCGCCGAAGTTGTCCTGACTCCGTATCGCCAGGCTGGGCCAGCTAGGCTCCGAGCCCGGAACCGAAGCTGTCGTCGTCGTCAGCAGGGTCGTCGGGCGGTGCAGATGTCTCTTCGGGCTCGGGCTCGAGATCCTCGAGTGGCGAGTTGTCGATCAGGTGCGCGAGAGATCCCGGCCCGTCTTCGGAGTCGGCGCCTGCGCCCCCGCCCTCCCCGTCGAACGGGTCCTGTCCGAGCTCGAGCTGGCGTCGGGCGTCCACCTCGTCGCGGTTGACGGCATCGAGCACGCGCTGGATCTTATTGCCGATCTCGCGTTCGGCGACGGGCAGCGCCTTCTTCAACTGGCGTCCGAATTGGAGCATCAGGCGGAAGCAGCGGACGATGTCGCCGTCGCGCACCGACGTGATCTCGTCCATCGATGTCAGGGCGCGCCCGTCGAGCCACCACTCCATGACCGTCGAGAGCCCGAAGTCAGGCAGCGGGGTCGGGTCGCGGAGATTCTGTTCCCACTCCGCCGCGCGCACCGGGCGCAGGAGTTCGACGGTCTCGGTGGCAAGCTCCCCGATGCCGCGGTCGCGCGTCGGTCGCGTCGAGTGGTCCGGCCGTGGCTCGTACACCGACGCGAGAATCAGCATCGCCAGGCCGCGCTCGTCCAGTTCGTCGAGGAGCCCGGCGTCGTGCCAAATGCCGCCGAGAATCTCGTAGCCGTTCACGCGCGACGTGAAGTGGCCGAGGTCCGTGACGACACCGTTCTCGATGAAGCCTGTCTGCTTCAGGACGCGGAGTCGCGCGCGCAGCGTGCGCTCTTCGCCGCTCGGCTGGCCGTCCTTGCCCTTCGCGCCCGATCGTCGCTCTCGCTGGTACTTCGCGAAGCTGCGCTGGTACGTGTCGACAACGCGTTCGCCCATCTGCTCGTAGAGCGCGAGGAGCGTCGAGTAGTCCGGCGACCAGCGCGAGCGGACACGCTCGGACGCGCCCGTCAGCACGCGCTTGACGCCCTCGGGGCGGTCGAATTTCATGTCGACCGCAGAGATCACGAGGCCATGGTCGTCCATACCCTGGCGCCCGGCGCGCCCCGCCATCTGCCCGTAGCTGCGGCAGAGCATGTAGTCCATCTTCTCGCCGTCGAATTTGCGCAGTCCGACGAAGGCGACGGCGCGCGCCGGCATGTTGATCCCGAGCGCGAATGTCTCGGTGGCGAAGACCATCCGGATCTTGCCCGACGTGAAGAGACGCTCGACGACCTCCTTGTGCACCGGGAGCATGCCCGCGTGGTGGTAAGCCACGCCGCTCGCCGCCATCATGCGCAACCGCTTGAGACCCTCGGTTTCCTTGCACTCGAAGCGCAGCGCGAGGTCGTCGAAGAGTGTCAGCATCTCGCGCCGTTCCGCGTCGTTGAGGAGCGCTCGGCGGATGTTCTCAACCGCGAGCGCTTCGCAGTCCTTGCGGCTGAACGAGAAGCAGAGCACGGGCAGGAGTTTCTGATCCTGCAGCCAGTCGAGCAGTCGCGTCGGGCGTCGTTCACGCCGCATCTGACGTCGTTCATGTGCGGGGCGGCGCAGCATCTCGAGCGCTTCCGGGAGCTTCACGGGGCCGAGATCCGGCACCCAGGTCAAATGGTCGAGGGGCACCGGGCGCTGGTGCATCTTGACGACGGTCACCTGTTCACCGCGAACGGACTCGATCCACCCGGCGAGTTCCTCGACGTTCGGGATCGTGGCCGAGAGGCAGACGAGGCGCATCTGCGGCGGCGCATGGATGATGCTCTCTTCCCAGACCGTGCCGCGGTCGGGATCGTCGATGTAGTGGACCTCGTCGTGGATGACGAAGCGGAAGTCGGCCAGTCGCGTGGGATCGTCGAAGAGCGTGTTGCGGAAGACCTCGGTCGTCATGATGAGCAGGTCAGCGTCCGGATTGATCGTGACATCGCCTGTCATGATCCCGACGCGGTCGCCATGCTCGGCCCGGAAGTCGCGGTACTTCTGGTTCGAGAGAGCCTTGATGGGCGACGTGTAGACCGATCGCCAGCCGCGCTCGAAAGCGTGCTCGATCGCGTAGTCCGCCACGAGCGTCTTGCCCGCGCCGGTTGGAGCCGAGACGAGCACGCTGTCGCCGGCGGCAACGGCGTCGATCGCCTGAACCTGGAACGGGAACAGGTTCAGGCCGCGGAAGACACGGTCGGTCGGGTGCAACTCCGCGGGTCGCTCCTCCGCCGGAGGCGGGGAGTAGGGCGCTGGCTCGCGCGAGGGCTCGGGTTGGGCCTCGTCGCGACGGCCTCGGCCGCCGTGACGGGGGCGATCCCCCGAACCGTGGGACCCGGAACCGCGAGAGCCTGGGCCGCGGGGCCCCGATCCACGACCGCCAGGGCCGCCTCCGCCACCCCGTTTGGGTGGCCCACGTCGCTTGCCGCCTCCGCGTCCTCGTCCTTGCATCGACGCATGATGCCGTGCGCGCCGCCCGGAGACGGGGAATCAGTCGCGGCGGCTCATCTCGATGCCGGTGACGATGCCAAGATCGTCGCCCAGGATCACGAAGCGCACCCCCTCGATGGACTCGGAGATGGTCTGTTGCGCCTCGGGCTCCGCCCCCGGTCGAACGCGGGGCATCACGGTCGTGTGGAAGCGGAGTTGCGAGCGGCGGACGGCCTGGAGCACAGGCTCGCCGACCCGAACGCCGAACGTCTCCTCGGTGAACGGTGCCGAGATGAAGACCTGCGTCACGATTCGGCCGTTGTCGAGTGTGGTCACGCCCGACGGCAATCCGGCGGCGCGCGTGTTGGCGATGTTGGTTCCCGGGAGGAGCGCGAAGTCCAGCGCCGCGTCGTCGTGCGCCATCTTCGCATTCCACTTGCGGATCTCGGCGTCGGGGCGGTTCTCGATGACGACGAGATCGGTGATGTGCCGGAAGGGCACGACCATGACGTCGCGTCCATCTTCCACGGAGAGGTTGAAAGCGGTCATGGCGGCGATGCGGCCGATGTGATTGCGGCGGACGGCGGCTTCCGGGAACTCCTCGACGAATGCGAGTCGCACGACGTCGCCCGCGCGCAGCTTCCGGGCGGCATCGCGATGCCGCGGCGGGACACGTCGCAGTTCGGCGACCGGGCCGGAGCGCATGAGCCTCCGGTCCGCTGTGCCGTCGTCATCGAGGTCGATGGAGAGCACGTCGGCGCCTCCGCCCTCGACGAAGCGACCGAGGACCTGCTCGCCGTCCGGCCAGTACGTCACGGCTACAAGTTCGTCGGGCTCGATCACCGAGATGGCGCGGTGAGAACTCGCGTCGAGGATCAGTCCGTCTACTCGCACGACATCGCTCACGCGAATGGCGTGTCGCTTAGCCTTGCCGTCCGCATCACTGCCGATGACGCGCGCCGCACCGTCTGCCACGCCCTCGAGACCACCTTGGAGCGTGGTGCCGTTGTTTAACTGAATACGGACCCAATCGCCCGGCTTGATGCCGTCGAATATCCGCAGCAGCGCGTCCGGTTCCGAGATGTCGATATGCCGCTTCACGTCGGCGAGTCGCACGGCGACGCGCTCCGTGCCTTTGGGGCCGGGCACGGTCATCCACGCCGACTTGACGCCGGCCATCTCCATGCGCGCGACCAAACGCGCGCCGATCTCGATCGCGCCATCCGCGGCCGCGAAGGGGCGCGGCGGCTGGAAGACGATGACCTCAGTCCCCGCGGGCACCTTCGCGAGGTCCATGCCTCCAATGGTCGCCTTCGGTGCTGGCTTCGCGACCGCCTTCTCGGGCTCGGTGGCCGGGCGCTTCGTGCGGCGCACGACGCGCGACCGACGCAATTGCGACAGACGGTCGCGTTCGGCCTGCGTCTCCGTCTCCGTCGCCGTCGGGGCGACCGTCTCCGGGGCGCTCGCAGCGGTGCTAGCCGGGGCGGTCTCGTCTGACGCCGCCGCGGGCTCTGGTTTCGGCTTGCGAGGGGCGCGACGGACGATGGCTCGTCGTCCCGGGCGACCGCGGCGTGCGCCTGGGTCCGGCGCCGGCTTGTCGGGGGCTTCTGCGCCATCGGTCTCGGCATCGGCATCGCCATCGGCGGACGCGTCCTCACGACGACTGACACTCTCGACCTCTGACACGGGGATGCGCAATCGGCCGAGGCGCGTCTCAAGGATGACAAAGCGCTCGTTCTCTGAGATCACCTTGCCGTTCCGGACCTTGCCGCTCTTTAGTTTGACCTCGTCCGCGTGGGCGTTGCCTCCGCTGAGGAGTGTCGCGAGGACGAGCGTTGCGAGCAGTGCTCGTCGTCCGCTACGTCCCGTTCCCGATCGTCGAATGAGGTGCATGAATCTGCGCATGGATGATCCCCGAGGGTGTCCATTCCTCATCGGAAGACGGGCGAGCCCCGCTTGACTGATTTGTGACCCCCGGGTGTCCTCGGTTCGCGGCCCCACGGTGGCGTACGATCTAGAGCCCCGCGACGGACCGGTCTCGCACGACGGAGAATATCGATGAAGACTCGTATGGCGCGTTGCGCTCTCGGCCTGCTCTTGGCAGCCACCCCCCTTCTGTCCGGCGGCTGCCAGGCGATGACGGAGACGTATGCTTCCGTCTTCTACAGCGGCCAGACACTGACCTACGACGAGTACCTGTCGCAGGACTCCCACGCCGTGCCGCAGGTGACGGTGGACTCGTTGATCGAGACGCTCGGTGAGCCGCGATCCGTGTTCGACCGAGATGGCATGCGGCGCCGTATCGAGTACCACGCCTTCTCGATGACGGGCGATTTGAAGATCGCAGAGTTCCACTTCGATGCGAACGAGCGGCTCATCAAGAAGGAACTCTGGTAGGCGCAGGATCGACGTCCAACTGAGGGCATCCAGTCCGCTGAGGGCCTCCATTCCTCCGCGCGACGATCGGAGAGGGGCGAGACAAGTGCCCGCGAATACGTTCGGAGAGATCTTCCGCGTCACCACGTTCGGTGAGTCGCACGGCGGCGCCGTCGGGGCGGTCGTGGACGGGTGTCCTCCCGGACTTGCGCTCTCCACAGCGGATCTTCAGCCCGACCTCGATCGGCGCCGACCGGGCCAGAGCGAGATCACGACGCAGCGGCGAGAAGAGGACGTGATCCACATCCTCTCCGGGGTGTTCGAGGGCCAGACGACAGGCACTCCCATTCTGCTCGTCGCTCACAATCGCGACGCGCGGCCGGAGGACTACGAGCACCTCAAGGACGTCTACCGCCCCTCCCACGCCGACTTCACGTACGAGGCCAAGTACGGTGTTCGGGATTGGCGTGGCGGCGGGCGCTCATCGGCCCGCGAGACGCTCGCCCGGGTCGCAGCCGGCGCCATCGCGCGGAAGTTGCTTCGAGAGCGGTTGGGCATCGAGATCGTCGCGTACGTCGAGGCCGTCGGCGGCGTGCGGGCTGCCGTCGACACCGCGACGGTGAGCGCGGGCGACGTCGAGGCGAACATGATGCGTTGCCCGGACGCCCAGGTCGCCGCCGAGATGATCGCGCTCGTCAAGCGATTGCGCGCCGAGGGCGACTCCTGCGGCGGCGTCGTCGGCTGTGTCGTGCGCGGCGTTCCGGTCGGGCTCGGCGAGCCCGTCTTCGACAAATTGCCCGCTCTGCTCGGTCACGCGCTGCTCTCGATCAACGCGGTCAAGGGCTTCGAGATCGGCTCCGGTTTCGCGGGTTCCGCCATGCGCGGCAGCGACCACAACGACGCCTTCGAGATGGGCGCCGACGGCCTCCCGCGCCCCGTCACCAATCGTGCTGGAGGCTCGCTCGGCGGGATCTCCAGCGGCGCCGACCTGACGTTCCGCGTGGCGTTCAAGCCGACCGCGACCATCGCTCACGCCCAGCAGACCGTCACGCGCGACGGCGAAGCGACGACCCTCGCCGCTGCCGGCCGCCACGACCCATGCGTCGTCCCGCGCGCGGTCCCGATCGTCGAGGCCATGACGGCGCTGGTGCTGGTGGATCTCCATCTGCGGCAGGCCGGACGGCAGGCGTAGCAGCGGTCCCAGACATTATCGCTACGACCGTCGGTTCATCACGTCCGACAATCGCCGCAGCGCGGCTTCGTGGATGGCGCCGTAGACGTCCTGCACGTACTCCGGGTCGAGGCCGAGTTCCACGGCGCGCTCGAGGCGGTCGCGCAGGATCTCCTCCCAGCGCTCGATCTGGAGTGACGTGACGTTCTCGGCGCGCTTCAGGCGGGCGACGTCCTCGATGATGCGCATGCGCTGCGCGAGGGCGTTCAACAGGTTGGCGTCTACGGCGTCGATCTCGTCGCGCAGATCGCTCAGCGAGTCGAGGAAGGCAGCGTCGTGGGCCGACGGCACGCGGATCTTCAATCCAGCAACGATCTCGGCGAGGCGCGCCGGAGTGACCTGCTGCGCGGCGTCGCTCCACGCCTCGTCCGGGGTCGGGTGTGTCTCGATCATGAGGCCATCGAGCCCCATGTCCAGCGCACGTTGCGCCACGTCAGCCACGAGGTCGCGCGAACCCGCGATATGACTAGGGTCATTCAGGATCGGGAGCTCTGGGAGGTGGCGCCGCAGTTGCACGGCGAGTTCCCACATCGGCTTGTTGCGGAAGCGCGAGCGGTCGGCGGTGGAGAAGCCGCGGTGGATCGCGGCGAGTTTCCGGATCCCGGCGGCGTGGAGTCGTTCGATCGCGCCGATCCAGAGCCCGACGTCGGGATTGATCGGGTTCTTCACGAACACGGGGATGTCGACTCCGGCGAGGGCGTCGGCGATCTCCTGCACGGCGAACGGGCTGACGGCCGTCCGGGCGCCGATCCAGACGGCGTCGAAGTTGTGCGCCAGGACCTCTTCGACGTGCCGCGGTCGCGCGACTTCCGTGATCAACCGGACCCCGTGCTCCGCGCGGGCTCGTGTCAGCCACTTGAGCCCCTCGTCACCGATGCCCTCGAAGTGGTTGGGCCGCGTGCGGGGCTTCCAGATGCCGGCCCGGAAGTATGCGAGCCCAAGTGGCGCGATCGCCCGGGCGGTCGCCAGCACCTGGGCTTCGGTCTCCGCACTGCACGGACCCGCGATCAGGATCGGGCGGTCCGGGGAGCGTGGCACCGGTAGCGGTTCAAGATCGAGCGTGTTCACCGCCGCAGATGGTCGCTCCCGGGCGCGCATCCCAGCAGCTAACTCAGTCGGTTGTGTTCGTGGGCTCGTTCTCGGCTTGCAACGTGCGCAATCGGTGCGCTGCAAGTCCCCCGACGCGGGTGCCTTCCGCGAGCAGGTGCTTCAGGACGGCTTCCGTCGACCACTCGGCTTT
>JAJRPF010000050.1 GCA_024280885.1 Planctomycetota bacterium | reverse complement strand
GCAGATGCTCGTCGGTCGAGATGTTCGGCGGTCGATTGGGTTATGAAGGCCACGAGATTCGGCGGTTGCTGAGGCTCGCCGAGGCGATGGACGCCGAGTCGTCCGTCGAGGAACGCATTCAGGCGAAGGCGCTGAGTGTGGCGAAGGCCGTGGAACTGGCGCCGATCCTGAACGAGCCGTCGCTCTTCGACGAGAAGAGCGGCTGGGTCAAGCAGGCGCTGAAGGACTCGTACTCGAAGACCCGCCGCGGTACTCGCAGACCCGGAGAAGGGCGCGCCAGCGTATGGCGGAGATCCGCTGCGGCGAGGCGGTTGAGACGATCGAACTTCGCGTACCGGACTCGGTGGTCGAGCGCTTCGAACGGGCGCGGGTACTGGCATCACGGAAGGCCGGACGGCATCTGACGCGCGATGAGACGTTCGAGGCCGTCGTGGACCGCAGTGTTGTTGATCGCAGTGTGGACTCATTCGATCCGCTGCTCGTGAAGGAGGGCAAGCGGCGCGTGGGGCCCACCGAGGATGACTACGAGAGCCGCTACATCCCAATCTCGGTGAAGCGCGAGATCCGGCGTCGCGCAGGCGACTGCTGCGAGTTCCCGGGTTGCTGGGAGCGGGCGTTCCTCGAGTTTGCGCATCGGCGGCCGCACCGAAATGGCAGCGGTCGCGAGGCGCGGCATCTCTTCCTGCTCTGCCGTCACCACCATTTCTTCCAGGAGTGTGGCTGGCTGGTGCCGCTCGGGCGGACGGCCGATCCGATCTGGATCGAAGGCAGCGAACGCATCTACACGCGCAATTGTCCGGGCGGACGAGAACCGGAGAACGAGCGCGAATTGCGGGCGGCGGCGGCGCTTGCGCGACGCATGCGCGACGAGAAGAGCCATACGGCGCAGGATGTGGAGGACGACGAAGAGCTGGCCGTGGGCTGATGCGGCGCGCCGCGACGGCGCGAGCACCGCCACACTCCAGTCGCACCGGAACCGGAACCCGCACCGGATCCGGAACCGAACCCGCCACGAGCGCCGAGCCGGGACACATTCGGCGGCGTTCGAATTCGGTCCCGCGGTTAACGATCCGGTGCGAATTCGGGTCAGCGGACGAAGAGCATCTCCGAGTAGCGCGGGAGTGGCCATTCTGAGTCTGCCGTCAGTGCTTCGAGTTGATCCGAGACGGCGCGCAGGGCGTCCATCGCGGGGGTCACCTCGTAGGCGACGCGCCTCGCGCGGGCCATCTCGTCGGTCTCGGACGAGACCGATGCGCAGACGTCGGCGAGTGCGTCGCGGGCACGGAAGAGGTCGGTCAGCGCGGCGCCGACTTCGGCGGCTCGGGCCGACTGTGGTGCATCCATGCCGGCGTTTTTGGCTGCGATCACAGCGGAGCAGAGTTCCCCGTGGTAGCGCGAGACGGCCGGGACGACACGCGTGTCGATCAACTCGAGCAGCGTGTTGGTTTCGATCTCGATGTCCATGATGTAGCGCTCAACGCGTACGTGGACGCGCGCCATCACCTCGGCCTCGCTGAAGACACCGGCCTCGACCAGGAAGCGGTGGTTCTCCTCGGCTGCGAAGTGTGCGAGAGCGTCGGGCGTCTTGCGCAGGTTCGGAAGCCCGCGCTCCTCGGCCTCGAGTTCCCATTCCTTGCTGTAGTTGTCGCCCTCGAAACGCACGGGCGCGGTCTCGGCCGCGACAGAGCGCAGCACGGCAAGCACGGCGTCGTCGACGCTCGCTCCGGCCGCCATCGCCGCCTTGATCTCTGCGTTCATATCACGCACGGCCTCGGCCATAGCAGCGTTCAACACGGTGACCGGGAACGAAATCGCCTGCGAGCTCCCCGCGGCGCGGAACTCCCACTTGTTGCCGGTGAAGGCGAAGGGCGATGTGCGGTTGCGGTCGGTGTTGTCACGCTTGACGTCGGGCAGGTGCGCGACGCCGAGGTCGATCGACTCGCTCGCCGCGTCGCCGCGTTGCTCGGTGCCTGCGCTCAGGCGATCGAAGATGCCGCGCAGGGTGCTGCCGAGAAACACGGAGATGATGGCCGGCGGTGCCTCGTTGGCGCCGAGCCGGTGATCGTTTCCGGAGCCCGAGATGCTGGCGCTCAGGACGCCCGCGTGGCGCAGAATGGCTCGCTGCGTCGCGGCCGTCATGAGCAGGAAACGCGAGTTCTTGGTCGGAGTCTCGCCCGGCTCGAAGAGGTTCTCCCAGCCGCCGTCGGGACGCCGCGCCGCGAGCGACCAGTTGATGTGCTTGCCGCTGCCGTTGATCCCGGCGAAGGGCTTCTCGTGGAAGAACACGTGGAAGTTGTGACGACGGGCGACCTGTCGCATCACCTCCATCGCCAGCTGGTTGTGATCGGCGGCGACCTGCGCTTCTTCGAAGATCGGCGCCATCTCGAACTGACCGGGGGCGACCTCGTTGTGACGCGTCTTGACCGGCACGCCGAGTTCGTAGAGTTCGTACTCGAATTCGCGCATGAACGCGGCGACGCGGGGCGAGATCGCGCCGAAGTAGTGGTCGTCGAGCTGCTGGCCCTTCGGCGGCGGCGCGCCGAGGACCGTACGACCGGTCATGAGCAGATCGGGGCGCAGCGGTCCGAAGGCGCGATCGACCAGGAAGTACTCCTGCTCGGGGCCAACCGTGCTCGTGACGCGACCGTAGCCCTCGCGGCCGAGCGTGGCGTAGAGAGCGCGCACTTCCTTGCCGAGCACGGCGACGCTGCGCAGGAGACCCGTCTTCTCGTCGAGCGCGTGGCCCGTGTACGAGAGGTAGGCCGACGGGATGCAGAGCGTGGTCCCTGTCGGCGCCTTCATGAGGAACATGGGGCTTGAGATATCCCACGCCGTGTAGCCGCGCGCCTCGAACGTGACGCGCATGCCGCCGCTCGGGAACGACGAGGCATCCGGCTCGCTCTGGATGAGTTGCGAGGGGTCGAAGCGCTCGATGGCCTGCTGATCGGGCCCAAACGTGAGGAAGGCGTCGTGCTTCTCGGCCGTCAGCCCTGTGAGCGGCTGGAACCAATGCGTGAAGTGCGTGGCGCCATTCTCGATGGCCCATTCCTTCGCCGCGTGCGCGACGGCCGCCGCGAGTTCCGCGTCGAGCGTGGCGCCATCTTCCAGAATGCCGAGGAGCTTCGTGTAATCAGCCGCTGGCAGTTTCTCGCGCATCTTGTGCAACCCGAACGTGTTACGTCCGTAGATCGCGCTGATCCGCGTGTGCCCTTCGGAGTCCGAAGGAGGGTCGAATTGCCGCGTCTCGCGCGCTCCTGCCACGGCGCATGCGCGCCTACGATCGCCTGCCGTGCTCATGCTGCCCCGCCTTCTGTTTCGGTCCCGAAAACCCCGGTCGCCTCGCCCGGAAGTGCGGGTCCCAATGAAGGGAACGAATGGTCGCATGACCCGGGGACGCTCGTCACGATGTTGGCGCGCGGGGGCTATGTGCGTGCGCCTCCCAGGCTCGGGGCGGGTGGCACGGGGGAGATACGGAGCCAGGACAGTTTCGGCAGAGTTCGGCGCACGGCGCTCGACTCGACGAATGCATACCTCCCAACTCTGCCGAAACTGTCCTGGCTCCGTATCTCCCAAGTAGCATCCCGCGGATGGTGAAGCCTAGGTCCCCGGTGATGCGGCAATTCGACCGCGCGAAAGAGGAGCATCCCGATGCACTCCTCTTCTTTCGCATGGGGGATTTCTACGAACTCTTCCACGACGACGCCGAAGAGGCGTCACAGCTCCTCAACATCACGCTGACCGCCCGCAAGGACGGCATCCCGATGGCGGGCGTGCCTGTGCGCGCGGTCGATGGCTACCTCCGCAAGTTGGTCGGACTCGGGCGGCGGGTGGCGATCTGCGAGCAGATGGAGGACCCGAAGCAGGCCAAGGGGATCGTCGATCGTGCCGTCGTGCGCGTGCTGACCCCCGGCACGCTGACCGAAGAGAGCGATCTCGACGGCGGGCGCAACAACTTCCTTGCGGCCGTCATGCCAGGTCGCAATCGCTCGCCGCGCGACCCTGTCGGCCTCGCGTGGGTGGATCTCTCGACGGGCTCGTTCGAGCTGGAGGAGATCGATCCCGACGTTCTGGAAGACGAATTGGCCCGCCTCGAGCCCGCCGAGATCCTCATCAACGACGAGGCCCTTGCGCGCCGCCCCGCCGTTGCCGACGCGGTCCGCGTGGTCGCCGAGAACTCCCACACGCAGGACCTGCCAGCGTGGCGGTTCGACACGGGGGACGCCCACCGCGCGCTCTGCGAGCACTTCGGGGTCGGTGACCTCGGCGGCTTCGGTCTTGATGGACTGGAGCCGGCGATCGGCGCGGCGGGTGCGCTCCTCTCCTATCTCGAAGAGACGCAGAAGACCGAGGTCTCGCATCTGCGGCGTCCCACGCTACATCGCCGTGGCGCACATCTGGTCGTGGATCGCGTCACGTTGCGCTGCCTCGAGGTCGTCGCCAATCAGCGCGACAACGGCCGCTCCGGCACGCTCCTCTCGGTCGTCGATCGCACACGCACGTCGATGGGTGCACGACTCCTGCGCCACTGGCTGACGTCGCCTCTGCGCGACCTGGCGGCAATCGCGGCGCGGCAGGACGCGGTCGCGGAACTCTCCGCCGACGCCGTCCTACGCTCCGACGTACGCGAAGCGCTGCGTGGCGTGATGGATCTCGAACGGCTCTGCGCGCGCATCGCCACCGGGCGCGCGAACCCACGCGACGTGCTCGCACTCGGTCGCTCGCTCGCGCAGGTCCCGGCTGTGCGCTGCTTGCTCGCGCATGCCAACGACGACGCGGGCCCCGCCACGGCGCCGCGACGCTCTCTGCTCCTGGCCGCCGCGGCCGAACGCGCGGACCCACTCGAAGAGCTGCGGACGGCGATCCTCGCCACCATTGACGACGCGCCGCCGGTGACGGTTCGCGAGGGCGGCATCATCCGGCCGGGCTTCGACGCCGACCTCGACGAGATCCGCGGCCTGCGCAGCGACGCCAAGAACTTCCTCGCGGCGTTGCAGGCGCGCGAGAGCGAGCGGACCGGCATTCCTAACCTGCGTGTCGGGTACACGTCGGTCTTCGGGTACTTCATCGAGGTGAGCCGAGGACAGATCGCGAAGGTCCCCGACGACTACACGCGCCGCCAGACCCTGAAGAACGTCGAGCGCTACATCACGCCGGAGTTGAAGGAGTACGAGGGCAAGATCCTCTCCGCCGACGATCGCGCGAAGGCCCGCGAAGAGATCCTCTTCGCCGCACTGCGCAAGGTCTGCGCCGACGCCGTCCCGCGCATCCAGGGAACGGCAACAGCGCTCGCCGAGATCGACGCGCTGGCGTCGCTCGCCGAGGTCGCCGCGTCACACGGCTGGACGCGGCCCGTGCTCGAAGACTCGGGCGCGCTTGAGATCGTGCAGGGGCGCCATCCGGTGCTCGATGTCACGCAAGGCGAGGAGCCCTTCGTCCCGAACGACGCACACCTCGATGCCGACGGCATCCGCGTCGCTCTGATCACCGGCCCCAACATGGCCGGTAAGTCGACGTACATCCGGCAAGTCGCGCTGCTGGCGCTGCTCGCGCAGACCGGCTCATTCCTGCCAGCGGAGTCGGCGCGGATCGGTCTCGTCGATCGCATCATGGCGCGCGTCGGGGCCAGCGACGATCTCTCGCGCGGTCGCTCGACGTTCATGGTCGAGATGATGGAGACGGCCACCATCCTGAACGGCGCGACATCGCGCTCGCTCGTCATCCTCGACGAAGTCGGCCGCGGCACGAGCACCTACGACGGCGTCGCACTGGCGTGGGCCATCACCGAACATCTCGCCGACGTCGCGCAATGCCGCACGCTCTTCGCGACGCATTACCACGAACTGACGCACCTGCCATCGAGTGCACCGTCGCTGGAGTCCGCGGTCCGCAACTACCGCGTGGCCGTCCGCGAGTGGGGCGACAAGGTCGTCTTCCTGCGGCGCATCGAAGAGGGCGGCACCGACCGCTCGTACGGCATCCACGTCGCGCGCCTCGCCGGTCTGCCCGAGTCCGTGGTGACGCGCGCGGGCTCCGTCCTGGCGGACCTCGAAGAGTCCCGCTCCGGCGCCGCGCCGCACCCGAAACCCGCGCCCCGAACTGACCCCGAGAAAGAGACACGACGGGCTCCGCCGGTAACGCGCCAGCTCGCCCTCTTCGACGCGCCGTCCGACCCGCTCCTCGAAGAGATCAAGAGCGAACTCCGCGCGACGAATCTCGACCAGACCACCCCGCTCCAGGCCCTCGTCCTCCTGGCCGCGTGGCGGGAACGCCTCCAGAACGACTGACCCAGACGGCTCCTGGGTCGAGCACGCCCCGCGGTCCCCGTCGAGCGGCGGACCGAGGGCGTCACCGCAGCTGAGCCAGATGGACCGCCCCTCGCCGGGTACCATCAATGACCGGCGGCGGCCCTCGTCCGCGACCTAACTGGAAAGAGCGTTGTCTCTCAGATCGTACCCGGGCGTCGGCGGGCAACCTGGCCTCGACAAGCGAGCTCGTTGCTCCGCCGCCGACCGGGGACGGCGGGGCGTTCTCGCGAGTTCGTCGGAGATGCCCCACGGTCCCCGTCGAGCGGCGGACCGAGGGCGTCGCCGCAGCTGAGCCAGATGGACCGCCCCTCGCCGGGTACCATCCAAGACCGGCGGCGGCCCTCGTCCGCGACCTGCCTGGAAAAGAGCGTTGTCTCTCGGATCGTACGCGGGCGTCGGCGGGCCACTCACTCCTCGTCGTAGTCCGGCGCCTCGTAGTCGGGATCGAACGCGCCGGTCGGCGGGTCGGTCTCCGCCTGATGCCAGAGATTTCCGGGTCCGCGTCGGCCGATCTTGCGACGCAGAATGAGCTTCCGGTACCACGCGAACTCGGCTGCAATCCGCGATCGGCCGGCTGCGTCGGAGACGCCGAGATGCTGCCAGATGCCGTCGCTGCTGCCGCGACCGTGGAGGGCGTCACCGACGGCGCTCGTGAACGCCGCGTGATAGACGCCATCGTCGTAGTACGAGAGGAAGTGGACGAACGCCCACGCGTCGAAGAACCAGAGGCTCACGGCCCACTGCGAACGCGCGGGGGTGCGGCGTCCACTTACGAATGCGAGTTCGCTCATGTCAACCCGCTCCATGAGCGCTTCGAGCGGCCACGGGGCAAGCCCTTCCTTGCGGAACTTACGCGCAAGAGTCGTCGTGGACAGGACCACGCGCCCGTGGAAGACGGACTCCGCGGGGAGAGTCTCGATCGTCTGCGCATCGACCTCGATCCCGCCGACGAACTCGGCGAGGCCCTCTTCGATCCACATCGGTAGCGGTGCGTCCTCTGCGCCCGGCGCGATCCGCCGACGAATGGCCGCCAGCAGCTGATGCGTCGCCTCGTGCGCGAAAATCTGATCATCGCGACGCTGCACACGTTCGCCGGCCGCCGGAATGTCGGAGTCCATGAGGGGGCTACGCGCACGCGCGAGAAGTTGTCCGTTCTCGATCGAGAACACGGCGGGCAGGGGGGAGCCCGCGCCGAGTCCTTCACGGACCTGCCAATCCCAGAGCGCAGGTGCGTCGCGCACGATGACCACCGGGAGCACGCCCGGCTCGGTGAGCAGATGCCGCAACCCCAGCGGCGCGACCACTTCCGACTGCACGCGATCGCGTATCGCCGCCAGCAGGCGTGCGCGTCGTTCCAGGTCACTCACCGCCTGTTGCCAGTCGCGCTCCGTCGCTGGCGCGGGGACCTGCACCAGAAGAAAGGGCGCCTCGTAGCACCACGGCGTGGCGTCCTCGCGGAGGACCGGCGCCGCCCGAAGACGTGCCTCCGAGATCATCGGGCCGCCCGCGCGGCCCCGCGACTGGAGTGAGTCAAAGAGTGCGTCGAGACGCGGGTCGTCCACCGTCGCGACGCGCGCGCCACCGGGCATCCCACTTCCGGAGGAGACCTGCAGAGCAGACGCAGGAGGCGCGGTGAACGGCGCGTCTTTCGGCGCGTCGATCGGCGCCGGGAGTTCAACCGGCAGCGACGGGCTGTCCGCTCTGTCGGTCGCACCCGCTGCGTGGGTCTGAGCGGACGCGGTCGGCGCCACGTCGTGGACATGCTGAGTCGGCGCGGGAGCGACGCAGCCACCGGCCACGACCAAGAATGCCATCGCCGCCGACGTGGACCAGGCCCAACTATCTCGCATCACATCTTCCTCTCGTCTCGCGGGCAAGAACGCCCAAGCCACCTACCGTCGGTGCAGAACGCCGCGGTCGCCATCGCTACCGACCAGCATCAGCTCGGCACCTTCGACCCTGAACGTCGCGGTGGTCGCGCCCCAGTCCCCGGAGACGTCAATCCGGGCGCCATCGACGACATACGTGCCGGATAGTTGGTGCGGTTTGGACATCTCCATGGTCGACGATCGCAGACCCCCTGAGAACGTCCCGTCCGCTCGGAACGTGAAGAAGAGGAAGACGCCGTCCCCGTATAGATCGGCCATCGCGTTCGGTTCGGACTCCCAAGTTCCGACCAACGAGGGCGCGGACTGCGGCAGCCCTCCGGGTACCGGTGAGCCCGCCAATGGCGACTCCGTGCGCAACGGATCGGCCGTCGAGGCGCCATCGCCCGCACACCCCGCGCAGAGAGCGAGAACGACGAGGGCGTACATCCACCGCATGGTCATCTCCAGCGCTCCTGAGGCCGCATCGCCGCGCGCGCATGCTGCGGCGGGACATGTTACGCCGCCGGCGCCGGATCGCCGCACAGGCAAGTGGAGCGCGGGTGCGGCGCGTGAGCGTCGATCGTCCCGCGGAGGGAGATGCCGGTTCACCGACTGCAGTTATCCCCTCCACGCGTGCCATCGGACTCCTCGTGTACCCGCGGCTGTGGCCCATCAGGTCGCCGGGGGCACGCTGGGGCTGACGCACGCGACGCTGTACGGTCGGAGGCGTGTCTCGCGCGGTCCATCTCCCCAAACCCGTCTCGCTGGCGCAGATGGCGAGTCTTGCGCTCTTGCTCGCCCCCGGCGCGCTCTTCGGTGTCGGACTCGTTCTCACGCGGGACGAGATCGTGTTCCCACTCACGCACGTCGGCGTGATCGGCGTCGCCGGCATCCTGGCGACGATGGCCGGAGTCGGTGACTGGTGGTATCACGCATCCGGGCTGCGTGTCATCGGGCCTCGGGAACGCCGCACCGAGTTGCTCGCACTCGGCGCCGGCGGTCTCCCCCTGTTCCTTCTGATGGCGGCGGCTTCGGTGCTCCCCCACCCACGCACCCTTCTCTTGCCCGTACTCGGCTTCGTCATCGTCATCACCCTGCTTATCGAGCACGACGAACGCCTCTACCACACGCGCTGCGGACGTCTCGAGACGCTCTTCCACCGCGTACTCGTCGGCGGGCAGGCGATCGCGTGGTCGGCGTGGGCGCACTGGTGTTTCGTGGAGAGAGTGGCCGATGCGTGATGGTGCACGCCTGCTGGAAGCGGCCGAGTCGCGGTTGAACGCGCCGTTGCTGGAAGCGGCGAAGACGTCATGGCGCGGCGGGTTCGTGGGCGGGGCTGGATGGATGCGCTCTGCACTCGCTGAACTGCGCGGAACGGCCCCGACCGGCGACGCGCGATTCGGACGCATCGGCGCTCTGAAATACGCCATCTGTATCGCTGTTGCGTCCCTGCCGCCGGCCGCAGCCGTCCTGTTCTCGACGCCCTGGCCGTTGCTCCTCGTCGTACCGGCCTTCTACGCCGCCGAGGCGCAGATGATCTTTCTCTTCCCGATCGCACTCGATGGCTCGCCGCGCCCGTTCCGCGACGCGCGCGCACTCGTGGAGCCGGCCGGAGGAACGCTGCGCGTCGTCGCGACCGTGCTTCCCATCGCCGCGCGCATGTTGGTCGGGGGCTTCGTGGGTCGCGGGTTCGCACGGTCGTGGTGCGTCGGCGGACTGGCGGTGCTCGTCTGGTACGAAGACGTGCGGCGGTTGGCGTGAGTCGCGTCGTCGTCGGAGGCGCCGAACGGCTGCTCGTGCGCCGGGAAGTCGTCACGGTCGGCGCAACCGCTCGCCTGCTCTACGCGAGCGATCTCCATCTCGGGTTGCCGTGGACGCGACGCGTACCCGACCTGCTCGCGACGGCGGTTGACGAGACCCGACCCGATGCCGTGCTCCTCGGCGGCGACCTGGTCGAGCGCGACGCCGGACTGCGAGAGTTGCATGATCTCGTTGAGCGTCTCCGAATCCATGTCCAGGTGGCGGCGGTGCCCGGCAACCACGACCAGCGCGCGGGTCGCGACCGCGTTCGCGAGGCCGTCGTCGCTGCCCGCGGAATCTGGCTGCCCGAGGCATCAATGTCATCGGGAGGCGTCCGCGTGGACGGTCGCGTCCGCTCGAAATACCCAGGGCAGGTCCTCTGCGCCCACGACCCGACGATCTGGCCGCGCGCCCGCGATGCCGGCTACACGTTGACCATGGCCGGCCACTTGCATGGCTGCCAGATGACGCTCGCGACGCGCGCCGGACGCGAGTACCCGGGTGCGTGGTTCTACCGCTGGAACGGCGCGCGCTTCGAGGAAGGGGAGCGCACGTTGCTCGTCTCACGCGGAGTGGCCGACACGCTTCCCCTCCGCTGGAACTGCCCCCACGACGTGCTATTGGTGGAGTGCGTCTGACCCGTCATCCGCGCGATCAGAGTCATCGAGGTCCTCGGCGTCGTCGAGATCCTCAACCTGCTCTGGCTCCGCGACCGACTCAGGATCGGAATCCCCCACCGCGCGCCCGATCTCACGCATCACGTGAAGTTGGAGTTCCTTGGCGAGGAAACGCTCGATGGACCCCCAGACCGCTCGCGCGCCGAGCAACGGTTGGTAGCACGTCGTCAGTGTGACGACCGTGCGTCTCGAACCCAGCGAACGCAGACGGAGCTCTCCACCGAGCAGCCGTACGGAACGATTCTCGAAGCCTTGTTGTTCGGTCACGACGAACGCGAGCCGTCGCGGAGCATCGCTCTCCGTCACGCGAAGTCGCACGACACCATCGCCGATCGGAATCGTCTTGATGTCCCCCACCTCCGTGAGATCGCCGACGTTCTGCTCCGGCGACGGCAAGCCGACGTGTGCCAACATCGACGGAGAGGCGCTCTCGGCATCCGCGAACGCTCGCGCTTCCCAGACCTCCCGAAGAGGCGCGTCGATCAGGACCGACGTGGCGACGACAGCGGGCGGAGCGGGCGGTGTCAGCCAACTCTCCAGCGCCACTCCCGGCCCCAGGAGCAGAGCGGCGAGCAGGAGCGGCAGGTAGCGCGTGTGGTAGAGATCCGTTCCGCGCATGATCGAACGAAAGAGCACGCCGAGCCCGACGCCAAGGAGAGAGAGGGGCGCCGTGAGCGCGACGAGGACGACAACGCAGAACAGACCGGGAAGCAGATCGACACCGGAGGCGACGCCCACGAGCAGCGACGGCATCGTCATGACGAGCGCGGCGAAGACCGTGATCGAGAGCGACGCGGCGATTGCCCGGCGTCCGGGGAGCCCGTAGCCGAAGAACGCGCCGAACGGAACCGGCGCGCTGAGGAAGGCCCATCCGAACGAGTAGTCGAGAAGCGCGAGCACGAACCCGACGGCACCGATCCCGCCGGCCAAGAGCGCTCCCGGAAACCAGTATCGAACGGGCGAGAACGGGCGGCGCGGATCTCCGCCGTCGCGGAACTTGATCTTCGGCCAACTCATGTCGAGCGGATAGTCGGCGTCGTTCCACTGCGGTCGGCGGCTCTCGGGCTCGGTCACGGAATGAGGTTCACCGGGCGTGCGGCGATCCGACAACATCTCGTCCGGAGAGCGCGCGGAAGTCGTGCCCTTCAACGCGCCCGGGGATCAGAACGGCAAGCGCCACGATGACGGCGACCAACGGTCGCCCAACCGCTGGCCGCCACGATCCCGACGGCCGCGAGCGCCAGCGCATCGAGGGTGGACAGGTAGATCAACTTCTGCCGCCGCACGCGCGTCACTCGGTGGCCTACCCGCATCGGCTCCAGACCGCCGATGAGTGCACGCCACCCTCGACAGGTCCGCGACTCTCAGCGCCCCATCGCCTTGTCGTAGTCGTCCGGATCGAAGGGACCGAGTCGGTCGACTCGCAGTTCGACCGGGCCAGCACCGGGGGTGACGAACGTCCCGCGCTCCGTGTAGTCACCGTCGCTGCCGAACGCCCCACGTGCCTCGACCCAGACACGCCCGCCGTCCGCCGAGAAGCCCTCGATCCGAAACCGCCCACGCGCATCCGTACGCGTGCTCACGTTCAGACTGAACGGCACGGGCAAGTCGAGCAGCGTCGTGATCTCGGTGTCGACGAGAGGGGATCTCGCGGCATCGAGCAACACGCCCTCCACGACTGCGGGACGGGGCAGACGGATCGTCACCGCAGGCGGATCGGAATCCGCGGCGATCACGATCCCGCGCACAAGTCGCGGCGGACGCGGATCGCCACTGACCCAGGCCAGCGCATTCCAGAGCCCGGGAGCGAGTCCGGCGATCGCGAAGTACCCGGCGGCGTCGGCCGTGGCGTGGCGCGTGTCGATAACGTCGAGCGCCGCACTCGCAAGTTCGTAGAGGAACTCGTCCTCCGGGTCGTCGGGCATCACCATCACCGTCATCCCCGCGGCCGGCGTTCCGGCCGCCGTGACGATACGCCCGGTGAGAACCCGCCCCGACTCGACCACGACATCGCCGAGATCAACCGTCTCTCCGGCGGCGGGCGACGGCGCTTTGCGTCGCATGACCTCGACACCGTGAACGAAGATCCGCACCTCCACGGGGTCGGCGCTGTTGGGCAGATCGCCGATCGAGGCGACGCCGTCGGCGCGCGTCCATACACCGCCATCCGCGATGTCAATGTCGTGGCCCCGACGGTCTCGTGCGCTCTCGCCTTTCGCGTAGACGAACGCTCGCTCAACCGGACGTCCTGCACGATCCACGCAGCGCATACGCAGTGCGCCGCCGCGCACGAGCCGGATCTCGACTTCGCGTACGCCACTCGGCGGGAGTTCCGACGGCAACCACGTCGCGAACGGAACATAGCCAGGCGCTCGCACACCGATCGGTCGCGACGAGTTCGCCACGCGCGCGAACCCATGGAACTCGAAGCGACCGTCGGAATCCGTCTCGACCGGGGGCTCGCGCGCCCACCAGATCGGGACGGAGTAGCCGATCTGCGCTCCGGCGATGGGGCGATCGGTCTCCGCATCGACGACCCGTCCACGGATCGGATACTCCGAGAGAAGCTCGACGACGATGTCGGTGACGTCCACCGGAGAGAGCTCGACCGGAAGACGGGACACAGAACCGAGGTCGGGAGCACTGACGTCGAGGTGTGCAACGCCGCCGAAGAACGGCTGCAACGTCGCGCGACCGTTCGTCTGGGTGCGACCGACGACACGGAACCGACGTGACGAGGGATAGAGCTGCTGCTCCGACGACAGAACCACTTCAGCGCCTTCGACCGGCACGCCGTCCGCAGCGCGCACGATCCGCACATGAACCGCCGGCTTCTCCGTCGCAACGACGATGCGTTGCTCCACGTGTCGGTCCTCGACGATCATCCAGATGTTGCCCTCCAGGACGTGGAGACGCAGGTAGTCGCCGACCACGTAGGGCAGGCGAAAGCGCCCATCGGCCGTCGTCCAGACCCTGGCGGTCATCCGCGGGATACTGGGCGCGGGTTCGTATCCTGAGGGAGATGAGGGGACTGGAACGACCGCCGCTCGTCGCGCAACATTCGCGGGCAGCCAACGGCTGATCAGCCTGACCGATGCGAACTCGATGGGCGCCCCCGAGACGTCGACCACGATCCCCGAGAGGTAGCGCCGCGGTAGTCTCAGTTCCTCGTCGTGAGCTCGGACGGACGTGGACACCTTTGGTACGCCGTCGCTCGCTGCGTCATCCTCCGCCCCCGCGATCGCCTCGCGATCACTCTCGGCATCCCCGCTGACGGCCGTTGTCTGCCTCGCGCGCCGCCGCTCGCGGGGGACCGCGTCGACCGTCCGCTCTGCTCCGCTCGTCACGCTCTGCGGGTCCGACTCGACACACGCCCGCAACGCAACCGCCAGACCGACGGCGACGAAGAGCAGGACGGCAATCACGAGCGACCGACGCATGGCCTCACTCTACCTTTGCGACGCACTCCGCGTCGCCCGCTCCCCGCGCCATCTCAGCGGACCGCCTCAGGGCCCGCGCAGGAATAACTTCGGGGATTCGGTCGGCTGCGGCGGCGTAACGCTGCGTTGCCTCTCCTCCCCGACTCGGCTCCGCAATGAGTCGCGTCGTCGATGCGCCTTGCCTTACGCCGCCTCGCTCGTCCTCGGTCCCACGAACTTATTCCTGCGCGAACCCTTAGCGATCCTCTCCCCATCGGATCTCCACCGGCACATCCACGACCAGGGGCGTGTCATCGTCAGCGCGTAACCTCCGCGCCCACTCGGCGCCGTCCACGCGCAGATTGACGTCGTCGCCGAACGGGGACGCGGCAACGAACCCGCCGCCGCCGCCGAGAGTGAACACGACCGACGCACCCGTGGCCGACACGTCGCCCGCCGACGGGACGGCGTCGGTGACATCCGCGATCCCCGACGCGTCCGTCAGCGCATCGCCGATACTCCGGCCGCCGCGTGCACTGTGGAACGCTACACGGATCCGAATGCCGGCGTGCAGGGCAGGCTCGCCCTCCGCATCGACGAGTCGGGCCAGGACGCGGCGTCTCGCCCGAAGACGGATCTCGGTGTCGGGTTGTGGACCGTCGCCATGCACGACGATCTCCGCGACGTCGGCGACCAATCCGGGCGCGCTGACGTGGAACCGATGTACGCCGACGTTCAGGAACCGCGTGAACTCCGCCGCGCCATCGCTGGCGAGCCATCCCCAGCGCGCGCTACGAGAGCGTCCGTCTCCCCCCTCCCACGACTCACCAATGGCGATCCACTTCGGCATGGCGGCACCCTCCGGAAGGGCGATCCGGAAGGTGCGCTCGCCACCCAGTTGCACGACGGCTTGCAGGTCGTGGGAGATCGTCTCGCCGCCCTCGATCCGGTGCGCGAGGCCCTCGCGGATGAGCGACTGCTCCGTGGCGCCGCGCTGCGCCTCGCGTAGTCGTGTTCGCGCGCGCGTCGGGATCGCCCGCGGGGAGTGATCGACACTCGGCAGCACGAACACATCGGGCGGGAGACCCGACACGCGATACACGCCGCTCGCGTCGGTCATCGACTCGAGTTCGAGCGCAGAGTCGCTCGTGCCGAGCACCACAAGGACGGTGGCCTTCACGACCGCGCGACCGCTCGTCTCGTCACGGACGACACCGCGCAGCGTCGCGCCAGGTCCGAGCCGCAGAATCAAGTCGTCCATGTCGCCCGACAGAGACACGGCCGAACTGCACGCGTCGCCGGAGCGAACAGCGCGGATCTCCTGGCCGAGCCACGCCAGGTCGATCTCGAACCACCCTTTCTCGTCGGTGGCCTCCACGTCCCATTCCGGGAACTCGCCGGCCAGTCCCACCTCGACATCCGGCGCCGGTGATCCGTCCGCGTTCAGGACGCGACCGCGACGAGGAACGCCGCCACCAGCCACGAGTTCCAACTCGACGGGGGTGATCGAGTCCCCGGCGAGGACCGTCCGATCCAGGCGTCGCGATGTCGATCGCGCACCGAACGCCGTTGCTGTGATCTCGACGTCATCCAAGAATCGATCCCGCAACGAGATCAGGACCGGAGGAGCGCCGAATCGCAGCGTCACGACACCGGGCTTCGGTTCCCCACCGGCAACCTCCAACCGGACCTCGGCATCGGGTGCAAGATCGCCCGTCACGTCCAGCAGGACAAAGGGCCCATAGCCGCTCCCGATCGTGATCTCCAGGTCCGCCGGTGAGCCGTCGTGGGGTAGCGTCACAAACCCTGTCGTCTGTTTCGGAGCGCCGATCACGTACGCGCTGACACCGACGGTGGAGCCCGGCACGCAGCCCGGAAGCAGCGCCATGCCATCGACGTCGGTGACCCTTCGTGCCCCGCGCCTCACATCGCAACTCGCTCCGACCACAGGTTCACCATTCTTCGTCACGACATGCAGGCGAACCGTGGACCCGGGCCCGAGCGTGAGCGTCTGCCCTGCCGGATCGAAGATCTCTGGCCCCGCGACTTGACGTCCGACGTGACGTCGGGCGAGGGCCCAGATGTACGCACCGGGCGGAGCAACGCGGTCCTTTGCAGAGATGAGACCGTCTGGGCCGGTATCGCCGACAAACGTCGCGGACGTTCGTGACCAGCGCGGATCCGCCGTCGAGAATACAGCCGCCGCGGCGGGCTTCCCGTCGCCATCGACAACGCGTATGGCTCCGCCCGCAAGTGCATCGGCCGGCGAGACGCCGGACGCGTCACGAACGACGTGCCGCCGCTGCACCTCGTTCGTCGCAGACCGCTTGGCGGTCTCTTGCGACGCGGTCGAGCGATCGCGGGGGCCCGCACGCATGGTCATAAGCCAGACACCGCCACCGATCGCGAGCAGCGCACCCGCAATCATCATCAGCCGTCTGCGCGTCATACACCCCTCCGATCCGCGTCCGTCTCCGCGAACTCACTCTACCCGCGCACGCGACACGCATGCTCCGCACGGTGCCGGCGGTGCACCGCTCAGCGCAAGAGTCGCACGATCGTGCCAGGGCAGCACTGAACCTCGAACGACTGGCCCAGTCTCCAGAGTCGAACCTACGTGGACCCTGAGGCTCGAATGAACAACCACTCCCCCACTTCGTCTGCGAAATCGGTAGACTCGGCGGGGCGCCGTGGGATCTGGCGCGAGGGGAGCAGGCCATGCAGACACGATTCGCAGTTCTCGCAGCGGCGGCAGCGGCCGCACTCGTGATCGGTTCCGGGAGCGAGACCGTCGTCGCCGACGGCGTCATCACGACCACCGGGGCGTCGATCACCGCCGGCGAGGGCGACACGGTCGAGGGCGACGTGTTCCTTGAACCATGCGCGTTGCCGGCCACGCCGCCGGTGCTCCCGCCACTGGGGCTTCTCCCCACACAACCCGGCTTCGAAGGCGCGCTCGCGCCGTTCGCCCCGATCGTGCTCTCCGAGGACATCGACTTCGACGCGTCGACGGACACGATGCTCAGCGGCGACACGTATGAGTTTGCGTCGTACACGGTCATCGACGGCGCCACGATCTCCTACGACGGCCCGGTGACGTTGTTGGTCGACGGCGACGTGACCCTGAATGGCAGCATCGTCACGACCGCGAACAGCGCGGACATCGTGATCCGTTGTTCGGGAACGCTGCGTATCGGCGATCTCGGCGGCACACCGGTGACCGGAGTGCGCGCATCCGGTGGCGGCAGCGACGTCACGATCATCGCGCGGCAAGCGATCGAGACGGGCGTACCGGTCATCGTCCCACTGCCTATTTCGGCGCCGGGCGGCAAAGGGATCGAGAACCCGCCGGGTGGAACATCGTGCCGAATCTCCGCCGTGTCCGGCGCCGTCTCCGTCATCGCGCTCGGGCTCTCATCCGACGACGAGTCGGGGGTCACGCTCTTCCGCACCGAGGTCGAGAGCGGGACGACGCGCGTGCAGATCGGTGCGACCGACTTCGTCTCGCTGACGAACGCATCGCTCGCCTCCAACTCCGGAGGGATGACGGTGCAGGCCTTCGGCGGGGATGTCACGACAGAGTCGCTGCGACTTCGCGGCGCGCTCGGTGACGTGTTGGTGCAGGCGGGCGGGACCGCCGATCTCGGGATCGATTCGCAACTGAGCGCGGTCGCCGCGGATCTTCGCATCGACGCGCTCGGCGGGGACCTCCTCGTCGGAGGAGCCAGTGTGATCGACGCCGACGACGGTTCATCGGTCGGCTTCCCATCCGCGGGCGACGGCGCGATCGAGCTCTCAGCCAGCAACGACGTGCGCTTCTCCGGCGGTACGCGCGTCGTGTCGCTCGGCGCGGGCGATATCACGGTTCGCGCACACGGTCGTGACGTCGAGCTCGAACCCGACGGCTCCTCGGAGACGACGTTCCTGACGCAACAGACCGCCGGGAACATTGTGCTCGACGCCGCGCGCAACGTGCACTTCAACGGCTTCAGCTACATCGCCTGTCGGACCGGGAACGGGATCATCCGCGCCTTCGCTGGCGATTTCGCACAGACCGGCAAGACGTATGTTTCCTGCGGCGGCGACGTCGATGCACGAGCTTCCGGGTCGATCACCGCACAGTCGTTCGAAGTCGGAACGGCTGGCCCGAATCCTTATATCGTCGGCGCCAACGTGCTCCTTGTCGCCAGCGGCGACATCTCGCTCACGACGGACTTCGTGACGGCCATGGGAAGCGCACTGGAGATCTTCGCCCGCGGCCGCGTCACGCTATCTGGCGCGTTCGAAGGCGCACAGTCGTTGGAGGTTATCTCTCACAATGGTCCGATCATCGTGCGCGGCTCCACCCTCACGACCGACGGTGATTTCGACGACGACTTCGAGGGCGACCTGAACATCGAGACGTTCGGCCTGCGCGACGCGCGGATCGACGCCACGAATGCGACGATCCGCTCCGGCGATCGAGAGGACTACGCGGAGGATGTCTCGCTGACCGTCCACGCGGGCTCCACGCAAATCAACTCGTTCGTCCTGCCGAAGGTCGTGAAGATCAAGTTGAACGAGAAGAACCCCGAGAAGTCGTTCTTCGCTGCGTCGGGGTTCTTCGACACGGGGCGTGACGAGGTCGCGGCTGCGGGACCGGCGACGATCCAGGTCGGCGACCTATCGATCGAGGCGAATCTCGTCGTGAAGGGCCGCAACTTCACGTTCAAGAACGAGATGCTGAAGTTCAAGTTGAAGCCATCGCGTGCCGGGAGTTCGCGCGCCAAGTTCCGGCTCTCGCTGAAGGGTGATCTCCAGGGGATGGTGCCGGACGAAGGCCCGGTCACGATCCGTTTCACGACGCAGTCGGCGGATGGCAGCGGAACTGTGAGCGTGGACCGCGGGCAGTACAAACTGGGCCGCAAGCGCGGCGCGCTCACGGCGCCGAGTCTCTTCCCGTTCAAGGTGAAGGCTACCCACAAGGGCAGCGGGAAGGACACGTTGCAACTCCTCGCAGGACTGACGACCGACGGCGGCACTCCCGAGACGGCACCGGATGTGGTCATCAACTACAACGGACTCATCGAGTTCACGATCCCGAGCGCAGAGTTCCAGCGCAAGGGCGACAACTACACCGCCAAGTCACCGCCTTCGGCGCCTGGAGTGCGCGTGCTCGTACTCAACTTCAAGAAGGAGCAGGTGACGCTGAAGGCCGCGGGCTTGGACCTCGGCCCCATTCCGGCCGGCCCGGAAGCGGCATCCATCCACGTCGCGCTCGGTGACGCAGCCAATACCGTCGTGGTTCGCATGGCCCCAGCGGGCAAGTCGTTCAAGTACTGAGCGCCGCGAACGTCATCCCGCGTTTGGGATCGGAATGAACGGTGCGATGAGCATGCCGGCGAGAAGACCAACAAGCGTGCCGGCTTGGACGTCGGCAAGTTTGGTAACGGCGAACCCGACGAGTGCGCAGAGGATCACGACCGCGATCCGACGAGGGTGCTTGAGTGCTCAGAGCATCGAGGCTTCTCCACTGTGGACACGTGCTGAAACGAGCAGCCCGTTACGCGTATTCCCCGGCACGGGCGACGAGCGCGCACGATGAGACTCATGTCCAGCGACCCTGGTGCAGATACACTGCCACGCATGCTTTCGCGTTCGCTCCCCCGCATCCCATTGGCGCTCGCAGCCGTTGCGGCGGCGATGCTCGGCGGCGCTGTGGCGCAGGCGACGGAGATCGCCGTGCCGCGCCCAGATCCGAACGGCACGACGTCGCGCGCTCCAACGGCCACGCTCTCGCGTTGGATCGGAGCTCCGCCCGACACCTCGCGACCAGCGGCGATCTCCGCGCGGACGATCGCAAGAGCGACGGCAGAGTCTCCCCGCGCGGTGTTCGTCGGTACGCTGCCCGGACCGGACTCCCCGACCACATCGCTCGTCGTGCCACTCGCGGCACCCAACACAGGTATCGGCCTGCGGCTCGGATCGATCTACGCCCGCAACCTGCCTCCACTCTCCGTATCGATCGTTTTCGTATCGACAGTCTTACTCTCGACAGAGGCCGAAGCATCCCCGTCCAACGGGTTCCAACTCGTCCTCGGGTCGTATGCCGGGGCGGCGCTGACAGAGCGACTTGCTGTGCTCTCGGCTCCGCCGTCGGGTGCTCTCGCCGGCGGGACGCGCTTCGACGTGCGCCCGGCCGATCGCAACGCAATTGCATTGCGCAGCCCGGTCGTGGAGCGCCTCGTTGAGAGGGTCGTGCGCACCCCGGAACCATCCACGCTGGCGCTCTTCGCGACGGGCCTCGTCGGGTTGCTCGCGCTCGTGCGCCGCGGCCGGCGCGCAACGTGCCGCGACTCAGTGTAGGGCGACTCAGTGTAGGGCGATCGAGCGTAGAGGCGGGTCAGCGTAGGCGCCGCAACTCGCTCCGCGCAACCGCCGCACCAGGAAACGATGGATCGATGGCGAGCGCGCGTTCGAGGTGGTTGCGCGCGTCCTCGCCCAGACCAACGCGCGCTGCGGCAAGCCCCAAGTGGAAATGAACGCGCGGGTCGTCATCGAGAGCCGCGACCGCAGTCCGCAAGAGCGGGATCGCAGCGGAGGGATCACCGGATTGGACGAGCAACCAGCCGAGCGTATCCGCGACCTCCGGGCTCTCCGGCGCGAGTTCTCGCGCAGTGCGAGCCAGTTCCAGCGCACGCACAACGTCATTTCGCTCCGACGCCATCAGGTGAGCCAGGTTGTTCAGCGCCACCAGGTTCGCGGGCTCAGCGCGAAGAACGCGCTGATACTGATCCATCGCACGCCGCCCCTTGTCAGCTCGCGTGAGAAGTTCGGCAAAACGAAGGCGCGTGGCGACGGAACGCGCACCCGCTTCGACTCCCGAGTCATAGGACCGCAGAGCCTCTGCCAACTCGTTGCGCTGCACGAAGATCTCGCCACGCAGGATCTGCGCCTGCCCGTTCCGCGGGAGGCGTCCAGGTCCCTCCAAGAGCGCACTCTCGGCGGCCGCCAGATCACCCGAACGGAACAGGATCTCCGCCAGTGCGATCCGGGCCCGCCCAGGGTCCGCAAGTTCGGACATCCGCTCTTCCAGAAGCGATCGCGCTCGATCGTCATGGCCACCCAACCAGAGCGCCGCCGCGGCTCCGAGAACCGGGAGCACGGCATCACGGCGCAAGTCGGCTGCGCGCAGGTACGCGGCGGCCGCCGCATCGGCATCCCCGGCGGTGAAGCGAAGATCTCCCACGAGTAGGTGGACTTCCGCGTCATCGTCGTTGTCGCGCGCGGCCTCGTCCGCGAAAGCAATCGCCGCGGCGGTGTCTCCCTGCGCCGTCAGGCTGTCGAGCACTCCGCGTACGACGGCGGCAGCGGCGGTATCCAACGCGTACGCCGTACGAAACGCCGTCTCGGCTCCGGCGGGGTCGTCGCTCGCAAGACGCGCAGCGCCGAGCCCGACCCACGCCCGCAGATCGGTCGCGTCGTCGCGGCCCAAGGCATCGAATTCCGTGACCGCCTCGCGGATCTGCTCCGGCGTCCCGCTCCGCAGGAGCAACGTCGCGAGTACATGGCGCGCAACGCGATCGCCAGGGAGTGACGTCACGTAGGTGCGCGCGCTGTGAACGGCGATCCTCAACTCGAGATTCCCCGCGTACGCAACGGCCGCCAAGAGCGGCGTCCGCCCGCTCTGATCCGCGCCAGCGAGAAGCGAGAGAGCGTCACCATACTTGCCGGCGATCATCGCACCGACGCCGAGTTCGACACGGAGCGCGTCGACTTCGGCGCTGATGATCGCGTCGCCCGGAGCGAGCGCGATGGCACGATCGAGCGGCGCCTGCGCGGCACGGGCATCGCCGTGCGCTCGCAGGGCCTTCGCGAGATAGTAGAGAGCCGCCGGGGGGGGCCGTGCGCCGGTCGTCGCACTCACGAGTCGCGTGACCGCAGTCGCCGTGTCGCCGCGCAAGAGCGCGAGCTTCCCTTCCAGGTAGTCCAACCGACGACCGGACACCCCCGCCTCCGCAGCTCGATCGATCGCCGCACGCGCCGCGACAAGGCGTTCGGAGTCAGCAGCCGAAGCAAGCAGCGCGAGATCGGCGAGTCGCGCGAGGGCCTCCGCGCGGTGAACGGGAGATTCCGCGGCCTTGGCGAATGCGGTCTGCGCCTCATCGATGCGCGGCGGGTCGAGCGAAAGCAGAACGCCGCCGACACGTAGCTGGGCACGACCTGGATCGTCAGTGACGGCAAGCGCGCGCGCGAGTGCGGTCTCCATCGCGGCAAGGCGCCCGCTGCGTCCGAGCACCCCGGCCAGCGCAATCAAGACGGCGCCTTCCGGCGAACCCTGACCGCGGTCCAGCACGGCTTCGGCCTCGGCGCCACGCCCTTCGCGCTCGAGTACGGAGGCCAGCAGCAGGCGCGGCTCCACCGCCGCCGGGGTCGCTGTCACGATGGTCTCAAGACCCGCTATGGCAGCGGCGGTCTCTCCGTGCAACAGATACGCCTGTGCCAGCACAAGTTGCAGGTCATCATCCTCCGGCCAAGCACGCGCGGCGTCCTGCGAGAGTCCGACGGCTTGTTCGAAACGACCGATCCGCCACGTCGCGCGGATCACGTTCGTCCAGTCGCGCGGCGCCGCTGCGCGATTGTCGCGCGCATCAGCCGTACGCCCGATCAACCGCTGCAGCACCGTCAGGTATGCGTCGGCCGACCGGGCGTCGCGCGCACTGCGTTCACACGCAGTGCCGTAGAGCCGCAGGACGTCGAGCGTCGGCGTCGGTCCCGACGCCGCTTCTTCCAAGAGCTGAACGACGGCATCGGGATTGTCGGCGAGCAGGAGGATGCGCGCGCGCCACGCGAGTGCGTCGGCATCCGCAGGGTTGACGCGGAGGACGTCATCGACGTAGGCGTCGGCCGCGGTGCGATCCTCGCTCGTGAGATCTGCCGCACCCGACATCGCGGCTTCGAGTTGCTCGCCGAACATCTTCTTCTTGAGCGGCATCGAATGCGGCCGAAGACGTACGGCCTCGGCGTACGCGGAGCGCGCCGCGCCCCGAAATGCACCAGCCGCGTCGGCAGCGCCACTGTCCTCGGCGCGGCGCGCTCGCGCCCGAGCCAGGTCTCCCAGCGCCTCGTGTGTCAGCGCATCTTCCGCTGCGGAAGCCATGAGCTCCGTCAGAGCGGCCTGCGCATCCTCGTAGCGCCCCGCCATGACATGCGTGTCCACAATCGCGAGACGCAACTCGAAGCTCTCGGGGTGAGCAACCACGCCGCGCTGCAACGCGGCCAGCGCGTCAGCCGTCTCGCCCTGCTGCGCCATGAGAAGCGCGAGTGCCAGCCGGACCGAGGGGCCGTCCATGCCGGACCGAAACGCCTGATCGAGAACACGCCGCGCGCGCGCGAGTTCCCCGACGCCGCGCAGGAACTCCGCCAGGATGAGCGTCGGCGCAGGATCCTCGCCCGCGCTCTCGATCACGGTCCGCAGTTCCGCCTCGACCTCTTCGACCGTCCTGGTCTTGAGCGCGCGCGCCTGCCCCATGAGCGCCGTCGCCAGTCCGAGTCGCGCGCCTAGGTCGACGCCCTCGGAGTCCGCCAGCCGACGGCGACACTGCCGCTCCGCCGCCCCATACGCGTCGGCCGCCACGTCTTGCGCATCCCGCTCATTCGTGTCGAGGTAGCGCGCCAACGCCAGATCCCCACGTCCCAACTGCGTCGCGAGATCGTCCGGAGCGAACTCCGCGGCCAGTTCGTATGCCGCCGCAGCGCCCATCGCGTCCCCGGTTGCGGCACGCACCTCTGCCAGGATTCGGTATGCGGTAGCCGGGACGCGTCCACCCTCGGAGCCGTCCGGCAACCACTCGAGGGCGCCGGCGTAGTCCTCCTCGCGCTGCGCGATGGCGGCCAGCAGCACGCGCCCCGCGCCCCACCCGCGGTCGCGCTTGACTTCGGGTTGAAGGAGTGCCCGCGCCTCGTCACCGCGCCCGCGTGCCTCCAATACGAGCGCCAGCACGTAGAGCGCTTCGCGATCACCGGGAAGCGCATCGCGGCTCACCCGCGCAGCCGCTTCCGCCGCGTCCAGATCACCCGTTGCCAACGCGACGCGGGCCTCCTCGTGGAGCGCGCGCGTGCGCATCGCACGCTGCCTCCGGATCACGACCACGTTGGCGCCAACGAGGCCGAGAACCACGACGAGACCGCCCCCGATCAGGAGTCGTCGAACGCGCGGCGTATGAACGCCGCTGCGCCGGCGCCGGCGTCCCTTGCGCCGCCGCTCCTCACTCATCTCGGAGTGACCTCACGCGCCATCCCCGCCATCACACGAGCTCGTCGCATCGCTTTCGGTAGATCCACCTGCGAGCGCGGCAGCGAACCTCGCGTACGTGTCGTGCAGCAGTTCGACGAGCACCTTCGTCTCGCCGATGACGGGCATGAAATTGGTGTCGCCGCTCCAGCGTGGGACGAGATGCACATGCAGATGCCGGATGCTCCCGCCCGCTGCCGAGCCGAGGTTGAGACCGACGTTCACACCCTGCCCTCGCAACTCGCCGCGTAGCAGGTCGGCCGTGCGCGCGACGAGCGCCCAAACAGCCGCCGACTCCTCGCCGGTCATCTCGGACGGTTCCACGAGGTGCCGTCGCGGGACGACGAGACAGTGCCCGTTGTTGTAGGGGAACTTGTTGAGAAGGAGCGCCGCGTGCTCCTCGCGATGGACGATCAGGTTCTCCGGCCCGTCGTCCTTCGCAAGCGCCGCGCAGAACGCGCAATCATCGGGGCGATCGCCGCTCACGTACTCGTACCTCCACGGGCTCCAGATGCGATCCACGCCGACAGCCTACCCGCTCGCCGTTGTCGCGGAGAGTGCGGGCGCGCCGGCGCCCGTTGTCGCGCGATCACGAAAGAGCATGTGGTGGATGCCACGGCCACGTCGTCGCCACAGACGCTCGAATTTGGTCTCGTGGCCAAGCGGGGCCTGCTCCTGCCAGCCGTCTGCCATCAGGTTCACGAAACCACCGGCGGACATGACGTCGAGCATCTGGTCGCGGTACGGCTCGTCGTCGGTAGCCATGTAGACAACGCCGCCGGGAGCGAGAACGCGCCGCGACTCGCGCGCGAACCACGGCTGGACGAGTCGGTTCTTCGCGTGACGCACCTTCGGCCACGGGTCGGGGAAGTAGACATGCAGTTCCGCGATGGATGCGTCGGGGAAGCAGAGCCCGAGTGCCATCTCGGCCGCCACCGGCAACGCGCGGACGTTCGCGAGTCCGCGCGCGGCCGCCCGCTTCAGAAAGAGCGCAGCGCGGTGCGTGTCGCGCTCGACGCCCACATGATCGCGCTCGGGCTGCGCCTCGGCCTGCTCCAGCAGGAACGTGTCCTTGCCGAAGCCGATCTCGACGATCAACGGCGCCTCGCGCCCGAAGATCGACGGCCACTCGCCCGGCCCGATCAGCTCACGCCCCGGCAGCACCAGTTGAGGCGCCGGCGGCGGGACCCAGCCTCCGCGAGAGGATCGAAATCGCATGGCGAGGAGTCTATCGGCCGCAGGCTGAACGTCCGCTTCGTGCCGAGGCTGAGCGTGCGCCTTCTCCCGTTCCGAGGCTGACACACGCTTCTCGATCGAAAACGCCCACCAGAAAGTTGCCGCGCGATTCGGGATCCGTATGCTCGCCCCTCCGCTGACAGCAGCGGCACCCGACGCGGGGTGGAGAAGTGGTATCTCGTCAGGCTCATAACCTGAAGATCGTAGGTTCGAATCCTGCCCCCGCTACCAGCAAGGCCACCGGCGAAAGCCGGTGGCCTTGACCATTTCTGGCTTAGGCGAGACGGGATCGTGGCCACCGGATTTCGTCGGTGGCCTTGCTGGTAGCTTTCTTTGCCTTGTGCCGACTCCGTCGGCACCCCTCGCTTCGCTCGGGTGTTCGGCTTCGGGCGCGGCTCCGGCTGCTTCAACTGGGCCGGCGATCGGACGTCGTTGCCTTGCACTGGGTCCAACCCTCGACACGGAAGGACCCCGTCGCATAGGCGGGTTTCGCAGGCGGAATCCGCTCCCTGCGCCTCACCGTCCGTCTCACGCTATCGGCAGGGCTGCCAGCCCATTTCTGGGGCGTTGGTCACTCGCAGGACGGACGGGACGGGATCGTGGCCACCGGATTTCGTCGGTGGCCTTGCTGGTAGCTTTCTTTGCCTTGTGCCCGACTCCGTCGGCACCCCTCGCTTCGCTCGGGTGTTCGGCTTCGGGCGCGGCTCCGGCTGCTTCAACTGGGCCGGCGGTTGGAGTTCGATCACCCGCATCGGGTCGGATCCACGACTCGTGAGAAGACGCGTCGCGAGGGCGATTTCGCAGGCGGAATCCACTTCCTGCACCTCACGCTCCGTCTCACGCTATCAGCACGGGACTTCCGACGACCGCGCGCCGCGGTTCACACCGGCGCGGAACGGTCGCGTGCGTGGCGCCATTGTCTCCGCGGGCAATCTCGCGTAGCTTCATGCGACGCAGTGCAAGGAGTCCAGCATGTTTCGAACCACTCTCGCCGCCGCAATCAGCGTCGCGGTTCTGGTCCTGTCAGCGTCGGCCGCGCGCTTCACCATGGTCTTCGACGGGCTTGAATTTACGTTGAACGAGCGCCAGGCGCAGCTTCCGCCCAAGCCGGACAAGGCGGGCAAGAAGGCGAGCAAGGCGTATCGCTCCGCGCTGAAGCAACTGGGCAAGGACAGCACGGCGCTCAAGACCGAGCTCAAGATCGCGAAGAAGGTCGTCAAGCTCGAGAAGCTGGCCGACGACGAGTTGAACGGACTGATTGACGCGGCGATCGCCGAACTGGCGACGGAAGTCCAGACCCGCATCGACGGGCTCCAGAGTCGACTCAACACAGGCGCGGGCGCGAAGGCCTCGCCAGCGAAGGTGCAGAATGCGCTCGAACAAGCGCAAGACATCCTCGGCATCGCCCTGGGTGAGGAGAAGCGGAAGAACACGGTGCGGCGTCTCGCGCAAGCGGACGCGCGGGCGTCCAAGGCTGAGAAGCTCCTCGACAAGCTCAACTTCAACGGTGGCGGTGGCGGTGGCGGAAGCGAGTGCGGCGGCACACCACTGACAGCGGGCGAGATGGCCGGTGGCACGTTCGGTGCTGGCATCCAGTGGACCGGCGAAGAGGTGATCATCGACGGATCGGGAGCGCAGTTGACCGTGACGATCATCGACTGCGATCGGTCCACGCCGCTCAAGTACGTGTTCGCACTTCCGTCGCCGCTTCGCACCGGCGAGTTCGACGCGCTATTCAACAACGTCAGTCTCACAGTCTCGACGCTCGACGGTTCGGGCTCACCGAGTCGGACGGGCACGATCTCGATCGCGCGCGCGGACACGCGCCTTGAGTTCACGTATTCGCTCGGCGCCTCGCAGCAGGGCAGCATCGCGATCGACCTACCCAGGTAACGCCAGTCGATGTAGCGGCGCGCCGGCCCGAGACCGCTCGGACCGGCGCACTCGGATCGACGCCCGGCGCGCCAGAAGGAACGGCCGATGGCCGATGACCATCAGCAGAGTCGGGAGGTGCGCCATGTGCATGTTCGTCGGTGAGATCGAGCGCGTCTCGAGTACGCGGATCTTCGCATCACGGGGGGCTGACGGGCGCCAACAGATCGTCTACTCGATGGATCTCGACACCCGCTCGGAGGTCGCGATGGTCCTCCCTCTTCCGGTGGTCCCGGGAAGCGGCGACGACGCGCTGCGCTTCATCGATCTCTCGGGATACGCTGACTTCTTCGATGATCTCGCGCGCTTCTACCTCGCATCGCGCGCGGGCGGCGACGATGACGACGGACTGGTGAGTTTCGACGACGCGCCGCCGCTGGTGGTGCATCAGGTCGGTGCGTTCGAAGCGTCCTACGTGCCGTCGCACGCCGATTGGGGGCGCTTGGACCCGCGCTTCCGCTTCGACGGCGCCGTGTGGAACGAACTCCGCGTGTACGACGACTTCGGATTCGCTGTGTTCAAGCTGTCGCCTGGCGCGGACCTGGGCACGCAGCGGGTACACCCGATGGCGTTCGCATTCGAGAGTCGCACGCCGGAGCGGTTCTTCTTCCCCACGGTCCATGTCCACGACGGACAAGTCCACGAAGTCGCGGAGTTCGACCACGACCTCTACTGCCAACTTCCTGCCGGACATCCGCTGCTCGAGTCCTTCGCCCCCTTCGCGCTGCACGGGACACCGGACGCACGAACATGGACGCGCTCGCCCGGCAAGGCGGGTGTCCTCGTGAACGCCAAGCGCGCGCTTGGCCTCATCGACGGTGACAGGCCCATCCACATGTGTCAGATCCACGGCACTTTCGCGAACCAAGACGTACTCGTCACGACCAACGGCTGACCGTCGCGGCGACCGCCCGCCGCGCAGCACGGCGCAGACAGCCGCACTGCGCAGCACGATTGGGTACCATGGTGGCATGCGCGCCTTCATCGCCACTGCGCTTCTCCTGGGGATCTGCGCCAAGACGGCGGCGCAGAACTCGGACGACCCCCTCGGACTCTGGCGCTCTCCAGACGCGACATCCGATGCGTTGGACGACACCCACCGCGAACTGCGCGCGTCCGACATCCCGGCGCTGATCGCGATCGCGCGCGAACTCCCCGAACGGCGGCGACAGGCGATCGAGATCCTCGGTATCCTGGCGTGGCACAACGACGCGGAGCGGGAGGAACTCGCGACTCTCTTCGCCGCGGAACTCGCTCAGCGTGACGCGCCGACGCCGCCCGCGCGCCCCGCGGGCTCGGGACTACCGCCCCACTTCGAGACCCTCGCGCGCGCCACCTGGGGTCTGGAGGGCCTCGACGTCTATCAACGCGAGGCGGTGGGGATCGTGCCCTACGGCTGGCTGCTGCGCTGGGCGGGAGAGACGGAGCCGACGCTCTCCGATCTCGTGTTCTTGGACGAGATCGTCCGCGAGGCAGACGGCGTCGAGCACGGCTGGGCGCTGCGGCACCGGGTGCGACTCTCGGGTACCGATGCGAAGACCTGGCTCCTCGCGCGCTGGGCCGATGACGACAGCGATATCGACGTCGCGGCGCATCTCGCCCTGCTCGGAGACCGTGAGCCGTGGGAAGAATTCGTGGACTACGTGCGCGAAGACGACGTCCGTGCGGTTCCCGCAACGCCACTCATCTGGCGCGTCGATCCGTATCTCGCACTTGCCTCCGTGGAGTCGGCACCCGCGCTGACGCCCGACATGGCGTTCGAGTGGAAGCTCGGCTGGGACGTCGTCGTGAGCGACGCACAGCGCGCGCTGATCGCAGACCGCCTGCGCCATGTCGAAGGCGGGTTGTCGAAGCGCATCCACTTCTACGCGCGGACGTTCTCCGACGGTCTACGGGGAGATGCGGCGCGGTCTCTGGCACAGGAACTCGCGGCGGCGCCCGAGGCGAGCGGCGGCGAGTCGCTCGTCGATGACGACCTCGTCGTCGTACTCGGGTTGCTCGCACTGCGAGAACCGGCGCTCGCCGACACGCTCCTCGCCACGTGGTCGGCGCGCGATGACGAACTACGTGGGTTTGCGTTCTGGGCTCGACTGCGGCTCGGACTCGCCGTGGAGCCCGATCGCGCATGGGAGTCGTGGATGCGCCCCGACACGTGGGGCGATCGCGGACGCGGCTGGCCGGACGCACAGACGATCGGCCTGCTGCGCGACGATACGATCGCGTCTCGGCTCACCACGCTGGTCGAGGATCGCGGCGATCGAGCATCCTCGGCGCTCTCCGCGTTGGCGCTGCGCGCGGGGCTTCCGATCGCCGCCTGCGCCCTCGTCGCGGAGGTCCCTCCTGACGACGATGTGTTCGCCGCGTCGCGTGACGCGATCGTCGCGGGGACACCGCGCGTCGGGCTCGCGCTGCTCGTCGAAGAGTGGGTCGACTGGGCCGCGTGCTTCCTGCCTCCAGAGCGCATGCGGGCGATCCGCGCCAAACCCGGGACCGTCGGCTACTGGCCGGCGACTGTGGGTCTCGCCCTCGCGGGTGACGCGGAGTGCATCGCCGACGTCGAAGCGCTGCTGCGCAAGAACCGCACGCAAGTACTCGACGAGTTCGGGGACTTCGTGTACTTCGGACCGCGCGGACGCCGCTTCGCACGCCTCCATGCGGCGCGACTCGGCCACAACTGCTGCTCGCGCTTCCAGGCAACCGTGGCATTGCGCACGCTCTTCCCCACGCTCACTGTGGAAGACGACTGGATCACGATCCGCCAGGACATCTACGTCCGCGAGTGGCTCGAGCAGCACGAAGACGACCTCGTGTGGAGCCGGCTCGCAAGCGCGTGGCTCCCCCGCTGAGCGTCCGCCAGATCGGTCAATCCAAGCAGCGGACCGCCGTGCGCGTGCCAACGAACACCGGGTCCCGAAAGACGGGGGGGCCTCGTTCCACGGCGATCGCCTGCCACGGCCCGGTATGGACGTCCGCGGAGCCGCCGCACGGACGTCCCTCCGTGAACTGGATCTCCACTAGTCGAATGGAAAGCTGGTGGACCGCACTCACCTCCACAGTCCAACTGAGCTGATCGCGACTACCGAGTTCCACGAAGAAGACGCGCTCCGTCACAAAGTCGACTATCGGGACCGGCTCGTCGGGGCGCCGCTCCCACAGCCTCGCCAGATCCTCCGCGTCCCAGGCCTCGATCACTCGCGACTCTCCTGGGCGGGATCCGATTCCGTTCGAACCCGACGCGAGTACCCGGAACGCACGCGCAGTGCCCTCCTCGGGTGCATACGGCACCGCGGTGCCGCGCGGGCCGTCGTAGCGGTAGTTGCCGAGCTTCCTGCCCTCGCCCGGAAAGAACTCTGGCTCGAAATTGGCGTAGTAGCGCACACCGGCGATCGTCAACGCGGCGACGGTTCCGTTCGAATACGGGAAGAGACCGAAGTCGATGTTCCGGATGACGACGCGGACTCGCCCGCTGCGCAGGTTCATCCTCACGCGCACTTTGCCGGTAGAGCCTCGCTTTCGGAACGAGACGCGCGACCCGCGTCGGCGCATGACTGCGCCCGAGTCGTCCGTTGCCGAGTCCACGAGGACGTTCACGCCGAGCGTGATGCCGATCTCGTCACGCGCAGGATCGAAGTCCGCAACCGCGTCGGTCGGCTCGAACCGGAGTTCGAGGCGTACGCGATCACGTGTCAGGTCTGTCACGTCTGTGGACTTGGTCCGAAAACGCTGCACTCTCATCGTGTCGCCGCTTGCCGCGTCGGCGTGTTGCACCATGGGGCACACCAGCAGGGCTGCGCCGAGCATCGACGCGATGGTCCAAGTTCTCATCATGGTCTCAGCACTCCTGCACGTGGGGCACAACGGTTAGCGGTCCGTTTTCGCCGAGCTGACAGCATAGTCGACCCGAGAACGACTGACGCCCGGAGTCAGGGATTCATGCGCAGCATCCCTGCCCCTTGACACGGTATACCCTGCCGAGGTATTCTTCAGAGATGGCGATCCAGGGGTTCGCGTCCGACGCGATCGAACGGTTCTTTCGCGACGGGCGGATTCCGCGACGTGCTGGCTGGCGCGATGTGCACCGGATCGCCGGACGCAAGCTCGACATGCTGGATTACGCCGACCTTCTGACGGACCTGAGGTCGCCACCGGGCAATCGCCTGGAGGCACTGAAGGGCATCCTGCGCGGCCTGCACAGCATCCGGGTCAACGACCAGTGGCGGATCGTCTTCCGCTGGACGCCGGCCGGCCCCACCGAGGTCGATGTCCGTGACTACCACTGATCCCATGATCGCACTGCTCCCACTGCTCCCACCAATCCGACGAGGCTATCGATGACACGCCGCCGCAAGCGACCGCCGACGACTCCCGGAGAGATCCTTCGCGCGGAATACCTCGAGCCGCTCGGAATGACGCAGAAGCGGCTTGCCGATCACATCGGTAGCGACGTGAAGGTCATCAACCGCATCGTCAACGGCCGCTGCGCCGTCACGCCGGCGATGGCCCTTCGGCTTGGCGCCGCATTCCGTACGTCACCCGGCTTCTGGCTGAATGCACAGAAGGCGTGCGACCTGTACCGCGCCGAGAACGAAGCCGAGTCGCTCCCGGCACCACTCGTTCCGGCGGGCTGAACCGCCAGCATCTCCGGCAGGGCCTGAACGGAGCGCAGCGACGAGGAGTCGGGGACCGCTGCACGGTACGCCGGAGCGCGGCTCCGAGAGCGCGATTGGAGGCGGCGCGAAGGGCACGGATAACGGAACACACCCCTATTCCGTGCATCAACCGATGAATAGTGGGGTGTATTTTCGCCATTCGAGCTCATCGGCGGACTCGGGGAGCAACACCTCCTCGACTACCTCGGAGCGATCTCCTGGACCGGGGATGTGAGCGACCAGGGCCATCGGCGGCTTCTCGTGCGGCAGCGAGAATTCCTCTTCGTCGGAGGGATGCCCGACGCCGTACGGACGTTCGCGTCAACCGGCGATCTCGCACAAGTCATCGAGACGCATGCGTCGATCGTCGAGACGTACCAGGACGACTTCCTCATATACGGATCGCGGACTCAGGTCGCGCGACTGCGGAGCGTCTTCGACCACGTCCCGCGCGCGGCGGGCAACACGGCGAAGTACGTGAACATCTCGCGCGACGACACTGCCCGGGAGGTCCGCGCAGCAATCGATCTGCTCGTGCGCGCGGGCGTCGTCATCTCGGTGTTCCACAGCGACTGTTCGGGTGTCCCGTCGGGGTACAGATCCGACACTCGCGGCGTCCGCTCCCGACACAGCTTGTTGCAGCAACGGACCGCTGCACGCGACGTCGCGAGGCACGGACGACACAGGCGTCAGCGCAGGGTCAACACGACATCCTTGGCGCCGGACTCCGCGTGCGCCTCCGCGCGCAGTGTCACTCCGTCGAACTCCCGTTGTGCGCGCAGCCTCCACGTGCCGGGCGCAAGTCCGATGATCCGGAACGACCCGTCCTCTGACGTGGTGGCTGTCAACCGAAAGCCATCCGGGCCGTCCGCCACAACATCGACGCTCGCGCCCGCTGGCAGTCCCTCGACGCGGCCTGCGATCTGTTCACCGCGGACCATCGTGATCTCGAGGGGTTTCGCGCCCGGCATCACGCTCCGCCGCACGGCGTAGTCGCCTTCGTCCGTTGGCCCGACGAGCACCGTGTAGCGCGCACCGACGTCGAGGCCTGGGAGAACGGCGACTCCGCCATAGCAGTTGTCCGTCCGGACGCGCCCATCCGGCCCGAGAGCAACGACGGAGACCCAGCCGAAGAACTCGCCGGTGAGCGTGACCACGATACGTGGACCCAGAGACACCACGAGACGGACACCACGAGTGCCAGCCGCGACCTCCTGCGTGGTGCCCCGCACATCTCCAACCTCGGCGCGGAGCGTGAGGATCGCACCCGCCGGAAGATCCTCGAATTCGAACGTCCCGTCGCGTCCGATGATGGCGAGGCGGTCACCGTCGCGTGGCCTCCCGTTCTTCTGCTGCCACACCGCCCCCGTCGGGAGAGAGCGGCCGTCCTCGTCCACGACCACACCGCTGATCGAGAGGCCCTCAGCGAGTGTGATCGTCGTGTCACGCGGAATCCAACGGTCGATCGTCTTCGCGACCAAGCGAACCGAGTCCGGCGGAGTCACGTCTACTCGATACTCCGCACCCCGTTCGAGCCGCGCAGCGAAGGCGTCGCCGGCGACATCGGTCACGTACGACGAATGCAGTCCCCGCGCAGAGTGGATGCGGACGCGCGCCTTCGCGACAGGCTTTCCCGAGGGATCGAGAACTCGGAGCACAGCGCGGACGCCCGCGACCATCACGACGTCGTAGCGTCCGCCTGCGGCCACACGTGCCGGATCGGGTGCGACGTACTCGGGAGGGCCGCTTACGACCAGCACGTGATCGCCGGCGGCGAGCCATCCGACGCGATAACTGCCGTCACGTCCCGTCACGGCTCCGCCGATGGCGTCTCCGCGAGCGCTGACACCGCCGATTTCCGCATGACCGTCGTCGAGTCGTTCCGCGAAGACATGGGCCGCGACCCGCACGCCTGAAATCGGGTGCCCCTCTTCGTCGGTCACGCGGCCCTCGATCACGCGTTCCGGCTCCAGGCGCACCTCCAGCTCGCCGCGTGTGGCGGGCGGGATGTCGAACGTGGATCCGGCGAGGGGTAGGGGCCGGCCGAGCGCGTCGCGCGGCTCGGTGATGTGCAGGGCGTTCGTCGCGCCCGGGTGGATGTCGATCCAGATGCGGACACTCCCGCGTTCGACAGAGTGTCTGGAGTAGGTCGTCCCGTCGTCGCCGTGCCTCTCGAGCCGACAGCGCGCGGAGTCGACCGACTCGCCGTCGGGACCGACGACGCGCACGACGACCGCATCGTTCTGCTCCTCGGAGTCCGAGACGGCGCCAAGCACGTACTCGACCTCGGTCTGGCTGCGCGGTACCTCCCACCCACCGGAGTGCGGCACGCCGTCCACCAGCCCCGTCACGCGGAGCGCAACCGTCTCCAACGCGATACCCGCCACGACGAATGCGCCGTCGGAGCCGGTTCGCGTCCGGAGCAACGGTTCGCTGTCGCCACTTGCGTAGGGGTCTCTCACTTCGATGTCGATCCGAGCCGCCGGCTCACAGTCGGGCCGCAGCACCCACCCGATAGTCGTGCGTCCGCGGGGCACGCGCACCTCGACCTCCCACGGTTCCTCGATGTCTGCGGGTGCCTCCGTCCACACCGCCACGAGGCAGCCCCGGACCGCGACGTCGATTCGAGCGTCGCCGCCGGTCGCGGGCCGCAACGTCGCCGTGCCGTCCTTGCCGGTGATTGCAGATGGGTACCCGAACCACCACGCGGTGCGTTCCTCGTCCTCGACAGTCACCTGCGCCCCGGGCACCGGCTCGCCGCCGTCGGCATCGACGACGCGCACGAGCACCGAGCGCAGGGCATCGAGGGGGATCTCCAGAGGCGGCACAGCCGGGTCGTCGGTCGGCATGGCCGTGAGCTGGGCGGAGCGACCATCGACGGCGCGGATGTGCATCGTATGCTGGATGCCCGCTGGCATGTCCGCGACCCGAGCGACGCCGTGAGCATCGGTCAGCACCGCGACGGTGCTCGGCCACCGCCCGCCCAGGTGCCATGTGGACGGCGTCGCGACGACGACCGCTCCGACGACAGGCGCACCGTCTGGCTCCGTCACGCGGCACGCAAGCGTCGCTGTCGTCACGACGCGCAATTCGATGTCCGCGATCTCGTCGCCGTCAACGAGCACGCGGAGCGGCTCGTGCTCGTCGCGCGACATCGACGCGAGCGCATCCGATGCCCAGCCGCCGCCGAGCACGAAGATGTCGTACTCTCCGGGGGCCAATCCGTCGATCGCGAACGTGCCGTCGGCGGCGCTCTCGACCATGCGCCCGGGCACGGACCCGCTTGTGCCGCCGCCGCGGCGCAGGCGGATGCGGACACCGCTGACGGGCGAGCCGTCGCGCGCGCGCACCACGCGGCCCGACACACGACCGGGCGCCGCAAGGGCGATCTCGAAGGGCGCGTCGTCACGCATTCCTCGCTTCCACGAGGCCGCAGCCGACGCGAAACCTGCTGCCGACACGGAAACCCGCGCCGCGTCTTCGACCCGAACCGCGAACGTGCCGTCCGGACCCGTCGTACTCCGCGTGCGGAGACGCTCCCCCTCCCGAACCGTGCCGACGCGCACCGCGACCGTTGCTCCCGGAATCGGCGTGCCGTCGGCCTCCGACACGACGCGTCCGTGCAACGCGACCGCCAACGCCATCGAGAGATCCAACGCTCCGGCGCGGGGGACGACGATCCACGCGGAACGCCACGAGAGGTGTCCCGGCACCGCGGCCAGAATACGGTACCGCCCCGCGGGGAGCCGCTCGAAGCGGAATGCGCCGTCCACCGTCTCGACCGCCCGCGCGGCTCCTTCGCCACCTGCCTGCAGCGCCAGGTCCCCGACGAACGGTGCGCCGCCCGGTCCCACGAGACGGCCATGCAGCGCGTGCGCCCCGGCGCGCAGCGCGATCGAGACCTCCGCCTCCTGCCCGGCAGCGACCAGGGACGCGACGGCCGCACCTTCCACACTATCGGCGCCCCGCGCGAGAACGTGCCAGCGTCCCGTCGAGAGTCCGACGACGCGTGCGATGCCGTCGGCGTCGGTCCGCACGTACTCCACGTTGGACGCCGGCCCAGAACCGGCCCGTTCCGCGAAGAACCCCGCGAGTATCCCACCTTGCCCGTCGGTGAGCCCGCCCGGACGGACCTCCACCGCCGCGGCCGCCGGCGTCCCGTCGATCGTGACGCGAACGATCAGCACGGTAGCGTTCGGGCGGCCGTCCTCCGGGTTCGCCTTGACGAGGGCCTTCGGTGCGTGCAGACGAACGCGTTCCGACTCGGGCGGCGATGCAAGCTCGGTCTGCTGAACGGGACGTGGATCGACGAGCGCGTTACTCGATATCAGCGCGACGGCGACCAGCACCGCGACAACGACCGTGACGAGCAGAAGTGGGCGCCCCACGCTCCGCAGCATACTTCGAAGCGGCACGTCTCGCGACACTCGACTCTCGATCGCGCGCCGGGCCAGTCGGACGCGGAACCGGTCACCGCGCGGCGCCCGGAGGGAACCCTCGGCCCGCCGACCGGATGGCCGGCTCGCGATAGGACTTGGATGGCCAACGCGTGATGGCTGAATGGGCAAGCGCGTCCATCTCGGCACGCGTGGCGCCAGTCCCGGGATCCGGCGGTGAACTCACGCTCAAGCGGGCCCTCGCCAGGACATGGACGTCGCCGCAGAAAGTCGAAATCCTCCAGGTCACCCACTAATTATCGTGGTACGTTCCCCAAATGCTCGCGCGCACGCAGCACACCGAGGCGATCCAGACGTATCTCCGGGAGTTTCCCGTCGTGGCGCTTCTCGGGGCACGCCAAGTCGGCAAGACCACGCTGGCTCGACGGATCGCCGCGGACCACGACGACGTCACGGTGCTCGACCTGGAGGACCCGACGGATCGCGAGCGTCTGCGGGATCCGATGCTGGCGCTACGGGACCTCCGCGGGTTGGTCGTCATCGACGAGATCCAGCGCGCACCGGACATATTCCCGGTCCTGCGTGTGCTTGCCGATCGTGACCCGCTCCCCGCGCGTTTTCTCGTGCTCGGCAGCGCATCGCCGGACCTGCTCCGGCAGTCGAGCGAGTCACTCGCCGGACGGATTGCGTTCCACGAACTGCGGCCGTTCGGTCTGCAGGAAGTGGGCGCCGCGAACTGGCGCACTCTGTGGCTCCGCGGTGGGTTTCCGCGCTCGTTCCTTGCGACGAGTGACGCCGCGAGCGAGCGCTGGTTGCATGCATTCGTCCGAACCTATCTCGAACGCGACCTGCCGCAACTTGGCGTGCGGGTTCCGGGGGACACGATCCGTCGGTTCTGGACGATGCTCGCGCACTACCACGGGCAGACCTGGAACGGCGCGGAACTGGCGCGCGCGTTCGGGGTCAGCCAGTCAACCGTGCGCCACTACCTCGACATCCTGACGGCAACACACACGGCGCGTCGATTGGAGCCGTGGTTCGAGAACGCCGCGAAGCGGCAGGTGAAGTCGCCGAAGATCTATCTCGCGGACAGTGGACTCGTTCACCATCTGCTCGGCATCGAGGGGCACGACGCACTCGCGGGACATCCGAAGGTCGGCGCCTCGTTCGAGGGGTTTGCAATCGAGCAGGTAACGGCCTGCGTTCGCGCGCGGCCCGAACAGTGCTACACGTGGGGCCTGCACTCGGGTGCCGAACTCGACCTGCTTGTCGTTCGTTCCGGACGCCGGCTCGGGTTCGAGATCAAGCGCTCGTCCGCGCCGCGTGCGACGCGCTCCATGCGCACCGCCCTCGACGTCCTGGGACTCGACCGGCTCGACGTCGTGTATCCGGGAGACGACGTCTTCCCACTCGCCGATCGCATCCGCGCGGTCGGGATCGCTGCTGTGCCGGAGGCGTTGCGCTCTTCGGCGGAGTGAGTGACGCGGAACGACGATGCTGGCCAGTCACTTCGGATGCCCGTTCAGCCGAGAAGCAGGGGGAGAGTCTCGTGGCACGACGCGTCACCGTTGAACGCGTGGACGACGGCCTGGAGATTCGCGTGGCGCACGCGCCCCTCTGGATGGGCGCGATCGGCACGACGTTCCCCGCGCTCGCGATCGCGATCGCATTCGTCGGGCTCGGACTGGAGTCCCGCTTCGTATTCGCGTATCCGTACCCCGTGATCTTGGTCTCGGCCGCGGCGCTTCGCGAGGCGCTGCTCTGGTGGCGCTCGGCCGAGACACTGCGCCTGCTCGACGCGGGCGCGATCGTGCGCGTGGGCGGAGACGGCGGTGGGCCGGGGACGGTCACGAGTCTTCGACTCGACGAGGAGGCAACCATTCGCGCGCACGGTCCATCGCCCAGATGGGCGCTGCAAGACCTGATCGGTATCGCCGCCGTGCCGCGAATCGCAGTTGACTGCCGCGGACAACGTATCGCGTTCGGAGTCGGCATACGCGAGGACGAGGCGCTCGAAGTGGTCTCGCTCCTCGCCGCATCCCCGGCCTTCGACGCCGCACGTGCCGCCGAGTTGCCGCCGGTCGCGGGCGTCCGCCGCATCAAGGGGGCGGTCGGCGGTCGCGGAGGCGCGCCGTCGGTGAAGCAGCGAGCACAAGCGCTTGAGCCACACAGGCTCGCCCCCCTGCGTCTCGCCAAGGGAGTCAGTGACCTCGTGATGCTCGCCATCATGGGGATGTATGCCGCATTCCTGTGCTTCTGGACAGACCGTGGCATTGGCGCGCTGCAGAGCCCGGCTCTCGCACTCCTCTGTCTCACCACGATCGTCCCGGCCGCGCTTCGGCTATCGCGCACCTTCTTCGCTGGCACGTACTCGGCGCAGGTGCTCGGAAGGGCCGCACGTCCCGGTCACGACGTGACGATCCGTTTCTCGCTCGACCGCCACGCGCCGGTGTTCGAGTGGATCGACATCCGCTTGCAGTACGTGCGCCGCGAGAAGCGCGACGGGTCGACGTTGCGGCAGATCTTCGCACCCGCGTTCGATCAACACATCGTGTGGGAGGGGCTCTATCGCTTGCCCGAGAGTCGGCTCCCGCCGGGTCCAGACGAACACGTCGACGCAGTGTTCTCACTCCCCGCTGACGCACCGGCGACACCGGGCGGCAAGAAGGCGCAGGCGGGATGGCTACTCGCCGTCACGGGACGGACCGATCATGGCGCGTTCGCCGAGGCATTCCGTGTGATCGTCCTCCCCTCATCGGACGTGAGTGCCTGAGCGGTCCGCCTGACATTCGGTGCGAGCTTCACCGAGACGCGGCGCCGAGACCGAGCAGCGGTACAATCGGCGCTCCCGCTGGAGTCAGGCACAACCGACGGCCCGGCACACTCCCCGCGGGAACCCGGACCGATGCGGAAGGTAGGAGGAAAACGATGGCGAAGAGCGGCCCCCTGCTGATCGTGGGCGTGATACTGCTCGCCGGGGGCGCCGCGTGGCTCGCCCTCAGCGGCGACCCCGGCTCCGACAGTTCCCCCGACGCGGCGCACTCGTCCGGGGAGGTCGTCGCCCCCGTCGCCAGCGACGAACTCGGTCGCTCCCATGTCGGAGTCGGGGAGAACGGCCCAGCACCAATCGGCGCGCGCAGCGGCGCGATCCGCGTCGTCGAGGCGGACGGGTCGCCGGCGACCGCCCGCGTGTACACGACTTCGGAACCGACGTATTCGCACACATCGCGGAGGTTCGTCGGACGGACAGCGATGGACGGTGTGATCCTCCCGGAAGCTCGCGGCGCCGAGCCACTCGCGTTTCTCTGGGCGCTCGCGCCAGGCCGCATCGCCGGGCCGGTCGAGGTCCGCGCCGCAGGGCAGACGCTAACGCTCGGGCCGGGCTCATCCATCGAGGTCCACGTGCGACGACCCGACGGCACTCCGATCGCGGGCGCGAGCTGCGATGCGAAGCCCTGGCGGGCGCACGCGGTGACCAACGTCAACGGTGACGCGCTGCTCTCGGGGCTTACCGCTGGCTCCGTCGAAGAGGTCGGCGCGAGAATCGTCGGGGCGTACGGACGCGCGACCGCCGAGATCTCGCTCCCATCGGACGGAACTCAGTTGCGCGTCGAATTGGAGGTCGATCCGGGCGGCGGGCCCTTCGTACTGGTGGCCATCGCCGGTGACGTGACCGCTACCGACGAGGTACGGGTCGATATCGCGCGCGGCAAACAGCGAGCTCGGAACTTCATCGTGTACGGCGGTGACCCGCCGACGCTCGTCTCACTGCGGAGCCGCGCCGACTCGCCCGTGCACTTCACCGCGCGCTCGCTCGGCTACCGCTCGGCGGAACGTCACGTCGAATACGTCGCTCGGGGTACGACCGCGCGGATCGAACTCCGGCTCGTCGCCGGTGGGGTCCCGTTGCGCGGTCGAGTCCTGAACGCTGACGGCTCCCCTGCCGCGCGCGTCGTGGTCGGGACGGCCAAGAAGTTGCTGGGGTACGGCGCCGAGGTCACGGACGAGGACGGCGGGTTCGACGTTCAGATCGAGTGGATCGGGGCGTCGATTTTGGCGTTGCGTGAACGCGAAGCGTGCAGCGCGGAGGTGACGCTCCGAGGAGACGACCTCGACGAGCTCACCCTGCGTCTCGGCACGGGTGCCGTGCTGCAGGGCATCGTGCGCGACGAGACGAGCGGCCGTCCCATCGAGAAGGCCGAGGTACGGATCGCATTCGGCTCCGGGGAGTACGACGACGAGTGGACGGCGATCACGGACGTGTCAGGCGCCTACCGTGTGGCCGGACTCCCGCCGGGGACATTCGTGCTGCCACTCGTCGAGGGCTCGCCGCGCACGATCCCCATCGAGGGCCAGTGGCGGCTCACGGGAGGCCACCACCGAAGCGCACCGAACCCGGAGCGGCTGATCGCCGACGGCCACGCGTACCGCATCGCCGGCACCGAGACGATTGCCCACGATCTGACTGCCACGGCCCTGCGCGGAGGCGAGTGCACGGTTCATGTGGTGCTTCCCGCGGGCACGGAACTGCCAGACCACTTCGACATCGAACACTCCTTCAAGGGAGCGCGCGGCTGGGGCGAGCAGCTCGGGTTCGAGCGTCCCGAGGACGGCCAGCCGTCCTTCACGCTCTTCCTGGAGGAGGGCACGCACAGTCTCCGAGTGCTGGTTCCCGGGCTGGTCGGTGAGGGAGCGGAGATCGTGGTCTCGGGCGACGGCCCGCTCCCCGACGTCGAAATCGTCATGACGCAGCGCCGCCGCGTGCTCGCGCGCATCGTCGATGCGAACGGCGCCCCGGTTGCGCTCGAGGGCGTTCGTATCCGCATGGCCATCGCGGGTCCGAGTCGTGGCGACAGCCACGGGAACGGCATCACGATAGCCACCGGTGTCGCCGACATCACGGACGACTCGCCGGCGCCGGGCAAGGTGGACGCGGATGATACGTTCGTGGTGTTCACACTCGATGGCGAAGGCATCTACGGCGCGTCGCCGTGGGGCGAGGAGGCCAACCTTCGTATCCCAGGACGCGAATGGGCGCGGCGCGTGCGCGAAGAGAGCGCAGTGCCGTGGATGATCGACGTCCCCATCATCACGCCGCCCACGACGATCCTGCGCGTGGTCAACGCAGCGGGAAAGCCGTTGGCGGACGTCCCCGTGCGGTGGAAGCAGTCGTTCGAGAGCGAGTGGACGACCGGCGTGTCGGACGCGAGCGGCGCGGTCGAGGTCGCGCTCACGGACGAGCTCAACCAATTCGAGTTCGAGGCCACGGGTGACTGGGTCGGCGGAACCGGCGCCCACCGACCGAGTAGCCGCACGAAGGAGACGACGCTGACCGTCGACCGGCGACGGACGCTGCGCGTGCGTTTCGTCGATCCGGTGGGCAACGCGCTAGCCCATCAATGGGTCATTGCGTTCGTGCCGGGAGTCTGGACGGAGCGCGCCACCGACGAGGCGGGCTTCATCGACCTGGACCTCGCTGCGTCCGAGACGACGTTCCAGGTGCGCGCCCGCGGCTACTGGCCGCCGAAGAGCGTCGCGGCACCCGCCGGCGCGACCGAGGTCGATGCGGTCATCGAGCCACTGTTCCCCGTGACGTTCCACGTCTTGCTTCCACCCGACCTCAAGCCCCCGGACCGGGTGTTCGTGCAGGTCGGAACCAGTCGTAAGCCGAACGGCGACACTGCGTTCGCCGACGTCGTTCCCGGCGCGCCGATCGAGGCGAAGATCATGCTGCCGCGGCGAGCGTTCCCCGTGTCGGTGAGTGTCGGCAATTCGCTCTTCGGCGGGATCGCACACTACACGGGCGGCGAGAACGACGTGACCGTGCGCATCGAGCGCCTCCCACTGCGTCGCGTCGTGCTGCGACTCACGGATGACGACGGCCACCCCATCGCAGGTACGCTCGTCCGTGCGCGCGCGCACGCCGTCTTCGACACGGAGCTGATGACGGACGCGGGCGGCCACGTCACGATCGACGTTCCGCCCATCGCCCTGAATCCTGTCGTGATCACGGCGGAGGGCTACGAGGAGACCGGCTGGAGCTTCGACCCGAACGCGGACGTTGGCGGCCCTGTCACGATCCGCCTGAAGCCCATCCGCTGAGCCGCAGTAGCAAAGCTACTACGGGGTTGTCGCCGGACGGACGGGACACTCCGACCGCTGCGCGAAGCGGACCTCGACGTCGTCGGCGAAATCTTCGGTATCCGTCTTCTCGCCGGACTCCGTTGGTCCGAGCGGTCGAGAGGTTCCGCCGGCGGATCGCGCGCAGTGTCAGTCCTCCGCAGCGGACTCGTTGACATCCGGCTCCGGCGTCACTTCGACCAACACCCGGTATCGAGTTTGGAGACGGGCGATGTACATCGAAGCCGGTGCGAAGTCGCTCCGCAATCGGAAGAGCGGAGCTACGTTCTGGGCCCACCAACCCGCACCTCCTGCGTGTTCGGGCACCGCAGTCCGCGGCCCCGAGCACTGTCGAAGATACGCGGCCCGGCTGTCACGGAGAGACCTCGCTATGCGCATGACTCGGATCATCCCCATCCTCGGACTCGTCACCATCGCACTGTCCGCCATCGCGCACGCGGAGCTTCTCGTCACAGAGTTCGCGCCACTACGCGGTGAGTTGACCCACCGACGCGACAACGACTTCAGCGGTGATCTCGACGGCACGCTGAAGAAGCAACGCCGGGCGGTGACGAAGGCGATCCGCTTCTTGGACAAGAACTCCACGACTCTGAAGAAGGACGCGGCCACCGCCGGCAAGACGCAAGCCGTCCTGCTGCGCGTCTACGGAGACGAGTTCGCCGCCGAATCGAAGATCGAGTCGCTTGGCGGGGTATTCGCGTCGCTCTTCGATGACCTCCGGACTGAGCTCCAGTCGCGCCTCGATGCATTGGTTGGCGGCATCGGCACGATCTCCGGCGGCGCGGCGAAGCGCGCACAGGAACAGGCCGACAAACTCTCGGCCGCGCTCTTGGACTACGACACGAGTGTGAACAACCCGAAGCTGCGCGCAAAGGCGATCAAGAAGGCCGCCGGGGCTGCCTTCAAGGGGCAGAAGACGGTCGACAAGGCGCTCGGGCCGGTCAAGGGCATCCGCGCCACGCTGCAGCGCGGGTTCATCGACCCGGTTCCGTTCGCGTCCGAGTTCGCGCAGATCGAATTCTACACGGAGAACAGCGCCCTCCAGATCTTCGCGCGGCACACGATCCCAAGCGTGAACAACGATCAGGAGACAATCCGCATCGTCATCGGCGGAGTCATCGGTCCCGGTGCGTACTCGCTGACGGACCCCACACGAGACATTGAAGCGTCGTTCGAATTCCGCTCGGGTCGTGCAGGGTCTCAGCCCGTCCGTTTCGACCTGGTCAGTGGGACGGTCACAGTGACACGGCTCGACACCGGCAACAAGCCGCGCCTGGTTGCGACATTCGAGTACGAGACGTCGCACGCGACCGACGGCGTGCGCACCGTGACCGCGGGACGGATCGACATCGTGGATGACGCCGTCAACGACGCCTTCGTCATGGACGACGCCTACCCATTCGTCACGTCCACGAAGTAAGAGGGGGTTCCCATAAACAGTGGGAGCGCCAGCTTGCTCGTGGAGCCTGTCAGCAAGGCGCGGTCGCGAACGCGACTCCTGACGGAGTCATCGAGCGTCCGCAACGCAGCTGACAGGTTCCACGGGCAAG
>JAJRPF010000049.1 GCA_024280885.1 Planctomycetota bacterium | reverse complement strand
CCCCCCCCCCCCCGGCGCGCAATCTGAATTGGGCGCCGAACCACCCGGCGCCACGCCGGTTCCTCTGTCTCGACACCCGGTTTTCCAAAGTCTCCGTCCACTCGCGAACCATCGCTGACCCCATCCGTAGTCGATGAACGACCACAACCCACCCGAGACCCCGCGCGACCCCGACGGCCTGACGGTCGACGAACTGGGTCCCGATCTGCTCGCGCTACTGCGCGGCGAACTTGAGCCTGGGCGCGCGTCAGAGGTCCAAACTCTGCTGGCCTCCTCACCGGCGCTGCGGAGCGAGAGCGACCGACTCGCCGCCGACTGGAACGCCTGGACCGGTACGTCAGTAGACGCCACGCCAGTAGACGCCACGCCAGTGGGAGCCACCGACGCACGCGCAACCGAGGGCGCCAGCGCAGCCGAGGTTCACGACGCCGAGGACGAAGCAGGTGCTCCCGCGCTCCCGCAGCGCTCGCAACATGGGCACTTCCCGCCCCTTTCTGAGGCCACGCGCGACCGGTTGCTGACCGAGACGCTCGCCGCGGTGAAGGACGAGGCGGCCGAGCGACGCGCAGCGATCGCTCTAGCCCTCAGCCCGATCGCTGAGGACCTGGGCGCCGACGTCGTGGCGCTCGCGCTCGGAGAACTCGAGGGTGCGGAAGCAGACCGCGTCCAGGTCCTGATCGACGCGGACCCCGCGCTCGCGGCGGTCCACTCGGCAGCGACCGAACTCTCCGCCGCGACCGTGTCGGCACTCACGATCGTGCCCCAACCGGCGACGCTGGGACGGCTGATGGCGCAGATCGAACAGGAACAAGCGCCGGCGGAGCTCTTCGACACGCAGGACCTCCCACAGCCCGGCCCCGCAAAGTCGCACCCGCTACGCATCCTGCGCTGGCTCGCCCCCCTCGCTGCAACAGCCGCTGTGGTCGTGCTCGCGCTCCAACCAGATATCGACGGCGAAGCCCGGGTTCAATCGGGCATGGGGCTGCTCGGCCACACTGCGACAGGGGCCGGCTCGGCGACCGTCGAGCGCATTGACGCCTCCGCCGGAGTCTTCCACTTCGACAACGGGGCCGTGCTCGAAGCAGCGAGCGGTCGACTCTCGATCCGGGTCGTATGCACCGACGACGGAGGCGAGCCCGCCGCGACAGGTCCGCTCGAAGCCGGCACCGCCGAGTTCGTCCTGGAACAGGGAACGCGCCTCGCCAGGCTCGACGCGGCTCATTTCGACCTGCTCTCGGGGCGCGTGCGCGTCGAGGCGCGCGGTCTGGCAGACCAGTTGGAAATCCGCTACGGCACGTCGTTCGCCGCTGTGACCGGCACGCGTTTCGAAGCAGCCGCGATCGACGGGCGACTCTTCGTGATCGTCGAAGAGGGCTCGCTGACACTCGGGCGGAGAACTGGCCCGGAGCCTGGAGCTGCCGAGATCGAGGCGGTCGCAGTGCGGGCAGGCGAGCAGGGTATGGTCGACGCGACCCGCATCGTCCATGGCGCACTCGACGGTACGGGGAGTGGCGACGGTAGCGGAAGTGGCGACGCCGTCGTCACGCCGCTCGCCACGCTCTCCGGTCCGTCCACGCCAATCGCGCCGAACGGAACGATCGACCTTGTCGCGACACTCGTCGCCAGCGAGGGCGGTGGCGCGGACACTCGCGCGGACACTCGCGCGGACACTCGCGCGGACACTCGCGCGGACACTCGCAATGGAGCCGTCCCCCACGTAGACAATATCCACGTAGACGTCTTGGGGTTCGATGCTTCGGAGCCGCGCTTCTTCATCCGTCTGAAGGGGCCGCGAGGCCAGTTCGTACCGATCAAGCTGCAGCAGTCCATGCTCGCCGCGCCGACGCCCGACGCGGGTTCGACGACGCCGACTTGGCGATTGAGTGCCAGCACGCCGTACGCGCTGCGCATTCGGCTCGACAACTTGGATCTGGAACCGGGAACATGGGAAGCGCGTCTGCGCTACGTAGCGTACAAGCCCTCCGCACGGAGTAAGTTGGCGACATCCGAGATGGGCGAACCTGCCGAGTGGCTGGGCGCTGTGGAAAGTGCGGCTATCCTGCTCGAAGTGAGAAGTCCATGACACCTGACCTGCGCCCTATCCGATCCGTCTTGGCCGCCTTGCGCGGCCGTCTGCGTGGAGTGCGGATGGTGCGCGCGGTCGCGTTGCTCGTCGCAGCCGCCGCTGCGGCGGTGGTCGTCTCGTTCGTCCTGGACCGTTTCCTCGACCTCCCGCTGGCCGTGCGCGCGGTGCATCTGGCACTGCTCGCCTGCGGTTTCGTCGCCTTGGCTGTATGGGTCGTCGCTCCGCTGCGGACACAGCTCAGCGACACGGATCTGGCGCAGGCCCTCGAAGACGTCGTCCCGGACCTGAAGGATCGCGTCTCGTCGGCGCTCGACTTCGAGCGCCGACTCGACGATCCCGAGGAACGCGAGTCGCGCGAGATGATGCGCACCGTCATCCGGCAGGCATCCGCCTACGTGCAGAGGGTCCACCCTGGTGCGCTGGTCGACGGGCGCCCCGCGCGCCACGCAGCGACGTTCGCGTTCTGTGCAGCCCTCGCCGTCGTCACCCTCGCCACACTCGCTCCCTCGGACTTCGCGCTCTGGTTCCAACGCGGCATTCTGCTGCAGGACGTCGAGTGGCCGCGACGCACGCATATTCGCGTGCTGGAGTTCGAGCCCGGAGTCGCGAAAGTGGTCACCCGCGGCGACGACCTCCAGATCGTGGCGGAAGTCCAAGGCGTGCGGCCGGACGAGCTGAGGCTGCATTACGAAGCACTCGAGTACCGCGCCGGCGTTCCCTCCCCCACGGTGACCGAAGAAGACACGCGGCGGATGTTCGCACTCGAGGACGAGTCGGGCGCCACGGGCAAGTACACGTTCGATTTCCGTGCGGTGTCCACGTCGTTCCGCTTCTGGGTGACGGGTGGCGACGACGACGATCGCGATCCTGTCCACGTCGTGCGCGCCATGGTGCCGCCGCGCGTGGCATCGATCACAGCGCGCGTGACGTACCCAGAGCACAGCGCCATTCCGGATGCGATCGTACGCGAGGCCAACTTCCAGGTGCTAACCGGCTCGCGCGTCCAACTGGCGCTGACGACGAATATGCGCCTCGCCTCTGCCCGCCTGGTCCCCGATGACGGCCCCGTTCGCGAGCTCACGGTGACGAATAGCGCTGCCGGAGGCGGAGGCACGGACGACGACGGCGGAGGCGGAGGCGAGCGGGATCAGCTGAACGTCGAGTTCACGATCCACGAAGACGTGCAGTTTCACCTTGAGTTGACCGCGGCAGAGGGCCAGACCAATCGCGCGGGGCAGGATCGCTTCTTCATTCGCGCACTGCCGGATCAGCCGCCAGTCGTGCGGATGCTCTTCCCGATCGGACGCATGTATCGGACCCCGAACGGCCTGATCCCAGTGAAGGCGCTTGTGAAGGACGACTTTGGGCTCGCCACGGCGCGACTCGAACTATTCACCGACGAGAGCGCACTCCTGTCGCGTCCGCTCTTCCCCCGCCCCGGCGAGACAGCGACCAACACGGATTCCGGGCCAGAGAAGCAGCCCGTCCATATCTATGCGCCCGTCAAGATCGGCGAGCTTGGCGGAGAGAACGCGCCGGGCGTGGTTCCGGGTGATGTCCTGCGCCTCGCGCTCTACGCCACCGACAACACAGGCCAGGAGTCGAGCGCTCCGGAGGTCACGCTGGAGATCCTGGCGCCAGAGGACCTCGAACGGCGGCTCGCGCAAAAGCAGGTCGGTCTCCGCGACCAGCTCACCCAGCTACGAACGCACCAGCGCCGAACGCTCGACGGTATCCGCAAGCTGCGCACGCAGGTCAGCGACAAACCCATCGACCGGGGCTTCCGCAACCGCGGCCGCGACCTGCAGGTCGAGCAGGGACGCGTGACCGGCGAGATCGATCGTTTCCTGCGCGGCATTCATCGCAGCTTCGACGCGTACGTGCTCAATCGTCTCGGTAGCGAGCCTACCGTGGACCGCGTGATGCCGATGTACCACGCCGCACTCTCCGTCCCCACCGACGGCTCAACCGAGGTTTTCCCGCGCTCGCTCTATGCCGAGATCGTCACGGCCAAGCGCGAACGCCGCCTCTACGATCCCAACATTCTCGGCGCCCTCCTCGACATCATGGACCTGGGCGACGTGGCGCTCACCGATCTCTCTCCCGGCGTCTACGAGGCGCTGCGAGCGTGGTCGGGAGATGACGAGGCACGCACCGAGCTGCTCGACGAAGCGGAACGGCGCGCAGTCGAGCTCGAGACCCAGCTTCGTGAACTGGATCGGCGTATGGACCGTTGGGAAGACCTGAACGAGCTCATCGAATTGGCGCGACAGATCACAAATCGGCAGCGTGAGCTCTCGGACGATGCGAAGAAGACCGGCACAGAGAAGCCTGGTATTGAGGGACAGCCACCAAGATCGCGCTGAACTACGGCCCGCGTCGCGCGTCTAAGAGAACACGTCGGTGAGGCAGGTGCCCGACTGGCACAGGTCTCGCGTGCACGCGACTGTCCGTATTGACGGCTCATCTTGATGGCACGCGCTGCGAGGACGAAGAGGGCGCCGCGGACGAAGAGGAGCAGGAAATGACCAGCATCCGGATGCAGAGCCGCCCATGGCTCACCGTCGCACTCATCGCCTCGGTGGCTGGATCGCTGTGCTACGCGCCGCGCCTGATGCTCCCGGCAGCGCACGCACAGGACGGCGGCTCCGAGAGCGACTCGCTCACGCGCGAGCGCGACCAGAAGGCGAATCTCCAGCAGTTCCAAGATCTGATGGCGCGCATGCGGACGTTCGGGGAGAAGCTGCGCGCGTCCGGTTTCGACGAGAAGGCCGATCTCGTCGACACCGCCATCGCGCACGCTGATGAACGCCAGATTGCATCCACGATGGAGTCGGTTCGCGACCTCTTCCGCGAGCAGAAGCCAGTGCGTGGGGCCAAGCTCTCGGAGACGGTGGTCCGCGATCTTGAAGACCTGCTCGCCGTGCTCGAGAAACGCAATACGGTCGAGGACATCCAGCGCAAGCAACGCGAGATCGCCGACGCCCGCGGACAGATCGCGGACCTGCGCAACGAACAGGCGGAGCTGAAGAACGACACGCGCGAGGTCGAGCAAGAATCCACCGTCGATCCGAGCTTGCAGGAGTTCGATGCCGCGCTCGAGGATCTCGAGCGAGAACAGGCCCGGCTGGACGCCGAGGTCGGTCGCGACGCGGCCGACGAACGCAAGGATGCCGAGCGGAACGCCGAGCGACTCGCTGCGATGGCCGAAGAGCAGAAGCGCCTGGCAGAGCAGTTGGCGAAGCAGGACGGTTCCATTCGGCAGGACCTGGCTGACGTCGCCCGCCGCGCGGGCGAACTCGCCGACGATCAGGGCGCGCAACGACCGGATCTCGACGCTCTTGCCGCTGCCGAAGAAGCCGCGCAACGACTCGCTGCACTCGCGCGGCGCGCGGCCGAGAGCAGCCAGGAAATCGACGCTCTAGCAGCCGACGATGTGCGCCGCAGTCGCGCAATCGAGCAGATCGCGCGCGACGCAGCCGACGAATTGCGACAGGGCGACCCGAGTGCGAGCGACGCGGCGGAGCAAGCGGACGCGCAGGCGCAGCGCCTCGACAAGGCCGCGCAGGACCTCGGTGACCAGTTGGAGCAAGCGCGCGCCGACGGCCGCGACGCCCGCGCCGACGAATTGGAACGGGCGTTGTCGCAAGCTCAGAAGGCAGCAGCGACGGCAAGCGAAGCCGCCGCAGCCTCGAAGGCGGCACAGGACGCGCAGGCCGCAGGCGATACCGACGCGGCGCGAAAGGCGGCTGCGACGGCCCAGGATGCGCGCACGCGTGCCGCCGACGAGGCGACGGAACTCGCGCGTTCGGCGGCCGCTGCCCAGGCCGCCGCAGCCGCGCAAGGCGCTGCCGAGAAGCAGCGCAAGATGTCGAATGAAGCCTCGGCCGCTGCCCGGGCGCTGCGCGCCGCCTCGGCCGACTTCCGTCCGCAGGCAGCGAAGTCTGCCGCCGAGTCGGCCGCAGCGGCAGCTACGGCCGCTGCAGCCGAACTCAGTCGATCGGAGTCTGCTCTCCGCGAGGGCGACACCCCCAAGGCTGCGGACGAAGCCACGCGCGCACAGCACTCGCTCGAGAAGGCAGCGGCCGCCGCCCGGCGTGGGCTCGCCGCCATGCGCGCGGAGATGGCCGACGCAGCGAGCGCCGAACAGAAGCGGATCGCCGCCGCGGCGGATCAGCTTGCGGCCGACGCCGAGCGCGCGGCGGCGAACTCCGTGGGACTCCCGCCGGAGCGTCAGGATGCCGCGCAAAAGGGCGTGAACGCGGCGAAGCGCGCCGCCGAAGCAGCGCAGCACGCGGCCGAAGCCGCGGCGAAGGTCGCGGAAGGAGCGCAATCGGAATCCGGATCGACGCCGCCCCGCAGCCAGAACGAGAGCGCGGCCCAGAAGAGCGACGCTCGCGAGGCCGCCGCCGCCGCCGCGCAGGCCCAGTCGGCGATGAAGAGTGCCCAGGCGCAACTCGCGGAGGCCTCCGGCCAAGCGGGCGCGGCGCGCGCCATGGAGCAGCCGCAAGACGCGCTCGCGCAACAGGCGCGCGACGTCGCGAAGCGCCTCCCCGAGGGCGCATCGAAGGAGGCGCTCGAGAAGGCCCTCGACCAGATGCAGAAGGCGCAGGACAACGCCGCCTCCGGGAAGCCGAGTGACGCCTCGAAGGCGGCGCAAGCCGCGGCCGACGCCATGCAGAAAGCTGCCGGCCAGGAGGCGGAGCGGGCCGATCAGGCCACCGAGCGCGAGGCCGACGCAGCGAAGTCTCTCGCCGAGAAACAGCGCGACCTCGAGAAGCGCGCCCGCGAACTCGAGGAGAAACTCAAGCAGCGCGCCGAGGAGCTATCGGCTGCCGGGAATTCCTCGGAGTCCGAGCGCGCGTCCGAGGCTGCCGGCGCAGTGGGCAGCGCCAGCGAGAGCATGCAGAAGGCCGCGCAGGAGAGCTCCGCCGGCAACCCGCGCGAGGCGGGCGACCAGCGCAAACAGGCGCAGAAGGACCTGGCGAAAGCCCGCGAGGCGCTCCGCGATCCGGAACGGGAGCAGAGCCGCCGCGAGAAGCTGCGCAAGATCCGTGAGGAGCAGGAGAAGCTGGCCGAGAAGTCGCGCAAGCTCGCGGAAGAGATGCAATCCAGCGCGGCGAGCCCCGGCTCCTCGAGCGTCGGCGAAGCGGCGAAGGAGATGGACGACGCGTCGCAGAAACTCGACGAGGGTGACGCCGAGAAGGCCCAACAGGAGCAGGAGAACGCCGAGAAGTACCTGGAACTGGCGGACGAGGCGCTCAAGGACGAGCAGGATCGATACGAACAACTCCAGGCCGAGGAGGCGCTGTACAGGATCGAGCAAGAGCTCGCCAAGGTGCAGTTCCAGCAGGAGGAACTCCTCGCTGCGACCGAAGCTGCGTGGGCGGAGCGCGGCCCCGAGGACAGTTTCTCACGACACCAGCGCGTCCGCATGCGCAAGCTCTCCGCCGAAGAAGAGGCGCTCTCCGAGTTGCTCGACCCCGTCGTGACCGAGATCGAGAACGAGGACTCTCCCGTCTTCGGACCGGTGCTGCGCGGGGTGAAGGACGACATGACGACGGTCGCCGAACTCCTGCGCAAGCTCGAGCCGGGTGACTTCTGCCAGGGTATCCAGCGCGATATCGTCCACCGCATCGCCGAGTTGCGTGACACGCTCAAGAACGAGCAAGAACGCAAGCAGGGCAAGCCGGGAGAGGGCGAGAGCGGGCAACCTCCGAAGCCCAAGATCGTCGCGTCGGTCGCCGAGTTGCGCGCGCTGCGTGGCATGCAGGAGCGCATCACGAACCAACTTGAGAGGCTGCAGAGAGAGGGATTGCCGGACGACCCCGACCAACTCTCGCCTTTGCAGAAGGCCCGACTCGAGCGGCTCGCGCACCAGCAGGGTACGATCAGGACGATGTGGCGCGACTTCGCGAAGTCTGTCGGCATCGGCGAGGAACTCTTCGACGAGCCCACAGACGAGAATGGGTTGCCGCCCGACGGCTTGCCTCCCGAGGGCGAGGATGACGAGAAGGAGAACTCCCGATGATGAGCCCCAGTCAATCACGCCGCGGCGGCCGGTCGACGCTGAAGCGAGCCGCGCGCGCATTGCACGCCCTTGCGCGTCCGGCTTCTCTGCCCACACTCGTGACGCTCGCAGCCGCCGCGTTCGCGCTCTGTGCGCCCGTCACGACGGCGTTGGCACAGGAGAGCAAGGAGCCGAGCCCGCAGGAGATCCAGGAGAAGATCCGCGAGATCGAGAGGCTGATGAAGCAGGCCGAGGAGTCTCTCGCGCGCTCCACGTCGTCGGCAGCGACCGCCAAGCAGGCGGCCCGACGCATGGAAGAGCTGCTTGAGGAGAAGGCGCAGGACCAGACCGGGAAGTCGGCCGACGAACTGCGCAAGGAGGCCAAGTCAGGCTCTGCAGAGGCCGCCGAGGCACTGCGCCGCCTGACCGACGAAGCGCGTTCCGAGACGGCGAAGGCCAGCGCCGAGATGACGCGCCTCCTGAAGGAGGGCAACGGCGCGACGCACGAAGCGTCCGAGGGCGTGCGGAAGCTGCTGGAGAAGACGAAGAAGTCCGGCAAACAAGCCGGAGAAGCCATGGAGTGGCTTCTGAAAAACGCCGTCTCCGGGAACAGCAGCGGCAGCGGCCAGGGTGGCAAGCAGCCACCGCAGCAGCAGGGGAAGAAGCCCGAAGGCGAGAAGGACCCCAAGAGCGGAGAAAAGGGCGAGGAGAAGCCGGGCGAGGTCGCCAAGCCGCCAGAGAGCGATCGCGAGGGACCGCGCAAGGAGAGGTTCGTCCGGTGGATCGCGGAACTGCCGCCCCAGGTACGGCGTGCATACGAGTCGCGCGACTGGGACGCCATCCCCGTCAAGTGGCGTAGCCTGATGCGCGACTGGACCAAGAAGATGGCGGACGACATCGACAAGGGGCGCCGGTAGGGGTGCGACCACAGAACACCGTGGATCGCCGGAGGTGTCCGGGTGGGCCCCCTGTCGTGGCTGACCGGCGACTCGACTCCGAAGAGTCTCCGAGTCTGACAGCCGCGGCACGCGCCGTGGCCCCGTTCTATCGCGCGACCCTCCTCGCACTCGCCGGTCTCCTGCTGCTCCCGGCCCACGAAGCCGTCGCGCGCGGTGGCCGCTCGTCTTCGCTCCAATCCGACTCGGGGCTCGTCAATCTTGAGCAGCGTCGCTCGATTGAGCGTGCTCAGGAGTGGATCGCCAAGGCCCAGCAGCCCGGCGGCCACTGGGGCGAGGAGGACGGGACGAAGGTCGCGGACACGGCGCTCTCGACGCTCGCGCTCATGGCCGGGGGCAACACGGTCGGCGCGGGCCGGACGATCCGCGTAACCGGACCGAATAGCCGTGTCGAGGGCCCGCCGCAGTTGCGCGGCCCACATGCCCGCGCCGTCCTCGAGGGCATCCGCTACCTCGCCCGCAAGGCATGGGAGGACGTGCCCGGCAAGACCCCGGGTTACATCCAAGACGACACCACGTCGAAGATGCACGGCCACGGTTTCGCCACCCTGGCGCTCGCACAAGCGAGCGGCAACCTCGGCGGCACCGACGTACGCGACATCCGCGCGTGGCTGAAGGGCGGCGCGGGGCGGGACGCCTCCCAGCTCTCGCTCGCCGATCAGGTGCGCTGGGGCCTGGCGCGTGCCGTGCGGGTCATCGAGCGCGCGCAGGACCCGGACTCCGGTGGCTGGCTCTACGATCCGATCCCGAACGGCCACGAGGGCTCGATGACCGTCACGCAGATCCACGCTCTGCGCGCCGCCCGCGACGTCGGGATCGCGGTCAGCGACGTCACGTTGCGGCGAGCCTACAACTACGTCCGCGGGTCTCAGAACCTCCACAATCGCGAGCTCTACGGCGGGTTCGCATACCAGAAGACGAACAAGCAGCGCGTCTCGTATTCGCTCACAGCCGCAGCCCTCTCGACGTTCTTCGGGCTCGGCCGCTACGGCGACGAGAAGGGCGACACAAAGATCATCACGGACGGGATGAAGTTCCTCGATCGCCGCTTCGACGACGCCCTCCACACGCGGCAGTGGTTCTACTACGGCGTCTTCTACGGAGCGCAGGCGATCTACCAGCAGAACGACGCCCGACGCCTACGCGAGCAGTGGCCCCGCATCCGCGCACAGGTCATCGCCCAGCAGCAGACCGACGGCTCCTTCAACCCCGTCGGCGGCGACGGCCGCAGCCGCGAGTACAGCACGGCCATGGGCTGCCTGACGTTGCAGGTCCCGCTGGAAACGCTCCCGATCTTCCAGCGCCGGTGAGGGTGGAATTGGGATTGGGATATCTGGGTGGATCGCGAGTCATCGAGGGGTCGAAATCGCGTGCCCTCGGTTGATCGGGGAGTAGAGGCAGAAGAAGACGCCCAGACCGGGTCTGCTTTCGCGCCTTTTCGATCCGCCGAGTGCGTCCGCAGTAACGAGCCCCTTCCGATCAGAAGAGTCAGTGAAAAGGCGCGAAAGGAGACCCGGTCTGTCTGAAGAGGGCGCAGAGGAGGCGAGGGCCAACGGCACCGAGTCGGCGGGCCGCGAAACGCCCTGCAGCGGCGACCGCGAGCAAGCCCCACCCACCAAGACAGCGCCAGAAACGAGAGCGAGTGGCACGCCGTGAGCTCCGCTCGCGGCGTGCCACTCGCGGTGAGGCGTAGGGAGCGGATTCCGCCTGCGAAACTCGACCTCGCGACGCGCGCAATTCCACGTCGAGGCTCCGACCCGATGCGCGGCAACGACCTTCTACCGCAGGCCCGGTTGACGCAGTCGGAGCCGCGACGGGAGCCGAACATGCGAGCGAGAGCGAGCGTGTCGACGGAGTCGACACAAACACAACACCGCCTGGCTACAGTACGCGCGCCAGGACGTGCTTCAGATAGCGGCCCTCGGGCACAGCCGTCAACCACGGGTGGTCGGGGGCCTGGCCCGTGACGGCGAGGATCTGAATGCGGCGACGCGCCCTGAACGCCGCGTCGCGCAGCATCCGCAGGAAGTCGGATTCCGAGACCGCTCCGGTGCAGGACGATGTCGCGAGAATGCCGCCGGGCTCGACGAGCGCGACGCCACGAGTGTTCACTTCGAGATAGCCTCGCAGCGCGCCGGAAACCTCGCGTTGTGACGACGCGAAGCGCGGCGGGTCGAGGCTGACGGCGCCGAATTTCTCTCCCGCCTCCTCGAGCTCGCGCAACGCGGTGAACGCGTCACCGGCACGACTCTCGAGCCGCTCAGCGCAATCGTTCAATGTGGCGTTCTCGGCGGCGCGCTCGAGGACCCGGGCCGACGAGTCGAGCGCCAGCGCCGAAGTCGCGCCCTGGGTCAGAGCGGCGATCGAGAATGCGCCCGTACCGGAGAATGCGTCGAGAACGCGCCTGCCCTTCGTGAACGCACCGAAGCGAAGCCGATTGTCACGTTGATCCAAGAAGTGCCCGGTCTTCTGGCCCTTCACCAGATCCACGTTGAAGCGCAGACCGTGCTCCTGGATCACGACGGCATCTGGCGGCGTCTCGCCAGCCAGACGCCCGCCGCCGGGATGAAAGCCCTCGCGCTCCGCGAACTTCGGTGCAGCGCGTTCCCAGACGCCCTTCACTCCCGCCGCGTCGAGCAGCGCCTTCGCGAGCGCAGGCCGCCGATCGGCCATCGGGCGGTTCGTCACCTGCAACACGACCCAATCGCCGTAGCGATCCGCGACCACGCCGGGCAATCGGTCGCCGTCGCCGTGGATCAGGCGCCACGCGTCCGTCACCGCCGCGAGTTGCAGTACGTCGCGCCGCAGAGCGACGGCCTGACGGACACGCCGCGCCACAAACGCCGCATCGACCGGGCCACGGGTGTTGCGAAGGATGCGGACACGGAGCGCAGAGGCGCCGCCCCAGACACCGCGACCGATGAAGCGGCCACTCGAGTCCACGACATCGACCTCGTCGCCGTCGGCGGGCTCGCCATCGACCTTCTCGATCGCACCCTCGTAGACATTCGGGTGACCCGCCCAGGCCGGGCGCGCGCGCCCCTTCGAGAGCGCGACACGCGGATCGCCCGCCCACACCTTTGCGGTAGGTTTGCTCGCGATCGACTCGACATCCGCGTCCGGAAGCGAAGCTGTCGGATCGGCAGCGGGGCTGGCCACAGGGGGTTCGGTCTCGTCGGTCATTGCTGGTTCTCCTCTGATCGCCCGGACGACGACCGGCGTCGGCGACCGCCACTACCACCGTCCCCGGGCGACCGTGCGCCGAAGCGGCCTTCTGATGCCGTCCGGGCCGCGATCGCGAACGGTATGATCTGCACGGAAAAGAGCGCCGCGGCGGCGATGCCGACCGATATGCGCAACTCGAACGCGTCCGCGTCCATGATGACGACGATGAGGGCGATCCAGGACGTGAGCGAGACGACGAACGCGCGCCGCATCCAGAGCGAGATCGGGCGTTCGGAACGCGAGAACGCCTCGCTGGCCCAGTAGACACCGAACACGCCGGCCACGGCAGCGGGGAGCAGCGCCACCCACAACCCGACCTGAACCAAGCGATCCGCCGAGACGAGACCGTCCAGGAAGCCCGCACCGACCCCAGCACTCGCACCGCTGTCGGCCGCCCCGCCGAACAGGCTCATGACAAGGTTGGCAACCAGCAGCGCCGCCACCACCGCGACGGCGATCCACGGCCAGTACGCCGCGAGCCCGCGCTTCGAACGCCGACGCCGACCGCTCCCGTCATGCCCGTCGCTCACGCGTCATCCTCCCCATCGGCGACCGCGCGATTGGCTCCACCGGAGCGCATTCCGTCGAGATCGATCGTCACGAAGCGAAAGCCGCCTGTGCGAACGGCCGCCGCAACCGCCGCTCGCTCGCCGAGAGCACGCGGAAGGTCCATTGCGGGCAGTTCGACCCGTGCGAGCGTTCCGTGATACCGCACGCGCAACTCGCGATACCCGAGCCGTCGCAACGCGTCCTCTGCGATTGCGACAGCCTGCAGCCGGTCTTCCGTGACGACCGTTCCATGTGGAATCCGTGACGCGAGACATGGCGCCGCCGGCTTGTCCGCGGTCGGCAACCCGAGATCCGCCGAGACGGCGCGGATCTCGGCCTTCGTCAACCCCGCATCGCGCAGCGGCGACAGCACGCGCCGCTCGGTGGCGGCGCGCACGCCGGGTCGATCGGTGACGTCGTCGTCGGCGTTCAGGCCGTCCACGACGTGCTCGACACCCTCGCGCTCGGCCCAGGCGAGCACGCGATCGTAGAGCTCGCTCTTGCAGAAGTAGCAGCGATCGGGCGCGTTGCGGACGTAGCGCGGGTCGTCCATCTCGTGCGTCGGCAGGCGCACGAGCCGCGCACCGAGTTGTTCGGCGACGAGTTGCGCCGTCTCCAACTCTGCGGGCGCCAGGCTGGGGCTGATCCCCGTGACGGCGACGGCCGCCTGGCCGAGGACGTCGTTGCCCACCGCCAGCAGCAGCGAAGAGTCCACGCCACCGCTGAATGCCACGGCGACCGAGCCGAGACGGCGCAGATTCGCGCGCAGCCCGGTCAGCTTGTCCTCGGTGGCGGCAGAGATCACCATCGCGGGACTCTACTCGGAGATGCTCCCGGACAGGCTGGATTCGGTGCGGTTCTCGGGCGGCCCGGCGCGCCCACTCTGCGAGGGGTGATACCCTGGCGACGTGTCGAGATCCCGTACTCACCCGTCGCTATTCGTCATCTTCGCCGTCGTGCTCGGCATTCTCGCCGGTGTCGCCGGTAGCGCCTCGGCGGCCGACGACGATTCAGGTGAAGATGCCTACGGTCGGATACTGCAGGACGTGCGCCGCCGCCTGAAGGGTGCCACGGTCGAGCGGGCCGTCGCAGCGGTGAAGCTCCTCGATCCCGCGAACCCGCGCTCGCTGCCGGATCTCATCCGCATCCTCTCGACCGGGCACTGGTTCGTCCGGGGGACGGCGATCGACGCCCTTGCAACCGTCCCGGCCGGGCCGCTGCGCGCCGAGATGCGGCTCCACCTCATCACGCACGACGACCTGTGGGTCCGCGAGGGGATCGCGTACGCAATGGCCACGGGGCCGGTTCCGGGCGACGGCGAAGCGCTGATTGCGGCGATGGACGACGAGTCGTGGCGCGTGCGCCGGACCGCCACGCGCGCACTCGGAGAGATCGTTTCCCGCGACGGTGTCGAACGCCTCGTGCAGACCGCGGAAGAGGAGACCGATCTCCGTGTCCTCGTCTGGGCTCGCGCGAGTCTGCGAGCGATCTCGGGCACGGACATGGGACGGGCGAAGGGCGCGTGGCTGGCGTGGTGGAGGCGCCACAAGGACCGTCCGGAATGGGGGCGGCAGGGCGACGAGGTCACACGCGAGGAATTCGCCGGTGTGCCGCTCGAGACCGTGACGCTCGACACGCCGCCCGACGGCACGGGCTCCTCGGGCACCGACCGCGCGGCGCGCCCCGATCTCTTCGTGCTCGCGCCCTTCGGCTATTCGCACGACTACTTCCGCCCTTACCTTGACGAGGCGTCGGCGTTCGTGCGGATCACCTACGTCACGCTGCCGACCATCCAGGAGATCTCCGGCACCTCGGGCTATGGGCGCTCCATCCCCGTCTACCCCGTGGACAAGCTCGCCCGCGCGCTCGACTCGCTGCGCAAGAGCAAGGGGAAGGAGCGCGTCATCGTCATGGCGGCGGGGCCGGTGGCGTGGATCGCAGAGCGCTACGCCATGCGCTACAAGAAGAGCATCGCGGGACTCGTCCTCGTGAACGGCTGGCTCGACCGCCAATCCTACGGCGCAGCCATCACGCGACTCCTGCACGAGGGCACGGCGTCCGAGCGCTGGGCGGCGGGCCTGCTCCTCGGAGAGTTCGAGTCCGATCACTCCCCCGACGAGGGCCGCCGGTTGCGGCGGGTCTTCCTGACACACGGGCTCGTCGATCGGCGTGACAGCGAAGCGTGGCGGCTCTGGAAGACGGCCACGCGCGACCATGGGTTCGTGACGGTGCCCCCGATCGACTTCACGCGCCACGTCAAGATCGAGACACCCACGCTCTTTACATTCCCCGGCGACTCACCGCTCAGTGGTGGTAGCGACGCGGACCTGCGCCGCATCCGGGCCTCGTTCCGCAAGCCACCGCCGATCACGGCCGTCATGCGCGACGCACGCGGGATGACCCACTTCGAGGACCCTGCGGAGTTCCTGCGCGTGCTCAAGGGGTTCCTGGACTACGCGGGCCTGCTCGACTGAGTCGGCGTCGCGGGGGTTGCACCCCGCATCCTCGCCGTCGTGACGCAACCTGAAGCGAGCTTCGCGCGTCTATGTGATCGCGTGCCGACCTTGCGACACTGATTTGTCGATGCTGGGTCAACGGCACCGACGTCACCGGTACAGAGTGTGATCAGGTCAGAGTGATTGGCGGCGGCGGATGCAACGAGAGGAGCGCTCCGGATGGAAGCGATGCTGAGAACGCGGCGACGCCTGGCGCGCTTCGCTCTGTGTGCTGGTGTGGCGCTGGCGGCAGCGCTCATGCTCGTCCCCGAGGGCGACGCGGCCGAGCCCGAGAAGGTCTCCGTCACCGAGTTCTTCAGGGGCAAGGTGGTCAAGCTCACGAAGAAGGGCGAGATCGAGATCCACTACGACTTCGAGGACGCAGGGCAGCTGGCCGACTTCGAGGCGTCACTGCCCTACCGCGCAATTCGCACCGCCGTGCAATCGATCGAGCGTGGGCAGTTGCGCATCAAGGGCACGGGTAGTTTTCGGCACAAGGCAGTCTTCGGAAAGCGCGTCGAGTCGAGCGCTACGTTTACACCCCTCAAACCGAAGAACTTCGGCTTCGCCGTGACCGAGGAGCGCGAGAGCGAGGTCTTCACCCTCTATTGCGTGCAGGACCGCTATTTCAGCCTCGGTGACGGCGTCACGACGCCGCAGAACATGATCATCAAGTTCATCCCGCGCGACCCGAAGATCAACCGTGACGGCTTCCAGGACTGGCGCTATTGCGGTTCGCACAGCAGGAAGCCCGAGATCCAGCGCGGGACTCCCGTCGAGGTCCGAATCACCCGCGAGGACAACAAGAGCGAGATGCGTCTGCTCGACTGGAAGAGCGGGGGCAAGGAGTGGGATCGCGATCTCACATCCCAGATGGTCGCCGCATTCACGCACGACTCCGACGTGCGGATCGACAACTGGGTCGTCGCCGGGGTCCTCAGTCCCGACTTCGTGGCGCGCCACCACCTCGACCTGAGCGAGGAAATCGCCGCCGACGAGCCTGAGGCAGACGAAACGCCGGCGACTCCCGAGCTCGACCCGATCCAGGCCGAGCGCGTGCGTGCGACGATCGCCGCCTACCCGCTGAAGACGAAGCCGAACGCCATGGCGAGGCTGCTGCGCGACGCCGGGATCCCCGCCGTCTTGCGCGAAGAGGCGGCAGCGCGTGCGCTCGACATCGGGCAGAAGGCGATCGTTCCGTTCCTCGTGGACGGGCTCTACGCCGACGATGAGAGCTGCCGCAACACGTCATTCCTGGCGCTCGACGGCCTCATCGGCAAGTCGTTCAGTTTCCGCGCCGATGCGCCTGAGGACAAGCGCCGCAAGGCGATCGCCAAGCTGAACGCCTATATCGCGAAGAATCACCGCAAATTCCAGTAGCTGCGGAGCCTGACGACCGCCCGCGCACGCTCCGAGTGCCCCGCCCCCGACGCGACCGCGGGGCTCCGTGGGTATCCACGGCGACGCAAGTCCGGCACAATGGGAGGGATGCAACCTGCGGCGGCTCAGGGTCGTCATAGTTTGTGATCGGTTCGCCACGGCGCGAAACCCGCTGATGGGTGGGCGCGTTGAATGAGAGAACGGCGGTCCGTACCTGGAGGGCGCACATGAAGAATTTCATCCGATGGGTGGTCGTCGGGATGGCAGCCGCGGTGGCGGCGGTCACGCTCGGTCCCGAGGTCAGCTTCGCGCGTGGCGGCGGTGGCGGTGGCGGTCGTGGCGGCGGCGGTGGCAGTCGCGGCGGCTCACGAGGCGGCGGAGGCAGCCGCGGCGGCTCGCGCGGCGGTTCTCGCGGGGGCTCGCGTGGTGGTCGGAAGAGCGGTCGGGGCTCAAAGAAGTTCAAGAACGCCGCGGACTACCTTGAGTACCTGCAGCGGGAAGAGGCCGAGTACGGTCGCGAGGACTTCCAGTTCGGCGCGCGCGACGAAAGTCTCGTCACTGAGCGCGACCGATCCCGTGCGAAGGCCTTGCAGGCTGAGCGCGACGCTGCGGCAGCGGAGCGGCGAAAGCAGCAGGAAGCCGACACGCACCCGTACTGATCGAGTGGGTGACTGAGTGACGCGACTGTTCCCCTATCGCTGGTTCCGGAGGCGGGTTGCCAAGTCCGGACTGGCTGAGATGTCATCTTCCGAGTGCGAGACCCTCGGGGGCTGCTCCTTCGGACGTCGGATTTTAAGAGCTGCGCCCTCCGTCGCGAATTGACTCGACTCGCTGTAGTGCGTGCGTCCCATCGCCAGAGGTAGAGTACACACGCAGCGAGCCACATTCGGCCGGGCGTGAACGAGTCGGCGCGACCGCACGCTTGGCAGGGTCGGAAGCTGGGCACGACCGGACGTGGTCCGTTGTTTTCCGTCCGTGGCGCGTCCCATGGCGTGTGACGGCATGAGACGAATTCGAGCGCTGGGCTCCCGAGAAGGACACGTGACGATGTCAATCCTCCGCAACGCAACCCGGAAACAGCTTCGCGGCCCCGCCGCCCCCTCCTGGCGGCGAGTAGCCATGCTCGGATCGGCGCTGACAGCGGCGCTCGCGCTCACCAGCGTCGTCGAGTTGCATGTCGGTCCAACCAACGTCTGGGCGAACGAGACCGCGGACAAATTGGTCGAGGACGCCGGCCGCAAGCTGCGCGAGCAGGACGTGGCCGGTGCGTTGCGCCTGCTTGAGCAAGCGCTCGACGCCGCGCCCGCCGACCCGGCCGCCAACGTGCTCTATCAGGAGACCGCACGTCAGGTGCTCGGCCTGGCAGACCTGCAGGCCCGGTACCAGAAGCTCGCTGACGAGCATGCGGACGACCCGCTCTACCTCTACTTCCTGACGCGCCTCAAAGAACCGGCGAAGGCGCTCCCAGGCTTCGAGAGTCTGGCCGGAAAACACCCGAGTTCGCCGTGGCCCCTGATCGGCAAGGCGCGCGCGCTCCACGACCTGGACCGCGCGTCGGACTCCATCGCGGCCCTCAGTGCGGCGGTTGCAATCGACGCCAAGAACGCAAACATCGTGGCCATGCAGGCTTTCGCGCTCGAACGCTCGGAGCACTTCTCGGAAGCAGCAGAGGCGTGGGCGCAGGTGCTCGCACTCCGCCCCACCGACCGCACGGCGCGCGTTGGGCGAGGGGAGGCGTTGCGGCGCGCCGGACAAGGGCAAGCAGCGCTCGACGTCCTCAACGCCGCGTCTACGGCTGACGCGACGGACCCGGACCCTCACTATCGCATCGGCCTCGTGCACCTCGACACCCACCATTACGCGGAAGCCACTGTGGCATTTGATCGCGCGCTGGGTCTCGAACGGGGCATGGTCGAGGCGCTCGTCGGTGCATCGGAAGCCGTCCTCAAGCGCGCGCTGGCCGACGCCAAGAAAGCCCACAAGGACGCCGACGAGAAGGCCCTTCTGAGCGCGCTCAACTATGCGACGCGCGCGATTGCGAGCAACCCAGACAGCGCGCGCGCGCACTTCGCCCAGGGTGCCGTCTACGAAGCGCTAGGCGAACTCGATGCCGATCACCTCGACAGCGCCTTCGACGCCTACGGCGAGGCCCTCGATCTGCTTCCGTTCCCCGGCCCCGAGCGTGTACGCGTCCTCGTCGCACGCTCGTTCGTGCTCTTGCGGCAGGCGTCATGGGACGCCGCGGTGAGCGTGGCGCAGCAGGCCCTCGACATCGATCCGAAGAACGTCCCCGCGATGCTGCACGCCGGCCACGCGCTCTCGCAGATGGGCAAGTATGCCGAGGCGATCAAGAAGCACTACAAGCCCGGTCTCAAGATCGCGAAGGACGACCCGCGACTGCTCTACGGCTCGGGTATGGCGAGCTGGAGCATGAAGAAACCCACCGATGCCAAGAAGACCCTTGAGCGGGCGGCGAAACTGGACCCCGAAAACGGGCTCTACCACCTCTCGCTCGGCGAGCTCTACTACGAGCTCAAGCGCTACAAGGACGCCGTCGCGGAACTGTTCACGGCCACGGAGTTGCGCCCAAAGGACGCCGCGACATGGACCGCGTACGGTCGCGCCTGTACGTCGGGAAAGCACTACAAGGAGGCCGTCAAAGCATTCGACGCCGCCATCAAGCTCAACAAGGAAGCTCTGGACGAATTCCTCTGGATCGCGATCATCTATGACAAGCACATGGACGATCGCGAGAAGGCAAGGGAGTACCTGGAGAAATGGTTCGAGCGCGGCCCGGAAGACGACCCCAACCTCGAGGCGTGGATCGACGACGTCTTCGGGGACTGACGTGATGGACTCGCTGAGCGACAGGACGCGGCGCGTGCTGCTCTTTGCAGGCACAGCGTTCGGCGTCGCCAGCGCGCTTTTCTGCGCCCCGGTGCCCGACCCTGGCGCGCCTGCGGACTCGCGTCCAGCAGTGTTGTCTGCCCCGTCGGCCTTCGCGGCAGAGGACCCGGCGGAGCTCCTCGCCGGCGAGAACGTGAAGGCGCGTCTTGCACGCGCTGAGGGGCTCAAGAAAGAGCAGATGAGTGAGCTTGTGCAGGCGCTCGTCGCGATGTCGGACCGCAAGCTGAAGAAGGGCGTGGAGTACCCCGAAGACCTCGACTTCCTAGCGGAGTTCACGGTCGCGGAGACCACGCGTGCACTCCGCCTTCTCGCGATCGGCGCAGGTCAGCACCTGGGCGCCGCCGGCTTCGCCGAACGTCTCCGCGCGCTGGCCGACGGCGAGCAAAGAGGGCGCTCCGCGCGCGCCGCCGAAGCGCTCGGGTACGTCGGCGGCAAGGCCGACCTCCCGCGCCTTCTGGAACTCGCCGCGAGTTCCAGTCAGTCGATCGCGGTGTTCGCGTGCGAGGCACTCGCCAAGCTCGGTGATCGCAAGACCACCGTTGACGGACTGATCAAGATCGCGTTGGAGCACGCGAACCCCGAAGTTGCCGACCACGCGACGTGGGCCGCGCTAGACCTCCTGAAGAACCGGAAGGCACTCCTCAAGAAGTTGAAGAAGGCCGCCGGGAAGGACGAGGTCCTTGGCGTTCGTCGCGGTTCGCTCGAGGCGATGCTCCTGGACGGCGCCGAACCCATGGAGTGGGACGACGACGTTCTGAAGAACGCGCGCGACACCATTCTCGCGGCCGCGGCGACCGTCCCGATCGAGACACGCGACAAGAAGCACCGAGCCAAGGTGGAGTCAGCGCTCGCGTGGCTGCAGGAGAATATGCCGGGTGCCCTGCTCGTCGTGCGAGCGTCCACCACGCGGATCGAGATCCCCGGGAAGACCGAGCCGAAGGCGCATGTGGACCTGAAGGAGAGCGTGGTTTGCGTTCCGCTCCAGTATGCGGGCGCCCAATCGGGCAAGCAGCTCGCTTACCACCTGCTGCGCGTCGCAACCGTCCTCTTCGACAAGCGCATCGGCAACCCGTACCAGGGACACCGCGGATGGGAGAACGCAATCTCCGACACGTACGACCTGTGCCGGATCTCGGGTGCCTACAATGCGGGACGGGGCGGGATCAACCGCGACGCCTTCCTCGAGACCATCCTGTCGAAGCGACCGTGGGGCGGGAACTAAGGGTCCGCGCAGGAACAACTTCGGGGATTCGGTCGGCTGCGGCGGCGTAACGCTGCGTTGCCTCTCCTCCCCGACTCGGCTCCCCGTCCAATTCAATCATGACCGCGAGTCGCGTCGTCGAGGCGCCTTGCCTTACGCCGCCTCGCTCGTCCTCGGTCCCACGAACTTATTCCTGCGCGAACCCTATCCACCCAGTCTATCCATCAGATCTCGAGCACCTTCTCCGCGCGCGTCAGGTTCTCGCAGCCGTCTTCGGTGACGAGCACCATGTCCTCTAGGCGCACGCCGCCGATCCCGGCGTAGTAGAGACCCGGTTCGACGGTCACGACGGCGCCGGTGGGAAGAGTGCTCGGACGATCCCCGAACGACGGCGGCTCGTGGATGTCGAGTCCCACCCCATGGCCGGTGCCATGGAAGAAGCCCTGGTTGCGCCCGTCTTTCGGACCCGTCGGCCAGCCGCTCCCCGTGAAGAGCGCGACGATGCCGCGATGGATCGCCTGCGCGTCGCAGCCACCGCGAATGCGATCGAATGCGTACTGCTGGCCCGCGTGGACCAGAGCGTAGATCTCGCGCACCTGCTTGCTCGCCTTGCCGCGCACGACGGTACGGGTCATGTCCGCGAAGTACCCGCTGGCGGTGTCGCGCGGGAAGATGTCGATGATGATTGTCGTGTTCGGCCGTATCGGTCCCGACCCGGCGTTGTGCGGATCGACGCATTGTTCGCCCGACGCGACGATCGTGTGGCGCGGAATGAGCCCGTCGCGGGCCAGCGACAGCTCGATCGCACTTCGTACGGTCTCGGACGTGAGGCGCTCGCCCCCATACCGAAGCCACCCACCGCGTGACTTCGACGCGCGCAAGATCGCGAGGCCCGCGTCGAGAGATCGTTCGGTGGCCGCCTGCGCCGCCCGGATCGCGGCGAGCTCGTCGTCACGTTTCAGCATGCGCTCCGCGAAGAACGGAGCGGGACGCGACTTCACCTTGATGCCGGCCTTCCGCAAGACGTCGGCGGTCCCGAGCGGAAACGTCGCAGGCACCTCGATGCTGCTGACGTTCTTCGCGCGGAGGATCGCCGCATAGACCTCTTCGCGAAGCGGATAACGGCCGAGCGCGCGTTTCGTCTTGCGCGTCCACTGGGCTTCGTCCAGGACGTGCGTGACCGACGCCTCGATCTGCGCCCGCCCGAGTTCGAGTGTGGACGCGACGAGGTAGCTACGGCGCCCCTTTTTGAACCAGAAGAGGGGATCGGGAACGTGCATCCCGACCGCGTAGAGGAAGTTCGCGTCGCTCTCGCTCGATGCGTGCAGGCAAAGCGCGTCGGCACCGCGCGTTGCAGCGTTGCGGGTGTTGGCGCGGGTGTTGGCGCGGGTCGTGGCGCGGGTAGTGGATCTGCGGCTCTCGGGCATGTGGATCAGTCTGCCGTCCGCCCGCGGTCAGGGCGACGAATGCGGCGGAAGCAGGGCGTCGAGCTGGTCGAGTACGAGCGCGCTCCACGTCTCGAACGTGTCGCGCTCGTCGGCGAGCATCTGACGCAACGCGGCAATCGAAACGAAGGCGCCCTCGAGCACATCGGTCTCGCGCACACTGACCTCGCCGCTCGCAGACACGATCGCCACCAGGCCGACATGCACGCTCCCGACATCGGTGCTGTCGTCGTTCAGAAGGCCGACGGGCCGCGCGCGCCAGTCGCCTTCGACATACAGTTCCTCGGCGATCTCACGTCGCAGCCCCTCCGCGATCACGTCGTCGGCAGGCCCCTCCCGATCAGCGCCATCAGCGCCGCCGTCACTCCGTTCATCGACCGGATTGATATGCCCGCCAACTCCGACGGAGCGCTTCCCGTGGAGGCGCGCCTCGCCGCCTGCGGCCAACCGACGCATGAGGAAGATCTCGTCACCGCGCAGCATCACGCAATACGGGATGACCTGCTTCAGCGACGAGTCGAGTTCCGCGTGCCGCCGCTCCACGAAGAACCCGTACTTCCGAATGCGCTTGACAACTCCCGCCATCGCGCTGGTGTCGAGCAACTCCAGTCCATGCGGATAGCGTCTCGGAAAGAGGTCGCTCCGCTTGACGACGTACACGAATTCCATGCGGAAACTCTAACGCGCACCTTGGACACAGCCTCGGGTGCCGGAAGAATACGTAGCGCATGTCGTCACTCCCCCACGCGCTGCCCTACGTCCTCCTCATGTTGGTCGGTCTCGTGGGCGCAAGCCTCCCGGAGGCCTGGTCCCTCGGCCCGGCCATGGAGCCGGTCCGCGCCGCGCTCGTGCTCGGCGTGCTCATCTGGTTCTACAGGCGCGGGGCATATCCGGAGCTCGAGCCGCGCAAGTCGTCGGTGAGAGGTGCGACGTTCCTGGCAATCGGTGCCGGTGTCGCCGTCGGCCTGGCCTGGCCGGTGCTGACGTATGCGGTCCCGACGCTCGAGATCGGCGGCTCAGGCTCAGGACGCGGCGGTTTCGATGCGGAAGCGTACGGCCCGCAATGGGCCTGGCTGCTGCTGGGCGGACGGCTCGTCACGTCCGTCCTCGCCGTGCCGGTCGCCGAGGAACTGCTCGTGCGCTCGCTGATCCCGCGCTGGACCGACGCGGGCGTGGGCGACTGGCGCGACGTCCCGGTCGGACGCTTCACGCCGCTCGCCTTCGCGGCCTCCGTGGGTTTCTTCACGCTGACGCATCCCGAATGGCTGGCCGCGCTCTTGACCGGTCTCCTCTGGACTTTCCTGCTCATGAAGACGGGCCGGTTGCGCGACCTCGTGATCTCGCACGCCGTGGCCAACGCCGTCCTCGACGGCTACGTGCTGCTCACGGGCGAGGTCAACCTGTGGTAGCTGAGAACGCGGGCGACGCCACGCCGGTTTCGAGCGGTGTGGACACACCACCGCCACCTCGTGCATCTCCTTCGCGTCCATCCGGGCCACATCCATTCGGGCCGCATGCGGTTGACCGCGCGCGACAAGCGCGGCGCGGCGCATGGCTCCGCGTGGCATTCTTCGGCCTGGCTCTCGTCGGCGCGGCGCTCATCGGGCACGTCGTCGCGCTGCCAAAGGCCACGCTCTGCACGTTCCAGTTGTTCTTCCAGATCCCATGCCCCGGATGCGGCATGACGCGCTCTATCCAGAGTATCGCGCAGGGCGATCTGCTCCACTCGCTGCGCATGCACCCGCTCGGGATCGCTCTCTTCGGCGGCTCCGTCCTCGGCTTCCTGGGCGGCGTGTCCTACCTGATTCGCGGACGCGATCCGTTCTGGGATCTCCTGGAGCGCCGCGGCGCGTGGTTGGCGATCGGCCTGGTGGTCGCGATGCTGGGCCTGTGGATCATCCGCACGTTCGTCGTGCCGGAGTGGTCACCCAACGCCGCCTGAGTGGCCGAGCGCTCATGCCGAGCGGAACAAGCGCTCAGGTATCGAGCACCTGAATGCGGTGGCATGTGCGGCAGAGGACGATCTCGGTGCACTGCGTGAGCAGCACCATGTCCTGCGGGCGCACGGCCATCTGGCAGCCCTGGCAATACTCGCCGTAGACAGCCACGACCGCGGAACCACTCTTGCGGTTGCCGCCGCGGATCCGGTCGTAGAGCTTCAGCTTCGTCGGGTCCACCCGCGCCGCGAGTTCATCGCGACCGGTCCTCATGTCGGCCAGTTCCTGCATGAGCCCTTGCCGCTCTTCTTCGACGTTGCCCTCGGCGGCACGTAGCCCAGCCTCGGCGTCACGCTGCCCGGCCTTGGCGGCTTCCTCGTCGCGCTCCTTCTCATCGGTGGCGTCCATCGAGAGCAGGATCTGCTCTTCGAGTTTGTCGTTCGAGGCCTTGATGGCCGCGATGCCGAGCATGAGGCCCTGGTACTCCTTGTTGCTCGAGGCCTTGTTCAACTGCACTTCGAGCTTGTTGATCTCGGCTTCGGCTTGCTGCAGGTCCATCTCGAATCGATGGGTCGTCGCCTGCGCTTCCTGCTTTGCATGGTGTGCCACCTCGACGCCAGCGATCGCTTCGTCGAGCGCGGCGCGGGCGCCGTTCAACTGCGCGTCGAGTTCCTCGATGCGCGCGGTGAGCGCGACGACGCCATCGTCAGTACGCTGCAACTCGATCAGTTGCTGCAGGGTCTCCTTCACGTCGTGTCTCCCTTGCTTCCGTGGGTTCTCTTCGGCTGGCTCTCTTCAATGCCGCCGCCGACCAACTCGGGGTCATGTTCATTCGTTCTACAAAGCAAACGAGCCCGGCTTTCGCCGGGCTCGTTTGTGTCATTCGTTTCCGAACGAGTCGAGGAAGCCTTCGAGCTTCCTCGCTCGCACTGGGTGCTGCAGCTTTCGAACCGCCTTCGCCTCGATCTGGCGCACGCGCTCGCGTGTCACCTTGAAGATGCGGCCGACCTCTTCGAGGGTGTACGTATACCCATCGCCGATGCCGTAGCGCAGCTTGATGATCTCGCGCTCACGGAACGTGAGCGTCTGTAGCACCTTCTCGATCTTGTCCTTGAGCATCTCGTGCGTCGCGGCGCTGACCGGCGACTCGGCGCTCTGATCCTCGATGAAGTCACCGAAGTACGAATCGTCGCTATCACCGATCGGGCAGTCGAGCGAGATGGGATGCTTCGCGATCTTGAACACGCGCTTCGTCTCATCGACGGTGATCTCGGACGCAGCCGCGATCTCTTCGATCGTCGGCTCGCGGCCCTTCTTCTGCACAAGGTCCTTCGTGACATTGCGCAGCTTCGACATCGTCTCGATCATGTGCACGGGAATACGGATCGTGCGGGCCTGGTCCGCGATCGAACGCGTGATCGCCTGCCGGATCCACCATGTCGCGTACGTGCTGAACTTGTAGCCGCGACGGAACTCGTACTTCTCGACCGCCTTCATCAGGCCGGTGTTGCCCTCTTGGATGAGGTCGAGGAACGAGAGTCCGCGGTTGCGGTACTTCTTCGCGATGGAGACCACGAGCCGCAGGTTGCCACTCGACAGGTTCTGCTTCGCAAGCTCGTACCCGCCAAACTCATGGCGCACCTGAATGCGATGTCGGCGCCGCAAGCGATCCGGCGCTTCGCACGCGCGCATCGTGATCTGCGCGATGCGGTCGCGCGCCTCTTCGCGCTCGGCAACTGCCGACGCTGCCTTGCTCTTGTCGAGTTCGCGCAGGCGACGTGCCAGCCGGTCCAATTCGCGCACAACCACGCCGATCTCGTCGAGAATAGGGCGCAGCTTCTTGATCTGGATGTTGAGCTCGTGGATCAGACGGCACCCGCGGCGGCGGCGCTCGGAGAGACGCCGCATGGCATCCTTCTTGCCGCGCTTGGTGCGCGACGTCGCGAGGGTGACGAGATCGTCGCGCATGGCGTCGAGCATGCGGTTCAGCGTGTCGATATGACCCGGCAACGCCTGCTGCATGTGCGACTTGGCGTTCTCGATATTCGGGTTGACCTTCAGCGTGCGGTCGAACGCGAGGTCACCGCGCTGCACGTCTTCGAGTAGTTGCACGGCAAGCTCGAGCGCGTAGCCGCCGCAGAGCAGCTTCTCGCGATAGCGCTTGCGCGTGCGCTCGATGGTCTTCGCCAGCCAGATCTCTTGCTCGCGCGTGAGCAGCGGGATCTCGCCCATCTGGGTGAGATACATGCGGACCGGGTCGTCGATGCGCTCGACGGGAGTCTGCATCGTGAGGGGATCGACCGAGGAGAGGGCCTTGGGCTCCTGCAGGCTCTTGGCACGCAGGGCGCGCGCGTCCACGTCCTCGACGTCGACCGTCGGCTCGAACGAATGCGCCTCCTCGCGGAACTCGATGTTCATGTCCTCGAGCTGCTGGACGATCTTCTCCAACGCCTTCTCCGACGCGGTGATCTCCTCGGGGAGCATGCGCTGCATGTCTTCGACGGTGACATACCCCTTCTGACGTCCCTCTTTGATGAGCGACTTCAGTTCAGGCTCGATGCGTTCGTTGATCGTCAAAACGTGATCCTTGTCCGGGGTGGCGGGTCCGGCTCGGTACGGCGAACCCCACACTGTAGTACGACGCGCGCTCCCACGACGGACGTGCCGTGAGGGAAGTGCTTCGGACTCTGGGCCACCTGTTGCGGCCAATCGGGCAGCATAGCACCGCCCGCGCGACCTGTCCTCGGACTTCCGGCGCCGCCCATCGGTCTCGGCGCAGCGCGAGCCCACGGTCGGGTCTGTCCAGCGTTCCGCGAGAGCAGAGTGCTCCATGCGCCCTCCAGCCCGGGACGCCAATCCGCCTGCACGAACGGACCCGGTCGTCAGGACTTCTTGCGCGCGTGCCGGGCAGCCTCGAGCGCAATCAATGCCTGCAGGGCATCGATTTCCGCGTCCTTATCGCCCGCGGCAGCGGAAACGCGGCGGTGGGCGTTCCGGGAGCGCCACGAGTCCTCCAGGATGCGCAGGCAATCACGCCCCTGATCCGCGAAGTTCTTGCCAGCGCCGGACGCCAGGAGATCGGCCGCCAGAGCCTGCAACTCCGGAGCCTCGATCGTCGCCACCGCCCGCGCACCATCCTCGAGCGTGCCACCGGACTCATCCCAGGCCGCCAGCAGGTGCGAGAGCAGTTCCGCCGCCTCGGGATGCGCGAGCAACTCGGTGCCCGCCTCGGGCACGTCCGCGAGCACCGAAGGACAGCCGAGGACCGCCTCCATGAACTGACGCTCGACCTGCGACAAGGCCACGGCGCGCGGTGGCGCGCTCCCCCCCGACGCTCGCGCGCCGCGACGTGCCGCCCCCCCAGCGGCCGGCGCGTCGAAGTCAGCCGGATGGGCGGGCGCATACCCGCCGTCAGCGTCGGCTCCGCCCATCGCGCCCGCATACGCTTCGAGCGGCGGCTCGTCGCCGTGTTGATCCCGGGAGGAACGTGACGAGCCCGACGACCGCCCGCGCGACCGTCCGCCCCCTCTGCTCGCTCCGCGGGCGCCCGAGCTCGAGGCCGCTCCTGCTGCACGATCCCGGCGGGCTGCCTCGCGCTGTTCGCGGCGCCGGACGAGATCTGCGAGACGCTCCACGACCACCGCCTCGGGCACGCCGAACGCATCGGACGTCCGCCGCACGTAGAGCGCGCGTCTGATCGGGTCGCGGACCGCCACGAGCGACTCCAGCACGGCCTCGGTGGCCGCCGCCTTCCCCGGCACCGTCGTGGCGTCGTACTGGGCGGCGCTCGTCGCCACGAGATGCTCGAACGCGTCGGGGGCCTCCGCGAGCGCATCCTTCAGGGCCTCGATGCCGCCCTCGACCACCAGATCGGCGGGGTCCTTGCCCGGAGCGAGCAAGGCAACGCGCGTTTCCAGGTCCTCGGGCAAGAACTCGGGGATCGCCTTCTCGGCTGCGCGGCGGCCCGCCTTGTCGCCGTCGTAGACAAGCCACAGCTTCTTCACGTAGCGCGAGAGTTTCTGCGCCTGCTCGTGCGTGAGGGCAGTCCCGAGCCCGGCCACCGCGACGGGCCAGCCGGCTTGGTGCGCCATGATGACGTCGGTGTAGCCCTCCATCACCGCGCCCTCGCCAGTCTTCATCATCCCCTGCTTGGCGTGGTGCAGCGCGTAGAGGTGCTGGCCCTTCGTGTAGATGGGCGTATCCGATGAGTTCAGGTACTTGGGCTCGTCGTCACCGAGGGTCCGCGCTCCGAACGCGATCACGCGCCCCTGTGCGTCGGCGATCGGGAAGACGACTCGATCGCGAAAACGATCGTAAAGCTTCTTGCGCCCACCCTCTTCCTCGCGCCGGATGACAAGGCCGCCTTCGACGAGTTCGTCCTCGCTCCACTCCGACTCCGCTGCCGCTCGCAGCAGATTATCCCAGCCGGGTGGCGCGTAGCCGAGCCGGAAACTCCCCGCCGTCTCGCTGGTGATGCTGCGACGGGTGAAATAGGCTCGCGCAGGCTCGCCGCGGGGTCCGCGGAGCGCGGCTTCGAAGTGCGCACAGGCCCACTCGTGCAAGTCGCGCAACCTCTGCAAATGGTCCGCCCGAGCGCGGGCCTGCGGCGACTGTGCCTCGATCTCGATCCCGACGTCCTTCGCGAGCTGCCGGATCGCCTCGGGAAAGGCCAACCCCTCGCGCTCCATCAAGAAACCGAAGATGTTGCCGCCCTTGCCGCAGCCGAAGCAACGCCACGTGCTGGTCTCGGGCCAGACGTGAAACGAAGGCGTCTTCTCATCGTGGAAAGGGCAGCACCCCTTGAAGCTGCGGCCCGAGCGCTTGAGCCCAACGTACCGCCCCACCAGGTCGGTGATATCTACCGCCTGTCGCACGGACTCGATGATGTCGTCAGGGATACGGCTCACGATACGTCGCTCTAGTAGGGCCCCGGATCCTACCGGTGGATGGAGACGCGGCCACATCCGGACGAGCACGCCTTCAGTCTCCCGCCGGACGCTCCCGATAAGGGGGCGGTGTCGCCCAAGTGCGGCGGCGCCTCAGGAGAGTCGTATGTTCCGCGTCAGCATGCAATTCGGTGGACGTCCGGTCCGCAAACTCACATTCGATAAGTCCATGGTGACCATTGGTCGCGATGCGACGTGCGACATCGTGATTGACAATATCGGGGCCTCGCGCCGACACGCATTGATCGAGCGTACCCAAGAGGGCTACGTGCTCGCCGACCTGAAGAGCCACAACGGCACGTACGTGCGCGGTGAGAAGGTCTTCCACCATCGCCTGCGCGACGAAGACGAGTTCCTGATCGGCAAATACAGTTTCCAATTCGAGCAACTCGACGCGGTCGTCGAGTGTGACGATGGCGTTGACGAGATGGAGCTGGAGACTCCGGAAGTCCCGGCGGACATGACGTTTCGCATGGAGCGCGAGGACATCCAGAAGCTGCTGAAGCGCAGCGCGGCGCCAAGTCAGGCACAACTGGTGCAGCTCGAGCCGGAGCGTGACCGCAAGACCCTCGGTCTGGGGCTCCCGTACTACGTGATCGGCAAGGGCGACGAGTGCACTCCACGACTCCACGGCTTCTTCGCCCCGAGGAGGGCTGCCGTCCTCTTGCGCACCGAGAACGGCTTCCGCGCGCTCGCGATGGCGCGCTCGTTCAAGGTGAACGGGAAACATGTGGCCGACGCGCCCCTGGAAGACGGCGACCTGCTCGAGTGTGGACCCGCACGATTCCGCTTTTGCACGTCCTAGTCGCATTGCGACTTGATGCTCCGGAATCAATGCGTTCTACGCCTTTATCGGGCTGGGCGACTGTTCGGATCGTGGCGCGAGCTTGGTACTCTAGGAACGCACGCCTTCCGGCGCCGCAGCGATCCCGGCAGAGCGGTTAGACGTACCACATGAACGCGAAGCCGATCGTGCGGAGTGCCAGCGCGAGGTTAGCGAGGCGCCGATGGGCGGTGCGAGCAGCCGGTCCGGCCTTACCGCGCAGCAGCGCGACGCCGAACCAGATGACCGGAAAGTAGACGAGGACAGCGGCGGCGGACGTCGAGATATGCGTCCACTGCTGCCAGGACCACTGTTTCTCGACCGTCATTCCGATGACGTCTCGACTGAACTCCAGAATCAGCACCAGTGTGAGATCGATGGCGATGCCTGCGATCACGAGCGGGACATGAACCGAGCGCTTGCGACGCTGACTCCATCCGGCGAGGAGGAGGGCAAGACCGAGCGCAGCGATGGCTTTGTAGAGCACGAGTAGGGGTTCCGATCCGCGCCCACGACGTCGTGGTGGCGCTGGCTGATTGTCGCGATTGGGCGCGCGGCGCCAACTTCAGCGTCAGAGTAAGAGAACTGACCGCCGCTCAGGCTTGACTCGTGCCCACGATCGACCCGATGAGAACCCGTGGGACCACATCTTCGCCCGAACGTGGGGCGCGCGCGCCTCAACGCGCCGCGCCCTGGATCGCATCTCGAGCAACTCGAGGCGTCGCTCGCGCATGCAGACGCCGAGCGTCAGGCTCAGGCGTCGGCGGTCGAAGAGGAACTCGGGCGGCTCTCGGGGATCTACGGTCAGCTCAAGGATGACCTCGTCACCGCGCGCGCGGAACGCGACGAGGCACGTGAGCAGGCACGGCGCGAACGCGCGCGGCGCGCGCACGAGACGAGCCAGCTCAACGAGAACCTGCGCAAGTCGCGCGAGACCGAGCGGAGACTCGTGGACGAGGCGGCGAGCTCGACCCGAGCGGAGTTCGTCCGGGAGCGCCTCGCCGACACGCCGGTGGAGCGTCGTCAGTTGCAGCCTGGCGAGATCCCCGAGATCGAGGGATTTCGCGTCCAATCACTCCTCGGACGCGGAGGCATGGCGTCGGTCTTCCGCGCGGAGCGCACCAGAGACGGCCAAGAGGTCGCGCTGAAGATCCTCCACGGCGAGCGCGCAGCCTCGCGCAACCGCGTCGAGCTCTTCCTGCGCGAAGCGGCCATGATGCTCCAGCTCGACCACCCCGGTCTCCTGCGCGCACTTGACGCCGGCGAGTGCGCATACGGGCCTTATCTCGTCTTACCCGTCGTCTCCGGCCGCAACCTCGCCATTCGCGTGCGGCGCGACGGCCCACTTCGTGAAGTCGACGCCATCCGGGTCGCGCTGCAGATGGGCCGTGCGCTGCGCTACTGCACGCGCGGTGGACTGATCCACCGCGACGTCAAGCCGAGCAACATCCTGGAGGATACCGAAGGCCGCCTGCGACTCTGCGACTTCGGCCTCGCCGCGCTGCAGACAGGGGACGCGGGCCGGGCCTACGGATCCCCCGGGTTCGCGTCACCCGAGCAACTCTTCACGCCGCACGACGTCGATGAACGCGCCGACATCTACGGTCTCGGGTGCACGCTCTGGTGCCTCGTCGTCGCGCAACGCCCCTTCGACGGCACTGCCAAGGAGTCGTTCAACGCCGCGCGCACGACGGATCTCTCCGACCCGCGCGTCGAGGGCGCGGACATCTCGCCGCGACTGGCGCAGGTCATTCGCAGGATGGGCCGCGCGGATCGCGAGCGGCGGTACCGCAACTGGGACGAATGCCTGCTCGACCTCATGCTCGTCGAAGCTGGCAACCCCCCCATGGCTGCGCATCTCGCGGATGCGTTCGCCAGCGCGCGTGAGGATCGTGACGATGACGCGTCGGCGCCCGACGGTTCCAGCGAGATCGCCCCGGCGAAATCCGATGCGATCGCGAAGTCGGCTTCTGAGTCCGATGGCGCGCCCCCACCCGGTCCGTACCCCGGAGCGATGAGCCCGTGCTTCCCGGACCTGGCCCCGGTCGGCGCTTCAGACAGAGCCTCGGAGGATGCTGACGGTTCGAGCACGCGCGACGTACTCCCCGCACCAAGACGAACGCTCGCACCCCAGCGCTACGTCGTACCCGCTCTCTGCCTGGTGATCGCCATGGTCGCCTCACTGATCGTCGGAGCTGAGTTCCTACGCGAGACACCGGCGATCGTCCTGGAGCGCCGCGCCCGCGACATGGCGGCGGAGGGGCACACCGACGAGGCCGTCAGCGCATTACGCCGTGCGGCCGACCTCCTCGGGCCCGAAGACGCTGCACGCCTGCTCGAGGTCGCACTCGAGCTACAGGCCCGTTGATCGCGGCGCGGCATACGCCCGCTTGACACATGTAAAATCGCGATTACACATCCGGGCCGCCGCCGAGCCTGGACCTTCCGGCACACCCCTTGCAACAGTGCTGTCGTTCCCGCTCGGGGACAGACAGGCATAGTCCCCTCCGCGAGAAAGAAGCGCTTTCCGTGGAGTCCGGGGCCGGTGACCGCGGAGTCCGCCCGTGTGGGCGGGGGTGGCGCAAGCCACTTGGACCCCCTCCTCGCCATCGGTCTCGGTGTGGGGCGACTGAATTCGCGGGGCGCGCGCGAAGCGCGGGGCCTGCGAATTCAGGTTTTGGAGTCTCTCTGCGGCGACGGAGTCGCCGCAGAGAGACTCCAAAACTCTATTGCGTTTGTGCCGACTCCGTCGGCACCCCTCGCTTCGCTCGGGTGTTCGGCTCCCGTCGCGGCTCCGGTTGCTTCAACCGGGCCTGCGCTCGGGCTTCGCGGCCCCGCATCGGGTCGTCATCTCGACGCGCCAGTACGCCCGCCACAAGGGCGGGTTTCGCAGGCGGAATCCACTCCCTGCGCCTCACCGCGCGCTTCACGCTGCGTGCGAAGCGCACACAGCGCGCCCCGCGCTCAGCTTCCGCAAACTCGTTGGGACTGTCGACCGACTGGCCTTCGCGGCTGTCGCCGAGATCCACCGGAAACTTGCGGACTCGCACGTGTCTCCGGGTCCCCGGTCTGCGGCGCTCCGTTGGGTTGCCAGCCGGAGCCAGTTCGAGCGCCGAAGCCCGGGTACCCTCTGAAGAGCCACACCCGTCGAGGGCCATCGCCGCCCTCCCCCCTTCAGGCTCGGAACCATCGGGACCATGCCGGGTTCGCGGGCGCGGCGCCTCGCGATCGTGAACCGCCGTATCGATGCGGTGGCCGCGGGATGTAGCAGACTCGGCCCTCGACTCGGTCCTCGACTCGGTCCTCGACTTAGTTCTCGACTTAGTTCATCATGAAGCCATGACGACGGTGAATATCCACGAGGCGAAGACCCGACTGTCCGAGCTCCTGCGTCGCGTCCTCGCAGGGGAGGACATCGTGATTGCCCGCGCGGGCAAGCCCATCGCACGACTCCTGCCGTTCGACGCCCCGCCAGCACCCCGCGAGCCCGGGATGGCGAAAGGGCAGATCACCATCCGTGACGATTTCGATGCGCCTTTACCGGGAGAGGTTCTCCGAGAGTTCGAGGGATGAGGCTCCTCCTCGACACGCACGCCCTCCTGTTCTGGCTACTCGATTCAGCGCGACTCTCCGACCGAGCGCGTGCTGCGTTCAGGGACGCCGAGAACGAACTCCTTTGGAGCGCGGCGAGTTCCTGGGAGGTCTCGATCAAGTACGCGCTCGGCCGGATAGAACTGGCGAAGGCGCCGGGCGAGTTCTTCCCCGAACTCCTTCGCCGGCAGCGGATCGGGTCCCTTCCGATCGAACACGAGCACGCGTTTCGAGTTACCGCATTGCCGCCGCACCACCGGGACCCCTTCGATCGACTGCTCGTCGCGCAAGCGCAAGTCGAACGGATCCCGATTCTGTCGCGCGACCCAGCGTTTCAGGACTATGACGTCGACGTGATCTGGTGAGGCCCGAGAGCACCAGGCTCCGGACCATAGGCTCCGGGCCATACCGGGTCTGCTTTCGCGCCTTTTGAGCCTGCGAAACGCTCGATCAGGGGTTGCTCAGCTCTCGCGAGCCCCTCTGAGCTGTCGGAGCCGCTGCCATGCCGGCAACCGGGCGGTCCGGACTGGTAGGACGAGCCACCTGGATCGCAGGCTCTCGCACGTTGTGCCGGGTCCCCGGTCAGCGGCGCTCCACGGGGTTGCCAGCCGGAGCCAGTTCGAGCGCCGATGCCCGGGTACCCTCTGAGAAGCCACGCACGTCAGGGGCATCCGCACAGCCTCCGATCCCCGATACCCGCGGATGGACCCTCCGCCCCGACCCGCCCGGATGCCCCAACCGCGCCCACGTCCCCCGCGCCCCGTCTCGTGTGCAGCTTCCGCTGTGCGCCGCCGCGGTCCACAATCACGTTCGTGACCGACGGCTTCGCCTCTTTCGACCTTCCCTCCCCCCTCCTCGACGCGCTCGCCGAGGCCGGGTTCTCCACCCCGCTCCCCGTCCAACGCGACACGCTCCCGCCCGCTCTCTCAGGTCGCGACGTCGTCGTCTCGGCCGAGACCGGGAGCGGGAAGACGCTGGCGTTCCTCATCCCGCTGGCTGTCCGACTCCTTGCAAGCTCGTCTGGCGTGGAGCCGCGCGCGCTCATTCTGGCGCCGACCCGCGAGTTGGCGGCGCAGGTCCGGCAGGTCGCAGATACGATCCTCGCCCCGCTCGGGTTGATCAGTGTGCTCGTGACCGGCGGCACGCCGCGGCAGCCGCAAGCCCGCGCGCTCAAGGACGGTTGCGACCTTGTCATCGCGACACCGGGCCGGCTCCTGGATCACGCGCGGCGCGGAGCATTCTGCGCAGACCGTTGCACGAACGTGGTGCTTGACGAAGCGGACCGCATGCTCGACCTCGGGTTCTTGCCCGACGTGCGCCGCTGCCTCGAGTTGCTCCCGATCCCGCGCCACACGTTGCTCTTCTCCGCGACCATTCCCACGGCGATCGAGGAACTCGCTGCGGAGATGCTCGACGATCCCGCGCGCATCCGAGCCGAAGAGGACGTGGCGCATCCCGTGCCTGCGGGCATCCGCCATGAAGCGACGCTCGTCCGCGCACCGATGAAGCGACTCCTGCTCGTCCACCTCTTGAAGGACGACGCCATCGGTTCGGCGCTCGTCTTCGTCAACAGTCGCTTCCGCTGCGGTGCGCTCGCGCGGGTTCTCAATGACGAGGGCCCCCCCGCCGACTCACTCCACGCCGGCCGCACGCAGGAGGATCGCGACGCCGCACTCGCCGCCTTCCGCGAGGGCACGCTGCGCGTCCTGATCGCAACGGACTTGGCCGAACGTGGCCTCGACCTGCGGCGCCTCACGCACGTCATCAACTTCGACCTCCCGAAGAAGGCCGAGCGCTATCTCCACCGCGTCGGTCGCACGGCGCGCGCGTTCGGCGAGGGCACGGCGATCACGCTCGCTGCCCCACCGGAGAAGGACGACCTGCAGCGGATCGCCGAGGGCGTCGGTGTAGAGATTGAGCTCGTCACCTACGAGGGCTTCGACTACGGCCAGCGCCCCGAAGGCCTCGACCCACTCATCCCGCGCCAGGATCTGCGCCGCAAGGAAGAGGAGCGGCAGCGGAAAGCCGACGAACGGCCGAAGTGGAAGCAGGGCACGCCCACCAAGCAGAAGTCGGCGTTCTGGGAGCGGGCGCGGAAGGCGCGCAAGACCCCTACGCCGCGCAACCCCAACCCGGGTGGGCGGAAGCGGCGTCGTAGTCCGTAGGACCGACTGGAGCGCGCTCGGAGCGACTTCGTCGCTCTTCCTTCTGCTCTTTCTGTGCCGACTCCGTCGGCACCCCTCGCTTCGCTCGGGTGTTCGGCTTCTCTCGCGGCTCCGCGAGCTTCGTCTGGGGCTGCGCTCGGAGGTCTCTGCCTCGCATTGGCCCGAACGCTCGACGCGGCGCGTTTGCCCGTCGCGAGGTCGGGACTCAGCAGGCGGATTCCACTCCTACGCCTCACCGCGCACTTCACGCTGCGTGCGCGGCGCACACAGCGCGCCCCGCGCTCGGCTCTCGTAAGCCCCTCTGAACTGTCGGACGCCTGCGAATCACGGCTGTCGCGGCGATCCACCGAAAGGCCACAATCTCCCACGTGTCTCCGGGTCCCCGGTCTGCGGCGCTCTGTTGGGTTGCCAGCCCGAGCCAGGTCGAGCGCCGAAGCCCGGGTACCCTCTGGAAAGTCACACCCATCGAGGGCAACCACGGCCTCTCGGCGCCGACGCGCGGTACCCGCTGAGAGCCGCAACCGTCGGGCAACAACCGCGCTGGCCCCTGCCAAACTCCTCCCGCCGAGCCCCCCCCCATCGAGGCCCGCCGCCGGCACCTCGCGCTCGGACCTCGATTGGACGAGCGACTCGCTCCCGGCGCGGCTTACACTGCTGCGTCCGGTGCCCATTCGGCCCGGGGAGGGACTCGATGGCTGACGGCAACATCACTCTGCAGATCGTGAACGGCGTGCTTCTCGCGGGCGTGTTGGTCGCCACGACAACGGCGACGTGCTCGAACGACCGGCTGGAGAAGCAGTTCATCGAGTTGCGCAAGCAGGTCGAGCAAGGCGGATTCAGCGGTGGTGGTGGCGGGAGCATGCCCGTCTCGTCGGCGCGCGTCACCGCGGATCCGTCGCCGGTCGTCGCCGTCGGTTGGGGCGGCGCGCGCGCGAATGTCACGTACGTCGAGGGCGCGGTTCCGGACGCGCCGTTGCGGATACAGGACAAGCCGCGGCCGCAGAACGACTGGTATGTCAGCCGGACAATCAGTCCTCCCGGAACGCTCAACTTCTACACGTCGAACGAGGGTCTGACGTCGCAGTGCACGAAGTTCATCCTCGGTCGCATGATGGACGTCGACGCCGAGGATCTGACCCGGGTCATTCCCGAGCTCGCAACGAGTTGGGAGATCTCAGACGACAAGCTGACGTACACGTATCACCTACGCCGCGGCGTGCAGTTCGCGGACGGGCGACCGTTCACGTCGGCAGACGTGAAATTCTCGTTCGACGTGATGCGCGACCCCGAGGTCGAAGCCGAGCACATGCGCGGCGAGTTCGAGGACGTCGAGTCGCTCAAGACACCTGCCCCGTACACCGTCGTCGTCAGGTACCGGAAGAAGTACTGGCGCGGCCTCTACTCGGTCGGCTACTCCCTGCGCATCCTGAACAAGGGGTGGTACGAGGAGCAGATCCCGCTCTTTGCCGAGCGACTTGAGATCGAGGACTTCGCGACGTCGCCCGGGAAACCTGGATTCGGCGCGGTCTTCAACCAAATCCGCATCCCGTGCCCCGGCACCGGCCCCTACTACCTGGCCGACGAAGCCGACATGTCAGACGAGTACTTGAAGCTCGTGCAGAACCCGTTCTGGCACGGCATGCAGGTACACCCGGATTGGTACAACTTCAAGCAGCTCCGATGGATCTACATCTCCGACGCCGTGAGCGCATTCGAGGCATTCCGACGTCAGGAATTCGACGTCACCGTCGTGGACTCCGACCGCTGGCAGGATCAGCTCAGCAAGGACCCGACGATCACCGACATCGCGAACTACTTCGAGTACGACCACATGGGTCTCGCGTACTCGTTCGTCGCCTGGAACTGCCGTCAGCCACCGTTCGACGACGCGCGAGTGCGTACGGCGATGACTCATCTCATCAACCGTCAGTGGCTCCTCGACGAGATCGAGCGCGGTCTCGGCACGATCGCCGTCCTCCCCTTCAAGCGCACGTATCCGATCTACTCGGACGATCTCGAGCCACATGCGTTCGACCTCGAACGAGCCAAGGAACTCCTCGCAGAAGCGGGTTGGACCGACACAGACGGCGACGGCATTCTGGACAAGGATGGCAAGCCGTTCGAATGGGAGTTCAAGGTCCCGTCCGGGCGCACGTTCTTCATCCGCGTCGGAGGCGCAATCGAGGACGCGTGCAAGAAGGTCGGCATCCGCATGACGCTGCGCGCGCTCGAGTGGGCGAAGTTCTTCGAGGACTTCGAGAACCGCGAGTGGGACGGCGTCTGTCTCTACAACTCGTTTCCGGATCCGTGGCTCGACCCCTACGACTCGTACCACAGTTCGCAGGACCGCCCCCGCGGCGGCAACTCTGCTGGCTGGCGTGACGATCGCGTCGATGAGCTGCTGACAGCGATGCGGCAGGAGTTCGACGAGAAGAAGCGCATCGCGCTCTACCACGAGTTCAACAAGCTCTACTACGAGGCGCAACCCGAGACGCTATTGGTGCACGGTCTCGTTTCCGTTCTTCAGAACAAGCGGTTCGAAGGCGTGAAGGTGCGCGCTGCGGGCCTCCGGATGTACGACTTCTGGGTCGAGCCGGAGAACGTGCTGCACAAGTAGCCCGCGCATGCTCACGTACGTCATCAAACGAATGTTCGCGATGATCCCGACGCTGTTCGGGATCTCGCTCGTGACGTTTCTCATCGTGTTGATGGCGCCGGGCGATCCAGTCGCGTCGAAGATGGGGCAGGGCGGCGGGCGGCAAGCGACCGAGGGGGGATCGGGTGACGCGGGCGGGCGCAAGGGCGACGCCATCAAGGCCAAGAAGAAGCTCCTGGGAATGCTCGAGGAGCACCGCACCCTGATGGCATGGGATGGCCACGCGGCGGCGGCGTCGCGGGACTGGATGCCGACAGACAAGTACAAGACGGTCGACGAACTCCGCGAGACGGCGGCCATCGGCGAGTTGCAGAACTGGGCGCACGCAGTCGTGCGAGCGCCAGGCGAAGGCAACGTCGAGCTCTTCGTCGGTGACAAGAAGGGCGCTGTCTTCGCGATCGATGGCGGCACGGGAGCCATCGTCCGGACGTTCACTCCGCACGCGACGGGTGTCACGGCCATCGCAATCTCACGCGATGGGGGCACGCTCATCACGGCCGACGGCGAGGGTTCTCTGCGCGTTCACGACGCGCAGAGCGGTGCGGAGATCGCGAGCGGTGACTCGTTGCGACTCCCGGTTCGCGATCTGGCGTTTCTGCCGGACGGAGAGCGATTCCTGTCCGCGTGCAACGACGGCGTGATCCGTCTGCACGCGACGGCAACGGCGCGCGTGGAGAAGCAGTTCTCCGACCACAACAACTACGTTGCAGCACTCGCGGTATCGGACGACGGAGCACGGTTCTGGTCCGGGGGCTACGACCGGAAGTTGCGCGAATGGTCCACCGCGACGTGGAAATCGACGCGCACCGTCGGAAGCCACAACCAGCCCATCAACGCTCTCACGCTCTCCGCCGACGGCGCGCTTCTCGCGAGCGCGTGCGACGACAACAGCGTCCGCGTCTTTGACGCCGACACCGGTTCGACGTCGGCCACTCTGATGGGGCATTTCGGCGCGGTGACCGCGGTCGCTTTCCATCCCGACGGCCGCACACTCTTCTCCGGCAGTCGCGACGAGACGATCCGCACGTGGGACATCGAAACAGAGCGGCAAACCGCACAGGCGCCGGAGAACACCGGACGTGTCTACGGGCTGGCCGTCGCCTCGGACGGATCAATGCTCTGGTCAGCCGCCGACTCGTGGCGCAAGACACCGGCGATCAAGCAGTACTGGACGTGGCTCTCGAAGACGGCGCGCGGCGACTTCGGGCGGTCGTTCACGGACAACAAGCCGGTTATGGACAAGATCAAGGAGCGCTTGCCCGTGACGCTCGGACTGAACGCCCTCGCGTTCGTGTTGATCTACCTCGTGTCGATCCCGCTCGGCGTCCAAGCCGCTGTGAAGCGCGGCGGTCTCTTCGACAACATCACGTCCGGCTTCGTGTTCATGCTCTGGTCGTTGCCGAACTTCTTCCTCGCGACCATCCTCATCATGTACCTGAGCTCGGAACGGCATTTATCGCTCTTTCCGTCGGTCGGATTGCACTCGAGTAACCACGCCGACATGAGCTACCTGACGTGGCTCTGGGACTTTGGAATGCACCTCGTGCTCCCGACCATCGTGCTCACGTACGGCGGCTTCGCGAGTCTCTCACGCTTCGCCCGTGCATCGATGCTCGACACCATCCAGCAGGACTTCATCCGCACGGCGCGCGCCAAGGGGTTGAGCGAGTTCATCGTCGTCTACAAGCACACGCTGCGGAACTCGCTGATCGCCATCGTGACACTGATCGGTAACCTGTTGCCCGCGATGATCGGCGGCTCCGTGATCGTCGAGTTCATCTTCAGTATTCGCGGAATGGGCCTCCTGGGATTCGAGGCGATCCTCTCGCGCGACTACCCGGTCGTGATGGCCGTCACAACGTTCAGCGCGCTGCTGACTCTGGTCGGCGTCCTGATCTCCGACATCCTCTACTCGGTTGTCGATCCGAGGATCTCGCACGGATGAGAAAGAAGACACGCTTCGACGCGGCGGCGGAGACAGCTGCGATCGAACTGCTCCCGTCGGCGAGTGAGCAGTCGAAGAGCGACCCGAACTCGAGCAACCAGTCGACGAGCAACCAGAACTACGCGTCGATCGTGCGCACGCAGTTCAGGAAAAACAAACAGGGCATGCTCGGCCTCTGGTTGATCATCGCCATCGTCGGAGTCGCCATCTTCGCCCCGCTCATCGCGAACGATCGCCCGATCGTCTGCACGTACAAGGGCGAGATGCGCTTCCCGGCGTTCGCCACGTACGTCGACAACTGGGTGCCGTGGCAAGGGCTGCGCTTCAAACTGCGGAGCTTCGAGTTCGGCGAGCGCGAGTTCCCCTTCTCGGAATTCTACGCCGACCTTGAAGGGCAGACGTGGAAGGAGGCGCGCGCCCAGGAACCCGACGAGTTCGGGTTCGCTCTCTGGCCGCTCGTCGAATGGAACCCGAAGCAATTCGATCCAACGGCGATCAAGTTGCGCCCGTCACTCGAGACGGGGCATCTCATCGGAACCGACGACCAGGGCCGCGACGTCCTAGCTCGCCTGATCCACGGTTGCGTGGTGGCCGTGACCGTCGGCGTGGTCGCGATGGGGATCGCGACCGTCATCGGTCTCTTCCTCGGCGTGGTCGCGGGCTACTTCCGCGGTTGGCTGGATCTCGTCCTCTCGCGTATCGTCGAGATCGTGATGTGCTTCCCGGCCTTCTTCCTCATCATCGCAGTGATCGGATTCTTCCCGCCGTCAATCGTCAACATCATGATCGTGATCGGCTTCATTCGCTGGACCGGGATCTTCCGCCTCGTTCGCGGTGAAGTGCTGAAGAGCGGGGCGCAGGAGTACGTGACCGCGGCCGAGGCGCTCGGGATCTCTCGCACCAGCATCATGTTCAAACACATCCTGCCGAACTCGGTCGGTCCGATCTTCGTGTCCGTCGCGTTCGGCGTGGCGGGCGCCGTGCTCACGGAGTCGGCCCTCGCGTTCCTCGGCTTCGGCGATCCGAATGCGCCGTCGTGGGGCGAGATCATCAGCCAGGGCCGTCAGTACGTCGCCGAGGGGCTCACCCACCTCGTCATCGCACCGGGCATCGTCATCTTCATCGCGCTGACGGCCTTCAACCTCTTCGGTCAGGGATTGCGCGACGCGATGGACCCGCGCCTTCGCCGGTAGACCCGTAGGAGATCGCGCTGCACTGCGCGATCGACGCGCGCCGTCGCCGTCGCCGCGCCCTATCTCAGAACAACCGGGCAGGCCACGTGGTGGCCCGGAGCGACCTCGGTGAGGACCGGGATCTCCTCGGCACAGGCTGCCTCGGCGAGAGGGCAGCGTGTGCGGAACGGGCAGCCGGACGGCTTCGCAAGCGGGCTCGGGGGTTCGCCCTGCAACACGATCCGGTCGGGCCGCTTCAACGACGGATCCGGGAGCGGAACCGCGGATAGCAGCGCACGGGTGTACGGGTGGACTGGGTTGTCGTAGAGGTCGCGCGCGGGACCGATCTCGACCATGTTGCCGAGGTACATCACGGCGATGCGATGACTGATGTGCTCGACGATCGACAGGTCGTGCGCGATGAAGAGATACGTGAGACCGAACTCCTCCTGCAACTCCTGCATGAGGTTCACGACCTGCGCCTGAATGGAGACGTCGAGCGCCGAGACTGGTTCGTCCGAGATCACCAGGCGCGGGTTGGTCGAGAGCGCGCGTGCGATTCCGACGCGCTGGCGCTGGCCGCCCGAGAACTCGTGCGGATAGCGATGCGCCTGCTCGCCGGTCAGCCCGACCTTCTCGAGCAACCAGGCCACCTTCTCGTCGCGCTCCTTGCGCTTCATGTCGGGGAAGTGGACGGTCAGCGGCTCCGCGACGATATCTCCCACCGACCAGCGTGGATTGAGCGACGAGTACGGGTCCTGATAGATCATCTGGATCTCGGAGCGGATCGGGCGCATGGCCTTGCGACCGAGCGGGACGAGATCGACGCGCTCGCCGGTGCGGCGCGTGAACCAGATGTGTCCGTCGGTCGCTTCGATCAGGCGCATGATGCCCTTGCCGACCGTCGTCTTGCCGCAGCCGGACTCGCCGACCAGACCGAGCGTCTCGCCCGCGTTGATCGTGAATGAGACGCCATCGACGGCCTTGACCTCGCCAATGCGCTTCAGGAACACACCACCGTGGATCGGATAGTGGATCTTGAGGTTCTCGGCCTCAAGGAGCACGTCCCCGGCGGACGCGTCGTTCTCGACGTTCGCGGCGCTCACGCCTGCGCCTCCTGCGCGTCCGCGACACCTTCTGGCTCGACCAGATGACAGCGCGCGAAGCGATCCGGCCGCACCTCGACCAACTCCGGCTCGATCGTGTCGCAGCGGGACTCGCGCAGCGGACAGCGTTCAGCAAACTTGCAACCAGGCGGCATGTTCATGATCGACGGCACGATCCCGGGGATGGTTTGCAGGCGCTTCCGCCGCTCCTTGTCGGGACGGGGAAGTGACGTGAGCAATCCCTGCGTGTAGGGGTGCAGCGGCTCGGCGAAGAGCCGTTTGACGTCGCTGATCTCCTGCACCTTGCCGCCGTACATGACAGCCACGCGATCACACGTCTCGGCGACGACGGCGAGGTCGTGAGTGATGAGCAGGATGGAGGCGTCGCCGGTCTTCTCGCGCACCGAAAGCATCAACTCGAGGATCTGCGCTTGGATGGTGACGTCGAGCGCAGTCGTCGGCTCGTCCGCGATCAGGAGTCGCGGCTCAAGCGCGAGCGCCATCGCGATCATCGCGCGCTGGCGCATCCCGCCGCTGAACTCGTGCGGGTAGTTCTTGAGTCGGCGCCGCGCATCGGGGATGCCGACCAGCGTGAGCATCTCTTCGGCGCGGTCCGTGACCTCGGCCTTGGTGAGTCCCTTGCGGTGGTGGCGGATGGCTTCTTTCAACTGGAAGCCGATCGTGAACACCGGGTTCAACGCGGTCATCGGCTCCTGGAAGATCATCGAAATCTCGTTGCCGCGGATCTTGCGCATCTCCGCATACGACATGTCGAGGAGGTTCGTGCCGTTGAACCAGATCTCGCCGCCCTCGATGCGCCCGGGCGGGTCGGGGATCAGGCGCATGATCGAGAGCGACGTGACGCTCTTGCCGCTGCCCGACTCGCCAACGATCCCGAACACCTCGTTCGCGAAGACGTGGAACGAGACGCCGTCGACGGCCTTCGCCGTCTTGCCCTCGACATCGAAGTAAGTGCGGAGATTCTTCACCTCAAGCAGCTTCTTGCGGTCGGTCCCTCCGGCCTGCGCTGCGCCGGTCTCAGATACGTCTGACACTGCGCTCACCTCAACCGCGAGAAGACCTTGGGATCGAACGCCTCACGCACGGCTTCACCGACCATCACAACTGCGTAGAGCGTGGAGGCGAGCGCGCACGTGGGGATGATCACGAGGTGGGGATAATGCTTCACGTTCTCGAGTCCCTGACGCAACAGCGCGCCCCATGACGGTGTGCCGGACGGCAATCCGAAACCGAGATAGTCGAGCGACACGAGCGAGCCGATGTACGCGACGATGCCGAAGGGCGCAAACGTCACGATCGGCACGATCGAGTTCGGCAGGATGTGCTTGATGATGATCTTCCAGTCGGAGACGCCTGCGCCGATCGCGGCCTGCACGTAGTCCTTCGACTTCTCGCGATAGAACTCGCCGCGCACGAAGTACGTGATGCCGAGCCACGAGCGCAGGACCACGAGCAGGATCACGAGCATCCCGAAGGTGGGCGTGACGAGCGACGCCAGGATCATCATCGTGAAGAGGAAGGGGATCGAGCCCCAGATCTCGACGAAGCGTTGCGACAGGATGTCAATCCAACCGCCGAAATAGCCCTGCATGCCGCCGACCACGACGCCGATCGAGTAGCCGCACGACGCCACGAGCAGCGCGAACGCGAGCGAGATGCGGAACCCGTAGAGCATGAGCGGCACGATGTCGCGACCGGACATGTCGGTTCCGAGGATCACGCCGTCGGCCGACGACGGCGCGTTCGGAGGGTTCTTCGAAAGGTCGAGCCGCAAGTCTCCCGGTGCGTACGGATAGAGCGGCATGACGATCCACGCATCGCCGCGCTCGAAGACCTGAAGAGTCGTCTCGAGCGACTCCACCTTCGCGTCGGCGGAATCCGCCTTCTTCACGCGCCGCGCGTGCTTACGCGTCTCGAATGCGCCGGCGTCTGCGGCGGGGGCCTGCGCCTCGACGTCGGAACGCAACTGCGCCGCGCTCTCCCGATTGGTCTGCACGTCCGCGCGCAGCGCCTCGATGTCATCACTCCAGCGCGCGAACTTGCGATAGTCCACCTCGCGTTCCCCGCCCTGACCGAAGTCGCGCTGGCGCTGGAACGAGGAGATGTCCGTGAAGAAGATTGCATTGTCGGCAAGCTCGGCAACGGCCGGGAACGACGTCTTCCCGTCGAAGTGGATGACGATGGCGCGGCCGTTGACGAGTACCTCGAGGAAGAGCGAGACGACGAAGAGCGTCGAGATGCCCATGAATGCCCAATAGCCGCGCTTGATGCGTTTGAAGCGCGCGATGCGACGCGCTGTGATCGGGGTCATCCGGGCCCGGAAGCCCAGTGCACGGGCGATCTTCACGTAGACCCACGGGATGACCTTCGCCGTGAACAGGAAGCCCACGACGAGCACCGCCGCAAGCTTGAGAACCGATAGAACGATCGACACGAGCCTCTCTCCCCCTACCGGAACCGGACGCGTGGATCGACCACGGCCAGGATCATGTCCGAGATAATGTTTCCGGTCAGGCGGATCACCACACCGAAGACCAGGATGCCCATGATGACGGGATAGTCGCGGCCGATGAGCGAGTCGAAACCCAGCAACCCCATGCCGGGAATATTGCACGTTTTCTCGATGAGGAACGAGCCCGCGAGGATCAAGCCGATCGCCTGGCCGATGTTGACGCAGAGCGGGATCATCGAGTTGCGCAGCGCGTGAATGAAGACCACGCGGCGCTCCGGCAGTCCCTTCGCGAACGCCGTCCGAACGTAGTCGCTCCCCAGATTGTCGAGTAGCGAGTTCTTCATCAGGATCGTCATGGTCGCGAACGAGCCCATCACGTACGCGATCACCGGAATGACGGTGTGCTCGACCTGATCCTTCACGCACCACCAGATCTCGCCCTGCGCCCACATGTCATCCCAGTTGTCCGAACGAAAACCGCCGAGCGGGAAGATCTCCCAGGCCGGGCCAATCAGCGACGTCGCAAAGAGCAACATCATGATGAGGGCGGCGACGAACCCGGGGATCGAGTACCCAACGAACACAACGAGCGACGTGCCGGTGTCGAAATGGGATCGATGACGTAGAGCCTTCTGGATGCCCAACGGCACGCAGATCAACCAGCTCGCGAAGTACGCGATGAGACCGAAGTAGATCGAGATCGGGAACTTCGAGACGATCGTCGAAAGCACAGGATCTGAGTGTCTGTACGAGATGCCGAAGTTGCCCTGGACGATCCCCGAGAACTTGTCGTGGTTCGTGTCGTCGGGCCAGAGGCCGAGCCAAATGAGGTAGCCGATGGGCGTGGGCTTATCGAGCTTGTAGTACTTCTTCAATTCGTCGATGGCGTCCTGCGGCAACTCAAGCGACCCCGTGTCGCCCATGCCGCCACCACCACCGCCGCCGCCCTCCGACGCGGCGGCCTGCATCTGCAGTTTCGCCTGCTCGATCGGGCCCCCCGGTGCCTGCCGGATCACGGCGTAGACGAGGAACGTGATGCAGATGAACGTGACCGGGACCAGCAGGATGCGCCGGATGAAGTAGCTCGTCATCCCGTGCATCAGCGGTCACTCCTGCGCGAACGCGACATCGGCAAGGGCGCCCCTACTTACCGGCCCAGGGCTTCACGATGCGCTCTTCACCGTCGCCATCGTATTGCGGCATCTCTCCGCCCGACTCGAGCGCCTCTTGCAGCGCGGTCTCGCGCGCCGCGTCATACCACCACAGCAGGATCATCGAGTTGTCGGGATACTGCTCGATACGCGTCAGATACGTGTCCGGATGTCCGAATCGGTTCCAGTAGAGAATGCGGGCATAGTCCGCCGTCCAGCCGAACGCGTACGGGATCTCGGCGCAGAAGAGCCGGTCGATCTCGCGCGTGATCTGCTTCTGCTCCTTGCGATCGAAGACCTTGTTGTAGCGTTCGAGAAGCGCGTCCACTTCGGCGTTCTTGAACCCGGGGATGTTGTTATTCGCCGTCTTGTCGGCGAGGTCGGAGCGCAAGGCGGTCTCCGGGTTCGGGAAGAGCAGCGCACCCCAAGTCTGGAAGTGCATCGAGAACTGGCGGTCGGTGATGAGCTTCATCAGCGTGGAAGCATCGAGGAGCTTCAGCTCGAATTCGATGCCCGCCGCTTCGTAGTCCTCCTTCACAACGAGCCAGATCCGCTCGAAGCTCTGATTGCCGAATGCGAACGTGATCTTCAATCGCTTGCCATCCGGCCCCACCAGATACCCGGCGTCGTCGCGCTCCTTGAAGCCAGCCTCGGCGAGCAACTCCAGCGCGCGGTCCGCATCGAATTCGATGAGTTCGTTCTTGTCGCCGTTGCCCCAGTCGCGCCCGGGAAACATCGAGTTGATGGGCACGTACTGGTCGAAGAAGAGCTTCTCGATCAAGCGCTCACGGTTGAAGAGGTGCGCGAATGCGAGACGCACGCGACGGTCGTCGAAGGGCGGCTTGCGCATGTTGAACGCGAAGCCGCCGTACCCGAGCGGCGACTGATTGTAGATCTTGCGCTTCTGGATCACGCCCCGCTGGACATCCTTCTCCTGCGGGATCTCCTCGACCCACCGCTGGGCACGCGTCACGCGATACCAGTCGAGTTCGCCCACCTTGAATTTCTCGTACGTGAGTTCGCTGTCGCGGATCACGACGTAGCGCAGACGCCGGAAGTTGTACGTATTCTTGGCCCACGTCTCGTTCTCGGCCCACCAGTCGTCGCGCCGCGTCAGAGTGATTGACTCGCCCTTCTTCAGATCGGAGTCGGCGGCGAGTTCGTACGGCCCCGACCCCACCATGAACTTCCAGTTGTACTTCGTGAGGAACTCCTCGCCGGGGATGCTGCACTCCGCGGCCGGGTAGATCGGCATGCCGCTGAAGTAGAGGAAGAGGCGCCAGTTGGTCTTCTTCGTCTTGACCGTGATGGTCTGGCGATCGACAACGACCGGCATCTCGTAGCCCTCGCTGAACGTCATGACGTTCGAGGGATCCTTGCGGTCCTCCTGGATACGATGCCAGTAGGAGTAGTACACGTCGGCGGCGGTGACGGGCTCGCCGTTCGCCCAACGGGCGCGCTCATCGATGCGGAACGTCAGCGTCTGCGTCTCGCCGTCGGGGTTGTCCTCGATCTTCCAGTGCGAAGCGAGGCAGGGAATGAACTCCTCGGTCTCCGGGTGGAGTTGCACCAGCGTCTCGAACATCAACGCATGCAGGTTGCGCGTCGTGGACAGATTGGAGTTCGGCCCGTCGGTCCGGAGTGTCGGCGGGAATGTCAGCCAAGGCGAGATGAACGGACGCGAGCCGTCATCCTTCACCGAGCGCGGGTCTCCGATCGCCGGATAGTCCGTCGCGGTCGTCCACTCGGCAGGGTCGAACGGCACATCCGGCGGGAAGTCGTAGCTGAACGCCGCCGCTTCGTCAGCAGCCTTTCCGTCACCGCCACCGCCACATCCGGGGCCGGTGAGGGCGAGTGCGGTCAAGAGGACCGGGAGGACCAATCGTGCAAAGGTGCGGCGCTGCATCGGGATCTCCGTGGAGGTCGTGTGCCGGATTTGGCGGCTCGAAGCGCCGCGCGAGTGTCCCCTTCTAACGCATCGGCCTCGGGGCCGAAGACGCTATCCGGGGTCGCTCGGCGGGGATCAGCGCGGGGCGGCGCCGAAGACGCGTCCGTAGCGGTAGTAGACCACGCCCACTAGCTTGCGATAGAGCGTCGCGCGCAGCCGCCCGAGTGCGATCGCGTCCGGGGCGGTCTCCGGCGCTGGATGGTGCTTGAGCAGTGAGCGATCGTCGAAGCCGGGGCTGACGACGAGGCCCTTCAGGTTGCGTGACCACTTCTTCCACGCGCCCTTCCCGCCGACGCGGAACACGACGGTGGCGCCGAAGAACACGGCCATCGGATCGATCGGGGCGTCGGCCGAGGGTGGCGAGGCCAGAATGCGTTCGAGGCCGGAGGCGACCGCGGGATCGGTGTCGGGCGCGCCGAGTTCGATCCGGGCGAGCGTCAGCATGCCCGAGAGGCGCAGCGAGAGGGTTGCGGAGCCGGGATCGCCGAAGAGTTGCAGATCGGACTGCAACTCGTCGCGCAGTCCCGGCGGGAGATCGAGATCGCCCTCCGCCGCGGACGCGATGGCGAACGCCGCCCACGCCGAAGTCTCGGCGTCCGGGCGTCGCGAGTCGGGCCCTGGCGTCCAGCCGCTCCCGGGACGCCGCAGCGCGATGAGTGCGTTGAGGGCCGCTTGCGCGGATCTCCGAAAGCGCGGGCTACCCGAGAGCGCGTGGGCCTCCGTCAGTGCCAGAGTCCCGATCGCGTGAGCCCGCGTGCCGTCGAGGCGCTGCGGGGTCGCGAGCAGGCCGTCGTCGCGCTGGGCTCCGATCAGGAAGTCGAGCGCCGTGCGGACCGATGAACGGTACTGGCCGATACGATGCGTCTCGCCACTCCCCAGCAGCGTGAGAAGCGCCAGGCCGGTCGTCTCGATCGGGGAGATGCGCTCCGTGCCGTCGCCGCACGACGTCCCTTCGGGGCAATGTCGTGCGAACGTATCCGCGCGCCAGGAGCCATCGCTCTCGCGATGATCCACGAGCCACGCGAGACCGACGTCGATGACCCCGACCCCTCCATGGAGCCGCGTATGGCGGCGCAGCGCGGCGATCGCCTCCGGCATCCAATCCAGATCGGGCGTCGTCGTCTCGCCGGCGCGAGCGACGAGATCCACGCGGCGCAGGAGACGGCCGCCATGGTGGAACGCGAGATCGACCGGGCCGACCTCGACGACCAGCATTCCCGTCACCGGATAGCCGTCGATCTCGGCTGTCACGCCATCCGGCAAGGACGTCAGGTCGAGCTTCGCCCGTCGGTCGATCCGGGGCCGCTCGGAGCGCGTCGGCCCGCGAGGCGGACGGTCCGCCTCGTCAGCGCTTGCCGTGCCCGCTGCGCCGTTCGGATCGGTTGCCTGGGAGCGCCAACTCGTCGCGTCCCCGACGGGCGCACTCTCGTCGGCGCATGATGCGGTGACGAGAGTCGCGAGAGTGACGAGCAGAACACCGTGGGCGAGCTTCACGGACTCCACATTACGCACACGTGCGCGGATTAGGGGAGTTGGATCGAGAGTGGCGTCGCTATGGGGGGATGGTGCCCGGTGAGGGGCGGAATTCCGGGGTCGATCAAGAGAGCTCGTCGGTCCGCCACGCACCGGGCACCGAGCGGCTGCGTCGGGACTCCGAGGGAAGTCAGGAGAACCCCTCGGTGCTTCATCTGCGGCGGGAGGGCTACTTCCAGACTTCGCTGTAGATGTCGGCCCACTCGAGGGCCAAGCGCGCGGCCCGCGGGGCGGACTCGGCGTACTGCTGCGCCAGTTTCTTGAGCTTCGCTGCGTCGCGCTCGGGGTTCTTGACGCGCTTGCTGGTCGGGTTCGGAGCCTCGACGCCTCCGACGAGCTTCACGATCGCGTTCTGCGCGTCGTATTCGACACGCGCACCGTCCACGACCAGGAGCGACTTCATCCGCGCCTTCGCCGTTGTCGCCGCTTCCGAGGCCGGGTACGTCGTGATGAGTGCTTGGAATGCGGACTCCGCGCGCACGAAGAAGTGGTCGGCCAAGAAGGCGTTGGCGAAGGCCAGCATCTTCGCGGCGCGCGCGTCGCGCTCGGCCGCAGTGGGTTTCCGGACCTGAGCCAGCAGCGGCTTCAGGTTCTTCTTCACACTCATGCGCGCTGGGCTGCCCTGCCAAGCGACGCTCCCGTCGGGCGCGATCAACACGCTCCACGGAAACTCCGGTGTCTCGTAGCCCGGCGCGGATCCGAGCGCAACTCGATACGTGAACGCAGGATCGTTGTGCAGCATGTAGCGCAGGTTCGTGGCGCGGTCTTCGCCGGTGATACCAATGACGACGAAGCCCTTGGCGCGGTACTTATCTTGCAGTCTCGAGAGGTGACCCACCGCTCCACGCGATGGTCCTCAATGCGAGTTCCAAAACTCGAGCAGGACCACCTCACCGCGAAAATCAGCGAGCGTCGTGCGACCGTCGCCATTGATCCAATCGTGAATCTCGATCTCGGGCGCGAGTTCCACGTCGGTGGTCTGCGCGGCAGCGCGACAGCAAGGAACCGCCGCGGGGAGCCACAATGCCAGGCTGACGCCGAGGACGGCCAGCGCCGTGACCATCCGCGTTCTCGTGCTCGTCATCGTGGTCGGTTCTCCGGTGGATGCGCCCAGCGCTACCCAGCGGTAGGACGTTCCGCGTCGGCGTCGGGTTCCACCACTGCGGGTGTCTCTGCGGGTGTCTCTGCGGGTGTCTCTGCCGGAGTCTCCGCCGATGTCTCGGCGGGTTCCGCTGAGGACGTCTCCGTGGGCTCGGTCGCCGCAGGTGCGGCGGCCTCGGCCGGGGCGTCGGAAGCCACCACCTCAGCGGGTGTCTCAGCGAGCTCAGCCGCCGCTGGTGCGGGGGCCTCGGCCTGTGCGTCAGCAACGACAGGCGCATCGACCGCAATCGCTTCCGCGACGGGAGCAGCAGATGCCGCCGGAGCACCCCCATCCGCCTGTGCCCCATCAGCCGGTGCAACGTCAGCCGGAGCCGCATCAGGACTGACGGCTTCTGCCATCGCCGACTCGGGCTTCTTGTCCGCCGCTTTCCGGGCCTTCCGCTTCTTCTTCTCGGCTGGCGGAGTCTTCGACTTCGTCGGCTCCATCCCGAGTTGCGCACGCAGCGCCTCGAGTTGCAGGAAGAATGGATCGGACTCGCGCGGGATATCACGCGGCGTGGGCACGTTGCTGCGCCGACCGCCGCCACCACCACGTCCGCCGCGCCCACCAGGACCGCCAGGACCGCCGCGACCACGACCGCCGCCGCCTCCGCCGCCGCCCCCATAACGTCCACCGGGTCCACCGGGACCGCGTCCACCATCCGACTCGACGCGCGGTGGCGGGGCGAGGAGCGCCTTGACACTCAACGAGAGGCGACGCTTCGCCGCATCGACCCCGAGTACCTTCACGCGCACGCGCTCGCCCACCGAGGCGGCCTGCGCGGGCTCCTCGATGAAGGTGTGACTGAGTTCCGAGACGTGAACGAGGCCCTGCTGATGGATGCCGACATCGACGAACGCACCGAATTTGGCGAGGCTCGCGATGACTCCATCGAGTTCCATCCCCTCCTCGACGTCACGTAGACGGCGAACACCGGGGTTGGAGACAGGCGGAACGAAGACGCCACGCGGGTCAGCGGCGCCGTAGGCCAGCGCCTTCAGGACGGAGATCACGTCCTCGGGCTTGTGGGTCTCGCCCGCCAGTTCCACGGGATCGAGCGCCTTGAGGTCGGCGAACGCCCCTTGCAACTCGGAGATCGAGCGCCCGAGGCGCTCACACGCCGCCGTCGCAATCGCGGCCCCTGTCGGATGCGCCTGCGTGGCGTCCAGCGCGGACTCGCCTCCGCGAATGCGCAAGAACCCGCTAGCGCGCTGCCAACACTCGTCGGACAGACCCTCCGCCTCGCGGAGCCCGACCAGCGACGGGAACGGGCCTGCCGCATCGCGCTTCGCAACGATCGCTGCGGCCGCCGCGGCATCGAGACCGGGAACGGAGGCGAGCAATTCGACGCTCGCTCGGTTCACGTCCACGCCGACGTGACCGACGCACTCCTCTAGCGTCTCTTCGAGAGCGCGGCGAAGCTCGCCCTGATCCACGTCGCGCTGGTTCTGCCCGAGCACGAGCCGGGTCAGGTCGTAACGCGCGATCTCGGCCATCGGGTCCTGCACGTAGCGGCCAAGCGAGAGCGCGGTCCGCGCGGAGGCGGGCAGTTCCGGGCACTCGGCCTTACCGACTGCACTTCCGGCGAGCGCCGTGGCGGCGGCCTCGTGCACGAGAGCACAGACGGCTCCCGTCTCCGGCGACGCGTCCAACGTCGCGATCACCCATTCGCGCAGGGCCTGGTAGCGACCGCTCGCCGGCACGGCCACGAGCTTCGCCCCCGACTCAGTGAGCAGTTCGAAGAGCACCTTCGCCGCCTCTTCGCCCTCGTTCCGCGGAGGCAAGGGGTGGACAGCCTCGGTCCGACCGGGCCGCCCGTCGGCATCGATGATGAGGAGCCGAGCGGTGCCGGTCGAGCCAGGGGCCACGGCCACGATCGGAGTCTGGCCGGCGGGAGACGCCATGAGCCGCTCGCGGAGCGTGTCCGTGAACGTCGGGATCAGGGCCCGCTCCGCGACGCGCTTGCGCTCGTTGATCACTTCGACCGACGCCGCCGGGAGCAGCACACGCGCCAGCGCGTCGAGCGTCGCGGCGCGCATGAGATCGGCGTGCGGATGCTCGGCCGGAACACCCAGCGCACCTTCGATCAGCCCCTTCAGGTCGGCATCTTCGAGTTGCACATGCGCGTGAACCGCGCCGGCCTTCTGCCCGCGTCGAACGAGCAGCAACGTGCGCGGCTTGACCTTGCCAATCGGCTCAGAGATTCCGATCGCGGGCGCGTACTGGGGCTTGACCTCGCGACCGGGCGAACCGGACGTCTTGAGCAGGCCCTTGCGGCGGACGAGGTTGCGGACGGTCTGACGTGCGATCGCGTCGGCGCCGATGAGATCGCTGACGAGGTGACACAAGCGCTCGGTCTGATCCTGCACGGTCGGGTGCGCACCATCGGCGCCACAGAACGGCGCGAGGACCTCGGCCAGCGTGACCGGGCCAGTAGTGGCAGGTGCAGTCGTGGCAGGTTCGTCGGTCGTTGCGGGCGCCTCCGCCGCAGCAGGCTTCTCGGCCGCTTCTTCGGCGGCTTCCTCGGCAGTTTCTTCGACCGCTTCGGGCGCCGGAGCTTCCGCGACTGCGACGGGTTCTTCTGTGACAGCAGGTGCATCGACGACGGCCGTCGCATCAACGCTGCTGGAGTCGTCCGCAACAACGGGTTCGGCGACCGCGGCAGACTCGTCTTGGACCGCAGGCTCGGCAGCGGCGGACTCATCGGCCACCACGGGGGCTGCAACCGCGGCCGGAGCTTCTGCGCTTCCGACTTCTTCGGCAACGACCGCTTCCTCGGCAGCCACAGCGTCGACTGCGACGCCAGCCTCTTCGGCAGAGACCGTCTCACCCGCCTGTTCAGAAGGGTCAGCCGCTTCAGTTGCGACAGCCTCGTCGGGCGCGGCACGCGCGGCAGGCGCGTCCGTCGCATCGGCATCGGGCGCGACGGCGACACCCTCCGCGGGCGCCTCGGCGTCCGCTGACGATTCCGCCGGCGACGGCGACTCGGGCTTCGGCGGGAGCACCGGAGCCTCGGACGCACCGCTCAAGACCCAGTGCGCCACTGGCGTCATGGGGTCCTCGGAGCGCTTCGCGCTCCCGCGCCGCGACTCGCGGATCGGACGGATCAGATCCTCGAGCAGCACAAAATCGCGAGTCTGCTCGACGCGGCGAACGAGCGACGGAGCCGCACCTTCGGCCTCGTGGAGCGCGCGACCGGTGGCCCCGCGTCGCTTCTGCAGCTCGCGTTCTTCGCGGTAGCCGCTGCGAATCCGCCGGAACGCGGCATCGTCGAGATCACCGAGAAGATCGCGGCGATATCGCAGGACGAACGCAGCGGGTTCCCCGGACTCCAGCGCGGGCAGGAGCGCCGGGATCGCATGGGCATGCGCAGGAAAGCGCTTGTTCAGCGCGGAGAGCAGGGCATCGTTCACGACGCGTCCTCGAAGTTGGAGGCTGGGCAGAGGAGACGTCCATCGCGAGTTTCTCGCGATGGCGTCTATCGAGCGTCGCATCTTAGGTCAAGGTGGTCGGACCGGAAACTTGCCCTGTGGGCGGCCAATCGCGCCAGTGGACACGAGAGCCCGCATGGTGTCTGGTACAACGCCGGAGATGAGCACAAACGGCCCCGAAGTACGGCCCCGATGAGAACCCGCCGTCGCACGCGTGAGTTGGTGCTCGGATTCGCTCGCGCCGCGGTCATCGGACTCTGCGGTGGGCTCGCATCGCTGGGCTTCCGTGCGGCGACGCTCTGGTGCCAGAAGTTCTCGGGGATCGGCGAGGACGTCCTCGAAGGCGCCCGCGAAATGGGCCGCAGCGGTCAGTGGTGGCTCCTCATTGCGACCCCAGCCATCGGGGCCCTGATCGCAGCACTGATCATGAAATTTGTGGTGCGCGGCGGCCCGGGCGCCGGACTCTCGGTCGTCATGGAGGCCGTCTCGCTCAAGAGCGGTCCCATCAAGTTCAGATCTGCGCTGACGCGCAGCATCGCCTCGATGGGCATCATCGCCACCGGCGGCTCTGTCGGTCGCGAAGGCCCGATCATCGCGCTCTCCGCAGCGGCGTCGTCAGTCATGACACGCTGGATGCGGGCACCGGCACGAGACCGCGGCGTGCTCCTTGGATGCGGAGTCGCCGCCGGCTTCTCTGCCGCGTACAACGCCCCGATCGCAGGCGCCCTCTTCGCGATGGAGGTTGTGCTAGGGAACTTCGCGATGGAACTGTTCGCGCCAGTCGTCGTCGCGTCGGTAACAGCCACGCTCTTCACATGGACGGTAAAGGGCCATCAACACCCCGTCTACGAGATCCCGGCGTTCAAGATGGAGTCACTCTGGGAGTTGGTCCCGTACCTCGCACTCGGGATCGCATCCGGGGTCGTCGCCGTCGGCTTCCAGCGCCTGCTCGTGATGTCGGAGCGCGGTTTCGCGAAGCTCCCCGGTGGCCTGATGTTGCGAATGGTAGTCGGCGGCGTCCTGATTGGCACCGTAGCGATCTGGTACCCAGAGGTCTGGGGCAACGGCTATGAGTCGGTCAGCGAGATCCTCAACCCCGAGGGCACGCACTTCGACAACGAGGCGTGGCCGATCCTGGCGGGCGGGCTCTTCGTGCTCGCCATCGTGAAGGCTCTCGGCACCGCCATCACCGTTGGCTCCGGTGGTTCTGGCGGCGTGTTCACTCCGACGCTTTTTATTGGCGCCGGTCTCGGCGGCTGCGTGGGAGTGCTCGTCGATCACTTCGCGTGGCACGGCTCACAGTCGTTCGGCGGATACGCACTCGTCGGCATGGGCTGCATGGTCGCTGGCACCACGCGCGCGCCGATTATGGCAATCATCGTGATGTACGAGATGACGCGCAACTACGACATCGTCGCGCCGCTCATGCTCGGCTGCATCACAGCCTCGTTGGTCGCCCAGAGCATCTACCCCCTCAGCATCTACACCGAGGAACTCCGAGCGCGCGGCGTGAAGCAACCTGTAGGGCTCGAGGAAACCGTCCTCGTCACGACACGGGTGGCCGACGTCATGCGCGCGGAACCACTCACGTGGGTCGATCAGGCGACGACCTACGGCGAGATCATCCCGCTCGCCACCGCCGCCCGCGCGTCGGTGGTCTACGTCTGCGGCGCAGAGAGGGTCCTGCGTGGATCGATCCGCATTCACGATCTGATCGAGCTCGCGTCGATGCAGGATCTCGGTCCCAGCATCATCGCCGCGGATCTGATGACGGCATCCGACGTGTCCGTCGCGTCCGACCGACTGTCTGACGTCTTCGACCTGTTCGAGAACTCGGACCTCGGCGAGTTGCCCGTGGTGGACGCGAACGGCATCCTCGAGGGCGTCGTCACGCGCAAGGACGTGATGGCGGCACTGCACATCGAGGTCTTGAAGCGCCAAAATCTGCGCGCGAAATTCGTTCACAAGGACGACAGCGCGCGTGGCACGGACTACGTCGAGTTGCCGAAGGGCGTGGAACTCGCGCGCGTGCCCGTGCTGCCGCGACACGTCGGCCGCACCCTCGGCGCGTGCAACGTCCGCGTGAAACATCGCGTGACCGTGGTCAGCGTCATCCGGCGCGATGAGAGCGGCAAGGAACTGCGCATCCTCGCAGACGGCGACTTCGTCATGCAGGCGGGCGACGAGTTGATCGTCCTCGGGGCGCTCGACGATATCGGCGAGTGGCGTCAGCGCGTCGCGAGCCAGGCCGAGTCGGGGGACGGGGATGCGAGTGCGTAGCGTGCCCGTGCTCCTGGTCGTCGCCGCATCGAGCGGGGCGGGGAAAACGACGCTGCTTGAAGGCCTGATCCCCGCGCTGGCTGCGCGCGGCGTGCGGACGGCGATCGTCAAGTTGACGCACCACGACATCGACCCCGACCCGGAGGGCAAGGACAGCCGCCGGCTGCGCGACGCCGGTGCCACTGCGGCGGTTCTCGGCGCACCGCGGGTGACGTCGCTCTTCGTACCGCGTCGCTTGGATGTGCCCGCGCTCGCCGCATTGGCCGCGAGTGCCGCGCCCACGGATCTTGTGCTGGTCGAGGGCGGACGCGATGTGCCGGATCTCCCGCGTATCGAGGTGGTCCCGCCCGGGGGTGCGCTGCACACGCAGGAGCGCAGCGTCTTGGTCGCGATCGCCTGCGAAAACGAATGCGCCCCCGAAGGCGTGCCGAGCTTCGCCCGAAGCGACGTCGAGAGCCTCGCCGCGCACGTCGGGAGTTGGCTCGCGCAACACGCGTAGGTTCGCGTTCGGGTAGGATCGGGAGATGCGAAAGTTCATCGCCGGGGCGACGCTCGGGCTGGCCGCCGGTCTCGCGATCGGCGTCGGTGGGTCGTCGCTGCTGGGGATCGACGCCGGCGCGCGAAACGAGGCGCCGACTGTGGGCGAGCCCGTGCGCGCTGGGTCCAGCGCGCAGGCGCCCCCGAACGACTTCCGAGGGTTCGTGGAGCCGTCAACGCGCCGCCGCGACACGAGATCGCGCTCGCCGCGTCGCCGCGTGGAGCGCCCGGAACCGGTCACGCGGAAGCCACGGCCGAAGACCGCTCCGCCGCCCACGGAGACGAAGCGCACGACCGCGGAACTGGTCGCCGCACTCGAGGAATGGCTCCGCGACGGCACGGCGGTGGACACGAGCGCGCAAAGCGGCGCCGTCGAGTTGGTGGGTCGCCCGGATGCGAGGCCGATCGCGTTTGATCTAGTGACACGAGCGCTCTCGAAGAGCGAAGCACCGCGCGACCAAGCATTCTGGGTCGCATCCGCCCTCGCTGGCGCCGTGTCGCCGGACGATGGCATCCGCGCGCTGCGCGCGGGACTGGCCGGAGATACGCGACTTCTGGGCCTCTCCGTGAGCCTCGCGAGAGCGGCGACTCGCGCGTTCGGACGAGATTTCACCTCGCTCACGGCGGAATTGCTCGGGAGCAGCGTCGCGAGTGCGAGAGATGGCGGGATCTACCTGTCGCGATCGATCGAAGCGCCGCCGATCCAATCGCTACTACGGATCGCTGGCACCGACCCCAACGATGACGTGCGCGCCTACGCACTCCGAGTACTGACGAAATTCGCGTCGGACGACGACCACCCCGGCGTGCGCGAGATTGTCACGCCGCTGATCCTCATGAACGCCCGCAACGGCCCGGCCCAGGCGCGGCGCGAGGCGATCGAGTCATTCGAGGAGATCGGCGCAGCCGCAGCGGACACAGCGCTCGCCCTCCTCCGCGAGGGCGGCGCACTCGACGAGTATCTCGCGTACTTCCTGGTACGTCCGCTACTCGATGCTGGCCGAATGGGCGACGTGATGGCGACCGAGCTGACACAGGAAGTCGCCGACGTGGTGATCTATTGGGTTTCGGAAGAAGGCGATGACGACCGAGTCGAGCCCGCCGGCTCACGCGTCGCAGCGTGCGTTCCCTACGCCGAGCAACTCGTGTTGACGTGTAGCGCGGACGCAGTGTCCAACTTCGCGTCGACGCTGATCGAGCTCGGACACCTCGACGTCGCCGAGAGGATCGCGCGCCTCACAAGCCTCCCACGCGACCACCAGGAGTTCGTGCTGAATGCGATGTTCGACAACGATGTAGCGCCGGAAGCACTGCGGTCGGACCTCGCGTCGCGCGCAATCAACGTCTTCGCCGCGTACCTCGATCCACGAGCGTCGTCGGTCCCCCGGCGGCGGACGGCCATCAAGATTGTGCGGAACACTTACTCCAGCTCGGAGCGCATGCGCACGGGCGTTCTGGCCGCACTTGAGAACGCGGCGCGCGGCGACCCCAATTCGTGGATCCGTGCCCTCGCCGCAGAGGCGGCCCAGGAGATCCGCAACAGCTACGAGTAGCGACTGGGTCCGCGAGACGACCTCGCGACAACGCACGCCGTCCCCGTTCGGATGCGGAGCGATGACGTCGCTTGTCGCGGCCAGGTGGGCCGCAGACGCCCGGGTACGATCGAAGCCCCGGGGCTTTCTCCAGGTCGATCGAGAACAAGGTCGAACGCCCGACTTGGATGGTACCCGGCGAGGGCCGGTCCAACTGGCTCAGCGCCAGCGACGCCCTCGGTCCGCCGCTCGACGGGGACCGCGGGGCGGCGCCGTCGAATTCAAGACGCCGCCCCGCCGTCCCCGGTCGGATGCGGAGCGATGACGTCGCTTGTCGAGGCCAGGTGGGCCGCAGACGCCCGGGTACGATCCGAGCCCCGGGGCTTTCTCCAGGTCGATCGAGAACAAGGTCGAACGCCCGACTTGGATGGTACCCGGCGAGGGCGGTCCAACTGGCTCAGCGCCAGCGACGCCCTCGGTCCGCCGCTCGACGGGGACCGCGGGGCTTCTCCGTCGAATTCAAGACGCCGCCCCGCCGTCCCCGGTCGGCGGCGGAGCAACGATGCCTCTTGTCGGAGCCAGGTGGACCGCAGACGCCCGGGTACGATCCTCGAAGAAGCTACTCGTCGCCCATCTCATCGCCCTTCTGATCGCTCGTCTCTGCTGACGGCGCGGGCAGCTTCTTCAGTTTCGCTGCGAGCGCCCCACCGCTGATCCGGCCGCCCAGATCGACGGGTTTCCCGGCCCTCGGCGCCCACAGGAGCAGCGTGGGGATCTTCGTGACGCCGAGTGTCTTCGCCAGAAGCGCATGGGCGGAGTTGCCGACATCCAGGCGCAGCAAGACGACGTCCTCCGCTGCCTCGGCGGCGCTCTTTGACCCGAGCGTCGCCTTCTCGAACTTCCGCGACGCGGACGCCGTCAATCTGGCTTGCTTGTCGTCATCGTCGCTTGCGGAGCGCCCGACGTAGAGCAGCACAGCCTGCCCGTCGCTCAAGGCCGAGTCCAACTCCGCACACGTCGCCTTGCGCTCGTCGCCCTCGCCCTCCGCCACGACCTGCGCCCGGATGAGCGGCACGCGCGTCGAGGGGTGCGAACGCGCGTACGCATCCGCCTGCTCCTCCAACCACTTCGCGAACGCGCTCGGTTGCGACGCGTTCTCGGCCTTCGCCATCACCTTGCCCGAGGCGTCGGTGACGAACACCAGGATGGAGGGATCGTCGTGATCGCTGCCGTTTGCCTTCGTCCACGGGATGATCTTGCCGTTCAGCCCATCATAGAGCCACTCGACGGCCTCGAAACGGGAGATAGCCTTGGCGACTCGCTCGTCAGTCGGTACCCGGCCACGCCAGGTGTCGCACGCTGCTCATATCCCGCTCTTCCAGGCGGTCACGACGAGAACGGGCTTCCCGCTCTTGCGGGCTGCCGCCACGCCCTCTTCGAGGTTGGCGTGCCAACTCTCGTCCGCGGAGAGCGAGGCCGTCGCCGCGAAGGCTACGACCGCGCCGAGCGCGAGGGTGGAGAGGATTGGTGTCGTTCGCATGTTGCTCCCTTGGTGCACGACCGCGTGGCGGACGTGCGACAGACGCGATCCTACCGCGCGCCATGCCAGAGTTCGTGGGACGCCCGGGCCCCGTCTCGTCACAATGGCGCGGGCAATGGCATGCCGCCCCCTTCTGACGAGACACCCGGGCGCGCGGTTCCACTGCTGGAGGATCGCATGACCTGGAGTTTCGAGTATCTGAGCCTGCCGCGCCCTCACGCGTGGCGATCGGCGCTCCTGTTAAGCGCGACACTGCTCGGAGGGTGCGCGGGGCGGCCGCTCACGTGCGGCGAGTACCCCGCGGAAGGCGGGCCCGCGATCATCCGGACGCGCGACCAGCAGATCTGCGAGAGCGTCCGGTTGCGCGTCATCCAGCATCTCATGGCGATGCAGGACCTCGACCTCAGGAAGGCTGAGAAGCTCTACGAGAAGGTGACCGGTTGGCGGCGCGCTGACACGCTTGACGAGCTCTACACGATGGCCGAAAAGGACGGCGGCCCAGAGATCGCAGCGGCAATCCGGCGCGCCGTCGAGTCTGTGCGTGCGACGACGACGAAGCCGGTGGCAGCCGACTGCGCCGAGGAGCTTGAGGCGTGCCTGACTGCGGGAGCAGTCAAGGGCGCGGAGCTCGCGATGGGCCAGCGGGCGTTCCTCGTGCAGGGACGCGCGCCGACCTCGGATGGCATCCCGGCCGGAGCGCGCAGCGGCGGGATCGACATCGAAGAGATGTCCGACTGAGAGCCGGGAGGGCGGGACTTGCCCTCTCAGTTGCGCAACGACTCGACGTACGCGGCGATTGCGGCGATGTCCGCACCGGAGGCGTCGAGTTGCTTGCCGCGCGCCTTGTACTTGATCATCTCGTTGATCTTCTGCTGCAGCGTGACGACGCGGCGGGCGCGGCGGCTGTAGGCCGGGTAGGACCACGCACGGCCCTTCAGCTTGTCTTCCGGCTTGTCCGGGTCCTCGTGGCACTGCTGGCAGGTCTTGCGCCCCAGATCCTTCGAGCGAAAGAGCTCCTTGCCGCGGGCGACGGCCTTCTTCAGAGCAGCCTTCGCGGTCTTGGCGGCGACTGCCGGATCCTCCTCGGCGCCAGCGGGGGGCGAGGAAGACGTGACGAGCACGCCGGCAAGACCGGTGACAAGGAGGGCGGCGACTGTCCAACGAGCGATGCGCATGTGTCTTCTCCTGGGGACGCCTCAATGTCGGCGCTGGGTTTCCAAAAGGTTAGCGCGCAATGCGTATGCCGAAAGTGACGACCGAGGGGCCGCCCGAGGGGCCGCCCGAGGGGCCTATTTGCGCGCAGCCTCGAACGAACCCGGGGCGACGTCCGAGAATTCCCGCTCGTGCCCGTCAGGCCAGCGCACCGTGACGCGCTCGGCACGCCCCGCGTCGCCCAACCCAAACGTCAGCGTCAGCTCGCTCTGCGAGAGGTAGCCGGAGCCGGTCTTCACCCATTGAACCTGCGTCCAGTCGCCGGTGACGACCTCGACGCGCGCACCAAGGGCATCGGTGGCGGGGGCCTCGCCGATGACGTGGATGCGCAACGAGCGTGCGGCCGCGCCCTCAAGATCGCAGCGCAGGAGGGCCGGAGCGCCGCCGTTGGTCGTCACGCAGGCATCCAGGTCGCCATCGCCGTCCACATCGGCCAGCGCCAACCCGCGCCCGACGCGGGGCCGGACGAAACCCTCCCCCACCTGCGCGCTGACATCTTCGTAACGGACGAAGCGCTTGCCCGGCACACCGCGCAGCAGGATCAGAGGCTGTGCGTAGCGGATGTCGGCGTGGACGCTCTCGATGGTCGGCTCGATGTGGCCGTTCACGAGGAAGAGATCGGGACGACCGTCGAGATCGGCATCGAGAAAGCGGACGGAGAACGTCAGCGGATCGAGGGTCGCCTCGGCGACGCGTGAGACGTCAGCACGGTTGACGAAGAGCTCCCCGCGCAGCAGTTCCAGGAACGACACCGGCTCGGAACTGAAGTTACCGACGGCCAACACGGGCTTGCCGGTGTCGGGTAGGAGCGTTCCGTCAACGCCCATGCCCGCCTTCGCACGCGCAGTGGCCTGGTCGACCGCGATCCCCGACGGCGTCCCGATCTCGGTGAACGTGCCCTCGTCGTTGCGGTAGAGGTAGTCCGGCTGCGTATCGTTCGCGACGACGATGTCCGGCCAGCCGTCGTCATTGAAGTCGAACGTACAGACGCCGAGGCTCTTGCCCTCGTCGTTGAGCACGCCTGCGGCCTCGGTCACGTCCTCGAATCGGTTCTCGCCGAGGTTGCGGTAGAGGCGACACGACTCGCCCTGGTAGAGCTTCGGGATCGCGTAACTCTTGTCGCGGCCGTTCATCGTCGAGAAGACGTCGGTCTCCTTCGACCAGTGCACGTAATGACCGACGAAGAGATCGGGGCGACCATCGCGGTCGTAGTCGACGAACATCGCCGACGTACCGAACGACGGGATTACGTTGCCTTCGGGGTCGGTCCACGTCTGCGCCGTCAGACCGGCGGCGTCCGTGACGTCGCTGAACACGCCGCCGTCGTTGCGATAGAAGCGATTACCGCCGACGCCCGCGACGAAGAGATCGGTGTCGCCGTCGCCGTCCGTGTCGCATGCCGACACGCCCATTCCATAGAACGGCTCCGCGAGACCAGCCGCCTCCGTGACGTCGGTGAACTTCCAGTCGCCGTCGTTGCGATAGAGCCGCATCGTGGGCCGTGGACCGTCCTTCTCGTGCCCCGGCCACCAGTCGCCGTTGACGAGCAGAAGGTCCGGGTCGCCGTCGCCATCGTGATCGAGAAACGCCACCCCCGCGCCCATCGTCTCGGGCAAGAGTTTCTCGCCGTACGCGCCCGTCTCGTGAACGAAGTCGATCCCGACGGCGTCCGTGACGTCCACGTAGCGGAGTGACGCCATCGGCACCGCGTCGGTTGCGGCGCCCGGATCGTCCGGCGACGCGGCATACATGCCCTTCTGATCCGGCGTGACTGGATCGACATCGCCCTCTGCGCACGCGAAGAGTACGAGCGCGATCCCCACGAGAGACGTCGTCGGAGCAACCGGCACTCGCATTCTCATTCGCCGGATTCCAACTGGTGGATATGCACGGGCTGATCCTCGCGGTTCACCGCCGGATTCTCGCGGCGGTACGTCTCGGTCCATTTCTGCGCGCTCTCGTCGGGCCAGTACTTCAGGTACGCGCGCTCGGCCAACGCGGCTGCCTCTTCGTCACCGAGCGCCTGATAGATCAGGAAACGACGGTAGTGCGACTCGCGATCCTCGGGATCGATCGCGAGTACGCGCAGGACGTCGCGCAGCGCCGCCTCGTACTCGCCGAGGTTGTAGCGCACACGACCGAGGGCAGCGTGGATCGTGCGGTCATCGGGGAACGTCTCCAGCGCTCGCTCGTAGGCCTCGATCGCCGGCTCCAGGCGTCCGAGTTTCTCAAGTGCGACGCCGAAGAAGAATGCCGTCTGCGCGTTGCCCGGATCCAGGTCTTCGGCCTTCCGCAAGAACTCCAGCGCACGCTTCTGGCCCCCGTCGCGGATCGCTGAGCGGGCCAGGTTGCGCCAGCCGTCAATGCGCTCCGGCTCCGTGTCGCGCATGCGCGTCCACGCGGTCTCCGCGGTCACCGTATCGCCCTGCAGCAGCGCGGCGATGCCCCAGTCGTTCCAGCGCATCCATTCGCGGGCCCGCGTCGGCGCGTCGATCGCCGCGGGCGCGGGCGGCGCGCCAGCGACCACAGGCAACTCCACCATCGTCGTCGCGAGATCATCGATCGGGAGATCGGGGACCGGACGCCCCTGCATCGTCCGCTTCCAGACGTACTCTGTGTAGTCGCGCCGGAACTTCCGCCAGCGCAATGTCGCCTCGATGCGGAGTCGCTTCCCGGCCAGGTTCGCGGGCACACGGAATGCGTAGCGAACGAGGTCCGCCGTGCCGGGACCGATCGTCTTCGCATGCACAGCGACGCGGAAGTCGGCGGCGTCGCGGTTCAGGAGTTCGCGGCCGTGTTCATCGACAAAGAGCGCGGTGTAGTGATGCGCATCCGGATCGACGACCCGCGTCGCTGCATCCATCGCGCCGCTCTCGAAGAACACCACGTCGGACGCATCCGCGGAACCGACACGCAGATGGACCCACGCCTGGTTGCTGTCAAGCGTCCCGCCTGGGAACGTGTGGCCGACGCCCTTGTTGCGGACCACCACCTGCAACTCGATCTCTTCGCCGGCGCCGACCGGAACGTCGCGCAAGTCGAGCGCCTCGTGCAACGTGCCGTCTGCGCGACGGAGCGCGAAGACGTCGATCCGGAGCGCGCCCTCGCGAAAGCGCGTGATCTCATCGAGCGTGCGCTGATCGCCGCGGATATGCGGCAGCGCCGTATTCGGCCCAAGGAAGAGATGTGAACGCACCTGACCGTTCTTCGCAGCGACATCGCCGAGCGGCGCGTCCACCTTCGGCATATGACAGTCTTGACACGTTCGGGCGCTCTCCGGCAGATAGAACGTCCGTGCCGCGTTGCGCGCGACGCCCGAGTCATGCCACGCGTCGTACTCATCCTGCCCACGCAACCAGCGGTAGCGGTTGACCGGGGTGTCCAACGAGACCTTGTGGCACGTCGCGCAATACTCCGACGTGCGAAACACGGGCTTCAGCATCTCGCGCTTGTGCACGTCCGGCTTCGCCAACATCAGCAACTCGTTGATGGTGGAGAGGACGCCGCCCTTCGCGTCGGAGAAGAGATACGGATCGGGCGTGTCGTCGCTGATCCGGTAGTTGCCATTCCCGCCGACGCCGTGGACCTCGTCCATCGCATGACACGCCATGCATGTGAGTCCGGCCTGCGACTCCGGCACCATCGGATCGACGTCGCCCATCCAGTTACCGGACATCATCACGGCCGGATCGTGGCAGCCCGCACACCACTGCGAGCGCCGCCGCCCGCGGTCTTCGTGCTCGCGCAGGTCGGTGATCGCGGCGCGGTAGAACGGGTTGTTGAACGACGCGTAACGATGCGCCGAGCGCGACCATTGATCGACGATGTCGGCGTGGCATTCGCGGCACGTCTCGGCGCCGAGACTCGCGCCGACCGTGAAACCGTATTCCTCGATCTCGCGCGCGTGCTGTGCGGGGTCGAGAAGGTCGCCATCGGTAAGGAGCCGACCGGAGAGAAAGCCGCCGGTGCGGGTCGCCGTGCTCGCGGGGAAGAAGACGCTGCCGGGCCGCGCGCCCCCGGGGCCATTCTCGGGGAAAGCGTGCTTGTAGGGATCCACGCCGTCGGGTGGACGCGGCACGAACGCCTGCGGCGGATCGGGCGTCGGGGGCAACGTGGCGTGGTGAATGCCGAGCGCCGCGACGAGCACGCCGATCGGCGCGAGAACGCCCCGCACGAGCGCCGCGCGCGCAGGCTGATGGCGCGAGAGATAGCGATGCGCGGCGTAGATAAGCGGGACGGCAAGAGCCAGCACTTGATGCGAGAGATACGCCCAGCGGTTGGCGTCGCTATTGCCCTGCTCGGTCATGAAGAGCCCGGTCACCGCCAAGGCCACCATCGCGATGGCGACGACGATCCCGGTCGTGATCGCGCGCGGGTTCTGCATGGCGAGCGCCCGCTTCATATGCCAGACGATGAAGATCGCCATGGGCAACAGGATCGCGATCCCGATGACCACGTGGAGCAGGAGCATCCACTGATAGAACGTCGGCAGTACGGACGCTTCGGGCGGCGAAAGCCAGAGATAGGCCGCATTGCCCAGCATGAAGGCCGACGCCACGAGGAGGGCCAGCAGCAGTTTGCGCTGCCCTTCAGTCAGGATCGTCTTCGCCATGTGCCCCGGAGGATGCGGTCGCGACCCGATCGCAACCAGGGAAAGCCCGGGCGCGCGGCGTCGCGTGGAGCGTCAGCCCGCCTTCGGCTATCGCGCCGGGACGCGCCCCAGGCGCTTCTCGAGGACCTTCGAGTGCGAGGGGATCCAATCCGCCCACTCGAAGTCGAGCCCCGCCCCCGACGCGACATTCATGATACTGCGGCCCCACTCGGTGTCATGACCACAGCCGGCGAGGTGCCCGAGTTCGTGCGCACCGGTCAGCCCCATCGCCTGCGTGAACCCCCCGACGAGCGATCGGACGAGCCCGTTGCGGATATTCTCGTCGGCTGACGTATCCCATTCATAGCCACCCGCCATGTGCTTGCGATCGTCGGCAGACATCGGCGGATCGAGCTTGTGCTGCACGTACATCGTTCGCCGGATGAACGTCGAAAAGACCTTCGCCGTCGAGCCAGAGGCGCGTCCGCCAGCGACCGGATCGTCGCCGCCGATCAGCACGTCCCACTTCTTGCCCCCGCGGACACCGTCAGGCGGCGGGTTGGGCGAGAAGCTGATGTTGTACGAGACGCCGGGGATCGCTGTGCCATCCGGGTTACGGAGGAAGAGCCTATTCATCTTGCTAATCACGCGACCGAGTAGATCGTCGAGCAGACGCGCTTCGAGGTCCTCTTCATAACCCTTCGTATTCAGCCCGATCGCGAAGAGATCCGCCTCGATGGTGCGCTTCTCTTGTTCGGTGAAGCGCACCCAGACATGGAACGAGTCCGGGTCCCAGCCGTAGTTCTGCGTCCGAAAGAACCCGACCGCCGGAACGCCCGCAAGGGGCACACGCGTCACGGGCCGCTCGTGACACGCCGGCAACTTCTCCATCGGCTCCGAATGCCAGAGAGAGAAGCGTGTGAGCGACGCGTGCCCGTAGGGCTGAAAGACCGTCTTCCCGGCGGCGCCCTCGCGCGTCAGCGCCCGAAGCGCAGGGACGAACCTCTTCGCAGAGCCGTCGCCCGCTGCGGCAAGTGCGGCCTTCACCCAGAGCAGCACACGTTGTCCGCGCATCATCGCCGGCAGGACGGTCCGATCCGCCGCCTTCACGGCATCGACGAGCGGATAGCGATCCTCCTTCCCGATCCGGCCCAGATCCTCGAACCAGCTCGGCTCCATCGCCCACGCGCCCTTCGCCTCGCCCTTGAAGAACGTGGGGACCGCCGCAGAGACGAGGCCGGTCGTAAGCAGCACCGGCAGCTTGGAGTCCGCCTTCGCGAGCGCCTGCAACGCCTGCTCGGCGCGCGCGGGACCACCGAAGTAGATCACGGCGTCGAACCCGTCGGCCGAGAGCGCCGCCGCCTGCTCGCCACCCCAGTCGTCGTCGACCACGATCGCCGGCTTCAGCGTCTGTGAGACGTGATGCCAGAACTCCGCGGCCTTCGCGCACGCCATACCGCGCGGGCTCCCGTCGTGCAGAATCGCGGGCTGAGAACTCCCGAGGGGCTGCAACGCGTAGTCGAGCGCCTGCACTGTCTCATCCTGGACCGGCGAGCCTCCGGCCCAGAACACCGCGCGCTTCAGCTCGAGCGACGGAGTCGTCGGCTCGGGCGAAACCACGAGCAGCGGCACTTTCGCCTTCGCCGCCATTTGCTCGAATTCCGCGGTCCTGCCATGCGGGAGCCATGCGACGAGGAGCGCCGCTTCCTTCTTCCATGCCTTCAGCGCGGCCTTGGTCTTCTTCCCGGCAGCGGGCAGCGCGACGGGCTCCAGCGTGAGCGCCGGTCCCGCTTGACCCGGCAACGCGAATTTCGCGGCCACGTCGGCGCCGAAGAGGAACTCGCGGGCGACCTCGGCGTCGGGTCCGGCATCCGGCGCGACGAAGAGAATCCTCACGGCGGGATCATCCTTCGCGGCGGCCGGAGTGGCCGGAACGCATGCGATGGCAGTAGCGAGAGCGATCGTCAGAACCGTCGAGATCCGAAGCATCATCCGCGGAGCATACCAGTACTTCTCCGGATGCCGCTCCCTCGCTGTAGGCTCCGCCCCATGGCGATCCTCGTGGACAGTGCGCGTTGGCGATGGCGAGGACGCGTATGGGCACACCTCGTGAGCGATGTCGGCCTCGACGAGCTCCACGCATTCGCACGGCAACTCGGCGTGCCGCGGCGTGGCTTCGGCGGCGATCACTATGACGTCCCGGAGGAGTTGCGAGAGCGGGCGATCGCCGCCGGAGCGCGCCCCGTCGCGTCGCGTGAGATCGTCTTCGCGTTGCGCGCACTGGGCCTGCGCACCCGACGCCGCGGCCGTGCGATAGACAGAGTGGAGAGCAAGCCATGACCGCCGACGACCAATCCGACAAGCTCATCCAGACCGACGACGAGTGGCGCGCTCAACTGACACCAGAGGCATACCGCGTCGCCCGACAGGCCGGCACGGAACGCCCGTTCACCGGCGACTACGTCACAGCCACGGATATCGGCACCTATGCGTGCGTCTGCTGCGGCACCGAGATTTTCCGCAGCAACGCACAATTCGACGCTGGCTGTGGCTGGCCGAGTTTCTGGGAACCGCTCGCGGGCGCGCGGATCTCTGAACACGAGGACATCTCGCTGGGCGTGCGCCGCGTCGAGGTCACGTGTTCGCGCTGCGACGCCCATCTCGGCCACGTCTTCTCAGACGGCCCGCCACCGACGGGACTGCGCTATTGCATCAACTCGGTCTGCCTCACGCTGCGAGCGGACGCGACAACCGGCCACGACGACTGAGAGTTCCGACACGGCGGCGCACCCCGCAATACTGTCGCGCATGAAGAAGACGACGCAGCACACGTATCTCGCTCTCCACGACGGCACCGCCTTCCCCGCCTTCGGACTCGGCACCTGGAAACCGCAGGGCGAGGATCTCTACCGCGCTGTGCGCGTGGCCCTCGACGCGGGTTACCAGCACATCGACTGCGCCGCGATCTACGGCAACGAAGACGTGATCGGACGCGCGCTCAGCGATGCGTTCACAGCGGGCGACGTCGGTCGCGACGACGTGTGGATCACGTCGAAGCTCTGGAACACCGAGCATGCGCGTGCAGCCGTGCGCCCCGCACTCGAGAAGACCCTCGCCGCGCTGCATCTCGACTACCTCGACCTCTATCTCATGCACTGGCCGGTGGCGATGCGCCCCGGCGTGCTGCGGCCGAAGTCCGCGGACGACTTCGTGTCGCTGACGGACCTGCCGCTCGAAGAGACGTGGGCAGCGATGGCCGTGCTGCGAGACGCAGGGCTCACGCGCCAGATGGGCGTCTCGAATTTCACAGCCGCGAAGATCCGTCATCTGCATGCGACGACGGACATCATGCCCGCCGTCAATCAGGTCGAACTCCACCCCTATCTCGCGCAGGATGAACTGCTTGCCGCGTGTCGCGAGATGGGCGTCATCCTGACGGCCTACTCCCCGCTCGGCACTCCCGACAGCGGTGAACTGTTCCGCCGCGACGACCCGTTCAAGGTCCTCGACGACGAGGTCATCGCGGGCATCGCGGCGGCGCACTCCGTATCACCGGGACAGGTCCTCATCGCGTGGGCGCAGCAGCGCGGCACGGCCGTGATCCCGAAGTCCACGAACGAGGGCCGCATCCGCGAGAACGTCGCGGCGGCGGCGATCGAGTTGACCGACGCCGACATGAACGCCATCGCGGCTCTCGACCGGCGACACCGCTACATCGACGGCCGGTTCTGGTGCCCCGAGGGCTCGCCCTACACACTCGCGTCGCTCTGGGACGAATAGCACGCGACATGGCGGGCACGCAGCGGCGCACCAGCGAGTAGAGTGGACGCACTCGTGTCTCCACGCGGGTGAGGGTCCACACAGTCGAGGGAGCAGATCGAACCACGATGTGGAGATTCCGCACACTCGCGTTGGGCGTACTTCTGACGGGAACCGCGGCGCTGGTCGCCGCCGGCATCCAGACCGCGACGGTCGACCCGGACGCAAGTCTGAATCGGTTCGAGCGCGCCATCGAGACTCCGCCGGAGCGTCGCAGAACGTGGGAAGTACTCGACCCGTTCGCCGAGCCGCGCGCCGTCACCATCCGCGGCGTCCGCGTCACCCCGTGTTCGTCGGAGCCGGAACGCCGCGCGGAATGGGCAGCGAGCGGCTACCGCATGCCGGGGTCCGCGTCGTCATTCGACATGCTCGTCGCGCTGCCGCTGATCGACAGCGCACTGGCCCGCTACGGCGAGGGAGCTCTCGCGGGGGCTCGCCTGCACATCATCGTCGTGGCGCGGCTCTTCGACGCCGACGGTCCGGCGGTCGGGTGGATCGACGAACGCGAGGACACGACATGGATCTGGCTGTCGACGCGAGAAGAGAACGGGGACCTCCAGCCAGCCGTCGAGATCGCGCGCACGATCCACCACGAGCTCTCGTCCTGGGTCCTCACACGCGTAGAGCGTCAGAACCTCCTCGAGAGGTGGTGCGACGAGCTACCGGCGGGATTCACATATCGAGGCATGGAGTACGTATCCGACTACTGGTACGGCCCCGATCGATACGCCCGTCTGTCGGAGGTCGTCCGCCGCAACGGCTTCGCCCGCCCGTACGGCATGACGTCGTTCGACAACGACTTCAACACGATCGCGGAGATGGTCTTCTGCCCGGACGCCGAGTTCGAGCGCAGCGTCGTGGAGTCGCACCACCTGCGCGCGAAACTCCGGCTGATGGCCGAGGCGTACCGACGTGCCGGTGTCGCGTTTCCTCTCCGTCTCCCGGAGCCCTTGACGGACGACGAGTGGTGATACCGTGTCCGCCAGAAACGTGTCCGCCGGGAACATGCCCGCCAGCAAACGAGGTTCGATGCGCCACGCCGTCTCCATCTGTCTCGCCGTGATCCTCTCCACCGCCGCTCTCGCCGCGCTCGCGACGGACATCGCGGTCGCCCAGGAGCGTCCGTACCCGGCGGGCGAGTCGTCGCATGCGATCGAGGGCCTGAACTGGACCATCGTCATGCCGGACGACTTCGATCCGGCGACCGAACGCTCGCTCGTCGTGATCCTCCACGGCGCAGGCGGCACCGAGACCGGCATGGCACGCTCGCTCGCGTTCCTCGCGAAGGACGACTACGTCATCGCGGCGCCCAAGTCGAAAGGCCAGACGTGGGCGCGCGACGACCTTGATCGCGTCCTGCGCGGCGTCGCCGGCTTGAAGACCTCGCTCCACATCGGCAAGACGCGCCTCCACGGGATCGGCTTCTCGAACGGCGGCTGGAACCTCGCCCCCGTCGTCTTCGACGAGGACCTCCTCTTCACCAGCGCGTGCTGGGTCGCGTCGGGATACCAGGGCGGGAAGCCGCCGAAGCACGCGCAGAAAGGCATGGGCGTACTCGCACTGGCGGGCGGAGACGACCCAAATCGCCGCTCCGCCGAGGCCACTCCAGGGATGCTGGTGGACGACGTCCGCTCCGTCGAGGTGCGCATCCAACCCGGCCTCGGTCACAAGTGGCCGAGCGAGTTGATGCCCTACTACGGCTGGTGGCTCGGTGTGCAAGAAGGCCGCTTCATCCCCGGCGAGACACTGGCGTTCGACTGGGAAGAGGACGACGTCGATCCCCCGCCGCCCGCCGACGACGGTAAGAGTGGCTCATTCGTCTACTGGTACTCGGCGGCGGACGACGCAGAGTCGGAACTCGCGAAGCTCTTCCAGAACGAGCTGCTGCAGAACCCCGCCGTCCGCTTCTTCGGCACCCAACTTCGCGCCGCCAAGCGCGAGCGCACGGAGCACGAGGCGCGCTTCGCCGAGCTGAAACTGAAGACCACGCCCGCACTCGTCACCTACGACCGCAAGGGCAAGCTGAAGAAGGCGCTGAGCGGCAAGCTGAAGGCAAAGAGCATCGCGGCAGCACTGCGCTCCGTGGCGGCAACAAAGAAGCAGCCGAAGTAGGTCGGGCCAGACCCGTCGCGTCGGGGCAGACCGGGTCTGCTTTCGCGCCTTTTCGATCTGGCGAGTGCGCCGACGCTCGGTGCAACGCCGCACTGGCAGGTCAATGAAAAGGCGCGAAAGGAGACCCGGTCTGTCTGAGACCGTCAGGTACCGAGACCGGTGAAGATCATCCCTCGGTGTCGTCAACCCAGGCGGCTCGCAATCCGACGAGATCCTTGCGTGTAGAGAACGTAGAGGAGGGAATTGAGCCCGCGCCGCCACCCGGAACGCCGCCTCGGAACCGATACGGCGGTGGAGCGGCTCGTCTCTCGGCGGCACCCCGCAGGCTGGCGCCGCGTGGCCTGGGGTACAGGAGTACACGTCCACCATGTCCGAGCTCATCTTCCAGGTCGAGGAGGCGCCCGAGGGTGGCTTCGAGGCGCACCACGTCACCATCCGCCCGTCCGCCCCGAGATACCGACGCGCCGGTGGCGGCGGGTACACGTAGAATGGCGGCGAGCACGTGTCACGGCTCAGGAGGAGCAAGATGAGGCTACGCTACGCAGTTCCCGCGCTTCTTCTGGTACTGGCAATCGGTCCGTGGGCTGCGGCCGGAGGAGAGTCCGCCAAACCCGCCCTCATAGGGCAGGCCGACCGGCTCGTACACGGCACGCTCTCGGTGGACGAGGCAGGCGTGCAGATCGAGCGCGACGGGGCCGACGCGCTGGTGACCGTGCCCGTGCTCTCGAACGGCGTGGCGCCCGTCGAGGCCACGCTCTCAGCGCAGTTCACTCGCCTGGACGGCCGGGCACTCTACGATCTGCCGGTTGCGGTTACCGCCGTCGCGATCAAACCGGGCCCCAACGAAGCGCAGGTACGGATCCCAACGGTCGATGACCGGGTGTGGGATCGACCCGAGGGGGTTGTCATCGCCTGGTCGATCAGCGTCGGTGGCGAGGGCTCGGGGCTCGAGGGACGCAAGGCGTTCGGCGAAGCGTGGGAGAGACTGAGACTGCTCGTATCGCTGCCACCACGGCTCGTCGCCGAAGAGCCGACCCCCTTCCAGGCAACCGTGACACACGACGACGGAAGAGCAGCGGCGGGTGCCAGAATCCGCATCCGATCCGGGTGGTTCGGAGATCTGCGGCAGACGTTCGCCTCGGACCTCCCCGCCGATGAGTTGCTCTTCGAGGGCACGGCCGATGCGACCGGCGTCGTCGCGGGCGAATTCGTCCACGCGGGCGACCAGAAGTTGGCGTGGTTCACGTTCTCGGCCGACCTGAACGAGCAACGGGCGCTGATCTCCGAGCCGTTGACTTTCGAGGAGGCCGCAGCCGCGGCGGGGCGGCTGATCCTGACCACCGACAAGCCGGCCTACCAACCGTCCCAGGACGTTCGCGTGCGCGTCGTGGCGCTGCGGCCCACCGACGGACGCCCTGCCGCAGGCGAATCGCTCACCCACGTGGTGCGCGATCCGAAGGGCACGCTCGTGTTCCGTGAGGATCTCGTGGTGGACCGATTCGGGGTCACGCACTTCACGTTCCCCCTCGCCGACGAGTTGCTCTTCGGGGACTACGCGATCGAGGTCTCCGGGACGGACTTCCTGGGACAGACGTCGTTCAACGTGGATCGCTACGAACTGCCACGTTTCTCGCCACGCGTGGAACTCGACGAGCTCTTCGTCGCCCCGGGGGGAGTACTGCACGGTCGGGTGAGTCTCGCCTACGTGTTCGGCGAGCCGGTGCGCGGGGCCAACGTTGTCGTGGACATCCTCCGCAGCGCCGGTGACGCGGAGCCGGAGGACACGAACTCCCTGAAGACACGTGCCGACGGAACCGCAGAGTTCGAGCTCTCCGTGCCGTCCCACTTCGACGCGCGTGCCCTCCGCGAAGGCACGGCGAAGGTCTATCTCCGCGTGCGCGCCGTGGACAGGGCGGAGCAGACGGCCGAGACCGTGAGAGAGGTGCCGATCTCCGACGGACCGCTGACGATCCGGTTGGTTGCGGAGACGGCGACGCTGGTCGAGGGGATCCCGAACGTGCTGCACGTCGCGGTCTCCGACCCAGGCGGTCGTCCGGTCGAGGCAGACATCGAACTCCGGATGGAAGGCGATGTGCTCGGACGTGGCACGACCGATGCACGGGGCTACGCGCGCGTCCTCACGACAGCCCTCGGTCGCGCGAGCGCAATCCTGGTCGTGGCGAGCGCGGATGGCGGTGCGCGCCAGGGTGCTCAGACCTTCCCGTTCACGGTGGGCGCAACGGCGGGGTTCCTCCTGGCACGACCCGACGCGGCCATCGTGCGCGTGGGCGAGCCGCTCACGATCGAGCTCTTGGGATCCGAGAGCGCCCTCGTCGCGACCGTCGAGATCCGCAGCTCTGGCCGGGTACTGGACACGCGACAGGTCACGCTCTCCGGCGGTACAGGACAGGTCTCGTTCCGGCCCACGGCCGACGCCCTCGGCGAGATCGAGATCGCCGCGCGCGCGCTCGACTCGGGCGGCCACCTGCTCCAGGACCGGCGCACGGTAGTGGTCGATCTGGGAGACGAACTCCAAGTGGACGTCACGGCCGACCGCAGCGAGTACGAACCCGGCGAGTCCGGGGCACTCGCGCTCACAGTCACCGGAGCGGACGGCGCTGGCGTGGAGGCTGAAATCGGGATCACCGCCGTGGACGAGGCGGTCTATCTCCTGACCGCGGGCCGCGTGGGAACGGAGGCGCTGCAGCAGGGCGGGAGCGGCCTCGACGGCACGGAGGGCTTCGCTGGCGGCACGCCCCTGGGAGACATCCTCGCCGGCGGTCGTACGCAGGCCGATCAGGAACTCGCGTCCGCCATCCTCGCGCAAGATCGGCTACGGCGAGGAGCCCTCGACAGCCGCATGTCCGTGCTCGCGGCGAAATTCTACGCTGCAGAGTACCAGATCTACCGCGAGGGACAACGGCTCACGGACCTGCTCAATAAGAAAGGCAAGCGCGCACGGCGCAGCGCCATCAAGGCGAAACGCTTCGTGGACCCCTGGGGCACGCCCTACCGTCTGAAGATCCGCGGCAAGCCGCGCGAGGTGCTGGTGATCACCGCCGGCGCCGACGAGACCTTCAGCACCGCCGACGATCTGTCCTGGGTCTTCCGCATACGCCCCCGGGGAAGGTTCTACATCGGCTCGTTCTTCGGGGACGACGACCTGCGGGAGCAGGCAGGCGAGATCATCGGCACGCCGGTTCTCGACTTCCTGCGTGGGGGGCGGGCGTTCCCCATTTTCTCTGACGCAGATTCTGCCGGTGGAGCGCCGGCGGCCCCGGAGACAGTGGCCCGCCGCTTCTTCCCGGAGACGCTGCTGGCCGTGCCGAACGTGCTCACGGATTCCGACGGCCGCGCACTCCTGCCGTTCACTCTGGCCGACAACGTGACGACGTGGCGCGTCGCCGCGATCGCCTCATCTGCCGACGGTCGTATCGGCAGCGGCGCCGCCGCGCTCTCGGTCCGGAAGGAGATGTTCGTGGACCTGGGGCTCCCGCGCTCGTTCACGCAGGGCGACCGGATCGAGATCCCGATCGTGGCCTACAACCTGACATCGCAGGACCGCGACGTCACCGTGGAACTTCGACCCGCTGATTGGTACGGCGCGACCGGCGGCGTCTCGCGCGTGATCTCCGTCCCCGCCGGCTCCGCGGCACGCGACAGCTTCGGTGTCCACGCGCTCTCGACCGGCGACGTGACGCTTCGCGTGGACGCAACAAGCGACGACCTGACCGACGCGGTCGAGATGCAGGCGCACGTCACGGCCAACGCCCGGCCGGTGAACTTCACGCGCTCCGGACAGTTGCTCGACGCGGCGACGGAGACCATCCAGATCCCCGCGGCAGCGCTCACGGGCGAGACCACGATGAGCGTCCATTTGCTCCCCGGCATCCTGTCCCAGACCCTGGACGGACTCGACGCACTGCTGGCGGAGCCGCACGGCTGCTTCGAACAGACGACGTCCACGACGTATCCCAACGCGGTCGTGCTCGCGTATCTGCGGGCAGCGGGAACGGTGGATCCCGTCGTCACCGAACGCGCCAAGCGCTTCCTCACCCAGGGGATGCAGAAGCTGCTCACCTTCGAAGCCGACGGCGGCGGATTCTCGCTGTGGGGCGGCCCGGAGCCGAGCATCATCCTGACGGGCTACGCGTTGCAACAGTTCGCCGACATCGCCGCGGTCCGACACGTGGACCCGGCACTGCTGCAGCGCACCGCGGCCTGGCTCGTCGCGCAGCAAGAGGGCGACGGCTCCTGGGCGCCCTCGAACGCAGGCGTGCACTTCGGCCAGAGTTCCGACCCGCTGCGCGTCACAGCCTACACCGCGTGGGTCCTCGCCGAGACGAACCGCGCCCCCGCGGCAATGGACAGGGCACTCGCGTTCGTGCGCGCAAACGTCACGGAAGAGACCGACCTCTACACCCGCGTCGTCGCCGCCAACGCGCTGCTCGCAGCCGACAGCGGCGACCGTGTGGGGCGTGCTCTTCTCACGCAACTGCTCACAGAACGCGTCGCGGACGAGAGCGGCACGTATTGGTCCTACGGCGCCAACGGCAACAGGCGCACGCTGATGTCGGGCTCCGGTCACGGCGCCGCCGTCGAGACCACGGCCATGATGGTCCAGGCGTTACTCGCGACCGGGGACCACGCCGACGTGATCTCTGACGTGCTGACTTTCCTGGCCGGCGCGCGTTCGCAGTACGGCGGGTGGGGCGGCACATTCGCGACGGTCTGGACCATCAAGGCATTTCTGGCAGCGCTCCCGGTATCGGGCAACGGCGGGAACGGAAGCGTCGAGGTCCGGGTGAACGGCGCCGTCGCGGCAACGGTGCCCCTCGACGGCGAGGACTCCCCGCGTGTGGTCGACGTCTCGGCGTTCGTGGTACCGGGCGACAACGTCGTGGAGATGATCGCGACCGGTACCGCGCAACCCTACTACCGCATCTCCGGCGCCTACGTGATCCCGTGGACCGAGCCTGATCCCGAGCCCGAGTCGCTGCGCGTCGATGTCGCGCTCGGCAAGAACAAGATCCGCGCGGGACGCAGCACAGATCTGACCGTGTCGATCCGGAACAACCGTGCGTCCGGCGCCGCGGAGCAGGTCACGGCAGTGGTCGGGCTCCCGCCCGGCTTCGCGGTGGACGAGGCGCAACTCGGCGACCTGCGCGACGCTGGCGAGTTCAACCGCTTCGAGATCCTCGGCGGCAGCCTGAACCTCTATCTCGGTCGCATCCCGAACGGCGACCGACGCTCGATCAAGTTCCGCGTCCACCCCACTCTGCGCGGCACGATGACGCTCCCACACACGGAGGCATACGAGTACTACGACCCGGAGTCCCGCGGCGCGTCGACGCCAGCGAAGGTGACCGTCCGGTAGGCTTCGACTGGCGTCGGCGGCCTCTTTCTTCGGCCACGGCGGCGTGCGCCCGTCGCTCTTGCGCTACCCTCCCAGCGTGAGGAGAACACAGAAGGGCATGAGTTGAAGCTGCGCCTGGCGCTCACCGTCTTGATCGTCGCGCTCGCCACTGTGTGGCTCGGGTGGCTCGTCATCTCGGATAGTCGGACTGCGATCGACGACGCGACTTCCGTTGCTGACGTCCCGACGCGTTCACCGGCTCCGAGACACGCGTCGTCTCTGGGAGGGGGTGAGCTCCGCTCAACCCGTCGTCACGTCGCGGTCGATCCGGACGACGACGCGTGGAACGGGATGCCGGATGACGACGACGTGTCTGTCGCGGCGTGGATCTACCGTCTCTGCGGGCCCGGACTTCCGAACGGCGCGAGCTCTGAGGCAAGGTACGCGCTCCGCAAGTTCCCGGTGAACGAGGTCCTGCCGTCGCTGATCGACCTGCTCTATCGCGCCGATCCGGATTGGAATGAGTCCGCCGCATTCACCGTGATCGGTGATTTCGGAGCCGACGCCGCCCCGTGGGTGAAGGACGTGGCGTCGTTCGCCAGCGACGACGACACTGCGCCCGTGGCACTATGGGTGCTCGGGCGAATCGGCGCCGCGGGGGTTCCGTTCCTGGTCGATGCCGCTCGTAGCGAGACCGCCCTGATACGGCGCTACGCGCTCGACTCCATTTCCCAGTGCGACCTCGACACACGTGCGTACGTCGAGGTCGCGGTCGCCCTGCTCTCCGATCCCGATGAGAGAGTCCGCGCCGACGCGTTCGCGCTACTCGGAGAGCAACGGTCGGCACTCGACCTCACCATCCCCGCGCTCGTGGAAGCGCTGCGGGGCGACGAGGCCACGCGGCTGCTGGCGATCCACGCGCTTGACGACCTGGACGAGGCGGGGGCGCCGGCCGCGACGTCGCTGATCGGCCTCCTCAACTCGGGCGCTCCGGCAGTACGCCTGGCCGCGGCGCAGGCGCTCGCGGATTTGCCGTCGGTCTCGATCGCGTCCGTTCCGAGTCTTCGCGCGCTGCTCGATTCTGATCCGAGGGCATACTCCTCGGTCGCGCGCTTCATCGTGAGGCTCTCCGCGGCGGGCACTCTCGAGGGTCTCTCGTCGAGCTCGGCGCAAGTGCGACGAGCCATCGCGGAGTATGCTCACTGGGTCGACACACATCATCCGGAGAGCGTCGGTCCGGTCGTCGTACGCCTTGCCGCGATGCTGGACGACGTGGACGCCGTCCGTCTCGCCGCGCTGACGTCTCTCGACTACATCGATGGCGATCGTTCCTCCGCGGTGCCCGCATTGCGTCGCCTTGCCGAGGACACGACCTTGCCGGCAAGGGAGCGCAAGCGCGCAGCGCTGGTCCTCGCGCAGATCTCCGGATTCGCCGACGTGGCGACGAGTGCGCTCGTCGCCACGCTGAACTCCGGAACGTCACGCGACCGCGTCCGCGTCCTCCAGGAACTGGGCGAACTCGGTGTCGCAGCTGCTTCGGCGGCCGAGGACGTGCAACCATTGCTGGCCGAGACGGATGGGAAGCTCCGCGCGGCGGCTCTCGACGCCTTGGCGGCCATGGGACCGGGTGCCAAGGACGCCCTCCCTGACATTCGCGCGGCGCTCACGTCCCACGACGACCGCGTGCGCCTGAGCGCGGGCCTCGCCGTGATGGCGGTCGATCCGCCGGGAGACGACGTCTTCGAGTTCCTGAGGACATATCGCTTGCACGACCTGCGCGGAGTCCTGATCCGGGGGCTCATTCGCAATCCCAGACCGGAGTTCGCCGAGTTGCTCGCGGATCGGGTCGATGATCGCGACGTGCGGGTCGGCGACAACGCCATCGAGGCTCTCCGTGAGATCAGCTCCCACGCCATTCCCGCGCTGGTGCGGCGTTTCGAAGGCACGCAGAGTACGAAGGCGCGCAAGCGCGTCGTCCACGCTCTCGCCCAACTCGGGCCGAAGGCGAGCGCTACGTTGGTGCGGCTCTCCGAGCGAGACGACGTCTCGGACTCGTTGGCTGGCGCCATGCGACACGCCGCGGCGCTCATGAAGTAAGGGCCCGCGCCGCGCTCGCTCTCGTCAACGAACCGAAACCGACGAACCGAGACCGGTGAAGATCATCACACGGAGTCGTCAACCGTGGCGCAACGCGTTGCCTGGCGCCCCCGCGCTGCTGGGCCTTCTCAGCGCCGCAACGTCAGCGCGATCGCCAGCATCACCAATGCCGAGCCGAGCCAGTCCGTGGCGTCGAAGCGCTCGCCGAGGAGCGTCACACCGAAGATCGCGGCGAACACGGGTTCGCCCGCGTAGAGCGTTGCGGCGCGGGTCGGCGAGACGCTGCGCTGGCCCCACGCCTGGATGAGGAAACAGAGCGCGCAGGTGCCGATCCCCACGTACGCAACGCAGGCGAGCAGGCGCGGCGTGAACTCCGGCATCGGTTCCGCCGAGACGCCGAACGCGACACTCGACGCGAGCGCCACCGCACCCACCTGGATGGCCGCCAATCGCCGCGCACTCACACGCTTCGCCACGCGCCCGACGATCACGATCTGGGCCGACCAGAGCACCGCGGAGAGAGCGACCAGGACCTCGCCGCCCGCGATGCGCAACTCCTGGTCGGCGACCATGACGACGATCCCGATGGCGGCCACGACCAGGACGACGACGTTGCGGGACGAGGGCATCCGGCGAAACACAAGCCCCTCGAGGACGGGCGTCAGCGCGACGTAGAACGCCGTGAGAAATCCCGCGGCGGCAGCGGAGCAGGTTCGGAGGCCCGCCGTCTGGAGCATATAGCCGCCGGTCAAGACGGCGCCGCAGAGCAGACCGGCCTTCCACTCCAGCGCGGTCGCCTGCCGCAAATGCGCGCGCCCCACGAGCACCAAGACGACGAATCCCAGGCTCATTCGGAGCGCCGTGAGGCCCAGGAACCCGGCGTCCGCGAGCGCCCATTTCACGACGACGAAGGAGAGGCCCCAGAGGACCGTCACAGCCAGAAGACCGGATTCGGCGGGTCGGAGGCGCACGCCGGGAGACTATCGAGCACCCCGACCGGCGCGCCTTTTCATCCCGGAGCCGGGGCCAGGACGGCGTAGAATATGAGATCGGTCGTCGTCCGCGACGACCTACTCGTATCTGGAGATCCGTTCATGGAAGACGACACCGAGTTCCTGGCCCTCGAGAGGGCGATCGCGCCGTTCGCGGAGGGCTTCTCCGTGCGCAGTGGGAACGAGAACGGCCTCTCCGGGGTCTACCTGCACCGCAATGCGGGTGACCAGGAGATCGGCATCTTCGCCGGGCTTCTCATGGACGAGACCAAGTTCCCTCATATCGAGTACATCGAGGCTCCCGTCGCCTTCGTGATGGCGTACGTGACGCCTCTCGACGGGACTGCGCGCGACGAGCTCGTCGACGATGTGAACGGCATCTTCGAGATCGCGCACGAGACGCTCCTCCCGCTCGCGAGTCCCGAGCCGTTCTATGCGTTCGCGGATGAGCCCGGCGCCTTGCTGCGCACCCGCCGCCTCCCCGAGGACGCGGAGGAACTGACGGATCGACGCCTGCTCGAGTTCTGCCGCGGCAGCCTGGCGCTGCTCGGACAGGTCGACCTGCTCGACACGCTGCGCGACTACGAGATCGAGTAGATCACAGCAATCGAGCAGCTGGCCTGAGCCACATAAGCTATTTCAGACACACAGTTTATGAGATCGACGAGTCGTGGCGTGAGTGGCGGCTCGTAATCCTGACGACTTTGTACTGATTTCGATTATCGTCCGACTCGCATGGCGCCGTGGAGACGGACCCTCCACGCCATGTGACCGTTCTTCGGCAAGCGCACCAGCTGGCAGCCGTACCCGTCATGACAGGTGCGGCTGGACAGCACTCGACGCGGTGACGAAGATCCGCGCAACAACACGGCCCTGGTCCGAGGAGCAGACGAGACGCGATGAGCGAAGAGACGCCAAATCCGAGCAACGGGGCCCCGAGCAACGGGACACCGATCCTGGAGGTCACCGACCTCCGCGTGGCGGTTGACGGCAAGGAGATCCTGAAGGGTCTCAGCCTCACCGTCAACGCAGGCGAGACGCACGCGATCATGGGCCGCAACGGCAGCGGCAAGAGCACGCTCTCCGCCGCGATCATGGGCCATCCGCGCTACGAAGTCACCGGGGGCTCCATCCTGTTTGAGGGCGAAGACGTCCTCGCCATGGCAGTCCACGAGCGGGCGCGAAAGGGCATCTTCCTCTCGTTCCAGTATCCGGTCGCTCTGCCCGGCGTCACCGTCTCCAACTTCCTCCGGCAGGCGGTGAAAGCCGTGCGCTCAGACGACGTGCCCACCAAGGCGTTCCGGCCTCTGGTGAAGGAGAATATGAAGCGCCTCGACATCCCGAATGCCTTCATGACGCGCTATGTCAACGACGGCTTCTCGGGCGGCGAGAAGAAGCGCCTTGAGATGCTCCAGATGGCGATGCTGCAGCCGTCGCTCGCGATCCTCGACGAGACCGACTCGGGCCTCGACATCGATGCCCTGAAGGTGGTCTCGGCCGCGATCAATCTGCTGCGCGACAAGGGCCGCGCGCAACTCCTGATCACCCACTACCAGCGCATCCTGCGCTACGTCGAGCCGGACTTCGTCCATGTGCTGCTGGGCGGCCAGATCGTGAAGAGCGGCGGCCCCGAGTTGGCCCAGGAACTCGAGACGCGTGGCTATGAGTGGTTGGAGACCGAAGCAGCCTGAACGGGCGCACAAGGAGATCCCCCATGTCCGATACGACAACTGAGACAACACCCGAGACGACCGGTTCCGCGCCACTGAAGGGTGCCGCAGGCACGGGCACGTCCGAACCACTGAAGGGTGCCGCAGGCACGGTGGGGATCGGCGACGACTACGACACGCGGTACGGCTTCCACGACGACGAGTCGGACTACGACTTCAAGTCGAAGAAGGGCATCGACCACGAGATCGTCGAGATGATCTCACGCTACAAGAACGAGCCCGAGTGGATGCGCGAGATCCGGCACAAGGCGCTGGACACGTTCTTCTCGAAGCCGATGCCGACCTGGGGCAACACGAAGCTGCTCAGCGACATCGACTTCGACAACATCCACTACTACGTCCGCGCCAGCGACCGTCAGAGCCGCGATTGGGACGACGTTCCCGAGTCCGTCAAGAACACGTTCGAGAAGCTCGGCATCCCCGAGGCCGAACGGAAGTTCCTGGCTGGCGTCACGGCCCAGTACGAGAGCGAGGTCGTCTACCACTCGATCCGCGAGGACCTCACGAAGGTCGGTGTGATCTTCACGGACATGGACTCGGCCCTGCGCGAGTACCCGGATCTGGTGAAGAAGTACTTCGCGACGATCATCCCGCCGGAAGACAACAAATTCGCCTCGCTGAACACCGCGGTCTGGTCCGGCGGCTCGTTCGTGTACGTGCCGAAGGGCGTCGATGTGAAGATCCCGCTTCAGGCGTACTTCCGCATCAACACCGAGAACATGGGGCAGTTCGAGCGCACGCTGATCCTTGCCGACGAGGGCTCGAAGGTGCACTACATCGAGGGTTGCACCGCCCCGACCTACAGCAGCGACTCGCTGCATTGCGCGGTCGTTGAATTGCGCGCCATGAAGGGCGCAACGATCCGCTACACGACCATCCAGAACTGGTCGAAGAACGTCTATAACCTCGTCACGAAGCGCGCGGTAGCCGAGGCGAACTCGCGCGTTGAGTGGATCGACGGCAACCTCGGCTCCAAGTTGACGATGAAGTACCCCGCCGTGTATCTGGTCGGCGAGGGCGCCCACGCCGAGGTCCTCTCGGTCGCGCTCTCGAGCTCCGACCAGCACCAGGATGCCGGGAGCAAGGTGATCCACGCCGCACCGAACACGACATCCGTGATCACGTCGAAATCGATCAGCAAGGACGGCGGGCGTGGCACGTATCGCGGGCTCGTCAAGGTGCACCGCGGAGCGAAGGGCGCCAAGGTCAACGTCAAGTGCGACGCGCTCTTGCTCGACGCGAAGTCGCGCTCGGATACCTACCCCACGATGGAGGTCGACGAGGACTCGGTGAACATCGAGCACGAGGCGACCGTGTCAAAGGTCGGCGAAGAGCAGCTCTTCTATCTGATGAGCCGCGGACTGACCGAGGACGAGGCCACCGTGCTGATCGTGAACGGCTTCATCGAGCCCTTCACGAAGGAGCTTCCGATGGAGTACGCGGTCGAGCTCAATCGCCTCGTCCAACTCGAGATGGAGGGCGCGATCGGATAGTGGCCCAGCGCCCGACTTCGAAAGCCACACGAATACGATGAGCGACACACAGACGTCTACGGATTCCTCACTCGCAGCCGCCGTCGAGCGCCTCGCCGCAGACGATCCCGGATGGCTGGCGGATGCCCGCCGCGCAGCGTGGGCGGCGTACGAGAGCGCGGCACTGCCCGACCGCGCGCAACATCTCTGGCGCTACACCGACCCGGCGAAGTTGCTCCCCGGTGCGCGGGCTCTTGCCGTGCCAGGTGACTCGTTCGGTGAACTCCCCGCCGACTATCACGACGGTACGTTCGAGCATGTGGCCGGTCTCGCGATCGAACGCGACGGTCGCTTGCTGCGCGCGGTCATCGACTCGACGATCGCGGATCGCGGCGTCGTCGTCTGCGACATCCGCGAAGCGGCACGCGAGCACGAGGCGATCACACGCAAGTACTTCCTCGCACTCACGCAGCCGGAGTTCGACAAATTCGAGGCGCTCTCGACAGCACTCTTCGCCGGCGGCACGTTCGTGCATGTGCCACGCGGCGTCGAACTCGATCGTCCGTTGCGCATCGCGCATCGCATCGGGGGCGACGGGCTGCTCGCCTCGCGCTCACTCATCGTCATCGAGGAGAACGCCGAGGCAACCGTCGTCTTCGATCTGTCCACGATGACGGCAACCGATGCCGCACTCCTGCACGACGGCCTCGAGGTCCATGTGGCCCAGGCCGCGCGCCTGCGACTGGTCTTCATTCAGTCCGCCGGACGCAAGTTGGTGCACGCTCCGGTCATCCGCTGCCGCGTCGACCGCGACGCGTCGTTGGAGACCGTGACCGTCTGCATGGGCGCCGGTCTGGTGAAGAGCCAGCAGACAACCGAGCTCGTCGGCAAGGGCGCCTCCGTGAAGGCACTCGGGATCGTCTTTGCCGACCACCGCCAGCACGTCGACCACCACACGCTGCAGGACCACCTGATCGGGCACAACGCGAGCGACCTCGACTACCGCACGGTCGTCGCACAACGCGCGCGTTCCGCCTACACCGGCAATCTGCGCATCGGTCTCGACGGCGAGGGCGCCACAGCGCACCAGCGCAACCACAACCTGCTGCTCCACGACACCGCACGAGCGGATACGATCCCGGAGTTGGAGATCTTGACCAACGATGTCGTGTGTTCGCACGCCGCCGCCGTCGGCCCGCTCGACGACGAGATGATGCATTTCTGTTTCAGCCGAGGACTCTCACCGGTCGAGGCGAAGAGGCTCATCATCGCAGGCTTCCTGGAGCCGGTCGTGACGCGCATACCGGGCGAGGATCTCCAGGATCGCGTCCGCACGGTGCTCGCGACCCGCCTCGCGGAGGCATCCTGATGGCGCGCGAGAGACTCTGCTCGCTCGCGGACCTTCCGGAGGGCGCGGTGCAGGTGTTCGAGGTTTCTGACTTCCGCCTGGCGGCGGCCCGCTCAGGAACGGCGGTCTTCGTCGTCGAGGATCGCTGCAGCCACGACGATGGTGAATTCGGTGCGGGTATGGTCGCGTGCGCCGATGGCGCGATCGAGATCCAGTGTCCGCGACACGGCGGGCGCTTCGACATGGCGAGCGGCGCGGCGACGCAGATGCCCGCGATCGCGCCGATCGAGGTCTTCGCAGCGCACGTCGAAGGCGAAACCGTCTTCGTGGACCTGCCGGAGTACTGAGCGTGACCGCAGTCGCAAGCTTCGACGTCGAACGCATCCGCGCGGACTTCCCGATTCTGCACACGATGGCGCGCGGCCATCCGCTCGTCTATCTCGACAGCGCCGCGACGTCGCAGAAGCCGCAGGTGGTGATCGACGCGCTGGTCGACTACTACACGACGTCGAACGCGAATGTGCATCGCTCGGTGCACTACCTGGCCGAGCGCGCGACCACCGCATACGAAGAGGCGCGCGCGCGCGTCGGTCGCTTCGTGAATGCGCCCTCGCCCGAGAGCGTCGTCTGGGTACGCGGCACGACCGAGGCGATCAACCTCATCGCCACATCGTGGGGCCGCCGCAACCTGTCCGAAGGCGACACGGTGTTGCTGACGGAGATGGAGCACCACAGCAATCTTGTCCCGTGGCAGATGCTCGCGAAGCCGCGCGATCACGGCGGCATCGGCATCCGGCTCGACTTCGTCCCGGTGACGGAGGACGGACAGCTCGACATGGACGCGGCGCGGGAGAAACTCGCCACCGGTCCGCGACTCTTCGGCTTCATGGCGAAGTCGAACGTGCTCGGCACCGAGAATCCCGTCGCTGAACTCTGCGCCTTGGCCCGCGCGAACGGCGTCGTCACGCTCGTGGACGGCGCGCAATCAGTGCCGCACGGCACGGTCGACTTCCAGGCCCTCGGCTGCGACTTCCTCGCCTTCTCCGCACACAAAGCACTGGGCCCGATGGGCATCGGCGCGCTCATCGTCAACCCTTGCCGCTACCCGGAGATGAGTCCGTACCAGGGCGGCGGCGAGATGATCATGCGCGTGAAGCTCGCGACGTCGACGTACAAGGCGCCGCCGATCTGCTTCGAAGCGGGCACGCCGTCGGCAGGCGACGCGATCGCCTTCCACACGGCGCTCGACTATCTTGAGAATCTCGACCTGTCGGCAGTCCACGCCCACGAGACGCGACTGACGCGGTTGGCACTCGACCTCCTCGCCGAGAAGGGCATCAAGACATTCGGGCCGGACGACGCCGCCCTTCGCGCGGGCATCGTCAGCTTCGACGTCCCGGGTGTGCACCCGCACGACGTCTCCACCCTGCTCGACGGCCGCGGCATCGCGGTCCGCGCGGGACACCACTGCTGCCAGCCGCTGATGCGCAAGCTTGGCGTCGTCGCGACGTCGCGGGCGAGCTTCTACCTCTACAACACCGAGGACGAAGTGCGGCAGTTCGCCGACGGACTCGATCACGTACGGGAGTACTTCAAACGGTGAGTACGCTCAATCCGACCGGTGCACCGGAACCCAGTTTCGACGATCTCTACCGCGAGGTGATCCTCGAGCATTACCACGAACCGCGCGGCAAGGAGCCACTTGTGCGCGTCGATGTCGAGGCCGAGGGCATGAACCCACTGTGCGGCGACGAGCTCGACCTCATGATCCAGATCGGTGCCGACGGCGGCATCGAAGGTCTGCACGTCGACGGTCGCGGCTGCGCGATCTCGGTCGCAAGCGGCTCGATCTTGCACGACCTGGTGGACGGTGTTTCGCGCGCCGAAGCGCGCGCGGTCATCGCAGCGGTGAAGGCCGTGATGCACGGTGGCGAGATGCCGACCGACATCGAACTCGGTGACTTCGATTCGTTGGAGGGCGTGAAGCTCTTCCCCGTCCGGATCAAGTGCGCGCTACTTCCCTGGACCACACTCGAGACCGCGCTCTGCGACATGGATAAGATGGTCGCTGAGCGCGGCGGCGAAGGAGAGACAACATGAGCGATCCGACTGACGCGATTCCTGGCGGCATGAGTGGTGGCGTCCCCGGCGGCGGAGCAGCCGGAATGCACGATCCGCATACCGGCATGACGGTACACGAAGGCGTCGTGGTCGAAGTTCCCGAGGGCGAGGTCATGACGCCGGAACGCATCCTCGATGCGTTGCGGCCGATCAAGGACCCGGAGATCCACATCTCGTTGGTCGAGCTCGGTCTCGTCTACGGCGTCGATGTCACCGAAGATGGCAAGAAGGTCACGGTGCGCATGACGCTCACCGGACCCGGCTGCCCCATCGGTCCGCAGATTCTCGCCGCTGTGCACGCGACGGTTGCCAAGCAGCCCGGCGTCGAAACGCCCGACATCCAGCTCGTCTGGGACCCGCAGTGGAACCCTGTCGTCCACGCCTCCGAGGAGGCCAAGGACGCACTCGGGATCTGGTAGCCGGTCTCTGAACGGGATGGAGTGAACCGATGAAAGTTTCCGCACTCGAGGAGTACGGCCTGCGCTGCCTCGTGCAACTCGCACGCGGTCAACTCGCCGACGCGCATGCCGCGACCGAGGCCGAGGCCGAGTCGGGGGCGGGGGCGGGGGCGGGGGCGGGGGCGGGGGCGGGGGCGGGGGCGGAGACCGGCTCCGCGATGGTCACGCTGCTCTCCACGCGCGAGATCGCCGCACGCGAGGGTCTCTCGGTCGAGTACACCGCGCAGATCCTCGCCAGCATGCGCAAGGCGGGCCTCGTCACGTCAACACGCGGAGTCAACGGCGGTTTCCAGCTCGCTCGGCCCGCAGCGAAGATCAGCGTGGGCGAGATGTTCCGCGCGCTCGACGGTGAATTCGCCGACGACCTCTGTGATCACTTCACCGGCCAACTCGAAACGTGCGCGAACGCTGGCGATTGCAACGTCGCGCCGGTATGGACCGAGCTGTCGCGCCGCATCTACGGGTTCCTCGACTCGGTCAGTCTTGCCGACATCGCCGACGGCAATGTCCAGCGCGCGCCGCAGGTCATCCCGCTCGCCTCGCTGAAGCGCCGCTGACTCCGTCCGGCGCCGTGTCCGTCCGTCGCGGTCATCGCGGACATCGCGACGTGACTGCGTGACCGCGGCGCGCTCCATCCACCACCCCATCCGCTCCTTCGCCCCCACCCGCCCGGACATCCATACCACGCTGCGTCTCGCGGCGCCGGTGGTCGCCGTGCAACTCGGCATGATGATGATGGGGATCGTGGACACCGCGTTCGTCGGACACGTCTCCACGCAAGCACTCGCAGCCGTCGGGCTCGGCAGCCTCTGGAGTTGGGGCTCGATGGTCTTCGGGCTGGGAGTGCTGCTTGCCGTCGGCCCGCTCCTCGCGCAGGCCCACGGGGCGGGTGATACCGAAGTTTTCGGACGCACGCTTCGACGCGGGCTGGTGATCGCGCTCGGCATGACCGTCCTCGCCATCGGCATCCAACTCGCGTGCGAGCCCGCGCTGCTCTGGATGGGCCAGCCGCCCGAGTTGGCAGCCGCTGCCGACGATTACGTGGTGCGCACGATCCCTGGGACCATCGGGTTCTATGCCTTCTCGGTGCTCCGCGAGGCGTTGCAATCGACGCATCGACTCCGCCCGGTCGTCGTGACCATCGTTGCCGCCAACGTCCTGAACGTAGTCATCGACTACTTTCTGGTAGCGGGCCACCTTGGCTTTCCCGCCCTCGGCGCGAACGGCGCCGCTTGGGCCACGGCGATCTCGCGCACTGTGATGGCGCTCGGCGTACTCGCTGCCGGATGGCCGCTTCTGCGGAGCACGCTGACGCATTGGACGCGACGCGATTTGCGCTTGCGGCCGCTGGCGCGCACGGCCCTGCTCGGGCTCCCCATCGGTGGGCAGATGCTGCTCGAGTTCGGAGGCTTCGCGGGCGTGATGATCCTGATGGGGCATCTCGGGACGACGGAGATCGCAGCGCATCAGGTGACGGTGCTCGTCGCCGCAACGGCATTCATGGTGCCGCTCGGGATCTCGCAAGCCGCGGGAGTGCTCGTGGGGAACGCGGTCGGACGCGGCGACACGCCAGGCGCTCGTCGCGCCGCCCGGGGCCGCAATGGCCATCGGTACCGGATGGATGTGCTGCACCGCGGTCCTCTTCACTGTGGCCCCGGGAACCGTCGCTGGCCTGCTCACCGACGAAGCCGATGCACTCGCGATCGCCGTCACACTGGTCCCGCTGGCCGGGCTCTTTCAAATCCCCGACGGCATCCAGATCGTCGCGGGCGGCATCCTGCGCGGCGTCGCGGACGTGTGGATACCGTTCGCGCTCAACTTCGTCGCGTTCTGGGTGCTCTCGCTGCCCATCGGCTGGTGGCTGACCTTCCGGGCCGACGCCGGACCGCGCGGCCTCTGGTGGGGCCTCGTCGCCGGCCTGACCGTCGCCGCGGTGCTCCTGACGGCCCGCGTCTTGCGCAAGCTCGCAGGTGACGTTCAACGCACGTCTGTGGAGTAGTCAGCGATACGGAGATGCGATGTGGAGCCAGGACAAGTTCGGCAGAGTTCGGAGGTTGGCATTCGCTATCTCGACGCCCGTGCTCCGAACCCCGCCGAACTTGTCCTGGCTCCGTATTGGAGTAGTCGGCCCCTACCGCCGCGTGATCGCCTGTAGCCACCAGCGGTGACGGCGCTCGGACGCGCTGCGCGGTTGGCGCACGAACGAGAGCTTCATCTCGTCGCCGGCGGTCGTGCGGATCCGATAGACGTGCTTGCGGAGGTAGCGCTCGCCGCTGCCATGCGTGCAGTCGGAGTAGCGCTTGCCGGTCTCAAGCACCTCGGCGACTTCGTGCTGCTGGTCCCGCCAGACGAAGCGCTGCGGCAACCCCGGCTCGCCCGCGGCCATGCGGACGACGTCCACCGTGCCGGCGACAGGCTCGATCGGCTCTCCGACGAACCGCGTGCCGCTCTCGCTCATCGCACGTACTCCTCGCCTCTACTCCGCCGCCCCTACTTGGCCGCAGCGTTCTTGATGATGTCCTGGATGACCGCGATCTCGGTCGGGTCGCTGCGGTTGACCGTGTGCGAGTAGAGGAGCTTGCCGTCCTTGCCGACGATCGTGATGCAGGGGAAGGCGGACACGCCGAGGGCCTTGAGCGCTTCGCGATCCTTCACGTACGCGAGCTGCCCCGTGAAACCGAGCGTCTCACGATACGCAAGACCGTGGGTGCGCTCTTCCTCGGGCGTCATGGCTTCCTCGATCTTGCCGGTGTCCGGGTTCTTCTTGTAGTAGGTCGTGACCGCGAGCGTCTCGACGCCGGCGGTCGGTGGGAACATGTCGAAGAGGCCCTGGAGCGTGCCCATCGTCCAACGCAAGGTGCCGGCGCTGACGTTCCAGAAGCCCATCACAACGACCTTGCCCTCGATGTCCGGCGCCGGACCCGGTGCGAAGTCGACGAACTCGAGCGGCAGCGTCTCGCCCCACTTCTTGGTGATCGCGAGCAGGATCGGATGGGCCTCGTCGGCACCCTTCTCACCCGCCTTCTCGATCGCATATTCGATCGCCGCGATGGCCGCGTCCTTCTGCCCGTCGAGAAGAAGTGAGTTGACGAGCGGCTTCAGCGCCGCCGCGTTCTTCATCTTGAGCGAGAAGTCGAGGGCGACGGCGGACTCCTTCCAGCGGCGCACCTTGCGCATCGCGAGCCCCATCGACATGGCGGCAATCTTGGAGTTCTTCTCTGCGCCGTAGTCAACCGACATCTTCTGGAACACCGCGAACGCCTTGTCGTGCTGTTCAGCACCGATCAGCGCGCGCACATAGAAGAGATACATATAGGACTCGTACTTCGACTTGCGCGGGTCGCCAATCGCCTTCTCGAGCGTCCTGATCGCGTCGTCGTAGAGGCCCGCTGCAGACTGCATGCGACCGACGTAGGCGATGTCCATGCGTCCGAGATCCTGGCCGAGAAGCGCGGACGCCTTCGTCTTTGCCCAGTCGTGGAGTTCCGTCTCCTTCGCAGCGCGCTCTTCGTCGCTTGCTGCACGATCCACGGCAGTCGCCATCTTCTTGGCCTGCTTGTACGCGTCGCTGGCCGCAGACGCGAAGGCGTGCGAAGCGGTCATGACGAGAGCGAGAACGGCGAGGCACGCCACACGAGAGAGCTTGGACATGGTGATCTCCTGAAGGGGCCAAGAGAGTATCAGAGGGGGCCCGCCGGTCCCCATTACGTGTGCGTCACGTGTGTCTCGGATGCGCCCGTGCGAGTCCGTGTGCGTTCGGAAGTCAGCTCGCGACGACGAACACGAATTCTTCGCCGTCCCACCTGAAGAGGCCGGTCTCGCGGGCCAGCCTGCGCAGATTCTCCGCGAGTGTGGCGCGGGTCTCCCCGTCAGCGGGGGTCAGGTCGTCGGGATGAAAGCGAGGCCCGGCCTGCGTGGCCGCGACCAACAGAGCGCGATCAGCTCCGGTCAGTGCGCCGTCCCGACGGGCCGGGCGCGACCCGGAACCGAGCCCGTCGGCCTCGGCCGCGTCGACCGCCACGATCCGCACGGCGCCGGCATTGCGGGCGTCGAGCAGCCACTGTGGCGGCTCGGCCGCGACCATCGTCGCCACGGCCAGCGAACGCGTCGCTCCCCACGCGCCGGCGAACGACGCGAGAGCGCGGGTCACTGAGCTCTCGGCTGCAGAGAGCCGCGGGGCCGTCGCGATGAAGAAGCCTTCGGATGTCGCGGGGAGCCCATGCGCGAGATCGCGAAGACGCGTCTCCAGCGCACCGCGTCGCACGCGCTGGCACCACGAGTCGAGCAGCGCATCGAGACGCGGACCGTCACTTCCAACGAGCACGACCGCGGCAGGGCGGCCGTCGAGCGCGCTGAGCAACGCGCGCCGCAAGGCGGCATCAGCCTCGTCGGCAAGCGGGCGGCGGGTCGCTGGCTCGTCGGCCGCCGCCGCAGCGAGGCCGCGCAACTCACGGCCCACGTCAGCCGCACTGCTCGGGCGAGCCGAGGGCCGCGGCGCGAGCAGGCGTTGCAGCAACGCGTCCACATCCGGGGGGATTCCACTCATGAGCTCGGACACCGAATGCGCACCGAGAGCATGACGCCGGAGCGGATCGCATTCGTTGCGAGCGCGCCCCCACGGCGACACACCGGAGAGTGCCTCGAAGACGAGGACGCCGAGGGCGAAGAGATCCACACGGGAGTCCGGCAACTTCGACGACGAGCCACCCCACGACGGATTGAGTACCTCCGGGGCCGCGAACGCGCACGATCCGACGAATTCCTCCGGCGCGGTGCGACGCGCGCCCGCGCCACGAAGCGAGGCAATGCCGACATCCATGAGCTTCACAGAGCCGTCGTCCGCCACGACGACGTTCCCAGACGTCAGGTTGCCGTGGACGATGCCGACGGCGTGTAGAGCAGCCAACGTGTCGGCCACATCGGCGCCTACCCGGAGCACAGCACGCACTCCGATCGGAGCCTCCGACAACCGCTTCTTCAAGGTCGGCGCTGCGATCAGGTCGCAGACAAGCACCGCAAGCCGATGCCCGGCGTGCTCCCCGATGAACACCTGGCGTACTCCGGCGACACCAGGATGTGAGCGCCAATCGCCGCCGCCGGTGAGGGCAAGCGCGCACGCGGTGACGTCGGGAACGTCGGGTATGGAGAGATACGTGGGATGGATCACCTTCAGCGCGACCGGTTCGCCGCCCGCAAGTGGAACCCCCTCGTACACCCGCGACCGCGCCCCCGAGCCCAGCAGGCGCACGATCCGAAACTCGCCGAGGACGCGCGGCGGAGCGGCCCGGCGCAGGTCGACATCGAGTTCGAGGCAATCGGAGATCGCCGCGGCGAGATCGCCGAAACGGCCCCTCAGGTACTCCGCGTCCACGCGTCCGTCCTGGTCAAGTCGCTCGAGCACCTCGCTGAGCGCAGCCTCGAGGCGTTCGCTCGGATTCACGCGTCGTCCAGGCCTGCGCGCAGGCCGACCAGGATGCGCGCGTAGCGCTTGCGGACGGAGTCGGCGCTCGGCAGTTTCAGGCGCGTCGCGATCTCCTCGAAGAGCAGATCTTCTTCCCAGCGGAGACGGATAATCTCGCGCGCGACGTCGTCCAACGCGGCCAGGCGCTGCGCGACGTGAGCAGCACGCTCACGCATGGCCACGACCTCGTCAGGCCCGGAGCCGAGGGCCGGGGGCTCTTCGCCATCGGGAACGTCCTCTTCCTTGCGCCCCCCGTCGCGTCCGAGCGTCTGGCGCAATTTCTCGCTGACCTTGGACTCCGACTTGATCTCGAGCCAACGCGCAAACGCCCCGGGCCCACGATCCTCGAAGCGAGAGATGTCTCGCAAGACCTCGGCGAAGACCGACTGGGAGAGGTCCATCGTGTCGAACCGACTCCGCAGCGGTGGGGAGAGGCGGCGGCGGATCACCTCGAGCACGTACCAACCAAAGCGGTCGTAGAGCGCCGCACCCGCCGCGCGATCCCCTCGCTGGAACGCGCGCAAGAGCTCGCTGAACGCGCGCGTCTCGTCGTCGTCATCGTCGGCATCATCGTCGGCAGCGGCACTCGTGGCAGTCGTCAAACGTGCTTGGCCCTCCTCGCCATGCGCTGGCGTACGGAGATGATTCGTGCCCAGCGGCGTACGTCCACAGGAAAAAGATGAGAATTCGTGTCCGATCCGCGGGCGGCTGCCAATTGAAGGGGTGGCAGAGAGATGCGGCGACCGATGCCGCACCTGTTCGCCTCTCCCCTCTGGGGGCCCTGAGTAGAGATGGGGCCGTGCCGAGGCGGGGCCGCCGGAGGGGAGAGTGGGAGTGGGGAGTCCCCCGCCGCGGGAAGCAATTCGCGCGGCGGGGTCAGCTCTCGGGATGAGGCGTTCGAGCTATTCGACGTCCTGAACCTGCACGCCGCTCTCAACGACGTCCTTCAACTCCAGAAGGTACGCCTGGAAGGCGGGTTCGAGACTCGGACCAACAGCCATGGCCGTGAGGCCTCCGCCCTTCGAAGCGGCGATCGTTCCGCGATCCTCCCAGGTCACGCGTGTGCCCCCCTCGACGGCCTCGAACGTCATCGATCCATGATCGTTGACCTCGTCCTGCTGGATCATCCCGTCATACCAGAGCCCAACTCCGGGTTCCGCACGCGTGTACTCGACCCGAACCCTCGAGTCGTATCCCATCCCCGAGGACTCCGAGACCCACCAGGCCCCAACACCCTCGCTCACATCGCTGAACGTGTACGTGAAGTTGGCCTTCTCGCCGTCCGGCATCTTCTGCACGGCACGCTCGATCACCGCAACCCACTGACGCGGCCGCGCGACGATCGGGTAGATCTGATCCGCCGGTGCGTCGATCACGACCGAGGTCTTGACGTGCCACTCGTTCGGCAGAACGAAGACGCCCCCGCAGCAGAGGAGCGCCAGCACTCCAAAGATGGCTCCGCCCCACTTCGAGACCTTCTTCATGCTCGCCTCCATCTCTCGATCCGAGACGGTAGGCTACCACGCGCATCGGGGAGACGGGCCTCGGAGAGCGACGCCCGTCACGTTGCGAGCGGCGCCCGCGCTTCAGCGCGACCGAGGTTCCCTCTCATCGAGACGACCGGCCGGCATGGCGGCCGGGATCACTCGGGCTCTGGTGCTCCGAAGATCTCGGACGTCGGGTAGAAGCCCTTCCAGCGGTGGATCAAGAACGTCGTCGCCGGCAACGGAATGAGCTGCTCGCTCGCATCCCGGGCCCCGATTGGTTGACCGAGCGACGCGTCCCACGCGCGCCCGCGCTCATCGACGAACGACGCGCCGCTCCAGCGGAACGTGTGCCCACCTCGTTCGAACGCCGTCGCATGCATCCCTTGGTCATCGAAGAACACGACGATGTCGCGCCCGGCGAATTGATCGAGGACGACGCGCGCCTTCTGCAAGGCGACGATGGGATAGAGCTTCACGTCGTCGCCTTGGCCGACGGAGACGCCGTAGCGCTCGGCGGTCTTCGCCGTCAGCGAAAAGGCGCCCATCATGCCGCGCGCCCGCTTGCCCTCGAGTACGACCGTCTGCGGGTGACGTGCGCTCCACACGCCCCAACTCGTGACCGTGCTGGGAATGAACGTCAGTTGCTTGCCCTTGAGCTGGCCCTTCACGCTCTGCCCTGTCGTATGCACCCACAGCGACTCGGTGCCCCGGTCGTACATGATGAACGAGTTGCGGTAGAGGATGCCCTCGTGCCCGAACTCCAGGATCTCGCCGTCAAGCTCTCGGCCATACACGATGGCCGTCTGACACAGGGGTCACCACGAGACGGCAATCGGCGTCCCTCCGCACATGTCGTTTCCGAGTTCGTGGCGGCCCATGACCGCGACGGAGTACGCGCGCGCCTCGCCGTTGATGACGACGCCAATGACTGGCTCTTCGTCGCCGAGGGTCGCGTCGGCAGCCGCTGTCATCTTCGGGTTGTCGAGCACGGGGAACGTGTCGCGCGCCACCACGCGGCGATGGTTCGCGTCGTAGTCGGCTTCCTTGTTCGCGAGGTCGCGCACCGGCGGAACTGCGCGGCGCGCCGACCGCGCGCCACCGCGACCGCCACGCTGGGCGGCCTGCATCGCTTCGAAGCGATTGTCGAACTCGGCCGGCGACGCGGATCCGTCTCCGTCGGTGTCGAGCGCGTCGAAGAAGCGCGTGAAGAATGCCTCCGGGCGGCCGCCCATTCGCTCCCGCGAGTACGAAGTGAATTCGTCCTGGGAGAGCGCACCGTCGCCGTCGGAATCGACGGCGGTGAAGGCAGCACTCGGCGGCGGAGATGAAGCGGACGCCATCGTGGGCGGCAGCGGCCCCTGGACGATGATCGTGCGCGCCGCAACTTCGGCTTCTGTGAGTTCCGCATCGCGAGCCGGAGCGGCCGGTTGATCGATCCTCGCTGCCGGAGCGTCGTCGTCATGGCCGACGTTCTCAGGGGCGCTCCCACAGCCTGCGATCAGCGCGGTGGCCATCAAGACGAGCGGCGCTGTGCGGGCACGCGGCGAGCGCCGAGCCTGCGACTGTTGTATCTGCACGCGTCGGGGATGTGCGCATCCGGGCCGTGGCGATCTGACCTGCGAGAATCCGACTTGGGTCATCGTCCCTCCTTCACACTGTGAACCGACGACTCAGCGACGATATGCGCGCATTCCCGTGGGCGCGGTCGCCGGCGGGCTCGCATGTCGCTGCGGCGCCCGCTCAATCCTGAAGAATGGGCGCGTAGCGGAGTACGTCTCGAGCGTCATCGCGCCGATCGCCGTCGTGTAGAGGCGGCTGAGGAAACCGTCGAAGCCCTTCCCGTTCCACGAACCGCGCGAACATCCACCGATGTACTGCGTGGCGGGCAGGATCTCCTTGATCGTCTTGTTCCACTCGCGGAAGTAGCGACCGCCCATCTGGTGCATGGCGAGCGTGCCGTAGTACATGAAGTACATGGGATACTGCGCCTTGATACTCAAGCGCTCCCAGTTGCCGTTCTTCGGCAACTCGGGCAGCTGATCCGCGAGGATCTTGTTCGCGCTCCCAATGCAGAACGGATGCGAGTGTCGGTAGCCGAGCAGGATACGGCTCATGAGGCCGATGGCTGTGGTGGCCTGGTTCGCGGCGAACGCGTAGTCCTGATAGCCCGTGTGAAATTGGTACTGCGTGTTCTGCCCGACCTCGAACGCGTATGTCGGATCGATGTCACGATAGAAGTCCTCGCGCTCCTTGACCGGGCGCACCTGAAACTGCGAGAGAACGAGTTCCGAACCTTCAAGGGCGGAGCTGCGCACGCGCGCTCCGGCCTTCGTCGCCGCCTTCGCGGCGAAGAGCACCCACGCGACGACAGACGAGTCGTTCGCATTGTCCACGACGCGATAACGCCAGCCGCCCTTCTTGGCCTGGATCACGGTAAGAAAGTCCACGCCGCGCTGCACGAACGGCAGGTACTGCGGATCGCCGGCCGAGTACGCGGCCTCGGCAAACGCCTGCAGCGCGATGGGCCGGTTGTAGCCACCGATCAGGTCGTTCGGTGAGTAGTCACCGTCAGGCTGCTGGCGCGAGAGCATGTACTCCATCGCGCGCGAGATTCACGCCGCGATAACGCCCTTCGTCCGGGCCGTATCCGGCGCCGAAGAATGCGAGCGTGCAGAGGCCCGACATACCGATCGGCTCCATCTGCACACGCGCGCCGCTGCTGGTCGGGCACGGGCGCTTCTCTTCGCAGAGGTCCAAGAAGTGCTGCTGATCGAAGGCGCCGCTCGGGTCCTGGTGGCGAGCCAGATAGTCGAGCGCTCGCTGCACGGTGACCTCGGTGGCCGGCGTGACGCGCGGTCCCTTGTTCTCCTTGAGGAAGTCCTTGCGCCATTTCTCGCGCTCGACCTCCGCCTGCTCCTTTTCGAAGAAATTCGGGTTCGCCTCGATCCACTCGCGCCAGACCGCCGGGTCGTTGCCGAAGAAGTGGCCCGTCTGTTTTTCCAGCGCGAGGTCGACCTGGAATTCGCCCTTGCTCCCGTCCTTGTGGCTCTCGAGGAGTTCCAGCGCGAGGTCGAAGCCGTTGCGGTTGCGGCGCATGCCGAGGATCGGCATGATGCGTTCCATCAGCGTGCCCTTTGCGCCGCGAATGCGTTCGACGACGCGGGTGATTACCTCGGGGTCTGCGATCTTCCAGAACGCCGTTCCGGACTCGATCCGGCCCAGCGCGATGGCGGCGAACCCGCCGGTGCCCCCGTCCTTCTCGTTCAACTTCCCGACCAATGCCGCAACGGCTTTCTCGTCGCCGAGTCGGCCGAGGGCCACGCACGCGACATTGCGCAGGTGCGCGTCCTTCGATCCGAGAGCGTCGAGCGCGACCGAGAGGACCTTGGGGCTGCGATGCCAGCCCAGGGCGCGGATCGCCTCGCGACGAACGACGACGTTGCGCGCGCCCAAGAGCCGATCCGAGGCGAGCAACTCCACCGAACGCGGCGCCGGCAACTCAGAGAGCATGCCCGCCACCTGACGCAGACGCAGGGGCGAGATCTTCTTCTTCTTCGGGGCAAGTTCCGCGGCGAGAACATCGAGCGCCCCCTCCGGATCAGCCCGCGCCAGGGCATGTCCTGCGAACTCCGCGATATGGAGTTCGGCGGCTTCGAGCGCGAACGTGACGACCCTCGCGGTGAACTTCTTCGACGAAACGCGCGAGAGTCGCTCCAGGCCCTCCATCAGTTCGGTGATCTGCGCGCCCTCGATCAATTCCAGCGCGTCCTCGGCCTCCTTGTCCGCGAACAGCTGCTGCTTCACGGGATCAACAGGCGCAGCGTCCTTGGCGGCGGCGTCTTTCGCGGCGTCCGGCGCAGGATCGTCGCCAGCGAGAACGGAACCCGGCCCCGTCGCAAGGACCGCAATCGCGAGCAACACGGCGGCAGATGTCCGCATGAGCTTCGTGGGATCTCCAGACGCCGTATCGTAGGGGCACCCGCGGCTGCGCGCGCGCTCCGAGTGAGAAGTGCTCGCGATCGCACGGTCTGCGGGCAGAGACTGCGAGGCATGCGCGATAGACTGCGCCCAATGCGAAACGCGCTCATTCTGCCGCTTGTCATCCTGATCGGTTGTGCGACGAGCGCACCACTCCCGGCAGCGCCGCCGGAGCACGGGACCGCCGCCGTATCGACCGCCGACCCGCTCGCCACGCGCGTCGGCCTCGAAGTGCTCGCCGCCGGCGGAAATGCCGCCGACGCCGCGGTCGCGGTGGGCTTCGCGCTCGCCGTGGTCTACCCGTCGGCCGGGAACCTCGGCGGCGGGGGCTTCGCGATCACATTCGATCCGGCGACGGAAACAGCGACGGCCCTCGACTTCCGCGAGACGGCGCCCGCTGCTGCCACGCGCGACATGTATCTCGACGAGGCGGGGAATGCGGTCCCGGAGCGCTCGCGTTTCGGGCACCTGGCTGTGGGCGTCCCAGGATCGGTCGCCGGGATGGCGGATCTTCATGCGCGCCACGGGTCGCTGCCTTGGCGGGAGCTCGTCGCTCCGGCAATCGCGCTGGCCCGGGATGGCTTCGTGGTGAGTGCGCCGTTCGCGGACGAGCTGAATCGCAACGCGGAGAAGCTCGCGCGCCACGCGACGACCGCGCGGCTCTTTGTGAAGTCGGGTGGTGCGCCGTGGGCCGCGGGCGAACGGCTCGCTCTGCCGACTCTGGCGAAGGCATTGGAGCGCATCGCGGAGCATGGCGCCGCCGGTTTCTATGCGGGTCCTGTCGCCGACGCTCTCGTCGCCGAAATGGAGCGGAGCAACGGATTGATCACGCATGCCGACCTGGCGGGCTACTCGACGCGGTGGCGTGACGTCATCCGCTTCCCGTATCACGGTCGCGATGTGTGGTCGATGCCACCGCCGTCGAGCGGCGGAATCTGCCTGGCGATGATCGTCGGAGTGCTGGCGCGCTTTCCTGAGGGCGAGGTGGATCTCAACACGGAAGACGGCGTGCATCGCTACGTCGAAGCGGCGCGCCGCGCGTACGCCGATCGCGCGGAGCATCTCGGCGACAGCGACTTCTACGCTGTGCCGCGCGAGTGGCTGCTCTCGGATGCCTACGCCGCCGCACGCCAGAAGGACATCGGTCCACGCGCCACACCGAGCGCGGACGTGAGCGCCGGAACGCCCGGCAAGCCGGAGGGCGAGGAGACGACGCACTACTCGATCCTGGACGCCGACGGCATGGCGGTGAGTGTCACAACGACGCTCAACTTCGGCTACGGATCGCTGGTGAGTGTCGAGGGGGCGGGTTTCCTCCTCAACAACGAGATGGACGATTTCAGCGCGAAGCCGGGAGTGCCGAATGCGTACGGACTGGTGGGCAACGCCGCCAACGCGATCGCGCCGGGGAAACGGATGCTCTCGTCGATGTCCCCGACGATCGTCACCCGCGACGGAGACGTCGAGTTGGTGGTCGGCACGCCCGGCGGCAGCACGATCATCACGTCGGTCATGCAGCAGCTCATCCGCATCCTCGACATGCAGCAGAGTGCGGCCGTCGCGTGTGCCGCGCCCCGCATCCACCACCAGTGGTTGCCGGATCAGATCTTCTACGAGTCCGAGCGCGCGCCGTCGGACGCTCTCCTCGCCGGGCTCCGCGACCGCGGTCACGCGCTCGCGCCGCGTGCCGCGATCGGCAACGTCGCGACGATCCACGTCGCGGACGGTGTCGTGCTGGCCGTGGCGGATCAGCGTTGGCGCGGCGCGGCCGGAACCTGGACGCGCGGCGACGACGCGATCGTCATCGGCGGAGCGACGGACCACGCCGCGAAGAGCGCGACACCGAGTGAAGCCTCGGAGCGCGCTCCGGTCCCTTTGCCGCCACGCGCAGATGACGGCATCGCCGACGCGAAGAGCGCAGCACACGGCGACGCTCCCTCACTGGACGCCCCCTCGCCGTACGTCGTGGACTGCAACGCAAACGGTGTCCCCGACGACGAGGAGATCATCGCGGACGGGAGCGTCTGGTACGGCGCGCGCAAGTTCATCGAATACGACGCCGGCAACCTACCGATCGTGATCAGCGTGCCGCACGGCGGACTCGTTTCACCGCGCGACATTCCGAACAGGGCGGGGGCGACGCACAGCCGGGACGTCAACACGATCCAGGTCGGTCGCGCCGTCGCCGCCGCGCTCTACGCGCGGACCGGGCGGCGCCCGCATCTCATCCTCTGTCAGTTGCGACGCGACAAACTCGACGCCAATCGAAAGCTCGAAGCCGCGCAGGACGGTCATCCCAAGATGGAGCGCGCGTGGCACGAGTACCACGCGTTCATCGACACGGCGAAACGCTCGATCGTTCGCCAATTCGGCGGCGGTCTCTACATCGACATCCACGGACTTGTCTCAGCGCGCGACAAGATCGAGCTCGGGTACCTGCTCCGGAAGCAGGACCTCTACGAGAGCGACACGCAGCTCGACGCCGCGCGCTTCATCCGGAAGAGCAGCGTGCGAACGCTCGGCGAGGTGAGTGCTGCCGCGAAGCGTCGCTTCTCGGCGCTGATCCGCGGCCCGAAGAGCCTTGGCGGTTTGCTGGAGGCGAGAGGCTTCCCCGCCGTGCCGAGTCCGGCCCACCCCGACGCCGGTCGGCGCGCCGACGGAACGCCCGGTCCGTACTTCAACGGTGGCTACAACACCGGACGCCACGGCTCGCGCGCGGGCGGTCCGATCAACGGCCTGCAGATCGAGCTGTCCTGGAAGGGCGTACGCGACTCGCGCGCCGCGCGAGCAGCCTTCGGCGCCGCCCTCGCCGACGCATTGCTCACGTACATCCCCGAGTGGACCGACATCGAGATCCCCGCCCGCGACCAGTGACCGACGAACGCGTCACGCCTGGGCATGGAGTCAGCGCACGAGGCGCAGGATGACGTCGCGCGTGCCTGCTGCTACGCCTTCTCGGTTGCCTGCGCGACCACGGTTTCTGACCCACACTCGGTAATGGCCGGGCCGAAGTCCGCGGACGCGAAAGCGCCCGTCGGCGTCGGTGGAAGAGTAGACCTCGAACGATCCGTCGGCGATCAGTTGGAGCGAGAAATGCGCGTCGATCATGGGCGCACCTCGAACGTCCACAATCCGCCCGGAGATCTCGAGACCGCGCGCGAGCACGATCTCGATGTCGGAGCCATCGGCCCGGGCGCCCTCGACGACTGTGTCGATTCGATCCGGATGCTCGACCTCGATCACGTAGCCGCCACGCGGTGCGAATCCACGTAGGTGGAAGCGCCCGTCCGCGTCGGTGGAGGCGCCGTACTGGGAGTCCATCAGGTCATGCCGGACTGTCACCTGGGCCCCGTCGAGCGGAGCGCCGTCCGGGTCGCGAACCACGCCCTGGATCGGCACCTCCTTGCGCGCCACGAGTCGCAGTCCGCGCTGACCGGGCTCGAACGGTTCGTGAACGAGAGCGAGTCCCCGTGCCGCATCGGCGTACTTGGGAAACTCGAGTCGATACAAACCGGGAGAGAGTCCATCGATTGAGAAGCGCCCGTCAGCGTCGGTGGTTGCATGCGCCACGACGCGGCGGTGCTCGTTCGGGTCGCGCGCTTCGACGCGCAGGCCAGCGCGGCTCCTCCCGTCCTCGTCCACGACGAACCCCGCGATCGAGAGGCCGCCCGCCAGACGGATCACGATGTCGTCCGAGCCGCCCGAGACGCGCATCGGATCCGACGGCAGCAGTCCATTTCGCTTGGCCGTCAGGATGTACTCCTCGCCCTTCCGGGACGGGATGCGGAACGCGCCGTCGGCATCGGTCTTGTCCCACTTCTCGTGGAGGTCATCCTCGACCGAAGCCGCCGTGACCGACGCCCCCGCGACGGGTTTGCCGCGCACGTCCACGACGCGGCCAGCAATCACGATACCGACGGGCACAACGATGCTGTGCTCGTCACTCCCAGCCTCCATCGGCTCCGTGGTGAAGTCGGCGAAGTCGCGGCCCTCAAAGTTGCGCGTGATCCTGATGCGGTAGCGTCCTGCAGGGACTCGGCGCAGACGAAAGCCACCATCGATGCCCGTCGTGCCCCACCCACCGCTCTCGCCGTCGCAATCCAGTTCGACGAACGCAGCGGGTTGGCCGTCGGAGAAGCGCACGACACCGCGGAGCCCGACGTCCCGCTTCAGCGCGATCTCGAACGCCGCATTGGCCCCATTGCGCTCGACATCGGTCTCGGCACTGATGAACCCACGCGCAGAGACCTGCAACGAGTCGATCCCGCGCCCGACGTGCTGCACCGCAAAGCGACCATCGCCATCGGTGAGTGCGGCCGTCACGCTCGGTACATGCGCTGTGTCGGTGGCATGGAGTCGCGCGTCGTCGTCGTCGATCACGATCTCCGCCCCGGCGATCGGCGCGCCACTCCCCACCTCCGTCACGCGTCCAGTGAGCGTCCGGCCTGGACGCAAGACAAGATCAAATGCATACGCATCTCGACCGCGCTCGATCGCGACGATCCGGGTGACGGCGGGAGCGTGGCCCGCGGCCGAGCCGCGCAACTGGACGACCGACTCGCCGTCGTCGAGGACCGACTCCCACGCGAAGGCGCCGCCGGATGCGACCGGATGTCGCACGACACCTCGCCATGCGTGGACCGCTGTGATCCCGCCGGAGCTATGCCGCACTTGCACGGTCGCGTCACGGAGGGCTGCGCCGGTGCTCGAACGGAGCGTTCCGGAGATCGCGACACGTCGTGGGACCTCCAATTCGATGACGAGACCCTCGTCGCGCGGCGTGTCATGCCACGACACGTTCTGGTGCAGGAACCCCTCGGCCTCGACGAAGAGGTAAACCTCTTCGGACTCGTTGTCGCCCCGGCGAGGCACCTCGCTCGTGAACGCTCCGGAGGCATCGGTCGTCGATTGAACAGAATCCCCGCCGTTCCTGACGATGACGCGAGCACCGTTCACACCGAGGCCGTCAGGTCCGACGACGCGCCCGGCCACGGTGTGCGGCTCGCCGACTGGGTCGGTGGTGCGTTCGTCGCTTGCGTTACTCGGTGCGTCGTCCGGTGCCTGCACGGCTGACAACTCGAGGTCGCGTTCGAGAACGTCATTCTGCGAGAGCTCTTGGTCCCAGCGCATGTCGCCCGGCGACTCGTCGTCAGGACGGAATTCCGTCTCCGCGTAGCCGTCCTTCGTCGCGGTAATACCCGCCACACGCAGACGAAGCGTGCGCTCGAATGTGTAACGACCGGCGGCATCGGTGAGGGTCTCTCCCGATGCTCGTCCCCAGAAGGACTCGGTGATGTAGACGATCCGCACGCGCGCACCGGCCACTGGTCCTCCGCCGTCCGACGCGCGCACGATCCCGGTCACGACTCCGCCAATGGGGAGCGTCACGTCGAGCGCCGCGACACCGGGGACGCGAACGATCCGGGCCAGCCGTCCATCGTGACCGGGGACGGCGACCCAGATTGGATGGTCCCCCGCCGCCAGCCCCGCGAACGCGAATCGGCCATCCTCCCCGGACAACGCGCGCGGGGATGTCGGCGTCGCCGTCTCCGCCCCGAGACCGTCCGACCACAGACCGGCGAAGACGCGCGCTCCGGCGATCGGCAGCCCCGCCTCGTCAAGTACACGACCGGCCAGAGGATGCCCGGCGGAAAGGCGCACGACGACCGTCGTCTCCGCCCCTTCGGCGATCTCCGCGACGGCCCAGGCCCGCGTCATCTCAGGCGCACTCGCCCGAATGATCCAGCGTCCCGGAGTCAACGCCCCGATGGTCGCGAGCCCCGCGGCGGAAGTGCTCGCCTGGTGCTCGTCTGGCACCGGCGCGAACGCGGGCGGCCGCGCGACGGAGTCCGGCCACGGGATGGCCCTACGCACTTCGATCGCCGCGCCCCGGATCGTCGCGTCGGCGAACGTCAGGACCTGCACGCGCAGGTCACCGGTCGGCTGCGGCTCCGGTTCAGGCCGTACGCGGCGCCGGCCCGGCGCGCCATCGACCGACGCCTCCTGCGCCGATCGTGCAGGAGCGTCATCAGGCGACGGTGCTGAACGCCCGGCGAGGAACGCGCACAGCGCAAGCACGAGCGAGACAGCGACGCCCGCGAAGAGGTGCGATCCGGTCAGAGACGGCTTCTTTTCCACGCCTGCAAGGCTACCTGAGCATGGAACCGACGCTGGCATGTACCCTCGCGCGCGTCGGTCGTGGCGGCCGGCGAATAGGCAGAGGATCGCGCACGCATGGAACCACGCATCGGATTGGCGCTCGGCAGCGGCTCGGCTCGGGGGCTCGCGCACATCGGTGTGCTGGAGGTGCTGCGCGAAGAGGGCATTCCGATCCACTGCATCGCGGGTACCAGCATCGGCGCAGTGATCGGGGGGCTGTGGGCCTCGAACGGCATCGAGGCGTACAAGAAGCTGCTCCAGAACCTGAACTGGTGGCGCGTGATGGGCTTCTTCGAGCCAGCGCTCTCGAAATCCGGGATCTTCGGTGGATCGAAGCTGGTCAACTCGCTGAAGGAGCTGACGCACGAGCCGAAAATTGAGCACCTGCGGCTCCGCTTCGTCGCGGTGGCCACCGACGCCGACACAGGCCAGGAAGTGCGGCTCTTTCGCGGGGACCTCGTCCAGGGAATGCGCGCGAGCTTCGCGATCCCCGGCCTCTTCACACCGGTTCGATGGGACGATCGTTGGCTTGTCGATGGCGGCATCTCGGCGCCCGTGCCGATCGAAGCCGCCAAGGCGCTCGGCGCGGACCGTGTGATCGCCATCAACCTGAACACCCGCTCGGGGCTCCACGCCAGCGCGACGACGGGCGCCCGCCACGGCGAGGACACAGCGCCCGTCGCACTCGGCATCGATGACACCATCTTCATGGACGCGCCGATGTTCCACTCCGCCATGGAGATCGATCCGATGTCGTCCGTGGACATGGTCCTCCCGCTGGAAGAGATGCTGGCGGAAGGAAGGGGCACTGACAAGCCGCCGCAACCGGACGCCGGGCACGCGCTCTCGGAGGAGTCCGCTGCGGGAGGCGAGGAATGGGCTGCGCACCTCCTTCGCCGCCACAAGGGCGAACGTCCGCCGGGACTCGCGTACACATTGGCGCGCAGCATCGACTGGATGCAGGTGCGATTGGCGGAATTCCAGCTGGCGCAGTCCGCGCCCGATCTCGTCATCGAACCGCAATGCGGCCACGTGAAGCTCTTCGACTACGACAAGTCGAAGGAGGTCATCGAGGCCGGGCGCACGGCCACGCTCGCAGCGCTCCCAGCCATTCGCGCGTGGCTCTGACGCGGACTCTTCGAGGGTCTTCGAGAGATCGGGAAGACGGCGCGCGCGTGATGGGTTGACGTCTTGTCAGACGCGCCGACCGAGCTCAGGAAGGGCGACAGCGCGCGACAAAGAGACGGACACTGGACGACGAGACACACCACTGGGGGACGCGCGTGCGCACATTGAAGACGACGCTCAGCCTGTGCCCCGTCTGCCTCGAAAAGGTGCCTGGACGCGTAGTGGAGCGCGACGGCGAGATCTGGCTGGACAAGACCTGTCCGGACCACGGCGAGGATCGCGCGCTTCTGGCGAGCGATGCGCGGCTCTATTGGAACGCGGGCGGCGAACCGGGCGCATGCGGCACGAGTTCCTGCTTGGACAACCATAGCTGCACGCTGATTTTCGAGATCACGGAGCGCTGCAACCTGACGTGTCCCACGTGCTTCGCGGGCTCCTCGCCCCACCTCACGTGGCAGATGGACTACGACGACTTCGTGACCAAGCTGGACCGGCTCCGCGCACGCGGGAAGCACGACGCCGACATGGTGCAACTCTCGGGCGGAGAACCGACGCTCCATCCCGACATCGAGCGAATGGTCGCGCACTGCCTCGACGTTGGTGTCCGCAAGGTCTACATCAACACGAACGGCCTGCGCCTCGCCCGCGACCTCGACTTCGTGCGCCGCCTCGCCGCGGCCGATGCCGGGCGCGACCGATTGCAGTTCTACGTGCAATTCGACGGCTTCGCCGCGGAGACGTACGCCACGATCCGCGGCGCCGCGACGTCTGGCAGCGAAGCGCTGCTCGATATCAAACGCCGCGCGCTCACGAACGTCGCCGAGGTCGGGCTCTTCGCACTGCCCGTCATGACCGTCACACGCGGTGTGAACGACACCGAGATCGGCGCCGTGATCGCGATGATGCGGGACGCGCACCCGCGACTCAACACGGTCATGCTCCAGCCAGCGTTCTACTCCGGTCGGTACGAGAACGACCGCGCGGAGAAACGGCTGACAATGGCCGAGGTCGCTCACATGGTCGCGGCACAGACCGACGGAGTGTTCACGGCCGACGACTTCCGCCCCATTCCCTGCTCGCACCCGAATTGCTTCGCGCTCGCGGTGGGGCTCGTCCGCGACGGCAAGGTGACGCCGATCTCGCGCTACTTCCCACGCTTCGAGACCTGGGATGATCCCGGCGTCGCCGAGTTCGTGGCGCGTCTCGGCGATCAGATGCCGCAGCACATGCTCGCGACGATGGCCGACGACGAGACGCTCGACGAACTCCTCGACCTACTGGCCGCCGACGGCGACGACGAGATCGACTGGTCCGACTACCGCAACTTCGTTCTGATTGGCATCAAGCCGTTCATGGACGCGCACACCTACGACCAGGATCGCGTCGATCGCTGCTGCGTCCACATCGTCGATCGCGCGGGCGAACCCGTCTCGCTCTGCGAGTACAACGCGGTCCGCCGCCCGCGCGGGCAACTGTGAGAGTCCACGTCGTCGGCGGCTTTCTCGGCGCCGGAAAGACGACGCTCATCCGGGCGCTCGCGCGGCGTCTCTCAGCTCGCGGGCAATGCGTCGCGATCATCACGAACGACCAGGGCAGCGCGCTTGTTGACACATCGCTCTGCGACGCCGACGCCCACATCGTGCACGAGATCCCGGGTGGTTGCTTCTGCTGCCGCTACGACGAACTCGAGAGCGCCCTGGCGCGGATCGCGGTCGAGGGCGCCGACACGGTGATCTGCGAAGCGGTCGGTTCGTGTACGGATCTCGTCGCCACAGTGCTCATGCCACTGTCGCAACGCGGCGTGGTGGACGTGGAGATCGCGCCGCTCGCGATCGTCGTGGACCCGTGGCGCGTCCAGGAGATCGAGCGCGGCCCCGTGCCGCCGGATATCGCGTACCTCTTCCGCAAGCAGATCGAAGAGGCCGACGTTCTGCTCGTCTCGCGGGCCGACCTCGATCCGCCGGATATCGCCGCGTCGTTGCATGTGCTGCGACCGCACGCCGCGGTGGTCGCGGTGTCGGGCAAGACAGGCATCGGGCTCGACGCATGGGAGGCTGCCCGGCCGGCCCGCAAAGCGACGCCGCTCGACGTCGATTACGCGCGCTACGGGGCCGCGGAGGCGCTGCTCGGTTGGTGCAACGCAACCGTCACAATCGAGAGCGTCGCGCCGTTTTCTCCGGCGGATGTAATGGAGCGTTTCCTCTCGTCCCTCGCAGACGAGAGCGTCGCCCATGTGAAGCTGACGTCGCTCGAACCACGTGGACTGCGCGCGGCACTCGTCCGACGCGGCGGCACTCCGGAGATCGAACGCTCCGGCGCACAGCGTGACGTGCGACGTGCACGTCTGATCATCAACGCCCGCGTGGAACTCGCACCCGACGAGCTTGCGCCGCGCCTGCGGCTCGCACTCGAACGCGCCGCCGCGCCGGCACACGTGACGTACGAGACGTTCGAGTGTTTCCGCCCCGCCGCGCCTGTTCCGCAACATCGGATCGCGGGCACGTCGACGTCCCCTGGGGATGCCGCTGATAACGACGACGCCTCGTGCTGCGCGGCGTTCTACTCGCGTCCCGACGTCCGACTCCTGCTGGGTGACTCGTGGCATCCCGGGGGCGTCGAGCTCACACTCGACCTTGCCCGACAACTCCAGCTCGACGACGGCGCAACGCTGCTGGACATCGCGTGCGGTGACGGCGCAAGTCTGCGCGCAATCACCGACTCGATCCCCGTTCTCGGGATCGGGATCGACACGGCCCCAACCGCCGTTGCCGGCGAGCGGATGGAGTTCCGCGCGGGCGACGCGCACGCGCTACCGATGGAGGCGGCGACGGTCGACGGCATTCTCTGCGAGTGCGCCCTCAGCACGTTCGCGGACCAGCCGCAGGCGCTACGCGAGATGCAGCGGGTGCTGCGCCCTGGCGGGCGCGGCGCGATCAGCGACATGGTGCTCGAGGGCGAGGTTCCCGAAGCATTGCGTGACTGGGTGAACGTCGGGACGTGCCTCTCCGGTGCACGCACCGCCGACGCGTACGCGCAGTTGATCGAGGATGCGGGCCTGCGCCTGGTCCAGCGTGAAGACGCGTCGTTCGCGCTGCGAGAGCTCATCTCACGCCTCAAGCGCAACCTCGTCGGCGCACTCCTTGCCGCGCGCACCGGTGGGCTCGCCGGCGACTCGGGGATCGATGCGAAGGAGGCCCGCGACACCCTCCGGGCAGCCGAGGCGGCCGTCAACGCGGGGATCATCCGCTACGGCATTTTCGTCGCCGAACGCAGCGTCTGACGCCACGTCTGATCCCGGTTCGTCGCGGAGACCACCAGCACGGTTGATCAACGAGCGGATGAGCCGCGACAAGATCACAGACCACAATCGTGATTCGAGCACGCTGCTCCGCGTCGTGGGATAGGTTCGGCGCCCATGTCAGAAACGAGCGGCCAGAAGAGCTTCGTGCAGGATGGCGGCGGTCTCGCATTGACGCGCGCCATCGGCTGCCTGCCGCATGGCGCGGCCCTCGCTCTCGGGGCGGGCGCCGGTCGCATGCTCTGCGCACTCGCCGCGAAGAAGCGACGCCGGATCGAGGCCAATTTGACCGGCGAAGGGCTCCCGACGCCCCCGCCCTCGGCGTGGGAAGCTGGCGCCCACATCGGACGCACAATGGCCGAGATGGCCTGGCTCCTTTGGCAGACCCCAGAACGCATCGACGCCACGACCGAGATCGAAGGCTTGGACGCTGTGAAGGAGGCAGTCGCCGACGGACGCGGCGTGCTCCTGGCGTCGGCCCACCTCGGCAACTGGGAACTCGGAGTGCGCGCCGTGGCTCGCTGCGGGACGCCGGTGAACGTGATCGCGCGCGCCCTCGGATCGCCACGCGTCGAGGCGCAGATCGCGCGCTTTCGCGAGAGTGGCGGCGTACACACGCTGACGCGCGGTGCGCCCGGCGCGTCGGTTGCGGCCTACCGCACATTGCGCAACGGCCACGTCCTCGCCTGCATGATGGATCGGATGAGTAGCGGCCGACGCATCGACGTGCCGTTCATCGGCGCGCGGCTGAAGATCCCGCTCGGCCCCGTCGTGTTGGCGTTGCGTGCACGTTCGCGGATCGTCGTCGGTGGCACACGGCGACTCGCCGACGGTTCGTCGCAGGCCTGCGTGCGCGCCTTGCCCCGGGTTCCGGAGAACGCATCCGTCGAGGATGTCGCGCGGCAGATCGCGGGCGAACTCAACGCGATGGTGAGCCGCGATCCGGATCAGTGGTACTGGATCTATCGGCGTCCCAAGCGCGTGAAGGCCGGGGACGCGAAAGCCGAGGGCTGAGAGGCTGTGAAGGAATCCCCGTGGATGCCGGACGCGTCCGGGTGGGTCTGCGGTCGTGGCCGGCAGGCGATGTGACTTTGGCGAGTCTCCGAGTCTGCAGGCCGCGGCCGACGGCCCGCCCGGGCGCGGTAGAGGGGTCGCGCACCGATTGCCCATCTCTCTGTCACCGGCGCCGCGGAGATTTCTTCACAGTCTCTGAGCGCGCTACTTCGCGCTCGCGACCACTGCGTCATCCGAACGCGGCGCTGCTGGCGTCATCCGGAAGTCGCCACGCAGAACCGCGATCGCCACGCGCGACGTCAGTGTGAAGAGCAGCGCGCCCACGGCAAAGATGCCAGCGCTCACGAGGATCTCTGTCGAGCTCGGTTCGTACTCATAGATCTCGCCGAGAACCGACGGCGTGAAGCCCGGTACGACGAGTCCGATCCCCTTTTCGATGAAGACGCCGACGAAGATCAGCACACAGCCGATGTTCAGCGTGACGGGATGCCGGCGCGTCGCCGGCACGACGAAGAGCAGGAACGCGACGACGCTGCAGACGACACTCGTCCAGGCCCACGGCACGAGCGCCGTCTTGTCGCCGATACCGAAGAAGAGGTACTCGAGGTGACGCAGATGGTGCGTGTCGGAATACACCTCCTTGAACACCTCGGCGCCGAGGAAGAAGAGGTTCACGAACATGGCGTACGCCATCAGTTCGGCGATCTTCCAGATGGCCTCGCGGCGGATCTCGAGCGACGTGACGCGGCGCAGGATCTGCAGGAGAACGATCATCACCGCCGGACCACTGCAGAACGCCGACACGAGGAAGCGCGGCGCGAGGATCGCCGCGTTCCAGTAGGGACGCGCGGCGAGGCCGTTGTAGACGAATGCCGTCACACTGTGGATGCCGACGGCCGCCGGGATCGAGAGCAGTACGAGCGGCGTGAAGATACGCGTGTCGGGTTGCCGTCCGCGGAAGTAGCAGACGAGCATGTAGGTCACGACCGTGAGGTTGAGGAAGAAGTAGCCGTTCAGGACGAGCACGTCCCACGCGAGCATCGAACTCGGCACATTGAGGTTGCCGATGCCCGGCAGGATGTGGAGCAGGCGATCGGGGCGTCCCATGTCGGCGAGAACGAAAAGCATGCACATCGCGATCGCCGAGACCGCGAGCAACTCACCGAAGAGCGCGATCTCCTTGATCGGTTTCCAGCGGTAGACGTAGGCCGGGATGACGAGGATGACGGCCGCGGCAGCCACCCCCACCAGGAACGTGAAGTTCCCGATATAGAAACCCCACGAGACCGGATCACGTAGGCCCGTCTCGATCAAGCCCTCGGCGAATTGGCCGCGGTACGCGTTGAGTCCCAGGACGACCAGCACGCACAGAGAGCCGAGCCACGCGTAGTACGCCGAAGAGCCGCGCACGACAATGCGAACACTGCCGGACGTGAAGTGGGCGAAGGCTCTGAGAGTATTCATCCGTAGAAGTAGAAGAACGTCGGCCGAGTGTTCAGCTCGGACTTGAAGATGAATATGCGTTTGCGCTCGATCAGCCTCCGAACGGCGGACGTGGGATCAAGCAGGTTGCCGAAGACGCGCGCGCCGGTAGGGCAGGCGTCGTGGCATGCCGGGAACTTACCGGCGAGCGTGCGCTGGATGCAGAACGTGCACTTCTCCACGACGCCGCGCGGGCGCGGACGATTGCCCAGCACGTGCGTGGTCGGGTTCAGATCGTCTGCCGGCAAATTCGGGTTCGTCCAGTTGAAGTGGCGCGCGCCATAGGGACACGCCGACATGCAGCAGCGGCAGCCGATGCACCAATCGTAGTCGATCACGACGATGCCGTCCGGCTCCTTCCACGTGGCCTCGACCGGGCACACGCGCGTGCACGGCGGGTTGTCACAGTGCTGACACTGAACCGGGAAGTAGAAGTGCCCTTCGCGCGGCACCTGCTCGTGGTCGTAGTACGCGTCGGCGTGTTCCAGGTCGACGCCCTTCTCCTTGTTCATCTCGAGCACCGTGATCCACTCGATGGGACCAGCGCGCTCGTCTCCGCGCGATTGGTTGTTTTCCTCGACGCAGGCCTGGACGCAGAGTCGATTGCCGTTGCACCGATCGAGGTCGAGTCCATACGCGAAGAGCACGCCTTCGCGCGCGGGTGTCACGTCCACTGTCACGTCGCGACCGAAACGACTGGAGTACTCCTTCTCCATCTCGGCGACGCGGCGCAGGAGCTCATCGCGATCGAGTTCCGAGAGCCGCGTCTTGATGAAGGTCTCGACCGCCTCCTGACGGCAACCAGCCATCGCGAGCCCGGCGGCGGCCGCGGCGGCCCCCAGGAAGTTACGGCGTGGGATCTCGGCGCTCATCGCCCCTCCTCGCTGGAACCGTGGGAATCGGCGCTCGTGCGGCGCCCCGACTCGCGAGCAGGACGCCGCGGTGGCGGGAGCGGCGTCATGAGCGGGAAACGCGGTGAATGCGGATTGTGGCAGTGCGCGCAGAGCAGCGCCTCTTGCCCGCCCTCCTGGCCGCTCTCCCAGCCCCCGAGACGCTTCCCGTGCAGGCCGAGTTTCCAGTCGCGCAGACGCGGGCCGTGACATTGGCCGCAGAGCCGGAACGACTCGTCGAAGCTGACCGGCGCTCCGTTCGCAAGATGCAGCACATCGCGATTGTTCCGGTCGTGACAATCGAGGCAGCCACGCTGCTCCTCGGCGTGGTGCAACACTACATTCGCATGCGGCGCGGTGATGCCCTGCTCGTGACAGGTCTCGCAGGTCTCCGGTGCGCCCCGTTCCGCGTGGCACGTCATGCACCGCTGCATGAGAGCGGCGGACCCCGGCTTCACGATGGGTGCGTCTGCGATCTCACCGTGACATGCCTGACACGCGATGTCGGCACTGGCGTGCTTGTCATGTGCGACGTGCTTCAACTGCGTGTCCCAGCGACTCGGGAACTCATCGCCGAGTCCGGTGAAGTACGCCTTGGCCCGCTCGGATCCGCGGTCGTCCGGCTCATGGCACTCGTCGCAGATCTCTGCGTCGGCAGGCGACGGATCCGAGTCATCTTCGTGACAGTCTGCGCACTCGAGGCCCTTGTCCACATGGACCGAGTGGGTGAACACGGGGCCGTCCCCGGCCGGCTCTCCCGCGCCGTGGCAACGAGAGCACGGGAAGATGCCATCGCTGAACGGGGGCGGCGCCGCGCGCGGCACCTCGGCATCACCCGCTGCGAGCGGCGCCGCCGGGACATCCAGCGCACCACCGTACGCAGGCCGCGACGCATGAGCGCCGCCGCACGCCGCCATCATGATCGAGATCGCGATGATCGCGCAAGCGACGAAGACTCGTCGTCGGGTCGCGCGGCTCGCTCGCGATGCGGTAGCCCGCATGTCTGCCTCCTCTACAAGGGAGACTACGCGCGCTGAGAACTGCGTCCGTAACCGGGATCACGCGCAGAGAGCAGGACTGTTCGACTGCGTGAGAACGGCGACGCAGACGAGGGACGTAGAGGCGCGCCCCGCTCGCCTACCGACCGATGAACGGGCCGTATGCGAAGACCATGGCGAGCTGTAGCAGCAGGAGACTCACGACGCAGAAAACCACACCCACGAGCGGTCCGCGACGGATACACGGTGGGTGTCTCCAGATGGCGTGACCATCAGCCAGCAGTCCCACGAGAAAGACGGCATTCACACCGCACCCGGTGACGAACTGCGTGAGCGAAATCACTCTGACCGGCGCATCGTCGATGGGGAATTTCGCGGTCACGAGAGCGATGATGAGGAGATACACAGCCACGCTGACATAGGTGATCGCCATCGACACGAATGGCCTCGTCACGAACCCTGGGATGTTCGCCTCGCGAGCCGCTGACCTCCGCGTCATGGGCACGTCGGGCTCAATCCTCTCATCCGCGCGGATTGTGAACGGGTCACACCGCGTCGCACTGGATCACGCCCCACTCTCTGGGGCAGTGTCGGTCGCGGTCGCAGCGCTCTCATCGGCGGCGTCGGCCACGGATGGTGCCGGAACGAGTTCCTCGCCACCGGGTCCGAGCAGGACCGCGATCCAACGCAGGTCATCCCACTTCTCCAGCAGGATCTTCACGAGCATCGTCAGCGGCACCGAGAGCAGCATGCCGATCGGCCCCCACACCCAACCCCAGAACACCAGCGAGAGCCAGACGACGAGGCTAGAGAGGCCGAGCTTGCGCCCCATCAACTTCGGCTCGATGATGTTCCCGATGACGGTGTTGATAACGACGTAGCCGATCAGCACCCAGAACGCCTCGTTCCACCCGAATTGGACGACGGCGAGGAGCACCGGAGGGAATGCCGCGACCAGCGATCCGACCGTCGGGATGAAATTCAGCAGGAACGCGACGACGCCCCACAGGATGGCAAAGTCAACGCCAAACGAAGCGGTGAGGAGCGTCGCCAGCGCACCGGTGACAAGGCTGACCTCGGTCTTGATCCGCAAGTACTCGCGGACGGAGCGCATGGCGGCGGCCGACTCTCCTTCGATGACAGCCGCTCCGCCGAGGGCCTCGCGCAGCTTCCTCGGGAAACCAGCGGCCTCGCCGAGAATGAACGCCACCGTCAGCAGCACGAAGAACGTGTTCGAGAGCGCATCGGCGGCGATCCCGGCAACGTTGCCGAAGTAGCGCAGCAGGACCTTCGGATCGAAGCGCTCCAACATGGCGTCGAGCGACGTATCCACGCCGCGCATCTCGAGAACCCGTTCGATCTCGGCGATCGGTTGCTCGAAACGCAACTTCAACCCCGGTGCGTAGACCGGCTCGACCTTCTCGTTGAACTCGGAGATCGACGATCCGAGCCAGATCGAAAGCAAACTGAAGAGGCCGACGACACCGATGAACACCAGTGGGACGGCGGCCCAATCGGGAACCTTCATCCGCTGCAAGAGCGAGACGGCGGGAATGAAGAGCACCGCAATCAAGGCCGAGGCGAGGACCGGGACCATCACCGCCGAGGCGGCCTTCATGCCCGCGATGACAACCACCACCGCCGCTGCCACCAGCAGCGTGCGCATCCCCGTGTCGCGGCGTTGAAGATCTCCATCCCGGTGCAGACTCTAACGCAGGCATGCAACCGGCGCACATACGGTGTGGTTGCGGTGTGCCCGCACCGAGATCAGGCCATCCGGGGCAAATTTGAGGCGAAAAGGCGCGAAAACAGACCCGGTATGGTCTGTCATGGTCTGTCAGAGGAAGTAGTCGTTGCGCTCTTCGCCGGCGGTCATCACCGCGTCCAGGTCGTCGTCGCTCTTCACCAGTCCGTCGAGCCACCAGTTGACGTCGTTGTAGAGGCACGTGACCTCGGCGCACTCCTTCGCGGCGTTGAACGTCTCCAGTTGACCGCGCAGATGGACGTTGGTCGCGTCGGCTGTCTCCGAGTCCTTGAAGGCCGCCTTGTCGGAGATCTTGGCGCGCTCGACACCGCGGTACGCGGGGCAGTTGAAGAGGCCTGTCGGCGTGAGCACTTGGCGCAGCGCCTGCATGTGGCAGACCTCGGGCTGGTTGGTGTAATCCTCCCAGTTCCCCGCCTCGAGCATGCGCAGGTTGGTGGACTCGAGCACCTTGAAGGTGTCGGTGCCCATCTCCTTGCACTCGTCCACGAGCGCGCGGATGCGCTTGGTCATCGCTTGCAGCTCGTACTCGGCCTTCTCCGGGTCCATGATCTCGGAGCCGGTGTCGCTGCGCACGAGGAACGGCTTCATCGAGATGTAGTCGAACTCGTAGTCGCGCGCGAGCTGCGTCGCGAGCTTCATCTCGTGGAAGTTCTCGACGATGTTCACGTCGTCGCGCTGCGCACCCTTCCACACGATGATGAAGCTGAAGCCGTACTTGAAGCGCGAGTTGATCTTCTTGATCTTCGGCACCCACTCACAGATGCCTTCGAGCGTCACCTGACTGCTGACTGGCTTGTGCATGCGAACGAACGTGTCGTTCGTGCCCGAGTCGAGCGACAGGCGCACCCAGTCGCGCTCGTCGAGGCAGTCGGCGATCTCCATGATCTTGTTGTTGCCGGTGCCATTCGTGACGACGGCGATCTGGAGATCCAACTCCGTTTTCATGTAGCGCACCATCTCGCTGAACTTCGGATGCAGCGTGGGTTCGCCGCCACCGATCAGGATCACGCTCCGCAGGCCGCGGTCGCGCATCTCACGGAGCGAGTTCCGCAGCACCTCGACGTCGTGCTTGTTGGGCGTGTTCAGGATGTCCCAATCGATGCAGTGATCGCAGCGGAAGTTGCACGCCGTCGTGAGATCGAGATTGATCGAGATCGGGGCGATGGCCGGTGCAACCGGCGGCGTCTCGCCCTTCGCCTCGGCGGCGCGGCAGGCACGGCGCCACTTCACGTAATCCATGACCAACGGCAGGACGGCTGGCTGGCGGAGCTTGGCGGTGAAGTCGTGGATCGCGTGGCCCATGCGTGGTTCCTCTCTTCCGGGGGTCTCCCGGGCGGGGCGTTTCGGGCCCCTATCTTCCTCAGATTCGGCCGCTGACGCGAGCGAACCCGGCCACGATCTCCGCCAGCGCCCTCGCGCGCCAAGAAAGTGCGGGGCCGAAGAGTGGGAGATCGGGGCTCGGGGCTCCCCGCAGAGCCTCGACGAAGGCTCGCACGAGGGCCGAGGTCGGGTCGGGCAGCGGAACGCTGCGCCCGGCGTGCCCGAACGAGAGCGCGTAGTCTTCCAGGCAGACGCGCCGCTCCGCGAGCGCGCCATTCAGAGTGTAAGCGGCGGGTCGAGGTTGCTCGGGACACGCGGCCAACTCCACACGCACGGCCACTCCGCGCTCGCCGCCGGGGTAACGGAACGAGATCTCCAGCCGTTCGGCGCTCGGATCGGCGGTCGAGAACCCGAGCCCGCCGAAGCCCTCGCCGGTCGGCGGCGCGATCGCCTGGAGGAGGCTGAGCGGGTGACTCATGCTCTCCCGCAGCATATGCGCGGCACCGCCCGCTCGCGGGGAGAGGCGCATCGAGAACTGCCGCAACGGCGCGTCCGCGACGGCGGGATGCAGTTCGTGATACGCCGGGAGCGTGAACGGCCACTGCGTGTTCTCCCAGAGGAGGAGTTCGCGCTCGGCGAAGCGCGTGACCATGCGCTCCGTCGCGGTCGCCGCGGCGTCCGTATCACCCGTATCCCCCAGAAGAGGCTTCTCGCAGAGCACGTGCAGACCGAGTTCGAGCGCTTGCTCCAGGTAGGGAGCGTGCGTCGGGACGGGCGACGCGACGATGAGCGCGTCCACGGGAGTCTCGGATTGCAATTCCCGTAGATCGCAGAAGCCGCGCGCGTCGACCTCGTGCCCCTGAAGCACGGATCGCCCCTCGGCAAGCGACTCGGGACGCGATCCGAGAAACGCCACTACCTCGCCACCGTGCTCGTGCACGAAACGCGCCAGATACTGGCCGATCCCCTGCCGACGCTGCACGACGCCCGCCACCGCGATGCGCGGGGCGCTCACGCGTCGCTCTCCGACTCGCAGGCAATCCCAGGCGGCGCGAAGCGCGCACGCAGAGCGTCGGGCAACTCGTCCACGAACGCGTCGAGTTGCGGCAGGTAGCCGAGTTGGTCACAGAGACGGAGCAGCGCCAACTCGGTCTTCATGTCGGGGATCTCGCCGCTGCGGCAACCGGCAATCGCCGCACGCAGGTCCAGCACGACCCGCCGCGTGCCCTCTTCCATGCCCGAGCCGTCGCCGAGGATCTCCGTCGCCTCGGCGATCCGCACGGCCGCCGAAGCGAAGAACACCTTCTCGTCGGTGACACCGGGCGACGGGAACGACGGCCCACCCAGTTCGCGCACACCGGCCGGGTCGATCGTCGTCCCGCACTCCTCCTCGGCCTCGGCTGCGGCGCGACGCTCGATGGCTCCGTCGCCCCGATCGCCCTCTTCGAGCACCCCCGCCGCGATCTCGGTGACCATCAGGCGTTCTCGGTCGTCGGGACGCACGAGCGTCTTCATGCGACGCAGAAAGACGGGCGGCCGGACACCCTCCTTCAGCACCACCTGCACGCGCCGCCCCGTGCGCTCGTAGAGCACGACGGCGACGGCGTCCACGTCCTTGCGCGACATGACGTCGCAGGGGTACGGCGCGCCGCGCGACCCGTCGGCGTGGACATGGCGCAGGCGATACCGACGGATACGCAGGAAGCCCTCGTCCGCGAGGCTGCCCTCGGTGCGATCCTCGACGATCTCCAGGCCGGTGACGTCCATGCCGCCGTTTGTACCCGCGAGCCGCCTCCGAGAGCAGATCCCGACGGCGGGCGGGGCTGATTCACACCCCGGTATCGCGTACCGTCTCGACCGATGGAACGCGACGCAGCCACAACCGCCAATGCCCCGCCCACCGCAGGCTCTTCTGAATGGGCTCGTGCAGGGGCCCCTGCACGAAGGCGCACGCGCAGGCAGAAGCTGCTCGCTGTGGCGGTCGGCGTGCTCGCCATCGCGCTGGGGCTCGCGGCTGCGACGCGGGGCGTCGCCGCCCGCGCCGAGGCGGCCTACCCGCCCACCGGACGTTTCATCGAAGTGGACGGTCGCCGCTTGCACTACGTGGACGAGGGCTCCGGCCCGCCGATCGTGCTGCTGCATGGCGCGTACGGAAGCCTCGACGACTGGCGCGCGACCGTCCTGCCGCAACTGGCGCTGACCCATCGCGTGATCGCGCTCGATCGCCCGGGCCACGGCTACTCCGAACGCGGCGACGGCGGGGCACAGACCATCGATGACGTCGCCTCCCCGGTCGCGCAGGGGCGCATCGTGCGCGCGTTCCTGCGCGCTCTCGACGTCGAGCATACGGTGCTCGTCGGGTTCTCGTGGAGCGGCCCCCTCGTGCTCTCGATGGCACTGGAGCATCCCGACGAAGTCCGCGCGTGTGTGACGATCAACGGAGCGACGCACCCCTGGCCGGGCCCCCTCGAAACCGAGTACACGCTGCCGGACGTACCCATCGCGGGTTTCCTCTTCGTCGAGTTGATCGCCGCACCCGCAGGCGCCCTGCTCTCGGACAGCGCCATCGCGAAGGCCTTCGCGCCCCAGCCGGTCCCTGCGTCATTCGCCCACTCCCCCCTGGCTCTCTCGCTCCGACCGGATGCATTCAGGGCCAACGCAGCCGACGTGCGCGCGTTGCGGCCGTGTACCCGGGAACTGTCATTGCGTTACGGCGAGCTCGCCGTCCCCGTGGTGGTCGTCGTCGGCGACGGCGATCTCGTCGCGGGCCCCCATATCCACTCGTATCCCCTTGCCGACGCCGCGCCCACATCCGAGCTCATCGCCATCCCCGACGGCGGTCATCAACTACCCTATTCGCATCCGGAAGTGGTCGTCGACGCGATCGAGCGTGCCTTCACGTACGACGCTCGCTGAAGGTCGCGCCGCGGCGATGCTGTCAGAGAAGGTGCAGGAAACACGCGCAACGTCGGAGTGTCCCCTACGTCCAAGAGGAAGCGGATCGAGAGAACACCGCGAAGACAATTCGCCCGGAGGTAGCCCCATGCGCCGTCACATCCCCGCACTCTCACTCCTCGGATCACTGGTCCTCCTGCCCGCGTGTGCATCGAATTCTGACGCGCTGGAAGAAGGCCCACCCGCCGCGAACGAATCATTGACCGCATTCCCAGCCGCTCTCGAGACCACCACGATCGAAGGAGGCGCCCGCGATCCCTCTCACCAGACGCCGCCCGCGAGGATGAAGAGCCTGGAAGTGATCCCGCTCGGTTATGCGTCGGCCGAGGAACTCGTCCCCGTGCTCGTGGAGTTGCTCGCCGCGGCGAATGGGCATCGCCTCGCGGACAGCCCGCGCACCATCGCCGCCCCCGACACGAACGCTGTCGTGGTGTTCGGCAGTGACGACGAACGAGCCCGCATCAAGGCGCTCATGAAAGAGCTCGACGTCCCTGTCCGCGACAAGTCATCCGATTGACGGCGCGCGGTCGAAGCCCGTCGGTCGTTCAGACGCGCGCGTCGATCTTCGCGTCAGCGTCAGCGTCCGCGCCACTCGCTCGCGCGAGTTGCGCCCGCGTGGCCACCAGATACGCAGCGGCTTCGTCCGGGAAGTACGTCGTCGCGACGACACACATCAACACGTTGTGGAGCATGCGGTAGACATCCAGGCGCCGCTCGATATCAGAGTTGGCGGGGCGCAGCACGCGATACGCCGCCAGCAGCGGGGCAAGGCTCCCGGGACAGATCTCTCCCACGACTCCGGTCGTGACCAGATCCATGTCCGGGTCGCCGGCCGAGCTCCACTCGAAGTCCACGACGCCGGTGACCCGGCCTTCGACCTGCAGAATGTTCCCGAAGTGCAAGTCGCCATGAACCAGCGACGCACGCTCGACGCCTCGTAACTCGGCCTCGCGATCGACGAGGATCCTGCGCGCCCGCCGCGCGTCGTTCTCGTCGAGCACGCCCTCGCGGAGCGCATCAGCGAGACGCTCGTCCATCACGCTGCGGCAGTGGACCAGCCACGACTTCGGACGCGCCGCCGATTCGATGGCCAACTCGCCGAAACCCTCTGGGTGGAGACCATGGAGTCGAGCCATCAACTCCCCGACGTCGCGCGCGGCGCGCTCTTGCATTCCGGGATCCAGGTCCGGCCACGCGCGCTCGAGCGATGAACCGGGGAGGCGTCGCACGATCAGAGCCTCGTACGGCGCATGGCGCCGCGTCGTATCGTGGGCGATCACGTCCGGAACGGGAAGCGCGGCGCCGCGCGCCAGTGCGAACGAGACGACCTCGCGCCGGAATTTCGGCAGGTCCGGATCCCGAGCGTTGAAGCGAATCACAATGTCTTCGCCGATGAAGAAGCAAGGGTTCACCCAGCCCTCATCGTCCTGGACGATCTCAGCCGCTGAGTCCAGACCATGCGCACGAAGCAGCCCCGGCAACGCCGCCAAGCAGCGCGCCTTCACAACGGCGGCATCCGGAGATCGCATCGACCGGAGTCTACACCGCACGCGGCGAACGTCTGGCAGCAACGCCCATCACTCCAGAAGTCCCGCGACCTCGCGGACCGCGTCCTCGCCCCACTCGTGAACGTGAAAGCGAGCATTGCTGCGACTGAGGACGTAGCGCGTGTGACCGTCCGCGTTCTCCCACAGGAACGGCGGCGCCTGATCCGTCTCCCGGAATGCGAAGCGTCGCGGCAGGTCGGTGTAGAGCGAGCGCGGCGGAGCATGGCGGCGGTCGATTTCCTTCAGTTCCATGCCGGTGCCGAACGTGTGGTAGTACACGCTCCGGATGCCGAGGTCTTTCACGAGCAACACGATCGCAGCGGTCAGAGCTGACTCCGCCCACGTCTTCAAGTGCGGACCGAGGACGTAGCGCTGATAGTCGCGCACACGACGCTCGTCAACGGCGCCCTGACACCCAGACCAGCGCCATGCCCAGGCCGTCCGCCCATTCACCACCGCGTCGTGAACGGCCCGTGCATCGCGAACCCAATCGGATTGCACTTCTTCGATCAACGCCGTCCGGCTCTCGAGGTCGAGGTCCACGCGTACCCACGCCAGGGTGTTGCGTCCATCCGTGTCGACCGGATGGCCGCCGCGCGACGGATCGTGCCACTCCTTCGCCCGCATGAGCCGCGCAAAGTCGCGGTCGTGCTCGCGATTGAAGTTCAGGCGCACGACCAGGTTCAGGCCCTTGCGCGTGGTCTGATAGCAGCAGCGACACCAGCCTTTCCGCTCGCTCCCCCATACGCCAAGCGAGACGACATAGGTGTGACTCTCGCGCGGCCAGACCGCGAGGAGATCGTCAACGCGCACGGTGTCGCCCGACAGCTTCGCCAGCACCTCGCGCACGACCGGACGACGCAGTAGCCCCGCCAGCGGTGACGCCTTGACGTCGGACACGCGACGGCCCTCCCCCACGTGCAGCGCGAGGAGAATCAGCGCATGCCGATCCCGGAAGAAGTGGAACGTACGACGGCGCGCGGGCAGCCGACGAGACAGGGTTTCGTACTCGGAGCAACGCATGGGAGGACCTCACGCCCGAAGAGCGGGCGAAAGCAGTGACGGCCACGCGGTCCATTCATGGACAGGACTCCCCCAACATTGAGGGTGTCCACGGATCGAGCACGCGGGCTGGCCGTCGGCCAGAAGCGGAAAACACTGATCGCGCGGCGCAGCGACGAGGTCGCGCGCCGTCAGGCGATCGGCGTCAGGAAAGACGCAGTTGGGTATTTCTCACTGGGCGCATAGGCAGACCTCCATCGAGCAGAACGAGGACCGTACGCCGCGCCGCGCCGCTGTCAAGAGGGTGCGCAGATTCGTTGCCCAGGGGATGAGGGGGAGAGAGCCTCGGGGCTCGGATCGTACCCGGGCGTCTGCGGGCCACCTGGCCTCGACGAGAGACGTCGTTGCTCCGCAGCCGACCGGGGACAGCGGGCCGTTCTCGCGAGTTCTTCGGAGTTCCGGCGCACCCCCGCGGTCCCCGTCGAGCGGCGGACCGAGGGCGTCGCCATGACTGAGCCAGTCCGACCGCCCCTCGCCGGGTACCATCCGAGTGAAGCGTCCACCCTCGTTCTCGATCGACGAGGGAGAGAGCTTCGGGGCTCGGATCGTACCCTCCGGGGGCGTCTGCGGGCCACCTGGCCTCGACGAGAGACGTCGTTGCTCCGCAGCCGACCGGGGACAGCGGGCCGTTCTCGCGAGTTCTTCGGAGTTCCGGCGCTGCCCCGCGGTCCCCGTCGAGCGGCGGACCGAGGGCGTCGCCATGACTGAGCCAGTCCGACCGCCCCTCGCCGGGTACCATCCAAGTGAAGCGTCCACCCTCGTCTCGATCCCCCAGGAACGTCCTCGCGACTCTGCCGGAGTCCGGGCGTCGACGCCTGCTAACGCAGCCGGGCCGTGGTGCGCGGGTAACGAGCGGCGCCGCCGACTTCGGCGATCCGGCGCGCCGCGTCTCGAACCCACTCACTCGGATGAGAGAGCGCCGCGACGAGCGCATCGTCGGTGGGAACTCCGCATTCCTCCCCGTGCATCGGGTACGGCTGGTCACGCGTAACGAACGCCTCCGGCAGCGAGTCGAGCCAGGCGTCCAACTCCGCGTCATCGCCGACATCGTCAGCTCCGAAGAGCACGAACGGCGAGAGCGCGAGCGTATCACACGGGGACAGGAGGCCATCTCCGCCTGCATCGAATGCCAGGCATGCGCGCAGCGGGCCAGCAGGATGTCTCGGGAGTCGAGCCGCAACGATCAGCAGTCCGGTCGGCGCGACATAGATCCCGCTCGCCGGGAAGCCGTCCCGCTGGGATGGCGTTCTGCGCGCAGGGACGAGTATCGGCGCGTAAACGTTCGGAGAGTCCAGCGCGACTGGGCCCCCGAGCGATTCCAGTGTGACGAAGAGATCGTTCTCGGCACGGGCGCGCGTCAGGTACGCGACTCTCGTTGCGAAGCCGACACCGTGAATGACGCGATAGCTCGCGCCTCCAGGAATCGCGAGCACTGGACGTGCGATCCGCGGGTCCCGGTTCGGGATGCTCGACATGGCGAGACCTCCGCACGCGAGCAAGAGGGTCACGACACCAGTCGCCACGAACACATACGAGATGACACGTCTCCGCTGCCTTGCCCAGACGATGGTGAACGCAACCAGACAGCCCCCCAGCAGCACCCACGAGGCGATCTTCGCGTCATCGGTCCAGATCAGGAATTCGCCGGCCTCCACTCGATTTGGGAGCGCGAACTGGACGATGAGCACCACGAGAACGGCGCCGATGGGTGCGAGCATCGCCAACACCACTCCGCACGCCCGCAGCACGCGCCGCGCCGCGCCGCTATCGGGAGGACTCGTCAAACTCGCACGTCGAGAGGGGCGCTCCCGTGAGGTATGGGTCGTGCTCCGAGATCGACCGGCGCGCCCGCCATCAGCTACGCCACGTCCACCGGCGCGGATCTCGACTCGCGTGGAAGCACGCGATCACGACAATGTGGTCAGAGACAACGCGATAGAACACGCTGTACGGAAATCGTCGAAGGCGCGCACGCCGTACATCGCGGTGAACTGCACGCGCTAGACGCGGGTGGTCAGTCACGCGTCCGAGCGCCTGCTCCACCGCGGCCACGAACTCGTCTCCGAGGCCCGCGCGTTGCCGCTCGTACCACGCCAACGCTGCTTCGATCTCCGCGGCGGCTGCCGGGCGGACGACCAGTTCCAAATCACCGCTCTCGAATCTTACGCAGGACCTCGCCCCAGGGAATGCCGAGGCTCGGGTCCTCGTCGAGTTCGTCGAGCCTTCGGTCCAACTCGGAACGCTGGGCAACGGTCACGGGCACGTCGTCCGCAGCCAAGCTGTCCCAGATCTCGTCCAAGAGGGCAAGTCGCTGCTCAGTGGAGAGGTCCTTGAGATCGATCTCGGAGCGCATGCGCGTATTGTCGCACGCGTCGGCGCTGATGGGAACACCGGGTCGATGTTCAACTGTTCGCGTGACCGCAGACTGAACCGAACGCGTCGAGTCCAGCACGACGGAACAAGTCTGATCCAGGAGGCTCTAACGGCTGCGGAGACGGGCACGCGTGCGCGGGTACCACTCGTCTCCGAGAGTCTCCGCGATGCGTCGTGCCGCCGATCTCGCCCACGCACTCGGATGATCAATGTCGGTGAGCAGCGTCGCATCAGCGGGCACGCCTGACTCCTGAGGCATCCACTCTGACGGTCGGAACTCGATCCGGGCGAGGCTCGCGAGCCACAGGTCAAAGGCTGCGTCGTCGCTGACATCGTCGGGACCAAAGAGCACGAACGGCGAGAGCGACTGCGCTGACTCGTCCCGGACCACCGTCGCCGTCGCCGGGTCGTACGCGAGATAGCAGTCCACGACCCACTCGGATCCGTGAGCGCCCACGACCAGCAGTCCGTCGGGTGCAACGTGAATCAAGCTCTCCGGGCGCACGGCGCCCGTCGGAACGATCACCGACGCGTACTGCCGGGGAGAATCGAACCCAGCGCTCCCTACGATCGCGAGGCGCGTGCGGAGCATGCTCTCCTCATCGACACGCGCGAGGGACAGCGTCATTCCCTGCATCAAGCTGTAGTAGATCAACCGATAGCGACGTCCTGTCGACGATTGCAATTCCGGCAACGTGGTCCGCGGGGCGATCTCGAACATCCACCCTACGCTCGCAAGACCGAGCGCAGCGACGGCGCCGAGGCCCGCCACGACGTGACACCTGCGGTCGCGCCGCACAATCCACAGCCATGCGGTCACGCTGGCGGCAGCGCCGACCCACGCGAAGAAGCGGACGGTCGGAGACCAGATCACGTACTCGTCAGGAGCGGTCCCGCCACCGCCGCCGTACGCGCGAATCAAACCCGACACCGCGGCAAACGGCCCGACAGCCGCGAACAGAACGACTCCACACGCCCACCGCACCACTCCGCACGCCCGCAGCACGCGGCCCGGCAGACGTCGCGGCATCATCGGATGTCGCGCATTCCGCGGGGTTCGTCTTCTCGACGGCCCTCGCCCGCGCCAGACCAGCGGCGGACAAGGTGGCGCGTGAGGAGGTTGTAGGGCTTCTTCACGAGTGTGCGATGCAGGCGCGAGAGCAGGCCCTTGCCGGCGGCGATGGTGCGGCGGTCGTCGTCGGTGAGTTGGTCAGGGCGACGGCGCTTGACGTGGCGGGCCAGGTGGTAACGGTCGGCGCGCTGCAGGAGCGGGACGAGGCCGCCCGCCCACGTGCCCTCGGCGACGGAGATCTGGAAGTCGACCAGCCACGGTTGGTGATGGTCGGCGTGGCCCGCGCCCGCATCCTCGACCAGGATGTTGTCTTCCTTCGCGAGGTCGGCGTAGGCGATGCCCTTCGCGTGCACCGCAGCCAGCAGTTCACGCAGTTCGGGGAAGACGCGGTCGGGGACGTCCTTCACCTGGCGGAGGTCGGCGCCCTCGATCCACCGTCGCAGGAAGACGTCGGGGGACGGCCGCCCGAGGAGCGGCGGGATGCCGGACACGCCAATCAGGCGCTCGAGATGATCGGCCTCGCGGGCGGCCAGTCGATGCGCGGCGGCAGCGACACGCACGCCGGGCGGGATGACGGCGACCGAGCGCTTCCAGACCGCGAGCGTGCCGTCGGGTAACCGCACGCGCGCCGTCTCGGCGTAGCGATCGGCCTTCAGGACGCATTCGACGACGGCGCCCTCGACGTGCGGCACGGGGCCGCCAGCGCGCAGGTCCGCGGGCAAGTCCGGATCAGCTTGCGTGTCGCCGTCCCTCGTCATCGGTGGACGCCCATCCGCGTCACGCGACACCGAAGATCCCGGGCCATCGCAAGAACGCCGCGGAGATCCCGATGATCGCCACGACCTCGACGGCGTAGACGACCATCACGCCAGAAGCCTCCGCACGGGTCATCGGCGCAGGCGGTACCCCACCGTCCACGTCTTCACGCGCGACGCCACTCGCGGCATGTGTGACGTCACGCAACGCGAGCCGCAGTTCGGCAAGGTCCACGCCGAAGCCTTCCATCCAAGCGTGCACGGCCTGACGCCGGAACGCGATGCGCGTGACGGCGCCGGCAAAGACGACGAAGGCGCCGATCAAGAACCCGACGGGTTGGTGCAAGGATGCGATGAGCGCGAGCGCCGAGAGCACGATCGGGGCGAAGACGATCGTCTTGCGAAGACCGTTGCGCAGGCCAGCCGTCAGCGCAAAGAGCGCGCGCCCACCATCGAGCGGCAGAAGCGGGATCAGGTTGAGCGCATTCAACCCAAGCGTCCATCGGAACATGTCGCCACCGACCTTGTCGGAGATCCAGCCGGGACGCCAGAGCAACGCAACGACCAGCGCCAAGGGCAGCGCCGTCATCGGGCCGGCAAGCGCGACCCGCGCCTCGTCGAAGCGACGCGGGAACGCCTGTTCTGGCACCGTCGCGGCACCGAGGAGAGGCAGGAAGAGAACGCCGCGTACGCCGAGTCCGAGGAGGCGCATTGCCGCGACGTGACCATACTCGTGGACCAGCAGGACCACCGTCACGGCCGCCGCCTCCGCGAGCTTCAGGTCGAAGACGAACACCAGGCTGAGCACAGAGACGATCAGCAGCAAGGGCGGCGCCCACTCCGGGAGCACCTTCGGGTGTGGCGTGATGTCCACGTCTGCCGCCAGGCGCTCACCCCGATGGAAGCGACCGTCTCCGGCGGCGCGCAGTCCCGCACGCGCAATCACCGCGGCGGTCAAGAGCCGCATGCGCTCGACGCGGATCAGCGGCGGCCCGCTATCCGCGAGTTGCCTGGGCAGGTACCCCGCGCCGGCGGTGTGCATGCGGCAGATGTCGAGCGTCGATCCATCGTCGAGCGTTACGCGCGCCGCCGTCACCCGCATCGTGTGGGCGGCGACGTGTCGGATCTGTACCTGCGCCACGGAGCCCCAGGCGATGGTTCGCACATCGCTGGCGGCGTGAATCTCGAGGCCGTCCGTCGCGGGGCGTATCAGGACAGCCGTCCCGGCGACGGGGTCCACAGCACGAAACGCGCCATGATCGTCGGCATCGACCACCATCGCAACCGGCGGCGGCGGCGGCACATCGGGGAACGCCGTCGCGATCTCCGGAGCCGCCACCTCATCTGCTTGCATCGCTCGAATCTACACGGATCGTGACAGGCTGGCGCGCTCCCCCCGGCGGGCGCTTGCCCGGGATCGACCTCGGCGAACTCCGTAGGTTCGGTGAGCGACCGGCGACCGGGCTCAATAGGAGCGGCCCACGCGCCGATGTCTCCGGTGGGCACCGTGCGCCGATGGCGGACGGTTGTCCATTGTTCAGGAGCGCGTCGAAACGACCGACGCCATCGCCCCGAGCCCCATCCGTCCCAAGCAGGTCCCCATGAACTCTGTCGTCAGAGCCCACGATCTCCACAAGACGTTCCGGCCTCAGGCCTTCGGCAAGCCCGTGCACGCATTGCGCGGAGTCTCGTTCGAGGTCGCCGAGGGCGAGTGCTTCGGCTACCTCGGCCCGAACGGTGCCGGGAAGACCACGACCATGAAGGTACTGACCGGCCTGATGACGCCGACGTCGGGCACGGTCTCCTTGCTTGGCGCGCCTCCGAGCGACGCGTCCGCCCGCAGCAGGCTCGGATACCTGCCGGAGAACCCGTATTTCTACGAGCATCTGACCCCGATGGAAGCGCTCTCGTTCTACGGAACGCTCTCGGGCGTGAGCCCATCCGACGTGCGCGAGCGCGCTCCGCGGTTGCTGGATCGCGTACAACTCACCGACGCGAAGGATCGGCGTATTCGCGGGTTCTCGAAGGGTATGCGCCAGCGTTTCGGGCTGGCAGCCGCGCTCATCCACGAACCGTCGCTCCTCATGCTCGACGAGCCGCTCTCAGGGCTCGATCCGGCCGGTCGGCGTCTGGTGAAAGAGATCATCCTTGAAGAGCGCGAGGCGGGCCGCACCGTCTTCCTCTGCTCCCACGTCCTCGCCGACGTGCAGGAACTCTGTGACCGGGTCGTCATCGTCCACAACGGGCAGATCGCGCGCTCCGGAACGATCCACGAGCTTCTCGACGGCGCCCCGCGATCGTTCGAGTTGATCGCTGCCGGTATCCCGGACGACCTGAAGGACGAGATCCGCGCGGCAGCGAGCCTCTTCCGCGAGGCCGGAGAGACCGTCACCGCGCGGCTTCCAGGCGGCGACTCCGCCCCGGACTTCGCCGCGCGCGTCCACGCCGCGGGCGGTCGCGTGCTGGCCCTGGTCCCGGAGCGCGAGACGCTCGAGTCCTGGTTCGTCCGCGTAATCCAGAGCGAGAACGGTCCGTCGGACGTTGCGCGACAGCGCGCCATGGCGGCCGGAGGTGGCGCATGAGTACGCGCATCGCCGCCATCGCCGTCGCGACCTTCAAGGAAGCACTGCGCGACCGACTCCTCGTGCTCGTCGTCGTCTTCGCCGTCGCGATGGTGCTCTTCTCGCGCGTCCTCGGATGGCTCTCGGTCGAGGACGAAGTCAAGATGGTCCACGACTTCTCGCTCACTGGGATGAGCTTCCTCTCGCTCTTCCTGGCGATGCTCGTCGGCGCGAGCAGCCTGGCGCGCGAGGTGGAGCGACGCACCGTCTACACGGTCCTGACCCGCACCGGAACGCGGACGGAGTTCATTCTCGGCAAGTTTGTCGGGCTCGTCGGCGTGTTCTGGCTCTGCCTACTCGGTGCAGGTCTCGTCTTGGCGCTCTGGGTGTTGACCTGGGGCGGGTCGATCGGCGAGGCACTCGTCGCTGCCATGATCGGGCTGATGCTCGAGGCGATCGTGCTGACGGCCGTTGCGCTCTTCCTGGGCGCCCTCGCCGCACCTGCGATCGCATCGGTTGGGACGTTCGCGTTCTATCTGATCGGGCACGGCACCGAAGCGCTTCGTGAGTTGACCGATCAGGGCAAGAACCCCGACTTCGCCGCGGTCTATTCCGTGCTCTACCGCGTCTTGCCGAACCTCGAGAACGTCAACTTCATCAACGCGACAACATCGGGTCGTCCGGTGGATTGGGGCGCGCTTGGCGCGGGCGCGCTCTACGTGCTCTGCTGGACGTCGGTCCTACTCGCGGGCGCGATCATCCTCTTCCGAAGGCGTCAGTTCTAATGGCCGCGAAGAGCGCCGCGTCTACCGGAATGAGCCCGCTACCGATGGCGGTGGTCGGTCTCGGGATCGTCGGCGCGGTACTGCTCCAATCACCGCTCGGACGTTCGAACGCGGAGCGACGCCGCAACGACTTCCGCTACACGCCCGATCCCGACGTCACACGGGTACTGTCGTTCGGACACCGCTCGACTCTCGCCGACGCGATCTGGTTGCGCGCCCTCCCCGACTTCTCGCGCGAATTCGATGACCTGGCACTCAAGGAGCGCTGGTTGAACGGCGTCTTCGACGTCGTCACGGACCTTGAGCCGAGCTTCTACACGGCGTACTCCTACGGCAGCACGTACCTCTCGCTCATCAACCGGCAGGCCGACAGCGCGATCAGTCTCCTCGAACGTGGAGTCAAGACGTTCGAGGACTTGGAAGCCGAGGATGGGCAAATCTACAACGGTGGGACGCGTCTCCGGATCGATCTCGCCATGGCGTACTGGATGTACAAGAAGGATCGTGCGAAGACGCTCGAACATCTGGACATCGCCGTCGCACGTCCCGACTGCGACTTCCTGACGCGTGGAATGCGCGTGGGTTTGGCACTCCACGATCGTGACGACCTGCTCGCTCTCACCTTCAGCGCGAAGGACGTCAACCACCAGAACCCCGATGCACGCGAGAAGGCGCGCCTGGATCTCGAACGCACGAAGCTCAGGATTGCGCAGCGCTGCCATCGCGAGTTCGTCGAGCGCGAGGGGCGCCCTCCGGCATCGGTCGAGGAACTCCGGGCGGGGAGCGATATCGACGAAGGCGCCGCGCAGGTCGTCTTCCCTGACGTCATCTATGACGACGAGGGCAACGTCCAAGTCCCCGCACTCGCGGAGTTGAAACTGCGCGAGACCGTGCGCGGCCTAGAGTGGGCGGCGTACCACCACAAGCAGAACTTCGGCACATGGCCGAAGGTGGAGTGGTTCTTCCATCGCGAGAAGGACGCGTCCAAGAATCTCGAGCAGAACGCGTTCATGGTCATCCGCCCAAGCGATCTTCCGGCGGGCACCCATCTCGAAATCGACGACGACGGCGTGGTCACAGTCGTGGACGATTGAGGTCGAAGCGGCCCTCTTCTTCGAGAACCGGTCATCGAGAGCAGGTCGGAGCCCTCAAGTGGATGGTACCCGGCGAGCGGCGGTCTCGGCTGGCTCGGCTGCGGCGACGCCCTCGGTCCGCCGCTCGACGGGGACCGCGGGGCATCTCCGACGAGCTCAAGAAAACGCCCCGCCGTCCCCGGTCAGCGGCGGAGCAACGGGTTATCTTGTTCGAGCCAGGCGGACCGCCGATGCCCGGGTACGATCTTCATGGTCGGCCCGACTCACGTTCCTGACGGGATCTGGTTCGACTGCTTGACGAGCGTCGAGTAGCTGGTCGCGATCAGGTCTCGGTCCGCGATACCGAAATCGTGTCGCAGCCGTGCGAGATCGAGCAACGCAGCGCACTCATCGTACGCCAGCGCGTCACCGCACTCCGGGGTATCAGAGGGCGTATCAGAGGGCGCTCCCGAGGAGTCCGCCGACGCAGCCGAGAGCATGGCTTCGAACTCGACGAAGTCGCCGAGCGTCTCCACGCGATCGACGTGAATGCGCACGCGTTCCTGCCAGATGAAGACCCGGCGCCACTTCGTCACCACCACCTTCACGCCCCACTGTTTGGACATGAGAAAGCGCGTGCCGTCGGGATCCGTGACCTTCGTCAGGCGGTACTGACTCTTGCGCGCCTCCGGGCCATCGGGCCGTGAATAGCCGATCAGCCAATGCTCGCCATTGGAGGATTCCCTCAACTTCAGCCGATATCGACCGAGAGAGAAGTACGTGTCTTCCTGCCGCTCCTCCCCCATGTCCACGGCGCCGAGACGGCGCGCCACATCGATGACCGCATCGCGATCGTCGATGCGTGCCTTCAATTCGACGTTGGACTTCATCGGTTCGCGCGAGAGTTGCATCTAGCTCCAGTATAGCGGCCCCGGCCCCGAACCGGGGCGCAACGAACCCGGACGGCGGGGATCCAGGCGACAGGCGCACAAATGACACGCCGCATGCTCCTCTTCGTCATCGCGCTGGCCTTCCTCGCCGTGCGCGTTCCGAGCCTGTGGCAGGAGCCGTCGGCGGCCGAGATCACCAACGCCGGGGCGGCGCGACACTTCGTCTTGAACGGCGACAATCGGCCGATCTCGTTGCTGGACGAGCCGCCGCTGGCCTCGCACCTCGCGAGCCCGATCGCGTGGGCACTCGCCGCTCCGGCTCCCGAATGGGACATCGCGGGCCCCGGTACGCAGACCGGATGGCGGATGCTCTATGCGACGCGGACACCCGACGACTCGGTCATCCCGCCGGCCATCGTCGCGCTGGGCCTGCGCCTCCCCCTGTTGCTCCTCTCGGTGCTCTCGCTCGTGCTTCTGGAGCGCTTCGCGGCGCGTTTCTACGGGGATCGGACCGGGATCACGGCCATGGTCCTCGTCGCCGGCTCCGCGGGACTTGCGGCGGTCGCCGGCCGGGCCGTCCCCGCGGCGCTCGCCATGCCTGTAATGATCGGACTCATGGCCGCGTTCGACGACCACGCGCGCTCGTTGCAGTACAGCGGCAACGCGCCCACCTGGCTCTTCCGCACGCGCAGTCTCACGTGCGGCTTCGCGGTCGGGCTCGCGCTGGCGACGTCGTACGCCTTCGTCCCGATCGTGGCTGCGGCGCTCGTGTGGCTCGCCCATCGGCGGCGCGTGGTCAGAAGACGCGAGGACAAGGTGCAACGCGGGGCGATCGGGCGCGCCATCAAGGGCGCGCTGGCCGCAGTGATCGTGCTCGGCGGTGTCTACGTCGGAGAGTTCGGCTCGCCCCTCGCCGAGGGCGCGACGCATCCGGCGCTCTCGAATTGGGCCGGGCTCTTCGGCCTCGACGCCACATCTCTCGCAAACACCGTCGGTGGGTGGAACGTGCCGCTGCCGACCTGGCTCCGCGGGCTCGCGCACGCCGGGTGGGACGCATCGGCGCCGACGACGGCGGAACGCGTCGCGACCATCAGCCGCGCGGACGTTCCGATCCTCGCCGCCCTGGCGCTCGGTGGGCTGGGCGCGTGGCCCATGATCGCGCGCGATCGCGTCGACACTCCGTCGCTACTGGGAGTCCTCGGGTACACAGCCCTCGCGACAGCGCTCATCGCAGCACCGCGACACGCCAGCGTCGCAGCCCTCGCCGCCATCCCCCCGCTCGCCGTTCTCGTCGCTGCGTGGCTCGTGCGTCTGGCCCGGCATTTCAAGACTGGCGCCGCCGTCGTCGGAGTCGGCCTCGTCGCTGCCATCGCCGCGAGTTGGCTCCTGACCGCGCCGTTCGGCACGGGGGCGGGAACGGCCACAGACGAAGCCGCGAGCCCATCACACATGACTGCCGAGGACGAGTGGGTCGCGAACCTCTGGATCGCCGCGCGCGCCCCCGAACACGTCGTGACGCTTCTCGGTCGCGAAGAAAAGCTCCGCATCACGGAGGGCTCGCGCGTCGAGGAAGCCAGCGGAGCCAGCACTGCGATGCGAACAGCGGCGCAGGCAATCGCAGACGGCGCGAACCACGCAATCATCCGCGCGGTGTGGCTGCCGACCCCGGCGTCGATCCGCGCACTCCGCCTCCCTACCGAACACCTCGGTCCACGACTCATCGTTCACACCGCCAGCAACGTCCCCGCCGACAAATGATCCTCGGGCGAGTCCCGCGGAGCCGCCTACTTCGCCTGGACTCGATCCGCCGTGCCCGAGATCGGTAGCAACTCCGGCCGAGCGGCCCTCCAATAGGCCAGCGCCGCCGCGGCATCGGGGCGGAGATGACTCTTCGGGTAGTCATCGACGAGTCGCTCGAAGGCGCCCATCGCAGTCGCGATATGCGCGTTGCGTGAAGGGTGGTCACGCGAGCGGCCGTTCATCTCGGCGCTGTCTGCCGCCTTGATCTGGGACATGGCCGCGGAAAAGAGTGCGTCATCGGCGAGTGGGTGCGCGGGCGCGGTGCGGGTGACCTCTTCGAAGAGCGCAGTCGCGTGGTTCCAGGAGACAACTCCGGTGAGCCAAGCACGATCGATCTCGATCGCCTGGGACGACTGTCCCCACGCCCGAGCCGCCTCGCCACCTGCGACGTCGAATACGAACCGCGCCGCGGGTCGGCGACTGTAGTTGACGGAGTGCCTCGCGTAGACCGGGTACAGAACATCGCGCTGGTAATAGTAGAACGCGGCGCGCTTGTAGAGGAGATCGACGCGCGCGTCACCTGACTCCGACGACTCGCGTCGCTCCAGCTCAGCCATCGTCTCCCACGCCCGAAATTGCGCGCGCAGACGTGCGGACGGAAGCGTCGGTCCGGCAAGCGGCGGGCGGTCCACGGCGCGCCACGACCAGCGCCCGGCCTGCGTCTCATCGATTTCCATCACAGCCACGCGCCGCAGCGGATCGTCGACGGCGAGCGGGGCGGACCCACTGTCGAGAGCGCGGCTCAGCGGCGCCGCCCATCGCTCGCGATAGGCGCGCGAGATCTGCAACTCAGGCTGCATGCGGGCGACCTGCGCAAGGTCCGCGAGCGCAAGAGCGAAACTCGAGTCGGCGGCGCGACGGCGGAGACGAACGTAGTGGAGCAACTCGGCGTTGCGTCCGGGGTCGGTAGGGTCGACCGCGACTCGCGTGATCGGTGCATCCGGCGGCGCGAATTCGACCAGCGCAACCATCATCTTGAGTCCCGCCTCGCGCATGTCACCGTCGCGCGCCGTCGCGCAGCGCGAGGCCCAGCGCAAAGCGCCGATGTCGCGCCCGGCAGCACGATGAATGCGTGCGACGCGGAACATCATGTCGTCCGCACCGCTGTGATCGGGATAGCGAGCGATCCATGCCTCCAACGTTCGGCGGGTGATCTCCGCGTCGCGCTCGCGCGGCGCCGCCCACGGGAACGTCTCGTGCAGCCCGTCGTACTCCATCGCATGGATCTCGAAGTACGGCGAACGGTCGAGGGCCTCGATGCAGCGGTAGCTCCGCAACACGCCGCGACTCAGCGTCGCCGCAGCGCGGGCCATGTCGAACGACCGGCGGAGATCCTGCGCAACGTCGGCTACCGACGGCGTGCGCGCTAGTTCCTCGAAGCGCTCCAACGCCTCGGCGTCGCCCGCGAACGCGAGCGCGCAGAGTGCATCCTCGGCGTCATCGTCGGCCCTGCCGAGATAGGGCGCCAGCCGGATACGAGCCTCTGCGAGGGGCAGAGTGATCGCAAGGTGGAAGATGAGTGACTGCCGGGCCGCCCCCTGCGGGGCATCTTCCAGGGCCTCGCCGAGGAGCGCACCCAACCGCTCGCGCTCATCGGTCCACCGCTCCGGTGCGTCGCCACCCGGAGCCATTGCCGCATCGTCCATGATGCTGGCCGACGCAACTCCGAGAGCTGCCAGACGCACCAGGAATGTCGGATACGCGCCGGTTCGCGCGAGTTGCGCTGCGGCGGCCGGAAGCGCGTCGGCCGCAACATGCGGTCCGCGAGGACGCAGCCCCAGGTTGCGCTTGGAGGACGCACGCTGCTTGGTGTGTCGTCGTGAGACGGAACGTCGCACGCGCTTCGTGCCCGCATAGCCGTGTGGTCGGAAGACCTCGTTCTCGCGCGCGGTCCCGGTGTCCGTTTCGTTTTCCGTGTCGGCATCCGTGCCCAGGAGATTCGGCACCGACGAGCGTGGGTCGGGGTCACTCGAGAGTGCGCGTCGATCTCCGCTGCCATCGGCTCCGTCCATCAGTTGGACGAGTACGACGGCCAGCACCGTCGTCAACGCGAGCGTCGCTCCCACGACAAACAACTTCCCTGCGCGCAGCGACGCATTTGCCGTCGCCCGCTTTCGATTGGACCCGAAGGTCATATTGCGCTCCCGCCGCGACGGGTCCGAACCAGGGGACTGTCCATCTTCGCACGCGCGCGAAGCGATCTCGGGGCGTGCCGAAGCTCGCTCCGGACCGGGCGGCGAACACGTGCAGCGTTCGTATGTCGCCCGTCTCGGGCGTCTCGCTACGATCACCGACTGCGGACGCCCGGCGAGGACGCCGCTTCCTCCCCACAGGACTCCCACCCAGGAACCTCCATGTTCTCTGCCACGCTCGCACGTCGACCCGGTCTCCCACGCATCGCGATTCGGCGCTTGGTCGCCCTGATGCTCGCCGTGGCCTTCGTGCTCGGGGTTCCACTCGCGACGACGGGCGACGTTCTCGCCAAGGAAGAACCCGCGCTTCGGTCGGCTTGGATCGATCCGACGCGGATCATGGTCATCTACAACACGGTCAAGATGGACAGTGTGGACCCCGCCGAGGCGGAGACGTTCTCGCACGATATCGGCGCCTGGTACATGCAGCGGTACGGGATGCCGACGAAGCATCTCTTCGGTTTCGACATGGGTAAGAAGGTCCGCTGGAACAACCCGGGCGCGTTCGACTTCCTGCAGGCGGTCGCAGACTACATCGAGAAGAACAAGATCCAGATCGTCCTGATGGCGCCCGGCACGCCGCTGATGGTGCGCGATGCCAACAAGAAGGCGAACCTCGCCCTCGACAGCCTCGCGGGGCACGCACTCTGGTTCGCGAAGGTGAAGCAGGAGGCGCCGGCCTGCGAGAACCCGAAGTCGATCGCGCCCGCGAACACCAACCTCTACTTCCCCTTCGTCGACATGGGCGACGGCGCGAGTCCCTTCGTGATGGGCACGCGCGATGCCACGAAGTGGTGTCCCGACGGCGGCTCGCTGATCGGGCAACGCGGTTGGTACCAGACGATGATGGTGGATCTGCGCGATCACCCGTCGGTACGCCCATTCGGTCGCATCGGTCTGCCCTACTACGTCGAGGCGTTCCCGAACAAGAGCAAGGACGGCAAGCCGACTCCTGAACTCGACGTCCCGCTCGAGAACTCACAGTTCGTCAAAGATCTCGTCAACGGTGGAATCGCTGCGACCACATCGATCGCGGCGTTCAACAAGCAGTCGCAGCGGTCACTGCTCTTCTTCGGCCGCGAGGGCAACACCGCATCGTTCATCGACGTCGAGTCCGCGCTCTACGAGGCGCTCGCGAACGACGCGCTCGGGCAGGGCGTCGCGCCGGAACGGATCACGCGCATCTCTCCGCGGGGCAACTGGAAGAAGGAGACCTGTCTGCCCGAGCCCACGTGGGACGGATCGTCGAACGATTTTCTCGACGGCAAGCTGAAGACCCCCATCACACCGCTGATCTTCTCCGGCGGAGGCGTCGGCAACCTCACCGAGGCGAAGAAGCCGTGGCCGACGAGCCTTGACGTTCAGCCCGGATTGGTGGCGACGGCATCCGTCAGCAACGGCAAGGCGTTTTCCGGTTCGCTCCTGCGCCGTGGTGCGACGGCCATGGTGGTGAATATCCACCACCCGCAGAACTCACGCCTACACGCGTGGGTAACCGTCTTCCAGCAGTTGGTCAACGGCGCCACGCTGGCCGAGGCGATGATCACGGGCGGCGGTTCTCCGCGCGGCGGCTACATCAGTGGCAGCGTCTGGGGCGACCCGCTCTACGCGCCGTTCGGCAAGAACCCCGAAGCCGTCAAGGAGAATTGGTTCCTCGGCGGGAGCATCCCGCCAGCCACGCCGATCCGCTTCCTCGTCAGGGATCCGAAGGAAGTGCGTGTCCCGGCGGGCGAGAAGATCATCGTGTCCTGGGGAGCCATGCATCTCGCGGCAGCGTATCGGCTCGAACGTCGCGTTGCGGGCGGTGAGTTCGAGGCCGTCGCGGACTCGACGGCTGCCGTCCGATGGTTCGTCGACGAGAACGTGGCGGCGGGCACCGTCTACGAATACCGGGTCCGTGCGGCCAACGCTGCGGGCGAGAGCGAGTGGGCAGCGCTCAGCGCAACCGCTCCCGCGGCGGCTGCGCCCGCCGACGACGACGCGGCCGACGACGACGACAAGTAGCGCGCGGGACAGAGACCTCCGCGGCGTACGAGTCCCGGTCGCTCGGCACGCGCAGTGCTCGGCCACGACAGATCTTGATGAGATGTCGGCGCGCGGGCATCCTTACGTCTCATCCAGCCGCCCGTCGCGCACTTCGCGCGCGTTCCAAGGAAGGAGGCGTTGATGGCCAATGTTCCCCACCCCATCGGGTACCCCGTGCCCACGTCCGTCTCCGGATCTGTCTCTGGCTGAGTCCGACTCGGTCTCGCGTCTGCGCCCAACGGTAGCGACGTAGTCCGACCACCTGAGCCCAGCGTCCACCGCCCCAGCGTCCATTGTGGCGCGAGGTCTGACCGCTGCCGTTCCGACGGAGACACGCTGGCTGCAAGGGGTCCCGAACGCATTGACGTTCGACGCACTCTGACTCTCTTGGAGAGATCCCCTTGCCTACTCTTGACTCCCTCGGCTGGAACGCCGACCTGACCACCGCACTCGACGCGCTCCCGCTTCCCACCAACGCATCCGCGCTCCTTGCAGCGCGTGTCTCGGAACAACATCGCGACGCGTATCGCGTCCTCGTCAACGACGACGATCTTGTCGCGGATATCTCCGGGCGGCTACGGCACCACGCCGAGTCGCCACTCGACCTACCCGTGGTCGGCGATTGGGTCGCGGTGCATGCGCGCCCCGACGAGGGGCACGCGACGATCCATCATGTGCTCCCGCGCCGCGGCGTCCTCGTGAGGAAGGCCGCTGGCACGCGCACGCTCCCGCAGCCGATGGCGGCCAACGTCGATACATGCTTGATCGTCACATCGTGCAATCAGGATCTGAGTCCGCGCCGACTCGAGCGCGCACTCATTCTCGCGTGGGACGCGGGAGCCGCGCCGGTCCTGCTGCTCAACAAGGCCGATCTCGTGGAGAACGCCGACGCACTCGCAGAAGAGTTGCGCCTCGCGCTTCCCGGTTCTGAAGTGCACGCCGTCAGCGCCGTGGACGGACGCGGCTTGGACGCGTTGGATCCCCATCTGCAGCCAGGCCGGACGTTGGTCCTGCTCGGTTCCTCGGGCGTCGGGAAGTCCACGTTGGCCAACCGTCTACTCGGCGCAGAGCTGCTGGCGACGCAGGAAGTGCGCGAGGAGGACGCGAAAGGCCGTCACACCACGACGTCACGACATCTGGTCTGTATCCCGAGTGGTGCTGTGCTGATCGACACCCCAGGAACGCGAGAGCTCGCACTCTGGGGAGACGAGGACGCGACGTCCGCCGCGTTCTCCGAGATCGACGCGTTGGCCGCCGCGTGTCGATTCGGTGATTGCACACACCACGGCGAGCCGGGCTGTGCCGTTCTTCTCGCGATCGAAGACGGCGAGCTCACTCGCGAGCGACTCGACAGCCGCAACAAGCTGGACCGCGAGATGGCGCGCTTGGTCGCGAAGCAGGATCAACGCGCGCAATGGCAGGAGAAGCAGCAACAGCGCGCGATGGGCAAGATGTACAAGCAGGCGCAGAACGAGCGTCGGCGTCAACGGGGATCCTCGTGATCGAGATCGTGCGCGGCGAGCGACAGCGGAATGGGCGCGACTCCCGCCTCCGTGCGCGTACTCTCTGGACTCCCATGCGTGATCCTGCTCTGGCCTCTGTCCGATCGACGAGCGCGCCCGGTCACCACGTCGTGCTCTTCGACGGAGAGTGTCCGTTCTGTACGCAGAGTGCGGCGCGTCTCGAACGCTTCGCGCGCCGCGGTGCTCTCCAGAAGCTGAACTTTCATGCCGACGGAGTGCTCGAGCAATTCCCCGGGATCACCCACGCGGCTTGCATGCGCGCAATGCACGTCGTCACGCCGGACGGGCGCGTCCACGTTGGTGCCGCTGCGATCGTACAGGCGCTGCGTACGCGACCGTTTCTCGGCTCGTTCGCGCTCGTCTACTACGTTCCCGGTATCCGCTTCCTGGCCGATTTGGTCTACGACGTCGTGGCCGATAGTCGCTATCGACTCTTCGGTCGCGCACCCCACGCCACGTGTCGCGACGGTCTGTGCTCGCTCCCACGCGTAACCCCGCGAAAGGACCGACAATGACGCGGGTCAACAGACCGGGCGGGAGGGCGGCGCGCGTAGTCGCTCTCGCCGGCTTGGCGATCGTCGTGGTCCCGTTCCTCTTCTCCGGGGCCACCCTCATGTGCTCGGACGATCGGCCTCGTATTCTTCGCAAGCACGCAATTGCCCACGACGCGTGGGCAGCCTTCGAGATCGACGGCGCAACCGGATTCTCGTCCCGAGTTCCGATGGCCGTGTCGCGGCGACGCACACGCCCGGATACTGACGTGAGTCATCAGTCCAGGCGGCGCTCGATCCTCGGTCGGCCATGAGGCGCGAGGACGACGGTCTTGAGCGCGGCCGGATCGGTGACGTCCACGAAGAGCAACATCACCGAAGCCGTCTCCGCCGGGGCGCCGGGCGCGAGGCGGTGGAAGACGAGCTGCTCCAGGATCTCGCCATCACGTAGGACCGGTGAGCCCCACGACAGCGCCGAGGGACGCGTTTCAGCTGGGGCCCGTACAAGGATAGTCAGGCCCGAGGAGAAGCTGAATCCGTCCGGGCGATCTGCCTCGGGGGGCGGGTCCAGTCCCGCGAGTTGGGCTACGAGGTCGCTCTCCGAGCGAGCGACGACCAGAGTATCCGCATCGGGCGCGCGCGCCGCCGGAACCCGCCAGACGGCGACCCGACGTAGCGGCACTTCAATCAACTCGGGAACCGTGGTCCGCATCAATTCGAACAACGCGTCGTCCGCTCCGCGGTACGCCCAATCGCCGCCTTCGAGGGCTTCGCCGACAGTGAACCGCGACAGCGTTGCGCGACCGGACCGCCGGCCAAAGCTGATCTGGAGTGTGCGGCCATCGGCCATCGTGCCGCGAAGCTGGAAAGCGATGCTGCGGCCCGGCCACCGATCGTCGACGAACGCCGTCGTGTGCGCGTCGGCGAGAGCCGCGAGGACGGGAGCCGGATCGGAGAACGTCCACGTCGTACCGAGTGGCAGCGCGCGCCCGTCCGGCAACCGGAATGCCGCGCCCCGATCGCCATGGTCGAACACGAACTCCAATGACGCGCTCGTCACGCCACGCCACCCGAAGCGTGCAAGAACTGGATCGAGCTCCGAGGTCTCGACGCTCTCGACGACTTCCGCCGTAGACGCGACGGGGCGCCGTTTCTGCGGACCTGCCACCACGTCGTCGTCCGGGGCAGCAGCGTTGCCTGCACCGTTTTCCTCGGCCTCGACTGCCGGACGCATAGGCGTGCAGCTCGTCACGCCGAGAAAGCCAAGCATGGCGACGCCCATGCACGCACGCGCCAGAGTCGGCAGCGCCCAGACGACGTCACGGCGCGGCGAGAGCGGGAGTCGCATCGAGTTTCCCTCCGTCGGTGGCGACTCCGGCTAGACGTCCACCCAGGTCGTTGTCCAAGTAGCGCCGGCGCT
>JAJRPF010000048.1 GCA_024280885.1 Planctomycetota bacterium | reverse complement strand
CTCCACCTCGCTACGCTCGGCTACGTCGCGACCAACGGTCCTCTTCTCCTTGCTCTCTGACATTCCTGCCTCCTCTCGGAGGCGGCCATAGAGCCCCTGCTACGCCATCGAAACAGGACAGACTTTTCGGTCACTAAACAAGTCCCGGACGACGCCGAGCGTGAGCCCGCAAGCCGCCATGAAACGTAGCAGCGCGGGGATCGTGATCCACTCCCCTTCCGGAACGTCACTCAGGCACTCGGCGAGGGCATCGCGCCCGTGCGCGGCGGGGCCGAGGGGCCGCGAGCGCGAGCGCTGTCCCTTCACGAGTTCGACACGCTGCAACTCGTGCAGCACATCGGTGCCGATCCACGCGTTCCAGAGCGTCTTCAGGACGAGGGGAGCGGGGCTCGACAACGCCAGTCGGCCGGCGCGTGTGAGTTCGAGTCGACCGCGGGCGATGCGCGCGAGCTTGCCAGCCTGCAGGAGCAGCGCCCAGGCGAACGGACGGATTCCGAGCGGCCCGACATGAGGGTCATGGCTCTCGAGCGCGCGCGTCGTGTCGATATCGCGTGCGTAGAAGTCCCCGGCGGCCAGAACGTCGTACACCGACGTGGCTGCGGCCTTCGTCACGCGCCCCTTCGATCCGACGCGTAGCAGTCCTGCCTCGACGAGACGCAGGACTGCGTGGACGTCGCGCAGTGCGGGCTCTTCGGTCTTCGAAATGACGACGGACGTCGGAGATTGCGCGCCGCGCGTCGGCAACGCATCGGGGAGCTCGGAGATCGTCTCGGGACGCGTCGCTGGAGGCTCCGGGACCAACGCGACCAGGTGCTCCAGCGCCACGGGCGGGATCGCGGAGCCCTGCGGCAGAAGGAGACGGAGTACCGGCACGGGATCGCGGCGAGCAGCGTAGCCGCTACGCTGCCGCCCGAGATCTGGCAATGCACCGTACTTCGCACGGAAGAGAGCCGGATCGAAGCGCCCGCGCGGATCCTGGGCTGCTTCCTGGACCGCGGCCTGCTCGACCTCTCCGAGCGCTGCGTAGAGCCGCCGCACGACCTTCTCGGACGAAAGCAGACCGTTCAGCAGATCGAGTAGTGCCGCGCGGCGGGTCGGGATCTCGCGAGCGGCAAGGACGGTCGGAGGGAATCCTGGCAGCGTGGGCACGGTCGGGTCACCACCCAGCGTCTCCAGCGCAACTCGTGCGAGCCCTTTCAGTTCTTCGACAGTACACGGCTCGAACCCGGCCAACTCGCTGCGCAGCACCATGCTGACCCTCCATACCTCGCCGCAACGGCGACGAACGTCGCGAGTGTCGCAAGGGCCACGGACCGTCGCGGCGCAGGTGGAGGTCGCCGGGGCCGACGTCCCGAAGAAGCCCGCGCGCGTGCGGTAGGGGGAAGAAGACGAAGAAGTGCTGTGGCTGAACTCTCGGGCGAGCGGGCCAACGGGCAGTCCGGCGTCCCCGCCCTCTCGTATTCTCAGGGACTCATCAACCGTTACGCCTACGGAGCCGCGCCATCGCCATGCCCCCATCGAACACCGAACTCGCCGAGCCGCGCCAGACCGCGTTCTGCTGGGGCGTGGACGATGCGGCGAGCGATGCGCTGGCGGATGCGGGCGCGGCGGAGGTGACACCGACGTTCCCGATGGACGCATTCTGGGCCGACGGGGACGGGCAAGCCGGCGGGCAAGCCGACGGGGATGGCGCGCCGGAGCCGTGCTTCTCGACGCGCCGCGGGGCGCTCTTCGCCGGGGATTGCATGTCGGTGCTGCCGCTGTTGCGGAGCGAGACGGTGGATACGGTGTTTGCCGATCCGCCGTTCAACATCGGTAAGAAGTACGGGAAGCGGACGAACGACAACCGGGCGGATGACGAGTACCTGGATTGGTGCCGTGAGTGGCTCGCCGAGTGTGTGCGGGTGCTGAAGCCGGGCGGCGCGCTCTTCCTCTACAACCTGCCGCGCTGGAACGTCGAGTTGGGCGCGTTCATCGGGCAGCAGGACGACATGCTCTTTCGGCATTGGATCGCTGTCGAGATGGGCGCGTGCATGCCGATCGCGGGTCGCCTGCATCCGAGTCACTACAGCTTGCTCTACTACACCAAGGGCAAGCCGAAGACGTTCCGGCGGGTGCGCACGCCGATCGCGTTGTGTCGGCATTGCGGCGGCGACATCAAGGACTACGGCGGACATCGCAACAAGCTGAACCCGAAGGGGATCACGCTGAAGGACGTGTGGACGGACGTCCCGCCGGTGCGGCATGCGAAGTACAAATCGGGGGACCGCAAGGCGAACGCGCTCTCGACGAAGCTGCTGGAGCGAGTGGTTGAGATCTCCACCGAGCCGGGCGACGTGGTGCTCGATCCCTTCGGGGGCAGCGGCACCACGTTTGCCGTCTGTGAGGCGAAGGACCGCCGCTGGATCGGCATGGAACTCGACTTCGCGGATGTGGTTGCCGATCGGCTGCGCTCGGGGGATTTGGCGCACCACAAGAACACCGACGTCGTCGATCTCCCCGAGTAGGGCGGTCGTCCGTCCGTTCTGTCCGTTCTGTCCGTTCAGGCGCGGCATGCATCCGCGTGCAGGGACGGCCGAGCCGCTGGCTTATTCGATGCCGAGTTCGCTCAGCAGTTCCGCGCGCAGCACGCCCAGATCGACTCCCGGCATGGGCGCGGAAATGTCGTCGATCAGTCGAGCCACGGCAACGCGACCGTGCTTCAACTTCGCGGCCTGCCGGGGGGTGCGATTGCCGAGGGCAGGGACCGGTTCGTCGAGCCACGCACGATAATGGTCGTGGAAGTGGTTCCGGAGTTGGGCGGTGAGTTCGGGCGGGACCCCGACGCTCCGCTCGCCATCCGGAAGCCGGTCGGCGAGGGGCGTATCGCGGCGGGCATCCCATGGGCTGACTCGCTCTGACTCGAAACGCACACCGGGGATGGCCTCGAGCCACTTGCGGGCACCCGCCGCTCGATCGGCGGAATTGACGGAGACGCGGATCTCGTCGCCCCTCACGCGGACGCTTCCGATCACCACGTTGTCTCCGAACACGTGGCGTGCCCCGGCGGCGTCATTCCGGCGGCACCAGATGTACGCATCGTCGTTGGCGTCGAAGTCGATGTCGTCGCGCGCTTCCAGAGCCTTGCGAGTCGCACCAGGCGCGTCGGTCCGCAGCAACAACTCGTAGAACTCGAGCGGCTCGCCACTTGAGTTCTGCATCTGGAGAGGCGGGCTGGCGCCGCCGCCCCGCCAGGCTCCGTCGCCCGAAGCAGCGTCGGCTTCCTGAGCAAGGTCACGCTCGCAGCACCACTGCCAGAGACGCCCGATCAGGTGGGGATTGCTCCGCAGACCAGCGTGCGAAAACTCGAGCCCGTGGCTCTCAAGAAACGCGAATGCCTCCTTCACCTCGGCTGCCAAGAGCACCGGTGAGCAGGGCCGCAACATGGTCCAGCCCCCGACCACAATCGGCGTAGCGGCGAAGACCAAGCCGAGACCATCGTCGTTGGCAAGCGACGGCTGGTACGTCTCCACCGCGGCGCCGCCGAGGACGTCCTCGCAGGCAACCATCCCCGCGGCCGGATCGATCGCGACGATCTTCCAGAACGCGGGTGCTGCCGCGATCCGCGCTTCGACGAACTCACGTTCGTCGGCGGCGAGGTGCTCGTCGAGCAGCGACTCGAGCAGTGTCGGCTCTAAGGAAGACCCGCGGTATCCGGCGACAATCCACTCGAGGAACCCTCCGAGCGGATCGCCAGAGCTCCGGTCCTGGTCGGGACCCTCGGCATCGCCGAAGTAAGCCATCGACACGTCTGCATTGGGCAACCCGTGCGCGGCCAGTTGGGGGACCGTGCGATCCGCCACCGCCCGCTCAACCGACAGCCAGTACTTGAGTTCAGGCGGCGAGCGCGCGTCTTCATTGCCGTCATGCCGATCGCTGCCGCATGCGTTCGCGGGAACGCCGTAGTCCACCCAGGACGTCTCGACGACGGGCTTTCTCCACGTCCCGCGCACGGTCAGCGTGAGACATGCGTCAGTCGCAGGCCGATCGTCGCAGTGGAACGCGTCGCGAGCGTGCAAGTCGAGCACAGCCGCGGTCGCGAGGAGCAGTCGCTTCAGCCAGCGCGCATCGACGGAGCAGGGCTCCCCGCCCCTCCCCGCCATGAGCAGCGGCGCCGCCGCATCGCGACGTCGTGTGACCCCGGCGCGCGTGAGCCGCGCCTGCTGCCCGGGCGGAAGATCCTTCCAGCGAGTGAGCGTGAACCCGACGTGGGCGACGCCCGAGGCGCGACCGAGCATGTCGGGGACGTCGCCGCCGGTCTGCGTCCATGCTCGAAGAACGGACACCCCACGGATGCCTTGTGTCAGGAAGATCCCGGAATCGCCATCGCGACTCACGCAGATGACCCCGAACCACGGTTCCTCGTCACCGGGGAACAGGAACGCGAGAAAGACTCCCTCGACGAAGCTCCGCCACGGTCGCGCCACTTGGAAGCGTAAGGAGAGAAGGGCGATGGCCTTGATTTCAGCCGGTGACGGGGTACGACGTGACATCCAGGAACTCTACGCGCCGAACGTCCGGACGCTCAGGGGCAGCCCACCCGAGCTGCCAACGAACGACACCGGCGCGACCGGAGGCACAGGGGGGACGACCGGCGGCGGGGCGACGCAGCAGGCGCTCCCATGGCTGCGTCGCTCCGGGGCCTCGGGATCGTCGCAGCCGCGCCTCCGAATCAGCGCAACGGTCGGAGGTCTTCGAGAAGCCGCGAGATCGCGACGGCGCGGATACGTGGGCCCAGGGGAAACGTGTGCTCGCCGGTGTGGATGACGTCGAGGCGCGTGAGCCCCAGATCGTCGATGGCGATCCGCATCGAGCGCGTGACGCGCGGCGCACTCGTGCGCTTGACCTCGAATCCGAGTCGGCGCTTGCCACGCACGACGAGCAGGTCCAACTCGGCGCCGGCGTGAGTCCCCCAGAAGAAACACTCCTCGGTGCGTGCGCCCAGACGACGCGTGATCTCCCGGATGGCGAGCCCCTCGAACGACGCTCCCACCTTGGGATGCCCCAGCAGGTCGCGCTCGGTCTCGATCCCGAGCAGTGTATGGAGGAGCCCGGTGTCGGCGACATAGACCTTCGGCGACTTCACCTGCCGCTTCTTCAGATTCTCGTGCCACGGCCGCAGCACGCGCACCGCGAACGTCGCCTCGAGAGTGTCGAGGTAGCGCGCGACGGTGGGATTGCTGACCGCGAACGCGCGCGCGAACTCGGCGCTGTTCCAGGTCTGCCCGTGATAGTGGGCCACCATCGTCCAGAAGCGCCGCACTGTCGGCGCCGGTACGCGCACGCCCAACTGTGGTAGGTCGCGCTCCAGGAACGTTGCGATCATGTCGCGGCGCCATCGCGCAGACACGGCGCCGCCGCGGGCGAGGAACGCCGGAGGCAACCCACCCCGCAGCCAGAGTCGTCGCCATCGCTCGGGACCGACTTCGTCGAGGGCGAAGCCACCAAGATGGCGAAACGCGATGCGGCCGGCAAGACTCTCCGAAGACTGCCGAAGAAGTTCCGGCGACGCGCTCCCGAGGACGAGGAACCGCGCTGATCTGCGGCGACGGTCGGCCAGCACGCGAAGGACCGGAAAGAGCTCGGGAGAGCGCTGAACTTCGTCGAGCACGACGAGCCCGCGCAGCCGCTCCAGGGCAGCGATCGGATCTGCGAGCCGCGCGAGATCCCGCGGGTCCTCGAGATCGAAGCGCACCCCCTCGCGCGTCGCGAGAATCTGATTGGCGAGAGTCGTCTTACCGACCTGCCGCGCCCCCAGGATCGCGACGATCGGAGACTGACGCAGGAGGCTGCTGACCACCTTGGCATCCAGCGCACGGACGATGTCTTGGCCACTCATTACATCGTAATCCTAATGTGTAATATCGTATTTTCCAGGTTACTACGCTCGAGTCATCTGTTTTACACGCAGGGCATTCCGCGCGGACATCGAGACCCGCAACATCTCCGCGGCGGACCGTGACCGCAATCGCCCTGTGCGGCAGGCGGGCGGTGTCGCCTACGATCGCAGCGCTCCGGATCCGCGCTCTCTCGCCCGCCCTGCACGCCCACGCCCATCCTCGCGAGGCCACGATGTCACGACTCCTCCCCACGCTTCTCCGCACACTTATCGGTGCGCTCGCTTGTGCCGCTCTCTCCACAACGGCGGTTCCGGTCGCGCGGGCTCAGGACGCTCCGCTACCGCCGTCGCCGCATCTCTCGCGTTTCGCCGCGGGGAGCGGTCCGGTCGTGGGGTCCGGTGGTGCCACGCGGCTTCTGGACGGCGAGCGGACTGCCGGACAGTCGAATGCGGTGGCCTTCGACCGTGAGCACGAGGGCGCGCATGCTTCGACGACCCTGCGCTGCGGGATGCGGGTCGAGAAGGGTGGCGACGGCGGAGCGTTCGTCTTCCTCGACACTGCGGAGTACGGGGTGCGCGGACCCGCGCCCTTCGTGACGAGTTGGGTCGAGCCAGACCTGCGCGGGACGTTCGCGGTGGGCGTCGATGTCCACAACCCGAAGGACGATGAGATGTTCAGCGAGTGGGGCAACTTCGAGGGGTTGCCGCAGCGCGAGATCTCGTTGCACTTCGATGGTCGCGAGATCGTCAAGCGCGTGGCGTCCATCGAGTTCCGCGGGGAGTGGGCGGACGTGGAAATCGTGATCCGGCATGTCACGGGCGGCGCCGAGGTGAGTGTGCAGATCGGCGACGGCGTGGTCTACGAGGACTACTTCATCGCGGGCTTGCTGCCCTACGAGAGTCGGCTCGCGATCGGCGCCGGGACGCGGGCGGATGCGACGACGACATTCGATGTGCGCGACGTGTCACTGACGGTTGGCGAACAGGCGGCGCGACCGCGTCCCGCCGTACACGTCGAGGTCTTCAATCATGTGTTGACCGACAACGCGAAGACGGCGTTCGAAGCGGAGGTCGATCTTCCGCCGGCGGCGTTCGCGTTCGGGCGGGTCATCCTGACACTCGACATCCATGACGCGGGCCCGAACTGGGACGAGTGGGATCGCAACGGTCATCTCTACGTCGTCGAGGAAGACGGTGCGAAGTGGGATCTCGTGCCGTTCATCACGTCGTACCGGACGGAGTGCCACTGGGAAGTCGACGTCACGCACTTCCGGTCGCTACTCGCGGGGAAGACGCGTTTCGAGATCGTGGCGGGGACGAAGTTCTACAAGAACCGCGGCTACATGATGAGTGTGTCGCTCGACTTCCATCACGGCACGCCGGAGCTCGAGCCGTATCGCGTCGTGCCGCTCTGGCATGGGATCGCGAAGTACAAGAGCGCCGAGAACCACTTCGCTGACTTCTTCGTGCCGCAGACGGTGGAGATCCCGGCGGAGACGGTGGCCGCACGCATCGCAACCACGACGACAGGGCACTCGCAGATCGGCGAGTTCACGCCGTCGGTGCGCACGCTCATCTTCGTGCCAGACGCTGCCTCTCCAGACACCGCGCAGCGCTTCGAGAACACACTGTGGAAGCGCGACTGCTACCTCAACCCGAACCGGCCGCAGTTTGGGACGTGGAAGTTCGCGCGGGCGGGTTGGGCGCCGGGCGATGTCGTGCGGCCGTGGTGGGTCGATCTGACACCGGCGCTCGCGCCTGGGAAGACGGCGGCGTTTCGGTACGAGCCGCGGCCGTATGACTTCGGGGACGGCGAGGACGCTCCGAAGCAGGCCGAGATCAACAAGGCGAGCCATGTGGCACGTTCGTTCTTGATTCTCTATCGCCAGCCAACGGCGCTCATCGAGGCGCCGACGCTCCGCGTGGGGAACGTCGTGGACGGCAGCGCCGCGGCCAACGCGGGGATCAAGAAGGGCGACTACCTCGCGAGCTACGATGGCGTGATCGTGGACTCGGTCGCGGGTCTCACCGCCGCCAAGAAGGCCGCCACGGATGCCGGGAAAGAGACCGTCGTCGCCGTCGTCTACCGCGGAGCGGAGCGCATCGAGTTGGAGCTCGCCACGGGCCAGATGGGCGTCAATCTCGGGTCACGCTGACGCGCCACACGTTGGTACGTTGGCACGACGGGGAGGGCGAGTGATCCCCGCTTCGCTCAGGTCGGAACCTCAGGATGGATGGTGCCCGGTGAGGGGCGGATTCCCGGCACGAACAAGAGAGCCCGTCGGCCCGCCACACACCGGGCACCGCGCGGCTACGTCGCGAGTCCGAAGGACTTCAGGAGAACGCGCTCCGTGCTTGGTCTGTGGCGGGGCAGCGAGTTCTCCCATTGGAGCCGGGTGCCACCGCCCCTGACCGAGCACGATCCAAGAACGGGCCCGCCACCTTCGAGGATCGGGCTACGGGCCCGGCCAGAAACCCCCACGGCGCCGGTGACCGGGCGATCGCCACCCGATGTGCGGAGCATCCACCGCGTCCGGCTGTCCACGGGGTCTTCTGGCCGCACGCCTAGGATTCGTCTGACGCTAACGCTGCCAGGGCGCGCCGTAGCACGTCGGCCTTGATCCGTGCCACGCGCTCGGCGAACTCGCCGCTCGTCTCGTCCTCGGTGGGACAGAGGCGGCCGGTGCTCGTCAACGTCGTCTCCGCGGACGGCGGTGCGTCGTCCTCGGCGGGGCGAACGCTGCGTCCGCGGAACCAGCAGCGGACGCGCCCGAGTACGGAGCTGCCGCTGTGTCCGGATATGTCAGACCCTGCGGAACGTGTCGTTCCCGACGAAGGGATGGGAATCTCGTGGTCCACCGCGCATCTCCTGGAGCCGTGCGAGGATGGTCCGCCCCGCCCTCCCAGGAGATCGGAACCGCCCTCAGTATCGACAGTCGCAGCGGCGCGCTCGACCCGAGAAACGCACTTGATCGCAAGGGACCGCGTTGTGTCGCGGCGGTGCGCGCATCGTCGTTGCCGTGCTCCCAGGGAATCGGGAAAGTGCGGATTGCGATGAACTGACGCAGCCGCAGCGCGTCCAAGGGCACGAACAGGAGATCATGATGCCACGTTCCGCTCGCCCTCTCGTCGCTCTCGCAACCACGACGTTGACCGTTGCCGTTCTCTCTCTCGCCGCGTGCAGTTCGGGCAGCACGGACTCGGGCGCCGTCGAAAGCTCAGCCTCCGACGGCACCACCACGGCGCGACCGGCGGCGACGGTGGCTTTCATGAGCGCGGCAGCGCCCGGAGCGGCGCGCAAGCGGCGGGGGGGCCTCGGCGGGCTCACCCAAGTCGACGAATTCGACACCGAGGCGTACGACCGCATCGACGAGAACGCCTTCCTCATTCCGGCAGACGCGGCGCTCTCGACGTTCTCGATCGACGTGGATACGGCGTCCTACGCGAACGTCCGACGCTTCCTCGTCGATGGCGCTCTGCCGCCGCCCGACGCCGTGCGAATCGAGGAGATGCTCAACTACTTCTCGTACACGTACCCGGAACCCGAAGGCGACGTCCCGTTCTCGGTGACGACCGAAGTCGCTGGCTGTCCATGGCAGGAGGAGCACCGGCTGGTGCGCATCGGATTGCAGGCCCGGCACATCGACAACAAGGACGTACCACCGCGCAATCTCGTCTTCCTGCTTGACGTATCGGGCTCGATGGCAAGCGCTGACAAGTTGGGACTCTTGAAGCGCGCGCTGCCGCTTCTCGTGGACAATCTGCGCGCACAGGACACGGTGTCGATCGTGGTCTACGCCGGTGCGTCCGGTGTCGTACTCCGCCCGACGGAGGGGACTGACGGGGCGACGATCCGTGGGGCGATTTCGCGTCTCGCTGCCGGTGGCTCGACGAACGGCGGCGAGGGCATCCAGCTCGCGTACAGCTTGGCGCGCGAGAACTTCCGCGAGGGCGCGATCAACCGCGTGATCCTCGGCACAGACGGCGACTTCAACGTCGGCGTCACAAACCGCGGAGAGTTGACGCGACTGATCGAGAAGGAGCGCGAGGACGGCATCTTCCTGACGGTACTCGGCTTCGGGCGCGGCAATCTTCAGGACGCACAGATGGAGGAGATCGCCGACCGCGGTAATGGCAACTACCACTACATCGACTCGATCTCCGAGGCGCGCAAGGTGCTCGTGCACGAAGCCGGCGGCACGCTCGTCACCGTCGCGAAGGACGTGAAGATCCAGGTCGAGTTCAATCCCGCGCACGTCGCCGCGTACCGCCTCATCGGGTACGAGAACCGGATGCTCGAGGCGCGCGACTTCAACGACGACAAGAAGGACGCCGGCGAGATCGGCGCGGGCCACTCGGTAACGGCGCTCTACGAGATCGTTCCGCCGGGCGCGTCGACACTCGAGAAGGACGTTGACGATCTGCGCTATCAAACCGGTCGCACGCCAACCCCCGCCGCGAATAGCGACGAGTTGATGACCGTGAAACTGCGCTACAAGCAGCCGCGTGGCACCGAGAGCAAGCTCATCAGTTACGCCGTCCGGGACACAGGCAGCGCGTGGCAGGCGGCCTCGGGCGACTTCCGTTTCGCGGCGTCGGTCGCAGCCTTCGGAATGGTCCTGCGCAAGAGCGAGCACCGCGGCGGCGCGGACTACGACATGGTGCGCACGCTGGCGCGAGATGCGCTCGGACAGGACACGCACGGCTACCGCGCGGAGTTCGTCAAGCTCGTCGCGGACGCAGCGTCAACGCAGTAGCACGTCCGCGAGAATCGGCGTCGGGCGTCCGGGGGCAGGCGTTGGGGAGCGGGGCATCGCACTCCAACACCTTCCTCTGCTCTACTCGCGCGGCCCCGCCGCGACGATGTCACGATGCAACGGCACGTTCGTGAGCATGGTCTCTCTGTGTTCGGGTGGCGCGTGTTCCACGGCGAAGTCCAGGAGTCGGCGGCTCACGCTGAGATGCTCTTCGTCAGCGGTCGCGCGCCAGAGGTGGAAGCGAGCACTCATGTGGGTGAAGTGCGGCAGTCGCGACTCGTAGACAGCGAGCGTTCGCAGCGCGGGTGCGGCGTCCCCGCCGGGAAGCAGCGCCGCGAGCGCTTGCACGCTCAGACGGTAGCTCTCGAGGTCGTCGGAAGCGGTGAGTTCCAGCGCGTCGTCAAGAACGCTGCGAGCACGCTCGGGATGCTCCATCTCCAGGTGGTGAGAGGCGACGTCGATCAGAGAACTCGCGAGCGCAGACAGGCCCTCCAGATCGCGTCGCTCCTGAAGCACATCCTCGTGCGCGCCCAGGGCGGCGTCGAGCAGCCCATCGGCCGCGTCGAGGTCCGCCAGTCGAGCGCGGGCGATCAACGCAGCCCTTCGATCTCCGGTGTCGCGCGCGAGAGTCCACGCGGCGTGCGCCATACCGCGGGCGCCCTCGGTGTCGCCGAGTTGCGCGGCGACATCCGCGATGTTCTGCTGCGCCAGTCGCTGTCCGTACGGATAGGCGAGTTCCCGGGAGAGTCGCAGTGCGCGTGTGCCCTGTTCGAGCGCATCGGCGAGCCGCCCCTGCGCTTCCGTCAGCGCGCCGTACCCGAGGCAGGCGTGCGTCTCGCCCAGCCGATCACCGACGTCGCGACAGAGTTCGACGTAGCGCTCTGCGTAGCTCCGCGCGGTATCGAACTCGCCCGCTCGATAGTAGGAGCCGCCGAGATTGAGGTTGGCATTGGCTTCGATGATCCGCGCGCCGCATTCTCGCGCGACAGCGATCTGCGACTTGAGGTGCTTGCGCGCCTCCGCGGCACGGCCTTGATCCGTCAGGACGAGACTCAAATTCCCGTGCGCACGCGCCACGCCGCTGCCGACACCAGCCTTCCCGTAGACCCGCAACGCGCGCCGCAGGACGGTCTCTGCTTCGTCGAAGCGCGCGAGTTGTCGCAGAACCGTCCCGAGGGAGTCGTACACAGCGCCCTCGGCGTGCGGATCGCCAGATGCCTGCGCGCGTTCGACCCCTCGCAGTAGTGCCGGCTCGGCGGCAACGCAGTTGCCGGACAGGAAGCGTGCCCGGCCGAGCTGAGCCGCGACCTTCGCTGCCAGCGCGTGATCGTCGCTCAAGCGAATACACTCTTCGGCCTCGGTGGCAACCGCGAGATGGCGTTCGATTCGTCCGTCGCTGTCCAGCCGCCGCGCAAGATCGAAGAGCAATCGAGCACGCTCCGTCCCTCGCAACAGGCCGCGCACCGCGAGCGCGCGCTCGGCGAGGTCGATCGCTTCGACGTTGAGATAGCCTGTGGCGAGATGTTCGATCGCTGCACGGAGGTACGGAACAGCGCGGGCCCCTTGCGCACCACGCAGGAAGTGGTCGCAGACTTCGACACAGCGCGCGCCATCGCGCTCCGCCTCGTCAACGTCCGCTAGCCGCTCCCGTCGCTCGAGCGACTCCGCCAGTGCTGCGTGGTAGTGCTCACGGAGTTGCTCGAGAACACCGGAGTAGAGCGACTCCTGCACCTGATGGTGATCGAACACGAGCGAGCGCCCCGCCGCGCGCACCAGTCGGTGCGTCTTCTCGATCCGTCCGAAGCGCTTGAGCGCCGCGACCACCGGCACGCCCGCGGCGTCGGCGACCAATGCCGGATCGAACTCGTAGCCGCAGCAAGACGCGACCTCCAGGAGGTCCTTGTCCTCCTCGTCCAGGTCGGCAACGCGACTGTGCACAAGATCGAGCACCGACGACGGGATCTGGATGTGATCGATGCGTCCGGTCGAGATCCACGAGCCGTCATCGTCGCGCCGAATGAGGGCGTCGTCGCGGAGTCCCCGGACAATCTCGAATACGAAGAACGGGTTGCCGTCGGATTTGGCCCCGATCTCGAATGCGAGTCGTTCGGCAAGACTCTGTGAGTGAAATGACTCCTGCAAGAGTGCGCCGAGATCTTTGGGACCGAGTCGTGGCAGCAGCATGCGTGTCGCGTGTTCGTGGCGCAGAAGCGAGGCGTTCCACTCGGCCGAGATGCCGGGGCGCGCGGTCCCGATGAACAGCACACGGTCGTCATGAATGGCAGCCGCGAGCGCCGCGAAGAGCGCGAGGCCTTCGACCGGAGCGAAGTGGAGGTCGTCGATCAGGATCACAGTCGGGCGCTCGCCAGCCAGCCTCCGTGTGACGTTCACGAAGCACGAGTGCAGGGACTCCTTCCGCAGGGGTTGTGCGTCCACTGGCGTCGCGTCGCCACGCAGGAGTGCATCGAAGGCGTCGATGAGCAGTGGCGTTGCAGCCAGGTATGGCGCCGCCCCATCGTCTCCGATCTGCTCGCGGAACGCCGTGGAGAACGCGCCCGACGCGGTGGCTGCCCCGCCTGGCGGATACGCAGCGAAGACGAAGTTGATGTCGTCGCCTCGGCGCCGGAGCCGATCGACGAATTCATCCACCAGGCGGCTCTTGCCGATGCCCGGCTCGCCGTCGAGGAGCACGACCTGACCGTGCCCTGAGCGCGTGCGCGCGAAGAGCTCTTCTAGCGCGGCGAGTTCCGTCTCGCGTCCATAGACGGCTGTCTCGCGAGGGATGCGAATTCGGCGCAGCGGGCGCTTGGTCGTCCGACGCAACGCTTGCGCCGCGTTACGCCACCACTCCCCGTCTTCGCCGGCCTCAAGAACGCGTGTGACGTCGTCGGCCGTGGCAAAGCGCGCGTCCCTGTCCTTCGCGATCAGGGTATGTACGACCTCCTCGAAGAACGGCGAGACCTGCCCGTTCACATCCCCTAAACGGCGGGGCTCGTCGTGCAGCACGGCCCGAATGATCTGCGGGACATCATCTCCGTGATACGCGCAGATCCCGCCGGCAAGTTCGTAGAGCACAAGCCCCAGGGCGTGCAGGTCGGCGCGGTGATCTGTGGCCTTTGCTCCGCGCTGAAACTGCTCGGGGGCGGCGTATTGCAGCGACCCGAAGAACGCCCCGGTCTGGGAGAGCCGCAGCGCCTCGTCCACGAGACGCGCAACGCCCAGGTCCATCAACTTGACCTCGTGCGACGGAGTGATCAGGACGTTCTCGGGTTTGATATCGCGATGGATGGCGCCCACGGCGTGAACCGCCGAGAGCCCCTTCGCGAGCTCGCGTCCGATGTGCCGGCACAGTTCCTCGGGAACGCTCTCGAGATCGTCGAGCAACTCGCGCAACGTCTGGCCCTCGACGCACTCCATGACCAGGAAGCTCGTCGCTCTGCCCTCGACGACCACCTGGTCGCAGTCCAGCGTGCGCACAACGTTGGGGTGCACGACGCGACGCCCGATGTCGGCCTCGCGCAGAAAGCGCTTGAAGAAGCCCGGAGTCTCAAGCAGGTGCGGATGTACGACCTTGACGGCGACAAGACCCGCAGGCCCGATCGCACGATAGACCGTCCCCATGCCACCAGCGCCAAGTTCGGCTTCGAGCGTGTAGGGACCGAGAGTGCTCCCCTCCATCGCCGGAGGCTACAGCATGAGGCCGCGCGCCGTGAGCCCCGACCGGGAGATCGACGGCCGGCGCGACACGGGAAATCGTGCGTCGCAGGAGCGGCTCCGACACGATGCTCCGGTGCGCGATCGTTCCTCCCGAAAGAAGCTGCGGCCAACTGCCGAGCGGCACTACCCAGGCGACGGTCTCTTCGATCGGCTCGCGCGCGCTGTCTGCGCTGCCGACGCCGTGCCTCGCAAGGAGCTCTACGAGTCGTGGGAGGTCGCTCGCCGTGTGCGCCGTCGGTTGCGCGGACGCCGGATCGTCGACCTGGCCTGCGGCCACGGGCTGCTCGCGCAGATCGCTGCCATCCTGGACCGCGATGCCGAAGAGGTCGTGGCGCTCGATCCCAATCTGCCGCCCTCGGCGGAGCGCGTGGCCGCTGCCTTGGCGGAGCGCTGGCCGTTTCTCGCGCAGCGCGTGCGTCGTGTCGCATCGAAACTGGAACACTTCGAACTCGCGTCGGACGACCTCGTGATCTCGGCCCACGCCTGCGGCGGCCTCACGGATCGCATTCTCGATCGGGCGATCGCCGCGCGGGCCGCTGTCGCGGTACTGCCGTGTTGCAGCGATCACAGTCACTCGGACGTCGGCAACCTCGACGGCTGGATGGACGCCGACCTGGCAATCGACGCCGTCCGCGCGATCCGATTGCGGGCGGCCGGGTATCGGATCTGGACGCAGACCATCCCCGCCGCCATCACGCCGAAGAACCGTTTGTTGATCGGGAAGCCGCTCGATACGTAGCCGCGCGGGGCTCTGCGGTACTCTCACTCCATGATCGCGAAACAACTCCAGCGGACGGGCGCGTGAGCGGCGCCGGCGAGATCGCCCTCGGCGCACTCGATGCGCTGTGGCGGCAACTCGTTCTCGGCCTCGGGCTGGTCTTCGCTCTCGGGGCGCTGCTCTACGCGGTGCAGTGGGCGACGCACCGCGCCCTGCACAAGGCGATCGGTTTCCGCGGCATCGTGATCTGGACGGGGTGGCTGGGGACGCCAGTGCACGAGTTCTCGCACTACGTCGTGGGCAAGCTCTTCGGACTCGACATCACCGAAGTCAAACCCTTCGCCCCCGATCCGCAAACGGGCGTCCTCGGCTACGTCGCGTATCGCCGGCCCGAACTGTCGCTGACATCGTTGCACAAGGTGATCGGGACGTTCGCGATGGGGATCGCACCGCTCTTTGGCGGTACCGCAGTGCTCTGGGCGGCGTCACGGTTGCTGATTGACCCCGCTTCCGACGGGAGTTTCCGGCGCGAGGCGCGCGAACTGACGGAGCTGGTGACGACAGGCGGGCCCATGGATGTCCTGCGGGGCTTCTACGAGCTGACGGCGTCGCTCTACGGCGCGGTCTTCCAGCACGGCGCGGGCGATTGGCGGACCTGGGTTTTCCTCTACGTCGCTCTCGCGGTCGGGGCTCACCTGGCGCCGTCATCCGCCGACTTGAAGGGCGGCCTGCGCGGGTTCCTCGTGCTCTGTGGCGTCGCCCTGTTGGCGAATACGATCGCGCTTCTCGCGGGCGCGCAACCGACGGATGCCGTTGCACCGCTCGCTTCGGCAAGTTCATGGGCGGCGGCGCTCCTGATTCTCGCGCTGATGCTCAACCTCGGCAACCTGGCGGTTTCGTGGCTGCTCGCGGCGATCGTCACGCGCGTTCGCGACTGAGCGACGTTCGCGCTGCACCTTCAACGCGAAACGGCCCCGGATGCCGAACACCCGGAGCCGCTCTGTTGATGACTCTCTGGGCACGGCTGCCGATCAGAGGATCGAGAGCAATTCGTTCAACGCCGAAACCGCGCGTGACGCACGGAAGTTGATCCCGCGTGAGACGCGCGCCAACACAGGCACGTCCCTTCGATCGCCGATCTGGCCGAGTGCCACAGTGGCGAAGGCGCGCGTGAGATCGGGATGTTTGTTCTCGGTGTCCATCGCAATCGCGAGCAGGGGCGCGATCGCCCTCTCCTCACCGACTTGACCGAGCGCCAGGGCGACGGAGCCCATGATGTACTGACTCTCATCGCCGGACTCGAGGATCGCGACGAGATCGTCGACGACACGCGAGTCCCCCATCAGACCGGCCGCAATGGCGGTCTGCTTTCGCAGTTCGCGATCGTTGTCGTCGGTCAGAACGGAACGGACGGTGCCGCGCGCTTCGTCGCCGCCGATCAGACCGAGTGCGATGGCGCCGTAGCCGCGGAGACGCTTGTCGGTCCCACGGTCCGCGACGCTTTCGATCAGCGGCGGAACCGCCTGCACATCCTCGACCAACCCGAGCGAGATGGCGTACGCGCCACGCGCCCGCGCACTGCCTCGCGCGTTGTTGAACTTCTCGCGCAAAGGCTGACAGACGTTCTCTTCGTTTGCGGTCATCTCGCTCCCGGCAAGGGCGAGCGAGAGAGCCGCGTAGGGCTGGACCAGGTTCGCCGGGCGCGCCTTCGCCATGTGGTGGTTCAGCGTACGGATCACATCGCGTCGCAACTTCGCCGTGAGCGAGTCCGATGCGGCGATCCGACCAAGGGCGATCATGGCGAAGTTCCGCTCCGACGCGTCCTTCGCACCACTTGCCTCGGTCTTGAGAAGACTGATCGCACGTGCCTGCAGGCTGGCATCACCCAGCGGAGCAATCCGACCCAGCGCGATCGCGGCGGAACGTCGGACGTTCACCTTGGCGGACTTCCTGCCCTTCCGCTTGCTCTTGCCCTTCGCCGTCAGCACAGCGGAGACGGCGTCGAAGACAGCCGTGCCATCACCCTCGACACCCGGCGCGCCAATGCGACCGAGGGCCTCGACGACGAACGCCATCTCGACATCGTTCAAGCTGTCGGATCCGCGCACGTTCGCGCGCCCGTTCGCAAGCATGAAGAGCAGGTCGGGGACTGCTCGATCGTCCTCGAGGAGACCGATGGCAAGCAATGCGGCCGGCTTGATATCCCGTGCGCTCTCCTTGTTGGCGACAAGTGCCAGGAGTGCGTCGAAGCTCGTGTTGAAGTGCTCCGGGTTGTCACCGAGCAATCCGAGTGAGATCGCGGAGAATGCGCGCACATGCGAGCCCTTGCGCGAACGATCCTGCATCAACTCGACGAGCAGAGTGCGCACCTCGACGGAGTCCACCTGCAGTATTCCGAACGCGAGTGCCGCGGTCTCCTCGACCTCGCGGTGGTAGTCGCTGCCAGCCTTCTTATCGTTGCGCGCCATGCGCGCGAGCGTCGGGATGATCGACTGATCACCGATCTTCGCAAGCGCCAGTGCCGCTGCCGAACGGATGTCGAAGAGCAGTTTGTCCTGCTCCAGCAACTTGTGCAGAGCGGGGACGATCTTGTTCGAAATCGCGGCTTCGGTAGCCGACTTCACGCGGCCCTTGCTGCCGCCCTTGCCGAGAACGTGAATTGACGTTCCCGTCGCTGTCTGGATGCTGCGTGTCCGGCTCTTCAACTGCAGGAGTTCGTCCTTGTTGAAGTTCCACCAGAACGTCCAGTCCTCGTAGCCGAGGCCCTTCGACGCGCTTCTCGGGCGCCCGGCTCCGCCCGACTTCGGACCGCCTGTGCCGCCGCCGGAGCCCGTCGGCCCGGCGCCGCTGGAACCGGAAGAAGGAGAACCGCTTCCGTCGCCCGTCGTGGGCCCGCCAACGTCGCCGCCGCCGGTCGTCGGGCCGCCGCCGGTCTCGCCGCCGGGAGTCGTGGGGGGACCGCCGTCGGCTGGCGGAGGTGGATCGGACGGATTGCGGCTGTCGGGCGGGACTTCTCCCGCCGGTCCGCGGTACGCGCCGCCATGCGCGAACGCATCGCTGACGAGGCCTGGAGCTGCGAGCAAGAGTGCCGTGCTCGCGATCGTGGTAAGGGTCAGACGCATCGCCATTTCTCTCCTGTGTGGCGACTCGCGCGTCTCTCGGGGGACGTATCGCAAGCGAGGTGCCAGGCGACGTGACTGCGTGTCCAGCGCGGCACGGCAGGCCTCAGGCGACGTAGCGCTCAGCCTCGCAGCAAGCGCGCTTGGCGGGTCGAGCGGACGCGCCGCGGTGTCACCGCGCGGGAACGGCGTAGCGTCCGAGGTGCACGTCGGTCACCCCTCGCTACGCAGCAGATCCAGTCGCAGGTCACCGCCGGCGATCGCGCGCATGTGGTCGAGCACGGCGTAGATCATCGCGATCACGCCGCCCATCTCCATTCCCTCTTCGAGGGTCGTCCACATGTTGTAGCCGAGAGAATCGACGTCCTCGCCAGTCCAGCGCTCCACGCCGACCGCTCCGCCGAGATAGATGCACCCGGCGATCACGAAGAGCACGGCTGTCCGCCGACGCAGCGCCCAGAGGAACGGGAGGAATGCGAGTCCGACGAGAGCCATGCCGCCGAGCGCGACATCCGTCCAGCCAGAGATGTCACTCGTCTCATCGAGGAAGGTGTTCAGGTACTCGTGCATGCCGGCGACCTCGTCCACCGAAAGGAACACGAACCCGAGCCCGAGCACGAGCCACCAAGGGAACCAACGATCGGTGGACTTGCGCACCGCCGCGGCATGGAGCAGCAGCAGTTGCCCGGTGAAGAGCAGGATCGCCGCGCTGAACCACGTCCCGAAGCCCTCTTCCTTGTCGAGATCGAGCATGCTCACGTGCCAGTAGCGCAGGCGCCACGAGTTGGTGAATGCAAGATCGTCGTTGAAATAGAGCTGCATCGAGACGACGTGGAGCAGCAGCAGAACGCCAGCAATTGCGGCGAGCTTCAGGGACGTGCGGCCAGCGGGCAGAGGGACGCTGATGAGACTCTTCATATGCAAGTACGCGGGGTCGATGACGCGTCCATCTCGACGCGGTGCCTGCCGTTAGCATCGGATCATGCGACTCGCAACTTGCAAGAGTCGGCGCATTCGCTCATCGGAAGAGAGAGGCGCCGGCGGGCGTTCGCCGCCTCGTCCGCAGATCAACCAGCCGCGCCGCTCTCCTCGCGGATCGACTCGAGTTCTTCCCAGCGGGCGTAGAGACGATCCGTGAGTGCAACGGCTTCCGCCTGTTCGCGCTCGACCTCGGCGCGTTTGCGGTTCGCATCCGGCCCGGCATAGAGCGCGGGATCCGTGAGACGCGCGTTGAGTTCTTCGACGCACGCTTCCGCAGCGTCGATCTGCGCGGGAAGCTCGGCGAGTTCCTTCGCTTGCCAGTTGGAAAGTCTGCGTTTCTTGGCGCGCTTTGCGGGGCCCGCACCCGATGTGGCCGACACCGCAGCAGCGCGCGACTTCTCCGTCGCGGCGCGGCGCTCGCGCGCGACGCGAGCTTCGCGCTCACGGCGCTCGTCCGCCGCCTGCTCGAGAAGCGTGGAGACGAAGCCACCGTACTGTCGCGCGTTGCCGTGACCGTCGAGGAGCAAGAGCGACGTCGCCACGCGGTCGAGAAACCAGCGATCGTGGCTGACGACGATCACGGTGCCTTCAAAGGCGAGGATCGCCTCCTCCAGCGCGCGCAAAGTGGGCAGATCCAGATCGTTGGTCGGTTCGTCCAGGATCATCACGTTGCCACCCTGGATCAGCAGCTTGGCGAGCAGCACACGGTTGCGCTCGCCGCCCGAGAGCTTCCCGATTCGTGTGTGCTTGCGTCCTCCGGGGAAGAGGAACCCGTCAAGAAACGGCTCGATCCGGATAGCGCGGTCGCCGACGCGCACGGCCCCCCCGTCACCGACGAGTTCTTCGACGACAGTGGCCGATTCGTCGAGGTCGCGCCGCTGCTGATCGACCGCCGAGATCCGTACCGTCTCGCCGAGATCGACCGAGCCCTCGTCGGGTTCACGTTGCCCCATCAGAGTCCGCAAGACGGTCGTCTTCCCGGAGCCGTTGGGACCGACGATCCCGAGTCGCTCGCCGCGCCCGACATCCAGATCGAGATTCTCGACGAGCGTGCGTTCGCCGACCCGCAACGTGACGCCGCGCATCCGCACGACGAGCGTTCCCAACCGTGGTCCGGGCGGGATGCGGAACGCGAGTTCGGGCTCCTTCTCAGCGGGCGCATCGTCGAGCAGCCTGTGATAGGAGTCGATCCGCGCCTTCGCCTTCGTGGTACGCGCGGGCGGTCCGCGGCGCATCCACGCCGTCTCGCGACGCACGAGACTCTGGCGTCCGACTTCCTGCTTTCGCGCAATATCTTCACGCGCCGCCTTACCGTTCAGGTAGCCCGCGTAGCCGCCCTCGTACGAGTGCAATGCCCCGCCTTCAACCTCGATGACGCGGTCGACCACACGATCGAGGAAGTAGCGATCGTGCGTGACCATGACGACGGGAATGCGCGTCTTCAGGAGGTGATCCTCGAGCCAATCGACGACGTAGGCGTCGAGGTGGTTCGTGGGTTCGTCGAGCAGCAGCAGTTCGGGCTCGCCGAGCAGGACGCGTGCAAGCGCCACACGCCGCGCTTCGCCGCCGGAGAGTCGCGTGGCGTCGGCTTCTGGATCGAACAGGCCGACGTAGCCAATCATCTCCTCGACCCGATGTTCGATGTCGTGGCCGCCGAGTTGATCTCGCCGAGATTCCAGAGTGGCGAGTTCCACCAGAGCGGCGTTCTCGGCGGCGCCGCTGATCTGCCCCAACTGCCCATGGAGTTCGTCGATGCGCGCCAGAACGAGCGCCCGCTCGGCGAGTCCAGCGCGGACGGCGTCGCGGACTGTGCCGGCGTGGACCGGAACCTCCTGGAGCAGATGTCCCACACGGAGATCCGGCTTCACCCGGCGCACGCCAGCGTCGGGCTCCACGACGCCGGCGAGGATGCGGATCAGCGTCGACTTCCCGGAGCCGTTGGCACCGACGATCCCAATCTTCGTGCTCTCATCGACGACGAGCGAAACCCCGTCCAGCAGGTCGCGCTCAGGGTAGCTCTTGTGAACGTCGGCGAGAGTGATCAGGTCCATGGCGCGCCGAGAGGATCACGGACCCGCGCGGACCGCAACTCTCCCGTCAGGGCGGTGACGGAACGCGGCCCGGATGCCGCTACTTCTGAACGCCCTGGGCGTCGTTCATGAACTTGAGCAGCAGGTCGCCGAGCGCGTCGAAGACACTCTGTCCGGGAGGCGCTTCGAAGCTGCGAACGACGGCGCCGACCTGCTCGCCGGTCACCGAGTCGAGGACCTCTGCCTCGTACGTCGCGCCCACAGCGTGCGCCGGATCCCGGCTGTCGCCATCGAAACGGAGATCGGTGATCGCGGCCCGCAGACGCAGAACGTCAACTCCCGGCTCGGTCACGACGTCGTAGCGCTTGCCGACGATCTCGATCATGCGCCCGCGCAGCGCATCGAGCAGTTCGCGCGCGTCGGAACGGACCACTTCCTTGAGGTCGGAGCGAAACCCGGGCCGCAGCGAGAACGGCTCGACCAGCAGGCGCTGATAGCGACCGATCACCTCCGGAGGCGCGATGTAGCGGCGCGCACTGGAGTCATCCGGGTGCGTCGTCAGGTTGGAGTAGTCACTGAGCGACCGATCGGCCTCGGCCTGGAGCATCGAGCAGCCGCCAACAGCCAGTATCAGTGCCAATCCGGCGGCGGCGGTCGCGCCGCGCAACGTCACTCGGATCGATTGCAAATTCGCCATGCGTCTTTCCTCCAGCACGCGGCGAACCCACCCGGGCCGCGCCGCATTCGCTCAGGCCGGTGATGGTCAGACCGAACCCGCGGGAGTCGAACGTCTTTCTCTGGGCCAGGCGCGGGTTTGGACAACGGGCGCCAGCCCAACATATCTCGGGGGCTGAGCACGACGGCAGGGTTCAGGCGACGAGTCGAGCCTGAAACGGCGCGCAGGATGTGCGACGCAGTCTCATCCGGCCAGACACAGTTCGTCGCGCGTGGTGAAGACGAAATCGGCGTCCGGGACGGAGAGAGCGACGGACGTGCAGCGGAACGAGCCCTCGGGCGCGCAACCGCTGAGTGCGTCGAGCAGCGGTTGCGTCTCATCCGGCGCGAGCGACTCGGCAATCGTCATGTGCGGGGTGAAAGGATGGCTCCGCGGCATGGCGCCCGCGAACACTGACGCGGTTTCGAGAGCATTGAGAAGCGCCTCGAAGCGCCCTCGCGGCTCGATCTCGAGACACACTCCGGGATGCGGCGGGAAGCTGATGGGCGGTCCGTAGCGCACCGAGAACGCGGGGATACGTGCGGCGATCGCAACCAACTCTTCCCAATGGTCCCGTGCGAGGGGACTCGGCAACGGGACGGTCAGGCTGATGTGCGCCGCGCAGATGGCGGCGCTCTCCGAGTCATGCAATCGACGAAGTTCGTTCACGTCCGAGAACGGTGGGTCCGGCGGCACCACGAGCAGGACGCCGAATCGGTACGCCTTCTGCCAATCCTTCCAGTGCCCGACCTCTGCGGCGTAGTCCGTCACCACGCGAGAACCTCCGACGCGATCCCGGCACCAGCGGAAGGAGTGCGCCAGCTCGACTGCGAGCAACGGAATGTGGCGATCACAACAGGCGCGGCAGCAAGGAGAGCAATTGATCGGCGAGCACGCATGAGGCCCGATCGTACGCGTGCTGAACAGGGTCGACACTCACCGTTGCGCCACGTCCAGCTGAAAGGAGAGCCAACGCTCGCGCGACTCGCGCCTGTCGCAATCGTCTTCGTCCCCACCGTCGCGTACGTGGCCGATCGCCCACCCGATTGCGCCCTCGGCCTCGGGCCTCGGATCGAACGCGTTCTCGATCTGCCTGGAGAGAGCGTCGTCTCTCGGATCGTACCCGGGCGTCGGCGGTCGACCTGGCTTCGACACGCGACGTCGTTGCTCCGCCGCCGACCGGGGACGGCGGGGCGTTTTCGCGAGTTCTTCGGAGACACACCGCGAGCCGCCGCCCGACCAAGACCCGAGGAGGCCCCGCGGTCCCCGTCGAGCGGCGGACCGAGGGCGTCGCCATGACTGAGCCAGCCGAGACCGCCCCTCGCCGGGTACCATCCAAGTCCGGCGTCCGCGCTCGTTCTCGATCTGACGGGAGGGCGCGTGGTCTCTCGCCATGAGGGGTCCGCTTCCGGGACCCCGGAACCGGGTGGCGAGGCGAGCCGGATCAGGTGTCGAGCGCCGCGAGATCGCGCTCCAGACGAGGGAGGAGCGAGCGCTTCTGCAGCATCGGCCAGACCGTGAAGAGCAGACCGTACAGAGACATCGTGGCCAGCATCGGCAGACCGTCCCAGCCGTAGCCGAGCGCGTACTCTTTGACCACGTTCACGACAGCGATGAGCACGAGCAGCACCCCACCCATCTTCAGTCCGACGCGGACTCCCTCCGTGGTCCGGAAGTTCCCGACGCGCAACTCGAGTTGCGTTCGGAGAACGGCGCGCGCGGCGGAGACGGAATCGCCAGCATCTGCAAGCTCGCGTCGTTCACGGACGGCGAGAAGGACCGCACCGACGACGAATGCCGCGACAGCGAACACGGCGAATGCGTGGGTGATCAGCCCGGGCCCGCTCTGCCAGTACATCGCCCCCACCAGCGCACCGGCCCAGGGCACGCCGATCCAGAATTCGACCCTGCGCTGACGCATCAGCCAGCCAAGTTCCGTTCGAACATCTGCGTCGCCCAGAGCGCCAGGTTGCGGGTCGGTCGTCATGATCTGGACCAGCATACCAAGTCGACCCACCGAACCGACCGGTCGCTCCTATTCAACTTTGCCACGTGATGATCTTCACCGGTCTCGGTACTTCATCGTGGGAGACTTCGACGCTTCGTGAGGAAGGGCGCCGCCCCCGCCGACCGCTCCGCTCCCCGACCGGCTCCGCCGATCTGGGGCGGTCGCGCCATTCTGAAACGTGGCGTGCTGGAATCGCTCGGCATTCGCGGCGTCGGGGCAGTCGCGGCGTTCGCGGCGCATTGGGCGCTCACGCAGGCGCTACCGATCGAGGGCTACGGCGCGTATGTCCACGTCCTGGCATGGATCGGGCTGCTGGCTCTTCCGTGCACGCTCGGGTACCACCTCGCGGGCGTGCGCCTCGCGGCCGCGTACGACGCGGACGGGCAGAGGGATCTCCTGCGTGGGGTGCTCTCCCATTCGGTGCGCGTCGCCATGGGAGTGTCGTGCGCGGGCGCCTTCGCCTGCGCGTTGGTCGCGTGGTCGCTCGATCTCGGGGACCGCTACACAGCTCTTGCGGTGGTCGCGGGCGCCGCGATCCTCCCGATGGCGTCGGTGATGGCGGTCGCCGGCGGCATCGTGCGCGGGCTCCGCCACATCGCCGCCGCGCGTGCGCCCGCTGCCATTCTGCGGCCACTCATCATCGGTGGAGTCGCGTACGCGCTCGCGCAGGGAACGCCGTCGCTCTCGACGGAGATCGCACTCACCATCGCATTCGGGGGCTACGCAGCGGCGGCCAGCGTCACGTGGGCGATCGCACGTGCAGCGGTGCGGAAGGCCGCAGGGGCGGGGCCGGTCGCGACGCGCCCACGCGAGTGGCGACGCATCGCGCTCCCGCTCCTCGGCGTCACGGCATTGGAGATGCTCCTCGGGGGTATGACCATCCCGTTGATCGCGCTCATCCTGGGCGACGAAGCAACCGCCGTCTACGGCGTCGCGCAGCGCATCGCCGGGGTGCTGCTCTTCTTCGGGCTGGCGTCCGGTGCGATCCTCGGCCCCGTCATCGCTGGCGCGCACGCGCGGGGCGAGCTGCGCGAACGCGGCGGCGTGATCCGACAACTGGTGCGCGTCATCTTCGCGTTCACGGCGCTGAGCGGCGCGCTCGTGTGGGTCTTCGCTGAACCGCTGCTGGCGATCTTCGGTGATGGCTACGTCGCAGGCGTCGGCGCCCTTCAATTGCTCATCGTTCACTCGGTAGTCGGAGCTGCATTCGGACCACAGGGGCTCTTGCTCGCGATGACGGACCGCACGCGCGCACTCATGTGGGTGATGGCTCTGACGGCCGCGCTTCAACTCCTCGGTCTGCTGCTCGTCGTGCCGACGTATGGCGTGGTCGGCGCCTCCGCGGTGATCTGCGTAACTGTGCTCCTCCGCAACATGCCTCTGACCTGGATCGCGCAGCGGAACTTGGGTCTCAGGATCTCCATCGCATGAGTCCCACACGCCTCTGGTTCGGGTTGGGGACGGGGCGCTGCGGCACCAATTCGCTCGCGCATCTCCTGGACTCCCAGCCGGGCGCAACGGTCACTCACGAGACGGTGCCGGTGCTTCCGTGGACGCTCGATCGCGCGGCAATCGATGCCCGCATCGCTGCGTTGCGCGCACGGGGCAGCCGGTTCGCAGGGGACGTCGCGCTTTCCTACCTCCCCTACGCGGAGTACTTGCTCGATGAGCATCCTGACACGCGCCTGCTCGTGTTGCGGCGCGACCGGGACGAAACCGTGCAGAGCTACGAACGACTAGCGGGTGGGCGCAACCACTTCGCGCGTCACACCGCGGATAGCTGGCGCGCCGATCCGCAGTGGGACCCTTGCTATCCTGACTATGACGAGCCCAATTTGCGCTGTGCGCTCATCCGCTACTGGAACGAGTACAGCGAGCGCGCGGAGGATCTCGCCGCAAGTCACCCGACGCGCGTCAAGGTCGCGGACGTCCCGGAGGCTCTCTCGACTGCGTCGGGAGTCCGGGATCTCCTCACCTATCTTGGCGTGCCGCCGGGCGAGCAGATTGTCCGCACAGACATCCACCGCAATCGAGGTCCCGACATGGCCGCGCGCGTGAAACGCACGATCGCTCACCGTCTCCGTCGTCATGCACGCGACGACGAGCAGTGAGCGGACCTCGTGGGTTCCGCGGAGACGAGCCCCCGATCCGCTACAATGGGGGAATGAAAATCAAGACCCCATGGCGCGTCGCCGCCTCGTTGTCGGTGGTGATGGCCCTCACCGCCGCATGCTCGCCGTCGGACGTGGAGAAGACCGCGACCGACGATACCGGCGCGGTCGCGCCGTCTGATGCCAAGGCGGCCAACGCCGCCAGCGCTGACGCGAACGCGCTTCAAGGCGAGGGCCACGACAGCACGACCTACGATCCCGGTGGGAAGTACGCGGGCGTGGTCGCTGCGTTCGACGGCAAGGGGACGTTCTCAGCACAGGCTGCCTGGGCCGAGCGGCAACCGACTCTGCTGCTCTTCGCCGCAAGTTGGTGAGGCGTCAGTCGCACGGGGGTCGGTCGGGCCCTCGCAGACGGGAAGGTTTTGGACGCGGCGAAGGGCGCGTTCACAACGGTCTTCATGGAGCAGGAAGAAGAGGAGGCGATGATCAAGAAATACGACGTCGTCTACTACCCGACGCTCCTCTGGACCGACGGCTATGGGATCGAACTCACGCGTTCGGCGCAGCCGACGGACGCGGACGAAGCGCTCGGCGACCAGGAAGTCGCGATCGAGTTCTTGGCCGACGACGCGGCTTCGGACGAGTGAACGTCGCACGAGCATTCGTCCTTTGTGCGCTGCTCGCGATCTGGGCGACATCGTGCGCGGGAACCGACGTCGCGGGACGGTCGGAGCGCGCCGAGGCGCTCTACGGAAGCGCTGAGAACTACGACCTCGTCGCGGGCAATCGTCGCGCGGGGACCGTCAGCGCGTTCCGGATCGACAGCCTCAAGGGAGCGACGGGAGACGCGGGCAACGGCGAGATCTCCGGTTACGCGATCCTCGGCGAGACGGCCTCCGTCGGCGATGCAGACGCCGCCGCGCTCGGTCGCATCCTCGGAGACGATGCGACCTACCTATTCGACTCGCAGAAGGGCTGCATCTTCAGCCCGGGTATCGCCGTGCGCTGGGAACGGCGCAGCACCACGGTCGATGTCCTCTTCTGTTTCTCATGCGACGAACTCGAGATTTTCGCGAACGACGAATTGGTCGGGGACGAGGACTTCGACCCGCGCCGCGGCGACATCCTGCGGATCGTCAAACGACTCTTCCCGAGCGAGCCGGAGATCCAGGCGTTGGCCGAGTAGCTGAGCAGCGCTGAACGGGCAAGGCGGCGCTGATCCTCAGGGCTCGCGTACGTCCCAGAGCAGGATCGACGTGTCGTCACTCCCCGACGCAAGGACGTTGCCATTCGGCGAGAACGCGAGCGATCGGATCGCTGCGCCATGCCCGCGGAGTTCCTGGAGCTGGACCAATTCGGGGATGGACCAGACGCGCACGATCCCATCGTCGCCGCCCGTCGCGAGACGCGTGCCGGAGGGCGAGAAGCGCACGACGGTGGTATCCTCTGGATGGGCACGACGCAGTTCCACCAACTCCTCGCCGACGCCGTGTGCGGAAGAGAGAACGATCTCGCCGCCCCAGGAGGCGACCGCCACGTACGTCAGGCGGGGCAAGCTCGCGGCGCGGATCACATCGCCCGAGCCTCCTCCCATCGCCAGAACCGACGCGAGCTCGCTCGCGGTCTCGACGTTCATCACGTGGAGCGACGAGATGGACGACCAATTCCCGGGGTCTCCGGCCGGGGTCCGGGATTCCCACTCCGTGAGTGCAACCCGGGCCTCCGTGTCGTAGGCGAGGACACCGGTCGCAAACTCCCCGGCGTCGTCGGCACCGGGCTCCGCACGCCGCGACCGCGCAAAGAGCACGGGGCGCGAGCGCCGCGTGGCACGAAACGTGAGTCCCGCGTCCGTCGCGGTGATCACTGAGCCATCCGATCCGACGAACTGGACATGCCCGTCCGTGGTCGCTCCCGGTGCCCCCACGCCGGTCGCACCATCGATCGACTCGACGGCATGCGGACGTGCGATGAGGACGCGTGCAGACGCGCCAGTAGGGACGAGGCCGACGACGTCCCCGGCAGCGCGGGACCAAAGTGCGCGCGAAGTCGTCGCATCCCAGCCGCGCAGCGTCCCGTCCGCGGAGGCGCTCACGACGACCTGGCTGTCAGAGGTGAACGCGAGCGCTGCGACGAAGGCCTCATGAGCAGAGAGCGGAACGAGGTCGGCACCGGTCCGCGCGTCGAGGACCTGCACGCTGCCGGCAGGGTCCACCGACCACGCGATGCGCCGGGAGTCCGACGAGAACGCTGCGGCACCCCACCGCGAGTTCACTTGCGTCTCGGCACGCCAGAGTTCGTTCCCCGTCGCGGTGTCCATGACGACCCGATCGTTGTCGCCGTCCACGAACGCGATGAGCGCCATGAGCTCACCATCCGGGGAGATCGCGAGCAGGCCCCAATGCCCGTCCTGCAGGGGATGCCGGTCACGCACGTCCAGCGTCTCCGCATCGACGCGCACGAGATGCACCGGACGACGCGACTCGGCGCTCTCGCTTACGAGCGCCCAGAACGTCTCGCCACCGGGTGCGAAGATCGCCTGGTAGACGCGAGCCACTCCGGGGACGGAAGCCGACCGCAGCGCACCCGATGTCGTATCGACAAGAACGAGGTCGGCGCCGTCGTCGCGCGTCATCAGGAGACTTCCGCCATCGGGAAAGAAGCAGAGAACCGTGAGATCCTTGCCGGTCGGGACCCGTGCCATCTCCTTCCCCGATGCGAGGTCGAAGCGCCGCAGGCAATCCACCCACGAGTAGACGAGTGTTCGGTCCCGATCTACGAGCGCGAACGGACTGCCGATCGGACCTCCTCGCTGTCGCGCGACGAAACGCCCGGTTCCGGCGTCGAGATCCCACATCCGGATCGACTCTCCGGTCGAGAGCAGTCGCCCCGACGGGAGCACGCGCAGCGCGTCGAGGTCGTCGTAGAACGTCGGTGGATCCCCGCCAGTCAGGACGTGACGGAGCTGTCGGAAGCTCCACGTGTCCGGGCTCCTCGCCGTCTCCACGCGATGTCCGGAGAGCTCTTGAAGGCGCTCGCCGGTCGCCGCGTCCCAGATCACGATCTCGCGATCGAAGCCACCACTCGCAATGCGCTGGTCGTCGAGCCAGACGAGGTTGGTCTGCGTCGTGCGACGCAGTCGGACGGTTCCGAGTCGCGCAAGCGCATCCGCAGGGATCGCGTCGCCATATAGATCGTCGCCGCCGGGGGGCCACGGCGCGGCGATCTCCCACTCCATGAGCGACAACGCGATGCGGCCCGCCACGAGAGCTGTGGCTCCCAGCACAAGCACGATCACGGAAGGGACAATCCAGCGCCTCACGGTCTCAAGTTACTCGACGCGGGAAGCTCGCCTCGACGGCGACGCCTCGGAGCACGCGATGAGACCGTGATCGCCGACTTCGATCAGATTCGCCCCGTTGACGGTTATCGCCGCTCGCGTAGGCTGGTCCTGGGAACGCATGCCGACGCCGCAACACCCGCTCGCGGGCAAGCGCGGCTACGAGGCTCCGGAGAGCGACGACGATGCAACAGTGGAAGACGTGGGGATGGATGGCGCTCGTCGTAGTGGCGGGGACGTTCTCGATCGCCGACGCAGCCGAGCCGCGGGGGCCGGCGTTCGGCTCCAACAAGGTCCAGAGCGCGATCCAGGACACCGGCGGCGAGACCGATGTGGACGACTACGTCGCAGCGTTGCTAGCGGGCGAGACGCTCTCGGTCACGGTCGGCGCGACGAAGAACTCGCCGTTGCTTCCGTCGCTGCAACTCCTCGATCCCGAAGGCGTCGATCGGACGCCGGAACTCAAGCAGAAGGGCGGCGGCAAGAAGCTCTCGTTCAAGAAGTTCGCGATCGACAAGACGGGACGCTGGACGGTCCGGATCGCCGCGTCCACGTCGGCGCGAGGCGAGTACGCCGCGACATTCAAGGTCGGCAAGGCGAAGCCCACCACCATCAAGAACGCGACGATCGACGCGGGGCTCACCACCGAAGTGACGCAGACATTCGCCGGCATCGAGGGCGCGCGCGCAACGATCAGTGTGAAGTCCGCGGCGGGCAGCGCGCCGCTCACCGTCGTCGCGCTCTCCGACCCGAGTGGCGACGACGTGCCGTCCGGCACCGGGAACGCAGCAGATAACTTCGTCGCCAAGGGCACGAAGCTGTCGCTCAGGAACGCGCCACTCGCGACAGGGGATGGGGACTACGCACTCACGCTCGGGATCGAGAGCGGTGTCGCGACGTACACGCTGAAGGTGCGCATCAAGCCCATCGGTCGACCGAAGAAGAAGTCGAAGATCCCAGCGCTCGAACCTTTCCTGGGCACGCGCGAAGTCCCGTTCCGTGGTGCTGAGGGCGTCGCGATCACGCTCATCGGGCAGAACTTCGGCACGGGCGATGACGACCGACCGAGCGTTTTCTTCGACGGCGCCGAGGGCACGGTGACGTCGGTCGCGCCAGACGGGCTCTCGCTCATCGTCCTGCCGCCGAAGGGCAGCGAGGGTGCAACCGCCACCGTGGCCGTCGTGGACGTCTTCGGCCAAGCGTCTCAGCGCGACGGGTACTTCTTCTACGTGCCGCGTCCGACCATCACGGCAATCGTCGACGAGGGTGGCGCGCCGATCCTTGGCGGCTCGACGAGCGGCGGCCACGCGTTCCGGATGCTCGGGACCGGGTTCAAAGCGGGCCAGACGCTGCGCTTCGGCTCGCAGAATGCACCCGCACCGCAGTTCGTGAGCGCGACGGAGTTCGAGGTCACGTCGCCGCAGTCCGGTGGCGCGGGCGACGTCTTCCTCATCCTCACCGACGGCTTCGGACGACAGGTCACGTCACCGTTCCGATACGAGTTCAAGGCGCCTGCGGTCTTGAGCAGCATCGGCGCGGAGACGTACGCCCCGGCGGCCGGCCGCGAGGTCGGTGGCACCGTGGTCAACATGATGGGCTCGGGCTTCGAGAACACCGACGAGCTGCTCTTCGACGGTCAGGTACTCGCCTCGGTCCTGCTCGCGCCGACAAGGCGTCGCTTCATCAGCCCCGCTCGCCCTGTCGGAACGTACTCCGTGGCGTTGCGCGATCGCTTTGGCGACGTCTTCGACGGCCCCGACTTCCGCGTGAAGGCACCGCCGCGCGTGGACAGTGTGGAAGCGATCGGCGGGTTCCTTCTGCCGGGCAACCAGATCGGTCTGGGCGGCGGAACGATCCTGCGTGTGACGGGTGCGAACTTTGAGTCCGACGACACGGTCGCTGTCGGCGGCGTCCCCGGCAGCCCGTCGTTCTCATCGACAACGCGCTTCGAGTTCGCGACGCCGGCGACGGCACCTGGCAGCGTCGGTGTAACGGTCACCGACATCCTCGGCGACGCGTCCGGCGTGGACGACGCGTTCACAAGCGTCGGCTTCGACGACGTCACAGCGACTCGCGCGCCCTCCGGCACAGGACTGGATGACTTTGGCGCCGTCGCCGCGGCGATGGCCGATCTCGACGATGACGGCCTCGCCGACGACCTGGTCATCGTCGGCAAGACGGGCGGGACGCGGACGGAGGAGACACGGCTCCTGCGGGGCGACGGCGCGGGAAGTTTCACCGACGTGACGGCGACCAAGATGCCAGCGGCGGTGAACGATCCGCTGGGCCGCGGCTTCGCCGGAAGCGCCCTCGCGATCGGCGACATCGACGGACAGAACGGCCCGGACATCATCGTCGGCGATCGGTCGTATTTCAGCGGCACGTACTACTACTACTACGACGGCGTGCGGGTGCTCGCGAACGACGGCTCCGGTGGGTTCGCGTTCAGCACGACGCTCTCGCCCGCGAGCAACTACTACTATTACGGTGGCTACGTCTACGCGACGGACGAGTTGGACGTTTCGCAGTATGTCGGTTCGATCTCGGCGCCCCCCATCACGAGTTCCATCACCGGCATCGCCATCGGCGATCTCGACGGCGACGGCGACAACGACGTCGTGACCACGGCGCCCTTCGGTTGCCCGACGTACTTCTACGTCGATCCAACGGTTGTGGACTTCAGTGGCGACACCTACACGGTGACGGCCTACGACGCCGCCAACACCACGGTGAGCGCGTACTACTACCTGTCTGCCACGCGCATTCTCGACAACGACGGTGGACTCCGCGATCGCACGCTGCAGCGCATCGGCGTACTCGGTAGCTCCACGTCAACCGCCGCGGCTCTCAATGGACGCGACGTTGCGCTGGGCGACATCGATGGCGTGAACGGTCTCGACATCGTCGTCACCTGGGACGATCCGCTCACGGTCTCGCTTAGCGGATACGTCTCCGCGTACGTGAACGGTTCGAGTTCCGACTCCGCGCGTGTCGCGACGCGCGTGCTCCTGAACGACGGCAACGGTTTCTTCACCGACGACACGTCAAGTTGGCTGCCCGCCGGCTCCACGCCGGAGTTCTGGCAGGGCCACGCAATCGCGGTCGTGGACATCGTCGGCGACGCAAAATTGGATCTTGTGATCGTCCATGACAAGGGGCCGAGTGCGACATCATCAGCACTGCGGATCCTGCGCAACGATGGCGCTGCGACCGGGTTCACCGACGTCACAAGTAGCGTGTTACCCATCCTCCCGTCCGGCGAAAACCTGGCCGGTTCGTCACTCCTCATCCACGACGTGAACGGCGATGGCAACAAGGACATCCTGGTCGGAACGGCGCGCGGGGTACTCGACAGCCAGGGAGCCGCGGCGCGCTCGACCCGCATTCTCTTCGGCAACGGTGGGGGCACGTTCGCGTTCGGTCCGGAGTTCATCGCGTCGCCCGCGACAGACTCGGGCGAAGCGTCCTTCCTGGTGATCGGCGACCTCGCGGGTCACGACGATCCCGTTCTCATCCTGGGTACCGAGACTGCGCCCCAGAACAGCACGAACAACGAGAAACTGCGCGTCCTCGACTGGGAGGATTGACAGACCTCCCGAACCCGGCGGGCGCCGAACCGGTATCATCTGCCAACGCTCCCGCACGGATCGCGGGACGCAGACGGGAGGCAGCGATGAAGGCGACCGGCATCCTGATGGCGATGATGGGGATCACGCTCGCGCTCACGGCGTTCGTGGCGGTGACCCAGAGCACGCCGCCCGACAGCGACGCGGCCGACCGACTCTCCGCCGTCGAGAAGCGGCTCATCGCGGTCGAGGAGTTGCTGCTCGAGGTGCGCGAGACGGGCCGCAGCGTGAAACGCCGGGTTGACTCCGCCCCACGGAGACTGGCGACCGCCGGCGCGACACCGGCCGCTTCCGGGACGCCAAGCGGGATGCCCGGCATGGCGGACGACGGCCAGGTTGCTGCCTTCCACGATCAGGTCGCTGCGCGTGTCGAGTCAGTCCTTGAGAAGAAGATGGAGCAGTTGGCCGCGCGAGCGCGCTATCGGGGCGCGGATGGGAAATGGAAGCCGCCGATCGCCGAGCTCACGAGGAGCCTCGAACTCGACCCGGATCAAGAGCGAGCGCTGCGCGACATCTTCAACGGCGCCCGCGACGAGGCGCTCGCGTTGCTGAACGAGGAACGGCCCGGCGGCGGTTCGCTACTCACCGACTTCGCCGACGATATCGCTGAGAGCGGAGATGCGAACGGGGCGACAAAGCGCTTCTTCGGCCGCATGACGAAGGAGACCGTCCCTGGTCGCGAGCAAACGTACCTGAATGCCCTCTTCGAGGTCGGCGAGCGCGTCCAGGCGAACGTGGATGCGCAACTCGACGAGCCTGAGCGACGCGCATTCCGCGAGCTGAACGTCGATGTCTTCGAGGTCCAGACCGGGCACGATCCGCTGGGTGACTTCGTCAAGGCCAGGCTCGGCTTCCCCGAGTAGGGCGCGCGCGCAGGCTCGGATCGCCAGCGAGATTGAATGGCGACGCGAAACTTGCGTAACGCCGCGGGGTTTGAAATTGAGACCTGATCAGACGCTCGGCCTGACGACGTTCAGGCTGGATCGCGACGAACCCCTAGCCGCCTCGTGCGGCGCCTGCTGCACAGCCATCCAACGGAGATCTGAGACCGATGCGCACTTCTACGAATTCGACGTCACCTCGCGCGGCGAACGCGCGTCGCCACATCACGGCGGCGCTCTTCCTCTCCGCCGTCGGAGGGCTCTGCGCCGTCGGAGGGCTCACGATCGCCGGCACGGTGACGACGAAGACCGTCCGCGGGAAGCTCCGCGCGTCGGCTGACGAGAGCGACGCCGCGGGTCGCTTCAACATGGATGTCCGCGAGAAGGGTGATCGGGCCAAGGAGCGCCTGGCGTTCACGGCGACCGGGCTCGACGCTGCGAAGGATGACAACGGTGACCGTCCGACGTATGACCTCGTCCTCATCACCAGCGATGACGCCGAGGCCGACCTCGGAGCAGTCAAGCTGCGGCGTAACGGCGCGGCCAAGTTCAAGTACCGCTCGAAGCAGGACGGTCTCGGCGACGACTTCGACGGCCTCGCCGACTTCGGAGGCGGCACGATCGAGTTGCGCGACGGTGCCGACGTCGTGCTCGAGGGCGACATCCCGGAGTTCCTGAGCGCAGGCGATGACCCCGAGCCTGGCGACGGCGCGACGTATGAAGCACGCAACTCTCGCAAGCTCAAGCCCACGACCGACGACTCCGACGCAAAGGGGTTCATCACGGCGCAGTCGAAGGCCATGCCGCGCTCGGACTTCGACCGCGTCGTCGTCGAGGTCATCCGAGCCGGCCGTCGCGGCGACGAGCTGACGGTGGTCGCCATCGACCGCAACACCGGCGACGAGACCGAGTTGGGCACGCTCAAGCTCCGCGGACGCTTCCAGGCTGGTGCGCTGAAGCTCGACACGCGCAAGGGCGACGAGATCCCTGGCGGCGGCATCGGTGACCTCGACGGACAGAATATCGAGGTCCGCGACAGCGACGACGCGGTCGTGCTCTCCGGTCGCTTCCCGTCGCTGGACACGAGCGACGACGAGTAGGCACGCAGCCACCGCAAGGGTGCTGATCGCGGAGGACGGCGAGAACCGTCCCTTGCGAAACTGGGCGCCGGTCGGGTCTCATGAGCGAGACACGATCGGCGCCCTCTGCCAATTCGGCGGAGGGGCCGAGATGTGACGAGATGCGGGCGGTCAGCACGCCGCGGAGGTCCGGATGTCACAGGCAGAACGCGTCGAGAAGATCCGCCGCGTGGTGGGCAACTGGGACGAGCGCATGCTCGCCGAGGGGCGGCGCATCGAGGGCGTCATCGCGGATGCGGCCGCCGATGCGCTCGCCGACGCGATGCTGGACCACGACGACTTCACCGAAGCGCTGGCTGACGGCTCACTGACCAGCGCCGAGGACGAGCTCCGCGCGGTCCACACCATGGACGCCGAGGTCAACGACGGCGGATTCCTCGAATTCTTCGACAACTGTGGACGCGAAGAGGTGGTCCTCGCCGGGCAGGGTTGCGCCCGGATCGGCGCACCCCACTTCGAGACACTCGTGAAGGCCGCGCTCCTCCTGGTGCCCGTCGTCCCCGAAGAAGAGTGGCCCGAAGAACTCGAGGCCAAGCTCAACATGCTCGACGAGACGTTCTTCGACACGTATCGCGAGTTGGAGGAGCTGCTGAAGCTGCGCCTGGCCTACATGGCCGACCACCCGGAGAAGTTCCGAGGCATGCGCCGCAAGTAAGGCGCGTCTGGACACACGCGACCAAACTCCGCAGGTCGGATCTGCACGGATCTCAGGACTGGAGGAACGAACACGCCTGTGGAGGATTGCTCTCCAAGTTGACGAATATGTAGCTCATGCCAGCGTCGCCGAAGTTGAACACGGTAGACGACCAATCGTCCACAGACACGCGTGCGACATCGATGTCGCCATTGCTGCGTTCTGGCATTGGCCGACTGACACTCGGGTCTTCTCTCGTGAATACCACTCTGTCCGGCCCCGGTCCGAATAGCCGGGCCATCACTCCTGATCGCGACGGCACAAGTCGTTCTCTGACGACGGGTGCTCCGAGTTCCTCCGCCGAAGGTGCAGGTAAGTCGAACGAGTACCAGTCGGCAACCTGGCCAATGAACCGCCATGGTGGAGGTGGCGCGTCGCCAGGAGACTGAATCCACCACGGTGCGCTCCCAAGGCGCGTCCCAATGACGAGGCTGTCTTCGGCGTCAGTGTCGGGCGCACAACCCCGCGTTAAGCTCTCGCGCAGCGATTCCGCGATACCGTCCTGGTTCGATCGCCACGCCACTACGCGCGCCTCAGGGAACGTGATCGGACTGTCGTCAGGCGAGGTGGTCCGGCTAGACGTGAGTTCTCTCTGATCGACGATGACGCCGGGCTGAAGACGCTCTCGCTCATCGACGCCGCAGTCTCCAGGTCGATTCTCACAGTGGAACACGTACAAGACTCGTCCGTCGGCTCCGAGATCCGCGCGTCGCTCGTCGTGCAGGATCTGCGCCAACAGTGACGCCGGAGCGTCGCACGTCGGACACACGGGCCATCGACTCCTGGGAAGCCCGAACGGAACACCTCCGAGTTGGTCTTCCGGGACAGCCGCCCGGGTCGACAACGCCGCCAACAGTAGCGTCGGCACGTAGTACTCCATGTGGTCGTTCTCCAACGTTCGGTCCCTCGTGTCAGAACCGCGACACGCTGGACGGGCATACGGAGCCACGCCATCGTGTGCCAGACTCAGCTCGTCGGCCTGCCGTCCACATCGTCGTGCCACGCAGCCTCGTTCAGTATCCCACACGGGGACGGAGATTCAACACGCCGGGGCGCCGCGGCAAAGCGCGCCGCACAGCGCTCGTGAGTGCGCGTGAGGCGGCGTCTTCATCGCACGGGACGCCGCTCATCCACGCACGATCTCGACACATCGCCCCGCACACGGTGGAGCGCGAGTTGGCCGGACGTCATGGCTGGCAGTTCGCTGATTCGCGGAGAGGGCCGACGAGCCTGGCAACAAGTGGAGCGTTCAAGCCGACGAATTGAGCCTGGCACGGTACGACATCGAAGCGTAAGAACGGTGTCGTGAGATTGCTCGTCTGTACCGCCGCCCTTGCGCTCGTTGTGGTCCCGCTGCTGATCACGGCAGCGCACGCACAGGAGGGCGCGGCGTCGGAGGGTGCCGGAGTGAGTTCCGGGGTCGGCAAGCGCGGCCGGATTCCGGTCGTGATCGTCGGGGGGCGACTCCTGGCGCGTTGTGACGCCTCGTCGGCAGCCGGGCGGATCCCGCTGCACATCATGATCAATCTCGAGGATCAGTCGGGGCTCCGCCTCCACAGGCAGACGGCCGGACCGGCTGCGCTCGACCTGGGGAGCATGGAGGTGCAAGCCGATTTCGGACTCGTCACGCTCCACTTTCCGGGCTTCGAGATCTCCACGACCGAGATCTCGGGCGGACCGGATCGGCGGTGGGACGACTTCACCCGATTGCACTCCGAGAAACTCGGCGAGGTGGGAGTCGCAGGCTCGATCGGAGCCCAGATCCTCGCGCGCTACCACCTGACGTTGGATCTCGGCGAGGGGTCGCTCTACCTCGCGCCGCCGAGCAAAGGTGGCGTGGAGCCACCGCGACCAGAGCGCGGCGAGGCCGTCGTCCCGATCACCGTCACACGCCGCCTCGCATGGCTCCCGGTACGCCTCGCGGACGGGCGCCAGGTCGCAGCAGGCCTCGGCACGCGCTTCTTCGACTCGTTCGTCAGCGAGGCGGTCTGCGCGGACTTCGATGAGCCGGCTGGCGAGATCGGTGCGGTGCGGCTCGCGGGAATTGACCTTGCGGCCTACGTCGCGTTCCGACCGGGGGAACTGCGCGTCGAGACCGACGACGCGGCGGGGTTCCTGATCGGGCTGAACCTGCTCAACCACTTCCGCGTCGAGATCGATCGCGTCAACCGCTGGGCGCGCATCACCCCCACGTCGCCACCCGAGTTCCCCAACGACGACCTAGCGTACTTTCAGGCGCGCGCCGCGCACTCCCCGGAAGCGATCGAGACGTTCCTCGAGAAGTACCCGAAAGCCCGCCTCGCACCCGAGGGCGCCGAGAGCCTGCTGAAGATGCGCATGGATACGGGCGCGGGCGACGCGGCTCTGAAGACTGCTCTCGCGTGGACGCTCTCCACACGGCCCGAGGATCTGCGCGCGACGGTCGCGTTGGAGTTGGCGCGCGACCTCCACGTGCAGGGGCGCGCCGACGTCGCCGTGGCCGCCGCAGAGGCCGGCATCGACGCGGGGAAAGAGGATCGGGACCCGAACGCCGTCCATCATCTGCATGGACTGGTGGGCGAGATCCTGCTCGAACGCGGCGAGGGACGCGAGGCGTGGCGACATCTGCTCTCGGCTGCGTTCGGCATTCCCGAGGACGGTCGCGTCAACCTCGGACTCGGGCGGTTCTACGAGCAGGAGGGGCGGCTGCGGCGCTCGTTCTCGCGCTTCTTACAGGCGTCGATCACAGCCGACGGCGGCGCCGACGCCATGCTCGGCCTGGCGCGCGTACAGAAGGCTCTCGGGGGAGCCGCGCTTGGCGTCGATGAGATCGAACGCCTCGTCGCGGGCAAGATTCAAACGTATGCCTCGGCGACGAAGTTCAAGCCGACGGATGACGACATCACCAACCGCACAGTCCTAGTGGAGTTCTTCACGACACCCCATCTCGAGCGCGTCGGATTGGCCGGGGAGCTCGCGTTCGAGGCATCGCTGACCTACTACGAACGCGAGAACGCGGTCATGCTGACGTATCACCTGCCCGGTGGCACGCCAACCGCGAGTGCCGTCGCTGCCTATCACGCGAGTTTCTACGGGGTCGGCAATCCCGGCATCAACGTGATCGACGGTTTCCGCACAACCGACGGCGCGGGGCGGATGCGCGATCGCGAGAAGATGATGTCCGATCTGCGCGAGGCCATCGGCGACGAGTTGCTCTCCGAGACGGACTACGCGTTGGTCGCCGAGATGCAGGTGAAGGACGGCCACGTGAAGGGCGAGATCTGGGCCAACGGGGCCATCGATCCGAACCTCGAGTTGCACGTGATCCTGGTCGAGGGCGGCGTCGTCTTTCCCGGCAAGAGCAGGATCGTCATCCATCGCATGCTCGCCCGCGGCGCTCTTACAGAAGACGTCAGCGGCGTGCCCTTTGCTCCGGACGAGAAAGGCGAGATGACGTTTCGTTTCGACCGCGCGCTCACCGATGTGACCGCCGAGATCGAAGCCCATCTCGTGTCGCTCGAGGCTGACGGGGCGGACCCGATCCCGCGCGTCTCGACACGCATCGATCCGGAACAGGTCGCCGTCGTCGCCTTCCTGCGCGATCGTCGCTCGAAGTCGGTAGTACAGGCGGCATTCGCGGAGCCGAAGAGCCCAGATGACGACGCTGATGACCATGTGAACGACGAAGCGTCTGACGCCGCGGTCGACGAGAGCGCCAAGTGAGCCGTCGCGTCGACGAACTCCGGAGTGCCCTGTGCGACGCGGCGGAGCGCGCGGCGGAGGTGCTGCGTCACGAGCGGCGCGCCGTCGTGCTTTCGCGTCTCGTCGAGACGGCGGGCCGCCGGTCATGGATCGCAGCGATCGGCGTTGCGTTGATCGTACTGGGCGGCGGAGCGGGGGCGTGGGCCGACGCGGGCGGCATCGCCCTCGGATTGGCTCTCGTCGCTGCGATCCTCGTGCTCGTCAATGAGGTCTCGGCTGCCCGCGTCGTCGATGAGCGCGACGCGCTCTCGCGGTGGGACACCGAACTCGCGACGCACGACCGCTTGCTGACGGCGCATGAGTTTCTCGCAGCCGGACAGCGCAACGGCTTCATGCAGGCGGCGATCGACGATGCGCGGCCCGCCCTCGATCGCGCGCGCGGCATCGAGCTCCGACGAGCCACGTCCGGCGCATCACTCTGGCACGCGGCCACATCGCAATCCGCGCGCAATGGACTTGCTGCGGGCCTGTTGCTGATCCTCTGTGCGCTGCTCCTCCGGCCGTACGTGTCGAGCGAGCGAACGTCCGCAACACCGGGAGCGGAGATCGCGCGCGTCGCGGGGACACGGGCATCGCCTCCGACGAGCGTTCACTCTCGCGATCCGCGCGGGACCGAGCTGGAAACACTGGCGCCGCCCGCCACGACGCAACCCCCGGGTGGGCGCGAGGCGGCGGAAGAAGGCGAGTCCGGCGAGATCCCCGACAGCTCACGCGACACGCGCGGCGCGACCGGCGAGGGCCGCTCGGCCGAGGCGTCGTCATCGCACGGGGCGGGCCAAAGCAAGGGCGTCCCGTCTGCGCAGGGCCAGGTCTCCGTGCCTGCCGAGTCGAAGAAGAAACCACGCAAGCGCAAGCGCCCCGGGGCCCCCGACGCCACCCCCGCCGAGAACAAGAAGAAGGGCGACGAAGAGAAGTCGGGCTCGACAGCCGGCAGCGGCGCGGCGAGTGGCTCGAATCGCAATCCCTCGACGTCGGAGTGGTCGAGCAAAGACCAGGTCAGCGAGACCGACGATGATCCGGTTGAAGACGACAGCGACGTGGACGACGAGGACTCCGAGTCCGAGGCGCGCGGTGGCATGCAACCGAATTTGCGCGACCGACGCCCACCCGTGAACCGCGACCTCTCCGTTGGCTTCGGCAATCAGTCGGACGAAGAGTCCAACGGCCGTGGCGGTCCCGGTCAGACGAAGAAGTCGCGCGGCACCGCGTCACTCGTCCTCGGCGTCCCGATCCCGGATCACATCAAGGGCCAGCCAAACCCCGGCCGCACGAAGATCACGCAGGAACGCGTCGAGCCGAAGAACGACGACGCAGCGCAGGTCGCTGCGAGCGAACGCGGGCCGCGCAACGGCCCCACGGGCCACATCGCGCGTCCGCATATGACGCCGTGGATGCGAGCGCTCGTGCGTGCGTTCTTCCTCAGCGAAGACGGCGGCCCGAGCGGCGCATCACCGAGAGCCGAGAACTAGAGGAAAGACCATGACCGACGACGCCACAACGGCCCGCGACGAGGCCGCCCGCTTTCGCGAGACGTACGAGCGCATCCGCGAACAGGTGGGCCGCATGATGGTCGGCCAGGACGACGTGATCGAGGGCGTTCTGACGGCTCTCTTCGCGGGCGGACACGTGCTCCTCGAGGGCGTTCCGGGGCTCGGCAAGACGATGCTCGTGCGCTGTCTCTCGCGTGCTGTGAATCTGCAATTCAGCCGTATCCAGTTCACACCGGACATGATGCCCGCCGACGTGCAGGGCACGTCAGTGCTGGTCGAGACGGAGGGCGGCGGTCACAAGTTGGAGTTCCAGGAGGGGCCACTGGTCGCGAACCTGGTGCTCGCCGACGAGATCAACCGCGCGACGCCGAAGACGCAATCGGCCATGCTCGAGGCGATGCAGGAGCGACAGATCTCGGTGGGCCGTCGCACGATCGTTCTCGACGAGCCGTATTGCGTGATGGCGACGCAGAACCCGGTCGAGCAGGAGGGTACGTACCCGCTGCCCGAGGCGCAACTCGATCGCTTCTTGATGAAGCTGGTGGTCGGCTACCCGACGGAAGACGAGTACCACGCGATCCTCGATCGCACGACCGGCGACGACGATGTCACGATCGACTCGGTCAGCGACGGCGCCGAGATCCTCTCGCTGCGTCACGTGGTCCGCGCAGTCCCGGTGCCGGATGAGACGCAGGCATATGCGGTGCGACTGGTCATGGGCACCCAGCCGGGCAGCAAGTACGCGCCCGCACTCGTCAACGACTACGTCGCGCTGGGGAGCAGTCCTCGTGGCGCGCAGGGTCTGTTGCTCACGGGGAAGGTGAAGGCGCTGCTCGGCAAACGTCACGCCGTCTCGACCGACGATGTCCGCGCGGCGGCGCACGCCGTGCTGCGGCATCGCGTGCTGCTGAACTTCCGCGCGCAGAGCGATGGCGTGTCGGCAGACGACGTGGTGAACGCAGTGCTGGAGACGGTGACGGCTCCGCATGCGGGCTGAGTCAGAGACGAACGGAACGGGTGGGAATACTGTGCCGGGCTCGTTTTTCTCACCTGGCAGTGATGACCAACAGGGCGTTGCTCGTCGGCAGGTGAGAAAAACGAGCCCGGCACAGTATTCCCAGAGGAGGCTGATCGATTGACAGGGACGCGGAGCTCGCGAGCCATTCCGTACGACGCGCTCTTTGACGCGGACTTTCTTGAGTCCGTGCGGCATTTGCGATTCGTGGCGCGGAGGGTGGATCGGCGCGGGCGTTTCGCGGAGCAGCGCTCGCGCGATCTCGGGGATGGCATCGAGTTTCGCGACTTCCGACCGTATGCGCCCGGTGATGACTTCCGGGCGATCGACTGGAATATCTACCGACGACTCGGCAAGGTCTTCTTGCGGCTCTTCGAACAGTTGGAGGACCTCCCGCTCTACATCGTTCCCGACGTCAGCGAGAGCGCATTCATGGAGACGCCGCCGCGAGCGCGGGCCGGGCTGCGGGCATCGCTCGCGCTCGCAGCGATCAGCCTGAATCAGCACGACAGCGTGGGCCTGTTGCCCTTCGCCGAGGACCTGCGCATGGTGCAGCGGCCGCGTGCAGGCAAGGGTACGTTGCCGCGTTTCGCTCGGCGCCTTGCGGAACTTGAACCCGGCGGAGGCACGGACCTGGTGGCGTCGCTCGCGCGGCTGCGGTCTCTGCGCCTGCGCTCCGGCGTGGTGGCGATCGTCTCCGACTTCTTCGACCCCGCAGGGATCGACGCCGTCACGGAGGCGTTGCGCGGCGTACGTCACCGACTCGTGCTCGTGCAACTCGTGCGCGCCACCGATCGCGCCCCGGACCTCACGGGCAACGTGCGGCTGCGCGACTGCGAGAGCGGAACCGGCGAGGACGTCTCGATCACGAGCGATGTTCTCACGCGGTATCGACGCGCCTACGATCGTTTCGACGAGGGACTCGCGGAGTTCGCGCGCACGTCGGGAGCCGGACTCGTGCGCCTCGACTGCGACGCCGACATCGTGCCGCAGCTGGCCGGGCTCTTCTCCGCCGGGACGTTCAACGCATGAGCTTCGCGCACCTGTCCGGCGCCTCGGTTCTGGCCGGGCTCGCGGTTCTCGCTAGCGTGCTCTTCCTGCTGCAGCGCCTGCGCGTGCGCCATCGCGAAATCACTGTGATCACGACGCAATTCTGGCGCGAGGCAACCGAGGAAGCGCAGGCGCGCGTATTCGTCGATCGCTTCCGACATCCGCTCGCGTACCTCTTCGTCCTGCTCATCGGCGCGCTGTTGTGGATCGGCGTCGCGGGACCGCGCCGCGATGGCGGTGACGGGCGCGACCACGCGCTACTACTCGATGCGTCCGCAGCAATGGCGTGGCCGGGACGTTTCGACGCCGCGCAAGAGAGCCTTCTCGCGACCGTTGCGGCACTGCCACGCAATCGCACGACGGTCGTTCTCTGCGGAGCCCGTCCGCGCACACTATTGCTCCCCGGCGAGAACGCGCTGCTCCTGGAAGAACGCCTGCGCGGTAGCGCACCGGACGCCTGCCCCGAGACGATCACACGCACGATCCGGGACCTGGCAGCGACGGCGAACGAAGGCAGTCCGCTCGCCATTCGGGTGTTCGGTGACGCGCCACTCCCGATGTCGCGAATCGGTCTGCTGCCCGACGCTGTCGACGTCGTGCGCGACGAAGCGCCAAGTGCCGAGGGAACGAACACGCGGATCACAACACTGGGAGTCACCGCTGCTGCGTCGGGGTCGTGGACGCATGTCGACATCCTCGTCGGGGCGACGGGCGCGCGGATATCGGCCACACTCGACGGGATCCCACTCGACGGAATAGCCGTCGAGGCGAATGGCGCATCAACCGACGGCTTGACGATCTTCCGCGACGTGCCCGCCAACGGCGCGACGTTCTCAGTCGTGCTCGACGACGGCGGCGCCGTGACCGGCGACGACCGCGCGTCCGTCATCTTGCCGCGGCGCAGCCTTCTCACCGTGTCGCTTCCGCGAGATGCGCCAGCCGCGCTCCGCCGCGCGCTCGTGCTCGACCCCGCGGTCAAGATCGTGGAGTCTGACGCCCTCGTCGTCATCACACGCGACGCCGACACGATCGCGACCGCCCGCGCCGGGCTTCTCCTCAGCGACCAGAGCGGCGGCGGCGCGGCCTTCGTCGTGCACGGCACCGCCACGGAGATCGAAGCCGTGCGCACGAGCACGACCGACCCGCGCGCGCTGCGGGACGCTCTGCGCGACCTCGCGCTCGATCAGATCGACGCGACGTCGCTCGCGACCGATGCAGGACGCGCGATCGAGCTCGCATTCAGGAACGACGGTGGGCGGTACATCGAGGTGTGGGAGTCGCTCTTCACAGATGCGTTCGACTTCACGCGGCAGCGCGCGTTCCCGCTCTTCGTGGCACGCGCTGTCCGACGCGCCGCAGCAATCGAGGACATCGTTCCGCTTGTCGCCGCAGGCGAGACGCTACCGCCGCACTGGGGTCCACTCACGGACACGGAGGGACATACGCTGAACGCTGCCGATGGCGCCCTGCGGGCGTTCGAAGCCGGCGTGCACACGACCGCGACCGGAAAGCGCCTTCACGTCGCCTCGCTCTACGTCGCGCCCCCAGCAACTGCAGCGGACGAGCAGGTGCCCGACGCACCGTCTCCCGGAGGCGTCCCCTTCGACCTCGCGTTGCTCGCCGGTCTCGCGGGAACGGCGCTCCTCTGCGGGGAGTGGCTCCTCTATCGAGCGGGGCGCATGCCATGAGTTTTCTCGCGCCCATCTGGCTCTTCCTGCTCGTGCTGGCCGCGTTGCCGTGGGTGCTGCGCGCGGAGAGCGGCGCGCGTCACGCACGCATGCGCAGCCTCATTTTCGTACTCCTCGCGATCGCACTCGCGCGACCGGTCATCGACACGAACGAGCGCCGGGTTCATCACGCCGTGATCGTCGATGCGACGGCGAGCGTGGACTCGGGGGGCGCGGCCCGCCGGGGAACCGCGCTCCTCGCCGCACTGCCCGATGGCGACCGCACGACCGCCGTGCTTCTCGGCCCGGAAGAACTCGACGCCGAATTCCGCGGTACCGCTGACAAGACGCTGCGGATCACAGGTCCGAGCACGTCATCCCTGGCCGCGGCTCTCTCCGCCGCCGAACGCACGATCCCCGACGGCGCGCGAGGTTCGATCACGTTGATCAGCGACGGGCTCGCAACCGACGCCCGCCACGGGCCGGTTGTGGCACGACTCTCGGCGCGCGAGATCCCGGTGCACGTCGTGCCGATGTCGCCGAAGCCCGGTCGCAACGCGGTGACGGGGCTCGTGCTGGACGGCACAGCGCGCGTCGGGCACACCGCGCGAATTCACGTGGACTTCGTAAGCCAGACCGGCGCGCCAAGTGCAACGGAAGTGGGCACAGCCGACGTCACGCTCGACGGCCCGACGGGTCCGCTGGCTCCACCGCAACGCGCGTCCGATTGGGGCGGGGCGAGGTTCGAGTTCGAGCCGGTGTCGCCCGGTTACCTATCCGTCACGGCGAAGGCGGGAGCGCCGATGACCAAGACGATCGCCGTGCAGGACGCGCTGCGGGTCCTCCACGTCGGCGGGCGTGTGAGCGGGAGCGGTGAGCGCCTCGCCGCACTTATCGGCGCGGGCTTCGACGTGACGTTCGCTCCCGACGGGGAGCAAACCGACCTACCTGCCCTCGACGGCTACGATCTCGTCGTCGTGGACGATCGCCCCGCCGACACGGTCTCGGACAGATGGCAGCGCGACGTAGTACGCGCGGTGACGGAGCGCGGACTCGGGCTGGTGATGTGCGGTGGCGGCGGAGCGTTCGGGCCCGGCGGCTGGCACGATACGCCGCTCGCCGCGGTGCTGCCCATCGAGAGCGCGCAGAAAGAGGAGAAGCGCGATCCGTCCACGACGCTGGCAATCATCATCGACACATCGGGGTCAATGAGCGGCGGCCGCGTGCAACTGGCGAAGGAAGTCGCGCGCCTCGCGATGCGGCGCCTGCTCCCCCACGACAAGGTCGGCATCGTCGAGTTCTACGGCGCAAAGCGCTGGGCCGCGCCGCTGCAACCGGCGTCGAACGCCATCGAGTTGCAGCGCGCGCTCAATCGCTTGAACGCTGGCGGCGGCACGGTGATCCTGCCGGCGATCGAAGAGGCGTACTACGGGATGCAGAACGTGCAGACCCGCTACAAGCACGTCCTGATCCTGACCGACGGCGGTGTGGAGCGCGGCGCATTCGAACCCCTGCTGCGTAAGATGGCGGAGGAGGGCATGAACGTCTCGACCGTGCTGATCGGCGGCTCCGCGCACAGCGAGTTCCTCGTCAGCATCGCCAACTGGGGCAAGGGACGTTTCTACGCAGTTCCCAACCGCTTCAATCTGCCCGAGTTGCTCCTGAAGCAGCCGACGACGGCGCGACTCCCGGCGTATCGGCCCGGCACACACCCCGTACGAGCACGCGGGGGCGCCGGTTGGTGGGGCAACGTCGATGCGTCCGCAGTGCCCCCGCTCTCCGGCTACGTGGAGACACGCGCGAAGCCCGCGGCCATCACATTGCTCGAAACGCAATCTGCAGGACACCCCGTTGTGGCATCGTGGCGGCGCGGACTGGGACGCGTCACGGTCATGACAACGGAGCCGACCGGACCGGGAACTTCGGGATGGACGAATTGGCCGGACTACGGTCGTTTCCTGGCTCGGATACTGGAGCGGACGGCGCGCGACGCGGACGCCGAGTTCGCATTCTCGATCGTGCGTGACGACGATTTGATCACCGTCGTGGCGGAACGCAGCGCGCCGGGGCTCGCGAAGCCGTTCGCGACGCGATTGGCACACGACGGGGCGATGACACAATCGCTCGACTTCCGCGAGATTGCGGATGGCCTCTTCCGCGCACGCTTCGCCGCCGAACCCGAACGGGAGGTCCGTGTCGAAGCGAGCGTAACCCAACGCCCGGGAGACGCGGGGAGTCCGCCGTTCCGCCTGGTTTCTTCCGCTCTCGCCGACGTTAGTGGAGAAGCCCACGTGCCGCCCGGACGAGCGGAGGGCCTCGCACTGATCGCGAGAGCCACGGGCGGTGAGATCGTCACCGCGGGGGACATTGCCTCATTTCGACCGCGCGCCGGGGGCGGCGTGGCACCGCGCGATGTACTCGAATTGCGCCCGCTACTGCTGCTGCTCGCGCTGCTCGCCTATCTCGGAGACGTACTCGTGCGCCGACTACGCGCAGCAGACGAACCCGGACGAGGCGCGGCAGGAGAGGCGGCATGACGCGACCACGCACACTCTTTGCTCTGACGCTCGGGGCGACGCTGCTCCTCGGGGCCACGGCGTTCCAGACCGCGTGGGCGAAAGAGTCGGCCCGCACAACGGAGCTCGATGCAGACGTCGCGAGGAAGGTCGACGCGGCACTCGGAACGACACGCCCCGGCGACGATGTGGCTGCGATCGTCGCCGCCACCCTGCGGGCGCAGGGCGACGACGAACCGCTCCTGGAGCGGCTCGTCGCGGTCTACGACGATGAGAACGCGGCACCGGCGCGGCGGAACGCGGCGCGCTGGATCGCAGCCGACACGCTGCACCGCCGCGGCGACCTGAAGTTGGCGCTCGAACTGGTCGAAGTGCTGCATGCCGAAGCCTCGACACCGGAGCTCGCGCTCCGCCGCGCGGAGTTGCTGGACGCCACGGGAAAGCGCGACGCTGCGATCGCCGCCTACGAGCAGATCATCGCTGACGAGCCGTCGGACGGCCTGAGCACACGCCTTCATCTTCGGCTCGCGCTCCTCGACGAGGAGAAGCGGCGTGGCGCGCCCTCGCGTTCGTCGCGGCGCTCGACCGGCATGGTCATGATCCGGATGGGAGGAGGCGCGCACACTCCGGAGAGCAAGGGCCGCGAGAAGCCACCCACCGAGGCGGCCGATGCGCTGATCGAATTCATGGCGCGCTCCATCGACCCTGCGCTGAGGCGCCGTGCCGCCATCCTGCTCGGGGCGCTCGGCTACCCTGCTTCGGCGGGACGTCTCTACGAGACAAGCACACAATCATCCGACTTCCACGACGTCGTTCGGCGCGCCGAATGGGCCATCGCCGCCGAGGATACCGAAGGCGCAAAGACCTGGAGTTGGGCCGCTCTGGACGCGGCCGGCCTACGCCGAGATCGACGCTTCGCGCTCGGTCTCCTCGTCGAGTCCTATCGCAAGAGCGATGCTCTCGACGACCTGATCGAGCGTCTCGCCGCGCTACCGGATCCCGACGACGACACGCGCAACCTCTGGATCGACCTGCTGCGCGAGACGGGCCGCGTGGACGACGCACTCGCGGCGTTCCGCGACGCGAACGGAGCGGAACTCTCGATCGTGATGCGGCGCGAGATCCTCGAGATGCAGCGCCAGACCGGCGACGACGACAAACTCATCGCCGGATACCGCGAGCAGATCGCGGCCGAGCCACAGCGCGTCGAGTGGCGCGAGGGTCTGGCGCGCTACTTCCTGGAGCAGGGCGACGAAGACGCGGCGCGCGCCGTGTGGACCACCGGACCGGCGCCCCCAGAGACGTCGGCGTTCCGCCTCGCGGCGGCCGAGTCGCTCACCGGGCTCGGCCTTGATGATCTGGCGCAGGATGCCGCGGAGCGCTGCGTGTCGGCGCAGGACGGTGCTGAACAGGCGCTCCTCCTCCTCTCGCGAATGCACGCATCGCGCGGGCGCTTCGAGGAGGCTGCCGAAGCCCTCGATCGCCTCGACGCACTCGCCGCGCCGGGCTCCGCCGTCCGCATGGCGCTCGCAGAGGCACTCGAGAAACTCGGTCGCAACGATCGCGCGGCCGAGGTCTTGATTGCGGTACTCGCCGCACGCGGCACCGAGGGCGGCGCCGAAGATGTCGAGATGCACCTTGCGTGGTTGCAGGGGGAACTCGGCGAGGACGACGACGCGCTACTCCGCTGGAGGGACCTCTGGGAGCGCGTCGAGGCGGTGTCGCGGCGACGCTACATCGAGGAACGGCTGATGACGATCGCCGCGCGCCTCGGCAAGCTCGCGGATATCGTGGTCGATCTCGAGGACCGCCTCTCGAGCGGCAGCGCAGAGCGCCGCGACAGCGGCCTACTCGTGCGGATCTACACCAACGTCGGCGATGCCGTCTCGGCGACCGAGATCATCGACGAGTACATGCAGCGGACGGGCGGCGATCCGATCAAGACACTCGTCGAGAAGTCGTACGTCTACCTCGCCTGCACGGACTACGCGCACTACGAGGAAACGCTCGACGCACTCATCGAGTTGGACCCCGAGAACGAACCCGACTACCTGCAACAGCTCGCGATGAGCAAGTTGGAGCGCGGGCGACACGACGAAGCACGCAAGGTCCTGAAACGCCTGCAGGCGACGGGCGCGCCCGAGGGCGGGCTAGAATTCGAAGCCGGTGTACTCGCGATTGCGGGGCTGCGGGACGAAGCGGCGGTCGCGTATCGGCGCGGTCTCGCTGGCCGCCCGGAGAATATCGACAGCTACCTCTTGCTCGCGAATGTGATGAAGGGTCTCGGGCAGACGCAGCGCGCAATCGGAATGTTCCAGTACCTGGCACAGCACGCCGCGAAGGACGATCTCTTCACGATCGCGATCGACGGGTTGCTCAACATGGAAGCGAACCCCGCGACGATGAAGTGGGCGCGCAGGACCGTCTACGAGCGGATCGCCATGCACGCGGAGAAAATCTATCTCCACCGGCTCTGCGCGGACCTCTCCGAGGAACTCGGCGATGTCGAGGGCATGCTCCAGGCCATCGAGTCGGCGCTCCCTCTCGCCGGACAACAACGCGTACCGTTTTTGCGCGAACTGATGGATACGTCGGCGCAATTCGGCATGCGCGCCGAGTCGCTTCGTTTCGGCCGACGGCTGATTGCGTCCGGTGAACTCGTGCCGCCGCAGGTCTACCTGGATCTCGGGGAAGCGCTGCTGGCCGACGGCGACGTCGTGGCCGCCGAGAAGACATTCTCACGAGCCAGTGACGTTCCGGATCAGGCCGCATTCCGTCTGAAGGTGGCGGCTTCCTTCGAGAAGGCGGGCTTCCTGAACGAAGCGCTGCGCGCGTACCAAGGAGTGCTGGTCGGGCGCACCACCGATGCAGGCCTGCTCGTCAAGACGGGTGAACTCCTGGAACAGCTCGGACGTGACGAACAGGCGGCGCGGATCCACCGCCGCGCACTTGACGGACTCTTCCAGCGGCGACCGTTCAGCGTGGCGAAGGGCGACAAGGAGGAGAAGAAGGATAAGTCGCCCTGGGCCTGGTACCGCGCGCGCAACGTCGGAGAATTCGACGAGCACTACACGCGCGCGCTGCGCGGTTGGCTGGCAACGGCGACTCCTGAGTCCGCACGCGCGGCGCTTGAGTCGGATGCCACCGCCCTGCGCGCGGACTTGCAGCGCCTCGAGTCGAACGCGAAGGATGACGAAGACAGCGACGCCGCCGAGAGCGCCGCCGAGAACACCACGAAGGGCGACGCGGAGGACGGCGACACAGAGACGAAGGGCATCGCCAAGAATCGGCGACTCAGTGCGTACCCGCGTATCCGCGATCGCGCGGCATTCGTGCGCCGCGTCGCGCTCGCCTTCCGCGAGCCGGACCGAGCAGACGCGACGGACCTCGCCCTCGTGTCTGCGTTCCCCGGCGACGAACAACTGCTCGAGGATCTCGTGCGCGGTCGTCTCACGTGGGGCCGACGCGCCTCCGCCATCGCACTCCTCGACGGCTCCGGCCGCCCCGCCGACGAAATCCGCAACCTGCGCTGGCTCGTCGGCGACAACTCCGGCGCGGCGCCCGGGACCATTCCGCTGGCCGAGGCCGCACGCCGCGTGCTGCCGCTCCTGCGCGACGGCAAGCGCGACGAACTGCGCGATCTGCTTGCCCGCGCTGACATGACGCGCTCGGACGCCGATGCGCTCGCCGCGGTACCCGCACTGCTGTGGGCCGCCCTCGAGTTGGAGGACGCCGACCTCACCTTGCTCGTCGGTCGACGGTGGTTGCGACTCGCCGCCGACAACGCGCACCCCTACGAGATCGAACGTCAGGCGGATCTCGTCATCGGTCGCTGCGCCGCGGTGCTCTCGCCATCGGAGTTGCGCAGTCTCGCGATGTCGTTGGTCGGCATTGTCCGCGACGAGCCGGAGAAGTACGTCGGGTTGCTTGCCTTCCTGCCGAAGCTGCAAGTCCGGTTCGAGCAACCTCTCCTGACAAGCGAGCAGGCGCTGGAGTTGGTCGCCGTCATGGCGGAGAAGCGCTCATGGGGCATGGGCGAGTTGCTGCGCATCATCCCGCCCGAAGAGACTCTCGAAGCCATCCGTACCGCCGTCGAGAAAGCCCCCGAATCGCGGCGCGCGATGATCCTTCCGCAACTGCTCGGCGGGCTGGAGCGCCCGGCAGGCAAAGAGCTCACGAGTTACGCGATCCGCACATTCGAAGAGGGCCTGGCCGGGGTGCAAGACGAGTGGTGGTTACGCTCGCTGCTCTCGAATACGCCGGTCCGCGACCCTGCCAATCTCGAGCTCTTCGTCAAGCTCTCCGGCGTCCTCCTGGAGAAGCACCCGACGATCGTGCAGGCAGCCGCGGCGCGCGTGACCTACCTGCTCGCGGTCGGACGGGAGGACGACGCGCTCGCCCTGGGCCTCGATCGATTCCGTGAGTACCTCGTCCGCGCGGACTCAGACTGGATGTGGACGCAGGCCGCGCGGCAGATACAGGACACGCTCCTCCCGGCCCACAACGACGCGTTCCTGAGGGTCTTCGACGAAGTGGCGGCGCGCGACGGTCCGAGTGCGGGACTCGCCATGAAGCGACTCGACTTCCTTGCCCGCGACGCGTCGCCCCTCGCACAGGCCGAAGCTGCGCGCGAGGCCGCGGAGCGCTTCCCGGAAGACGATCAACTGCGCGAGCGCTACGTCCGCGCACTGCGCACACTCGGCCGTCGGCGGACGATGGTGACCGTTCTCGAGGCCGCGGCGGGGAAGAAGCCGAAGGACACTGGACTGCTCGAGCGCATCGCATCCGAGTGGATCAATCTGCGCCACGCGCCGAACGCCATCGCCGCGCGCAAGCGCATCGCAGCAATCGAGACCGCGGCGCGCGCCAAGGCGAGCAGCGGAGCCTCGGGAGAGCGCTTCCTCCCGGCGAATGCCAAGACGTTGCAAGACGCTGTCGAGAAGGACGACGTGCCGCTCGCGCAGACGACACTCCGACGCATGTGGCGACTCTTCGACATGGACCCGCGCTTCGCGGCGATGTGGTCGGGGCAGCGCATCGACAGCATGTGGTGGCCGTTCACGCGCCCGGAGACCGATGGTCCCCCGCCACGGGGCGGGCTCGATGGTTTCCTCGCGCGCACCGAGGCGGCACCGGTCGAACGCCAGACTGTGTTCGAAGCGCTCGCCGACCGCGATTTCGCTCTCGACGAGATGCGCCGCGTACTCCGCACCATGGAGCCGGCACAGCTTCGCAACGTACGCAACCTGCACACCGCCGTCGCCGCGGCGGAGGCCGCGCGACATGGCGTGGACGACGCCGTGGCGCGTGCAGTCCGGCGCATCGAGGACGGCTCGGGAGACGCGCGTGACGAGATGCTCCTCCTCGCGCTCCTTGAACGCAATCCGGAGATCGTTGACGAGTCTCTGCGCGGGACGCTGGAAACGCTCACGTCGGCGACGGCCCCCCTCGACGGCAAGGCCATCCTGCAACTGGCGCGCGTACACGCGAAAGCAGGCGAACCCGACAAGGCTGCGCGACTCTATCGGTGGTGCGCGTATCTCTCTTCTGCCGCCGGAGTCTGGGGCACCGGCAATCTCACATCGCTCGACGCGCGCTCACTCGTCAACGACGCGATGAAGGATCTCGATGGGCAGCGCTTGGCCGATTTCGTGGACACCCTCGCCGTCTGCGCCGACCCGGGAGCTTCGCACTGGGGCCGCGATGGCTTCGAGACCCTCATGCTCGAGACGTGGGAGCAGGCCTCGGGAGCGGCGCTCGCAGTCGAGCGCGGCGCGCGCATCATCGAGAACGTCACGGATACGAAGCACGCCGTGAAACGCAACACCGCGAAGGTCGCCGCGGCGCTTCTCGCGCGTGTTGGGCGCGACGCGGAAGCACTGCGGTGTCTCGAATTCGCGGTAACGCGAGCGCGCTTGACTCCCGACCTGCTGCTGCTCTCCGCGTGGGAACGCATGCGCCGCACGCAGGGCGGATATCTGTCGTACGTCGATGTGGCCCGACTCTTTTCCCCGATCGTGACGGAAGACGAGGACACCGCGGAAGGGAGTTCCGACGACGACAAGTGGACGCCTGACGACGCGTGGCTCGCAGCGGCAGCCGACGCGCTCACGGCGTGGGTCGGCGAAGATCGCGTGGACGCGCGACAGGCGTTCGTGCCCCTCGCAGTTCTCGCATTGCGACTGCACGAGCGCGGCGACACAGCGCGCTCCGCGAGACTGCGCGGCGTGGTGCTCGAACTCGCAGCCGACGACGCAGGACGACGGCTGTGGGCCGCCGATCTCGCGCGCCTGACCGGCGACACCGCTGGCGCGAACGCCCTTGAGGACAGCCTGCTCGCCGAAGGCTCCCTGCACGTCGAGCGCGTCGCAGAAGTCCTGCGGCGGGTTGGCGAGTCCAAGGGCAACGAGACGGAGCTACGGCGCGGCGAGTTGACGTGGGCCTGGACCGCGCATCCCGACGTCCTCGCGGAGCTGGGAGAAATCGCCCGTGAGACGGGGGACGAAGACGCCTCCAGTTCATGGGAGGCGAGGGCGGCAGAGGAACAAGCCGCGCAGCAGGCGCTCGACGCCGAGGACGCGAAGACCGACTGATCCCGAGGCCGAGACGCTCGCTCCCGCGCCGTTCGACACTCCGGCGGCAGCGCCGGGCGAAGCCACTCGCATCTGCGCACGTGCGCGGCAATTCGCGTGCGCGGTGATTCCTGTGCCCGACGCTACACTGCGCCGGGCGATCGCGGACGCGATGCCAGAGGAGGAACGATGGGCGACGACGACGGTGCGACAACGATCTTGGATGCACTCGGCGACGAGGGCGTCGCAGCGCTTGAGAAACTCGGCGAGCGCCGGCATGTCGAAGCGGGCACGGTGCTCTTCGAACCGGGTGACGAGCTCACGCGCATGGACATCGTCATCACGGGTGCAGTCGAGGTCTCAATCGTCCTGGAGAACGGAGTAGAGCACCTCGTCGGCACACTCCGAGACGGAGCGATCCTCGGGACGGCGCAAGGGGGGCACGCGGGCGGTGCGGCGGGGCGCGCGCGCGCCGTCGAGTCCTGCGAGTTGCTCACGTTCCCGTGCGGATCTCTCGACAGCGTGCTGGGCGAACACGCGCAACTTGCTCTCCCCGTCCTCAACGCGCTGCTCGGACAGATGCGGGCGATGATCCAACTCGCCATCGCCGATCTCAAGAACACGGTGCGCTGGAACGCCGAGATCGCGGGCATCGCGCAGCTTTCGTTCGGCGATCTGATCACGTCGGCCGATGGAGTCACCGTCGAACTGCTGAACGGCCGCAGCATCACCGGCCGCATCCTGCGCGTCGACCCACACAGTCACGGCGGCTACGTCGTGATGAAGTGCGACGACGCGAAACTCCACGTCGTGCGATCGGAAGCGATCGTGAGCATCGAGTGTGGGAAAGCGCCCAGCGCCGCAGCTCAGCCCGCGGCTGAAGGAGGAGCGTAGTCATGGCCCGCATCGACAGCTACCTGCGCTTCGCCGTGGAGCAGGGCGCCTCCGACTTCCATGCTTCCACCGGTGCGCGTCCCACGTTTCGCATCAAGGGCCGAATGACGGCGGCGTCCGGATCGTCTGCCGTGCCGTTCACCGAGGCGGACGTGCGTGAGTTGATTGCGGAGATCATCCCGGAGTTCCAGCGAACCGAATACGCGGAGACCGGCGACACCGACTTCGCGTACGAGATCCCGCGCGTGGGACGCTTCCGCGTCAATGCGTTCATGGACCGACGCGGCCCGGGCGCGGTGCTACGCCACATTCCGCACCGCATCATGACGATGGAAGAACTCGGACTACCGGACGCCGTCGAGAGGTTCTGCGGCCTCACAAAGGGTCTCGTGCTCGTGACGGGGCCGACCGGAAGCGGCAAGTCCACGACGCTCGCTGCCATGGTCGACCACGTCAACAAGACGCGTCGTGAGCACATCATCACGGTTGAGGATCCGATCGAATTCGTGCACGAGAACCACGGCTGTCTCGTGAACCAGCGCGAGGTCCCCTACCACACGGCGTCATTCTCGAAGGCACTCCGAGCGGCGCTGCGGGAAGACCCCGACATCGTACTCGTGGGCGAGATGCGCGACCTCGAGACGGCCGAGACGGCGATCACGACGGCCGAGACCGGGCACCTCGTCTTCGGAACGCTGCACACGACGACCGCAGCGAGCACGGTGGATCGGTTGATCGACCAGTTCCCGTCGGACCGGCAGGCGCAGGTGCGGACCATGCTCTCGGTGTCGTTGCGCGGCGTCGTCGCGCAGTCGTTGTTGCGCCGCAAGGATGGCAAGGGCCGCGTCGCGGCCTTCGAGATCTTGGTCATGACGCCCGCGATCGCGAACCACATCCGCGAGGGCAAGACCTACCAGATCCCATCGGCGATCCAGACGGGGAAGAAGCTCGGCATGTGCCTTCTGAACGACGACCTCATGCGACTCGTGCGTGAGGATCTCGTGGAGCCGGCCGAGGCCTATCGCGTGACGACGGACAAGCAGGACATGGCCGTGAAGTTGCGCGCTGCAGGCCTGGCAGTTCGGCTGGATTAGGAGCAACAAGATGTCGAGGCGACGGGGCTTTGCCGCGGTGGTGTCCGATTTGCGAGCAGGCGGTTCGTTCTACTTGCTGGCCGCGCTGCTGCTCATGTTCGTGCTCATCCCGTTCCTCCGGTCGAGCACGCTTGGCGGGCTCCTCCCGGAGTCGCGCGGTGTCGTCGGCAAGGTGATCCTGCACCTCGCCGTCGACGCCATCCTGATCACCGCCGCTGTCACGGTCGCCCATGCCAGGCAGCCGTGGCGCATGGCCGCTCTACTGGTCGTGCTTCCGGCGACAATCGAGGCACTGACATGGACGTCGATCGACGTCCCCGTCTCGCTGCTTGCGTTCGGGCGCATCTACACGGGCATCGGCCTGCTCTTCGTCGTCTACAAGGGCCTGGTCGCGATGTTCGGGCGACGCACGGTCACGGCCGACACCATCTGCATCTCGCTCTGTGCGTACGTTCTGCTGGGACTGGCGTGGTTCTATCTCTACCGCGCCGTCCTCCTCCTCGATCCAGAGAGTTTCGGTGCGCTCGATCATGCCGCCAGTCGTGACGACGCCGCCGGGGAGCTCTTCTACTTCAGCTACGTCACACTGACGACACTCGGCTTCGGCGACATCACCCCGAAGACGTCGATCGCACGCTCGCTCACGATCGTGGAAGCCATCGTCGGACAGATGTTCGTCGCCGTCGTTCTCGCGCGCCTTGTCGGAATGCACATCGTTGCCGCGACGACTAAGCAGATCCGAGGAGGAGATGCGGACTAGGAGCCCGGCCAGAAACCCCCGCGGCGCCGGTGAGGGGGTGATAGCCAGCCGACGTGTGGAGCATCCACCGCGCCCGGGCAGCGTGACTCGTCAGTTCATGTGCGCCGAGCGAGACGCTCCGGAGGTGACGGCGCAGCCGCCCCGTGCTCAGGGTGATCCAGTGATCCAGGCCCAAGGCCCTTCTCAGGGGCGCTTCTGCGAGGCCACGACCTCGCCGTCCTTGATCAGCACGACGTAGTCCATCCGTCCGGTGGACGACCCGATGCGATCCCGGCCCGAGAACTGGACGTTCGCACGCCAGCCCTGCTTCGCGCTACCGAGGAGTCCCCAGCGGCTGACTCCGGCCTCAGGCGTCGACACGTCGAGTGAGTCGATCGACACGATCCGGAAGATGTCCTCAAGGATCCACTTCCGCACGATCTTCGTATAGTCGTCGGGGAACGGCCCCGTCTGCGTGACATCGTCGGGAGTCGGCGACTCCGAGATCGTCGTCAGGCAGCCTGGAGAGAGGACGAGCACAGCCGCGAGCGCCGTCGAGAGCAGGAGTCGTTGGAACAAGGCTTCACCTTCGGTTGGAGGATACGTCTCCATACATCGGCCCACGAGGTGCCAACGTTCACCGCGAGACTGGGATGACACCGGGCACCGCACGCGCGCAGAACCGCTTTCGGGCCACCGCGTCTCCATTCGCGATCGCCGGGGCGGACTGGTAGAACAACGCCGTTCCCCCTGATGGAGGCTTCGGCATGCGCAGACTGACGATCGCGACCTTGACCGTCCTGGCGGCGGTGCTGGTACTCCCAGCCCACGCTCAGGATGCTAACGATGCGCTCGAAAAGCGCCTGAAGACCGCGTTCCGCAAGACGGATGAGGTCGAGCGCCTCGATGCCGTGAAGGCAGCCGCAGGCCTGAAGGACCCGGGGATCATCCAGTTCGTCGCGAAGGGCCTCCGCGATCGGTCCATCTCGGTCCGCACGGCCGCGATCAAGGCTCTCGGTGGTACGGACCACCCGGATGCGCTCAAGGCGCTCCACAAGCTCTACTTCCGCGATATGCCCCTGCGCGATGACGAGGAACTCCTCGCGCTGCTCCTCAAGGAGATCGGGCGCCACGGCGACCCGTCGTCGCTCAAGGTCTTCGCCGACAAACCGTTCAAGGGGCTCACGCAGGAGACGGGGCGGGCCCGCATCTACGGCGTCACGAATATCCGTGACCAGCGCTCTGTCGAACTGCTCTTCAAGGCGCTGCAGATCGCAGGCGGCAACCCACGCCGCGGCGGCAGCCGGCTCGTCGACTCCAGCTACAAGGGGAAGTTCTACCCCGACATTCGGGTCGGTATCGCCGTGCTCACGGGCCGCGATCCCGGTCGAGATCGACTGGAAGCGTCGCAGTGGTGGGTGAACGAGGTGAAGAAAAAGGTCAAGGTCGAGAAGGACCGGCCGGACGTCCCAGAGCCTCTCTCCGCGAAGTGGGAAGCTTTCTGGGAGGAGCCCTACTACGTCGGCCGACCGGCACCGAAGCGGCAGGCGCTCGGCTCGCCCTACGTCATCGTCGAGAACCCCGATGCGGCGACCGTCAAGGCCGCCGTCAAGGGCTTGACCGAGGCGCACAAGTCCAAAGACGTCGATGAGCGCGCCGTCGCCATCGAGGAGTTCGGCGGCGTGAGCAGTCCGGCCGTCACGCGCTTGCTCGGAAAGGCACTCCGTGACCGCGAGAAGCGTATTCGACTCGAGGCCATCGACGCTCTCGGTTGGTCGCACGACAAGAGCGCTCTCAAGCAGTTGCACCGCCTGTACCGCCGCAACAAGAAGCTGCGCGACGACGAGACCGAGTTCACGCACCTGCTGAAAGCGATCGGTCGCCATCGTGACAAATCGTCCGTCGACGTGTTGATCGACTCCCCCTTCAAGGGTCTGACGATCGCCACCGGCCAGGCGCGGATCTTTGGCATCGGCAATATCCGCACCAAGGAAGCGATCGCAACGCTGATCCAGGCAATGAGTCTGGGCGGCGGCAACCCACGCGGCAACAGTCGCGGGGCGGGCGAGCAGCGCTTCATGGTGGACGCCCGGATCGCGCTCTTGGTCCTCACCGGCATCGACAACGGCACGGACAAGGACGCGTGGACGCAGTGGTGGCGCAAGGCGAAGAAGAAGTACAAGATCAGCCCGGATCGTCCCAAGCTCCCGAAGCCCGACCAGGTCATCTGGGAGAACTTTTGGAACGAGCCGTACTAGACGAGTCGCTAGACGACACGACGCGCACTGAAATGACGCGAACTGGGCCCGATCAGACAACGCAACACGTCGAACGTAACTCCTGCTGAGAACGCCCTTCGGGGAGGACAAACCATGATCCGCATCCGCTCCCTCATCACCACCGCTGCGCTCATCGCAGGCCTGTTCTGCGCCGGGTGCGCCACGCAGCCTTTCGGGACCACAGGGTTCCTGGGCAGCTACGAGGGCATGGCCGTGCATCCGCAGGAGCCGACTGGGCTGCGCTTCATCGCGCCGCACGACGCGATGCTCGAATGCGACCAGTTGCTCTTTGACGCGTTCGAGATCCACGCACTCCCGAACTCCACCTTGGCGAACGAGGACCCGGCTGTTGCCAAGCGCATGGCCGCAGCGTTCCGCGAGAAGCTCATCAGCGTCGTGGAGCCCTACTACGACGTGGTCGCGAAGGCGGGCCCCCACGTCATGCGCACGCGCTGCGCACTCTCCGAGATGAAGTTCAAGGGCGACGGACGCACCCCCGACGACGTCGTCTCCGTGCGCTTCGAGGCCGAGATGCTCGACTCCGTGACCGGCGAACGCATGGCCGCCGTCGTCCGCTCCTTCGACGCTGGCGACCAATCCGCCTTCGACGCGCTCGCGATCGCCCTCCTCGACTTCATGAACGAGCACCACGGCATCGAGTAGCAAGCGCCGCCGCCCCGGGTCCAGGTGAGGCCTCCCGAGATACTGCGAGCTACTGAACCTGGCACGGTATGTCGTGCCACGGTGTGTCGAAACTCGACAGGCACGGCATGACTTCGACAGCCTGCCAGCACAGTATCTCGCGGCATGTCGATTGCTCACTCGAGCAGGAGCGCAACTTCCTCCCACGCATCAAGGCGTCGAAGTCGCACGACAGTCGAGGTTGGCTGCTCTGGCCCATCCACCCCGCCTGTCGGTAGGACGAAGTACGCATGGTAATCGACACCGACGTGGAGCCGCCCGCGAGGACCATGGCGTGCATCACCTAACAGTCGCATTCGCAATCGCATCCAGTTGGACACCGTCTGCGCGTCCTCAAACCCAGGGAGGACCACATACAGATACGGGCCTCCGAACGCAGGATCCATCTCGATCGTCGCGAGGACGGGCTGCGCGATCTCCCCGCTCCACTCGCAGCCGAATTCCCCCTCTGCTAGAAGGCGAGGTGAGGAGTGTCGCTGCGTCTCCAGCAATGCGCGTTCTACGGACACGATGATCGGGACGCGTGCATCCTTCGTGCGCGACCCGGACAGGTTTGAGCGCCACGCGGCGACCGTGAGGACGACCGCGCATACGACCGCAGCCCTGCCCTACCGAGATCCGAGAACTCTGCGGCCTTCGCTCACGCGTACCCTCATCAGTACCCAAACTCTCGTCATACTGTGCCCGACATGCCGTATCAGGCTCGAATCGTCGGTTTGGACACTCCACGTTCGACCAGGTTCGTCAGCTTGTCAACCGCGTCGCTGCGGCGCGTAACGACGTTCAGATCCTCCACGGCGACGGAGAGACTCCGCGGCGTGTCGTCGACGTGTCGTGATCAGGTCGCTCATTCTCCGCGCCCCGGCTTGGCCTGGCGCACCGTGGCACGGCATGACGGGAGTACGGCCGCGGACCTGTCGGCCGCGGTCAATTCGCTCGATCGCCGGGAACGGGCGGGGGCATCCTGGCGTCTCCAAGGTGCCATGACTGAACTCCGCTCTCCGCCGTTCCCGCCCGACGTTCTTCTGCAGCACCGTGATTGGGTGCGCGCGCTGGCGCGGTCACTCGTCCGTGACACGGGCAGCGCCGACGATCTCGAGCAAGAGACATGGTTGCGCGCGCTGCGGTCGATGCCTCGCGATGTGCGCTCGCCGCGGGCCTGGCTCGCGACCGTCATGCGCAATCGGTTGCGCGACTCCGTGCGGCGGGATGCGCGGCGGGGTGAGCGCGAGGGGGTTGTCGCGCAGGCCGCGGCGCGAGGCAATGCGGGCGTCGGCGTCGGTGCTCGTGCGGATGTGATCGCGGAGCAGGCGGAGGCACATCGAAGTGTGCTCCAAGCCGTGCTGGATCTCGAACCAGGGTTCCGGGATGTCGTGCTGCTGCGCTTCTTCGAAGGGCTCTCGCCGGCGGAGATCGCTGAGCGCTTGGGCGTTCCGCACGGAACGGTGAGAACGCGCCTCCACCGCGCGAACGACAAGTTGCGGGCGCAACTCGACGCGCATCACGGGGGCGATCAGAAGGCGTGGAGGCGCGCACTTGCGCCCCTGCTCTTCGACGTCGACCCAACCGTCAACGGACGAACCCGCAAGACGCGCACATGGCGTATCACCATCGCGGCCGGTCTTGTTCTGGTGGCCGGGATGGTGCCGATCGCATGGCAGCTTGGTGCGCACGCTCCGCGTGATGCAGGTGCTTCGAGCGACCCGTCAGCGAACGAGACGGCCGACGTCGCCGACCGTGGGGCAACTCCCGCCGGCCGGCGGGATCGGGCACGCATCGGCGCGGCGTTCACTTCCCTGGTCGGCACCGGGGGGGCGGCGACCGACGAAGGCTCGGGATCGCGCGCTGCCCAAGTGACCGCGGCAGTACTTGGAGCGGATTCGGAGCAGGAGACGAACGGGTGGTCGGTCACGGTTGTTCGCGGCGACGGCACGGCGGCGGCGGACGCCACGGTGGAACTACGTGACGGCAACTCGTTCGCGAAATCCGGGTACGCGCGTGTTCTCGCGACACGGACGACCGACACGGACGGGCGCGCGGTGTTCCAGGTGCCGCGGCAGCAGGAGGTGCGGCTCTCCGCGTCGCTCGGGGATCTCGCAGCGATCGGGCCTGTGATCGAAGTCGCCGACAGGGAGCCGGACGACACGCGACTGGTGTTGCACGCGGCAACTGCGCTGCGTGGCACGCTGATCTCCACGGACGGCTCCCCCATCGCAGGCGCCCGGATCGAGATGACGCTGACCGGCGACGTCTACGGGCCCGGTGGCGTGGCGCGCACCGATGCTGCCGGGGAGTTCGCGTTCCGCGCGCTCCCGCACGCTGCATTCACGACGCCCGCCAACCTGTCGATCACGGCGCAGGGTTTTCCGCACACCGATCATCAGACCCCGCGCACCGCGCTGCTCGGCGACGGGTTGCGAATCGAACTCGCGCCGGCGGTCGCGTTCCGTGGACGCTGCGTGGACGAAGAGGGACGGTCCATCGCGGACGTCATGATCTCCTCCGACTCGGCATCCGACTCGGTTGACTCCGACGCGGACGGGCGCTTCGTTCTGTCGGGGATCGACGCGCATACGAACGAGGACGGTTCGATCTCGATCTCCTTCAATCCGGGGTCACATGCCGATCGGCGCCTGATCATCGCGCCGGGGTCGGTGGCGTTCGAGACGCTGCGCAGCAGTGCTCCACAGGTGGGCGATCTGGACGACGTCGTCTTCTCGCGCGGGCATGAGCTTCGCGTCCGCGTCCTCGACCAATTCGGGGCCCCCTGCGCCCGCGCGCACGTCATGGCATTCGGCGACGCAACGCGGTCGATCGTTGCGCAGGGATCGACGGACAAGGAGGGATGGATCGCGCTCGCACACCTCGGGAACGATACGTTCGCGATCGAGGCGAGCGCGCACTCCGACGACTCGTTCGGGGGCGCGCAGGGCATCCTGCGCGGCGTGGGGCCAGCGGTCGGCGAGGTCGTGCTGACCGTCACGCAGGCGCGCTCGGTCCTTCTCGAGTTCGTTAACGAGGACGGCGAGCCGGTTGCGCTCACGAATATGCTCGCGTTCATGGAGCCGCTCGATCGCGACGAGACGGATGACGAACCCGGCGGCGCGTTCTCGTCGGCGAATGGGCTGCGAAGCGTCCGCTTGCGCGCAAAGCACGCGGGCGCCTACCGACTCACCGTGCGGTCGTTTGAAGGCCACGCCGAAGTCGTCATCGACCGCGTCGTGATCCGCGAGGATGCGGGTGTCACGGTGAAGGCCGTGATGCGCGCGCAGGACTGACGCGGCGAACTGACCCGAAACTGACCCGGCCAGCGGCGATTACTTCTCTTGAAGTGCTTCGCGCAGGATGCGGCGCACCTCGGCGATCGCGGGCGCCTTGTCCTGACACGAGTGGAACGAGTGGACGACGAGTTCGGAGTCGACGCCCTCAAGGTGCGCACTCTTGTAGGCAACGACGCCATCGTCTTCGTCGTCGAGCGGGCCATCACCCTCGACGGCGATGATCGAGTGCTTGTGAATGCGATCCGGCATCGGGGAGTCCGCGAGCGCAAGCAGGAACGGATTGCCCGGCGCCATGTTGTCGACGGCCGTCGGCTGTCCCTTGAGCGGGTCGCGCTTCACGAGCAGCGGGTTGCGCAGGATGATGTCCTGCGAGAACTGAATCGACTTCTTCGGCAGCGAGATCAGCGCATTCGCGATCGTGCGCAGGAAGCCCTCCGAGAGGAAACTCCCCTGATGAGGGGTGGCGACGAAAATGACGGTGTCGACGAATGGGGCCGGTTCAAAGAACACGGCCTGACGCAGCTTAGCACTCTCTTCGGGCGTGAGGTCCAGGTCCTCGAACGGGGCGTCGCTCACATTCTCCCAGAACCGATCGCCCGACTCGGTCGCCATCAAGCGCGTCAGCAGCCCACCCTGACTGTGGCCGATCACGACCATCTTGCGCAGTGCCGCGTCCGTGCCGGCGGGGTCGAGTTCGGCGATTTTCTCCTTCAGGCTCTCGCGCAGCGAGTTGGCCGAGATGAGGATCGGCTGACTTGTCGAGTAGATGAAGAACCAGTACTGATAGCGCTCCTGTAGCAGCGAATCCGCCCGCAACTCGTTCAGCATCTCCGCCCAACGCGCGGGGCTCGACGCGGTGCCGTGCACGAAGACGACAGGGATCTTCCCGGGCTGGTATGGCCCGGCCAACGAGATGCCGTTATCGAACGCGGCCTTGTCCGGAGACAGGAACGAGCCGAGTTCGAAGTCCCACAGCTTGGACTCGCGCAACGAGTACGCGATCGGAACTGTCAGGTCCGACTCGAGCGGGACGGTCCTTCCACGCACCTGAATCGTCGGCTCGTCGAGCGTTGCATGGAGCGAGAGCCGCGCGCGGAGTTCGCCGGTCTCGGCGTCCGGTAGTTCACCGATGATGTCGAGGAATGCACTGCCGGCGATCCTGCCGTTCGCGTCCATATCTCCCGAGACCGATGCGGTATCTTCGGTCCGGCCGGCGATCAAAGCGACCCCGATTCCGGACGTGACGATCCGCGACGACATCCCCTTCACGGACCAGTCCGCCGCGGGCCGGAACTCGGTGAAGAGCTGTTGCCCCAGCTTCATGACCTGGTCGGCCGACTCGATCCGGATGGAGCCGACGGGCAACTTGATGACACCCATGTCGGGGACGAAGAGTTCCCCTCCGTCCTCGCGGAACGCCTCCGTCAGCGATCGGTTGTAGAGCTCGCAGGCAAGCCGGACGCGGCGATCCATGACATGCGGACGCGGTTGCGGATCGTCGCCGACCAAGAAGAGGTACGCGTAGACAGTCGATGCGAGATAGAGCGACTTGTCGCGTTCGCGGCGTGCGGTGAGGTAGCAGAGTTCGGAGAGGGCGATCAACCGATCGCGGCCGTCGATCTCGAGCGCGGCGCGGTGAAGCGCCGCCAGAGCCTCGTGCGGGCTGTCATCGAAGAGTTCGGCCAGGCTCGCCCGGTGCAGCACGGTCTGCGTCGTCAGGCTGGGTTTTCTGTCCCGCAGAGCGTTCACGTTGACGCGCTCGAAGACGCGGTCGGCTCCGACGTTCTTGGCGGTGATCGGCGTCGAGCACGCGACAAGTGCGAGCAAGACGGGGGCAAGGATGAGGGCGCGCATGGGCAGACGCTATCAAGCGCGCCACCGCGAGCGAACGATACGCCGGGGGGAGACCAGAGCCTCGAGACCGCGGCCACACTCGAACGACAAGGTGCTATCGTGGCGCGATGCACACCCGGCTCACCACCGCCATCCTCGCCGTCACTTTCATCAGCGGCTCGATCCTGGGCGCATGCGGCGTCAGGAAACAGGAGGGACTGCTGGTCTACCGGGCCTCCATGCCCGGCGGTGGCGACCCGGACTACAAGCTCCTGGAGCGGGTCTCGACGAAGATCGAGTTGCGGCTCGGCGACGTGGGCGTGAAGCGCAAGTCCGTCGGTGCGCAGCCACCCAACCTGCTCCGCGTCGTGCTGCCCGAGAGCGAGGTCGGTCGCCTCGCCGAGTTGCGCGAGGCCATCGAGAGCGACCCGGCATTGCCCGTGAAGCTGACCTTTATCAGCCAGGGCGAGTGAACAAGCCGCGTCGCGGGGTTGTCGGCACGGCGCGGCCCGTTAGCCTCAGTTGTGGGGCTCACGTTCGGAGGGTCGGATGCGGCTGGTTCTGACGACAGCGATACTCGTTCTCGCGGTAGCGGGCACGGCGTTCGCGCACGGTGGTTCGTATCGCGGCGGCGGTGGCGCGGTCCCCTCTGGCGGCTCGGTTCCTCCTGGGACGGCGGATCGACCGACTGCGATCTCCAACTGGGAGACGTGGTGGTCAGCCAACAAGGAGTTCCATCTGCGCCTGCACGAACGCATGCGCGAGGACGGCACGGATGTCACACCCAGCGCCGGGGAGAATGACGAGCAAGGGGCCGAGCGGCGGGCACGCGATGACAGCCTGAAGCGCGCGGAGATGGTGCCGGTCTTCATCAAGGCGCTCCAGGACAAGAGCTTCGAGGTGCGCACGGCCGCCGCGATCGCGCTGGGGAAGATGGGCGACGCACAGGCCTCGACGGTCCTGCGGGACGCGGCCGAGAAGGACAAGCACAAGGACGTGCGCGAGTCCGCGGTGCTCGCGCTCGGGATGCTCGGGCTGGACGAGAACGTCCCTTACCTGCTCGACATCCTCTCGGACCAAAAGCAGAACACGCGCAACCGCTCGTTCGCCGCGTTCGGCCTGGGCCTGACCGGCGGAGAAGACACGGCAGCGCTGCTCCTGCGCGTCGCGAACGGGCGGAAGAAGCTCCAGCCGCCACTGGTTGCCTCCGTCTACGTGGCGCTTGGACTGACGGGCAGCGAGTCCGTCCTGCCGACGCTGCGCGACGCGGCCGCGAAGCATGCGGATGACAACGTGCGCGCGTTCGCCATCCTCTCGCTCGGCCGCATGGGCGACCGTGCTGCGCTCGGTGCCGTGACGCGCATTCTGGACCGTGAAAAGACAGCGAATCTGCGCCGCTCGGCCGCCATCACGCTCGGCAAGATCGCACATGCGGACGACACGGATGCAGTCGCGCAACTCGAGCGCGCGCTCGAAGACACGGACCCGATGGTGCGACACTTCGCCGCGGTCTCGCTCGGAGAGATGGCGAACGCCGCCATCCGCAAACGGTTGCGCGAGCGCCTGCCGAAGGCGAGGAGGGCGGACCGCCCGTTCTTCGCGCTCGCTCTCGCACTGGCGGACAGCGTCGATTCCGCGCCGCTCGTGCGCGAAGCTCTGCGGACCGAGACCGCCAAGGACCTGCAGAGCGGGTACTGCATCGCACTCGGGATCATGGGCGACGCGGCTGCCGTGCCGCAAATCCAGGCACTCGTGCAGGAACGAGGGGGTATCTGGCTGCCTGGCTACGCGGCGCTTGCGCTGGGAATGATCGGGAGCCGCGCGTCTGCGCCACTCCTGCGCGAGCGACTTGCGATAGAGAACGACCCGCGGTTGCGCATGAATCTCGCGGTCGGCCTCGGGTTGCTTCACGACCCGATGGCGCGCACATTCTTGATCGAGACCGTGCGCGACACGAAGGCCACAATCTACGAGCGCGGGAGCGCCGCGATGTCGATCGGCGTGCTGCGGCTCAACTCGGCGGCGACCGACTTGCTCGATGTCTACGGCAACAAGAAGGAGCAGGACCTGGTGCGCGCGATGGCCATCGTCGCGCTCGGCATCCTGGCCGACCCGTCGGAGATCCCGAAGCTGGCCCGCTTCTCCATAGACAACAACTACGGCGTGACGGTGGACCCGTTGAACGAGGTTCTCTCGATCCTCTGAGCGCGCCGCTGCGCTGGCATGAGATCGCGCTGGCATGAGATTGCAACTGGCTTGAGATTACAACGCGTCAGCGCTGCGACGATCCGGGATTGCGCGACCGCGTCGACCTACCGGTACTGGAACGAGTTGCTCGCGAGTTCGCCGATCAGTCCGGTCTCGCGATCCAGGATGCCGTACGTCACGCGCCCCGGAAGGTGGGGCGGCACGATGAACGAGATGAGCGTGGGCGAGATCGACAGGATCTCGGTCTCCACCGCTTCGCCATCGATCGTCACCTGCAGCCACAATTCGCCGAACGCGTCACGCTCGTCGCGGAAGTTCGATCCGCCGAGCGACATCGTGTAGCCGCCGGTCAATTGGCCGATGAACGGGGTCAATGACGTTGGCGCCGGGGGCGGCAGGAGTCGGAACGCGCCGACCGTCCCGCCACGCCGAACTTCCGCCGTCACGACGGAGCGGTTGGCATCGACGACGAACGAGAAGATCGGCGTCGTCAGTCCGGTCTCGTCGCGCAGTTGCACGCGCAGGTTCGACGTATCGCCAGCGAAGCCGGACGCGTTGAAGGGCAGTTCCACATCCACCGCGAAGTCGAACTCAAGATGCGTGGGCCCAACGAAGACGGTATCGCCCGCGGGCAGAAGCCCGGAGCGCTCGGGGCCGTCGAAGGGATCGCCTACGCCGATCTGCACCGGCGTCAACTTCGAGACCGCATTGACCGGGACCTTCACGATCGGCGCGCCCGGAGGCCCTTCGCCGCCGTCGTCATCGATCAGCACGGTGGCGACAATCCGAACGTCGCTCGGCGGCACGTCCAATCGATCGTCGGTCAGACGCACATCGCGCCGCCGTGACGACTTCTTCAACTTCAGCGAGACATCGACGGGACCGCCAATCCCGCCCCCGTCGCGCAGCTTGAGACGGTGATCCCCGCCGATGACGATCCCGGTGGTTGCCTTGAATGTCGCGGTCGGTCGCGGCGGGAACGCGAACGTGTGGACAAGGATCTCGCGACCGTCCTCGATGCGCACCAGATCGGTCACCACGGGCAGCGCCGGCGAGTTCTTCGAGGCCTTGGCCTTGATCACCAGAACCGCGCCGCTGTCGGCAGCAAAGTCGATGTTCTGGATGCCCTCGGACGTGTCGACGCCCTTCTGCTTGAACTTCTTCGGCGACTTCCACGCAAGGACAAGTGTGTAGTCACCGATGTCGAAGCGATCGCCGCCGAGCTTCAGGTAGTGGACGCCGGACTCCTCGACCTCGAACCCGGTGACGCGCGCCTTCTTCCCGCCGTTCTCAATGCTGTCGGCGCCGACATCGCGTCCGAAGCGGTCGAGAAGGCGCAGAGAGAGCGGGGGAGGGGTCGTGCGCGAGCGCGTCTTCTTCGGCTTCGCTACGACCTTCAGGCGGGCTCCGCGCGGAAGGACGAAATCGAATGTCTCCACCTGCGTGGCGGGGAAAATCGTGCCACGCACGCGATCGCCGTTCAGGAGCGCGACCTCGACGCCAGCCGACTCACCACTCGCGGCCGCCGAGAGGCAGATCAGAAGCGGTACGGCTGCCGGCACGAGGCTGGGCAGGAGGAAACGAAGGGGGCGGAGGACGCGCATCCCCTCCAGCCTACGCCATCCTGGCCGCCGTGATGCCCGTATCCCGGGCGATTGACCGACGTCAAGGCCGGCTGCCGTGACGGTCCGCACCCTGGAACCGCAATGCCAACGTCATCGCGAGGAGGCTCCATGGACGCGAGGAACGAGTACCCTGCACCCGGCTCGGCGCGGCCCACGCTGGTGCTGGAGGACGAACACGAGCTCATCGAGACCGTACTCGGCGCGCTGAGTTCGATGATCCGCCGCTCCCGCGCCTCCGGCAACCTCGAGCTCGCCGACGCTCGCGCGGTGGTGGCCTTCTTCCGCGACTTCGCCGACGGCGCGCACCACGAGAAGGAGGAGTTGCATCTCTTCCCGGCCATGGAGCAGGCGGGGCTTCCGCCGCACGCGGGCCCGACGTCGGTGATGCGCGAGGAACACGAGATCGGGCGCGGTCACATGCGCGCAATGGGCGCCGCCCTCGACGCCACGCCACCGGACGTGGCGAGATTCCAGAAGCAGGCGTCCGCGTTTGTCGTGCTGCTCAGGGATCACATCGCGAAGGAGAACCAGGTGCTCTTCCCGATGGCCGAGCAACTCCTGTCGCCCGCCGCGACGAGCGAAGTCGCACGGGCCTTCGCCGCGCAGGACCCCGCCATCCGCGAACACTTCAACGCCGTGGCGGCGCAACTGTCGGCGGCGTACGCGGAGTAGACCGAACGTCGCTGTCGACGTAGCGGTGACGCGAGTCACATCTGCTGGCGCCGAGCCGACGTACCGTTCGGGGACGGACTCCACCGATGCCGACACACAATCCTGCCCGCCTGTCCCTCGAACTCTACTGCCGCGGACTGCGCATCGATCCGACGTGCCGTCTCGAAGAGCATGCGCGCGGCATCCAGCGCACGCGCGCAGGACTCGGCTCGGGACTCGAGCTCTGCATCCCCGGCAAGCGGAAGTTGCATTGGGTGAATGCACCCGTCGAGGAGGACTTCGTCACGCACTCACCGCTCCTGCTTGTGCTGCGCGACGCGGACTACCACATCGTCGATACACGCGACGGTTCCGAGGTCACGGTGATCCTGCCGCCCACGCCAGCCTGGTATGCAGAGAGCACGTCACGCGGAGTGCCGATGGACCAGGTCGGCGTCTTGCAGGGCACCTATCTCGGGATCTACGTCGGAGGGATCTGCGCGTTCTGGGCGGGAGGAGGCGCGGATGCCTGCCAGTTCTGCACGTCGGGAGTGAACGTCGGTGTCGAGGAGGAACTGGAGAAGTCGGTGGCCGACGTCGTGGAGACGGCGCGCGCGGCGAAGGCCGAGTCCGGTATCACGTTCGTCCACCTGAACGCGGGCTACGCCGGACCGGACACGCTCCTGTCGCTCGAGCCCTACGTGCGCGCGCTGAAAGAAGAGGTCGGCGTTCTCGTCGGCGTACAGGCGACGCCTGCGACGGATCTCACGCTCTACGATCGCCTGCACGCACTCGGCGTGGACCATCTCTCGTTCTGTTACGAGTTCCACGATCGCGAGGTCTTCGAGTCGCTCTGTCCGGGGAAGTCGCGGGCACTCGGCCAGGACGCGTACCTGCGCGCAATCGAATACTGCGCAGCCCTCTTCGGTCGCGGATCGTGCTCCGGCGAGATCATCGCCGGAGTTGAACCCATCGAGACGACGCTGCACGCGATCGATTGGATCGCATCGGTCGGAGCCTTCCCCACGGTCTGCGTGTTCCGCCCCTTGAAGGGCGCGGGAATGGAAGCCGTCCCGCCCCCCGACCCGGACGAGATGGAGACCGTCTTCCGCGAGGTGTGGAACGCGTGTCGGCGCCACAAGGTGCCGGTGGGTATGGCGCCGAATATCGAGGTCTCGCTCGTATTGACTCCCGACGACACGGCAGATCTGGTCGACGACGGCGGCGCCACGGATCGCATGTGGCGCGCCGCACTCGCAGCGGGAAGAGTGGTCACGCGGCCGCTCTTCTCGCGCCGAATGAGACCGCGGTCACGCCCGCCGCTCGCGCCGCGCTAAGCACGCGCGAACACCTCGACAATCACGCGTTGCAAGCGCGCCGCGCGTGACACATGTCACGGCGCCGATCGCCCGGATCCGCGACGTTACGGGGGACGAAGGACGCGACTGAGACTGCGGTCACGCTTCCGATGACGGGAGACGCGCGCAGACCCCGCGCCCTCGCCGATGGAGGGTCCTCGGATGATGACGAATAGGGACACGACGACGAACGAGGAAGTGACGGCGACTGGCGACGCAGACGCAGCCACGCGCAACGCGACCACAGTTCGTGCGTTCGAGATGTCGGCCGGCGGCGAGCCGTTACGACTCGTCTCGCGCCCGGCAGCAGCGCTGGGCGGCGGCGATGTCCTGGTGCGCGTGGCGGGCTGCGGCGTATGCCATACCGATCTTGGCTTCCTCTTCGACCGCGTGCGGACGCGGCACGCATTGCCGCTGACACTCGGCCACGAGATCAGCGGTGTCGTGGAAGATGCGGGTGACGCGGCGACCGATTGGGTCGGCGCAGCCGTCGTCGTCCCCGCTGTCATTCCCTGCGGCGATTGTGACGTCTGTCGGCGCGGGCGCGGGAACATCTGCCCGACGCAGGTTTTCCCGGGCAACGATCTGCATGGCGGCTTCGCCACCCATGTCGTCGTCCCGGCGCGCGGACTCTGCCGCGTCCCCGGCTTCACGGGCGACGTGAACGCGCCACTGGGCAAGAGCGGTGTCGCGCTCGCGGATCTCTCGGTGCTCGCCGACGCAGTCTCGACGCCGTGGCAGGCGATTCAGAGAAGCGGGCTCGGCGAGGGCGGTCTGGCGGTCTTTGTCGGTGCCGGCGGAGTCGGTGGGTTCGGCGTGCAACTCGCCGCCGCAGTCGGGGCAGCGGTCGTCGCGCTCGACATCGATGACGCGCGCTTGGCGGCGCTCGCGGACCATGGCGCAGATCTGACCATCAACGTACGCGATCGCGCACCGCGCGACGTCCGCAAGGAGATCGCGGCGTGGGCGCGGGAGCGCGCCCTACCGCGCACGGAGTGGAAGATCTTCGAGACCAGCGGGACGGCAGCAGGGCAGACACTCGCGTTCGGGTTGCTCAACCACGGCGCGTACCTCGGCGTCGTCGGCTTCACGCTCGACAAGGTAGACGTCCGCCTCTCGAACCTGATGGCGTTCGACGCGCGGGCCGAGGGGACGTGGGGCTGTCTGCCGGAACTCTATCCGTCGGCGCTCGAACTCATCCTCGCAGGGCGCGTCAAGATCGCGCCGTTCACCGAGCGCCACCCGATGTCGTCCATCAACGACGTCTTCACCGCACTGCGCGAGCACCGTCTTCAGCGCCGTCCGGTGCTGATCCCCGACATGCAGTGATCCGCGCCCGCCGGCCCCGAAACCCTCACCAACTCTGAACGCGACACGACCGAGCGAACGACAGGAGACGACACGATGGAGTTCAAGAACCACGATCTCGCGCCCTATCCCGCGGACGAAGCGGGCGAGGGCCGCGTGCGCTATGAGCGGCGCCCGGTCCGCGCCGACCGCACCGTGAGTGGCGAACGCGGCGAGACGGTCGAGGGGCTCTACGCCGCGTGGATCGTGCTCGACAACCCGACGCAGATGAACAGCTACACGACAGCGATGGTGAAGCAGGTGATCCTCGGCTTCCGACGCGCATCGAACGAGCGCGACGTGGTCGCTGTCGTCTTCACGGGCGCGGGCGACCGCTCGTTCTGCACCGGCGGCAACACAAAGGAGTACGCCGAGTACTACTCCGGACGCCCTGAGGAGTACCGCCAGTACATGCGGCTCTTCAACGACATGGTCACGGCGATCCTCGAATGCGACAAGCCCGTGATCTGCCGCGTCAATGGCATGCGGATCGCCGGCGGGCAGGAGATCGGAATGGCGTGTGACTTCACGGTCGCCAGCGATCTCGCGAACTTCGGCCAGGCGGGACCGAAGCACGGCAGCGCGCCGGACGGCGGCTCGACGGACTTCCTCGCGCTCTACACGGGTGTCGAGCGGGCCAACGAGAGCCTCGCTCTCTGCACTCCTTGGAGTTCGTATCGCGCGCTAGATTGGGGGCTCATCACCGAGACTGTCCCGTGCCTCCGGGTCGATGGCGAGTTCGTCGCAAACCCCTTCGTCGTGACAGATCGCTACGTGGACCGTGGCCGCAAGGTCTTCGGTGACTTCGTTACAGGCGCCGCGCGCGCCGAGGCGAAGGCGACGGTCAAGTCCGGCACCATCGATCTGCAACCGCTGGACGACGCCGTCGATCGACTCGTCACGTCGTTGATGCAGACGTTCCCGGGCTGCGTCACACGCACGCTCCAGAGCGCCCGTCAACACAAGCGTATGCACTGGGACAAGAACCGCGAGCAGAACCGCGCGTGGCTCGGGCTCAACATGATGACCGAAGCGCATCTCGGTTTCCGCGCGTTCAACGAAGGACCGCGCGGGCAGCGCCAGGTGGATTTCGTCGCCATGCGGCAGCGCCTCGCAGCCGGTGAAGACTGGACGCCGGAATTCATCGAGTCGCTGATCCCGCGCGCACCCGAGACGGCTGGAAGCGCGTCGTGAGCCCTGTGACCTCCTACGAGAGCATCCGCGTCGACGAGACGCACGAGGGACGCCGCCTGCGCCTCGTGCTAGCGGGCGGCAAGGGCAATATCGTCGATACGGCGATGTGCATCGAGCTCGCCGCCGCACTCGCGACGCGAACGGCAGGGCAGCACTTGCGCTGCGTCACTCTCGAGGCCGAAGGGCGCCACTTCAGCTTTGGCGCATCGGTCGAAGAGCACGCCCCCGACAAGGCGGAAGCCATGCTCATGGGCCTGCACTCCGTCGTGCGCGCGCTGCTCACCCTGGACGTTCCCGTCGTCGCGGCCGTTCGCGGCGCGTGTCTCGGTGGCGGCCTGGAACTCGTGCTGCCCTGCCACCGCATCGTCGCGACACCGGCTGCAAAACTCGGTCAACCCGAGATTGCGCTCGGCATGTTCGCTCCGGCCGGAAGCGCTCTCTTGCCGCGTCGCGTCGGCTCGGCTTTCGCAGAGGACATGCTACTCACGGGGCGCGTTCTCTCCGGGACGGAGGCGCACGCAGCCGGATTGGTGGACGCGATCAGCGACGACCCGGAGCAGGCGGCCGTGGCGTGGTTCGAGGAATACCTCTGCCCACGTAGCGCCGTCGCGATCCGCATGGCGACGCGCGCAGCGCGCACGTCGTGGATCGACCATGCGCTCGGCGCGCTCGATCGCGTCGAGATCACGTTCCTGAACGAAATGATGCAGACGACCGACGCCCGCGAGGGCGTGCAGTCGTTCCTGGAGAAGCGACCACCGCAGTGGGTGGACGCATAGCTCGGGAGATGCAAGAGGGATGATCGCATGACACGCACGACAGCTGAACTCATGGCGTTTGCCGAGGATCTCTACTACGACCTCGACTTCAAGTCGGTGAAGCGCTGGAAGGTGAAGACCGGTGGTCATGCCATCGGCTTCATGCCGGTGTACGCACCGCGCGAGATCGTCCATGCGGCGGGCGCCATGCCCGTCGGGATCGTCGGCGCGGGCGATTGGCTCGAAGTGATCCGCGGCGACGCCTACTACCAGTCGTATCTCTGCCATATCCCGCGCAGCACGATCGACATGGCCGAGTCGGGACGTCTCGACTTCCTCGAGGGAATGCTCTTCCCCTCGACGTGCGACGTCATCCGCAACCTCTCGGGGATGTGGCAGATCGTCAAGCCCGACATGTACACGCGCTATGTGGACGTGCCACAGAACTTCACCGACGGCGTCGGCGGGCAGTTTTGGGCGCACGAGTTGCGAACCCTGGCCCAGGAACTCGGCGAGCGGACAGGGACGGAGGTGACGGATGAACGCCTGCGCGCCTCCATCGCACTCTTCAACGAAAACCGCCGCGCCGTCTGTGACCTCTACTCGCTCCGTCGCGACGAGCCCGCCCGAGCGCCCACATCAGAGGTCTACCTGATGGTGCGTGCGGGCCTCGTGATGGACGTCGAAGACCACACGGCCCTGATCCGCGAGTACATCACCGCCGCTCGCAACATCACGCCACCAGAACTCGACAACGCGCGCGTCATCGTGGTCGGCGCGTTCTGCGAACAGCCTCCCATCGGGCTGATCAAGAGTATCGAGCGCAGCGGCTGCTTCGTCGTGGACGACGACCTGATCTTGATCTCGCGCTGGTTCACGGACAACGCCGCCGAGACCGGCGATCCGATCGAAGCATTGGCGCTGGCGTTCGTTCACGACTCCGTGCCAACCGCCGTCATGTACTCCGCGAAGGCCGGTCGTGGGAAGGCGGTCGTCGAGCGGGTGCGCGTCGCGCGCGCCGAAGGCGTGATCTTCGCGGCACCGTCGTTCTGCACGCCGGCGCTGCTCGACCAACCCATGCTCGTCGCGGAACTCGACCGCGAAGGGATCCCCTACACGGCCTTCAAGTTCGCGGAGAACGCCGGACAGTTCCAACCCATCCGTGAGCAGACCGGCACCTTCGCCGACACGATGAAACTCTGGAGCGTGGCATGACCAATATCCCTCCCCCGCCGATGCCGGGCACCAAGCCCATATTGGATCCCAAGTCAGTCGTCAAAGACCGTTCGATGGAGTTTCAGAAGGAGCTCATCGGCTCGTACTACGATCGGCTCGCGCGCTCACCCGAGACCGGCGAAAAAACCGTCGCGACGTTCGTCCCGGGCAACCTCGCCGAGTTGATCCAGTGCTTCGGGCTCGTGCCGATCCTGCCGGAGATCAACGCGCTTCAATCCGGCATGCGCAAACAGTCCGGTCACTACATCACCGAGGCCGAGCGCATGGGGCACTCGGAAGATGTCTGCACATACGTGAAGTGCGACATCGGCATGTTCCACGAGGGCAACGTGGGCCCGACCGGGGCGGTGCTACCGACACCCGACCACCTGCTGCTCTCCTACACGGGCTGCTTCACATTCATGAAGTGGTTCGAGCTGCTTCGGGAGGAGTACGGCTGCCCGTCGACAATGTTGCAGGTGCCCTACCAGGCGCGCGGCGAGATCACTCCGGAGATGAAGGCCTACGTCGTTAAACAACTCAAGACCGAGGTGATCCCGGCGCTTGAAAAGCTCTCCGGTGTCAAATTCGACATTGACCTCCTGCGCGAGAAGCTCACGTTGTCGGCGCGCGCTGAGGACGACCTGGTCGCGGTCCTCGAAGCAGCGAAGGCTCGCCCTTCACCGATCGACGCCTACTTCGGCGGCGTCTACTACATCGGCCCGATCTTCACGGCGTTCCGCGGGACGCAGGAGGGCTGCGACTACTATCGCGTTCTCCGCGAAGAGGTCGAGGAGCGCGTGCGTCAGCGGCGCGGCCCCACGACACCCGAGGGCGAGATGACGGACGAACGTTTCCGGCTCGTGGTCGAGGGCCCCCCCAACTGGACCAACTTCCGCGAGTTCTGGAAGATGTTCTACGACGAGGGCGCCGTGGTCGTCGCGAGCACCTACACGAAGGTCGGCGGCCTCTACGATCGCGGCTTCCGCCACGATCCAAGTGACCCACTCGGGTCGCTGGCCGAGTACTGCCTCGGCTGTTACACGAACCTCTCGCTGCCGAAGCGCGTCGAGCTGATCTCCGACTACGTCGAGGAGTACGGCGCCGACGGCTTCCTCATCAATTCGGTGAAGAGTTGCGCGTCGTTCAGCGCCGGACAGTTACTCATCCTCCGCGAAGTGGAGAAGCGCACCGGGCGCGCGGGCGGGTTCATTGAGAGCGACCTCGTCGATCCGCGCTACTTCAGCGGGGCCAACATCAAGAACCGCATCGAGAGCTATCTGCAGATGGTCGAACAGAAGCGGGCGGCGGGAGCGACAGCATGAAGTGCTTCGTGGGCATCGATCTCGGCTCGACGACCTCGAAGGCCGTCGTACTCGACTCCGACGGCGAGATCCTCGGACGTGGCATCACCAACAGTCGCTCGAACTACGAGATGGCTTCGGCCATTGCACGCACGGAAGCGTATGTGACGACGCGTTTCACGCTCTTCGAGCGCGATCTCGCGGAGCGTCTCTGCGACCAACCCGAGCAGGAACGCGGCGCGCTCTCTAGCGCGTTGCAGCGCGCGTTCCGCTTGCAGCAATACCTGATGCAACTCGAGAGTCTCGAGCGGACGACCGAGGACCTGCTGGACACCCGCCGGTACGCACCACGGCGTGCGGTGGTTCGGCCCCGGCTGCGCGACATTTTCGGTCGCCTGCAAGACGAGGCGGCGGCGCTCTTCGCCGCAGGCGCGAAGCGCCGCAGTGACTTCTTTCGCGACATCGCGGGCTCGGCCTACCAAGCCGCCGCCGAGGACTTCGCTGATCCGCAGGACGCGCCCTTCGGCCTGCTTCTGGCGCTCTACGACAAAGCGATTCTGGAGGTGGAGAACGAGCAACTCGAACTCGGCTTCCAGGCGAATATCGGCCCGGCTCTGGAACGTGTGATCGCCGAGGCCGAACCCGCCATCGCCGACGCATGCCGGGCCGCGGCGGAGAGCGCAGCGAACGCAGAGCTCGATGAGGTCCGCGCCGTCGGCACGGGTTACGGTCGTGCCCGATTGCCGTTCCCGCGCGATCAGATCCGCAGCGAGATCCTCTGCCACGGTCTCGGCGCGCACGCGATGTTCCCGAACACGCGCACCGTGCTCGACATCGGCGGTCAAGACACGAAGGCGATCCAGGTGGACGACGCCGGCATCGTGACAAGCTTCCAGATGAACGACCGTTGCGCGGCGGGCTGTGGCCGCTATCTCGGCTACATCGCGGACGAGATGAACCTCGGCCTGCACGAGCTCGGACCGCTTGCGCAGAAGGCGGAGCGTAAGGTACGTATCTCGTCGACGTGCACGGTCTTCGCCGGAGCAGAGTTGCGGGAACGGCTCGCGCTTGGCGAGCGGCGCGAGGACATCCTCGGCGGACTGCACCGGGCAATCGTCTTGCGCGCGATGAGCTTGCTCGCCCGGTCGGGGGGCGTTGACGACGAGTTCACGTTCACGGGCGGCGTGGCGAACAACGCCGCAGCGGTCGACGCGTTGCGGGATCTCGTCGGAGAGAACTACGGCGAGCGCCAGATCAACATCTCCCCCGACTCGATCTACACCGGTGCGCTTGGGGCAGCGATCTTCGCACTGCGCGACGTGCAACGCGAGGCGATGAAGAGCGAAGAGAGCATGGAGGCGGTCGCATGAACTCGATCATGGCAGGCGGTGTGGATGTCGGTGCGGCCGCCGTGAAGGCGGCGATCGTTCGGACGGACAACGAAGGCAGCGACGAATTGCTCGCGACGCACGTGGAACGGATCCGGCGTCGCGACCCGAAGGTCGTGATCAACGACACCTGGCAGGCGGCGCTGGAGAAGGCGGGCGTCCGTCACGGCGACGTCGAGTACATCGCGACGACAGGCGACGGCGAACTGGTTACGTTCCGACGTGGGCACTTCTATTCGATGACGACACATGCGCGCGGCGCGAAGTTCCTGATCCCGGACACGACGCTCGTGCTCGATGCGGGAGCGCTGCACGCGCGTTCGATCCACATCGACCATCGTGCCAAACCGCTCGGCTATCGGATGACCAGTCAGTGCGCGTCCGGAAGCGGGCAGTTCCTCGAGAACATCGCGCGGTATCTGGGAGTTGGCTTGGACGAAGTTGGCGAACTCTCGCTGAAGTCCCGCAACCCGGAGATGGTGAGTTCGATCTGCGCGGTGCTCTCGGAGACCGACGTGATCAACATGGTCAGCCGCGGCATCGCGACCGCAGACATCCTGAAGGGCATCCACCTCTCGATGGCCGGGCGCTTCGCGCGCCTGATCCGGTCGCTCTCCGACGTCGGCAAGCTCACGTTCACAGGCGGGCTTTCCGCGGATGTTGGTCTCGTCGCGGCCACGCGCGAGGAGCTAGACAAGGAAGGGGTCGAGATCGAAGTGCGCTCACACCCTCAGTCGATCTTCGCGGGCGCCATCGGTGCGGGCCTCTGGGGCGCGTTCCGGCACGCGAAGCTGCTGGCGAAGACGGCGTGAACGGTCGATGACCGAGTCGCGTCCCCAGGAGGACCTCGAGGACCGCGTCGCGATCGTGACGGGCGCTGCGTCTGGCATCGGCCGCGCGGTCGCGGCGGAGTTGCGCGCACAGCGTGTGCGGGTCGGGGGGATCGATCTTCAGGTCGCTGCGGCATGCGATGCGTCGGTGATTGCTGACGTCGGCGATGCGGACGCTCTGCGTGGCGCCGTCAATACACTGGCGGAAGAACTCGGCCCGCCGACTCTCGGGGTCCACTCCGCGGGCATCGCGCGCGACGCTGTTCACTGGAAGCTCTCGATCGAAGATTGGAACGCCGTTCTGCGTGTCAACCTCACAGGCGCATTCCTGCTCCTGCGTGAGCTCACGCCGCACGTCCGCGTTGAGGGCGGCGGCGCGCTCGTCTTCGTCAGCAGCATCAATGGCGCCCGCGGGAAATTCGGACAGTCTGCGTACGCGGCGAGTAAGGCGGGTCTCGTGGGACTCGCCCGCTCCGCGGCACGCGAACTCGGTCGCTTCGGCGGCCGGGTCAACATCGTGAGTCCCGGCATGGTGGAGACGCCGATGACTGCGGGTCTCGCACAGGAGTGGCGCGACCGCGCCGCCGCCGAGAGCGCCCTTGGTCGCGTCGCAGCGCCCGAGGAGATCGCGTGCGCCGTGCGCTTCCTGCTCTCGGGCCATGCGCGGCATATCACTGGCCAAGACCTGTCCGTCGATGGCGGCCAGGCCATGCGCTGAAACGAGTCTTCTACCAACGCAGTACAGGAGTCGAAAGATGACGATCGACACGACCATGGCAAGCGGCCTGCTCCCCACCGACAGTGTTCCGGTACGCGCGCTCCGCGACGAGGATCTCGCGACCGTCGTGCGAATCGACACGGCGTCGATGGGGCGTCCGCGCGAAGAGTACTACCGGGCGAAGTTCCGCGAAGCGACGGCCGAGGGCTCCGGTCCCCGCACCAGTCTCGTCGCGGAAATCGATGGCCACGCCGTCGGGTTCCTCCTCGCGAAGGTCTACTTCGGCGAGTTCGGACAAGCTGAGCCGGTTGCGGTCATTGACTCGATCGGCGTCGATCCGCGCTTCCGCAGCCAGCACGTCGGGCAGGCGCTCCTGCGTCAGCTCCTCATCAACCTCCAGGCCCTGCGCGTCGAGCGCGTCCAGACCGAGGTGGACTGGGAACAGATCGACCTCTTGCACTTCATGCACAAGAACGGTTTCCAACCGGCGGCACGCGTCTGCCTCGAACGGCGACTCGGTACGTGACTCGGTACGTGATGTGACGACTCTGACATGACGACTCGGGAACGAGTCTCGTCGAGAGACCGCCGCGGAGCGGCGCATGGGAGGATGTATGACGCACGGCATGACGCGGGGCGGCACTGGCGTGAGGATCGTTCTCGCGGCGCTTGCCGTCGTGGCAGTGGTGGCAGTGGTGGGCCTGACGGGAAGCGAGGGCGACGAGCATTCGAGCCCCGCGACTCTGGACGCCATGGCTCTGGACCCGGCGCCACGCAGCGATCGCGCACCGACGTCGCTGCGGGCGGTGACGACGGCGTCGCTCGGCGTGTACTTCGAGGAGAACCGCGGACAGAGTGACGCAGAGGTCGCATTCGTCCAACGCGGTCTGGATCACGTCACGTTCCTGACGCCCGACGGGTTCTCCACGTCGATGGTCGTCGCCCGGAACGCCGATCGAACGGTGCGCATGGCTGCGCATCGCGTCCGTCTCGTCGGATCGGACCCGGCGGCGGAAGTGGTCGGCGAACGACTGCTACCCGGGCGCGTGAACCACTTCAAGGGCGCCGATCCGGATGCGTGGATCACGGACGTGCCGACCTTCGGCTCCGTCCGCCTGCGCGAGGTCTACCCCGGGATCGACCTTGTGCACCACGGTGATCGCGACATACACGAATACGACTTCGTCGTGGAGCCGGGAGCCGACGCCGATCGGATAGAGATGGAATTCGAGGGTGTGGACAATCTACAGCTCGCCGCGAACGGGGACCTCGTGGTCACCGATGCGGGACGCGAGATACGCCACACGCGGCCGCTCGTCTATCAGGACACCGCTGGCGGTCGGATCGCACTCGCCGCGTCGTTCCGCATGGATGGCGATCGCCGAGTCGGCTTCGAACTCGGAGTACACGACCCGCAGCTTCCGTTGCTGATCGACCCGGGCATCGTCTACTCCACGTATCTGGGCGGGGCGAACGAGGACTTCCTGAGGTCAGTCGCCGTGGACAGCCGGGGGCAGGCCCACGTCGGTGGTGTCTCAGCGTCGGCGGACTTCCCGCTGGCGAGCGCCCTCGACGACACTGTCGCCGGGTTCTACGACGGCCTCATCGTGAAGATGAGCGCCGCGGGCTCCGGTCTCATCTACTCGACGTTCATCGGTGGAGCCGAGCGGGACTTCGTGAGCGGCGTCGCCGTGGCGGACGACGGCGGTGTGCTCGCCGTGGGGGGCACGTGGGCCGACGACTTCCCCATCGTCGCTGCCGCGCAGCCCACGTACGGCGGGTTCCACGAGGCGTTCATCCTCCACCTGGATGCGGCAGGTGCGTCGATCGTGAGCTCCACGTATCTCGGCGGAAGCGGCTCCGAAGAGGCGTTCTCCGTTGTTCAGGACTCGATGGGCCGGATCTACGTGGCCGGTGCGTCGGGGAGTCCGGACTTCCCGACGACCCCCGGTGTCGTGCACCCGAACCCCTTCGGCAACGGAGGGGGCGCCTTCGTCGCGCGACTGAGCGCCGACGAGTCCAGCTTCGAGTACGTCACCTTTGTCGGTGGATCTGGCAGCGAGTTGTCCATCTACTTCTTCCACATCGGGTTGTTCGTGGACGACGCGGGACGCGCGCACGTCGGCGGTATCACGACTTCGACAGATCTCCCGACGAGCGTCGGTGCGTTCCAGCCGGATTACCGCCGGTTCAACGACGGGTTCGTCGGTCGCCTCTCGGCGGACGGATCGTCGTGGGATTGGATGACGTATGTCGGCAGCGGATCGACGGAGCAAAGCTGCCTGATCGCGCCCGGACCATCCGGCGGCACCTGGATCGCGCTGAGCACATTGTCAACGGACCTCCCCGCGACCCAGGCAATCCAGCCGGCGCACGCCGGCGGCCGCTCCGACCTCTACCTGATATTGCTCGACTCGAGCGGAAGCTCCGCAATCACGAGCACCTATCTGGGCGGCTCGTCACTCGAGGAACTCGTCGGTCTCGCCGCCGACCCGACCGGCGGCGCGTGGATCGCGGGCGCCTCGGCGAGTCCCGACTTCCCCACAGTGGACCCGTTCTCCCCGTCACTGACTGGTAGTCGTGACATGGTCCTCGTGAAGGTCGGTCCACTCGGCCGGGCGCTTGAGTTCTCCACGTACTTCGGCGGCTCCGGAGTCGAGCTCCAATTGGGTAGCGGATCGAGCATCAGCAATGACGGCAATCTGCTCACCGTGGATGCGAACGGCGCGGCGTACGTTGTCGGATCGACCGTCAGCCCGGACCTTCCGACGGCGGGCCCACCATTCCAATCGCAGCCAGCCGAAAGCGCATTCCACGGGTTCATTGCGAAGATTGGTGAGCCGCCCCCGCCGCTCCCGGTGATCGATGACACGGAGATCTACATACTGAAGGGCAAGTTCAAGATCAACCGCGTCAAGCATGCGCGCGGCATCGCCGCCGACACGCTCTCGATCAAGGGAGTCTTCAATCCACGCGGGCTGCGCGCTGATCTGGCCGGGGCCACGCTGACCGTCTCCGTGAACGGCACGCCTCTCGCCTCCGGACAACTCGACTCACGCGGACGCGCGCGCTCGGCGAGCGGCACGAGTCCCAAGTTCAAGCTGAGCGTCAAGGCGCAGAAGTCGACATTCCAATGCAAGCTCGGGGGCCTGGATCTGCGTGCCACGCTCGGCGTCGCCGACGCCACCGCGAACGGGCTGACACGTGCCGAGGTCACCGTCACGGTCCGGGGCGCCGGGCTGGCAACCGATGCCGTCTCCGGGGGGCTCGAGTTCGCGACGAAGAGCCGACTCGGAAAGTCGTCCGCCGGGAAGTTCGTGTTCAAGAAACATGTATCGGTCGATGGCGCGTTCAAGTCGCTCAAGACGCTGGTGAACGAGCTACCCGGCGGCGGTCACACCGTCAGCCTTACCGGTCCATTCGTCGGATTGGAGACCCGACCGTTGACGTTTCCCGGAGACGTGCGCATCACACTGGGCGACGGCGCCACGATCACTGTTCCGAATGCGTCGTTGCGGACGAGCGGCACGCCAGGACCGCGCAGTACGACGTCGTATTCACGCGGACTCGGTGCGGTCGCAGGACTCACGCGTCTAGTCTACACGAACCGCAAGCGCATGATCATCCTGGCAACGAGCGAACTCGGCGACCTCGGCATCCCCGCAGCCGGCCCGGGCGCTCCCGCGGTCCACCCACTGCCGGTCGTGATCGAGATCGATACGACCGACGGCCCGGTCCGCTTCGAGACCGTTGTCGAACTGCGCCGCACGAGCCCGACCTCGAGGAGATGGTCGCGCTGATTCGCTCCGGCGCCTGACATCCGGCGCCTGACATCCGGCGTCTGGCGTCTGGCGTCTGGCAGATCAGTCGTCGGACGCGAGTTTGCGGATCGCGTCGACGAGGATCGATGTCGTGTCGATGGCGTTGGTCGGATGCGCGATGGTGTCGCATGTCACCACGTGCGGGAGACCGGCGGCGGCCAATGCATCGGCGGCGTCACCACTGAAGACTCCATGGACGGCTGCGCAGATGGGAGCGTCGAAGCCGGCGGCCATGAGGATCTCGGCAGCGCCGATCATCGTGCGTCCGGTAGAGAGCACGTCGTCAACGAGCACCGGCGTGCGCCCGGCGAATTGCGCCAGATCCGGCGCATCGATCGCGACGTCATGATCACCGCTGCGCGTCTTCGTGAAGATCACGTACGGCAGGTCGCCGCCAGCGGCCGCACGCACCCATTGCTCGCTCTCGGCGTCGGGCCCGACGAGAAATGGACGCTCGACATTCGCGCGTACCCACACGCCGATCGCGGGAGCTGCCGAAGCGGTCACGTGCGGGACCGAATAGACCTCGCCGAGCGCGTCGTGGCGGTGCAGATGCGGGTCGATCGTGACGAGCGCATCGACCGCGGAGGAGAGCAACTGCCCGACGTAGAGTGACGTCACGCCCTCGCCGGGCTGGAAGCGCACGTCCTGCCGCATGTAGCCCAGATAAGGAGCGACGAGCGTGATCGACGCGGCGCCCAGATCGCGCGCGGTCGCGGCTGCGAGCAGGAGCGGCACGAGCTTGTCGTCGGCGTGGTCGAGCGTGCAGACGAGGACGAGCGGGCGCCCCTCGATGGGCGAGTCGATGCGGATGAACGTCTCGCCGTCCGGAAAGCGACGAATGAGACAGTCGGCGACGGCTCCGTCGAGCGCTGCGGCCAGCGCAGACGCAAGCCGCTCGTTGCCCGCCATCGCGAGCACGAGCGGAGCGTCGTTCAAGATGTGCGCGCTGCCTTCCATGGGCGCGAGGTTCGCCGCTGCCGGTAGGCGGACAGAGGATTAGTCCGGGGCAGCTTCGCCGTGCGCCGCGACCCAGCTGTCGATCGGTGCGAACTTCGCTCTGAAGTGCGGCAGGAAGGGAGGGCGTTCGACCATCTCCATGCCGCCGATAAGGTCCTTCTTCGCCACGATCCGCTCACAGTTCTCCAGGACGTAGTCGATGTGACTCTGCGTGTAGCGGCGACGCGGGATGGCGATCCGCACGAGTTCGAGATCGGCCGCGTCGAACCCACCGTCGGCGGTCGGCTTGCCGAACATCACGCTGCCGATCTCACACGTCCGGATGCCGCCTTCGAGGTAGAGCGCGACGGCCAGGGACTGCCCCGGGAACTCGCGCGCCGGAACGTGAGGCAAGAACGCACGCGCGTCGATGTACACAGCGTGACCACCAGCGGGCTGCATCGTCGGAATGCCGATGCGATTGAGCCCGTCCTTCAGGTACTTCGTGCTCGCCATGCGGTATTCGAGGTAGCGCTGGTCCAGGACCTCGTCGAGTCCTACCGCGAACGCTTCGAGGTCGCGCGCCGCCTGCCCACCGTAGGTCGGAAAACCCTCAGTCAAGATCAGTAGATTGCGGGCGTCGGTCGCGAGGTCGGCATCGTTGACGGCCAGGAAGCCCCCCATGTTCACGATGCCGTCTTTCTTGCCGCTCATGGTGCAGCCGTCGGCCAGCGAGAAGACCTCCTGGGCGATCTCCCGCACGCTGCGGTCGGACTGCCCCGCCTCGCGTTGCTGGATCATGAATGCGTTCTCGGCGAAGCGGCATGCGTCGAGGAAGAAGGGCACCCCGTGCTTGCGATAGAGCGCGGACGCACCGCGGATATTCGCAAGTGACGCCGGCTGGCCGCCTCCGGTGTTATTGGTGATCGTCAGCATGCCGAGCGCAACGTTGCCAGCATTCTCTTCGAGGTAGTTCTCGAGTCGCCGCAAGTCGATGTTGCCCTTGAACGGGAAGTCCGACTGCGGGTCGTGATTCTCGGTGACGACCAGATCGTCGCCAATCCCGCCCTGGTACTCGATGTTCGCGCGCGTCGTATCGAAGTGGTTGTTGTTGGGGATGTGCTGGCCGCTCTCGAGAGCGCACGAGAAGAGGATGCGCTCGGCCGCGCGTCCCTGGTGTGTCGGGATGATGTGCCGATAGCCGGTCAGTTCCCGAACGACCTTCTCGAAGCGCCAGTACGAGCTCGAGCCGGCGTAACTCTCGTCGGCACGCATCATCGCTGCCCATTGCTGATCGCTCATGGCCGACGTTCCCGAGTCCGTCAGGAAGTCGAACGTGATCGTCGCCGACGGAAGCAGAAAGAGGTTGTACGACGCCTCGCGAAGCAGCATCCGACGCTGCTCCTCCGTGGTGAACGGGATGGCCTCGACTGTCTTGATCTTGAATGGTTCGAAGATAACGCCCATGACAGGACGGTACTCGTAGCCCGTCCGCGCGCGTGTGACCCCGGTCACGAGTACTTCTCTCCGGCGACGCCTCTTCCGCCCGCGCTTCGCTGCAGACGCGCACGCATGCCGACGCCGGGCCGATGCGTGCCGCAGCGTTACCCACGTCGGAAACGCTCCGCCCCCGCGGGCAGAGACCGGCGTCACGGGTGGCACGACATCTGTATCCGTGACGAGACACGAACTCGGCAAGACGCTCCGGCACGGTCTCTGCGCCCTCGGAGACGAGAACGCAGGACCGTCTCAGCGGAGGACCACGATGACGACACGTCTGTCAACGAAGCGCAGCGAACAGGAGACGAGACGCCACGTCATCCGGTGCGTGTGCGCGAGCGTCATCCTCGCGGCGCCCGCACTCGCCCAGGACACCGTGCCGTTGCCGGATCCCGTCACGACCGACACCGTCGTCGGCGAACTCGAAGCGGCAACGGAGGCGCTCGCGCCGTTCGTGGCGCCAGGCGAGATCATGGTGACGGCGACGCGCTCGCGCCGCGACACGTTCGATCTTCCACGCTCCGTCACCGTAATCACGCGCGACCAGATCGCGCAATCCGGTTCGTTCGTCGCGTTGCGCGCGCTGAGCGCGCGGGACGCCGGAGTCTGGTACGACGAGCGCGCATCGACGACGGTGGATCCGATCATCCGTGGGTTCGCCGGCTTCAACCTATTGACTCTCGTCGATGGCAACACGCTCTCCACGCTCTGGGGCGAGGGCGGTTTCGGCGCGGACGACATGTTCGGCAAACTCGATCCCGAGATGATCGAGCGCATCGAGGTCATTCGCGGCCCCGGCTCGGCGCTCTACGGGTCGAATGCTCTCGGCGCGGTCATCAACGTCATCACGCGCTCCAGCCCGTTCGAGTTCACGGAAGAGGGCGTGCGCAACGGGTGGCGCGTGAAGGGGACCGTTCAGTCTGTGGCGAACGCAGGTGGCGTACGCGTCGAGAGTTTCGGTGCGACACCGCGACTTCGCTGGCTTCTCGGCGGATCGGCGCGCGACTTCGACGACATCCGGGGCGGCGGCAATCTCGGCAAGCTCACGCCTAGCGACGGAGCCGAGCAGAACTGGGACTTCTCCGGCGAGTTCCGCATCGACCCGTCCAGGACGATGCGGCTCACCGTGCAAGACGTCCACCGCACGAAGACGAAGCGCTACTACCGACCGACGCAGGACAATACGAACGACCGCGAGGCAATCGCTCTCTTCTACGCCGATACCGCAGGCAACGACTTCTTCGACACGCTCGACGCCAATCTCTACTGGCAGAAGAAGCGCGACTCGCGCCGCTTCTTCGACACGAACAGTCGCGGTGAGGCGACGACCGAGACGTGGCAAGGTGGTGTGACCGGCACGCGCGAACTCGGCGGTGGTCACATCCTGACCACGGGTTTCCAGATCGAGAACGACGAGGGCGACAGTCCCGACGACGAGCAGTTCACGTTCACGCGTCCGCGCCCGAAGCGACGCGATGCGCCGCTCTCGGATTGGTGGGACTACGGGGTCTTCGTGCAGGACGAGTGGCGGATCAACGACCGCTTCAGCGTGACCGGTTCCGCCCGCTACGACTATATGGACTTCGAGACGCGCGTCGATCGCGCGTATCGCCCGCCGGTCGGGCGCGCAGAAGACGATGAGATCAGCGATTCGACCGACGCGTGGACAGGCGGGCTCGGCGCGGTGTATCGCGCAACCGACGAGCTCCACGTCTGGAGCAACTGGGCGCGGGGCTTCCGGCAGAACGCCCCCAACTTTGGCGTGCGCCAACTCGGCGACGGCGTACTCATCCCTGGCAAACTCCTCGACGAGACGACGTCGGATAACTACGAGATCGGCGTGAAGGGGCGTTCCGCGGGTTGGAGCTACAACGCCTCGTTCTACTACTCCGACATCTCGAACTGGCAGGGCGACCTGCGCAGCGCAACCTACAAGGGCGCCACCTGGTTCGATTTCAACGGCAACGGTGTCCGCGACGCCAACGAGGGCTACGTGAAGCAGGTCGAGGGCGGTGACGCGTGGGTCAAGGGGATCGAGTTGAACGCGACGCTCCAGCCGAGCGCACTCTGGGAGGACATCCCCCGGGAGTGGTCACTCTGGGGTAGCTTCGCATGGAACGAGGGCAAGGTCGATGCCACGAAGGAGCACCCGATACGCGAGCCGATGCGCCATACGCAACCGACACGGGCCCTCCTCGGCGTGCGCTTCGACGATCTCAGTCACCCGCGCCGCAACCTCTTCGGCGAGTTGACCATCGACATGGTCGACGCTTTCGACGACATTCCGAGTGACCGCGTCGAGGGCGATTTGGCCTGGCGCAGTGATCCGCAGGACGGCACGTCACCCCTGCTACGCAACGGGGGCGGAACGCCCGGCTTCACGCTCTTCCACCTCCACGCGGGGATCGACCTGACCGAAAACGTGCGCTTGCGCATCGGGATCGAGAACCTATTCGACACGCGATACCGGGCAGCGCACAGTCGCATGGACGGCCCGGGCAGGAACTTCGTTGCCAGTCTCGACATCACCTTCTGACCACCCACGCCCTCGAGTGCGGCGCGCACGCCGAGCTTCGCCGCTCGTCTGGTCGCTGTGCATGCATGTCGCCGCGCTCGCGATCGCGCTGCCGTTCTACCACGCCGCGAAGCCGAAACCGGTCGCCGTGACAGCGGTGGACGTCGCCGTGGCGCCATCCCTCGAGACGATGCCGCCGCCTCCCCCGCCGAAGTACGTCCCGCCGGCCCGCGTCGAAGACGAGGTCACGCCACGGGACGTGCTGCCGGAGGCGTCGCGACCCTCCAACTGGGAAGTCGAACTGGACCCGGACACGAGCGAGCGCGTGCGCGAGATCATCGCCGGGGCGGATCCGCGTGATGCAACCGGACGCTTCCGGCCCGCGCGGCACACGGGCGGTCAGGAGACACCCGGCGAGCCCGACGCCCCGCGTACGCAGACACGCCCGCCCCCTGGCTCCGAAACGGGCACGGCCAAGCGCGCGGCGCCGCCACCGTTGCGACCGTCACGCCCCGCGATGATCGTGGCGCACATCGCGCCGCGCTACCCACGCAGCGCGCGGCGGCGCGGGATCGAAGGCGCAGTGGAACTGCGGGTCGTTGTCGAGGCCGATGGCACCATCGGAACGATCGAGGTCGTGAAGACGTCTGGCTTTTCCATCCTCGACCGGGCAGCGATCGCCGCCGTCGAAGACTGGACGTTCCGTGCCGCCGAGGTGCGTGGACAGACCGTGCGTTCGACGCTTGACCTACCGCCGATCCGCTTCAAGCTGACGGACTGACGGCGGAACGGAGCCCCGATACGGAGCCAGGACAGATTCGGCAGAGTTCGGATGTTGGCATTCGCTGTGTCGATGCCCATGCTCCGAACTCTGCCGAATCTGTCCTGGCTCCGTATCGCATCAATCGTCGTCGCGGTGCTCTGGACCGGGACCGACACCGCGCACGACGAACGTCGGGATCTTCCCTTCGAGCGTGCGCGGCACGCCGCCCGACTCGCGGTAGTGACGCTCCGCGCGCAGGCGAGTATTGCCGAGCGAGCCCCGGATGACACCGGTCCGCGCACCGTCGCCATCGGGCACGCTGCGGATGTCGAAGCCGTACGCGCGCACGACCAGCGAGGCGACAAAGTCACCATCGGACGCGTAGATCGGGATCGCCACGTCCTGGCCGCCGATCCAGTAGAAATCGTCTCCCCGCCCGTACATATCCGTACACAGGTGACCATCCTCGTCGAGCGTCGTACGTATCCTGACGTCGCTGGAACACGAGCTGTAGGGGAACGCGAGATCGGTCACGAACCACATGCGGACCACTGTGAACGGGCGACCGAGTTCGTCCTTTCCGCGGACGAATGAGTCACGGATACCCCAGACCTCCTCGTAGTCCGAGCCCACCTGTCCCATGTAGGCGGCGAAGTCGTTCTCGGCCGCCTTGATGGCCTCGAGGTCGGCGTAGATCAGCGTGGCGAGTTGGTGCACATCGCTCGTCCCGCCGAGCGCGTTCCACGGCGCCTGATCCGCTGTCGCGCGATCGAACGGCTCGACAAGTAGCAGCCCGTCATCGTCTTCGTCGTCGTCGGGGTCCCACGACGCGGAGTACAGGCGATCGTCGTTCACAAGCTGCGGAAGGTACGCGCCGACACGCTTCCAGACGGAAGGACGCCGCTTGCGAAGGATGTCGAGCATGCGCGCGCGACGCTTCGGATTCCCCTTCGCCTGCCGCAATCCGCGAATGACGTCGCCGAACGTTCGCGTCCACCACATGCCGCGCTCCCCCTTCTGTAGGGGGAACTTGCGCGTCGCCAACGACTTCATCTCGCGCAGTAGATCGACGCGCGCAGGCGCCTTGCGTTGGCGCGCCGGGACGCGGAGTCGCGGCAGTGCCCAGCGCGCGTCGAAGAGCTTCGGTGTCAGGCGCTGCGCGGAGAGCGAACGGGCACGCATCACGCCTTCCGCCGCCGCGATCGGGATCACGAGGAGGAGCAAGGCAGACAGAAAGAGGGCGGCTCGGCGCATCTGGACGGGTTTCCGTCACAGAGACTACGCGCCGAACCGCCCCTTGTGGACAGCCTGTTTCTCCGTGTGCCTACATCAGGCCACAGGCGAGGACAGCGTCGGCCACCTTCACGAACCCGCCGACGTTGGCGCCCTTCACGTAGTTGACGTAACCGTTCCCGTCGTGACCGTACGTCACGCACTGCGTATGGATCTTGGCCATGATGTCACGCAGCGTCTTGTCGACCTCTTCGCGCGACCAGCTCATGCGTTGCGCATTCTGCGTCTGTTCGAGACCAGAAACGGCCACTCCGCCGGCGTTGGCGGCCTTGCCCGGGCCGTACATGACCTTGGAGTCAAGGAAGCACTTGATGCCGTCGAGATCGGTCGGCATGTTCGCGCCCTCGGCGACGGCGATCGCACCGTTCTCGACGAGTTGGCACGCAGCAGCGCCATCGAGTTCGTTCTGCGTTGCGCACGGGAACACGAGTTCCGCCGTCTCGCCCCAGGGCTTCTGCCCGGCAAAGTGCTCGACGTCCGAGAACTTCTCCGCCATCTCGGTCAAGCGCCCCCGGCGCGCCTCTTTCAGCTCCTTGAGATAGGCGAGATGCTCCTCGGTGAAGCCGTCCTTCACGCGCACGTAGCCGCCGCTGTCGGAAACAGTGAGCACCTTCGCTCCGAGGTGCAGGAGCTTCTCGACGCAGTAGATCGCGACGTTACCCGAACCCGAGACGATGGCGGTACGGCCCTCGACACCGATGTCGCGCTCCGCGAGCATGTTCTGGACGAAGTAGACGGTGCCGTAGCCCGTCGCCTCGGTCCGGATGGGGCTGCCGCCGAACGAGAGGCCCTTGCCTGTGATCATGCCCTCGAACTGATTCGTGAGGCGACGGTACTGGCCGAAGAGATAGCTCACCTCGCGGCCGCCGACACCGATATCACCCGCGGGTACATCGACGTTGGCGCCGATGAAGCGATAGAGACCCGTCATGAAAGCCTGACAGAAGCGCATGACCTCGCGATCGCTGCGCCCCTTAGGGTTGAAGTTGGAGCCGCCCTTGCCACCGCCCATGGGCAGGGTGGTGAGCGCGTTCTTGAAGACTTGCTCGAACGCGAGGAACTTCAGCGTGCCCTCGGTGACCGATGGGTGGAAGCGCAGCCCGCCCTTGTAGGCGCCGATCGCGTTGTTCATCTGTACGCGCCACGCGCGGTTCACGTGGACTTGTCCCGCGTCGTCTTCCCACGTGACGCGGAACGAGACGACGCGATCGGGCTCGGTGAGCCGCTCCAAGAGCTTGCTCTCCTGATAGCGCGGGTTCGCGAGGATGAAGGGCATGAGCCATTCGACGACCTCGTGTACCGCCTGGTGGAACTCTGGCTGCCCGGGATTGCGCCAGATCACGCCCTCCATGAACTTATCGGTCCGGGTCTTGGCCACTTGGGTCAGGTCTTCCGACACGAGAATCTCCTTCGCGCGGGTGGGGAATGAAGAGCACCACGAGACCGAAGCGACCTCGCGCTAAGAACGCTCTCGCGCCAATAACGTATCGATCGCTTCCGATATTCAACTCAATCGACCAACGGATGCGCGGCCGCCAGCACTGTCTCGCGATTCAATCCACGCTGTGTCGCGGACGGTGACCGGAACCACCCCGACATGATGCCCGGGAGATGCCGATCGTGCCTGTGATCGGGGTCACGATCGAGCCGGTGGACCTGCGTGGACGAGCATCGATGAGGCCTTCAGTGCGGGAAGTTCAGCGTCCGCAACGGCAGGGCGCGCGGCCCTCAGTCTGATCCGCTCCGCCGGACAGTGAGTCGAGCGGTGGCCCCGGCGGCAACGGTCGGCGCTCCGGGAGGATCTGTTCCATGATGCGCGCGTCGAAGAGGCGCCCGTTCGCGACGACGAACTCGATGTTCTCGGACGCGCGGACATCGTCGATCACCGCCCCGTCCACGACGATCAGATCCGCCAAGTAGCCCGCCTTCACGGCGCCGAGCTCCGCATCGAGACAGATGGCCCGGGCGCCCTCCCACGTCGCACAACGGAGCGCTTCGTGGGGGGTGAGCCCGCCTTGCGCGAGCATCCACGTCTCCCAGTGCGCTGCGAGGCCCTGGAGCTGGCCGTGGGCGCCGATCTCGACGTGACCGCCACGCTTGACCACCTCGGCGCACGTGCGCGCGAGCTCCAGATGGTGGTAGTCCTCGTCGTCGGTCGCCAGCACGCGACGGCGCGCGGCCGGATCGATGACGCTGCGCGGAACGAAGCGTTGGAGCCGCTCGTTCTCCCAGACCTTCGTCTTGGCGTACCACCAGTTCTCGCCCATCAGTCCGCCGTAGCCCACGACGAGGGTCGGAGTGTAGCCCGTGCCGGACTCCGCGAGCAGATGCAGCTCGGGTTCGTAGAGCGGTGCGACGGGAATAGCGTGCTCGACCGTGGTGTGGCCGTCGAGCAGGTGCGTCATGTTGTAGTGCAGGGTGGATCCGCCCTCGGGGACGACCATCACGCCGAGTTCACGTGCGGCCACCATCACCTGCTGACGCTGCTCGCGACGCGGCTGGTTGTAGCTCTTCACCGAGCGCGGTCCCCAAGCGACCGTCCGCGCGATCTCCTGCCGCGCATCGGCGAGCGAGTTGATGACCGCCTTGAAGTCGCCCTCGGCGCCGTAGAGGATCGTGCCGGTCGAGAGGAGTCGGGGGCCGATCCGCGCCCCGGAACGGACCAATTCCGACTCGGCGTAGATGCTCTGCGAGTCGTTGCTGGGGTCGTGGGAGGTCGTCACGCCGAACGCGAGTTGCGCGACCAGCTTCCAATTCTGCTGCGGAAGGATGCCACCGGCGGGTGATCCGGAGTGCGCATGCACGTCCACGAGCCCCGGCATCACGACCTTGCCGCGGCAGTCGATCTCGGTTGCGCCGTCCGGGATGGCGACGTCGCCTTCCTTGCCGACCGCCACAATCCGATTGCCCCGGACGACAACGACGCCGTCTTCGATGACGGACGTGTCGTGCATCGGCCAGATCGTGGCGTGGCGCAGCGCGAAGAGGGTCGCGGGCACGTCGGTTGCAACCGACCATCCGAGCCGAATCGGCAACGCGCCGACGCCACGCGGCGTGGACTCGTCCTCATCACTCTCGTCGGTCTTGCCCCCGTCGGCGTCTCTCTCGTCGGTCTTGCCCCCGTCGGCGTCTCTCTCGTCGGCGCCCTTCGGCGCGAGCACATCCGCGACACGCGCCTCGAAACGATCGGGCCCCAGGCTCCAACGCACGACCGACGAGTCGGCCGACCAGGAGAGATACGTCCCGCCGGTATCCGAGAGCCGCCGAACGGGGACATCGTTCACATCGGGCCCGAGATGCAGCGTGCGCGGCTGCGGCGGCAGCGGCGCGACGTAGGTCTGCCAGAGTTCTTCGAAGGCGATCCAGCGGCCGTCGGGGGAGACCTCGAAGTCCCGGGCGCGCTCGGATGTCGCGACCACGCGGCGATCGGAGCCGATCCGGTCGAAGCTGACGAGCGCGCGCTTGTCGCCCTCACGCGTGAGGACCAGAATGCGGCGGCCACCGGGAGCGTAGCGCGGCTTGCGGCCCTTGCGCGTCAGGAGCCGTGGCTCGGCGCGCGCCTTCAATTTGCGGCGGTAGATCCCAGGCTCCTCGCCGAAACGCCGGCCGCGGAAACCGTCGCCGCGGCCACGCTGGTAGAGCACCTCGCCCCCGTCGGCCGAGAGCGTCGCAGAGAGATAGTGCCCAGGAGTGTCGATGAGAGTTCGGGCATTCGAGCCGTCCACGTTCACGGACTTGATGCGGCCTCCGGTGGCGTCGTTCCACGTCACGTAGACGATCGTCCGGCCATCGCGTGCGAGGCTCGGCGCGAACTCAAGTTCCTCGTCCGCAGCGGTGATCCGCTCCGGCGCGGCGCCGCCGCTGCGCCGATAGAGCTTCCCGAGCGCGCAGAATACGGTGGTCTCGCCATCCCCCGTCACCTGCGGCCAGCGCACGACGTTCACGTCGAACGTATCCCCGCCGACCGAGTGCTCGATGCGCTGGAGCGGCATCAAGCGCTGCTTCACGTCTGCGCGGAAGGGGATCTCCGCCGCCTTGCCCGTCGCGACATCGATGCGCCGGAGGCGACCGTGCGCCCAGATGACAATCGACTTGCCGTCTGGGGTCCAGTCGAAGCCGGGATACGGGCCGAAGATCGCCCACGTCTCTTGCTGATCGATGCTGAGATCGTCGTTCAGGTCGCGCACCGAGCCAGTTGCCAGGTCCAGGAGCGCCAGCACAGATCGATTGCGCTCCCGCCGCACGAACGCGAGCGTCTTGCCGTCGGGTGACGGCTCCGGCCTGATCGCACCGCCCGGGAGGCGGATCAGATCACGCGTCTCGCCAGTCTCCATGTCCAGACGTCGGATGACGTAGATCGTGCCGTGCGGGTCCTTGTTGTAGGCAAACGTCTGCCCGCCCGACATGTCCTCGGACCAGTAGAGATAGCGCCCGTCCGGCGAGATCGCCGGCTCCCCCACGTCCTGCTGGTCGTTCTTGCGCTGCGTGAGCTGCACGCCCTTGCCCGCGTCGGAGATGCGATACATCCACATCTCCCCGGCCCCGAGACTGCGCGTGGACGTGAAATGCTTCTTCGCCACGACGTACTCACCCGACGGATGCCAGACGGCGTTGTTCAGAAGCCGGAACTCCTCGTCCGTCAGCGCGCGGCGATCACTCCCGTCCGGCCCCATCAGCCAGACGTTGTCGCCGCCACCGCGATCCGACGTGAAGCTCACAGTCCCGCCATCCGGGCTCCAGCGAGGTTGGACGTCGTACGCCAGGCCCCCCGAGAGCAGAGTCGCCTCGCCACCCGCAATCGGCACGGTCCAGATGTCGCCCAAGAGGTCGAAGACGAGCCGCGACCCGTCGGGATGAACGTCGACGCTCATCCACGTCCCCTCAACCGCCTCCAGCGCCACCCCGCGATACGGCCCGCCCGGATCGTCCACATCCCAGGCGCCCTGCTTCGCGTCGGGCGGATCCCCCGCGAATGCCGCCGCCGCCACGACCACGACGCCGAAGAGCGGCACCATCCAAGCTGTGTGAGGTCTCATCCGGAGAGCCTACTGCGCCCACGCTCCGCAGCGCGAATACCCACGCAACCGACGCCGCCCCCAGCGCCGAGACGCGATGCCGTCAGAAGCGGCTCAGAAGTCCCACTCCGGCTCTGGCGGCGGGGTGCTCTTCTTCACGATCATCCCTGCGCCGACCGTCTTGTTGGTGGCTTCTTCGATGAGGATGAAGGCGCCCGTCGCGCGGTTGACGGAGTAGTCGTCGCAGAAGATCGGCTTCTGGAGGCGGATGATGACCCGCCCGAGTTCGTTCACTTCGAGTCCGTCCACGCTCTCGTCGCGGTGCAACGTGTTCACGTCGATGCGATAGCGCACATCCTTGATCTTGGCGCGACACGAGTTGGTCGTATGACGCAACACGTAGCGCTTCGACTTGTCGAGGTCCGACTCCGAGAGCCAGCAGATCGTGGCCTCGATCTCGTTGTCGATCCGCGGCACGTTGTGCGGGCGACAGATCATGTCGCCGCGGCTGATGTCGATATCGTCCTCGAGCGTGATGCAGACCGACCGGGGCGTCGCGGCGGTCTCGAGGTTGCCGTCGTAGGTGACGATCTCCTTGACCCGACTCTTGATCCCCGACGGGAGATGCACGACCTCCTCGCCGACCGTCACGGCACCCGACTCGATCTGCCCCATGTAGCCGCGGAAGTCCGGGAGATCTGTCGTCTGCGGGCGACTCACGTACTGCACCGGGAAGCGGAAGTCGATGAGGTTGCGGTTGAACGACGTCTCGAGATTCTCGAGTGTGTCGAGGAGCGTGCGACCGGTGAACCACGGCATGTTGTCGCCACGCGTGACGACCATGTCGCCGTCCAGCGCCGACATCGGGAGATAGCGAATATCGTGTGCGTCGAGCTTCGCCGCCCACTCGCGGAACTCGCCGCGGATCTCCTCGAAGCGCGCCTCCGAGTAGTCAACGAGGTCCATCTTGTTGACCGCAATGATGAGGTGCGGGATGCCGAGCAACGACGAGATGAACGCGTGGCGCTTCGTCTGCGTGAGGATGCCGTTGCGGGCATCGACCAGGATGATCGCGACCTCGGCCGTGCTTGCGCCCGTCACCATGTTGCGCGTGTACTGAACGTGTCCCGGCGTATCGGCCAGGATGAACGAGCGCTTCGGCGTCGAGAAGTAGCGATAGGCGACATCGATCGTGATGCCCTGCTCGCGCTCGGCCCGCAGCCCATCGGTGATGAGTGCGAGATCGACGCCCTCGCCGCCCTTGCGGCGGTTCGCGTCTTCGACGTGCTGCAGTTGGTCCTCGAACACGGCTTTCGTATCGACGAGGAGTCGCCCGAGGAGCGTGGATTTCCCGTCATCGACGCTGCCGGCTGTCGCGATCCGCAGCAACTCGATCTGCCGCCCGAATACGTCGGCCGCGACGCCGGTCGCGCCCGTCTTGGGAGGAGTTCCGTCCGAAGGATTGCTCACTAGAAGTACCCGTCCTTCTTCTTGTCTTCCATCGTGTCGGCGCCCTGATCGACGAGTCGCGTCTCGCGCTCGCTGCGCGTGGCCGTCAGCGCCTCGGCAACGATTTCTTCGAGGGTCGAGGCGCTCGAAAGTATGGCCCCGGTGCACGTCATGCAACCGAGCGTGCGGAAACGGCACATGACCTTGCGGGGTTGCCGCTCATCGGTGATCAGGCGCGTCTCCTGCGCCGAGAGCAGGACGCCGTTGAGCTCGACTACGTCGCGCTCGGCGGCGAAGTAGAGCGGCACGATCTCGATCGCTTCCTGCTTGATGTACTGCCAGATGTCCGCCTCGGTCCAGTTCGACAGCGGGAAGGCGCGGATCGACTCGCCCTCGTGGACACGCGCGTTGTAGATATTCCAGAGTTCGGGTCGCTGGCTCTTCGGATCCCACGCGCCGAATTCGTCCCTGAAACTGAAGACGCGCTCCTTCGCGCGCGAACGCTCTTCCTCGCGTCGGGCGCCACCGATGGCGGCGTCGAATTTGTGTTTCTCGAGCGCGCCGAGCAGTCCCTGCGTCTTGAGCGAGCGCGAGCAATGGGCGCAGACCTTGGCCGGGTTCGAGAAGTCCGGCACGTTGGCGAGCCCCTCGTCGTTCTGCTCGATGATGAGCCGGAAGCCGCGCTCCTTCTGGATGCGCTCCCGGAAGGCATACATCTCCGGGAACTTCATCCCGGTATCGATATGCATCAGTGGGAAAGGGATCGTTCCGGGGAAGAACGCCTTCTCGGCCAGCCGCAAGAGGACGCTCGAGTCCTTGCCGATCGACCACAGCATGACGGGATTCTCGAAGGACGCGGCGACCTCACGAATGATGTGGATCGATTCCGCCTCGAGCTGTCCCAGGTGATTCATCGTATTCGCCATGCACTCGCCCTTCCGCGCTCGCCGACGCACTCCCGCCGGTCGCGGGAGGCCAAGCGGCGGAATATAGCCCCAGGTCGTACGACTGTCAGACCTTCTTGGAGCGCCATCGGCTCGCAACATGCGGGAGCTGAAACGACACGGGGCGCCCGAGTCCGGCCGCCGCGGGACACGGACCGCACCCACCGACGAACAGACGCGCCCGAGACGGCGCCGTGTAGCCTCGACGTCACGCCGCGCGGGCGGCGCCGGAGGACGAAATGGACAAGCGCGCCAAGAAACGGATCCAGGGACTGCGGACGAAGATCGCCACGCTGCGCAAGAGGCTCTTCGGGGCACGCGAGCAGGCGGACGACCCGGGCGAAGAGCAGCGCGTTCTCGACGAGATCGCCAAGTGCGAGGCCGACATCGAAGAGCTGAAGAAGGCCTGACGCAGCCTGGCTGTGGTGAGCGTTCGCGGTGAGAGTCCTGGGCTCGCCGCCGTGCCGTGGGCCCGCGCTCCGAGCCTCAAGAGAGTGCAAGCGCAACGATTCTCGTTCTCGAACGTCGAACCGATTGACGTGCGAGCGGCATCTTCTCTGTGGAGACCGCGCAGAGAGACCGAGCGACGGAACGATCGAGGGACGGCGAACTCGCCCGCCCTGCCAAGCGACGCTGCGCGACAGGACCGCCACCGGACGGAGCGATATGAAGAACCCACGCCTGACTGCCTGCCTGCTCTCGCTCGTGCTGGGAGCGTCCACGGCCGTGGCCTTGCCCTCGGCGAGCCTCGAGCGCTTCTCGGATGCCGTCTCAACGCGTGACGCGCGAGATGGTCACGCTCGCGAGGCACACGGCGAGAACAGCCGGCACAGGTTCAATTGGCGGACGTTTGGCGAATCGATGCTGCCACCCGTCCTGCGCACACGGGCTGGAGTACCCCGCCTGATGGTCGACGCTGTAGACTCCACCTCGCGGTCCGACGAGTGTCCGCTCGCGTCGGAATGGGAGTCACTCACGCGCATCGCTCGTCGGGCCGCGGACAGGCTCTCGTAGTCCGCGAGTGACGCCGGTAGCGCGTGGCGCAGAAGAGACAAGGCGCCGCCGTTCCCGTCCACGACTCGGCCCGCCCTCTCTGAAGGAGTCGGCCGCCTCACGCACCGATCGCGCTCTTCGCGGCATCTCCTTGGTAGCTGAGCTCTCGCCGACCGCGCCGTTTCCCACGACACCGTCCTCCCAAGACACCGCTTCCCGCAACAACATGCCGGATCTCCTTCACTCTCTCGACCCGGACCAACTCGTCGTCCACCATGCGTGGATGCGGCGCCTCGCGCGCAGCCTCGTCATCGATGACTCCGAGGCCGACGATGTCGTGCAGGAGGCGTGGCTCAAGGCCGCCGAGAAACCGCCGGACAAGCCCGCGGCGCTCGGAGCCTGGCTGGCGACTGTCGTGCGAAACGCAGCGAAGCAACTCGCGCGCGGCGAGAGCCGCCGCGACCGACGCGAGGTCGCCGTGGCGAAGGCCGAGGCCTTGCCCTCCACGTCTGAACTCGTGGCGCGCGCCGAGTCCCGCCGCATCCTGCTCGATGCAACTCTCGCTCTCTCGGAGCCTGGGCGGTCCACTGTTCTTCTGCGCTTCTTCGAGGGCCTTCCGCCCCGCGAGATCGCGAAACGGCAGGGCGTCCCGGTCGAAACGGTCCGCTCGCGCGTGCGCCGCGCCCTTGGCGAGATGCGCGTATCGCTCGACGCGACGCATGGCGGCGACCGGCGCGCATGGGCGCTCGTGCTCCTGCCCCTCGCCGGACCGCCAATCCCGGGCGCCGTGGCGCCAGGCAGTGTGCCAGCCGACGCCCCACCGAGCGTGCCTCTCCACGCCCCGCAGATCGTCACGCCATTCGCCGCAGCCGCCGCACTGGTTGTCGCCGGAGGCGCGGCCGGGTGGTTCGCCGCCGCACCGGGCGCGGCGGAAACCGAACTGTCCGCACTGCGCGCCCGAGTCGGTGTCGAGACGCAAGCGCTCGCGGACGTGACGGCGAGAACTACACGTGCAAGAACGGACGCCGAGGCCAGCGCGAACTCCGCGCGTCGTGTCCGCGCGCAGACCGCGGATACACGTATGCGAACACAGGCGCGCACACCGGCGCCTTCCACCTCGCAACTCACCGCCGAGCCCGCAGCATCCACGGCCGCGGCGCGCGCTCCTTTCGCGTTCCCGGCGCACAGCGACCTGCTGCGCTCGCAGGACTGGGAGGCCGAGGGACGGGCGTTCGCGGCGCTCATTCGCGCGCTCAGGACGATCGTCGAACCACTGGCGGCCGGCGAGGCTCCGTCGCCCGAGAGCATCGCCGAATTGCAGGTCCGCAACGGACCGGTCATCGCCCTCGCTCTCCGTCTGAAAGCCGGCGGCGTCGAGGGGTCCATCCCGAACGTCGTTCTGGCCCATCCGGCGGTCCTGTCGAATCTGCTTCCGCCCACGATGGACGCGCTCGGCGTGCCGCTCGACAGCGCGCAACGCACGAAGCTCCGGCGCGCCGCACAGAATGGGCTCGAGGCCGTCGAACGAGCGCGCGCCGACCTCGACGACCGCGCGATCTTGATCCGCCGGATGGCCGTCGAGACCGCGGCGCTCGCACCCTGGCTCGAGTCGGTCGACGCGCTCCTCGACGCGAAGCAGCGCGCGGCTCTGCGGCCCGAGGCTTCCCGCGGGCGAGCGGGGCTCGATCTGGTCTCGCCAGGACTGCTTTGGCCGACGATGCGGGCCACCGTCGCCGCCGACGCAGCCGACAACTACGTCCAGGCGCTCGACAAGCTCCTTCTTGCTCCGGCGTTCCCCGCGGGCTCCGACGAACGCCGCGTTGCGCGGCGGATTCTCGAGGAATGGGCCGCCAAACTCCCCGCATCCGCCTTCGGAACACCGCAGACCACACTCGACGCGTACGGCTTCGCCCAGGCCGAGCGCTTCGGCTTCTGGGCCGCGCGAACCGCCGATCTCCTCGAGAGCTTGCGGGACGGAGCGGCGGTCACCCCTCAACAGAGAGAGCGATTGGCGCGACGGCTGATGCCGCTGGTCCCGCTCGTCCCCATCACCGTTCCGGACGCGCAGCCGCGATGACGGCCGCACGCGTCGCATTGGCGATCATCTGCCTCGCAGTCGGGGCTGTCGCTGGGTTCGTTCTGCGGCCGGTAGACGAGTCAGACGGAGAACTCGTCGCGTTGCAGGCGGAACTCGATGCCGCGCAATCCGCGCGGACTGCCGCCGAAGGCGAACTGAGCAGCGCGGAGCGGCGTGCCCGGTCGGCGGAGCGCGGCCTCAAGCAGGCCCGCCGTGAACTCGCGGCAGTGGAGATCGCGTCGTCGAAGACGAGCAACGATGCATCCGGATCCGCCGAGAACGCAGGCACGCGCGATCCCGGCGATGCGGGGGACCCGGACGACACAGACTGGAGGGCGCGGGTTGCCGAGTGGCCAGCGTACCGCTTCGAGGGCGCAGATGACGTCGTTCAGACGGCGATCACCAACGTCGATTGGGTCGCCATTGCGGACAGCATGTCCGGCATGGTCCCGATTGCCAACCGCATCGCCGGGGCGATCCTCGAGGGCGTGCCACCCGCTCCCGAGGACATCGGGGACGCGCAGAAACGCAACGGTCCGTTGGTCGGCGCCGCCATCACGCTCAATCGAGCCGGCGTGCCCGGCACTGGCCCAAACGGTGCGTTCTCACACCCGGCGTTCATGACGAACGCGATCGCAGCGAATCTGGAAGCGCTCGGGATGCCACTCGATGCCGCGCAACGCGAACGACTCGGGCGTCTCGGAAACGACTACACGCAGCGCGACCAGGCGCGCCTTCGAGCTTACGAAGACGGACTCCTCGCATTGCGCAAGATCGTCGAAGAGGCCGAGCTCAAGGAAGCGTATTTCGCTGACGTGTTCGCGATGCTGAGCGCGGCGCAGAGCGAGGCGCTCTCGCCGGCCCTGAGTCGGGGTCGCGTGCGGCTCGACGTCTTCTCCGCGGCCCTCGTCTGGGCCGGTCGCGTACAGCCGATCGGGTATCGAGACGAGGCGCATCTGGCCGAGCTACTCGAGTCGCGTTTCATGAATGCGGTCGTCGCGGACTCGCGCGACGGCGCACACGACATCGTGATGGCCTGGGTCGAGCGGTTGCCCAACGAGATCACGTCCTTCCGGCCTGACCCCCTCGATCAGGCGGGCCTGATGCGTTCCGAGCACGTGAACCGCTGCGCGAACCAACTCGTCGCGCTGATCGAGACTCTGCGCCGCGATGGTGCTCTCGGTGACGCCGCCGACACAACGCTACAACGCTTCGGAAGCGCAGTCGTTCCGTTCGTGACTGGCGCCGACTGACGGCATCGCCGGGCGCTCACTGCGATCTCTCACGCGCACGCGCGTCCGCCTTCGTATCATCGCGCGCTCAACCAACCTGATCTTGGGTTTGATTCTGATCCCAGCGCGGAGCCGCGAGCATGACACCGACGATCGACTGGTATTACCGACGCAGCGGGTGAACCGGCTGCAAGCGCTCCGACGCGTTCATCGCTAATCGGGGTGCGGCCGTCCGTGAGACGGTTTCCGCCGGAAAGACGAAGTTCCACGCAGCCGACCTCGCGACGCTCTTCGACGGTGCGACGCGCATCCTCGTGAGCAGTGGCAAGGCGTTCGCCGAGTTCGACCCGACTTCCGACGCCGCGGAGATCGCGGCCAAGGTCCTCGGGCGCTCCGGAACCCTGCGCGCCCCCGCCGCCCGCATCGGCAACGTGTGGGTCGTCGGCTTCACCGACGAGATGTGGTCCGCCGCTCTGGTGTGACGCCGCGCGACGGTCAGTTCAAGCGATGGGGCTCTGTCTGCGTCTGATCGAGAACGAGATTGGACCGTTCACGTGGATGGTACCCGGCGAGGGGCGGCCCAACTGGCTCAGCTGCGGTGAGCCCCTCGGTCCGCCGCTCGACGGGGACCGAGGGGCAGCGCCGAACCTCCGGGGGAATTCAAGAAGACGTCCCGCCGTCCCCGGTCGGCGGCGGAGCAACGATGTCTGTTGTCGGGGCCAGGTGGCCCGCCGACGCCCGGGTACGATCCGAGCGAAGAGGCTCTCTCGGCGTCTGATCGAGAACGAGATTGGACCGTTCACTTGGATTGTGCCCGGTGACGGGCGGCCCGACGCCCTCGGTCCGCCAGACACCGGGCACCGCGGGACTAGCTCGAATAGCGCGATGCAACCACGTCGCGCGCTCCCCTACCGGTCTCCGTCGCGCTTCGGCGCGCCGATGTGGCGGCGCCACGCGGCGTCGATCTTGCCGAGCGACAGGCCGTAAGTGGCCTCGATCAGCGCTCGCCCCCCAGCGACACGAAACGCACCACCGCTGCGTGCGGGGGCCACGATGCTGCGGAGTCGTTCGCGACGGATCGCGGCGTCGGCGCCCATCTCGTCCGCGTGCAAGAGGAAACGCACCATCGACCAGGCCTGCGCGTAGCGCTCGCGACCGTGCGCGCCCTCGAAGTCGGAGCGCTGCGCGGCCAGCATCCGCTCCCAGGAGAGAATGCGATCGTGGCGCAGTGCGCGCGTCAATTCGACGCGAAAGTCGTCACGCCACGTGGCCGGATCGTCCTCGCCGGTGCGCAACTTCTCGAGGTACGTCGCGATCCCTTCGTCCAACCAGAGCGGCACACTGAGACCGGCCCGCAGCAGGGCCGCGTGCCCCATCTCGTGCGCGATCGACGTCGCAAGATCCGGGGCTGTCCACGCGACACGGATGACGACCTCGCCATCGCTCCCCTTGCTCCTGGCACCACGGACCATCCCGGTGAACGCGCGCCCGCGCGAGCCGCGCGGGAACTGTCGACGGCGGAGGACCTCGTGCTGCTCCGTCGTGCGCGAGAGAAGGAGAACGAGGGCGCTTCGACCGGGCCCACGCGGACCACCGACGAGATCCGCGAAACGTTCCGGCAACTCGCGCAACATGCGCTCAACGGCCGCTGGAAGACGCGGGCCAACGGCCGTCCGCACGACGACATCGCCCACCTCGAATTGCCAGGACGTTCCGGCCTCACGCTGCCGCCGGAATGTGTCCGGATCGGCTGCACTCTTCAGCAGTTCACGGTCGAATGCGACCAACTCGGCGAGACGCGTGACGTCGTCCGCTCCCGCCTTCCGCGCCTCTCCGAGCGATGCCGTCGCGGCATCCAGGTCGCCGCGCATCCACTCGAGTTCGGCCTGCTCGCGCCACGTCCACGCGGCGTCCGAGCCGGAGTCGCGCGTCGCCACGACCTGGGCGTGCGCCGCGACGAAGTCGCCCGCGGCGCGCAGGGCGGTAACCAGTTTGCGCTGGGCATCGAGCGAGTCGGGCTGCAAGACGACCGCACGCCGCAGGTGCCGCACGCTCTCTCCGAAGTGCCCCATCTCGATCTCGATCCACCCGAGTTGCGTAAGCGCCCAGGCGTGATCCGGACGCAGCTTCAGCACGGCGGCATAGGCGCTGGCGGCCTGTCGACCCCGACCGAGCTTCTGCAGCGCGTACGCCCGATGCTCCATCGCTGCCACGTTCTCGGGCGCGCCGGCAAGCGCCGTATCAGCGGCGCGCAACAGCTCCGTGTGGTCGCCCTTCTCGATGAGTGCAGCGAACGCGGCGCGGAGATCGGCCTCGCTCGTCTCGGTCGCAGCCAACACGGGTTGCGCAACGACGAATGCCAGCAGGAAGGCGGCGAGGGCGGCTGGACGACGGCGGGCCATGCGAGGAGGGTACTGTACCGACGCGGAAATGGTGGCCGCACACGGCGACGTATGCGACGTTGATCCACCCTCCGTCGCCGCCCGTGGCGACGCGCTCGCAAGGAGTCTCGGCATGACGCGCGGACCGGTCTCGCACTACATCGAACACCATTTCCGGCACTTCAACGCTGCTGCGTTGATGGACGCCGCGAAGGGTTGGGAACGTCACCTCGACGAGGGCGGGAAGATGCTCGTCACGCTCGCGGGCGCGATGAGCACCGCCGAACTCGGGCTCTCGCTCGCCGAGTTGATCCGGCAGGACAAGGTCCACGCCATCTGCTGCACGGGCGCCAATCTCGAAGAGGATATCTTCAACCTCGTCGCGCACGACCACTACGTGCGCATCCCGGAGTACCGCGACCTCTCGGGGGCGCAGGAAGAGGCGCTCCTCGCGCGCCACCTGAACCGCGTCACCGACACGTGCATCCCCGAGGAAGAGGCAATGCGCCGTATCGAAGGCGTCGTACTCGAAGAGTGGAAGGCGGCGGACGCAGCAGGCGAGAGCTACTTCCCGCACGAATTCATGTACCGCATCCTGCGCTCGGGGAAGTTGCGCGACGCGTATCAGATCGATCCACGCGACTCGTGGATGGTCGCGGCCTGCGAGAAGAATCTCCCCATGATCGTGCCGGGCTGGGAGGACTCGACTCTCGGCAACATGTTCGCGGGGCACGTGATGGAGGGCCATATCGGCAACGTCCACACGGTGCGCACCGGCATCGAGTACATGCGCCGGATGGCCGAGTGGTACGTCGAAGTCAGCGCCGCCCACTCGATCGGTTTCTTTCAGATCGGCGGCGGGATCGCGGGGGATTTCCCGATCTGTGTCGTCCCGATGCTGCACCAGGATCTCGGGCGCACGGAGACGCCCGAATGGGGCTATTTCTGCCAGATTTCGGACTCGACGACGAGCTACGGCGGCTACTCGGGCGCGGTGCCCAACGAGAAGATCACGTGGGGCAAGCTGCGCGCCGAAACGCCCAAGTACATCATCGAGTCCGACGCAACCATCGTCGCACCGCTGATCTTCGCCTGGCTCCTTGGCTGGTAGTCACGGCCGATCGCGCGACTCCGCCCGAGGGAGCGCAAGCAATGCTCCCGATGCAGGATCCGCCAACGCAGCTACGCTGGGTAGGCAACTCGTACGCCACACAGAGGATCGCCATGCTCCGTCAGGTCACGTTCGCCATTGCATTGGGAGCGCTCGCGCTCATCGCCACCGCACCCGCCGAAGCCGGCCGTCGCGGCGACGCTCTCTCCGCGTCCGCAACGTCGGTACGCAAGGACTACGTCCGTGAGGCAAAGACGGCCGAGTCCACGTTCAATGACGCGGTGGCCAATCTGCAGCGGGGGCTCTCCCGCGGCGAGACGACGGCGGAAGAGGCCGCCACGGGTTTCGGTGCCGCGCTGGCGTTCTACGCCAGTCGATTGAAGGTTGCCGGCGACGGAGCAGCCGACGCCTTCGCGAACGATGTTGCCGGTGCGATGGCGGCGGCTGGCGACAACGATCTCGCAGGCGGTGTGACCGGCGACGGCGGCTCCGCCGACAAATTCGCCGAGAGCATCCGCTCGGATCTCACGAAGTTCCGCAAGAAGGCGCTGAAGCGCGCGACAAAGTTCGCGAAGGTGCTCGCGAAAGACGGTGGAGCACGCGTGCGCATGCGCGTGTCATTCGAGGCCTGGACGTACACGCAGCGCCCGGCCGCCGATGCCGACGGCACGTTTCCGGTGCGCCCGGAACCGGTGCGACTCTGGGGCAGCGTCACGACGCGCCTCACTGACGGGAACATCATCGCCACCGTATTCGGCAGCGCAGCGCCGCAGCTCGACAATCAATTCGACGTCCGCCTCGAGGGCCAGATCGTCCGCGGTTTGGGCGATCTGCTCGCGGAGGGCGGCATGGACGTGACGAACGACGGCACGTGGTCGTTCACGGGCAGGGTCGGGAATCCGTTCATCGGTGATGGGCTGGACGTCGGCAACCGGCAGATCCACTTCGGCGTGGACCCCGAGGACCAGGGACTCGGCGGGCTGCAGCCACGCCGGCTTGAGCACGCCGGGCTGATCTCGATCCCCTGACGGTCCAGCGTCCATTCCGCGGCTGACCGAACGACGCGCCACGCGCATCGCCCCAGCGCGGTCGATAGCATGGCGGGATGAAGAACAAGCTCCACATCCTGATCTTCGTCGCCATGGCCGCTGGGCTGATCGCCGGCCTGTGGCTCTCGAGTCTCGATCCATCGACGCCGCTCTACGAGAACTCGATCTGGCTCGCGGACCTCCTCGGCAAGACGGTCTTCATCGGGCTTCTGAAGATGATCGTCGCACCGCTCATCTTCATCTCGATCCTGGCCGCGATCGTGAGCCTTGCCAGTCGAGCGGAGTTGTGGCGCATCGGGTGGAAGACGATGGCGTTCTACCTGACGACGACGTCGATCGCCGTGACGCTCGGCCTCGTCTTCGTGCTGACGATCCAACCGGGACTACGCGGCGACCGCGACATGATCCGCGCGTCGTGGGCTGAGCGGCGCGCCGAGATCGACCATGAATTCGGTGCCAAGACCGCCAAGGTCGACGGCGCAGAAGGGCTGACCGCGGCCGACACGATCAAGGCGAATATCCAGAAGATCGTCGTCAACCCCTTCAAGGCGCTCTCAGAGGGCCAGACGCTCGGCGTCATCTTCTTCGCCTGTCTGCTCGGTATCGCGCTCATCACGGTCGGGAAGGAGGGTCGCCCGGTCATCCCGATCATCCAGGGCATGAACGCGGCGATCATGCGCATCACAGGATGGATCATGGCGGGCTCGCCGTTCTTCATCTTCTGCCTGATCACGTCGTTGGTCGGTCAGCACGGACCCGGCGTCTTCGAACTCCTCTTCTGGTACGTCCTGACTGTGCTCGTCGCGATCGCGGCGCACGTCGTCGTCCTGCTCACGATCTGCAAGACGGTGGGCAAGATGTCGCCGTGGACGTTCCTGAAGGGCATCCGCGAGGCCTGGATGATCGCGTTCTCCACGCGCTCGAGCGCAGCGACGCTGCCGGTCACGATGGAGTGCGTCGAAGAGAATCTCGGCGTGCGGCCGGAGGCGGCGAACTTCATCCTGCCGCTCGGCGCCACGATCAACATGGACGGGACGGCGCTCTACGAGGGCGTCGCGGTGATCTTCCTGATCCAGCTCTTCGGCGGGATGCCGGGCGCCGAGATCGTGCTCACGCCCGTGCTGACCGTGGTCATTTTCCTGACCGCTGTGCTCGCCAGCGTGGGGGCGGCCGCCGTGCCGGATGCCGGGCTCATCACCATGGTGCTCGTCGCCAACGCCGTCGGTCTCTCGGTCGAGTACATCCCGTTGATCTTCGCGGTCGACGCGTTCCTCGACATGTTCCGCACGTCCACGAACGTCATGGGCGACGCAGTGGGTGCGGTCGTGATCAACCGGCTGGAGGGCGACCGGATGGCCGCCGCATTGGCCACCGACGGACGTGATCGCGTCCCCCGATCACGTAGGAACCGACCACATGACAGCGAGAGCCGCGTGGACGGTTGAATACGGAGTCGGTTGAATGCGGGCGCGGAACGATCCGCGCCCGCATCGGATTGAGTCGAAGTGAGTTGTCCCCGAACCGGGGAACCGATTACTTCGATCAGGTCGGGCAGGCCGGGCCACCTTGCTTCTCGATGAAGCACGTCGGGCAGGTCGTGGCTTCTTCGCCACCGACAAAGCCCTTCTTGCAGTCCTCGCAGAAGAGGTCCTCGCCGCCTCTGCCCTTCTCGCACGTAGCGCACTTGGCCGCGACGTCGGCGGCCGGGGCGTCGCCCTCGCTGCCGCCTTCGGGTGCTTCCTCTGCCAAGCAACCAGTGAGCCCGATCGCGAGCAGGCCCGCGACCGCAATCGTCGAAATGAAACCACGCATCTGGGAATCTCCCTCTGTCGATCTGGATCCGGCGCCCCACGCGTCGGCCCACACAGACTACGGGAACCCGCCGGGCGGATCCCAATCCGCGCTCCCAGTCCGAGCCGGCCCACGCGGGCCACACGCCGCAGGAGCCTCCCTGATAGCCTTGGCTGCATGCTGCTGAAGGCTCTGGTTGCTGCGCGCGATCTCGGGCGATTGAACGAAATCGCCGGGGTCCTCATCCGCCACGGATTCGGCGATCTTGTCCACCGTACGGGCGTCGTCGCGCTCCTCGAGGCGACGGGGCGCGCGCTCCGTATCGAGCGTATCAAGGACCTGCCGACGCTCTCCGCGCCCGAGCGCATGCGCAACGTCCTCGAAGAACTCGGCCCAACATTCGTGAAGCTGGGACAGGTACTCGCCAGTCGACCCGACCTGCTGCCGCCGGACTGGATGGCCGAGTTCAGCAAGTTGCACGAGGACGTCGCGACCGTGCCCTTCGAGGCTCTCCGCGGGCAGATTGAGCGCGCGCTCGGGGCGACGATCGGGGACGTCTTCGCCACCCTCGATACGGAACCGCTGGCCGCCGGATCGATTGCACAGGTGCATCGAGCGACGCTGCCCGACGGTCGCGACGTCGTGCTGAAGATCCGGCGGCCGGGCATCGACGGAGAAGTCTCCGCCGATCTGCGCCTGCTCGAACGCTTTGCGGAGGTGCTCGAGACAGAGGTGCAGGAGGTGCGGCGGTACCACCCGCGGCGAATCGCGAAGCAGTTCGGGCGCACGATGCGCGCGGAACTCGATCTGTCGATGGAAGCCCGTTCGCTGCGCCAGATCGCGGAGAACCTGGCGGAGCAGAGCGAGGTCGTCGTTCCCGAGGTCATCGAGCCGTGGGCGAGCAAGCGTTTGCTCGTCCTGTCGTTCGTTGCGGGTACGTCCGCTGCAGAGTGGATGCGGGGGGCGCGACCAGAAGGCGTGGACCCGGTGGAACTCATGGGCGTTGGCGCGCGTGCGCTGCTCGACATGATCTTCGTGCACGGCCTCTATCACGCCGACCCGCACCCGGGGAACGTGCTCTTCCTGCCGGGGTCGCGGATCGGGTTGCTCGATTTCGGCATGATCGGACGGCTCTCCGAAGATCGGCGGCGCGAGTTTGTCGAGTTGCTCGGCGCCGTCGCCGACCACGATGAGAACGCGGTGGTCGACGTGCTGCTTGCGTGGTCCGACGGCTCGGCGACGGACCTCGACTTTCTGACGCAGGATGCGCGCGCGTTCCTGGATCGGTATCACGGCGTCCCGCTCGGGGCACTCGACGTCACAGCCATGCTCCGCGACATCGCGGACATCGTCCGCGAGAACGATCTGGCCCTGCCGAGCGACGTCGCCATGCTCGTGAAAGTCTTCATCACGCTCGAAGGCCTCGGGCGCGCGCTCGACCCCGACTTCGACATGGCCGAACACCTGGAGCCAGCCGCGCGACGCATGATCAAGCGTCTGCACAACCCGGTGACCGTCGCCAATCGCGGGCTGCGCGAGATCAAGAAGGTGCTGCTCAGTCTGCCGAAGGATGTGCGCGCGTTGCTCATGCGCGCGCGGCGCGGCGGGTTGCGGATCGAGTTGGATCTCAAGCGACTGGACGAGTTTGGGCACCAACTCGATCGCAGCGCCAATCGGCTCACCGGCGGCATCGTCACGGCAGCTCTCATCGTTGGTAGTGCAATCGTGATGACCGTCGACCAGGGACCGAAACTGCTCGGGTTCCCGCTCTTTGCGCTGCTCGGGTTCGTCTCGTCCTTCGGACTCGGGTTGGTGCTCTTGCTTTCCGTCATCCGCAGCGGGCGCTCGTAGCTGGCGAAGTTGAGGCTAAAGGGCGCGAAAACAGACCCGGTATGGGCTATCGCAGGGTGGTTTGGGCCCAGGTGAAGGGGCGCATCAGGCTGTAGAAGTCGAGGGCGGAGAGGCGGGGTTCGTCGTCGCCGGTGCGGAAGCCGTTGGTGACGAACTGGAAGCGGAACTGCTTCGGGACACCGTCCGGGAAGACTGCAGCCGTCTTGATCTTGAGCCGGAACGCGAAGACGTCGTTCTCGCCTTCGCCTTCCACGGACACGCCCGTCAGGTCCTTGTTCGCGGGCGGGCCGAGCATGCTGAAGGGCACAACTCCGAGCGGACGGTCCGGCGGCACGATCACCGCGAAGAGCCGATCCGCTTCCGTCGTCGCGAGCCCGGGTTCGGCGGCGAAGCCCACGATGGCGCTCGTGCCGAGACGTCCCTCGCTCACGACGATATCGCCCTCGAGAAGGAGCGCGGCGTCGATGATGAATGCATCACCGACGACGCCCATACGGACCGACTCGCCTTCGCGCAGATTGGCGACGGGCAGTTCCGTGAGCAGCTCACGATCCGCGCCCTTCGGTAACGATGCCACCGCAACGTGCGCCACGGGGGGCAGCCACCACTTCAGGTCGCTGCCGAGTGGGTCGTCGACCATGTAGACGTCGCGCTGCTCGTTTGCGAAGACGATGCCGGTGGCGGTCCACGCAATCGCCTCGCATTGCCGTGCGTTCAGGTTGAACGACGCGATGGGATCGCCATCGACGTTGTCCGCAGTGAAGAAGAGTACTTGCGAATACGTCAGCAGAACGATCAGCCCATCGGCGGACGAGTCGGCTGCCGTCACCTGCTCGCCGTCTGGCAGGTTCACGGAACCGATCCGAGTCGGGACGTTGCGCTCGCCCTCGGCGAGTTCCGCGCGGTCCCGCAAGCGCGCGAAGCGATAGACACCCGTCGTCTCCTCGCCGCGATTCTTGATCACGATGTACACGCGACCATTCCAGACGAAGACCGCCTCGGCATCGTGCTTCCCGTCCGGGTATGCGATGGGATAGACGGCGACCGTCTCGACGCCGTCAGCCGTCGGGCGCACACGGTAGAGCGTCAGGTCGTCCCGCGCCCGACGGTTGTCACCGATGTCGCACACGAGCAGGTCGTCGCCGAACGCAGCGATCTCCTCCCAGTCCACCGCCACGGCATCCGGCACTTCATGGCGCGTCACGTCGTGGAACCACGGCGTCGGCGCGCTGAAGAGATACGGCCCATCGCCGCTGTCGTTATGCGTCCACCAGCGACCGGCGGCATATGCGATCCCGCTGCATTCGTTGATGCGTGCATCGCCGATCCGGGCCGCGGGCACGAGCCGCGCTCGACCACCGCCCAGATTGTGGAGCGAGTCACGCCGAAGGGGCTTGGAGGCCGGTAACCGCGTCGCGTGATCGGTCTCGCGCGGCGCCTCGCTTGTTGCACGCGACGTGGACGAACACCCGAGTGCGAGTACGATCAGCAGCGCAGTCGGTGTCAGATTGAGGGCCAGGGCCAGCGAGCGGGACATCGTCACCTCCGGTACGAACGCCCGTTCTACAGTCCCGCGCCAGATCCGTGGCACGGGAGGGCGGCGACGCCCGATCAGCGCCAACTCCGGTATCCGTTGCTCCGATCGGACGTGCGCAGCGCTATCGTCGGCGCATGCCTGATCCCGCCTCCTCTCCACTCCCAAAATTCGTACCGCTCACCGACCGCTTCGACCCGGGCATGTCACCTACCGACGCGCTGCGCCACGTGCACGACGTGCTCCGCCGCCGCCGCAGCATTCGCGCGTTCTCGGAGCGCCCTGTCGCGCGCGAGACCATCGAATGGCTCGTGCGCTGCGCGGGCACCGCCCCCAGTGGCGCCAACAAGCAGCCGTGGCGTTTTGTCTGTGTCGCGAATCCGGCGGTGAAACACGCCATTCGACTCGCTGCCGAAGAGGAGGAACGCGCGTTCTACTCCGGTCGCGCCAGCGAGGAGTGGCTCCGCGATCTGGCGCCGCTCGGCACGGACGAGGACAAGCGCTACCTCGAAATCGCGCCCTGGCTGGTGATCGTCTTCAAGCTCACGCGCGATGACGACGACGGCCTCATCTACTACGCCGACGAGTCGGTGGGGATCGCCGTCGGGATGTTCCTCGCGGCGGCACAGGCGGCCGGGCTCTCGACGCTGACTCACACGCCAAGTCCGATGAAGTTCCTCGGCGACGTACTGGAGCGCCCGGCGAACGAGCGCGCATTCGTCGTGATCCCGGTCGGCTATCCGGCGGAGGACTGCCAGGTTCCCGAGCATGCGCTTTGGCGCAAGTCGCTGGAGGACGTGGCGGTGTTCCTGGAGTAGGTGGGGGGGCCGATTGGCGTGTCGGAGAGAGGGGACCGGGAGGAGAACCGGAGAGGGGACGGGTTTCGTTGCCCGAAATACCGAGCCAGGCTCAATTCCTCGGCGCGGCGGTTGGGCGCTCACGAGAGCGAGTCCCTTCGCCGCACCAAAGAATTGAGCCTGGCTCGCTCTCTCGGGCAGGCCACGCCTCTCGTTGGTCGTGTCGGCGAGGACCATGAATCGTGGTTGGCCCTCGCCCGGTTTCCCGCGGCTCGGTCTACATGCCCCAGAGGGTGCCGGTGTGGACCGGCTTGCCCTGCAATTTCAGGTAGTAGAAGAGCTGGGCCTTGTGGCTGTTCAGGTGTTGCACGCACTCGAGCAGGTTGAAGCCCAACGTGCGCGGCGTCGGGTTCCAGGGCGCGACGCCCTGTTCGTTGATGATCCGCTCTTCGCCGGCTTCGTCGATCGCTGCCAGAGCCTTCGCCTTGTCGGCCTCGATCGCTGCGCGTGCCGCCGCGACGTTCTCGCACGGGGACATCGCCGATGCAGGCAGTAAGCCCGTCTCCGGGTCCGGCTCTCCGCCGCTCTCGGCGAACTGCGCGAGCACGCTCCAGTCGTTCGCGACGAAGCACGCCGCAATCAACCCGCACGAGTGCTCCAAATGGCGCAGCAACTGCCCCATCGTCATCCAGTTGTCGCCCGTCGCCGGCTTCCAGTCGAGCGCGGTTTCGTCGACGAGATCCAGCATCGCGAGCGTGGCCCCGTAGCTGTCCTCGACCTGCTTCTTCAGAAGTTCACTGATATTCATCGCCATCTCTCCCGTTGCGCATTTGGCCATCGATCCCCGATGGGCCAGGGAGAGTATCACGCCGTGATCGTTAGTGCAATGTTAGCCGTTCGGGTTCCTTGCTGAACCAGCGGCGGCGACCCGTCGCTCCACCATTGCCTCGAAGGCGTCCCAGCCGTGCATCTGCTCGCGTGTCAGCGTCGCCTCGCGCCCCGTCGCCATGTGATGGCGAATGGCCCGCAGCCTGCGTCGCGTCGTACGCGGTAGACGCACGCCGTCATTGACGACGAGCCCCGTCACCTCCTGCCGCTGATGCCGACGCCGGATCGTCGTCTTGCCACGATGCATCTCGTATCCGAGGGCCTTCAGCAGACGGCGCGTGTACTGCAGAATCCCGCGCACGCACTTCGCGTCCTTCTTGCGGTCCTGCTCGAACGAGAACGTCAGGTCGTCCGCGTATCGCGTGTAGTTCACGTCACGGCGGCGCGCGTAGGCGCTCAAGTGCGCGTCGAGCCCGAAGTTGACGAGGTTTGCGATGCGTGGGCTCGTCGGCGCGCCCTGCGGCAACGAGCCCTCATGCGTTACGAGTCGCGTCAGGAGCGTCGCCGCGTCGGCGTTCCACCCGACGCGGCGGAAGTACGCCTCGACTCGGTCGGCACGCGTGTTCGTGAAGAAGTCCACGATGTCGGTGTTGACGACAATCGCACGCCCGGCATGCGGCAACGCATTCTCGACGATCGAGCGCCCCTTCTCGAAGCCCATCGCGGCGGGGTGGGCGCGCAGCCCGTGCAGGATGCGTCGCAGGATGGCGCGCTGCACGGCCTTCGTCTGATCATCGGGGATCAGCAGACGACGATGGCCTCCGCTTCGCTTCGGGATGGCGACCGCACGATAGCGCGGCTCGATGCGTGCGAGTTCGGAGGGTTCGTAGTCGATGCGCGCCGCGAACATTGCGACAGATTTCCCCCAGCCACGACGGGCCCTGAACGCTTGCCACGGATGCCCGGCGAACCGCCCCACGAAGCCCCGATACGCCGCAGTGACCGCGAGTCCGACCACGAGCACGACGAACGCGCCGCACGCCACCGAACCGAGCAGTTGGAAGGCGTTCATGAGCAGGACCGATCCGCCTTTCTTCGGGTGAGCGGGATCGCAGCGGAAGCGGCGTCAATGCGGGGCACACAGCGGGGCACACAGCGGGGCACACAGCGGGGCACACAGCGGGGCGTGGGGAAAGTCGGGGACGCGGACCGAGGTCCGCGCCCCCACTGCCTTGCGTGGGTTCCGCAGGAACGCAGTTCCTGTGGAAGCCGCTGAACGAGTTCGGACGAGACGAGTCTCGACCAGGCCGACGAAACATCGGCCCGTGCGCTGCTACACGCACCGCCAAGGCGCATGCAGTTTCGCACCCGTCAGCGACACGCCAACGGGCACACAGCAACCTGCACCCAGCAACGCGCACTCGCAGCCCGAGCCCCCGCGCGTCAGGCGGACCTGACGTCCGGGGGCTCGGCGACCACGCCATTCGCACCGCCTCCACTCGGTTCCGATGCATCGGTGGCTTCGGCGGCGAGCCTCGCGGCGTTCGTGCGCGAAGCCGACCCGGAGCCCTTCGTGCCACACGGATCGGCCGCGGATGCGGCGTCCCAATCCAGGCCCAGCGCCGAGCAGACGAAGCGCAGAAGCGGTGCCGCCGACGCCCACGCCGCGACTGCCTGCCGCACGAACGCGGCGTCGTGCGTCGCGGAGATTGGCAACTCGGAGACTACGTGGAACGACTTGCGCCGCAGGTCGTCAGCGAACGGATGCTCCGGCGGCCAGCCGCGCGGCACGCGCACCAACTCAGGCGGCGCAAGATCACCGAACGCTGCCCGCAGCGCACGATCGTCGCGCACCGCGGCCCAGCTTCCGCGATCCGCGTCGATCGCCGCGCGCAGGAGACCGAGCGTGTGGGCGCCGCCGGGGCGCACGCCAGCCGAGATCAGAACCATGCGCGAGCTCAAACGCAACGTCGCGCACGGAGCGGTTCTGGCGTCGGCTCCCCGATGCGGGAAACGCAGAACCACCGACGTGTGATACGGGATCTTGCTCGCGGAGAAGCGCGTATCGCGGTTCATGCGCAACATGGACCCGCGGGCCTTGCTGTCGCTCGCGAGCAGTGGTGGGCAGCGGCGCGCCAGCCCGGGGGCGACGGCGCGCACGAACGCCAGCGCCGGGCCGCGGACGACCGCTTCGAAGCGTTCGCGGTTCGCGGCGAACCACTCGCTCTCGTTGTTGCGTTCGAGTTCCCGCAGGAAGCTGAAGAACTCGGGCGGGAAGCCGGTGAACTCGGGTGGACCTCCGGCATCGGGACCGGATGTGAGGGTTGCGTTCATGGGGAACTCCGGAAGACGGTTCCCACTTCCTAGGTCGCCCGGGAGCGCCGAAGGTTACGAAAGCAATTCTGAATTCTTCAGATGCTCGCCAACGCCTGTCCCAGGTCGGCCACCAGATCGCCGGGGTCCTCGACACCGACCGAGAGCCGGATCATCGACGGCGTGATCCCGAGGTCGGCCTGCCGCTCGACGGGGATGTCGGCATGCGTCATCGTCGCCGGGTGCTCCGCGAGTGACTCGGTGCCGCCCAGGCTGACCGCCAACTTGATGAGTCGCAGCGCATTCAAGAGTGCGAACGCCTCGGCCTCGCCCCCCTTGACGTCGAACGCGATCAGAGAACCCGGCGCTAGGCATTGGTCCTCGTAGATGCGATGCTGCTCGCTCCCGTGCTCAAGGTGCGCGAGGTAATGGACCTTCCGCACGCCGGGGTGCGCCGCGAGGTAGTCGGCGACGTGCTTGGCGTTGTCCTTCTGCTTCGTCATCCGCAGTTCGAGCGTCTCCAGACTGCGCATCAGCAGCCAACCGGTCCACGGGCTGCACATCGTCCCGAAGAACGTGCGCAGCGCCGTCACCTGATCCATCAACTCCTGCGATCCGAGGCAAGCCCCTGCGATCACGTCGCTGTGCCCGCCCAGGAACTTGGTTGCCGAGTAGATCACCAGATCCGCGCCATGCTGCAACGGGCGCTGGAACACGGGCCCCAGGAACGTGTTGTCGACGATCAGCGGCGGACGCTCGCCGCCCTGCACGGCGGCGGCACGATCCGCGAGTTCCGAGCACGCCTGGATGTCCACGAGCGCGTTGGTCGGATTGGCCGGCGTCTCGATGAAGATGGCCGAGATCGGTCCCATCGCCAGGGCCTCGTCGAGCGCCTGCTCCATCTCGGCCCGCGACGCGCCGGCAACGAAGCCGTGGTGCTTGATCCCGAACTGCGGGAGCACGGCATTCAGCAGATGATCGGTCCCGCCATAGAGCGGGCCACTGTGGAAGACGACGGTATCGGGCCGCGCGAACGCGAAGAGCGTGGTGGTGATCGCCGCCATACCGCTCTCGAAGACCGAGGCGGCATCGGCCTCGTCCCAGAGCGTGAGGCGATCCTGCAGGATCTCGAGATCCGGATTGTTGAGACGGCTGTAGATCAGCCCCATCTCCTCGCTCGGCTCCTTCTCGCGCAGCCCGTAGGCGACCTCGAAGAACGCCTTCCCCTCCTCGGCCGTGCGAAAGACGAACGTCGAGGTCTGGAAAATTGGCGACTTGAGTGCGCCCTCGGAGAGCTCGGGCTTGTACCCGTACGTCATCATCAGCGACGCGGGATGAAGTCGCCGTCCGGCGATGTGTCGGTCGTCGTTGCGAGGCTTGTTGCGGGGCATGGGTCTCCGACTCCGAGGTCAGGCGCGACAGATTCGCTTGAGTCGTCGCGCGGATCCCCCATTGTCACCGCCCCGCCGTGACGGCACAGATCAGCCGGAGCGCACGGCTCCGCCGAACGGTCCCCGCGGCTTTGGGTGCCTCCTCGCGGTGACGTGGGTTACGTTGCGGCGCGTGCCCGGTCGATCACCACACATGCGCCCACGCCACTCGTCACCGCTCCGCTCCCTCGCTCTCGGGCTCGCGCTCGGGTGCGCTGGGCTCAGCGCGAGTCTCACCGTCGCCACTCCCGCAGCCCACGCCGAGCAGGTCATCGAGACCGCCGACGACGGGACCGTCTCGGCGAAGTACAATGTCGATTCCGAAGGCCGCATGCACGGCACCTACGCGGAGTTCCACGCCGACGGCTCCATCAAGCTGAAGGCGAACTACCGCCGCGGACGCCTGCACGGGAACTACGTCACGTACCACGCCTCGGGCCGTCCGCACATCGTCGCGGCGTACAAGAACGGCGACCGCCAAGGGAAGTACCTGGAGAAGGACGAGCGCGGGCGCGTCGTGATCGAGACGACGTACAACGAGAACGGTCGGCTCGACGGCGCGTACATCGAAAACAGCGACGGCGAACCGCTCACGCGACAGCAGTGGGAGGATGGCGAGCCGGTGCTCGTCGATGGCGTCATCCCCTATCCGCGCACGCGCGATCAGATCCGCGACGAGATCGAGGAGATCTACAACCATAAGGATCCGCTGGAAGGCAAGGAAGGCGACACGTACGCCCAAGGACGCGGCGAGGCGCTACGTCACCTCATGATCTTCCGCTACCTCGCCGGTCTGGTTTGGCGCGACATGGTGCTCGTGGACCGCCTGAACGCCGTCTCCGACGCGGGCGCCGGACTCTGCGAGCGGATCGGTAGACTCGACCACACGCCCGCGAATCCCGGGATGCCCGAGGACGAGTACAAGTTCGCCTACGAGGGCACGAGTCGCGGCAACCTGTTCATGGGTTCCGACAACATCGTCACGCAGGTCCGCGCGTACATGGACGACTCCGACGCGTCGAATATCGACAAGGTCGGCCACCGCCGCTGGTGCCTCAACCCGCGCATGCTGAAGGTCGGCTTCGGACAGAAGGGCAAGTTCGGGGCGATGTACGCCCACGACAACAGCCGCACCAAGGTGCCGGACTTCGAGTACGCCGCGTTCCCCGCCCAGGGCTACTACCCGGCGTATTGGTTCGGCTCGCACTACGCGTGGAGCGTCTCGCTCAACCGTCGCCACTTCAGCAAGCCGGACCCGTCGCAGGTCAAGGTGACCGTGACGCCGATCGGCGCCGACCACGTGAAGCGCGGCGAGCCGCTCGAGCTCAACCATCTCAAGGTGCGCGACTCGGGCTCGGGCATTCCCTACATCATCATCTTCCGGCCAGCCGGGATCGACACCTCAGCCGATAACCGCTTCTGGGTCGAGATCTCCGGACTGGAGAAGGGCAGCAAGCCCTTCACGCTGCGCTACGTGACGAGCTTCTTCGAACTGTAGGAAGCGTCACGTAAGTCGCGCGTCGCCCGCGCGACGCCGTTACTCGGTGGCGTCGGTACCAGCGTCAGGCGTCGGCTTCTCCATCGAGACACCGGCCCAGCAGTCGGGAGTCCAGATCTCGTCGTTTCCGGCAGCCTTGACGTAGAGGAAAAGCTGCATCCGGTACGCGGCCATGCTCCGCAGCGGCAGCATCAAGAGACCCCGGGCGACGGACATCTCGGTGCCCCACGGCAGCGTGCACTTGCGCTCCGCGAGATCCGCGCCGTCGAGCGCTGCGAACGCCGTCTGAAGTTGCTCCTTCTGACGCCGCATCGCGTTGGGGAACTCCTCGGCAGACATGCTCTCGGCAGCCGCAACGCCAGCCGTATACGTATCCCACTCGCCGTCAGCCACAGCCGTCACAAACCCGATCCCACTGAAGCTGAGGTAGCGCAGTAGTGCCAGGAGGCTGCGCTGGCCGGGCGACGGGCGGTAGTCGAGGCCGCCCTCCGGGACCTGCCCGAAGAGGTGAATGCAGATATCGCATTCGAGGAGCAGTGTCTCGAGCAGATCGTCGTTCGTGAGCATGGGCGTCTCCGGGTCTTGGCGGCGAGCCTGACAGAGTATGGGGGATCCGTGTGGGATGTCAGTGCCGTCGCGGTGGTAGATTGACGATATATCTCTCGGGAAGATTGAGGAGGCCCGCGCTTGAGTGATGCGGCGGGAGACGGTGGTATCAGCAGTGGTGTGAGTGGCGACGGCGACATCGATGTCGCCCGCGTGCTTGAGGATTCGCCCACCCTCGCGGGGCTGCCGCGAGCGGCGCGCGAGATGCTGGCGCAGGTCATGACGACGCGTCGCTACGAGCCCGGGGAAGCGCTGATGGAGCAGGGCGACGTGGGCGATTGCATGGTGGTCGTCGCCGACGGCGTCGCACAGGTCAGCGTGACGGGCGACGACGACATCTGTCGCGTGCTGGCCCAGGTGGGAGCGGGGACCGTCCTCGGTGAGATGGCGCTCCTGACCAAGGAGCCGCGCTCGGCCGACGTCCTCGCGATCGTTCCGGTGATCGGCCTCATCCTCGCCGCCGACGATTTCACCGATCTTTGCGCCAGCTACGCCGATATCGCCGTCGTGCTGACATACCTCGTTGCAGAACGACTCGGCCAGGTCCGCAAGGACGCGCTCGGCGACAAGGTGCTCGGCGGCTATCGCATCAAGCGGCGGCTGGGTCTCGGCGCAACCGCCGTCGTCTATTGCGGAGAGAACGTCGAGACCGACGAGATCGTCGCGCTCAAGATGCTCTCGCATCGACTCGCCTTCGACGAGGTCGCGATCCGACGCTTCATCCGCGAGCTCAACATCATCGAACGGCTACGGCACGACAACGTGGCGCGCGTCTACGGACGGTTCGAGGCGTTCGCGACGCACTTCATGGCGATGGAGTTCTGCGACGGCCTCAACTTGGCTGAGTTGATCGAGCGCAACGGCGCCCTGCCCTGTGATCAGGTGCGCGGACTGCTCGGACAGATCGGCCGCGCCCTCGATCATGTCCACGAACACGACGTGATCCACAAGGACCTCAAGCCCGCGAACGTCATGATCAACCGCGACGGCACCGTCAAGTTGATGGACTTCGGGATCGCCAGCCCGCCACTCGACATGACGCAGGATTGCGACGTCGAGCGCTTCTTCGCCGGCACGCCGCGCTACATGGCGCCGGAGCAGTTCCGGATGCTCGACGCGACGCCGCAAGTCGACGTCTACGCCCTCGGCTGCCTCGGCTTCGAGATGCTCGCTGGCACCGCGCCCTTCATGCTCGACTCGCTCGGCGAACTCGTCCGGGCGAAGACCGCGGGCGAACTCGAACCGCTCTCCCAACTCCGCCCGGAGGCCGACGCCGACGTCGTCGCATTCATCGAACGCGCCATGTCCGTCAAGGCAGAGGATCGCCCCGCCAACCTGAACGCCATCCACGCGTGGGCAGCGCCCTGCGACCCGGCCCTCGTGGCCACTGAATAGGCGCTACGGAACCAGAGACGTCAGCGCTGGGGCTCGACGTACTCGCACGTGGACGTGGGCACCGGCCGTGGCGAGCCGTCCTCGCGCAAGCCATCAAGATGGAACTCCACGGCTGCTCGGATGTTCACGAGAACGTCATCCCGTGTGCGGCCGGTAGCCACGCATCCGGGGAGGTCCGGTACGTAGGCTGCGAACCCGGTCGCGGATGTCTCGATCACGATCGCGTACCGCATCACGAGCCCTCCTTCAGTCCTGCCTGCTTCAGCACGCTGTTCAGTGTACCGCGCGGCATCTCATCCGACGGCTTCCCCGCGATTGTCACGCGCCCGGGCTTCGGCGGGTGCTTGTACTGCCGGTGACTGCCACGCATCGCTACGACGCGCCAACCGTCGGAGTGGATGAGCCGGATGACGTCACGAGTCTTCATAACACAACGCTAACGAGAGCCGGGGACGTGGACAGAGAGCGCGACGCCGAACGATCAACTGCGCCAGGAGCGTGGACCACCCGCAGTGGCGGACACATTCGACAATGAAGGCGGCCTCCGGCCACAACTTCTTTCGAAGAAAGATGTTACGCAGGATCGTGGCAGGCGGCGGCTCGTCCCAATGACTCCATTCGCGAGCGACGGCGATCAACTCAGCGGCTTCCACATGACCAGTACGCTGGTCACTCATGCACTTGACCAGTGTACTGGACGTCTCGCCCTACTTGTCGGCGGCTCCGGGTGGCTCAGCGTCGATTGCGTCCCATCGCTCCCGCTCGCCTGTCCGGGTCCGCACCTTGTGCTTCGTCGATTCGTAGTGGCGCACGAACTTCGCCGTCCGACGTCCATCGACTCGCTCGGGGCGATGCGCCGTGTAGTACTCCAAGAACGGATTCGGATTGTAGCGCAGGCTGGACCCCAGCGATCTGCGGTGGAAATGCAGCGAGAAGAGAGCGTTGCCCTCCGGTTGCGTCACACAGAACGAGAGAGGCAACCGCCGCGCTCTACGCAGTCAGGACACGTTCGGCAGCGTTCGGGTCTGGATCTCGCGGGGACCCAGGTCGGCGCAGAGGGCGCCCGCGTAGCCGTCGCAGGGGTCGAGTTCGGTGAGGGTCCAGCGGGCCGCGTCGCCGGGGTCGAAGCGGGTCTCGAGGATGCGCGGCTCCTGGTCGGGGAGCAGCGTGACGTCGAAGCCGTCGAGCGGGAGCGCCAGGCCCATGCCTCGGGCCTTCAGATAGGACTCCTTGCGCGTCCAGGCGCGGAAGAACGCCTCTGTGCGGGCGTGGCCGGTCTGGGACGAGAGGTCGGCGTGTTCGATCGTCGAGAAGAAGCGGCGACCGATTCCGATCAGGTCGATCTTGCCATCGAGTTCTTCCACGTCGACGCCGAGATCGCCTTCGCGGGTCAGGGCAATGACGCCGAGATCGCCGGAGTGCGAGACGTTGAAGGCGATGTCGCGGCCGACGCCGTCGAGACCACTGCAATCGAGATACGGGCGCCCCTTCTCTCCGTACGTGAAACGGAGATCGGAGGCCGCGGCGCCGGTGTACGCGGCGAGGAGAGTGCGCGCCGTGCCGCGCGAGACCGCCGACTGCTCGCACTTGACGGGAACGACGATGCGATCGGCCTTCGCGATCTCGTCGGGGGTCAGGAGCGCGCGGAGTTGCTGCAATCGCTCAGCGGACACACGCAGCGGGAACGCCCAGATGTGGACGTCCGTTCCGGAGAGTGCTGAGAGATCGGAGACGTCGTCAGCGATCGGCCACTTGATGTTCATCCCGACGCACCACCATGGCGGCTCGACTCGCGCAGCCATGCGGCCAGCCGCTCCATGCCCTCGTCGGTCGAGACGCGCGGACGCCAACCGAGATCGCGCTTCGCCGCCGACAGGTCGAACCAATGGGCCGTCGAGAGTTGCCGCGCGACGAAGCGTGTCATGCGCGGTTCGTCGGACTTCCCGAGCACTCGGTAGGCAGTCTCCAGCACGGCCCCCGCAGCATACGCGACCGGTGCGGGGACCGTGCGCGTGACCGGCGGCAACCCGCCCGCCGCAAGGATCCGATCGACCAAATCCGCGATCGGGAGCGGTTCGTCGTTGGCGATGAAGTACGCGTTCCCGCCGCATTGCGCGGGGTCGGCTGTGGCTGCCGCGACGTGGGCATCGACGACGTTGTCCACGTACGACGCATCGACGAGACACGTGCGCGACCCGACGCGACGCAACTGGCCCGCGCGACCGCGTTCGATGATGCGCGGCACCAGATGACGATCGCCCGGCCCCCACACGAGATGCGGACGAAGGGCGACCGTCGTCAAGCCGTCGCCGTTCGCGGCGAGCACAGCGCGCTCGGCCGCGGCCTTCGTCGCGGGATACGCACAGAGAAACGTCGTGGGATACGGCGCGGTCTCGTCGAGTCCCTCCTGATCGCGCCCGTCGTAGACGACGCTCGGCGTCGAGGTGTGTACGAGCCGCGGCACATCGAGCGCGCGGCACGCCGCGAGTACGTTCTCGGTCCCGAGAACGTTCGCGCGGTGATAGTCATCATGCGGCCCCCACACGCCCGCCTTCGCCGCAACGTGAAAGACGACGTCGCAGCCCGACGCGGCCTCGTGAACCGCCGCGGCATCCGCGAGGTCACCGCGTCGCGCATCCACACCGATCGCCAAGAGTTCGGGATACATGCCGCGCGCGAGCGAGCGGACCTCCCAACCGTCGGCGATCAGGCGCCGCACGAGTGCGCCGCCGACGAACCCTCCGCCGCCCGTAACGAGTGCCCTCCGCGCGGTCATGCGAGCTTCCTCGCCGCCCACTTCGCGAGCACCTCGCGCCGGATCTTCGCGTTGTGGCGCGCGTCCACGGGGAAGCCCGGATGCGGCAGGTAGGTGGTAACGCGGCGCGTATGGTCGTGGGCGGTGGCGAGTGCACGCAACTCGGCGTCGAGTGCCTCGGTCAACACATCGCTCTTCACAACTTCGACGCAGAGCACCGCGCGCATGCCGTCCGTCCCGGGAACGCCGACCAACGCGCTACGCCGCACGGCAGAGTGAGCATCGAAGATTGCCTCGACCTGGACGGAGTAGAGCGTCTCGTCTCCCGCCTCTCGCGTGGCAGACAACACAACCCGATGCGACTTGCGCCCGCAGAACCAGAGCCGTCCCTCCGCGTCGAAGTAGCCGAGATCCCCCATCCGATGCCACACGGCGTCGCCAGCCGCGATCTTCGCGTCGCGGGTCGCCGCATCCCGCTGCCAGTACGAGCGCGTGACCGGCGGTCCCTTCACGACGATCTCTCCGATCGTGCCATCGGCGACGACGAGGTCGTCGGACCACTTCTCGATCGCCGCGTCCTGCGTCGCGATCACGCGAACGTCCATCGGCGCGACCGGCCGCCCCACGCAGAATCCAGCGCCCCCGGCCGTCCGCGCGGCCGTCTCGGCCAGGATCTCGCGACTCCCGATCGTGCAGACCGGCAACGCCTCGGTCGCACCGTAGGGGGTGTGTACCTCGACGCCCTCGGGGAGCATCGCGTGCATACGTCGGAGCGCCTCTGCCGGAACCGGCGCTCCCGCCGAGAGCACGCGCCGCAGGCTCGGCAGCCGCGTCCCCTCCGGTGCGCCGTCCACGATGCGCCGCAAGAGCGCCGGGTTGGCGAAGAGGTTGGTGACGCCGTAGTCGCGCACCGGATCGAGGATCGCCCGCGGAGCGGTGCGTCCCGGGCGCGTGAAGTCCATGTCGGGGACAATCGTCGTCATCCCGAGAGCGGGGTCGAAGAGCGCGAAGAGCGGGAACGTCGGAAGATCCACCTCGCCCGGCTCGATGCCATACGCGTCGCGCAGCATTGTGACCTGCGCCGCGAAGTTGCCGTGGCTGTACACCGCCCCCTTCGGCGCGCCGGTGCTACCACTCGTGAAGAGGATCGCCGCCATGTCGTCGGCCGCTGTCTCCGCGAGGACCGGATCGCCGGACGCGCCCAGATCGCGCACGTCGTCGAGCGTCTTCCCGCCGAAACGAAAGCGCGTCCCGCACGCGATGCGCACGGTCGCACTCTTCTTCGCCCACCCGAAGAGCAGGCGTCCGATGTGCGCCTTCGCGACCCCAATGAACGCCGTCGGCGCGGCTTCTGACAGACACCCACCGACCGCCTTGATGCCCATTCCGGGATCGACGATCACCGGGACCGCGCCCGCCTTGAAGAGCGCGAAGACGAGCGAGAAGAAGTCTGGGCCGGGAGTGACCAGCAACGCGACACGCGTCCCGCGGGTGACACCGAGAGTCGCCAGCCCGCGCGCCACGCGATCGGAGTCATCGTCCAGCTCCCGATACGTCAGTGAACCGCCGGGCTTCCCGAGACAGCGGATCGCGATCGCGGACGGCCGCTCGGCCGCCACGCGCGGCAAGTGGGCGGCAACGTTGACGATCTCGCTCAACCGGCCTCCACCGCATTGCCAGTTCGTGCCGTACGCGCGACGAAGCCCCGCACGTGCGCGGCGATCTCGTCGCCCGCGTCCTCAAGAACGTAATGCCCTGCATCGGGGAAGCGCTGCACCTCGGCGTCCGGCAGACGGCTCTCGAATTCCTCGCGGAAGTGGTGATCGAAGACGAAGTCGCGCTCGCCCCAGCAGATGAGCGTTGGTCGGTCCCGCAACGTCGCCAGGCCGTCGGCGGTCGCCTGCACGATGTCGTACCCGACGTCCCTCTCGCGCAACGGAATGGTGCGCACGAACTCCAGCACGGCGACGCGATTCGCCCACGAGTCATAGGGCGCGCGATACGCGGCCGCCACGTCGCTCGGCAGCGGCCGAACAGTGCACTTACGGATCGCGCCCTCGACGAAGGCATTCAGGCCGCGCGTCAGAAGCGGCCCGACAAACGGCGCGCGACACGCGGCGATCTCCCACGGCAGCGGCTTCTTGGCTGGCAGCGGGAACGCACCCGTGTTGAGGATGACGAGACGCGCGATGCGTTCCGGATTCCGTACAGCCCACGACAACCCGATCATCCCGCCCCAGTCGTGGACGCAGAGCGTGATCGGCCCTTCGACATCGAGTTGATCCAGAACCGTATCGACGTCCTGAATGCGCCGCTCGAGCGAGTAGGGATACGCGTCCAGGCCCGGCTTGTCGGAGCGTCCGCACCCGACGTGATCCGGCACGATCACGCGATGGTCTGTGCGCAACTCCAGGACCAACCGCCGCCAGAAGAACGACCACGTCGGATTGCCGTGAAGCATGACGACCGGCGGTCCGTCACGCGGCCCCTCGTCCAGGACGTGCTGGCGGAACGAGCCGTGATCGACGTAGCGGCCCTCGAACGGATACAGGTGGCTTGAGACGACCGCGGATCGAACGTCGCTGCGCGAAGAAACTGCGTCTACCACCGGACGCCCAGCATGAGGCAGTTCAGACCGCTCCCGATGCCGAGGAAGCCGACGTTGTGGCCGGGCTGAAGCGCGCCGTGTTCCTCGGCGAGCGCTGCGGTCATCGGCAACGCGACCGTGCCCATGTTGCCGAGGTAGGGATAGGTGACGTAGTCCTGATCCGGCCCCATCCCGAGCCCGCTCAGCATCGACTCGCGATGCGCGCGCCCAATCTGGTGCGCGACGAAGCGATCGACGTCGCCGACGCGCCAACCGCACTCGCGCAGCAGTGCCTGCCACGTCTCGAACCCGAGCTTCGAGCCGTACTCCAGGACACCGATCGAGTCGGTCTCGGCGTACTCCTCGATCTCGGTCGGGCTGCCGTTTCCGCGCACGCCCCAGCGACACAGCTTGTGGAACTCAGGCGCCGCGCGCTGCACGGCACCGACCACGCGGCGCCGGTTCGACTCGCCGAACGAGCCGTCTGTGACGAGCACCGCCGCGGCGCCGGCCGCGCCAGTCAGAGTCGTGATGCTCGCGCGCAAGTTCGCCATCGTCGGGTCGGCCAGGATCTTCTGGATCGAGATCTCGTTGATGCGGCGCGCGGTCTCGCAAGCGACGACAAGTCCGGCGCGGATCTGGCCGAGTTCGATGCGATTGGCGATGTCCACGATGCCATTCACGACACCGAGGCACGCGTTCGCGACGTCGTAGACCGCAACGTCGCCTTCAACGCCCACGCCCGCCGCAACGTCGCAAGCCGTCGCCGGCTCGAACGCCTCGCGGCAAACACCGGCGTAGATCAGCGCACCGAGATCCTGCGCGCACATGCGGGCGTTCTCGAGCGCCTTCTTGGCCGCCGCGATCGCGCCCTTGGCGACCGTCTCGCCCGGGGGCCACCAGCGACGCTCCTCGATGCCCGTCCACGCGAGGAGCTGTCCCCTCGGAATGCACAGCGCGTCGTATGCGGGGGCAAGACGCTCCTCCAACTCGGCCGTGGTGACCACCACGGGAGCCAGTTCGTAGCCGAACGATCGGATGTGTGCGCGCGTGTACCGCATGGAAGCCGCCGATCCTACGGCCCGACCGGCAACTCGGTCATTCTCCGGCGCCGTTCGTCGCCGATCTCGACGCTTCGAGCCTGAGACAGCGGCTTCGCGCGCGCGACGCCAGCCGTTCCCGGCGTTGAGATCGACACCGGCAACGCGCCACACGCCGCGCCGACACCTGCTACCCTCAGGGCACTTCGGGGTCCTGTGCGGGAGGTGCGCGATGCGCTCAGCGTTGGCGATGACATTCATCTGCGGTCTGGCCGCTCTGGCATGGGCAAGCGATGCGGGCAGCCGCCCCGCAGTGACCGAGTGGGAAGACGTCCAACCCACGAAGCTCTGGCGGGCGATCGCAGCGGGGAAGGCCTCCGCGAGTGGCCGCAACCCGCGCGGCTACAGACAGGTCGAGCTGACCGTCACGAACAAGGGCAAGAAGCGGATCGTCGTGGACACGGGCGGCTCGCATCTGCGCCCCCGCCGACGCGGAAGTTGCCAGCGTCTCGGCCTCGGGCCGCCGGTCGTCGCAGCGGCCGCCGAGACGGGCGAGAAGGGGCAGGTTCTCCTGCGTCTCGAACCGGGCGAGAAGCGCACTCTGCTGATGAACACCGTCTGCCTCGACGCGGGGCGAGCCGGCCCGAACACGCACAGATTCGAGGGCGTCGCCGCGGCACTCCCACCGGTGCGCGAGAAGGTTCTACGCTGGTGGATCGATCACCCGGAGACCCCGCAGCACTACGTCAACTCGGCGATCTGGCGCTACCGCTCGAAGGTCATTGTCGGGCCCATGAGCAGCGCCGACCGACGACCGGAGAAGGTCCGCATCGCCGCGGCCCACGGCGGCCTCTACTACCAGTTGAAGAACAAGGAACTGACGAGTCTCGATGCCGACGGTGTTCGACGCATACTCGGGTCTCAAATCGAGTTGATCTTCCCGACCGACGAAGCTCTCTACGCCGTGATGCCGGGCGACGATCTGGCCCCGGATCTCTGGCGCTTCGCGCCGACGGGCGAGAACCCCTGGGGCTTCGTCACCGACCTGGACCCGGAGACGGAACTGCTCGGTGTCGTGCCCACCGGCGATGGCGACCTCGTACTGTTGACGTCGAAGAACGTCTCGCTCTACTCGCACTCGGCGAACGCAACAGAGACGCTCTTCGACGTGAAGACAGATCGCTTCCTCTCGGCCCGTCGGACCCGCAGCGGCAAGATCGACGTCACCACCCGAGACCCCGGCACGCAAGGCAAGAACGTGATCGGCGCCCAGAGCGCGGGGCACTTCGAGATCTGGCGCATCGACCCGGCTCGCGGAAACCACGAGATGATCGAGCGCTTCTGGAACGTGTCCGCGATCCGAGCCGGGCGCGCCGGGATCTTCGGACTCTCCCACAAGGGCGTGCTGCGGCGCGTCACGAAGGGCAAGTTCAAGGACACGAGCAGTCCCGACTCCTATCGCTCGTTGGTCGCCGTCGGGAAGGACGTCGTCTGGGTCATGGACGGCGGCGGTCGCCTGATCGCGTCATCGCCCAAGACCGGTCGGCGCCTCTTCCGCGTGGACATCGAGGTGAGCAAGGAGAGCTGGTTCAGCCTCGACGCGGTCACCGGCGATCTCGTGTATCCGACCCGCAAGGGGTTCGGCCGTATCAGCGGCACCGACGGCACGGTCACCGAGGTAGCGGAGATGCCGGACCCGCCGGAAACGTCCCAGACCGAGACATCTCAGCCAGAGTCGCCCGCGGACGACTCACCTGACGAAGAGACGCCGGAGCGCGCCACGGACAGCGAGTGAGACGCAGCCTTCCCGCACGCGCGACCTGAGTCGCACGCCAGTCTCGGCGCCGAGACCGGCGTTCAGTCGGAGCAGTTTCCCTTCCGATACGAGGTTGGACCGACCTCCTGGGGGATTTCTGCACCGATGGCTTGGATACACACGCTGCTCGAAGAGATGGTGTCTCAGGGTTGCTCTGATCTGCACATGTCATCGAAGGAACGGCCCATGTTCCGGGTGGGTGGCGAGATGGCGCACGTGCCGGGCACGGTCGAGCTCACACCTGAGCAGATGGTCACGGTCCTACGCGAGATCACGGCCGATCACCACTGGGCTGACTTCGAGAAAGAGTGGGACGCCGACTTCGCCTACGCGCTCGAGGGCACCGGTCGATTTCGCGTCAATCTCTTCTACGACCACAAGGGCCCCGGTGCCGTTCTGCGCCTGATCCCCGAGAAGATCCCCAGCGCCGCGCAACTCGGCCTGCCTGACGTCATCCTTCAGATGTGCGACAACTCGAAGGGCCTCGTCCTCGTGACCGGCCCGACCGGCAGCGGCAAATCCACGACGCTGGCCGCGATGATCGATCACATCAATGCCACGCGAGCCGAACACATCATCACGATCGAGGACCCGATCGAGTTCGTGCACCCGAACAAGCGCTGCCTCATCAACCAACGCGAGGTCTCACGTCACACCAAGGGCTTCAAGCGCGCACTGAAGGCGGCCCTGCGCGAGGACCCGGACATCGTGCTGGTAGGCGAGCTCCGCGACCTCGAGACCATCGCGATCGCCATCGAGACAGCGGAGACCGGCCACCTCGTTTTCGGCACGCTCCACACGAGCACTGCGCCCTCGACGGTGAACCGCATCATCGACCAATTCCCCGCCGGTCAGCAGGCGCAGATCCGCATGATGCTCGCCAGTTCGCTGCGCGGCGTCGTCTCGCAGACGCTGCTGAAAAAGCAGGGCGGCGGACGCGTCGCAGCGCACGAGATCCTCATCGCGAACAACGCCGTCGCAGCGCTCATCCGCGAGGGCAAGACACACCAGATCCTCTCGTGCATGCAGACGGGCGCGAAGGACGGCATGCAGCTCTTGACCGACACACTCGTCGGACTCGTGAAGGCGGGAACCGTGTCCGTGGACGAGGCGTACATGAAGTGCGTGCAGAAGGACGACTACATCAACAAGATCAACAACGCCGGCATCAAGTTCAACCCGAAAAAGAAGCGCGGCGTAAGCGGTGGCGGAATGCCGGCACCGACGCCCGGCGCGGCGCCCGCCGGCGTCCGTGCGGGCGCACCCGTCGGGGCAGCCGCCGGGCAGCAATACGCCGACCCACTCGAACAGTTCCGCCAGAACCGCGACGGGCGCTGAGCCGACGCGGCCGAGGGCCGCAACGGGCCGCGCTACTCGATGACAGGCAAGTCGATCGTGTTGCGGACGCCCTTCTTGCGCAGGACCACGATCGGCACGCTCTCTCCCCCCCTTCCGGGTCAGCCGGAACCGCGCGGGAGAGTGGACCGGGGAAGTGAAGTCACCCTTCCCGGCGACCGGGAGCATGACGTCGCGATGGAGCTATCGCTCACGCGGCATCTGCGTCGCGATCTCGACGCGCAAGCCTTCCGCGCCGGAGGGCACGTCGGCGAGTTCGCCCACCGACCACACGTTGCCGTCGCGCGACCACGCCTTCACGATGAAGGGCCCGTCGAACTCGGCCGGGATCAGGAGCGCGAAACGACCGTCCTCGCTGCATGCGACGACCACGCTCCCTGTTGTGCCCAGGCCCTCCACGTAGACGGTAGCTTCGGCGACCGGCGCTCCGTTCACGTCCACGACCACGCCCCGGAGTGCGACGGCCCGCCTCAGTCGGAGCACGATCTCCTGACCGTCGGGGATCACCTTCACCGACTCTGGAGCCGCCCACGAAGACGCCGCGGGGTGACCTTCGGAGAAGGGCGTACTCACGAAGAGCGGCATCTCGGGAAGGCGGTCGATCGTCGCGCGGCCGTCGTCACCCGTGAGGATCGCGGCGCGCCTTGGTGCGCCGCGATGCGGAGCGAAGACACGCATGCCCGCGACCGGTCTCCCAGCACCGTCGAGCACGCGAACACGGACGGAGCGGTCCAGAGCTGGCGCCGCGACCGTCATCCTGAGCCCGGTTGCGGGTGCCGTGACGTCGCGGATCAATCCCGTGCGGAACTCCCGCTTCTGGCCGCGTGATGCGGAGGGGTGGAAGATCAGATCGACAGGCGTCCGCTCCGGAACGGTGATGCGGAACCTCCCACCGTCCGTGATCGTCCCGAGCCGGCCCGTACTTCCGGGGAGGTCATACTCGATGAACTCGCCGTTCGCGATCGGGTCCCCGTTCGCGTCCACGACGACACCACTCACTTCCGCGCCGCGGACGAATACCACGCGGTGGTCGCGGGCACCTTTCGCGACAGCCCCACCGATCGGTACGACGTAGAGCCGACGACGATCCTCCTCGATGATCAATGCGGTGACCCTCTGTACGTCGCCGGTGAGATCGAACGTGGCCTCCCCCCGCAGGTCGGTGCGCCCGGAGAGCCTCGTGCCGGATTCCGTCGTGACGCCGACGAGAACTCCCGTGACGGGCGCCCCCGAGTCTTCGAGCGTACGCACGACGAACAGATCACCAGTTCGTGGGCGGATCTCGAGCGGCGGCGGATCGCGATCGCCCGGTACGTCGAGCGAGGCCGTTGCGAGTTCCGCTCGATCGCGCGTGACGATGGCGGCGTAGCTGCCGGGCGGCACGTGCGAGGCGGAGAAGCGACCGATGTCGTCGGTGACGCACGAGATACGGTCGCGGGACGAGCCCGCGGCCTTGCCACCCCGCCCGAGTTCCACTGTCACGTGCGCGATGGGCGCTCCGTCGGCATCCAGCACGCGACCCGTCACGCGGCGTCCGACGACTGTCGCCACGTCTCCGAGATCCAGGGTCTTTCCCGGCTCTCCCACTGCCCCGACGACTCGGTTGACGGTGCCCGCATCGAAGTCGAGGGCGCGCAACGTGTGCGCCGCGTCCGCGCGCAGGTCGGCGAGGGCAAAGCGCCCATCCTCGTCGGTGACGGCCGTCGCACCGCTGATCTGCGCGTCGCGCCCTCCGCGCTCCACGATGTTAGCGGCGATGTGTACGCGCGGGAGAGGCGCGCCGAGCGAGTCCACGAGTCGTCCTGCCAACGTCACGCCAGCAGCGAGTCGAAAGTCGATCACCGCCTTCTCTCCGACGCGAACCATCTGCCCTCCGAAACCAGGCGCCGTCGCGTGCAACCTGGTCCACCCCTTGCCCGTCCAGCCTGGGATCTCGTACGTCCCGTCGTCGCGTGTGCTCACGGAGTTCACCATCGGCCAACCGATCCCGACCTGCGAACCGGCGAGGGGAGCACCATCCGGGCCGAGTACCCGTCCCGTGATCCGGCGCCCGGCGGGAAGCGTCACCGTCATCTCCTCTGCCCCGTTTTCTGGTAGCTCGACGCGCTCCCACCCCGCCTGTCCGAAGGCCGGGTGTTGCGGTTCCAGATACGCCTGCAATCCTCCGGGTAGCGTCGTGAACACGTGCACGCCGTCTGCGTCGGTCGTCGCCGTCTCGAACGCGAACGTCTCACCCACGCGTGGATTCGAGAAGAGCATCAACTTCACGCCCTCCACCGGAGAGCCGCCGGCATCGATCACGCGGATCGTCAGTGGAACCGCATTCGCCAAGACAAGCTCGGCCTTCTCGCCGGCGTGCAATCGCGCGAACTCCTGCGTCGCGTAACCGTTCTTCGCGACGTGCAGGTTGACGTCTTCACCGACACGCAGGCGGATGCGGAACGTCCCGTCGGCGGCGGTCCGGAAGGACCGCCCCGGCGTCGCCGTGAAGGCCGCTTCCAGGACGAGAGCATCGATGCGGGCGAGCGGATAGCGACGGACCTGCAGGTCCGCGCCGGCCACCGGTGAGCCCTCGCCGTCAACGACGCGACCGTGCAGGTCGCGATCGCGGTCGATCGTGCCGTCGGCCAGCGCGCTCTCGAGCGTCGTCTCCGATGGGTCGCTCCGGTCATCACGCTGCGGATCCTGCCGCGTCCGACGAAGAGGGGATGGACCGTCGATCCCCTGGGCGACGTCCGTCGCGTCTCGGCTCGCGTGCACATCGTCGGAGTCGCCTGTGACCCACCACGCGCCCAACCCGAGCGCGAACAGAGCGGCCGCCACGAGCGCCATTGTCTTCGTCGTCGACATGACCGTCACCCCCAGAGCTGTTGCCTGCACGCTGCCGACCGGCGGACCCGCCGCTGTGTCGCCGCGCGCGATCAGGAAGAGGGCCAGGCTTTTGCGATTCCAGTTCTCCGGCGCGTGGCCCCGGAGTCGCTCGCGGAGTTGATCGACGGCGCGCCGCTGACGTGTGTGGACCGTCTCGGACGAGACCTCCATGCGCTGCGCCACCTCGTTCCGCGTGAGCCCCTCGAAGAAGCGCAGGAGTACCGTCGTCCGATACGGCTCATCGAGCGCGAGAACGGCCTCGACCACCTCGCGCCGAACTTCCCATGTCGCGACGACGTCGTCCGGTCGTTCGCAGGCCTGCGCACCGCCGCGCACCACCTCCGAAGCGAGTTCGCGCGCAGCCCGCCGGTCGTCCCCGCGCAATCGATTCAAATGCACGCTGCGGATCACTCGGCGCAACCACGCGCGCATCGCATGCACTTGATCCGGCGGTCGCGTCAGTGCAACGACAGTGGCGTCCTGCACGAGATCTTCGGCGGCGTGTTCATCGACGACAAGGCTGCGAGCGAGAGCACGCATCCAGTCGCGTTCGGCGAGTAGACGGTCGATGTTCGGGGGCACGTTCTTGCCTGGCACGCTACCAAGACACCACCGCGCAGCCGAACGGGTTCAAACTACGTTGATCGGGTCGGAGGGCCGGGTCGGCCTCGAAGATGCGGCGCGGGAGCCGCGCCCAACCGGAGTGGTACTGGGCTCCCTACTTCTCTCTCACCGGATTCAGGAGCTTGCGCACATCGTCGCGGTCGGCGTTCGCGGACACGACGTTCCCCTCGGCATCGATCAGGACGATGCGTGGGTATCCCGTGACGTTCCACGCATCCTGGTCGAGTCGATCCTCGACGCGCCCTCTGGCCAACACTGATCGCATGCCCGATGGACGTCCTGCGGCAGACGCAGTCCATCGGCCTCGTGCAGGTCCACGTCTGGAGTACGGTGCCGGGCTCGTCTTTGTCACCCCGCGACAAGAGCCACCACCGATCCGTCCATGGAGCGCGACATGGAAAGCGTCGGCGGCAGCCCGTCGCAACCCGCCGAGAGGAGAGCGGAGCGACGCATGCGACGGCGACGAACGATAGGGCGGTCGGTGAGCCGGAGCCGAACAGTTCCCGCGACGGGCCGCGCTACTCGATGACGGGCAGGTCGAGCGTCTTGCGCGCGCCCTTCTTGCGCAGGATCACGATCTTCACGGTCTCCCCCACCTTCCGGGTCAGCCTGAACCACGCATGGAAGTGGATCATGGATGTGAAGTCATCTTTCCCGGCGACCGAGAGCACGACGTCGTTCTTCCGTAGCCCCGCCTTGTGAGCGTTGCGCCCGGTGCGCGCGTGGTCGCCCCATGTAACGACGTAGTTGATGCGGAACGCCGAGACGCCTTCCGCAATCCCGAGCGCCTTCTTCTGCGCGGTGCTGAGCATCGGTCCGCCGAAACCAGGTCGCGGATCGAGACGCCACATCGTCGCTCGCCAGAGATCCTCAGGAGCGCCGACGCGCCAGCCCCGCGCGAGCTTCAATCTGAGAGCGACGTCCAGGCCCTTGGGGTCGCGCGAGACGCTGATCGGGACGATCGCCTCTTCGGCATCTCCGACGGCATCGAGTGCCCACTGCACGTCGCCCTCGGTCAGGACGGTGCGGCCACCGAATGACGTCAGACGGTCCCCGACGAGCACTCCGGCAGCGGCCGCGGGGGAGCCCTCGGCGACCACTGCAACCATCTGCTGGTCGTCGCGATCGAGCTGCAACCCGATCCGCGTGGACGGCGGCCAGCGCCAGGCGACGATCGGGTCGAACGTCCCCTTCTCCTGCGCCTCCTCATCGAAGGCCTGATTGACCATGTGGCAGTGATAGCAATCCGGTGCCTTGCCCGCCTTCTCACGACGCGCCATCGCCGGCAGCTTCTCGACCGACACCGATGGCCCTCTGGTCTCGGCCGCAGCCCCGGCAGGGACGCCGCGGAACTCGTGCTCGTCCAGCGTCCGGCGCATGACACGCTCGAGCGACGCCATCGAGAGTCCCGAGTCGGCCGACGCGCTCATGCGGTTGCCGTACTGGTGGTAGATCTGCCCGTCCGGGTGCATGAAGAGCACCGCGAGCGTCAGGTCGTAGTCGAAGCGGTAGACCGAGAGATCCACGCCACGCATGTCGGTCACACGCACGCAGACAAACTCGCGCGACGCTTCCAGGACTCCCGGACTGGGCTGACGGACCAACTGCCCGTCGAACGCTTTCGCGTCAGCTCAGGTCTCTCAGCGGAAGACGACCATGAGTGGACGACCGCTCTTCGTCGCCTTGGCGGTCGCCACCGCGAGTTCGCTCTCCCACGCGATCGTCGTGTCGTCAGCCGAGGCCGTCGCACGCAGCGTGACGAGGACACCGCCGACGGCGATCAGCATGATGAGCGTACACAGGACGACACGTCGCATCCGGACACCTCCTCAAGAGAGCATCGCACGTTCACCCGCGGAGCGCCAACCGCGACAAACCAGGCGACCGGCGACGCTCGCGCGCGCCTCCCGAACCGGGAACTCCGCCAAGCTGCCCGCTGCGGATACCATCCTCGGTTCGGCCTCGCGAAGCAGCACGAACCGCGGACGCGAGCCGACAAGGAGATCGACGATGGCGCTGGGCAAGCACTGGGAACCGACCGAATTCGAGAGTGAGATCTACGCACGCTGGGAGGAATCCGGCGCGTTCGTCGCGGATGCGTCCTCGGACAAGCCCGCGTTCACGATCTCGCTGCCGCCGCCCAACGCAACGGGCACGCTGCACGTCGGTCACTCGATCGTGCTGGCGATCGAGGACGCCATGATCCGCTGGCGCCGCATGGCCGGCGACGAAGCGCTCTGGGTGCCGGGCACTGATCATGCCGCCATCGCCACCGAGAGCGTGGTCATCGCGCGTCACCAGAAGGACGGCATGGCCGATCCGCGCGGAGAACTCGGGCGCGACGAACTCGTGCGTCGGATCGCGGCATTCGTGGAGGAGTCGCGCTCGACCATCCGCAGCCAGATACGCGCGATGGGTGCGTCCGTGGATTGGTCGCGCGAACGCTACACGATGGACCCCGCGCTGAACCGTTGCGTGAACGAGGTCTTCGCGAGGATGTTCGCCGACGGCCTCATCTACCGCGGCCCGCGCATCGTGAACTGGGACCCGCATCTGCAGACGACCGTCTCCGACGACGAGATCTACCACGAGACGCGGCGGGCGAAGTTCTACACGCTGCGCTACGGCCCGTTCCTCGTGGGGACGAGCCGCCCGGAGACGAAACTCGGCGATACGGCGATCGCCGTGCATCCCGACGACGAGCGCTATCAGCAGTACATCGGGAAGACGTACGAGATCGAATGGCCGAAGGGGCCGACGATCAGCGTGCGCGTCGTCACCGACCTGAACGTCGACCCGGAATTCGGGACGGGTTGCCTTGGCGTGACGCCGGCGCATAGCGCGATCGACTTCGAGATCGCGCAGAAGAACGACCTCCCGCTGATCCAGGTGATCGGCGAAGACGGGTGCATGACCGACGCGGTGGGCCCCCACTACGCGGGCATGACCGTAAAGGAATGCCGCCGCGCGTTCACCGCGGAACTCGAAGCCGCGGGGCTCCTCGCCGAGGTGAAGGACTACGACCAGCAGCTCTCGCTCGGCGATCGCTCGAAGAAGGCCGTGGAGCCGCTGCCGAAGGAGCAGTGGTTCATCGACGTGAACAAGCCCGTCGTCGAGTGGAAGGGCAAGCGTTGCAGTTTGAAGGACGTGATGCGCGAGACGGTGGCGTCCGGCGACATCACGATCCTCCCCGAGCACGAGGAGCGGAAGTACTTCCACTGGATCGAGAACCTGCGTGACTGGTGCATCAGCCGGCAGATCTGGTGGGGCCATCGCGTGCCGGTGTGGACGAAGGACGGCTGCGAGCCCCACGCCGGGCACGTGTCGCCCGCCGATGCGGGCAAGGGCGAGGGCTGGGCACAGGACCCCGACACGCTCGATACGTGGTTCAGTTCGGCCCTCTGGACGTGGAGTACGTTGGTCGATCCGGAGCTGACGAAAGACGCGTCGATCGACTTCGAGACGCTCCTCGCGAAGAGCCCCGACTACCAGCGCTTCCACCCGACCGCCGTGCTGGAGACGGGCTACGACATCCTCTTCTTCTGGGTCGCGCGCATGATCCTCATGACGACGTACGCGACCGGAGAGATCCCGTTCAAGACCGTGTACCTGCACGGCCTCGTGCTCGATCGCGACGGCGACAAGATGTCGAAGTCGAAGCCCGAGACGTCCGTTGACCCGCTCGAGGCGATCGAGGAGTACGGCGCCGATGTGCTGCGGCTTGCGCTACTGCAGGGCAACGCACCCGGCAAGGACTTGCGCCTCTCCGACGAGCGTCTGACCGGCTGCAAACGCCTCATCAACAAGCTGTGGAACGCGACGAAACTCGTGCTGATGACGCTTGGCGACGAGCGCCCGCAGGACGTCCCCCAGACGCCCTCGCATCCCCTCAACGCCTGGATGCTGACACGCCTCGATCAGCTCATCGAGAGTATGGACCGACGCCTCGAAGGCTGGCACCTGGGCGACGCCACGGAGATGGTCCGCACGTCGTTCTGGGGCGAGTTCTGCGACACCTACCTCGAAGCGATCAAGGTGCCCGAGCTGGCCGAGTCGCCCGAGACGAAGCAGGTGTTGCTGCACGCCGTGCGCACGTACCTCGCGCTCTTCCATCCGTTCATGCCCTTCGTGACGGAGCACCTGTGGACGGAGATCGGCGGCGCCGACGCGGACGCGTTGATCCGTTCCGCGTGGCCGACGTCCGGTCGACGCAAGCCCGAGCAGACGACAGGCGCCGACGCCGTCGTGCGCCTCATCGGCTCCGCGCGTCGTGTGCGCGCCGAACAGGAGATCGACCCGCACAGCAAGGTCGCACTCCTCGTGCGCGCCCGGGCCCACGCGGACGTGATCGAGTCGTGCCGCTCCGTGATCGAGCGCCTCGTCAAGACCGAGTCGCTCACGATCACCGACGCCGAGACCGAGCTTCCCGCCGACGCCGCCGTCGCCGTGGAATCGGAGTTCGACGTGGCGGTGCAGATGGGCGCCGCCGACCGCGCCGCCGCGCGCACCCGTCTCGAGAAGCAACTCGAGAAGACGGAGGCGCAACTCGTCGGCGTCGAGAAGCGACTCGCCAACGAGAACTTCGTCTCGCGCGCGAAGCCCGAGGCCGTCGAACGCGCCCGCGCCGACGCCGAGTCACAACGCATGACCATCGCCGCCATCCGAGAGCGCCTGGCTGCACTGTAGGGCGATACGGAGCGCACGAATTCGCAAAGTCAAGCGCTCTCGTCGAGTTCAGCGTCTGCCGGCGCGACCTCTACTCGTGAAGCGGCGCTCCTGAATGCGCACTCCTGAATGCGGCGTGTTACCGATCGCGCGGAAGCGGCGGGACGTTCTCGAACGGCTGTGATGGAACGCCAGCATGCCCTTGCATCGTCATGTTCACATGGACGATTGCCCCCATTCCAAGGACCGCGAACCACGCCACGAAGACGACTACCAGCGCCGCGGCCGCAGCCGGCGCGATGGATACGATCATTGCGCGTAGGGCGGGCCAGAGAGTCGCAGCGGCTGCGGCCGCGGCGCCGTCAGGCGTCGCGCACGCAGGGCGACGGGGCGGTTCACAGCCGTTCGACATCTGTGCAGCCTACCAGATCGGACGGCGACCGTCGGTGGGCGGGTTGCGAGAGTCCGTGCGGCAACGAGGCACTCGTCTGGCCGACGAGGATCGACCTGGACGGCCTACTTCCGCGGCGGGAGCCGGAGCGGGATCTTGTGTCCACGGATGTCCGCAACCTGGACGCTGTTCTTGCGCACGAGCAGCGCGCGGACGTCATCCGGTGCGGTCCATGGGATGTCAATCGCGATCACTCGGCCGCCGAACATCGGCGTGACGGCGCGCACCTTCGTGTGCCCGACGACGATCGTCTTCGCGCCGAGATTCTCGAGCATGCGGTCGAATTCGTCGGTGGTCGGCGTCCGCCCGAAGTCGCGAGCGAACTGCGGGAAGTAGCCGCGATACCACAACGGACTGGAACGCCCCCAGACGCGCTCGCGCGCTGCGGCATCGGCGATCTTCTGCGGGTGCACACCAAGCACCGCGCGGATCTTCGTGTTCATCGCATCCAGATCGGTCTTCCCGGCGGCGACCGCTGGCGATATCCCGCCGTGGACGAACACGTACGTGCCGATGCGCACGACCGCGTTGCGCGTGCGCAGCCAGCGCCCGAGTTCGGTGTCCGCGCCGACCAGTCCTTCGCAGCGGATCCCAAGCAGGTCCGCGACCTGCCTGTACTTCGGCGCGACGTAGCGGACGTCCCCGCCCATCCACATCGCCTCGTGATTGCCGAGGACGTGGTGGACGTGTCCGCCGGCGGCCTTCGCCTCGCGCAAGAGTCGGTGGAGAAGCCAGAGCGTCTCGGTGACTTGCGTGCCGCGATCGACCATGTCGCCGATGCAAACAAGATGCCCCGTGCCGAACGACCAACGGCCCTTCGCGTCCACGACATCGTTCGCTTCGAGGAAGCGCAGGAAGTCGTCGTAGCGACCCTCGACATCGCTGACGACGAGCATCTCTTCCGGTTGTTCCCAAACCGCGGGCTCCGGTTCGAGTGGCACGATCGGCAGGCTTGCACCGAGGGAAGCCGCGAACGCCGGGAGCTCGATCGACTTCCCGGCAGCGAAGCGCTGCGTCGCCACCTTGCCGCCCCGTACCCACTTCGCGACGACTGCGCCGTCGGACTCGTGGAAGAGGTACGGTCCGTCATCGAGATCAGCATGCGGTGGAGTCGGCGCGCGGTCCTGCGCAGTTGCGGCATCCGGACCGCACGCGGCGCCGACAAACGCCACGACTGCGAGCAGGCCCACGGCGAGAGTGCCGCGGACGCTCGACGTGGATCGTACCCGGGCGTCGGCGGGCGATCTGGCCCCGACAAGAGATCCCGGTGCTCCGCCGCCGACCGGGGACGGCGGAGCGTTTCCGCGAGCGCGCCCCACGGTCCCCGTCGAGCGGCGGACCGAGGGCGTCGCCGCAGCTGAGCCAGCCGCGACCGCCCCTCGCCGGGTACCAGCCAAGTCGCGGGATCGCAACCCTCTCGCGCGAGTCGGCTGGGCGCTCACCTCTTCGCCGATCCCGTAATGAAGGGCTGATGCCAGTCGCTCCACTTCGCGCCGCTCGCGACCTCTCGGATGCGCACGTAGTGAATCTCCCCGACCTTCAGGTCCGCGCGCCCACGCCGCGAGCCGCCGAACTTGCCCTTCGCCTTCGTCACCTTCACGCTCTCTCCGGGGTCGAGTGACGTCGAGCGCCAGACCACGTCGAGCTTCCCCGGCTTCGCGAACGGCTCGATGGACGCGCCTGCCGCAACCTCGACCTCCCACTTCCCCGCGTCGCCCTTCCCGCGATACGGCGTCCGCACCAACGTGGGGTTCCGCGGACACACGACGGGACCGATCGGCTCCTCCGACACGACGAAGAGATCGATCCAGCGGGACTGATCGACGGGCGAGCCACTGTTCCAATACGCCTCGATAAACACCGCGTTGATCCCACGTCCCTCGAACGTGCCGCGCCAATCGAGCTTCGTCCGCTCGGACTCCAGGCGACCGTCGATCCAGAGCTGCTGCAACCCATCGCGCTTCCCGGGCGTGTTGAGCCGCGCACGAGCTTCGACGCAGACCCAGCGCCCCGACTCCTCTGCGCTGTGGAGCAAGAAACGCGAGACAGGTTTGTTGCCGAGCCAGCGTAGATTCTCGAAGTCGTTGTAGCCCGTCGTGACGACCTTGCCGTCGCGAACGCCCGAAGCCGGATCGAGCGTCAGCGCCTCGCCGGAACTCCAGACGTGGGCGATCATCGACTGCCGCCAGCCTGGTGGGACAAGGCTGGTGGCGCGCGAGAGTTTCGCCGGACCACCGCCAGCCCAGCCCTCCTGGTGCTTCACGTAGATGCGCCAGTAGACGTCCTGGAAGAGCTCGTCGCGGCGCACCGTCTGCCGCGTGTACGTCGGCGAGTCGCCGAAGAAGACCTTGCGCCCGCCGTTGCCGCGCGCGCCCTTCGCGTAGTGCATTTCGAGCGACTTGCCGTCGGAACCGAGTCGCTGCCGATCGGTCAGTTCACCACCGGCCTCGGCGTAGCGCTTCGATGACGCGTCGTCGTCGAAGTCGTCGTACCAGATCGTCGCCGCGTCGTTCTTCTGGGGTTGCAACTTCGAAGGAACGACGTAGTCGACGCGCGGCGCGCGACTCTCGGCGGAGCGCTCTCCCGCCGTGGCCGAGAGCAGGAGAGTATCCGCCACAAGCGCAACCCCGACGACGCCGACAACCCGGGCGGCCATCATGATCCAGCGCACGCGTCGTGCCGCCATGTCAAACCCGCTCGAGATCGTCGGCCTCGATGGTGAACCCGTGATCGACGTTGCCCGTGTTGCGCGTCGTCGCCGGTTCGAAGAGCACGCATTCCACCAACTCATCCGCAACGGGCTTGTGCTCGACCCCGCGCGGAACGACGCAGAGCTCGCCAGGCCCGAGAGCGACCTCGCCATCGCGGAAGAGAAGGCGCAGCGTCCCCGACACGACCAGGAACATCTCGTCCTCGTCCTCGTGGTGATGCCAGACGTACTCGCCGAGGAGCTTCGCGACCTTCACGAACTGCCCGTTCAGCTCCGCGGCGACCTTCGGCACCCACGTCTCGTCAAAGCTCGCAAACGTCTCGGCCAGGCTGATCTTCGGCGGCGGCATGGCGACTCCTCTCGTGCGAGCAGCATCTTCGCACACGCGTTGTTCACGCGAGCCCTTCCCCGGATGGACCGCATCCACGGCGCTTCCCCGACCGGCAACGTCCCGCGCAGGAACCGCCCTGCGTCAGAAAGCAGTGATCACGAACCACGCGGAACCGACACTCGCGAGCGCGAACCCGACGCCTGTCAGGGCGCCAGCGGCACTCACGGTCCGGAGAGTGTCGAATTCGCGGCGCTCCACCGTCTCGATCTCCCACGCATTGAACTGGTAGCGCCGTCCCTCGATGCGTGCTGGCTTGACAGCCGTCACCTCGAACTGGCGCTCCACTCCCTCTGTCGTGACAACGCGTACCTCATCACCGGGTCGGATACCGCCCATGTCGCGCAGTTGACCGGCAGAGAGATCGACGGTCTCGAAGCTGGTGCACGCGGAGAGAGATGCGAGCACGAGAACGGCGGCGGCGGAAGTGGTCGTGCGCCTCATTCAGACACTCCTCGGAAACGATGGGTTCACGCTACCACGTCGACGCATCACGTGCCGCGCCGCCCGACGAAGAGGGTATGCCGACCGCCCTTCTTGCCCCGCGATCGAGCGCGCTCTGCGCGGGCGGTGAACCCGGCCCGACGAAGCGCCGCCACGAAGGGCGGGCTCTCGAACGCCGACCACACGACGAGCGTCCCACCCGGGCGGAGCGCCGCCCGCAGTCGCTGCAAGCCGCGTTGGTCGTAGAGGCGCGCGTTGCCATCCGTCGTGAACGGTTCCGGGCCGTTGTCCACGTCGAGCAGTATCCCGTCGAAGGGCTCGGGCTTCGCGGCGAGGAAGTCCACGAGATCCACGTTCTCGAGCTGCGCGCGTGAGTCCTCCAGAGGCCGCGCGGCGAGATCGGCAAGCGGCCCGCGATTCCAGCGCACAACCGCCTCCATCAACTCGACGACTACCACGGTCGCGTCCGGTCGGAGTCGATCGAGCGCCGCGCGCAGCGTGTACCCCATCCCGAGTCCGCCGATGAGCACCCGCGCGCCGGGCCAGGCAGCCGCACCCTCGCACGCCAACTCCACCATCACTTCCTCGGAGTGATGCTCGCTGCTCGACATCAACGGCAGCCCGCCGAGGCTCACTTCGAAGTAGCCCGAACGCGACGTCAGCTTCAGTAGCGATCCGTCCGGCGTACGGGCTTCGTCGATCAGAACGCGTGGCTGCATGGAGACAGGCTCGCCTAGCGAACGGGCACAGACGAACGAAGCGCGGGGGTTCAGCCTGGCAGGTCGCCACCGTCCAGAAGATGATCCTCCATCAACTTCAACTCTTCGATGCCGGAGATCGCGATCTCTGGATCGATCGCCAGGTCCTCCGCATCAACCGCTTTCCCGTCGTATTCGATCTGCGAGAGGATGAGCCGGATGCAGTTGAGGCGCGCGTGCTTCTTGTCGTCGGAGCGGATGATCCACCACGGCGCGATCGTCCGGTTGCTCTCGGTCAGCATCTGGAATTTCTTCACCGTGTAGTCGTCCCAGCGCTCCTGCGCATCGCGATCGACCGGCGAGATCTTGTACTGCTTGAGTTCGTCGTCGAGGCGCGAATCGAAACGTCGCTTCTGCTCGGACTTCGACACCGAGAAGTAGAATTTGAAGAGGATGATGCCGTTCTTGACGAGCATCTCTTCGAAGGGCGGTACGTCCTTCATGAAGCGCTTGTGCTCTTCATCGGTGCAGAAGCCCATCACGGGCTCGACCATCGCGCGGTTGTACCAGGAGCGATCGAAGAGCACGATCTCGCCACCCGCCGGTAGATGCGCCACATACCGCTGAAAGAACCACTGCGTCTTCTGGACGTCACTCGGTTTCTCCAGTGCGACGACACGCGCCCCACGCGGATTGAGATGTTCCATGATGCGCTTGATCGTCCCGCCCTTGCCTGCGGCGTCGCGGCCCTCGAAGAGCATCAGGATCTTGAGACCGTTCTGACGCGCGTGGCGCTGGAGTTTGAGCAACTCGATCTGCAGACGATTGAGTTCGTCCTCGTAGTCGAGAGTGCGCAGTCGCACCCAGACCGGCGTGCGTTCGCGCCGCGAAGGGTCGTAGCGCTTGCGCGGCGGGGAGTCCGAAGGGAGCTTGGCCCCCGACCCGCTAGAGCGCTTCGGGGCTCCACCCTTCTTCGCGTGCTTCTTGCTCATCTGCCGCTCCTCCGCGTCTCCAACGTATCGTGCGACGCACACCATGACGCCGAAGCGCACCTTGCGCAAGTGCAGACGAGCCCCGAGACCGGGTTCGCGTCGGGGATGCGTCGGGATGCGTGACCGCAGACACATCTGAGGCGCACGATCGCGCCGCGTTCTGTCCCACGACACGCGCCCACTACACTCATGTCATGGACACCCATCACCGGACGCGCTTGGCAAGCTTGCTCGCCCCGACCGCGCTCGCGCTCGGTCTCGCGTTGGGCCCAAGTCCGCCGCCATCGGATGCGGCGCGCGACGCGGCAGGGCGCGTCGAGGACGGAGCCGCGCACGCCTTTCTCACGGAGCTACAAGAACGACACCCGGGGCGCTGGGTTGGTGCGGAGGCACATCGAGCGGCTCCCTCGTTCATTGCGGACGCGCTGCGCGACGCGGGCGCGATCGACGTCAAGATGGTCACCGCGCCGAGCGGCACCGCCGGGTACCCGGACACTCGCAACGTCTTCGCGCGCATCCCCGGCCGCAACGCATCCCGCGCGGTCGTACTCGCTGCCCACCATGACACGGTCGGGGGCGCGCCCGGGGCAATCGACGACGGCGGTGCCGTGGCGGTCCTCGTCGAAGTCGCGCGCGTACTCTCCGGCGGGCCACAGCCGCCCTGCGATGTCGAGTTCCTGATCTTCGACGGCGAGGAAGCAGGACTGCTCGGCTCGAAGCGTTGGGTCGCGGATCTCGGTCCCGAGGGACGCGACCGCGTGCTCGCCACCGTCGCTGTCGAATTGGTCGGATGGACGGCCGATGATCTCGTCGTACACACGCTGCCCTACGGCTTCGCATGGGACGCCGAAGGCATCGCTCCGGCGTGGGTCGCTCAGTCCGCGCTTGTCGCCGCAGAGGCCGCGGATGTGCCGCTTCGCTACGGCGACCCGCTCCTCTGGCTCTGGTACCAACCGACGGTCCGCTTACTCGGTTTCGGCACCGGCAGCGACGCTGGCGCGTACTCGGAGGCTGGCATTCCGGCCTGCATGATCGCGGGGTCGTCGCTGACGAGTTTCTACTCCGCTTACCACACATCACGTGACGCCATCGACCGCGTGAGCGCAGACCGCCTGGACGACGCGACGCGCGTGACGGCCGCGCTGGCAATGACGCTCGGAGAGAGAGCCTCGCGCGGTGCGTCGCGGGCACTCGGAGACGCGTACCTGTTCGTCGGGTCGCGGTCGCTCTCGCATCTGTGGCTCGCGTTACTGGCGCTCAGCACACTGCCCGTCACTTGGATCTCGGCGCGCCGATTGATCGCCGAGCGCGGGACCGAAGCGGCCGCTCTCCTGCGCGCACTCGCCGCCGCGACGGCGTTGCTGGGCGTGCTCGGCAACGTCGCAGCGATCGTCTGCGGCGTACCGCTCGTGGTCGGGACCGCACTCGCCACGACCATCGCGCGCCCGGCGTTGCGAGGACTCGTGCTCCTCCCCGCAGTTCTCCCGCTGCTGGTGCAAGCGATGGTGCTCATCACCGCGTCGGCGGCATTCGGTTTCCGCTGGCGCGGTGGCGTCATCGAAGGGCTGCTGCTCGTTCTCATGACGGTCGCCGGGATCGGCGCGATCGTGCTCGTTCGTCTCCACAAGCCGCCACGCGCCAGCACGCGCACGAAGTAGCAAGACTCAAGGCGCCCCGGGGCTCGGATCGCACCCGGGCGTCTGCGGACCGCCTGGCCTCGACAAGAGACGTCGTTGCTCCGCAGCCGACCGGGGACGGCGGACCGGCGCCTTGCATTCGACGGAGTCCCGAGCACGCCCCGAGGTCCCCGTCGAGCGGCGGACCGAGAGCGTCGCCGCAGCCAAGCCAGCTGGACCGCCCCTCGCCGGGTACCATCCAAGTCCGGGCGTCGCCCTGGCTCTCGAACTCCCTGGAGAGAGCCCCGGGGCTCGGATCGTACCCGGGCGTCTGCGGGCCACCAGGCCTCGACAAGAGACGTCGTTGCTCCGCAGCCGACCGGGGACGGCGGACCGGCGCCTTGATTTCGACGGAGTCCCGCGCACGCCCCGCGGTCCCCGTCGAGCGGCGGACCGAGGGCGTCGCCGCAGCCAAGCCAGTTGGACCGCCCCTCGCCGGGTACCATCCAAGTGCAGGCGTCGCCCTGGCTCTCGAACTCCCTGGAGAGAGCCCCGGGGCTCGGATCGTACCCGGGCGTCTGCGGGCCGCCTGGCCTCGACAAGAGACGTCGTTGCTCCGCAGCCGGCCGGGGACGGCGGACCGGCGCCTTGAATTCGACGGAGTCCCGCGCACGCCCCGCGGTCCCCGTCGAGCGGCGGACCGAGGGCGTCGCCGCAGCCAAGCCAGCTGGGCCGCCCCTCGCCGGGTACCATCCAAGTGACGGTTCCAAGCTACGCGAGGGCCCGCCCTGCCGCACCGCCCCAGAGCGGTTCAAGACGCGGACGGCAGACCGCGCCGAGATCCGAGATCAGTCCGTCACGATTGACGGACGCAGGTCCGCATCCGGCGGACACCACGTCGCGGGATCCGCCGTCGTCTGCTCGCCAGCGCGCAGGTCCTTCACCTCGTGGACCGCGCCCTCTTCGGCCGGCGGAAACCACACGAAGGGGATCCCTCGCTTCTGCGCGTACTTGATCTGCTTGCCGAAGCGTGCCGCCTCGTGGAACACCTCGGTGGCGATCCCACGCGCCCGAAACGCGTTCGCAACGTCGCGCGCCGACGCGCGCGCCGCGTCGGATGGAAGCGCGACCAGCACGCACGTCGGGACCGAACGCGACGCCCGCAGCTCGCCGCCGCCAAGGAACTGCCCGAGCATGCGGCTGACGCCGATGGAGACGCCGACACCTGGAAGTTTCAGCTTCTCGCCGCCGCCGACCAGGTCGTCATAGCGTCCGCCGGAACACACCGTCCCGAGCTTCTCGTGACCCACGAGTTGCCCCTCGTAGACCGTCCCCGTGTAGTAGTCCAGACCGCGCGCAATCGAGAGATTCGCGACCACGGACCCCGCCGGCAGATCCGCCAGCGACTCCATCACGAACGTCAACTCCTGGAGCCCGGTGTCAAGTAGATCGCCCGACACGCCAAGTGCACGCACGTCGTCCGCAAACGACGCATCCGTGGCACGAATACGCCCCAACGCGAGACACGTCTCCGCCGCAGCGTCCGCGAGTCCCTGCCCGACGAGCAGCTTGCGCACCCCGTCGGCGCCGATCTTGTCGAGCTTGTCCACGATCCGCAACGTCGCGGTCATGTCCTCGATCCCGAGCGACTCGTACGCGCCCTGCAGGATCTTGCGATTGTTGATGCCAAGCACCAGCTCCGGCACGGGCATCGCGCCAACGCTCTCGACCAAGAGTCGCGCCATCTCGACATCGAAGTGCAGCGCCAAGTTCTCGTGCACCACGACGTCGAGATCCGCCTGATAGAACTCGCGATACCGCCCCACCTGCGGCCGCTCCCCACGCCAGACCTTCTGGATCTGATAGCGCTTGAACGGAAACGCCAACTGCCCGCGGAACTGCTGCACGTACCGCGCGAGCGGGATCGTCAGATCGAAGTGCAACCCCAGGCCGGAATCGGACGCGCCGTCGTCGGCCTGCAGGCGCCGCAGAACGTAGATCTCCTTGTCCGTCTCGCCCTTCGCCAGCAGATGCTCGAGCGGCTCGACAGAGCGCGTTTCGATCGACGAGAAGCCATAGCTCTCGAAGCGCGTACGCAAGCCGTCGAGCACCGCCTGCTCAACAATCCGCTGCTCCGGCAGCCACTCAGGAAACCCACTGATCGGGGAGATCTTCGCCATCGTCGCACCTCAACTGTCGCGCCCGGCCACCCGGCGGCCCGCACGACACGCCACCCTATCCGGGCCAGCTCACGACGAAGCACAACGTCCGTGATGCAGAGCGTGATGACAGAGAACGCGGAGCCAAGTGCGGCTCGTCGCGGCGATGACGGCCCGGCAGTCCCGCAACCACCCCGCAACTACGCGTCGTCGCGAGGCGCGCTCATCGGCGGCTCGGTGACGAAGACGCCGTGCGAGTAGAGATGCGCGTCAAGGTCATTCGTCGCCTGCACCTGTCTCAACCAGAGATCCCACCAAGCATAGAGCTCCGCTTGGCTCGGGTTCGCCAGGTCGAGGTGTTCCTCGCTCAGGAACTCGTCGCGAAGAGCAGTCATGCCGCTGGACCTCCAACGTGCGCCGGAAGGACACCACACGCGCGACCGATCAAGATCGCATGGGCATCGGCGAGAGTGGCAACTACCTGGACTGCAAGGGGCGCGCGTCGCTCGCGTGCCGAAGACGCGTTCCGGGTTCGGTACTTCGCCGTCATCGCCGTCATCGCGACCGATAGCTCCGCTCCATGTACCTCCACACATTCTCGTCGGTGTCGATCTTGCACCCCGGCAGCAATGCCTGGAGCCGAGAGACCCCTCCCGCGGACACACTTGTACCGGCAAGCCCGAGGTAACTCAGCTCCGAATGCATCGAGAGGATTGGCAACCACTCGTCATCGATTTGCGGGCATCCACGTACATCCAGATACGTGATCGCTGGCAACTCGGCGATCGCTGCGAGGCCTGCTTCCGAGAAACCGGGACACCCGCGAAGAGTCAGGTCGTGGACCGTCTTGATGGACGCGAGCGCCACAAGGAACGCATCGTCCAAGCGCACGGAGTCACACACCGTGACGATCTCGAGTGTCGGCGCGACGACTTCGGCAAGTCGGGCCATGCCCGCGGCGGTCAACAGCATCTCCTGTTTGCCCCACCCGCCGCACAAGGTGATGACGCGCAGTCGTTCGAACCGCCGGAGTTCATCGACGTCCGCGTCGGAGATCCCCCGGATGCGCACGATATCCACGTCGCGCGAGAGAGCACGAAGATCGGATCGGTCTTGAGCAACGGTGAAGTCCTTGCATCCGCTCGACGCAATCGCGGCAATGACCACGACCATGGCGACGAGTATCTGAGCAAACCCTCGCCACAGTCGCGCTGACGGAGGACCGCAGGCGGTGCGCGGGCGAACGCGCCGGGCTCCAGGCAAGCTGGAAAAACTACACTCGATACGCACGTCGTCGCCCTCCATCCGTGCAACATACGGTGCCAAAACACTCGGAGCCAAGCTCGATTCGGCGATACGATCACTCCACTTTCGACCAGGCTCCTCCGTCTGTCTTCCACATCGTCGCACCGCCATCGTCACACCGCGCCACGTCGCTCAGCATCGTACGCGGGGACGGAGACTCAACACGCCGGGTCGCCGAGGGAGCGCACGTCACAGGCCCTCGTCTCCCTCGCGCAACGGAGTATCGCAACGCGCTCTCCCGCGATCGGTTATGCTGTCCACTCCCGCAGCGAGGTTCCCATGCGATCCGTCACGCTCCAACTGCCACACGGCGTCTCCGGAGACGAAGCGCGCTTGCTCTTGGCGGTTCGGCTCTTCCAGGAAGGCCGCGTGTCGCTCGGTAAGGCCGCCGAACTGGCCGCGTACACGACCGCGGCATTTCTTGAGATCCTCGCGCACAAGGGAGTCACGGCCGTGAACCACCCCGCCGAGGATCTCGCGGATGACGCCCGCCGCGCCTGACCTCGTCGTCCCCGACACGAGTTGCTTGATCGCGCTCACCGGCATCGGTCGTCTCGACATCCTTCAGTCGCTCTACACGAGTTTGGCGGTTCCCAGAGCGGTCCTACGAGAGTTCGGCGACGCGCTCCCCGAGTGGATCGTCACCGAGGACCTGAGCGGCGCCGCGCGACCGCTCGCGAATGCGCTCTCGTCCACGCTCGGCCCCGGCGAGTCCGAGGCCATCGCACTCGCGGCGCAGCGTCCTGGCGCACTCGTCGTCCTCGACGACCGGCGCGCTCGCCGCGTTGCGCGCGACATGGGACTACGGCTCACCGGCACGGTCGGCGTGCTCCTTCGCGCGAAGCGCGAAGGCCTCGTGGCGTCGGTCTCTCGGGCATTGGCACAGGCGGAAGACGTCGGTTTCCGTGTGTCAACAGCACTCCACGACGAAGCCCTGCGCCTGGCTGCCGAGTCGGACGAGGACCGATGAGCTGAGAGCTCGGGCAGTTCAATCTCTCGCCCTGAACGCGACACCGAGCACCAGGCGACGGCGCGACCTACTGCGCCAGGCTCAACTCGTCGGCTTGAACCTGGCGCAGCAGACCGTAGCTCGGCATGTCGGGCGCTCTTGACTGAACCCGGATGAGTTCTTCGGCCCACCGACGCGTCCGAAGAATTCATCCGGGTTCAGCACTTCGGTGCGCAGTTCACTCGGAGAGCGTGTACCGGACTGGATTCTGCGCGTCTCGCAAGGCACCTCATCACGGGATGGTGACGCGCGGTGCGGTTCTCCCGACGACCACTACGCGAGATTCACCGGCCTCACGCAACTCGATTGGAAGATCGGAGGCACCGGTCGTTGCGAGCCACAACACACAACGTCCGGTGCTGGACGTGACACCCGTCCCGTCGAACCCGAAACCGGTCGCGTATCGAAGGTGGACACGAGCGCGCGGCGACTCCTTGCCGACCGTCACGTCAAGTTGCTGGAGCTCTTCCATTCTCAATCGAGGACTCCGGGAATCCGCATTCAGCGGCCACGATCGGGCTGGCAGTCGCCGATCGTCCAGTATGACGACGCTCTGCTCCGGGCCACGGCCATCTAGAGTGAAGCGGCCGCGAGCGTCAGTGGACCCGCGTCCGCACGTGCGACCTGCGGAATCCAGGATCGCCAGTTGCACTCCCTCGACCGGTCTCTCGAGCGAGTCCAGGAGCGTCCCTGTCACCGGTCGCGATGACTCGATGACGATTGGAAGAGAAACGACACCATCATCCAGGGCAGCGACTCGTCGGTGCACGGTGCGAATCCCGGGACCGGAAACCGAGATCGAGACCGGAGGCACAAGCTCGGAGAAGCCGAGTTCCGCGTGAGCGGCGCTCCAGTCGGGCGCCTCGATGACGCGACTTGCCGTACTCCCGGATCCGCCCTGAGCGCGAACACGCAAGACCGGAGGCGCTTCAACGTCCTCGGCCAATCGCAGGTGGAGCCAAATCCCTGTGCGCTGCCCGGCTACCAGCTGTGCGGGAGCATCAGTGGGCACACGCACGCGGACAGACCTTCGCCCGGGACCGCCCACGATCACGTGACTCGGGCGCTCAGCCAGGTCGCGGAGAACGAACCCGCCACCGGGGCGGACGTTCATGAGTCGATCACGCGAGTCTGCGCGAATGAACCCCGGGTAGACTCCTCTTCCGCGCGCGTCCACCAGCCGTCCCCGCAGCACGTGGTCGCCCGAACGTCGGGAGGCCGAACGGGCAGTGAGAGTGACCGACCCCGACGCAGTCGTTCCCAGCCGAACCGAAACGGCCATGGATCGCGGTCGATACCCGGCGGCGTAGATCTTCAGATGCGCCTGCCCCTCAACAAGCCAGGGGAACCTGACGATTCCGTCAGCGTCAGAAATCGACTCCGGGACCCAACTGGACGTCGGCCATACGGAGCACAGCGCACCCGGGATCGGTCGGCCGTCTTGACGCTGGATCCGAACTGACCAATCCGGGCGACGCCGGATGGTCAGCGCGATCGACCTGGACTCTGCGCGATCTTGGGTGCGGAGCGTCACTCGATGCGACTCATGGCCACGTGCGAGAACCAGGATCTGGTAGGTATCGAGTCTCCCGAGACCATCGAGAACGAACTCCCCGTGCTCGTTGGTCGTTGCCGCGACAGGAGCCCAGACCTCGGATGAGATCAGGTCACGAACGGACTGCGGTGCCGGTACTGCGAACAGCACCGACCGCAGGCTGGTCGGCGTCTCGGCTGTATCCGCTGGTGCCGCGACCACGAGCGCTCCGCCAACCGGAGAACCGTCAGCGGCGGTGACCGTGCCAGTCACCTGGGACTCCAACGCAAGCGTCCACCGCTCCTCATGCACGGAACCCGCTACGAGTGCCCCGGGGAGAAAGTAGCTATCTCGATGTCCAGGCGCCGTGACGCGGACGATCACGGAATCGACGGGGCCACGCACTTCGAATTTCCCAGACTCGTCGGTGACGGCAGTCGAGAGGCCGGTGGTCCGGGCGTAGCGACGGTCGAGCGAACGTCCCAATCCAGCGACTTGGAAGACGGTGACCTCCGCGGCAGCGAGGGGCTGCCGGGAATCGCGAACGACGCCAGTCAACGTGCAACTGGAGACGATGGGCAACGAGACTCTGACCGTGGCACCCGGCAGTACACGAACCTCGCGCACGCGCGGGGCACAGATGCCGGAGCACCTCGCGACAACGACGCTGCGCCCGGCCGGAATCTCCGCGAACCACGTCTCGTCCTCGTCGAGGCTCTGAGAGTAAGTACCGTCAGGTGTTTCCAGATCGACCGTCCAATCGCACGCATCCCGCGGTCGCTCAACGACGATCGTTCCGACGCCGGACGCGCTCTCGGATTCCCGAGCGGAACACTCGCTGACGTAGGTCAGCAAGGCAGTTGCTCCGAGCGCTGCGATCATGCACCAGCGCACGTGGGGCGGCGATGGTGCGAGCATCGTTCTCATCTGTTCACCGGTACTGCTCCTGAAGTGTGGGCCAGGGGCTTGCCTCCTGAGTCGTCCGGGCCATCCTCCATGTGTATCCAGAATCAACTGAATGCTACCTCGTTGGTCTCGACGTCGACAGCGTCGGTCCAGACGTAGACGATCCGGCAAACTACTGTACCCGGATGAAGTCTGCGGACGCGTCGGTGGGCCGAAGAATTCATCTGGGTTCAGTATCTCGCGGCGCTGGAATGCGAAGGTGCGGTGCGGTGCCAGCGGGAGGCAAACAGCAAGAAGCCATGAGACCTGGCTACTGGTCGAAGCTCGTTCGCAAGCACGTCGCCTTCTACACCTTCAGTGACGACGCAGTGCTCATCGAACGCGACCAGGCGCACGAGGCATCGCCCGATCACGCGGGATCGCACCATCCGGCCGGCACCGATCCTACGCGAGGACGCCCGTCATCTCAGGTGACTTCCGGTTCAGAGTTCACGGCGCCGCCGCCCGTGGCGTTGCATTCGTCGCGGCGAGCGCGGTGTCCGGAACGGTCGTCGTGGGTCACGAACCCGACGCACATTTCGCGGTATTCAGAGACTGGCACCTGTACTCCCAGAAGGCCCGTCAGGGGCTTCTACGCGTGCCAGCGACGGAGGGCCTCAACGGCCGCGCACGACTCCGAGACATCGACCCAGCGCGACTCGCAGAGGATCCTCGCGCTATGCCCCGACGCGAGCGTCTTCCAGTACGTTGCACGCCACGGCACGAGTCGCTCCCAGCTCGCGGAGACCCCTGGTAGCGGGGTCATGCCCACGATTGGAAGGGCGCGTAGGTGACTCCGCACGCACTCCACACTCGAAGCGCAGACCGTGACGAGTTCGTGCTGACCCTGGTCCTCCGACTCCGTCGATGCATATCGTTCCCATTCGGGCAGCGCGAGCGCCTCCCAATGCCTTCCTCCCGACGCGGTAAGACAATAGAAGCGTGCGTGCGGACGAAGCGTTCTGTTCCTCGCGCAGCATGGTCGTCAGCGAGGAGACGCTCCACGGCGCAGCCGGATCTGGCGTGATCTCGATCCAGTCGCGGGAGAGACACGCCGACAATAGTCGCGCCCACTCCTCGTGGCTCCATCTGGGAATCACACGATTGAAGAACTCGTCGGCCGAAGCGCCCACGAGACGCCCCACGGGCACCGCGCCTTCGACGACGACATCGAGCAGCACTCGCCAGCGCTCGAAGGACCCCAACACGTCTGTCACTTGATCCCCCACCGCTTCTGGATGACCGGGCCCCGTGAAGTGGCCTTGCAGCACCCGCACCCGACAATACTCGCGACGCATCCCCCGCCGGTCTTCTCGCAGCCGATGTGCCCGAAGTACTGAACCCGGGTGAATTCTTCGGCCAGCGACGCGTCCGAAGAATTCATCCGGGTTCAGTACTTCGCGGACGTTCGACGTCAACGCACTGACCGTCGTGGTGACTCAACTCGCACCCTTGGCCGCTACCTCGCGTGGCCCTGTGGCGCGGCGAGCCCAGACGGCGCCGTCCGAGATGCGTTCCGAGCATGGCCGCCAGCCCGAGCAGCGCGAGCGGCGCGTGAAACACCCACTCGATCGGCAGGAGATTGTGACTATCCGGGTGCACCGACAACTCGATGATGCACAACACCGGATACGGCGCCACGGTAGCGAGGAACGCGACTCTGCGGCGAACGTGCCCAAGTGCGCCTATACCGAGGCTGCCGACGAACACCGCAGCACACGTAAGCGCCAGCGCGGCAGGTGTCCACGCAACACGAGAGAAGCAGGCAGTCCACGCCTCCGATGCCGCGACATCCAAGTCCCGCGGCGGGGGCCACAGCGAACTCACGAGGAGGCAGGCGAACGCACTCAGCGCGAACAGCGCCGCAGTCAGCGAGAACAGCGCGTCAGGGAGAGTCGCCTCCTCCCCCCGCGCTTGAGCGCGGAGTGGAGCGGGCACACTGTGCCGCCTCGTCATTGAGTCTCCTCTCGCAGCTCGCCCCATGGTTGCACTCGCTCCTGACTCACGACGCAAGTGCGCCTCGGCCGCTCGCGCGCACCGAGATACTGAAACCGGGTGAGTCCTTCGGACGCGTCGGCGGGCCGAAGAATTCATCCGGGTTCAGTACGTCACTCCGCGCGCTTCATCAGTAGTTGGACGCCGTCCACGGCGCAACCGTTCTTCTCGAAGACGCGCGCCATTGCCTTGTTGCGGTGGTCGGTAGAGCCCTTGTAGATCGTGCAGCCGGCTTCGGCGAGGAGGCGTAATCCCGAGGCGTGGAGCGCGCGACCGAAACCGCGACCGCGGAACGCGGGGAGGATGCCGACGTAGCTGATCGTGCCCTCGATTGGCGCGCCGGGGTAGGGAGTTGGGAGTACGACGCCCGCCGGTTCGCCGTCGATGAGCGGCGCGCGCCAGCGGTTCGGGTCGAATGACGCTCCGGCGTGTTCGAGAAGCTCGCGCCAATCCTGCTGCGGGTCGAAGTCGTCTTCGGGGAACGGATCGCCTTCAGCGCACCGGGTCATGAGATCGATGAATGCGGGCTCGCCGATCTCCGCCAGAGTGCGCCACGCGAAGTCGCCGCCGGGCGGCAGGTGCTCCTTGAGATCGCGCATGACGAAGAGCTTGCGACGGTAGTCGGTGTAGCCGGTCGCGCGGAGCGCGTCGTTGATGCGCGTTCGCTTGGCGTCATCCCACGTGACGAGTTCGGAACGACCGTCGAGTTCGCGACGGAGAGCGCGGGCCATCGTGGAGAACGCGGCGTCGGAAGCCCGAGCATCTCCTTCGTCAATGCGCGCGAGATACGCTCCCGAGCCGCCGCCGTGGTACGCGACACGCACCTCGATGCCGTCGCCGATCAGCGTGCAGCCGCGCTCCCTGCGCGTCACTTCCACGGGCTCATCCGTACTTCCCATGAGACGAGTCTACCCCGGACAAGGGCTCCCTGCCTCGCCAGGTTGGAGCCCAAGAATGGATGGTGCCCGGTGAGGGGGCGGATTCCCCGACTCGAGCAAGAGAGCTCGCTGCTCCGCCACACACCGGGCACCGAGCGACGTCCACGAGGTTCCGGGGGAAGCCGAGAGAGCTCTCCGTGCTTGGTCTCTGGCGGAACGACGAGTTCTCTCGCCCAAACCGGTCGGCCCGCCCGTGACCGAGCATGATCCAAGAGAGGGCCCGCAGACGTCAGTACTTGGGGGTCAGTACTTGATTGACGTGCCCTTCGCGACCGCTGTCACGTTGGCCTCGCGGGAGACGCCGTCGACGGCGATCCCCACCGCGATGCTCTCGGCGCCGGAGCCGAACGACGGCAGGGAGAGTCGTTTCGCGGCGACGCTGACCTTGCCCTTCGCGAAGTCGATCACGATCGACGAGACGCCGCGCGCCTTGCCGTCCTTGAACGTCCACTTCGACTTCTTGCGCTTGAAGCGGTCGCCGGGGATCGTCTCCTCGAAGTCGTCGCCGAAGCGGATCGTGACGGTCGGTCCGGCCTGCGGGACCTCGCCCGTCCCCGCGAGTTGGCCGGAGAACTTGAACGCGCCCTTGCCGGCACTCTTCGCTTTCGCCTTCAGCTTGGTGAGGACGAAGAAGGGAGCGACGACGTCGGCGGCGCCTCTGCCGGACGTGTAGACACCATCGGTCAGGTTGACGGTCCCCGCGGCGGCGAACGACGTGGTCTCAATCGAGATTGCCACGGCGCCGTCCGCGGAAATGCCGGTGTCGGCGACGTCGGTGTACCGCAGAACGAACGTCGCCTTCGAGGAGCCGGAGGGCGACGGCTTGATGGAGAGCAGAGTCGTGCCGTCGTCGAACACAAACGGCTTCTTCGGGTTCGACTGCGTGAGCGGCCCGAAGAACACGGTCGCGTCTCCCACCCGCAACGTGCCGGGGAGCGCGAGGTTGACGGGTTCCGGTCCGAGGTCGATCGTTCCGCTGACGGTCAGCCCGGGCGCCGCCTTCTTCGCTGGCGCGGGTACGAAACGCGCGCTTCTCGGGGCGAGATACCCGCGCGTGCGTTCGCGCAGATCGATCGCGTACGCACGCGCTTCGGCGCCGGCGTCGGCCGGTGCGGCGACGCCGAGAAGATCGCCGTCGAGCGCCATGGAGACGCCCATCTGGATGTCACGCGCGTCGTCCGGCGGGACGATCATCCGGCGGAAGCGATATGTGTCGCCGAAACGGGCGAAGACGGCAAGGGCGCCCGTGCCGCGGCCGAAGAGTGGGTCCGCGACGATTGCGCTTCCGCCCGCGAGCGCCACACTGCGACCGAATGCCTGGGCGGGTTCGGGTCCGACAGGCAGGAGTTCCGCCAGAAGTTCGACGCCCGCTTCGCGACGCGCGAACACGTACGCCTTCTGCCCGCGGGAGGCGCCCGCGATGATCGTGTCGCCATCGAGGACCACGTCATTCCCGAGTCCTTCGGGATCGCCGGCGCCGGGTTGCTCGATCTTGGCTCGCTCGACCCAGTTGCGACCGGAGTTCTCGAAGACGTAGACTGCTCCACGTCCGCCGTCATGCCCGGGAGCCGACGCGATCATGCGGCCGTCGTCCACGTCCAAGGCCGTACCGAAGCGCGGCTCGATCTCGACGTCGTTGCGGGCGTCGGAAGGCGTCACCCGGTCCTGAACGATCCACACGTCCGGGAGCGTCGGGCGGAACATGTAGACCACGCCAGCGCCGTCGTCTTCGGCGGGGGCGGAGACGGCGAGAGCGTCACCGTCGAGCGCCACGTCGAAGCCCAGCGCAAAGCCGTCGCCGTTCGACCCGACCGTCAGCATGTCGCGCTCGGTCCATGCACTACGTGATCGATCGAGGTCGAAAACGTAGGCCGCGCCGTCGCCGTTCGAAGCGCCCGGTGCGCCGATGAGGATGCGTGTCCCGTCGATGTCCACCGACGTGCCGAACCTGTCGAGAGCGGACGCCGGGCTGGCGATCCGCTGTCGCTGGAACCACCGCCCATTCAGGCGTCCGAAGACGAAGACAGCGCTCTGCGCGGGCGCACCGACGACGAGCGTGTCCCCGCTCGTGGCGACCGACTCCGCGAAACCGATCTGATTCAGCGCCTCACGCGGTTGGAGGACCGTGATCTCCGGGTCGCCATACGCGTTCCCGTGGAGTAGTGAGCCGAGGAGCAGACCGCCCAAAAACACGAGACGGGAAACGATGGAATGGACTGATGATGGTCGCATGCGTGCTCCGGATTGACTGGGGGCGAGGCGGGCAGATCCGACCCGACGCGCTGCGGCCACAGCGCGCACGGGCGGCCGCCTGGAGGGAACGCAACGCGCTGCGCCCCGGTCGCAACGAAGTCATCTGCGCTCTGCGGTACGCGTCAGAGATCGACGGATTGGTAGTGCGGGAACTCCCATTTCCGATGCGGCCCGTCGCGGTCCTCGACCAACGGGTCCATCGCCGCCCAGATCTTGGAGATGACGGGATGCGCGTGTGCGGCGCCGGCCGCCGCGCCGTCTTTCCACGTGAAGATCTCGATCCAGATCGGCTTGCCATCGTTGTCGAGGCCGCGGAGTTGCTGTGGCGCAGCGTCGGTCACGAGACCGGCCTCGCGCAGCGCGGGCCAATGCCCCTTCATCACGTCGCGGAAATCGTCCTCGCGATCCGCGCGCACCTGAAAGCGGCAGATCACAACCTCTGGCCCGGTCACGTTGACGGTGTCGTCGCTCATCGACGCCTCCTCGCGGTCGTGGGGTCGAGAGCGACACTCACTTCTTGCGACCGAAGAGTCGGCGCCGCTTGCTCTTCTTCGGTTTCACGATCGGCTTCTCCTGCTCGATCGCGTCAAGGTCCGTGACGACCTCGGTCGCCGTCGCGTAGCGCTCGTCACGATCCTTCGCGAGGAGCCGCATGACGACGGCCTGGAGATCGGGCGTGACGTCGGAACGCAACGTGCTCGGATCGGGTGGCGGCTGCTTGACGTGGCGCTCCAGGATGCTCGCCGACGTCCCGCCGCGGAACGGGGGGCGCCCGGTCAGCAATTCGTAGAGCACGCAACCGAGCGAGTAGAGATCCGCGCGGATGTCGAGCGTCTTGTGCGTTACCCAATCCGGCGCCTTGTACTGGACACCGTAGTCGTCGGGCTCGAACCACGTCTCGCTCGCACCCTCCCGGTGCGGACGCGAGAACGAGAAGCCGCGCAGCTTCACCATGCCCGCGTCGCCGAGCAGGACGCACTGCGGGGTCAGGTTGCGATGCAGCATACCGACGGAGTCGACGTGCTCGAGTGCGCGCGCCATCGCCAACGCGATCCGGACCGCGCGGTGAACGCCGAACCACTCGCCGGCGGCGAGTGCCACGGACAGGCGCTGGCCGTCCACACTCTCGGAGACGAGGTATTGGTGCCCGCCAACGGAGCCCGCGTCGATCGCCGACAGGATATTGGGGTGCCGCAGTTTCGACGCCGCCGCGACCTGGCGCTCGAAGCGCGTCCGGTAGGCGATCTTCTCCATCTGCTGCCGCGGCAGAATCGTCAGAGTGACGAAGCGGTCCACGCTGACCTGACGAGCACGGTAGACACGCGCTCCCCCGGCCTCGCCGAGGAAGCGCACGACCTCGTAGCTGCCGAAGCGCTTGAACTGCCCAGAACCGCTGTCGTTGACCATCGCCGCGTAGGCTACCGGCTCGCGTCGATCCTGCCCGAATAGCCCGGGCGAGAGCCGGAATCGGATGCCGCAGCCCGATCGCGCAGGCACGCTCGTCCCCTTCGAGGACGCCAAAGTCGCGACAGGGGTGAACCGCTTTCGGGGCGGCCGGGACTGTAGAGTCGAGACCCGATGAGTGACGTTGCCTCCGCCGTTGAATTTGAACGCCTGCTCGCGCACCGCGAGTGGGTGCGGGCGGTGGCGCGGTCGCTCGCTATCGACGCCGCAACGGCTGATGATCTGGAGCAGGAGACGTGGCTCGAAGCGCTCCGCGCACCGCCGACTGACGATCGCAATCTGCGCGGTTGGCTGGGCCGAGTTCTGCGTAATCGCGCGAAGAAGCGAGGCCGCGGTGGCGCCCGACGGGCGGCCCACGAGCACCGCGCCGCGCATGCCGGTTCGGGCACGAGATCCGCGCCGGCGACAGCGGATGTCGTCTCCAAGGCGGAAGCGCAACAGCGCATCGTGAGAGCGGTCCTCGATCTCGAGGAGCCGTATCGCACGACGATCCTGTTGCGCTTCTACGAGCGCCTGCCGCCGCGCGAGATCGCGGCGCAGATGGGCGTGCCGACCGAGACGGTGCGGACGCGCGTTCGACGCGCGACGGGACGTCTGCGCGAGTCGTTGGGCGGCGAGGGTCTCCTGGGTTGGACGGCTGTGGTCTTCCCGCTGATCGGGAAGGTCGCGCTGTCCGGATCAGTCGGTTCGGCTGGATCAGTCGCATCGACCACAGTCACAACCGGAGGAGCGCTCGCCGTGGAGATGAAGAAGACGTTCGTGATCGCGACCTGGATCGGGCTTCTGCTCGGCGGCGGCGTTGCCGTCGCGGTGTCGTACCCGTTCACACCGACGACGGACTTGACACCACCCTCGCGGACGGGGAGTGTTCCTGAGGGGCGCGCGACGGACTCGTCGTCGGCGGCGATACGCAGGCGTGTGGCGCGCCCGAAGGCTGTCAGGCCCGCCGCGGTGGAGCGTGCTCCCCTCGGAACGGATGCGGCAACGGAGGATGAGGCACTCCCGTCCGAGTCGGCATCAACCTCGCCGAAGCAGCCCAAGGAACGTCATGGCACCAAGCGTGACCCGGCGTTGGCGAAGGCGGAGAAGAGGCGTCAGGCGGTGCGCAAATTCTACGAAGGCGAGAAGCGGGGCGCGTTCACGACGCACGATCTTGCCTACTGGGTCGACGTGAAGAAGCTCGACGACAGTCGGTGGAAGATTGTGGAGCTCACTGACCCCAACCACGAACGGGGGCTCCAACTCCACGCGCGCTGGAGCAACGAGGCGAGTTCGCAACCGGGGATGACGATCGACGTCTTCATCGTCAAGCACCTTCACTCGCGCCTCAGCGCGAACGTCCGAGAGCGGACGACGTTCAGCATGCCATTCGACAACATCGGCAAGTCGGTCAAGGCCAGCGACGTCGAGGGTCTGATCGACGCCTTCTACGAGGACTGGCGGCGTGGGAGCACAGACGTCATCGAGCGCAAGTGCAAGAAGCCGCGCAAGTCGAAGTTCAAGGTGCCGAAGTTCGAAGCAGCCGCGACAGCGACGCCGAAGGAGGCCGAGGAACGGGTACGCCGCGAGTGGTACCTCTGGGCGGACGGGAAGCAGAACGCGACGTATCGGCTCGAGATCCACTACGGGCCAGCCACGCTGGGCAAGGATGCCTTGATGGACAAGGGCCCGGAGTTCGTGAAGCGACTGCGTGAGCTGAAGGACAAGCGCGTCGAGTGGCCGCGGAACGACGACGCGGAGAAGTGACGCAGGCGCCGACTTGATCTACGCGATGCGGACCCGCTGAAGATCGAGCGCGCGCCCGGCTTCACTCGCCCGCTTCCGCAGCAGCTCGAGTTCCTCCAGAGCGGGGAACTCCTCGCGCGTCGCGGCGAATGCAGCGGTGTCCGTCTCGGCGATCTCCCATGCCAGATGCAGGACGAGGTTGTTCGAGCGCTGCGCGGCGACCTCGTGCGGCGCGATCCCGAAGCGGACCAGAGCGAGACCGGCGAAGAATCGCGCGAACGACTCGGCGGGCAGCTTGTGCTCATGGCTCATTGAGAGATGGTGCTGCAACTTCCCCGGTCGCGCCGGGTCCCGGCGCGTCGTATAGCTGAGCCGCATGCCGCCCTCCGTCTGTGCGTTGCGAGGATCGGCGAGCACCGCCTCTGGGCTCGCCGGTTCGCACTCGTCATCGGACTCGGCGCGCGCGCACGCAGCGTCGCGAACAGCTTCGAGCTTCTCGCAGAACTCCTCCAGGTGACGATCGGTGAAGACGCGCGCGTAGCGGTTCCGCATCGCGAACACGAGCGCGCCGAGCAGGGCGACGAGGACGCAGCCCGCGACGATCCACGCCGTCAAATGCGCTCGCCCCGCCGGGACCCGCCCGCGCCATAGATCCGCTCAAGATCCGGCGTCACGCCCTCGGCCGCGGCCGCTCCGAGCGCGCAGAGAAGCGACTCCATCTCGGAGCGTCCCGCGATGCAGACGGCGGCTGCGCGATGTGGCTGGTCGCGCAGGATCTGCCGGATCATGCGCGTACACGAGTTGCCGGGTCCCATCTCGAGGAAGATGCGCGCGCCGTCGGCGTAGGCCTGCCGCACGGTCTTCGGGTAGTCGAAGCCTCTCGTCGCATTGTGGAGGATCGAATCGGCGCCGCTCGTGCGCGTGACGTCATACGCGCGCCCCCATCCGCAGGAGTAGACGCGTGTTCCATCGCGCGGCGGCCCCGCATCGTCGAAGACGTGCAACGCGTGATAGGGAACCGCGTCGCGCTCGGCGACCTCGCAGTGAACCGTGGTGACGCCCTCGATCGCGAGCATGCGCGTGCGGAGTCTTGCGAGAGCACGGTCGATCGCCGCGCGGTCGCCCCCCACCACGCACTCGCGATCGGTGTTGACGATGAGCAGGTACGCGCGCTCTTCATGAGCGAACGCCTCGCGTACCGCGGCAGCCGGGCGCGCGACGACGCCCATCACCCAGTCCACCGCGTCGTCCGGGCCGAGGCCCCACGTCTCGCGCACGGATTCGCACACGCCACACATGCGACTCGTGAAGAGATCCGAGTCGCTGACGCGCTGCATCATCTCGCGTCGGGCCACCCAAGCCCCGCTGCTGAAGAGCGACGCCGTCTCGCCCAACGAGTAGCCCATGAACGCGCGCGGACGCAGACCGAACGTGCGCACGACGTCGGAGACGAACGCACCCAGCGCAACCTGCCCCTGAATGTGGGGCCGTAGGTCGCTCTCGACTCCGGCAGGCGCCTCGTCCACCCAGAAGCGCGCGGGGTGAACATGTGGACGGAAGCTATCGGTCCGCACGTCGTCGCCCACCATCACGTCGGCGAAGTGGACCGACAACTCGCGGCCCATCCCCTGGTAGTGGCAGCCCGACCCGGGATAGACGAAGCAGAGCTCTCCGTCGCGGGCGAGCGGCCGCTCCGAGAAGTGGACGCGGGCCCGCGCGCGATGAACGTGCAGCGCTCCGAGGGGATGCGCCCGACGCACGATCTTGCGCACCTCGTCGATCCGTTCGCCAAGATCCACGGCGTCGCGCGCCACGATCGACGCCGTGAGTGCGCCACCGACAGGGGGATGCGCGCGCCACCACGATCGGGCCTGCGCGTGCACGGACACCGCGTCACCAGCGAATGCCGCCAACACGTCCAGTTGGCGGAGCACATCGTCCGGCGTGGCCCCCTCGACCAGGAAGAGCCCGCACGCGAGATCCCCCGACCGCGGTGGCGTTGTGTGCGGCTTCGCAGGCTCTTCGATCACGACGACGAGCGCGCCGGAGACGACCACCGCTCGGCGAGCCTCGGCGGCACTCTCGCGCAGCCATGCGCGCGCATGACCGGACTCGTCCGGCGGCCCGACGCCAACCGGCAGCACAGCATCGCGCACCGCACGCACCGCCGCCGTGACGGAGGGGAACGCGATACCGTCGCCGCCGTCCAGATCGCGGATCAACGCGATGACGATGTCGCCGGACAGACGTGCGTCGAGCAACCGCCGGAGAATCAGAACCGTCTCTCCGTCGCACTCGCCATCGACGGATGAATGCCACTCGTCCGCCACCGCAGCCGTCCCGACAGCCGCCACTCCGGTCTCGCGCTCCCAGAGCGCGCGCACGGCGTCCGCGAGCCCCACAGCAGACGCCGCGAACGACGGCACGGAGTCGCCCGCGACCCGAGCAGTGGCTTCGACAACAGCGATGGTGGGAGGCATGAGGTTTCGCGCCCGCAGGCAACGCGAAACGTACCACCCAGACAGCGGACGATCCCAGAGACTGTGAAGAAATCTCCGCGGCGCCGGTGACAGAGAGATAGGCGATCGGTGCGCGAACCCTCCACCGCGCCCGGGCGGGCCGTCGGCCGCGGCCTGCAGACTCGGAGACTCGCCAAAGTCACATCGCCTGCCGGCCACGACCGCCGACCCACCCGGACGCGTCCGGCATCCACGGGGATTCCTTCACAGCCTCTCAGTCCTTCGCCGGGACGACGATCCGGACGTCGAGGTCGCCGACCCGGACCTTGGTGCGCAAGTCGTAGCGCGACCGACCGTTGCGAACGTCCACCTGCGGTTCGACATCCCACTGCCCGGCCGGATCGAGACCGGTCATCGCGAAGCGCCCCGCGTCGTCTGTGATCGTCTGCGGCACCGTGCCCCACGACACGGCCTCGGGCGGACGGTAAAAGTGGATCCTCAGCCCGGAGACAGGCGCGCCGTCCGAGTCGACGACCACCCCGCGGACACGCCCCTCGATCGTCGTCCGCACCTGGACGCCGCCCGCCCCGGAGTCCACCACAAGGAGCGCAACCATGCGGCGCCAACGCCCCTCGGCCGGCCCTCTCGGCTGGATCTCGTACGTACCACTCTCGAGATCAGTGAATACGAACGTGCCATCCGTCCCCGCCTGCGTCGAGTACATCGACACGCGGTCGAAGGCCCCTCGCCGACGCGCCGTCATGGGGATGCCAGCGAGTGGCGCCCCTGCGTCATCGAGGACTGTGCCAGCGATCGTTGCACCGGGCGTCAGCACGAGTTCATGCACGGTCTCGCCGGGTGCGAGGCCCCGGAATACGCGCACAGTTCGAGGCTCGGTGTAGGCGCTGACACGGACCACGTACGACGGGTCGGCGGCGCCGGGGATGGTGACGCGGCCATCACTCTCCTCGAAGTTGATGAAGCGGGATGAGTAACTGCCCTCGGGCACGTATTGCACCTTTCCCCGCGCGACGGGCGATCCATCGGGATAGATCACATGCAGCCGCAACGAGGCGCGTTGCGGCCGGTCGAGACGCAGATCCAATCCAGAGGCACCGGCCTCGAACGGGCCGAACGAAGTACCGGCGGCGTGCGCCGGAGGCTGGAGTTCACTCACCCGGAAGACCATGATCTTGCACCTCCCCTCGGGGACGCCGCGGATCGTGAAGCTCCCGTCACGATGTGTGCGCGTGGAAAACGCCAATCCCTCGGTCCGCAACCACGGAGCAATCGTCACGCCGGGTGCTCCCGCAGGCTTCGGCACGGCCACGACCGACGCGCCAACGGCGGGTCCGCCACCAGTTTCGCGCACGTGACCGGAGACCGCGAGCGAGCGCAGCGCCCGGATGTCCACATCGCCGAAATCGGAAGCGACGCGTGTGATCGCCTCGATTGCCAGCGCGCTCTCTGCGGCGAGCCAGAACGGTCCGTCGCCGATCACGTTGCACCGGAACCGCCCGTCGTCGTCCGAGATCGCGACGATCGGCGCGTTCGACGCCTCCTTGTACATGCGCAAGCCGTTGACGATGACCGGCTCGCGCCGGAGCAGGACGATCCGGGCATCCGTTACCGGCCGCCCCGACGACGCGAAGAGAACGCGTCCGGCAACCTCGTGAACCTCGCCGTCCACGGGCGCGCCTGCGCTGCGCTTCACACGCACGACCACCGCGTCCGCGACCCCTTCCGGGAGCACATCGACCTTCACCGTGCCGCGGGCCGATCCGTCGTCCGTTACGGCCTGCAACAAGCGCTGCGTGCCGGGCCGAGCGTCATCGAATACGAATGCGCCGTTCGCGTCGGTCGAGACGGTGCGCCCGAACGGGTCGGAGTAGGCGGAGCCGAACGAGAGACGCGCGTCGGCCACCGGCTCGCCCCCCTCGTCTTCGACGCGTCCGTGAACGCGCCCGCCGCGGACCACCACCAGATCCAGCCGGACGTCACCCGCTTCGGGGATCTGGATGAGGAACTGCTCCGGAACCAGGCCGTCGCGAAGCGCACCGCTCACATCCTGTGGCAGTCCCGGCTGATAGAACTCCGGATGCCGGACCTGGACCGCCACGACACCGGGGAGGTCGGGGGGGAAGTGGTAACGACCGGCGTCGTCGGTGGTCGTCCCCGCCCAGTTCGAACCGGCACGGGTCGGCTTGCGGTGTCGCCAGATCTGCACACCGGCGAGGGGGCCGTCAGGCCCGGTCACGATGCCCGCGACCACACCACCGGGAACGAGCACGGCATCGATGGACGTGGTCGCACCGGCAACGATCCTCGCGCGGCGCCGGCTCGGTTCGCCTGTCCCATCCGGCCCCGGAGTGAGCAACTCGCCCCGCTCGAAGCGCGGCCACAACTGCACGCGCTGCGAAGAGAACACGCGGAAACGAGCGACACGCCCTTCGGGCAGTGCCGCGAACTCGTAGCGACCGTCCGCGTCGGTCGTCGCGGTCGTGAGCGTGTCCACGGCACCGTCAATCTCGATACGCACGACCTCTCCGGGCAGGGGTCCCCCATCCGCGTCGGTCACGCGCCCCTCGAGACGCCCGGTGGACGGCAGCACGAGCTCGATCGTCCGCACGTCGGGGACCCGCACGACAGCCAACTTGGTGCCGGGCCCGTCGCCGCAGAGATCGACGGTGACCGACAGCGTCCCCGCCGGGAGCCCGTCGATCTGGAAACGTCCCCCGGCGTCGGTACGCGTGCGACGCAAGCCCGCGACGGAGGCGCTGCCCTCAATGCACATAAGAGCGGACGGGACCGGAGCCCCGGCCGAGTCGATGACGCGACCCGAGAGCGACACGAGCGGAACGACGACGAGCGTCACGTGCGCCTCCGCGGTTCCCGGATGCACGGCCACATACTCGGAGCGCTTCGACCCGACATCCGGGCCGCTTGCGACGACGTGCCAACTCCCGGCGCGTGCATCCGCGATGATCGCCTCTCCGCGCACATCGGATACGACGTTGCGTCGCTCGACCACAGCGTCACTGCGGGCTGTCATGCCCATCAGGTAGCTGTCCACATGGGCGCGATCTCCATGCGGACGCCACCGCATGCCGACCAAGCTGACGCCGCTGACCGGGACGCCGTCCTCATCCTCGACGCGGATCACGATCCGCGTGCCGGCGGCGACCCAGATCGTGCCGAAGTCATCGCTCGCATCCGGCAGTGACACTGTCTCCTGCGCGTATCCGACGGCGGCGACCGTAACCCTCCCCACGACTCCCCCGGGCGTCTCAAGCGTGAAGCTGCCGTCGCTTGCGGTGCGCGCATGCACGGCGCGACCTCGCCTCGGCCGAATCGAGACCGAGACGTTCGTGACGGGCGCGCCGTCGGAGCGACGCCGCACACGACCGACGAGCGTTCGGGGCTCGGTCGCGACATCGAGTTCGGCGTCAACTTCGTCCGCCACATGCGTGGCAACAGGAGTTGGCCCCGGCGCGGGCGCAGCCTCTCCTGGGTCGTCCTGCAGGACCGTCACCGCCACCCCACCCGCGAGGAGCAACAACACCGCGGCAGCGAGCAGAGCGACCTTGATCTTGGCGGACATGAGGAGGGCTCCTACTGTGGTGACGGCAACCGTTGTGGCGGTCGCCGTCGGGATACCGGGTCGGGCAGGAGACGGATCGGGAAGAGGGGCCGCGGGCGGGCCGAGCAGCAGAGGGACGAGCGCCGCTCGCCAACGATCGCGTTCCCCGCCGAACTCCGCATCGAGTTTCTCGCGCAGCATGACGTTCGCGCGTCGCAGGCGTGTCTTGACGGTCTCGCGGGGCACGCAGGTTCGCTCACCGATCTGCGTCGGCGTCAGCTCCTCGAAGTGCCGCAAGAGCACGGTCGTGCGATAGGGCTCGGCGAGCTCCATCACGGCCGCCGCAACAGCCCGCTGCGCATCGGCACGCGCAACGAGATCGGCTGTCGAGGGCGCCACGCTCGGGCGCGTGAGCTGCTCGCGTGCGGCGCGCGCCGAGTCCGACCGTCGCCGATCGATTGCGCGACTCCGCGCCACCGTACCGAGCCACCCGCGCAACGAGCGCAGCACCGGCGGTCGCCGCGTGAGCGCAGTCGCCATCGTGTCCTGCACCACGTCCTCGGCGGTGTGTTCGTCACCGACCAACCGGCGCGCAAGGCCCCGTATCCACTCTCTGTGCGAGAGCAGTTCCTGAGGGTCCAGCGGGCGTCCGGTCTCTTCCATCGTCTCCACTATCCTAGACGGAGCCCCGCCCCCGAGAGGGTTCAGGAGGTTTCGCAAGACACGGGACGTCGGGCGTCTCTGGCTGTGCGTATCCCGATCGGCGATCCTCCTTCGGGACGGAAACACGCCATGGCAACACCGAAATCACCGCCGAACACTCCGCCGCTTGCCGGATGGCAGAAGGGGCTGCTTGGCGTCGCCGTGACGGCGGGGGCGGCGGGCATCGGGCTCGCGGTCTACGCTGCGACCGGTGGCGACGTGTCGAGTGCCGGCGACGTCGCGGACGGTCTTCGCACGGGATTGGTCGCGGGCGCACGCGACGCGGACCCGGTGGATGCGACGCGGCAAGCGGCCGCCGAGTGGGGTGACTACCTGTGGCGCGGCGCGCTGGCGTTCGTGCTGCTCTTCTGCGTCGGGACGGCGCTGCGCAAGTCGCTGCGGGCGGCCGTATTCGTGACGGGGGTTGCCGTCATGGTGCTCGTCGGGTTGCACCTCAGCGGTGTCTACGATGCGGATTGGTCCGGTGTGCGCGAGTCCGCGACAGGTCTCGCCGAGCGTGCGCGGGAGAAGAGCGACCACGTGCTGGAGACGCTCTCGGAGTACACCGTCTCAGCGATCACCGGAGCGATCGGTCTGATCGTCGGTTTCGTCCGCGCCTGACGCCGTCAAGGGGACGAAGTCGAAGACGACCAGACGATGGTCGGAGAGCTTCGTCGGCACGATGCGGCAGTCGGTGAACTTGAGACCCGCGCTGCCCCAGACGTGGTCGATCGAAAGCACGGGGACGGGCTCGGGCCATGTGGCGTCATAGCCGGAACCGGCGGCTTCGAACGCATGCGTCCACGCGGAGCGGAGATCCTCGAAGTGGACCGAGCGCCTCGGGGTGTTGAAATCCCCGAGCACGAGCGCCGGGATGGCAACGAGTGGCGCGGCGAGTTCGGCGATCTGTCGGAGGGGGCCGCGTCGCCCTCGCAAGGGAGAGGAGCCGACGTCCACGCAGAGTACGCGCACCTCGATGTCGTGGATCGTGAGCGTGACCGTCGCTGCGCTGCCACCGTCCAAGGGACGGTCGCTTGGCTTGCCGACGCGGCCGCGGGCGGCGATGACGAAGCGCCGCCCGACGAATGCGAAACGGTACTCGGGCATCAGCTCACGCAGCCGCACCAGCGGGTCTTTGTGCGCGTCGACCGGCGGTTCGACAAGGACGAATAGATCCGGGTCCTGCAGGCGGATCTCCCGGATCATCTCGGCGAGACCGGGGCGTGCTCTCCACGTGTTCCAGAGCAGGCCGCTTATGGATCGCGTGACGGGCGCTCGCGCGGGCGCAGCGATCACGAACGCCGTTGTCCGATGTGTCGCGATGCACGCAGCCAGCAGCACGCCGCACGCGATCAGCTCGGCCCGTCGCTCACGGACCAGCGCAAGCGCGAGCCCAACGAGCAGGGCTGCCGCGACGACCGGCATCGGCAGCGCGTAGTAGAAGACAGCGAGTGGAGCCACGCCGTCACGCACCGTCCACTCCAAAGCGAGCGCCGTCATCCCGACGACGGCGACCAGCATTGGAGCGTGTCGCCAACTCCATGCGACGGCGCGCCGTGGCGCGGCCCGACCCGTGCGGGCGTTCAACGGAGTCCGAGGCGCGTGGCGAGATGATGCAGATTGCTGCGATGCATGCCGAGCGCGCGCGCGGCGGCGGACCAATTCCCCCCTGCGGCGTCTACCGCGCGCCGAATCTCGCGGCGCCGGAACGCGTCCACGCGATCGGTCAGCGATGTGGCGGCGGCGGTCGCGTCTGGCATCTCGCCGCGCACGTCGACATGCGCCCCTTCGGCCGCGATCACCTGCGGCTCGTCGACGTGGAAGTCGCGGCCGAGATCATTCGACGAGAGCACGACCGCGTCGCCACGCATCACACCCGCCGACGCCCGCAAGACCGCGCGCGAGACGACATTCTCGAGTTCGCGGACGTTCCCCGGCCACGCATAGGCCGCGAGCCTAGCACGCGCAGTCGCGTCCAGTCGCACCGGTCCGAGTCCGAGTCGCGCACGGGCGCGATCGCAGAAGTGACCGGCGAGAAGCGCAATGTCGGTCACGCGCTCGCGCAGCGGCGGCGAATGCAACGGGTAGACGTTGAGTCGGTGGTAGAGATCGGCGCGGATCCGGCCGGCGGCCACCTCGCGTTCGAGGTCGCGGTTTGTCGCCGCCAGCACACGCACATCGACGCGCAGCACGCGATCGGCGCCGACGCGCTGGATCTCGCCCTCCTGCAACGCGCGCAGGAGCTTCGCCTGGATCGAGAGTGGGAGTTCACCAACCTCGTCGAGGAGAAGGGTGCCCCCGTCGGCGACTTCGAACTTCCCGGGCCGGTCGCGCTCGGCACCCGTGAACGCGCCGCGCACATGCCCGAAGAGCTCGCTCTCGGCGACCGACTCCGGGAGCGCCGCGCAGTTGACGTAGATGAGCGGTTCGTCCGCGCGCCCCGACCCCGCATGGATGGCGCGAGCGACGAGTTCCTTGCCAGTTCCGGTCTCGCCGGTGATCAGCACCGGCATGTCGGTGCGCGCAACCAGAGCGATCTCCTGCCGGACGCGCTCCATCGCCGCGCTCGTGCCGATCAACCCGCCCCCGCGCTCGCTCGCCGCACGCACAAGATCGCGCGCGACCAATCCAAGACGGCGGGATGACTCTTCCAGCGCCTCGATCAAATGCGTCGTCCGCATCGCGGCGCCGGCGAGCGCTCCGAGGGCAGAGAGCGCCTCGATGTCAACCTCGTCGAATGCGTGCGGATCGAGTGCGTCCACCGTCAGCACGCCGATCAATTCGCCGTCGACGTGCAACGGACAGCCCATGCACGCGTGGATGTGTTCCAGCGCGTCGGGATCGTCCTCGACGAGCCCGTCGAAGGGGTCCGGAAGCGGACTGTCGGGCGGGAAGAGAACCGGCGTGTCCGAGCGACTGATGACGTCGAGCCGCGGGTGCTCCGTCAGTCGATAGCGGCGCCCGAGCGCCTCGGGCGCGAGCCCGTGCGCGGCGAGCGGCACCAGCGCATCGCCATCGACGCGCATCAAGCACGCCGCGTCGGCCGGGACGGCGCGACGCACCGCTTCGAGCAGGCGCCGGTAGCGATCCTGACTCGCGAACGACGCGGTCAGGTCCAACGCGATGGAGGCGAAGGCATCGAGATGCAGCATGTTGTCATCGTAGCAACTCCGTTACCCAGATGACAACACTCGGCGCGTTGTCTCTTGAACAACGAACGCCATAAGTCGTTTGCAAGACACACCTGAGCATCCGGCACGGTGCTTGCCTTGGGTTCCCCGTCACAGGAGGTTTCCCATGCAGACGACACCGACAACGCCAGCGACGCCGACAACACAGACCCATCTCTCGGACTTGGCCTCGACCATCCCGGCAGCAACGCGCGTCTTCCACAATCACAGGCTCGACTACTGCTGCGGTGGTAAGCGCCCGCTGGCCGAGGCATGTGCGGAGAAGGGCCTCGACGCCGACGCCATACTGGCCGAGATCGTGGCCGCGGCATCGCCGACCGACGTGCCGCTCGGCGAGCGCACCCCGGCGGAGATCGCCGCGTACATCGTCGAGCGCTACCACGAGCCGCTGCGCGAGGATCTCCCTCGACTGGTCGCGATGGCGCGCAAGGTCGAGCGCGTCCACGGCGACAAGCCGGGCTGCCCGCTCGGTCTCGGTGAGCACCTCGAGACGTGGGGCGCCGCAGTGATGGAGCACCTTGACAAGGAGGAGCAGACACTCTTCCCGTCGCTCGACATGCCCGAACTCGGCATCGTCGCAGCTCTCACGCGCGAGCACGACGATCACGCCGCCGCGCTCTCCCGCACACGCGAACTCACGGGCGACATGATCCCTCCGCCGCACGCATGCACGACGTGGCGCGCGCTCTACATGGGCCTTGACACGCTGGAACGCGAGTTGATGGAACACGTGCACATCGAGAACCACGTCCTCTTCCCCCGCGCCGCGGTGCGCTGACCACCCGTCGCCAAGGAGACCCCAGATGCAGACGTCCAACCTCCCGGATGAGACTCCCGATGAGAAACGCAGCACGAAACCACTCTGGTTTGCGCTGGCTGCTGTGCTCGTCGGCGCGTTCCTGATCCTCGGCTTCTTCGGTCGCGAGGTCTACCGACAGGCGCCGCCGATCCCCGATCGGATCGTCACGCAAGACGGTCGCGAACTCGCCACTGGCGAGCAGATCCTCGACGGCCAGCAGGTCTGGCAGAGCATCGGCGGCCAGCAGCTCGGTTCGGTCTGGGGCCACGGCGCCTACCAGGCACCCGACTGGTCCGCCGACTGGCTGCACCGCGAGTCACTCGCACTGCTCGAGATCTGGGCCATGCGCGACGACGGTGCCGCGTACGACGAGCTGGTGCCGGAGCGCCAGGCCGCGCTGCGCGCGCGCCTGCAGAGCGAGATGCGGACGAATACGTACGACGACGCAACGCGCACGCTCACGTTCTCCGAGGATCGCGCCGCCGCGTCGGCAACGGTCGCCGCGCACTACGCGTCGCTCTTCGGAGACGACCCCGAGTACGACGGCTTGCGCGAGGACTACGCCCTGCACAAGGGCGCGGTGGCCGAGGAGTCACGTCGCGCCGATCTTGCCACGTTCTTCTCGTGGGCCGCATGGTCGTGCGCGACAGAGCGCCCCGGTTCGACGACGACCTACACAAACAACTGGCCGCACGAGCCGCTGATCGGCAACACGCCGACGGCCGCGAACGTGATGTGGTCGATGATCAGCATCGTCATCCTGCTCGCCGGCATCGGCGGGCTCGTCTGGTACAGCGCGATGAAGCGCAAGGAAGAGGACCTTCCGCCGGCGCCGAAGACGGACCCGCTGGATGCTCTCACACCGACGCCGTCGATGCGCGCTGCGGGCAAGTACGTTCTCACAGCGGTCGCGCTCTTCGTCGCACAGGTTCTACTCGGCGCCGTCACTGCGCACTACACGGTCGAGGGCGATGGCTTCTTCGGCATCCCACTCAGCGAGTACCTGCCCTACGCCGTCACCCGCACGTGGCACATCCAACTGGCCGTGTTCTGGATCGCCACATCGTTCCTCGCCGCGGGGCTCTTCCTCGCGCCAGCGATCGGCGGCAAGGAACCGCGCTTCCAGCGACTCGGCGTGAACGTGCTCTTCGGTGCGCTTCTGCTGATCGTCGTCGGCTCGCTCACCGGCGAATGGATGTCGATCCAGAAGCCGATGGGACCGGACGCGACGTTCTGGTTCGGACATCAGGGCTACGAGTACGTCGAACTCGGACGCGCATTCCAAATCGCGCTCTTCGGCGGACTCGGCATCTGGCTCGTACTCATGCTGCGCGCCCTCTGGCCGGCACTCACGCGCCGCGACGACATGCGCCCGGTCATCACACTCTTCGCCGGCTCGACCGTGGCGATCGGCCTCTTCTACGGCGCTGGCCTCTTCTACGGCGCACGCACACACATGTCGGTGATGGAGTACTGGCGCTGGTGGGTGGTGCACCTCTGGGTCGAAGGCTTCTTCGAGGTCTTCGCGACCGCGACCGTCGCCTTCCTCTTCGCGCGCTTCGGCCTCGTGCGTCCGCGCAGTGCAGCGCGCGCCGCGATCGCGTCGACGTGTATCTTCCTGATCGGTGGCATCCCCGGGACGTTCCACCACCTCTACTTCAGCGGTACGCCGATCTCGATCATGGCGATCGGCTCGTCGTTCAGCGCACTCGAGGTCGTCCCGCTCATCCTGATCGGCACCGAGGCCTTCCACACCCTGCGGATGGAGCACCGCGCGCCGTGGATGCGACGCTACCGCTGGCCGCTCCGTTTCCTCGCGGGCGTTGCGTTCTGGAACTTCGTCGGAGCCGGCATCTTCGGCTTCCTCATCAACCCGCCGATCGCTCTCTTCTACATGCAGGGCCTCAACACGACAGCCGTCCACGCACACGCGGCGCTCTTCGGGGTGTACGGACTTCTTTCGATCGCCCTGATGCTGCTGGTACTGCGACGCCTCAAGCCGGAGCACGCATGGAACGAGAAGTGGCTCGCTCGCGGCTTCTGGCTCATGAACAGCGGCCTTGTCGCGATGATCGCGCTCTCGCTCTTGCCGATCGGTCTCTCGCAGGCCTACGTCAGCATGGAGACCGGTCTCTGGTACGCCCGCAGCGCGGAATTCCTGCAGCAGCCGATCATGGAGACGCTGCGCTGGATGCGGATCATCGGTGACACGATGTTCCTCGCGGGTGTCGCGTCGTTCGCCTGGTTCATCACCGGGCTCTACACGGGCCACAGCTTCGACAAGGCCAGCGATGTCGCACCATCACTGGACGGCTTGACCATCATTCCGGCAACCGACGAACGCGAGACAATCGCGAAGTAGGCTGACACGCAGTAGTCGGCCACGCCAAACTCCTGGCGTCTCAGAGCCTCCTCCCAGCGGGGTACGTCGCGGCAACGTGATGTGCCCCGCAACTCGTTGGAAGCGCGCTCTACCCGAGGGCCGAGTTCACTGCTTCAGAGCGTTGAGATAGCCCAGGAACGCGCCGCCGATGACGAGCGCACCAAGCATCGCAAATCCGCTGTGCAGGGATACCTGGAGCGCGGGAAGACCGGGCTCGAGGATGCGGATCGAGTTGTAGCGCGAGAGGCGCAGGAAGTGCGCGCCGGCGTATGCGGCACCGAAGAGCACGGCACCGGCCGAAGGGCCGCCCTGCGTACGCCCGAGAATGATGCCGGCCAGCCCGCAGAGCGCTGCGTCCCATGCCGCGGTCTGCCAGAAGAATGGCTGCTTGTCGAGCACGCAGAAGACGAACACCGTGGCGGCCCCGAGACCCACGCCCAGCACCGCTCCCTTGATGGACTGGACGCCGGAACGTGCATGACGACGCACCGAACGACCGCGCTGCTGCCCGGCGTACGCGATGCGCAGATCCTGGGGCGACTGCCCTGGATGTGCAACGGCTCTCGGATTGTCCATCTTCCACATGTCAGAGGTATCGGCAGTTTCGAGTGACGGGGGAGAGCCCGCCCACCGAATACGCGTCGTTGGCACGCTTGCCCAGCCTGCGCGGAGCGTGGGTGGCGACATGCCGGGCGGTCCGTACGACGTGGAGACCTCCCCGGACCTCGTCGTCATCGCGTGTCGGCCCGCGTAGACTCACGCGGATGATCACTCACCTGCGCGCCCGCTCCATCGCCGCCACGCTGATCGCTGCGTTCGCACTCGTCGCCGGCGGCGGCGCATGCGGTGACGACGCCGCAACGAAGCCGGATGGCGCGCACAACAACACGGCCGCGCCCGCTGGCAGCGTGACTCTTTCGTATCGGATGGCGGACGTCTGGGGAGATCCGCCGTCGGAAGCGGCACGGACGCACATCGCCGGCGTGCTCGCGGATCGACTCACGGCGATCGGTGAGTCGCGAGCTGGCGTCGCCATCGACGGCACCGACGCGTTGAAGATTACCGTGACGGCAAGCGTTGCGGACAAGGCCATGGCGGCCATCGAGCAGAGAGTCGAGTTGCGTTTCCGCATCCGCGCTCCGTCCGAGATCGAAAACATGGAGCGGAGTCAGCGGGACGAGTTGCGGGAGTTCTACACGTCCTCGCGCGCGGACTTCGCCTGGTTCCCGCTGGGGACTGGCGAAGACGTTTACATCTACGTTCCCGAAGCTCCGCGCATTCTCGAGATCGAGAACTTGCACGCCGCCACGCCCCGCGACGAGGAGCTGATTCGGCAGAAGACAGTTGCGTTGCAGGAACTCCTGCTCCAACGGGTCTTCACCGGAGCGGATCTCGCCGACGCCGAGGCGATCCACCGTCCGGGAGACTCCGCTGTCCGCGTGACGATCCGGGCCGAACGTCGAGACGCGTTTCGCAAGTACACGACGCATTACACCGGACGGCAGATGATCGTCCTTGTCGACGGACGCGTGATCGCGGCTCCGACCCTCACGGAGCCACTCGAAGCGGCAGCAGAGCTGCGCAAGCCCGGGGGCACGTACTCGCCGGCCGAAGCGGATCGAGTCGCCGCGGCTCTGCGCCGCGCCGCGTACGGAATCCGACTGACGCGTGTGAAGTAGCGCGGCCGAGGGGACGGAAGCGCTGAACTCAAGCGGCGGGGACGCAGATCTCGATAGGGACACGCAGGGCTCTGGAGTCACGTGCTCGGAGCTTCCTGCGTGGTATCCCGCCCGATGCACTCGCCGACGAACACTCGACGCCCCGCCCCCCGACGCCTCATCGGTGCGGCGGCGCTGCTTGTGACGATGCTCGCGTTCTGTACGCTCGGTGCGACAGTCGCCGATGCGGGAATCGCGAGTACGTCGGGCGCCATCTCGGTCATCGCGCATCCGACCGGCACGCTCGCGTCGAACAACCTCGAGAGTGATACGACGATCTACGCTTGGTTCGAACAGACGATCGTCAATCCGGGTACACAGTCGTTCGACCATCGCGGCGCTGGCACGGTCAATAGCAATGGGTCGGCCAATGCAGGAAGTGCGACGCCGGGGCTCGCCGAGAGCTACATCATCCACTTCGATCAGGCGGGCGGCGGCAGTGCGCGTGTCAGCAACGCGTCGATCACGTTCGACGAGGCGATCATCGGCGTCTGGCAGACCACGGGCGGTCTGAGCGGGAGCGACGCGCAGTGGACGCCCGCCGGGTTGACCTACGGCGCGCTGTTCGCGCGTCGCTACGAACTCGGCACCGGGGGCAACAGCGATCGTTACTCGATCTCAGCGGACCTGCGCACGATCACGATCCTGAACACGTTCACGGTCGGCAACGGTGTGGACCAACTGCGCATCCTCGTCAATCCAGAGCCGTCCACAATCGCGCTCATGGGACTCGGCGTGCTCGGACTGGCATCCATCGTGCGGCGTCGGCGACGCAACCAAACCACGACTTAGGGTTCGCGCAAGAACAAGTTCTTGGGCCCGAGGGCGAGCGAGGCGGCGTAAGGCAAGGCGCGTCGACGACGCGACTCATTGCGGAGCCGAGTCGGGGAGGAGAGGCAACGCAGCATTACGCCGCCGCAGCCGACCGGATCCCGGAAGTAATTCTTGCGCGGCCCCTTAGCCCACGCGCAGCATTCGGGCGCCGGTCGTCAGAAACTGGCTATTCCAGCCGCGGACTGCAAACTACCGAACAAGTACATGTCATCTTCGGCGCGCAAACCCCCAAGCGCGCTGCCGATGCGGCGAACAACTGGACCTCTCGCCTACCGATCGAGGTCGCGCCGCCACCAGTCAGTCTTTCAGTCTTTCCCTCTCCTGTTGTGTGGGTCAGATCCATTGACCGTGCCATCCCGGCAACAGACCGGGGCACAACGGAGAGTTCATTTTGTCCAGTGCTGATTCCCATTCTCACACGCCGCACGACCGCGCGTCGACGCGACCGAGTGAAGGCGGGTTCGCCCGCTTTGGTCTCGACTCCGCTCTGACGCGCGGCGTCCAAGACGCGGGCTTCGACGAGCCGCGCCCCATCCAGAACGAGACGATCCCCGCATGCATGAAGGGGCGCGACGTCATGGGGCTCGCCCAGACCGGAACCGGCAAGACGGCGGCCTTCGCGCTCCCGATCCTGCAACGGTTGATCGACGAGCCGGGCCGAGGCCCGCTCGTGCTGATCCTGGCGCCGACGCGCGAGCTCGCGCTCCAGATCGACGCCGAGATCCGCATGCTCGCGAAGTACACGAGCATCAAGACGATGACGATCTTCGGTGGCGTCTCGGCGCACCGCCAGATCCAGGCCCTGCGTGGCCGTCCCGAGATCGTCGTCGGCTGTCCCGGGCGCGTGCTCGACCTGTTGCAGCAGGGCCAGCTCAAGCTCAGCGAAGTCGAGACGCTGGTTCTCGACGAGGCAGACCACATGTTCGACATGGGGTTCCTGCCGGATATCCGCCGCATCCTGTCGGCACTTCCGGACGACCGCCAGAACCTGCTCTTCTCGGCCACCATGCCGAAGGCGATCCGCGAGCTCGCGAACCGCATTCTCTTCGAGCCGCACGTCGTGGAACTCGCGCACTCGGCTCCCGCGGAGCGGATCGAGCACTTCCTCTGCCCCACGTCGCAAGCGCGCAAACGTGAGTTGCTCGACCTCGTTCTCGCCGAGGAGGATTGCAAGACCGCGATCATCTTCACGCGGACCAAGCACCGCGCGAAGCGGATGGCGCAGCAGCTCGTCAAGGACGGCCTGCGCGCCGTCGCGCTGCAAGGCAATATGTCACAGCCGCAACGGGATCGTGCGATGAGCGGGTTCCGCGAGGGGCGCTTCGACATCCTCGTCGCCACCGACATCGCCGCGCGCGGACTCGACGTCGCCGGCGTCGATTACGTCATCAACTTCGACCCTCCGAGCACTCCGGAGACCTACACGCATCGCATCGGTCGCACCGGTCGCTCGGAGCTGAGCGGCAAGGCGTGCACGTTCGTCACCAACGAAGACCGTGCATGGGTACGCGACACAGAGCGCGTTCTCGGATCGCAGATCCCGATGCGCAAGTATGAGGGTTTCGACATCGACCCGACGGACCCGACCACGGCTCCGAATCGTCAGCAGTCGCGGGGTCCGCGAACTCCGCGAGGGCAGTCATCGCAACGCGGCGGTCCGGTTCGCTCCGGCGCGCCCCGTGGCGGCGGCGGTGGTGGCCGCGGACCGTCGCGCGGCCGCTCTGGCGGCGGTGGTGGTGGACGTCGCAGTGGTGGCGGTGGTGGTGGCAGCAGTCGCTCCGGTGGCGGCAGCGGGCACCGTGGCGGCGGCGGAGGCCACTCCGGCGGTCGTCGACGCGGCTGAGGCGCGGCTACAACTCCCGCAAGCCTGCCAACAGGTCTGGATCGACGTGCGCTTTCACCGTGCGTCGATCCACACCCAGCGCGGCGGCAGCCGCGACGTAGCTGCCCTCACGGGCGAAGACGATCGTCGTGTACCGGCGGATGATCTCGTCCAGGGGCAGCTTGCCTTCGGTGAACGCGTCGGCCAGAGCGTCACGCCCGCTCACCGAGCCGCCCTGCGACGCGGGGCTGTAGTCAGCGTGGATCATCACGTTGCTGATGCAATGCGACAACTCGCGCACGTTGCCCGGCCACGGGTAGTCCGGACCGAGGTTCGCGTCGATCCAGGCCACGGCCTCGCGCGTGAGCGCACCGGCTTCGTGCGGACCGACAAGCCGCTCGGCAAGGAAGCTCACAAGATTCGTGAGCTCGTCACGCCGGTCCGCGATCCGCTCACGCAGCGAGGGCGTGACGATCGTGTCGGCGCACAGCCGGTAGTAGAGATCCTCGCGAAAGCGCCCCTCGCGCATCTCGCGTCCGAGGTCGCGATTCGTCGCGGCGATGATCTTGCCCCGGAAGCGATGGTCTTCGCTCGTGCCGAGGGGCTGGAACGTGCGTGTCTCCAGAACGCGCAGCAGCTTCACCTGTAGGTCGGGCGCGACCTCTCCGATCTCGTCCAGGAACACGGTGCCCGTCGGAGGGCAAAGCTCCAACCACCCCTTGCGATCCGCGACCGCGCCGGTGAATGCGCCGCGCTTGTGACCGAAGAGTTCGGACTCGATCAGCGTGGGCGAGAGCGCGGAGAGGTTCAGCGCGAAGAACGACGTCTCCGGATCGCCCTCAAATCGACGCTTCGCCGTGTCGAAGGGGATGTAACGCGCGAGACCGACTGCGCGCGCTACCAGTTCTTTGCCCGCGCCGGAGGGGCCGGTCACGAGCGTCGTCACGTCGCCCATGCGCGCGTAGAGAGCGCGCTGATAGCGTCGCAGATCATGCGTGAACACCGATTGCCAGACCTGCGCGCGCAGGCGCGCCGCGGGTGCGGAACCACCGGCAATCCACGTGAAGATCTGCTCGAACGCGCGCCGCACCTGGAAGAAGCACGCGAAGAGCGTCGCCTGCGTCTGGCCGTGACCGAGACCGACACCTGTGTCGTCAACAAGGTGTGCGCAGAGGGCCGAGAACTCCGCCCACATCGGCGCGGCGCCCCCCGCACGCGCCGCGCGCGAGGACTCCAGCAGCCGCATGAACCCCTCGCGACACTGGTGGTAGAGCACATAGATGCACAGATCCTGGTAGAGCACCGTCTCGGCCGGGCTGGCCTTCGCGCCTTCCAACAACCGCCCGCGCAGTTCCTCGGCCAGGGAGCGCGCGCGATCGCCAATCGGTGCGAGATTGCGACTCACCGCCTCGACGTCGCCACGCGGATGCCAGACGTCATCCTGCGGCGCAGCGTCCGCGCCGAGGATCGCGCGCTCCAACTCCACGCGCTCGGGCAGGAACGGATTGCAGTAGACGAGGCGCGCGATCGCGCGAACGGTCGGTAACTCGTCGTCTCGGATAAGGACCATATACATCCTATGTACACTAACTGATCATCTAGCAGCCAATCCCCGTGCAACACACGCGCAAGCGATCTCAGACGATGACGCCATAACTGACTTCTGACGCATGCCTTATGTCGCCCGCACCGATCTGGCACGCGGCTCGCGATTGCCTCCCCCATCGACGCGCCAGGTGGCGCGCATGAGGAGGCACGATGCAACAATCCACATCGGGATCCCCGGCACCGAGATCCGCAGCGCTGAGATCCACGACGAACGCCCGCCGGAAACGGCACTCGCCGCTCCTGGCGTCCGCACTCGCTGGCCTGCTCGGCGTGATGAGTCTCGCCGCGCAACCCGCAGAGGCGGCCGGCCTGCTGGTCGCCGATGGCGGTCTCGGCGGCGTGCTCGAGATCGAGCAGCACAACGTCGAAGTCACGATCAACAACGGCATTGCCGTGACGTCCGTGACACAGGTCTTTCGCAACACGGAGGACCGACAGCTCGAAGCGCTCTACACGTTCCCCGTTCCGAAGGGCGCCTCGGTCTCCGAGTTCAGCATGTGGATCGGCGGAAAGGAGATGGTGGGCGAGGTTGTCGAGAAGCAGCGCGCGCGACAGATCTACGACTCGTACAAGCGCCGCAACATCGACCCCGGTCTCCTCGAACAGGTGGATCACAAGACGTTCGAGATGCGCATCTTCCCGGTGCTCCCGCGCGCCGAACAGCGCGTGCGCATTGTCTACTACCAGGAGCTCGACGTGGACGCCGACTGGGCGACGTATGTGTATCCGCTCGCAACGAATGTCGGCGTCGGCGTGGACACGCGAACGCGCGGGGCGCTCTCTCTCAATCTCACGGCGCGCTCCGAGGTCCCCATCGCCAAGATGGAGAGTCCGAGTCACGGCGACGAGTTCGTGATCGCTCGCCAGGGAGAACACCAGGTACAGGCGAGTTTGGAGGTCACCGGCGGCGATCTGAATCGCGACTTCGTCGTGGCGTTCCGGCTCGACCGGCCGCAGACGGGGATCGACATCGTCGCCTCCAAGGAGCGCGGTGAAGACGGGTACTTCCTGCTGACTCTCACCGCCGGCGACGAGTTGGAGAAGCGCGAGGACGGCGCGGACTACGTGTTCGTCCTCGACATCAGCGGCAGCATGGCGAACGACGGCAAGCTCGGCGTCTCGCGTGGCTCCATCGACGCGTTCGTCCGCGCTCTCGACGAGAAGGATCGCTTCGATGTGATGACTTTCAACGTCGCCGCCACGCCGCTCTTCCGCGAGTTGCGACCGGCTGCGGACGCGAACAAGAACGAGGCGGAGTCGTTCCTTCTCGGCCAGCGCGCACGCGGCGGGACTTCCCTCGAGCCGGCGATCCGCGCGGCCTACGCGTACAAGGACCCGGACCGTCCGCTCAACGTCGTCATCCTCAGTGACGGCATGACCGAGCAAGCGGGGCGTGCGGCACTGATGGACCTGATCCGGCAGAAGCCGTCGTCGTCACGTGTGTTCGCAATCGGCGTCGGCAACGACGTGGATCGCCCTCTGCTCCAGCAGGTTGCGGAGGACGCGGGCGGGCTGGCTGCGTTCCTTTCGCGCGGCGACGACTTCGAGCGCAAGGCCGCAGCGTTCCGACGCAAGCTGACGCGCGCAGCCATCACGAACGTCGAGATTGTCGTCGCAGGCGGCGAACTCTTCGACGTCGAGCCACGACGCCTCCCGAACCTCTATCACGGCATGCCGATCCGGATGTACGGCCGCTACGGCAAGGCCGGGAAGGTCGCGCTCACGATCCGCGGCGATCTCGACGGCGAGCCCTTCGAGAAGGTGGTCGAAGTCACGCTGCCAGGCGACGACGCGACGCAGCCCGAGATCGAACGCATGTGGGCGTGCCATCGCGTGCGGCGCCTGCTGCGCAACATGCAGGGCGAGGACCCGCGCGTGATTGACGAGGCGGTGCGTCTGGGCGAGGGCTACTCGATCGTCACGCCGTACACGTCGTTCCTCGTCCTGGAGAACGACGCGGAGTACCGGCGCTGGAAGATCGAGCGTCGCAACGTTACACGGGTGGCACGCGACCGGGCCGCGCGCGATCGATTGCGCGAGAAGATCGCGAGCATGCGCTCCGAGGCAGCTCGGCAGGTCGGGCCGACGGCGCAGCGCGAGAGCGCGGCGTCCAACCAAAGTGACGGCGCGCCGACTTCGTCGCCCTCGCCATCGTCATCATCCTCCCGTGGCTGGAACCTGAACATCGGGAACGGCGGCGGCAACAGTGGCGGTGGCGCTCTCGATCCGCTGAGCGTCGGGCTGATGGCCGTGCTCGGTGGTCTCGCCGTGGCGGCCCGCCGTCGCCGGAGAGATGGGGAAGGCACTCGCGGGAGCGGCGGGGACAGCGAGGCGTAGTTCGTTATGCCGATCTCGACTGCCATCTCGTCGATCGGACACCGGTGCCGATCATCGGCGGGGCGCCTCGGCGCCCCGCCACTTCGCGCGGTGCGCGCGCTCATCGTGGCGCTGACGATCCTCGCGACCGCATGCATCTTCGCGTCACCGCAACTGACCGGCGCGCTGCAACTCGATCGTGACCGACTCGCGTCTGGCGAACTCTGGCGCGTCCTGACCGGGCACGTCACACATTGGACCGCAGAGCATCTTGCGTTCGACGTGCTCGCGTTCGCGCTGCTCCTGTGGCTCTGCCTTGAACGCACGGTATTGCGAACTCTCGCCACTCTCGGCGCGGCCGCCGTGGTGATTCCAATCACCGTGCTCATCGCGCACCCGGACATGCAGTTCTACCGCGGTCTCTCGGGCCTGGACTCTGCACTCTTCGTGCTCCTCGGAGCGCTGCTACTGCGCGAAGGCATCCAAGAGCAGCGCCGGGGCCTGACGCTCATCGCAGCGCTGGCGCTCGTCGCCTTCGCCGCCAAGAGCGCATTCGAAATCGCCACGGGCGATGCAGTCTTCGCTGCCTCAGGCGGGTTCGTTCCGGTTCCGATCGCCCACGTCGCCGGAGCTCTGGTCGGGCTGATCGCCGGACTGCTGTTCGCAGACGTTCCGTTCAGGCGCCGCGGTCTTCTGGCTTCGGGCGGTTGGAGAGGATGAGACCGAACGAGACAACGCTCGCGATCGTCAAGAACCAGAGCGCATTGCGGGCGTAGGATTTGTCGTGAGTGGGGGCGCCCTGCTCCTCGAAGAACGCCACGCGCGCGGCGGCGCCGTTGTCGATCTCACGCTTCTCGAGCGAAGTTGCGTACGCGCGCTCCGCGGTCTTCCACGAGTCGATTGCAGCGCCGGTCTTGACAGCACGAAACCCGATCGCGGCAGCGAAGACGAGCGGGAGCACCAGGCCGACATGAATGCCGATCATCCCGAGCACCTTCACGCGGCCGACCTGGAGCGCGAGCATCGCCGAAATCATCATGGACGCGGCGCACGCGAACGGCACGAGCAGGGCCGTCCTGGCATCGACACCGACGGGAGCCATCGCGAACGCCGTGACGCCACCGCCCACGAGCAGCGCGGCGTAGAAGAACATCGCGGAAGCCGCACCGGTCCCCCGGTTCGGACTGGTGGTTGGCTCCGTCTCGGTGCTCATGCTCTGCTCCTTCGTGTGCCGTGCTGCGATGACGCCGTCAACCTCAGCCTTCAACGTCGACCTCGTGCGCGTCAGTCGCGACAGCACTTCTTGTACTTGCGCCCGCTCCCGCAGGGACACGGATCGTTCGGGGAGATTTTCGCCGCCACGCGCCGCACCGGGGCGCGTGGTGCGCCCGCAGCGTCGAGGTATTGACGCCGCCCGGCGCGCACGACCAGACCGATCGCGCGACCGCCGGACAAGCGTCCCTCGCGTTCGAGAGCGGCCAGGAAGAGGGCGCAAACATCGGGGACGCGTTCGCGCACGGAAGCCGGGAGCACGACTGCTGCGACGGAGGTGACGAGCGCTCCGCGCACATCGTCTTCGTGCAATTCGCCTGGCTCCACACCACGGGCGTCGCAACCCGCAAGTAGGAGCGGGACGAGAAACTCGGGCGCGAACTCCTGCGCGACAGGCTCGAATTCGCGCAACTCGGGGCCGCCGACGAAATCGGCGACCCAGTTCTCGATCGTCTGGCGGGTATACGGTCCGGACATTGCCGTCAGGAAGCTACCCACCATGCGCCCGACGCGCCGAGATCAATGCACCTTGTGGCGCGTTCGCTCCACGGCCGATCAGCGCTGAGACAGATCGAACGTGTACACCCACGGCGCGACCGTCACGCTGAGCTGCGAACCTTCGAGAGCGCAGAAGACCGAGTTCGGGCTCTTCTTCAGGATCGCCTCGGCGCGCGTGCCTTCGAGCGGATCGCCGACGTCGTCGCCGTTGCGCATGCGCGACCACAGCATCGGCACCTCGCCGCCACTCAGATGCAGCACGACGTGTTCGCCGCCCTTGCCCGCCTCGGTCAGCACGGCGACCGGCAACTCGCCCTCGTGCTCTTCGAGGTATTGCGAGCGCACGCCGGGCTCCGGTAGATCGAGTCCGATGAGCGTGACCTTCCGCGTCTCGCCGTCCTTGCGTGCGAATTTGCCCTTCAGTTCGCGAATGGGCACTGGCTCGAAGCCGACGACGCCCTTGTGCGGGCCGAAGCGCACGATCAGCTCGACCCAGGGCAGCGCCTCAAAGCGCTCTCGAAGCTGCGGGTCGTACTCCACGTCGTCCGGGACGGTGAAGAGATCGTCAAGACCAGCATCGGCCCCCGTCACGGCGGCTTTCGCGATTGTGGTCGGGTTCCCGCGTGTCGTGCGATTCAGCTTGAGGTCGAGTGCTTTCGTGTGCTCCTTGGCGTCGGCCGATCTCCCGACGGTCGCATCGAAGAGGCCCAGTTGGCGAAAGTCCGCGCTCCACTTCCACTCGTCCTCCTCGAATACGACGAGCACCCAGTTGTCCCAGGCCCAGAAGCGAAGATTGAGCGTCTGCTCCCCGGGGAGGAGAACGCCGGCACCGGGCGTCACGAGCGCCATCTTCTCGAGCTTGAGCCGCGTGGCGTCGTCCTTGCCGAGGCGCCATGTGAGGCCCGGCTGGAGTTGGGCCATCAGTTCCTCACGGTAGGTAACGGGGTTCCAACTCACCTCGACGTCGCCGAGCTTTCGGATCTTGAGCGACGTATCGGCTGCCAACGCGGCGCCCGCTGCAAGTACGAGCGCCGTAGCGCACACAATGGTCCGACTCTTCATGACTTCTCCTCGTCGCCCTGCGGCGACGACCTGGCGCGCAGCGCGGCATCGAGTCGCACTTTCGCAGCTGCGTAGCCGATGTCCGCTCGGTCGACAATACTCGCGCCAGCAACGCCCAGCGAGGTGGCGACCACCTCTTCGAGTTCCGCGCGCGAGACACCGAGTTCCACGCACTTTCGCAGGTGGCCCTCGACACAATTGGGCGCACCCGTCGCGAGCGAGACGCCGAGTGCGATCAGTTCCTTGGTGCGCAAGTCGAGTGCGCCGTCGGTGAAGACCAGTTTGTAGTACCCGAGATAATGCCGTCGCACGGCGTCGCCAAGGAGCGCATACGAGTCCACGTCCGCGTCTGCGCCGTCCTCGTGCTCGCCGTCGTGCTCGCCGTCGTTCATTGCGCGCATCTTCCCGTGTTGTGACGTCTGCCCCGCCGCGCGGCCCGCCGTGCCGTACAGAGCCCGGACGAGACCCGTTCCGCTTCGGTTCCTCGGAAACTCGCCTGCCCCGCGCGAAATCTCATCGGTCGAGCGGCCGAGACGGTACGCCGAATCCGATCGCCACGCGATCGTCGGCGAAGTGCGTGGAGATGTAGAGCCCGCGTCGCGCCAGAATGACGCCGCGGTCAAAGGGCGCATCCTCGCGATAGCCGAGGTCCTTCGCGATGTCGTACGTCGACGTGAAGTCCAGCGAACGCGCGTTCAACTGCGGTCCGCCGCTGATCCCGCGCGAGAGCGTGATCCCGTTGCCGCGGGCACGCAATGCGCCAGCACCATCATGCTCGACATCCAGACCGAGCACATCGAAGCGCGCGCCCGCGGCGGGTATGTCGATGTCGCCCGCAACGAGGCCGAGATCGAAGCCGGCGAAGCGCGAGCGGCCGGGCAGATCCGCAACGGAGCCGTCTTCGCCCTTGCGCGTGAGGATGACGAGACGCGTCATGATCAGAGTCGGATCACTCGGGTCCCCCAGCACGGCGCCCGTCACGCCGACGAGAGCATCGCCACGCACGACGGGATGGAGATCGATCGTATCGATCACGGTTCGCTGACCGACCTCCATCTCCAGCCGAGCCATCGCACCCAGCGGTCGCAGCGAACCCTTGAGCGGACGTCGCGTATCGCGCTGCGTGGTCGGCGTGCCGCCGGGGAAGGGAACCGCTGTGACCGATCGCTCCGCCTGGCGCGCTGACGCCTTGCCACTGCGGGCCACGGATAGAGTGAACGTCTGGCCGACCGACGCAATCGCGATCTTGCCGTTCGACCCGCGCACGGCGGAAACCTCGAGCACGATCGCATGCCACTCACCGGCGAGCGCGCTGCGGCTCGGTCGGCCCTTCACGCGGCGCAGCAACAGCGACACGCCCGCGAGGCCGTCCCGCACCTCGCGTCGGATGAAGACGTCGGGGCTACGCCCGCGCTCGAACGACACCTGCTGCGCGCCAAAGTCGAGGTCAAGGGTCCGACCCGCCGAGACCGTGCCGCTCTGCATGCGTTGCTCGCGCGAGCCGCTGATCCGACCGCCACGAATCGCGTCGGGGACGAACGTCACGGCGTAGCGGTCGATGTCACGAGAGACGGCGTTGCCGCTGCGCCGACCAGCGGCGCCACGGACAGCGTTCAAGCCGAACACGACCGACGTCGCGAACGCGGGGTCGAGAGAGCCGGCCAATTCGAGTTCCACGAAACCACCCACGAGTGGCCGAGGACGTGGCGACGCCGGTTGGAAGCGCGAGAAATGCGATGTCGGGAATGTGATCGTCCCGGCATCGACGTCCACGACGCCGGTCACGACCTGAACCTCGCCCGTCTCGGCATCGCGCAGGGCGACGGAGACCTCGGTGTTCGGATCGTCGTAGGCCTGCGTGTCGAAGGGCAGCGTCACGATCGCGTCCTCGGCGAACGACAGACCATCCGGGCCGAATTCGAAGGTGGCGCCGCCCTCGGTAAGATCGTCGTCGACGAAGAACGGCTCGCTCTCGGAGATCAAGATCAGGGTCGGCGCGGTGATCGCACCGGGGGGCACGTCGATCGAGATCCCCCCGAGCAGTTCGTGGCTCGGTGGCGGACTGACGTCGCCACCGAGTGCGTCGATCGTGCGCGCAAACACCGCCTGTTCGCCAGCGAACTGACCGGCGAGTGCGTCGTCGGTGAGATCGAGAGAGGACTTGCGCGCTTTCGGCGTCTTCAGCGTGATCTTGAGCTTCCAGCGGCCCGCTCCGGCACCGGCGTTCTTGAAGCGCACGGCGTATTCGCCAGAGGCCGGGAGCACCACATCCTTGACGACGTGACGGCTCGATTGCTTCAACGGCACTGCGATCGCGAAGGTGAATTCATCGGGTCCGGTCACGACGAGAATTTGCGGTGTGAAGTCGGACTTGCCCGTCGCGCTCAAGGTGAAGCGCGCCACCGCTCCGGCGCCAGCGCCGAAGGAGGAACCGTCCTCGGCCTCCGGTGCGAGATCCGTCGTCGCGGCCGCCGACCAGGACTTCGGCATCTTGGCACGGATCTTCAACTGGAAGTCGCCGTCGCGCTCGCCATCGCCGCAGATGCGTACGCGGTACGGGCCCGACATCGCGGCGACGATCGCCCCGACCTTCACGCGCTTGGCGGCCGGAGATCGGGTGATGACGGCAAGGTCCGGGTCGAGCACGTCCAGGATCGGGATCGGCGCCTCGTCGGACGTGGGCTTGGCAGTTGCCTTCAGCGTGGCCCCGCGGGGCAGATCGATCAGGTACGACTCGCGCTCCTCGGCAGGCCGGATCGAGCCACTCACGGTGTCCCGTCCGGAGACCTCTACGTTGACCGTGTCGATCGTGTTGCCGCCGGGCCCAGCGAGCGGGATGCCGACGGCCAAGGCTGCGAAGAATGCGAGGCCAGTCCGAAGTGGAGGCGAGATCCAGGCACGGAACCGCGGGGAGCTTGAGTGCATGCGATGATTGTATGACAGTCGCCGCCGCGCGGCGCTTGTGGACGGAGGAGGAGCTTCGATGGGACGCACGAAACGCTCATTGGTCGTGACGGTGGCCTCGGCGCTGGTCGCGATCGCCGCCTTCCTCGGGCTCTCGGCATGCGTGTCCACGGACAAGGATGAGATCGAGTCGGCACTCCTGGCGCTCCCGAAGAACGAGCGGATACGGGCGCACGGGCTCGTGCGCGAGACAATCAGCGCGCGCATCGGGGATCGCGTGATCGAGGCCGAGGTGACGTATCTGCATGTCGCGCCACGCGTCCACTCGGCGAGGAGCGTGCCCCCGATCGTCCTGATCCACGGCACGCCGTCGTCGCTCTTCACATGGTCACCGCTCGTCTTCGGCGAGGGCGACTTCCCGGGACTCGTCGAAACCCTGCCGGAGCGCGCGATCTACGCTCTCGACATCGTCGGGCACGGCATCACCCGCACGGAGGCGGCGCCCTACACGTTCCAAGGCTGCGCCGACTGGATCGCGGCCTTCCTCGCGCGTATCGACGCGCGCGACGCCGTCGTCGTGGGCAACTCCTACGGTGGCGAGTTCGTCTGGCGCGCGGCGCTCGACCAGCCGGAGCGCATCGGCGCTGTCGTGCTTCTCGACACGTCCGGCTTCCCGCGGAACGACGACGAGTGGTTGCCCGAAGAGGAGGCAATGCGCGAGATGTCGCTCGCCTACATCGGGTACGCGTTCAACTCGCGCGACCGCATCGAGATGGCCCTCGGGCCGCATTTCCCCGCCGGCGTCTCGTCCGACCAGATCGACGAGATCTTCGAGATCTGCAACAACTCCGACAACTGGGAGGCCATGGTCGACCTGGCCCGCGACGAGAATGGGACGCGGTCGCCGGACCTTTCGCGGCTCACGCAGCCCACGCTGCTCCTGTGGGGCGAGAGCGACAAGGCGTACGGAGTCGAGCGCTTCGCCCGGCAGTTCGAGCGCGCGATCCCAAACGCCCGGCTCGTCGTGATCGGGGGCAGCGGCCACTACCCTCACGAGAGCAATCCCGCAGCCGTCGCGCGACATCTCGCGGAGTTCCTCGGGGATCAGCTGCGCACGAAGTAGCCCGCGCAGCCAGCCGTCGCCGACCTCCAGAATCCCGGCGTGAGTCCGGTCACGGGCATTCGCTGCCCTGCCGCGCTACCCTCTCTGCCTCGACCGCTGCAAATGGTCGGAAGGGAGTTCTCGATGCGACATCTGACAGCGATTCTGGCTCTTGTCTTGGCATGCACACTCACGACCGCCTGCGACAGCGGCGGATCCGCTCCGGTGGCGGCCCCGACCCCCGCGGGCCCGCCCGCACAGCCCGCCGGCTCGAAGTTCACGGTCGACTACATGAGCGCCGGTTTCCCACCTGTCCAGGTGGAGGTCCTGAAGGCCGGCACCGGCAAGATGGTCGTCTACGGGGGCATGTTGACGATGCACTACACCGGCAACGCCGTGGGCAAGGAGCCCTACGACACGTCGCGCGGCAAGCAGCCGAAGGAGGTCGGAGCGGGCGTCGGGAAGGTCCTGCCTGGTGTCGACGCGGCGCTGATCAAGATGCGCGAGGGCGACCACTGGAAGCTGACGATCCCGGCGGAACTCGGCTTCGGCGACAAGGCCGGCCCGAAGGTCCCGGCGAATTCGGTGCTCGAATTCGAGGTCGAGATCGTCTCGGTCGAGTAGCCCGCGTAGTTCGAATATCCGGGCGAACCACGTCGGCGCAGCGATCAGAGAACGAATCTGACGGCGGGGTGCTCGTGGAAGCCATTGGCGAGCCCGCGCCGTTCGTCGTGATCGCCGACGACGACTTGGACCTTCAGCGAGACGTACTTGCCGGTTCGACTCGCGCGCGAGAGCGAGACGTCGTGTTCGCGGTCCGCCACGATCTCTGCGATCGCGATGCGGATCGCCTGCTCGTCAGCACCCACCAATTTGTACGACCACGTGCAGGGGTAATCGATCTCGGGGTCCGGCCAGCCATCCATGGCGGGCACTCTACCACTGACACTCTACAACTGCCCGGCGTCGTACACTGCCCGGCGTCGTACTACTGGCTGGCGCCGTACTACGCGCCGAGATAGCTGGTCGTGATCGGGACCTCGGCCACGTCGGCGCCGCGTAGTGCCACACGATAGCAACCCGCGTTCGGGCGCGACGACACCGCGGCGGGAAGCTCCGCGCCGCGGAATACGAGCGCCGCGCCGTCGTCTGCTGCGAAGCCCGGTGGGAAGCCGTCGCGAACGAACATGTGGTAGGCGGGACGGCGCTTGGCCTCGCCGTCGAAATGCGGGCAGGCGCTCCCGGGCAAGAATCCGAGCCCGTCGCGCAGCGGTGCCAGGGGCCCGAACGAATCGGTCACGCCCGCCTCGAACCAGCAGATCATCCCCGCGCTGAGTCCGGCGAGGACGACGCCCGCCTCCCAGGCCTCGCGTAGGATGAGATCCACTCCGTGGACGCGCCAGATCGCCAGCATGTTCGCGGTGTTCCCGCCACCCACATAGATAACGTCCTGCGCCAGCAGGTACTCGCGTAGATCCGTGCGCGGCGCGCCAAAGAGGGCGACGTGTCGTGCGTCCACGGGCCGATCCTGGAACGCCGTGTGGAAGCTCGAGATCAGACGGGCCGCGTCGCCCGAAGCCGTCGGCAGCAGACAGAGCTTGGGACGCTCGACGCCTGTCAGCGAGAGAATGAAATCATCCAGGAGCGGGTTGCCCGGCTCCATCGAGAAGCCACCGCCGCCCATGGCGACGATGGTGGGTACGCGGGCGGTTCCGGGGCTTTGAGTTGCGGGCATGCGTGCAGGCTACTGCGATCGACGGACGCCGCAACACGGCGCGCTGCGCTACCTGAGTTGGACCACCGTCTTCCCGATGGAGCGCCCCGCCTCGAGGTCGGCGTGCGCGGCCGCGACCTCGTCGAGCGAGATGACGCGACCGACGTGCGGGCGCAGGGTCTCCATGTCCGCAAACTCCGCGGCGAGACGCAGGATTTCGGCGTGGCGGTCACGCCCGACACCGTGAATGCCCGGGACGCCCATGAACTCGAAATGGAGGGTCGCGCTCTTCGCGAAGAGCTTCGGCGTGATGCTGGTGCTCTCGTTGAAGACGATCGTCGCCATGCGCCCGTTCACGGCGACGCAATCCAGCGAGCGATCGAAGACGTCGCCGCCGACCGTGTCGAAGACAACCGCGCAACCGAGACCCTGCGTCTCCTCCATGACGGCGGCGACGAAGTCACTCTCGCGGTAGTCGATCACGACGTCCGCGCCGAACTTGCGACAGAGCGCCTGTGTCTCCGGTCGTCCGGCCGTCGTCAGCACGCGAGCGCCCCGTTGCTTGGCAAGTTGGAGCGCGACGTGACCGACGCCGCCTGCGCCCGCATGGATCAGCGCGACCTCGTCGGTACCGAGTCGGCAGCGATCGAAGAGCGCCTCCCACGCAGTCAGCGTGACGAGCGGAAGCGCGGCCGCGTGGACGTGATCGATCCGCCGCGGCTTGCGTGCCGCGAGACGTGCGTCCACGCACACGAGGTCGGCGCACGCGCCATCACGGATCAAGCTGAGGGCGGCGTAGACTTCGTCACCAACGTCGAAATCCGTCACGTCCGACCCCAGCGCACGAACGACTCCCGAGACATCGAAGCCGAGTACGAAGGGCGCCTCGCGCTCGCCCAGCGCGCCCATCCGGATTTTCGTATCGACCGGATTGAGCGCACAGGCGTGGACCTCGATGAGCAGGTCATGCGCCTCCGGTACGGGGTCCGGGTGATCCGCGCGCAATTCCAGAACTTCGGCGCCGCCGTGGCCGTTCGCAATGAGTGCTCGCATCTATTCAATCCTCATCGATACGGCCCTCATCTATACGGCCCTCGGTTCGTAGCACGCGCGGCCGGGGCCGTCGCAGATGCCCGGCTCGGCGGAGGACCCGTCCGGGCCGAGTGCCTCGGTTGTCCGTGCGCACCAGAAGACGGCCGTATCGTGCACGTTCTCGACCTCGTCGGGATCGGGGAGCGGTTGCACCGCCTCCTTCGTCGAGAGATGCACGCAGCGCACCTTCAGGATCTGTCGCAGGCGACTCCGGTAGTTCATCGATCCCTCCCGGCGGCGCGCAGGAGCGCACGTCGCACGACGACCTTCACGAGGTCCACCTTGTAGCGGTTCCCGGCGAGCGGAGTCGCATCTGCGACTGCGGCGTCCGCGGCTTTCTGGATGGCACCATCGCTCAGCGTCGCACCGACGAGCGCCTTCTCGGCCGCCGCCGCGCGATGCGGAGTCGGCGCGACAGAGCCGAGCCAGATGGAAGCCTCGGTGATCTTGCCAGCGACGATCGTCACACCGACCGCGCACGATGCGAGCGCCCAGTCGAACGCTGCCTTCTGGCGCACATCTTCGTACGCGACCGTGCGTCCCGTTGCGGGTTTCGGGAGCACGACGGCCGCGATGATATCGCCCGGCGCCAACGCGACATCGGCCTCGACACCTTGTTCGGGAGCGCGCCAGAGCGCATCGAACGGACGCTCCTCGAGTTTCTCGCCCTGCGCGATGACGACCCGCGCCCCGATCGCCCCCAGCACGGGCGGCAGGCTCGCTGGATGGGCCGACGCACACGAGTCGTTGCCGAAGATCCCGGCCTCGTCCTGCACGGCTCCGTCCGCGAGCACGGGACACGCGTCATCACCGCGTTTCCAGCACGGGAACGACGCGAGACGGTAGTAGCCGCAGCGCGTGTGCTGGGCGAGGTTGCCGCCGAGCGTCGCGCGGTGCCGTACCTGTGGACTCGCGGCCTGCGTCGACGCCTCGGCAAGCGCGGGATAGAGCGCGCCGATCTCCTTCGACGCAGCGATCTCGGCCAGCGTGACGAGCGCGCCCACACGGAGAACATCGCCGTCCTTCACGATGGAGTGGAGTGTCGGATCGGCGGGGGTCTCGTTGAGCGCGACCACATCGTCGGGCGTCGCGATGCGCTCCTTCATGCGATCCAGGAGGTCGGACCCACCGGCCTTGACAGTCGCGCCGCCGCGGGCGAGTTCCGACGCCGCGGCAACCGACGCAGGACGGACGTAGCGAAATGCCTTCATCGCGCACCTCCAAGCGCCGCGAGCACGCGCGCGGGAGTGATCGGCAACTCCGTCATGCGCACGCCGAGCGCGTGCGAGACGGCATTCGCCACAGCACCCGCCGTCGGCACGGTCACGGGTTCACCGAGTCCCATCATGCCCGCGTTGTTGAACCCGCTGTCGATCGACGTGAGCAGACAATCGATCTTCGGACAGTCCGCGATCCCGAGGATGCGATACGTGTCGAGCGTCGGGTTGACCATATCGCCCAGGTTGCGGTCCATGCGCCGATCCTCGTGAAGGGCATACGACACGCCCTGGATGACGCCGCCGACCACCTGCGATCGCGCGGTGAGCGGGTCGACGATGCGCCCGGCGTCGTGAACCGCGACGATACGCAGCACACGAATGACGCCCGTCTCGGTATCGACCTCGACCTCGGCGAATTGACAACCGGCCGTCTCGCCGCTGAAGCCCTGCTTGTAGTTCGGGCGCCGCTGCCCACTGACGGCGAGTCCCTCGGGACCGATCAACTTGCACGCCTCGTCGAAGGTCGAGTTCTTGCCGCCGGGGCCGGAGAACGTCGTCCCGCTCCAGTCGATCTTGTCTGGCTCGCACTCCCACGACTCTGCGAGGAGCGCCGCCAGGGCGAGTCGCGCGTGATACCCGGCTTCGCGCGCGGCGGGCCCGATCGACGGCGCCGTCGTGCTGCCGCCACTCCCTGGACCGGCCGGGAAGTTCGTGTCACCGATACGCACCGTGATGCGCTCCGGAGTAAGACCGAGTTCCTCCGCGACGAGCATCGCCAGGACGGTGCGGGTTCCGGTACCGATATCCTGGACGGCATTGGAGACGATGACCGAGCCGTCGCGAGCAACCTGCAAGTTGACGACGTAGTTGCCGCGCCCACGCTGGAACCAGATCGCCGCGGCGCAGCCGACTCCGCGCTTGACAGTTCCATCTCCGGGATACTCTCGGCGCAACCGCTCCCATTCGATGCGCTCGGCCCCGACGCGCCATTGCACCTGCCGCAGCGGATGCGGATCGTTCTTCAGCCGGAATGCGAGCGGGTCGATCTGCATCTTCTCAGCCAGCGCATCGACGCTGCCGTCCAGGGCGAAGATGCCCTGGGGGTGCCCCGGTGCTCGAAACGCCCGCGCCCGTCCAGCGAACGTCGACACAGTGGTCTGCGTCATCCGCAGGTTGGGAATGCGATAGATACGCGTATTGGCCGCGCCGGCACCACCGCCGCCGTTTCCCGCCGTCCCGTGTGTCGTTCCCACGAGCGCCGTGATCTCGCCCTCGGCGTTCGCGGCGAGCGTCATCTCCTGAATGGAGTCGGGACGATTTCCGGCGACCAGGTGCTCCGCGCGACGATCGAGCATCGCCTTCACCGGGCGCCCGAGATCCCGCGCGAAGAACGCGGCAGCGCGATCCCATTCATCGACGCCGCCGAGCTTCGCGCCGAAGCCGCCGCCCATGTGCTCAGTGATCACGCGGACCTTGTCCGCACCAATTCCCAGAGCCCGCGCCATCGTGCCGCGGAACGACCCCGTGCCCTGCGTGGACGCCCAGACCGTGTACTCGCCGTCACCAGTTGGCTCGACGACACAGCCGTGGGTCTCGAGGGCGGAGTGCGTCTGGACCTGTGTGCGGAATGTAGCCGAAACCTGCGCGGCGGCCGCGGCCAGGGCCGCATCGGGATCGCCGCGTTCCTGGCGCCCGCGGCGCCCCACGACCGCGTTGTCGCGGCGTTCGTCCACGCGCTCCGCGCCCTCGGCTCGGCCGTCGTCGGTCGTCACCGCGCCGGGACGGACGTCGTACGCAACCTCGATGGCGTGCAACGCATCGTCGAGTTGTTCCTCGGTCTCCGCGCACACGGCGACGACGCCCTTCCCCGCGAACGTGATGCGTCCGCCCACGTCGAGAAGCGTGGTCACGCCGAGTACGCCCGGCATCTTCGCGGCGGCGCTCGTGTCCACGCTGGTCACGACGGCGTGCGCGTGGAAGCAGCGCAGCAGACGGCTGTACGCCATACCCGGTCGGTTCATGTCGTAGGTGTATTTGGCTCGGCCGGACGCCTTCACCGCTGCGTCGAGGCGCGGGACCTCGGTACCAACGACGCGCAGCTTCGCGTCCACGCCCCACGGATCGACGTCGAGATCGTGAACATTCACGCTGATCTCACGCGTCGGGCCGCCCGCCTGACCGACCGTGTAGGTGACCTTCCGCGGCATCTCTACTTCCCCTCTTCGGAGGCAGCCGCCTCGAGTGTCGCGGCGATGACGTGTGGATACGTCCCGCAGCGACAGAGATTTCCGCAGGTCGAGGCGCGCACACCTGCGTCGTCGAGTTCCGCACCGTGGGTCTTCGTCGCCCACGCGCACGACATCACGAAGCCCGGGGTGCAGAAGCCGCATTGCAGCGCGTCGTACTTACGGAAAGCCGTCTGGACCGGATGCGGGGCGTCGGGCGTCCCGAGTCCCTCGATGGTCGTGATCTCGGAGCCGACCGCCTCGATCGCGAGGACCATGCACGCGTAGACGGGTTCGCCGTCGAGCCAGATCGTGCACGCACCGCAGGTGCCGCGGTCACAGACCCGCTTCGCCCCCGTCAGGTCGAGGTCGCCCCGCAGGGCATCGAGCAGCGTCCGACGCGGCTCGACATCGAGCTTCCGCTCGCCGCCGTTGACACGCAGCGTCATGGGAACCGGCCCCGGCCCGGCGATCCCGCTCGCGTTGGCCGGGAGCCCGGGACCGGCATCCTGAGCCAGTGCCTCGACGGCCCCGCCCAGAGCACCCGCCGCAGCGGTGGCGCCCGCGCCTTTGAGTAGCGTTCGGCGGGAAAACCCGCCCTCTTCTCGCCCGTCTGGTCGCTGCGTCATGGTCGTCCTCCGGTGCCGTGCGCGTAAGTGTAACGAGAGGGGCCTGACCTGGTTGTCTCTCGAGTTGCCCAAGGTGCCCAGACCGGGTCTGCTTTCGCGCCTTTTCGGTCTGGCGCGTGCGTCCGCAGTCGAGAGCGGTTTCCGATCAGAAGAGTCAGTGAAAAGGCGCGAAAGGAGACCCGGTCAGTCTGACGAGGGTGCGGAGGAGGCGAGGGGCGTGGGCGGAATGGGGACGTGCGGATGGAATAGGGAGTGGGGAATGGGGAATGGGAGATCTGGGTGGATCGCGACTCGTCGAGGGGTCGAAATGCCGTGCCAGGCTCAATTTCTTCGCGCGGCCTGTCGGATGGGCGAGAGCGAGCATCGTCGGCGCGCGCAAAAATTGAGCCAGGCAGGCACGCGATTTCGACGCCGCGCGCCCCCTTTGTTGATCGAAGAACTGGAGAGGGCTGGGAGTGATACACGGCGAAGAGAGCCCCACCCTCTCGACGATGCTGGGAACGGGAGCGATTGGCGGGGTTTGTGCGCCAGCACAAGCCGTGACAATCGCGGTGAGGCGCAGGGAGTGGATTCCGCCTGCGAAATCAGCCCATGCGACGCGCCAACTTCCACGTCGCGGGTCCGTTCCAACGCGCGGCCACGAACTCCGAGCGCAGCCCCGGTTGAAGCGGTCGGAGCCGTGACCGAAGCCGAACATGCGAGCGCGAGCGAGCGTGCCGACGGAGTCGGCACAAACGCAATACCGCGACATGGAGTACGCACGCGGCCTCCGGCCGCGTGCCTACTCCATGTTCGCGTAGGTTTCCTGCTCTTCGCTCAGCACTTGGAGATCGACGCCGGCCGCTTTCAGGATGCGGACGCTGTCGTGGTCGGCGTGGTAGCGCTTGCGGCAGACGACGGTCGTGATGCCAGCGTTGATCAGCAACTTCGTGCAGTCGAGGCACGGCGTCATCTTGATGTAGATCGTCGCGCCGTCGATCGAGGTGCCGTGGCGGGCGGCCTGGGCGATCGCGTTCATCTCGGCGTGGGTGGTGCGTACGCAATGCTTCTTCTGCCCACCGCGCTCGTCGAACGCGACCTTGATCAGGTGGCCGATCTCGTCGCAGCTCTGCAGCCCGGCGGGGGCGCCGACGTAGCCCGTCGCGATGATGCGCTTATCCTTCACGATGATCGCGGCGGCCCGGCCTCGATCGCAGTTCGCGCGCTCGGCGACGGTATCCATGACCTTCAGGAAGTAGTCCTGCCAGTCGGGCCGCACATGGTCGGGGTTCTGGCCGTAGGCCAGTTCTTCGGACGTTCCAGGTTCGCCGGACGGGACCTTCTCTTCAGGCATCAAGCTCTCCAAGGAGCGCCTCGACGCACTGGGTGAGCGCATCGAGGTCGCCGTCGTTCAGGATCTCGTGATCCGCCATGGCAATCGCCGCGCTCAACTGCTGCGCGTTCGGGTCAGAACTATTCTCCCGCTCCTCGATCGCGATGAACTCGTCGAGCGTCCCGCACGCCCCTTCACGGGCGCGCGAGAGTTCCCGGCCGTAACGCATTTCGACCGGAGCCTCGATCGTCACGAGCACGAAGCGATCGAGTTGCCGGAGGGACTCGATTTCAGCCGGGCTGCGTACGCTGACCAGCGCCACCCGCTCGGTCTTGATCATACGCTTCATCCGCTCCGCCAGGACGGCCGGTCCCTCGTTCTCGCGTAGCTCACGACCGAGCTTGATCAACGCATCGCGCGTGATCTCCTGCCCCTGGGCACGCAACTCGTCGCGGATGGCGTCGGAGAGGCTGTGACGCTCGAATCCACGCCTCTCCAACTCATCCGCGAGCGTGTCCTTCCCGGCGCAATTGCGACCGGTGATTCCGATGACGAGCATGATCCTCCCCGGCGCAATGGACCGGTGTAGGCGCCCGACCTTCGGGCACGCACTGCATATGCTCGCTGATACCGGGGACGCAGATCAGCCCGACGGGAATACCGAGTCCGGCAGAAGAGTCGTCAGTCGAGGGCGCGGGTCCAGGCCGAGAATCCGGCCCAGAACCACGGGTGGCGGCCGCGCTCCGCTTGTTCGCTCTGCGCCGCAGCCAGCGCCGCCACCGCGGAGAGTCCGGTCTGGCGCGCCCGATGGAAGGCCACCATCAACTCCATCGTCGACTCGTCGCCGACGCGCCACAGGCTGGCGACGAGATCGCGTGCTCCGGCGGCGAATGCGCCTCGAACGAGGCCGTGCACCTCGTCTCCGGCGCGGATGGACGAAACGCCCGTCTCGCAACCAGAGAGCACGACGAGGGAGCCGCGCAGATCGAGGGTCGAGAGATCCGCGGCGCGGAGCCAGCCGTCTGCTAGGCGGACGCCACTCATGGCCGGCGCGTCCAAGCGATGGCGGCCGTGCGCGGCCACGTGCAAGCATGCGGGACGCGGGCGCGCGCGAACGGCGGCAAAGGTCGCGGCATCGCCAGTCGCACGCCGCGATCGCGGCAACTCGGCAGCAACCCGCGCGGCCTCGCGATCGATCGACGGGGCATTGCTGTCCGCGAACCCGCAGACCAACGGAGCGCCGCGCGCGCGGCGCAGACCCGGGTCGAGCAATCCGAGGGCGGGCGTCAGCGCAACACGCACGCTCTGAACGAGCGGCTTCCCGATGTACGGCAGCGCCGCGAAGGGAACTTGATGCCACGGCCCGCTCGGAATGATGACCAGCGTCTCGGTGTCAGCAAGAACGTCGCACAGAGGCTCGACGAAGACATCGGCGATCGCGGCGAGCGCACGCTCGGTGTCACGCGCCAATCGCCGCGCATGACGCACGACGAAGCCGGGCCCCGCCGTGAAACGACCGAGGCGGAAGTGGAGCGTGTCCACGAGATCCGCGATGGCGGCACGGGGCACCGGCGAGCGCACGACGTGCACGTCTTCGCCGCCCACGACGAAGAGGCATGTCCCGAGGTCGTCAGAGAACACACTGACGACGCGAACGCCGTCCGGCAGCGCTTCACGGAAGGGACGCCCATGCCACACCGCGACTGGCGGCTGCCACCCATCGTCGTTGGCACTTCCACTCCCGGCGCGCGCCGTGTCCGTCGCCCGCAAGAGAGCCCGCTCCGCCGCGACCAGTTGCTTCGCGGTCGCGGCTGCGGCGCCGTCACTGCGACCGCGCAGCATTGCTGGGGACTCACGCTCGCCCAGCGCGCTCTCGAGTGCGGCGACGCGCGCCCGCAGCGGATCGAGGTCGGACGCCCCTCCGACAATTCGAGCGGCGTCCTGCGCCAGGTCGCGCAGCGCCCGGCCCCGGTATCGCTCGAGCAGCTCCAGCGCACGCCGCGCACCATCGGGCCCGTCGAGAAGGTGTCGCACAGCGCGCACCACGAACGCCTCGCGCCCTTCCAGGAGCGCCGCTCGCTGAACATCGCCGCCGAGACCATCGCGAACGCGCTCCAACGCAAGCAGCGCGACTTCCAGTGCGGCGTCCGCTGCCGCCCGCCGCCGGGCCTGAACCTCCACGTGGAACCGCAGCGCGGACACGCCGAAGTGAAGGCGCGGCAGTCGCACACGGGCAACGATCTTCGCAGCACGACGCAGAAACGCGCGCGCAGCCGTGACATCAGTACTTCGAAGCGCGCATTACCCTGCCGCGACGAGCGTGCGTCCGCACGCGACCGGGCGACGCCGCCCGTATCCCGACACAGCGCTCCGAAACTCCGCCAGCGCCGCCGCAGACCGTCCCGCGAGCGCATGCACGTGCCCCTGCAACTCGTGCACAAGCGCATTCTCGGCAGGCGTCTCCGCGTGGACTCGTCGCAATGCCTGCGCCGCGGCGCGCCCGTCCCCAAGAAGGAGGTGCGTACGCGCAAGAGCCAGCGTCGCGCGCCGACGTTCTGCGGGCGGGCCACCTCGCGCGAGTCCACGAGCGGCAGAAGAGAGCGCGTGCAGAGCCTCTGGCACGAGACCCGCGCGCAAGAGAAGCTCGCCACGGTCAAGACGGCAGAGAGCCGCTTGCGTCGCGTCTCCGGCAGCACGCAGGCGACGCTCGGCATCGAAGAGCAAGCCATCGGCGTCGCCGAGACGATCCACGGCCGAGAGCAGCGCGCCCCGGTTGATATCGCAACGCGCCGACTCGTGTTCGAGACCGAGTTGCGTGAAGCCGTCGGAAGCACGCTCGTAGTAGGGCTCGGCCTCGTCCCAGCGATCCAACAGAACGAGCGCGTTGGCGAGGTTCTGCGCTGCGGTCGCCGCGAGATGCGCGTGCCCAGCTTGCGTCAAGCCCTCCAATGCGCGCTTGTAGACGGAGATCGCCTGCTGCGCGCGCCCGCTCTCATGCAAGGCGACGCCCTCGTTCAGATCGGCCGCCGCAGCGAGGAGTCCGTCCCCGCGACGGCGCGCGGCGCGTCGTACGGCCTGGCATTCGGTGCGGGCGTCGTCGAAACGACCGAGCCGCAAGAACGCACTGGCGCGCCCGAGACGCGCGCCGTCACGCGCGGCACCGCGCAGCGCGGTCGCGGCGTATTCATAGTGCGGCAGCGCAGCCGTCGGGTCGCCCGAGTACATCGCATGCGCGCCCTGCAATCGCGCAGCGCGCCCTCGAGCCTCTGGATCTCCCGCTGCGGCTGCCAATGCCGCGAACGCCCGCACGAAGCTCTTGGCCCGTCGCGGAGACGCCAGGATCTCGGATTCGAGTGCCGCTTCGGTGGCGCGCCAATCGTGCGTCGCATCTGGCCCCCGGTCGTCGAGCAATGCAACAAGTTTCGCGCTCGACGGAAGATGACGCGCCACGCGATGCACGAGCGCGAGCAAGTCGGTCGGCGCAGGCGCGCTCATGCGTCTACGACGAATGGTGGTGACGCGAATGCGACATCACCCACCTCGCCCTCGATCACGTACGTCCCCGGCATGAGGCATCGGGCGGCGAACTCGCCATCGTCATCGAGTTCGGCATGCACTGCGACACGCCCGTCACGCACGAGACGCACGGCCCCCGTCGGCGCCGGCGCCTCGTCGTCGGCCGGCAGGAACTGTCCACGTAGAAGCGCCCCGCGAGATCCGCTCGACAGCGTCGCGAAGAGTTCCAACTCGCCGATCGTCCAGAGCAGGCGTCGACCATCGCCCGCCGAACGGAGAGCGGGCGCAGCTGCCATGCGGCCATCCATCACGAGGGTCGCGATAACGCGTTGAACTACGGCCACGCCGGCGCGCACGCGGGCCGCGACGAAGAGGCGCGAAGCGCGTCGCAACGCGGCGCGCGGAGGGGCTTCGAGAGGGCCATCGGCGACCCGGTCGCGCAGCGCGATGATGGACGCGAGTTCGTCGCGACACGGCGCGCATCCGGACTCGACATGATCGCTCGCGGCGCGTACGCGCACGTCGTCGAAGAGCCCGTCGGCCACGTCCAAGAGTCGGCGGAAGCGAGGATGCCGTCCGCCGCCAGGCGCGCCCGGGCCGCTCGATGCTCGTTTCGGGTCAGGCATTGCCGCCCCCGTCGAGCATCCCGCGCAGGCGCTGCAGACAGCGTGCGCGGGTCGGGCCGATGCTGCCGATGCGCATGCCGAGCCGCGCCGCAATCTCGTCATACGCCGGGCGCACCGTCTCGAGATAGAGCAGCCGCAAGAGTGCGTCGCAGCGATCGCCGACGCGCGCCAACGCAGCGTGAACACGACCGCGTTCCTCGATCCGGACGAGTTCCTCGTCAGGCACGTTCACGTCGATGTCTTCGCGTGCGACGCGCGGCAGCGCCTTGCGCGCGATCCCGTACCCACGTCGGACACGCATGGACTGATGCCGCGCGACGCGGCCGACCCAGCGGGCAAAGTGCTGCGGCTCACGAACGCGAGAGAGTTCCTCGAGCGCGATCGTCCACGTGTTCTGGAACACGTCGGCGGCGTCGTCCTCGTCGAGTCCCGCCCGCCGCGCCACCGCCCAGACCAATGCTCCGTGGCGCGCGATCAATGCTTCCCAAGCGGAGCCGTCGCCGTCGAGGCACGCCGCCACGAGGGCGCCGTCATCGCGTTCGGCGCGCGCCTCGGGAATCAACTCGGGAGTCATCTCGCGAGCTTCCCGAGGTTGAGCACGCCCGATCCGAGGAGCTTCCGCTCGGATCGCGGCACGCGTCGGCCAACGGCGCGTGACCGGCGTCGGAACAACCGCAGGAACTGCTGGAGTCGCGCGGCTGGACGGCGCTCCCGGAGCAACGCGACGCCACCACTCACGAGTCCGGCAGAGAACGACGTCCCTGACCACGTGCCCCATCGTTCACCCGGGAACGGGCCGACGAGATCGACGCCGGGCGCCGCAAGCGCGGTACGACCGCCGGCGTTGGCGAAGGCCGCGCGGCGCCCCGTTCCGTCGAGGGCTGTCACGCCGATGACGTCGGTGATCCCCGCTGGGAAGTCCACCTGGATGACGTCGCCGGCATTCCCGGTTGCGGAGACGATGGCAATCCCGTGAGACAGCGCGAGGCGAACCGCGCCGCGGACGACCTCGGATCGTGAACGCGAGCCAAAGCTCAGGTTGATCACGTCCGCGCCCTGGTCCTTCGCGTACTGGATCGCGGCAGCGATGTCGGAGACGCGTCCACGGCCTTCGGTATCAAGCACGCGAACCGGGAGAATCTTCGCGCCTGGTGCGGCGGCCAGGATCAAACCAGCAACGAACGTACCGTGCCCAAAGCCCTCGTCGACGACGCCATCGAGATCATCATCGATACCATTCTGCTCGTCGTTCGGGTCGTCGTCCTTGTCCACGAAGTCGTACCCCGGCAGGACGCGACCGACGAAGAGCGAGTGCGTCCGATCGATACCGCTGTCCAGCACGGCAACCACAACCCCGGTCCCAGTCGCGCGGCGATGTGCCTTGGCCGCGCGGACCGTCTTGAGCGCCGGCTGCCCGTCGAATTCTGAGCGACCGAGTGACGAGCCGATCACCACGCCGTTCGATTGCGAGCCCTCCGGCGTCTGCGCGCGAGCGTCCGGCTCGGCATCGAGGATCTCGGGGAATCGAGCCGCAGCAGCACGCGCGTCCTCGTCCTCGAAGCCCACGCGGCTCTCCGGTGTCTCGAAGACCGCGAACCCGGCGTTGACCTCCTCAAGCTCCCAGCCGAATTCCGCCTTGAGCGCGAGCGCAAGGGCCGCGACGTCGGTACCAGCCGCGAGCTGCACGACGATCTTGCGCTCCTCGCGATCGTCGTCGTCGTCATCCGGGGAGTCGTCATCGTCATCGTCCGCGCGCAGGCGGACTTCGTACGTACCGCCACCGACCTCGGCAGAGTCAACGAACACATCGAGGCCACCAGGGGCGGTCACCGGAATGGGGTGCAGCCGCACGCGGGAGTCGTTCTGCTTCTTCACGACGAAGCCGACGTCGCGTCCCAGGCCGTCGCGCACGGCAGTGACCACCGGCGCGCCGCCGGTCAGGCGCCGAACCTCGATCCGTACCGACGCGCCGAGCGGCGCCTCCAGAGGAAATGCCGCCGGCCCGTCGGTGACCGCGACTTCACCGCCGCCGTCAACCCCGCGCAATTCGCCCTCGATGCGCAGCTCGTACTCGCCCGCGAAGTCGCCGGCCACGACCTGGATCTCGAAATCGCCGCTCTCCGCCGCGGTCACGCGCAGATCCGAGTCGAAGCCTGCCTCGGACGCGACGGGCGCGCCTTGCGGGTCGCGGATCGTGAGCGTCGGCGGCGGACCGTCCTCGCTCTTCTTGCGGGGAACGACGGCCTTCTCGGGGCTCGCATCATCGTCGCTCCCGTCGTCAGCCTCGGACCGGAAGCGCACATCGATCCGCGTCCCCGCGACGATCGGCACGCGGTAGCGATGCGTGTCGCCGGCGACGATCGAACGCTCGATCTCGTCGCCGGTACGCGCGTCGAAGACCGCCTCGGCAGAGAGCGCTGGCGCGGTGAGGCCGAGCCCGCGTGGCACGACTCCTGCCAACTTCCCGCCGTTGGCTGGCAGTCCGCCAATTGCCCACGCAGACAGGCACGCGAGCGCCATCGCTGCGCACCGGAGGGCACGGACGTGTCGGTTCTGTGGCAACGTTGCATCTCCTGGCGGATGGGACCGGTTCAGTCACTCGGTCCACGAGCGCTCCCGGTGATACGGGATTCTCGCCGATTTTCCCCGGGCCGTGTGCGTCTTCCGCGGGAGACCGCGCCGGGAGCGATGACGCCGCTCAGTCGTGGCCGCTCAGGACGTAGAGCGCGCAGATCGAATCCCACGGGATCGGCGTCGAACTGGCGAGCGCAGCCGGGTCGAGAACCGTTCGTGGCTCCTCGTCCGGCCCAGCCTCGAGTTCGAGCCCAAGGAGCACCTGCCCGTGGACCTCGTCGAGGTAACGCGCGAGCGCCCCGGGGACGACATCGCCGCGCGGGCGCTCCCCCCAACCGTCGCGCTGTTCGAGGCGCCTGAGACTCGCTCCGGTGGGCGCGAAGAGCGTGGCGTAGACGGCATTCAGTCCCCGCACGAACACGTTCTGCACGATGAAATGGTGCCGCACGCGCTCGCTCGAAATGACCGTGAAGCGCTCGCTGCCGCCGCGTCCGGTCATGTCGTCGAGTCGCTTCTCGAGGAGATCGCCCTTGATCGGGTCCTGCACCATCGCCAGCACGCGGGCGTGCTCGGGGAAGGGCGTTTCGCCGCGCGCCGCAAGCTCCGCGAGTTGTAGGCAGTCGAGCGCAACCTGACCGTCGAGGGCGTCGGCGCCGCGGGTGCGCGGGAGAAAGAGCAGGACGTCGGTGCGATCCGGCGCGAGGGCCGGATCCTGCAGGATGCGCGTGGAGTCGCTCCACTCCGCGTGGTCGATGCGCACGGTAGCCGTACCCCGGGCGAGCTCAACGCGGCCGATGGCCTCGGCCCCGTCCTGACTCCAACTCACGTTGCGCCCGGGAAGCGTGCGCTCGAGGGCCGCGGTCAGGTCACGGGAGAGGAAATCGATGCGCGCGAGATCGCGCACGAGAATGCCCACCTCGATCGGCCCATAGAGCGCGATGAGATCCGCGACGACCCGGGGAATGCGCCGACTGCCGCCGACGATTGTGACGCGCTTGACTCCGCGCCCCGTCGGCACGAGACGCAGCGCCTCGAACTCGACCATCGATTGGACGTCCGGTGCGGCACGCACAGGTTGGGCAATGAGCGACTCGCCGAGCGCGCGCACATGGTTCCAGCGTAGGGCAACGCCAATCAGCCCGCGCACCGTGTCAGCGCGGACGCGCCCGTCGGCGCCGCGGGCGTACTCCGGGCCGTCGCCTGAACTCGGCGCAAGCAGTACGTCGAGGTCTTCGATCGCGACGTCGTCGGCGTCGGGCGGTGCCACGAAGTAGCCCAGCAGTGTCACGCCATGATCGCTCCGTCCCCGCGCCTGCAGCTCGCGCCAGTCGAGCGCGGCGCCGGGGCCAGCGCTGCTCCGCATGCGTGCGCGGTCGTCGCCGTAGAAGACGTAGGTGTAGATCTCGCAGCCCGCCGACGAGAGCAATTGTCGGTAGAGGCGATAGATGCACGGATTGGCGACATTCTGCGCGATGTAGTTGCCGACGAACGACCCGGAACCGACGACGTGTGTGTTCGGACCGCCTGCTGTGCGCGCGGCCATGAGCGTGCTCTCGTGCTCGAGATCGGGATAGAGATCCACCGTCGGATTGCGGTCGCGCAGCGCCAGGATCGCCGCGATGACGGCGGCATCGGGATCGTGCGGGTCGGTGCCGAGAATGAGGACGCGCTTGGCATGCTGAACATCCACGCGGTCGAGATCGTCGGCGCGCACCGGATCGCCGCGACGGTAGTGGAAGAGGTCGAGGAGATCGCTCGCACCGCCTGGCCCCTTCTCCGTCGGCCCGAGCACCGCCGAACGTAGCGCACGTCGGTTCTTGCGGTAGATCTCCGCAAACTCCTGCAGCAAGAAGTGGCTGTGCTCACCGAGTCCGAGAATGACGGTGTGCTGGCGCAGCCCCACAGGCCGCGTGCGCGAGCGAGCCATCAACTCCTCGATGGCGTTCGTGCCGATACCGACGACGAATGCGAAGAGGATGAGACCGGAGAACGTCAACAGGAGTGACGTGACGACGATCGGCCACGACTTCGGATCCTGCACCAGGTTGCCCGGGTCCTGGACCTGTCGGAACGCCCACCAGAGCGTGTCGTGGAACGCCTCATTGCCGTCGCCGTCGGGGTCTGTCAGTTTCAGTCGATGCAGAACGACCGCGCTGCTGAACGCGAGCACGAAGCCCGTGAAAAAGACGAAGACGACCTGAAATCGGCGCTCCCGCGACGTCAGGATCGACCAGAGATCGCTGACCATCGAGCGCCAGTAGCCGAGCAACAGGACGATGCGACTCAGGCGGATCAGGCGCACGAGGGCGAGGTCGCCGGTCACCGCCTCCCACGGCAGGAACGAGAGCACCGCCACGAGATCGAGGAGCAGCAACAACGGCTCGCCGATGCCCTTGCGCGAGCCACGATGCCGGACGTGGATCGCCGCGCGCAACGCGAATTCGACACCGAAGACTGCGAAGAAGAACCAGTTGCGGGTCTGCTCGGCGCCGAGTGTCTGCGCGGTCTCCGCCTCGGGCGGCAAGACCGAGACGATGATCAGGAGCGACAGAGCGATGCGGACGGCATGCAAGCCGAGCGCGCGCTCGATGCGGTCAAGCAGGTCGTCCTCGCCGTTCGAGGCAGGCGGGGACATCGACGGTCGCGCTGTGCGAAACATGTGCGCGCAGGGTAGCCGCGCAGGCTTCGCGGAGCGCCAACGACATGGCGTGCCGAGGACGAGGCAGGCATTGCGCGTTCCGGAACCCGCCGCTCAGGCCTGCGGCTTTGCGCAAACGTACGGCTACTGCCCCTTCGCGTCGGCCTCGGGCTTCAGCTTGATCGACACTGAGTTGATGCAATAGCGCAAGCCGGTGGGATCCGGTCCATCGGTGAACACGTGCCCCAGGTGACCGCCACACTTGCTGCACGTCACTTCAGTTCGGACCGTGCCGAGCGTCGTGTCGGTGTGCTCGTTGATCACCGAGTCGGACGCCGGCTTGAAGAAACTCGGCCAGCCGCAGCCCGAGTCGTATTTCGTCTCGGAGATGAAGAGCACCTCGCCGCACGCGGCGCAGGTGTACGTGCCCTTTGTCTTCGTATCCCAATACTCGCCGCTGAACGCGCGCTCGGTGCCCTTCTCGCGCAGGATGCGATACTCCTCTGGAGAGAGCCGCGCGCGCCACTCGGCGTCGGTGAGTGGTGCCCCTTCCTTCGCAGACGTCGCGTCCGGTTCCGGAGCGGGGAGCGCCGCAATCTGGGCGTCTTCGCTGCCGCGTGGCTCCGTGCCGTCAACCGCGGCCACGTTCCCGGGAGCCCCCTCGACGGGCGTCGCGGGCGCGCCGCAGCCTGAGGCGAAGCCAGCGAGAAGTACGAGAGTAAGAAGCGTGCGCACAGAGGACCTCCGGGGCTGAGAACCCCTTGCACCGCCATCGGCATTCCCGGCCGCGCGACTCTGCAGCGCGACAGAGACACGAGAATAGCGCAGAATCTCCGAACCGCTTCGTGCTGCGGTGGCATGTCCATCGCAGAAGGCGCCTTCTCAGAGGACGTCATGGCAGATGACGGCGTCGCGGAAGACATGGAACACACACCCACCTCCCCCATCCCCTTTGACGAGTTGCTCGGGCACCGCGCCTGGGTGCGCAACCTGGCGCGCAGTCTCGTCCGTGACCAGGCGACGGCCGACGACGTGGAGCAGCAGACCTGGCTCGCTGCGCTACGCAACCCTCCGTCGGAACGGGCTTCGGTCCGGGCGTGGTTCGCGACGGTTGTTCGCAACTCGGTCCGTGAGCGGGGCCGAGCACAGGGTCGGCGTACGCGACGCGAGACGGTCGTCGCACGGCCAGAGGGCCAGCCAGGGACAGCGGATGTCGCAGATGTCGTGGCACGCGCGGAGAGCCACAAGCGCGTCGTGCTGGCGGTGATGGACCTGCCGGAACCCTACCGGCGGACTGTGCTCCTGCGCTTCTTCGAGGATCTTCCTCCGCGCGACGTGGCCGCGCGCATGGGAGCACCGGTCGAGACCGTTCGGACACGAACCCGGCGTGCACTGGCCCTACTCCGGGAGTGCATGGACGTGCAGGAGAAGGGCGATCGTAGAGCGTGGAAGCGCGCTCTCGCGCCGCTCCTGCTCCCGCTCTCCGGAGCCGAATCTGGCACCGACACCGCCCACGCAACAGGAGACAGAAAGATGCTCGCTCTCAGAATGGCCGCCGTCGCGGCGCTCCTCATCGCCATTCCGACCGGAGTCGAGCTCATCGGCAGTGGCGGGGCACGCCAAGACCCGTTGGGAGACGGCGAGACTGCCGCGGCTCTCGCCGCCCCCGAAGACGGAAACGGCGGTGGTCGCGCACGGGTCGAGCCGCCGAGGCCCGCCCCGCCCAAGCCCGAGTCCGGTGATTCAGAGGCCGAGGAGGTCCCGCGAAGGGACCCAAAGGACGGGCGGACGAACTTCGGCCCGGTCGGCGATCCTCTCCCTACCGACGCGGAGGCATCGGTCTACGCCAACGGCAAGATCGTCATCAGTCTCTCGGTCGATCCGGAGCACCCACGCGCCGGCGAACCGTTCGCGATCGTGACGACGTTCCGCAACGTGGGGACGGGTCCCGCGCGCTTCCACGTACCGGAGTTCTCAGGGACGGTTCCGTTCCCGCACGTCACGTTGCGCTCGGGCGACGGGACGCTCTACGTACCTGTGCCCCCGTCGTTCCAGACGATGGCCGGACGGGGCGTCCTCGGGAGGATCGTGCGGCTCGAGGTCGGTGCTGAACACGCTGTGAAGTCACCCGTATCCCAGGTCGCCAACGTCTCGGACGCCGAGGCGCACAACGATCGCCCACGCGGGGCGTTGCGCGCACATGCGCACGATCTGTTGCCGGGCGACTTCACGCTGGGAGCCCGTCTCATCAAGCGTGCTGCGACCGTCCCCTTCGCTGACAAGGACTACGCCGTCTCGAACAAGCCGGTGGCGGGCCTCTGGACCGGAGACATCCGCGCTACGGAGGTGTCGATGCGGCTTGCGCCGCCGGACCAGCCAATGCTCATGCTGAGCGGCCCGACGAAGCTCGATCCGGCCGGCGACATGACACTGACCCTCGAGATCAGCAACCCCTCCGACGAAGAGAAGCAGGTCCGCGGGGCGTTCCGGATCTGGCGCGCGCAGAAGGGTTCGACGCCCTTCTTCGCGGCGTTCGATCTGGCCGACCGGGCGCTCGTCGCCGCACCGAACGACGCTTCCGTACTGACGCTCGCTCCCGGCGAGACCCGCACATGCGCTATCGATCTCGGCGCGTTGCTCTGGGCTCCCCTCTCCGACCGCAGCGACTGGATCGGACGCGCCCGCTGGCCGTGGGCGCGCGACTCGGCGACAGTCTGGGTGACATGCGGCGCACGAAAAGCCGATGACCGCACGGGCTCCAACACCCTCTTCGTCTCGATCGCCCCGGCGGCCGATCTGGCCGACAAGGGCCTGCGCCTGACCGTCGAGACCGGAAGCCTCTTCGCCCAGGAAGGCTTCATCGGAGTCCACCTGCGCAACAACGCCAGCGACGAGCGCGCCGTGCCCGCCCGCATCCGGACGCCCAGTCGGCTGCTCATCTCGCTCCACCGCACAGACGCGCAGCGACGGCGCCCCGAGGAGGTTCGGATCGTCGATGACGAGCCCTACCGGTCGCTGCGGATCGGCGACATCGTCGTGCTCGGGACCGGCGAAGAACTCTATGCACGTATCGCGTTGCGCTCGGATTGGCGCGAGAAGGTGCCAGCTGGCAAGTACCTGCTGCGCGCGTACTGGGCGAACCTCGACGCGTGTGACCGTGACGGCTTCGACGCAGCGCACCGTCCCGTCGTAGGGCGCCTGACCAGCACACCGATTGAGATCATCGTGCCGGCCGACGACTGACACGCCGTTCCGTCACCCCCCGCATCTCACGCAATGCCGCGTCGATCGAATCCCGAGAGGCGTGGCAACTTCGCAAGAACTGTCGCCTGCACCGGGCGCTTCTCCCGCCCGCGCTCCACCGGCTCTTCGTCCGCCGCATGCGCCGGAGCATCACGTGAACACCGTATCCGCTGGCATCGGCGTTCGGGCGCACTCGGCGCCGTAATCTGCGCGGTGATCTGCCCGCCGATCGGCGCACTCACCGCTGCCGTAGCGCATTCTGCTGCGCACACGCGCGCTGGCCTGCGCGCCGCACCGTTCGGCGAGAGCCACGGAGAGGGGCTCCAAGACCCAAGCCGGGACGCACTCGCTGACGTTGCCCGCCCCAGACGCTTCACCGGCATCACTGTCGTGCCAGTGTTCAGGAGTCGTCGGTGGAGAAGCCGCCTTCGACGCGTGAGCATTCGACGTCTTGAGCGCGTCGATCGAGCGCGGAACCCTCTTCGGTGTCGCATGCGACGCGGCGGCGCCGTCCGCCGTCGATCCGTGGTTCGCATCCGCGACATCCAGAGATGATTGCACGCCCTCGAGCCCCGATGCCGGGCGCGGCAACACGCCTGCCGCATGCCGCGTCGGAGAGGGCTCGAAGATCTCGCCCGTCCGCGCATCCACGAACGCCACCCCCACGTCGGTGCGTTCGAAGAAGCGCAGCGTCCCGAGGTCCATCATCGTGTGATGCTGCGAACACAGCAGGACGAGGTTCCGCGTCTCGCGATCGCCCCCATCGGCATGCGGCCGGACGTGACAGATCTGGAGGAACATTCCGTTCGGGCATCCCGGGAACTCACAGTGATCGCCCGCGCGCTGCTTCACTTCCCGGCGCACCTCGGCGGGGATCGTGCGCGCATCGGGGTTCTCTGATGTCGGCCTCGCGCGCCGATCGCGCACGCTCTTCTGGCCGGTGACATCATCCTTGTCGTAACGCTTCACGAAGTCCGCCACCACCAACGAGAACGCCTCGCCATCGCTCAACGGTCGCTGCGCCTGGCGGCTCGCGAGCTTGCGCGCGAAGCGCCAATCGTCCTTGGCCGCCTGCTTCACATGGAAGACAAGCGTCGTGACGCGCTCCTGCTGCTTGACGCTCTCCTTCTCTTCGTTGACCGCCCGCGACAGCTTGCGTCGCGACGTCTTCTTCGCCAGACCCGCGAACTTGCGCAGACGTTCGAGTTCGGCGGCGGCGCGCGCCGCCTCTTCGGCCGGGTCCGGCTCATGCTTGGGTGGCAGCGCCGGAGTCGGCGCGACCAACTTTCCGACCTCAGCGGCATGTTGTGGTGTGAGCGTGCCGTCGAGCACGTCTTGCTCGGTATCGGGCTTCACATGTAACAGCCGCCCGAGACGCAGCAACTCACTCGCACGTCCGTAGTCCAATCCATGCAACACAGCCCAATGCGCCGCCGACGAGGCTCCATCGGTCCCGTACGTCCGCTCGCGCTCGATCTGCGCGAGCGCGCCGCCGAGGACCAGGTCGCGGTCCTTGCTCAACTCGATCTCGCGCAGCGCAATCGTCTTCGCACCAGTGCCGCCACTTGAGGCAGCGCCCTCGCAGGCGAGTCGCCGAACATCCCGCCCGGGAGAGTTCCCGTCGGTCGAGTTGTTGCCGGAAGACGCGCGCTCGATCATAACAACAAAAGACTAACATCCGTCACCGACAGTGGATCAGAGCGCCGGATCTGTAACGACAAGGCGCGCGCGGCGCGGAGCCTCGCGGCGCAACGATGTGGATGGCAGGCTCACGCGCCTGGTCGAAAGTGGAGCGTTCATCCCGATGAATTCAGGCTGGCACGGTACGTCCGGTTGCACCACTGCCGCCCGTCCGGCGAACCTCTGCGCGTGAAGAAGACACGCCGCCCCCGGAACGCGCTGCTCGTCGCCGTTCGCAGACGCCGAACCGAGTGCGCGCTCGTCCTCGTCGCGGCGTGCCTGTTCGCGGGGGCCCTGCGTTGGCGGGCGGAGGCCATCGCGGAACGACGCACCGCCCTGAGGCTCGCCCTTGCGGATCTCGTCGCCAGCGAGATGGAGGATCGCTCCCCGTCCACCGACGTGGCCTCGACACTCCTGTCGGTGATGATCGCGTTCAGCGGGGGACGGTGGCGCGTCCTGCCGGAGAGCGTGCAATCGGTCGCGACGCTTGGCAAGGCATGCGTCGAGACCGAGCACGCGTCGCGACGATCCTCTCTCTACCCATCGGTCGATCTTGGATGGCCGGTGGGTGGCGGACACCTGCGCCGCAACGAGCCTCTCTGGCACACCCGATCAGTGTTCGGGATGGTTCGCAGCGAAGGCACTGCAGGAGTGGAAGCACTGATCACGCTGGCGTCCTCAGGCGCGTCGTGGATGCCTGAGTCGGGCTGTGGCGAGGTTCAACTCGACCGAGTCTTCATTCCGGCAGGGTACAGCCCGGAAGGGTACAGCGGGTTCGGCACATCGTTCAGCGCGCGTGTCGGCGGACGCAACATGCTGCCACTCGCGATCGCCACAACGGACCCGACATTCGACGCGACAGCGATTGACGCCTGGAAGCAGCAGGTTCGCGCGGACATCCGAGCGCTCGCTCGCCGCGGGCAGAGCGAAGTTGATGCGCCGCGCGATGTCCGAGCCGAAGAGACCGCAATGTCATGCGCGCTCGCTGCCTTGCTCGGCGTGACCGAGTGCGCGGACGACCTCGATGTCATCCGCCGGCTCTGGGAGGTTCCAGCGACCACTCGAAGCGGTGCCACGGACCCTCAGGCGACCGACGTGATAGAGGTTGACGTAGAGGCGATTGCACGGAGCTCCAGGTTTGCATTGGTCGGCGGTGATGCCTCGTGGAGCGGCACTCTCCTGATGGAACACCTGGCCGCGCGCTTCACACCGCAGCGAGAGTTCGTCGCACGGATCGAAAGGGACCCGTCTCGTCCCGACGACGTCCGCGACGCGGCGCGCCAGGCGCTCATACGACTCCCGGCCGGTTCGTGGGCACCGAGCGAGCCCCCGAGCACGCCCGCGCCATGGGTGTCGTGGGTGCTCTTCTCGCTCCTCATGGTCCCGCTCGGAATGGTCGCCGCGCGCCGTCCCCACCACGATCGTCCGCGGCATCGCTTGCGGCGTCGCGACGTGATCGCGTTCTGGATGGTCGGCGCTCTGGCCTCGACGAACGTACCGCTCTGGGGACCGTTCACCACAGCGACTCCGGGGCTCGTCGCGTTCGCGCTCGTGCTCCTCTTCCTGCGCCGCGATCCGCGCACGTCGCTGCCCACCGTCATTCCCGCGAGCCTCCTCATCGCGGCCGCTTCGCTGCCGATCGCCGACGCGTGCACCCTCGCGGGACTGGACGCCATCGCCCGTGCGCTGTGTTTCGTCGTGGTCAGCCGGCTCGCGCTCTGCGGGCTCGAACCGTTGCCGCCGCTCGCCGCTGGCAGTCCCGCCGACAGCCACTCGGTACGCCGAGTCTCAGCGCCCCAGTCTGCAGCGCCGCGGCGCCCGATACAGAGTCGCGGTTGGCCCGTCGTGCAGATCATCGCTGCGACGCTCGCGATTTCCGGCCTTCTGGTGGCACTGCTGGAACCGATGGGCTGGGCCGCCAAGTGGCCGAGAACCGACCGTTGGCTGGACGCGCTCGCGATCGTCGCAGCCCTCACCGCCGGTCTCGTCGCATTCGCACGCAAACCCGGTGCGTGGAGGCAGCGACCCGACCCGCTCGTTTGCGTGGCCATCGCACTCGGCGCCGCGATCCACCTGACGTTCATCGCGTCGTCCATCGTCGAACAAGGGACGCTCCCTGGCGGTCACGAACTCGCGTTCCTGACGGCGGGCGCAGCCGGGACGCTGCTCGTCTTCGCGTTCGCGCGCGTCGGGCTCTTCGTTCACCGCATGCGCCGAATGCCCGCGTGAGACGATCGCGCGAAGCGGCGCCGGCAGGCAACGGCGGGCGCGATCGCGAGGAAGGAGCGTCGGCCCACGCGCCCGGACGGGAGCAATTGGGGGCTTGGCCAGTGCTACCGAAGGGCTACCGGACGGGAGCGGTTGCGGGCTTGGCGAGCGCTTCGTCGACGTCGGCTGCGGTGGGCTGCTGCGCGTCGACTTGCGACGAGCGCGCCCAGTCGCGGAGGGCCTCTTGGCGGGCCTTCAGATCGGTCGGGGCTGTGTGCAACGGTCCGCGCCCGATGGGGCGGAGCTCGGGTGTGCGAGCGTGGGTGGTCATGTCATCGCCTCTGGCCGCACTCATGTCGCGGCGTTGGTCTCGCTCTCTGGGGTCGTTCCTTGCTTCTTCGGCAAAACAGACATCGATCCTGAACAAGAGATCGCGGGAGTCGCGAGAGATGTGCAAGCGGTGTGCCATTGAGGCGCTTCGCTCGGTGCCCAAACCGGTGCCCCGAATGACGGATCGGAGGCCATTTGTGCCTGCGTTCGCCGGAAGCGCTCGTCTGGCGCGGCAGTCGAGCGCACAATCGGTAGATGCAGAAATCGAGAGCAAAGGCCGCGGCACGAGAGCGCGGAGCGAAGGCGGCTGGGAAGTCGGGCCGCCCCCCGAACAAGACCACGCCGCCGAAGAAGACCACGCGCAAGGCGCCGGCGAGCATGCAAGGGACTCCCCGGTCGACGCCACTGCGCGAGACTGGTCAGGACGCATATATCAACCGCGAACTCAGCATGCTGCAGTTCAATCGCCGCGTGCTGGAGCAGGCCAAGGACACGTCGCTCCCGCTCCTCGAGCGACTGCGCTTCCTGACGATCTGCTCGTCCAATCTCGACGAGTTCTTCGAGGTCCGCGTTGCCGGCCTCAAGCAGCAGGTCGCCTATGGCGTTTCGAGCGCGCAATTCGACGGTCTGAGGCCGACCGAGGCTCTCGCACGCATTTCGACGATCGCCCATGCGCTCGTCGATGAGCAGTACCGCCTGCTGAACAAGACGCTCTTCCCGGCGCTTGCGACCGAAGGCATCCGCGTCGCCCGGCGCGACGCATGGACGAAGCGCGTCCAGACGTGGGTCAAGCGCTACTTCCAGGACGAGGTGATGCCCGTCCTCACACCGATCGGCCTCGACCCGTCGCACCCCTTCCCGAAGGTGCTCAACAAGAGCCTCAACTTCATTGTGAACGTCGAGGGGAAGGACGCGTACGGACGCGAGATCGGACTGGCCGTCGTGCAAGTGCCACGCGCGCTGCCGCGGCTGATCCCGGTCCCGGCGTCACGGGCGCGCACGACCGACGATTTCGTGATGCTGTCGTCGATCATCCACGCCCACATGACCGAGCTCTTCCCGGGCATGCGCGTCAACGGTTGTTATCAGTTCCGCGTCACGCGTAACAGTGACCTCTGGGTGGACGAGGAAGAGGTCGAGAACCTCCTGCACGCGCTGAAGGGCGAGTTGCAGAGCCGCCGTTTCGGCGCAGCGGTGCGGCTCGAGGTGGCAGACAACTGCTCCGCCGATGCGACGGAATTCCTACTGGAGCAGATGGAGCTTTCCGAGGACGACCTCTACCGCGTCAACGGCCCCGTCAACTTGCACCGGCTGGCGGCGCTGATCGGCAACGTCGAGCGACCCGACCTCAAGTACGCGCCGTTCGTGCCGGGCCTGCCCCGCCGTATCCGCGGAGAACGTAGCGTCTTCGATACGATCCGGCGCGGCGACGTCGTGCTGCATCATCCCTTCGAGTCGTTCGGGCCCGTGCTCGAGTTGGTTCGTGCCGCCGCCAGCGACCCGGACGTCCTCGCGATCAAGCAGACGCTCTACCGCACCGAGGTTGGCTCTCCACTCGTCGAAGCGCTCATCGAGGCGGCGCGCTCCGGCAAGGAAGTCACGGCGCTGGTCGAGTTGCGCGCGCGGTTCGACGAGGCCGCCAACATCGACCTTGCGACACAGCTCGAAGAGGTCGGCGCGAACGTCGTGTACGGGATCGTCGGCTACAAGACGCACGCGAAGATGCTGATGATCGTGCGCCGCGAAGGGGCTCGCCTGCGCCGCTACGTCCACCTCGGAACCGGCAACTATCACACCGGCACCGTGCGCGCGTACACGGATCTCGGGCTCCTGACCGCCAACCGCGAGATCGGCGAGGACGTCCATCGCGTGTTCTTGCAACTGACCGGTCTCGGCAAGGCGACGAAACTGACGAAGCTCCTGCAATCGCCGTTCACGCTCCGGAAGGCGCTCTTCAAGATGATCCGGGCGGAGACGGACGCCGCGAAGGCGGGGCGTCCGGCGCAGATCGTCGCCAAGATGAACTCGCTCTCGGAGCAGGGCATCATCGACGAGCTCTACGCCGCGTCGCAGGCGGGCGTGAAGATCGATCTCATCGTACGCGGCATCTGCTGCCTGCGGCCCGGCGTGAAGGGGCTCTCCGAGAACATCCGGGTGCGCTCGATCATCGGCCGCTTCCTGGAGCACACGCGCGTGTTCTCGTTCCACGCGGGCGGCGATGACGTCGTGATGTGTGCGAGCGCGGATTGGATGTCGCGCAATCTGCTGCGGCGCGTCGAGACGTGTTTCCCGATCGAGGACCAGCGCCTGCGACAGAGGATCATCGACGAGGCGCTGCAACCGTATCTGCGCGATAACTGTCAGGCGTGGGCGCTAGGGGCCGACGGGGAGTACTCGCGTGTGAAGCGCGGGAAGGACACACGCGTGAGTGCGCAGGAGTGGTTGCTCGAGCGGTTGTCCGACGGACGGCATCTGTAGGCGCGGCCGTTTGTGGAGACGTTGAGACGCGCGGCGGGGCGACGTCGGGTGGGAATACCGTGCCGGGCTCAATTTTCCCACGGCAGCGTGGCTCTCCCACGAGAGCGAAGGCACTCGACGCCTGGGAAAATTGAGCCCGGCACGGTAGTCCCACCGCTCTGCTATTCGACCTCGAACTCGATGCCAGCGGCTGCGAGGAGTAGCGCTTCTTCCTCCAGGTCCGTCCGCGTGAGTGGGTTCTCGTCCAACCAGCCATCGCTGAACGTCACACGAATCGTTGCGCCGGAAGCGTGTGCTGACGCAGGCAATGGCGACTCGTCCGCGCGACTGCGACACAGCCTTCGCGCGATCCGTAGCAAGACCGCCAGGCGCAGCGCGCGCTTCTGCTGCGGCTGCGCGAGCGGCTCGAAGAGGTCGGTGCCGATCTTGCGCCGGTGCGCGCGCACGATCGTCGCCAGCGTGGCCTGATCCTCACGCGAGAAGCCGGGCATATCCGAGTGCTGCACAAGATACGCGCCGTGCTTGTGGTATCCCGATCGCGCCAACGCGAGTCCGCATTCGTGCAATCGCGCGGCCCACGCGAGCATCCGGCGATCGAGCGCGCCGTCGAGTTTCCAATCCTCCGCGACGAAGTCGAGTAGCGCCAGCGCGACGTGCTCGACGCGTGCGGCCTGCTCGGGGTCGAGCTGCGTGCGCTCCTGGAACCGACGCACGGTGTCGTCGCGCAGGTCGCGGTGCTCGGTGCGCCCGAGGAGATCGTAGAGAACGCCCTCGCGCAGCGCGCACGCCGACGTCTCCATCACGTCGATCCGCAAGCTATGGAACACGCCGCAGAGAACCGCAACGCCCCCGGCGATCACCGACCGCCGCTCATCGGTCAGGCCGGGAAGATCGAGTTCCTCGACCCGTCCCACTGACTGCATGTACTTGCGCAATTTCCGCAGGCCCTTCGCGGTGATATGTCGCTCGCTCCACTCGTTCTGAACGAGGATTTGCTCGACGGCGAGGATCGTGCCGGACGACCCGACGGCCTGCACCCAACCGCTCTCCGCGAAGAGCCGCCGAATAGGCTCCAACTCGCGACGGGCCGCCATGCGGGCGCGCTCCATCCGCTTGCGCGAGAGCTTCCCGTCGGCGAAGAAGCGCTGCGAGTACGAGACGCAACCCATGAAGAGGCTGTCGGACTCGAGAATCTCGAAGCCGTCCCCCACCACGCACTCGGTGCTTCCGCCACCGATGTCGACGACGAGTCGACGCCCGGCCGGATCGCCCGCATCCGCCGCACCGCTGACGCCCTCGTCATCGTCGTGCAGCAACACCTCCGCCGCCGCATGCGCCACATCGTGCGCCACACCCAGGTAGACGAGACGCGCCTCTTCGCGGCCGGGGATGATGTCGATCTGATGACCAAGCGCCTCGCTCGCTCGCTCAAGAAACCTCCGTCCGCCGCGCATCTTGCGCAACGTGTTCGTGCCGACGACGCGCACACTCGCCGCATCCATATGCCGCAATCGCTCGCCGAAGCGCTGCAGACAGGCGAGTGCCCGCTCTTCGGCCTCCGGCGTGAGTCGGCGACCGTCATCGAGCCCCGCCGCGAGAGCCACGCGTTCGCGGATCTTGTCCACGACGTGCAAGCGCCCCCCCGCCCAGCGTGCGACGACCATGTGGAAGCTATTCGATCCCAGGTCAGCCGCCGCAACGGTGCGGCCCTCGTCCGGTTGATCAGCAGGACTCACATGACTCACGAGAGCCATTGTGACCGCACGTGGCCCCCGCCCGAAGCACGGTGTTACGCCCATGGTCCGAAGTGCGCCGCAGCACGGCACGCCGTTCGCAATTCATCCGTTCCCGAACGGGAAGCGCCGATCGAAGTCAACGGATCGGAACACCAGAGGCGGGTCAGAACAGAGTCGGAGCGAAGAGGAGCAGCCAAATGGAGCGAACCGAGTTCGTGTTCATCGGGATAGACAACGTCCAACGGGCCGTGGATGTGGCCAGCGCGCGCGGCTGGGCGTGGATGCCAGCGCCGGAAGCGGTACGACGCAAGATCGCGCATGGCGGTCACTGCGTGGGCTTCGTCCACGACGACGCGCCGATCATGGCGGTCGTCGTGGCGCGCGGCGATCAGGTCGCTCGCGGAACGGGACGACACGCGGGCGGCGTGGCGTTCATCGAGATAGACGCCGAGCGTTTTGTGGAGGCGGTCGAGGACTGCCCGGTCGTCGAGGACCTGTTGACCGCGTTACTCGCGGGCGCTCCTGTCAGCGCATAGCCGATCTGCGCATGCGAGGCGGCGCGTGGCCGATCAGCGCATCGCGGCTGCGATCGCGTTGCGTAGCGCCGACGCCTCCGCGTTGTCCGGTACCCGGCGCAGAACGATGACGACTTGCGCGAGCGCGTCTTCGTGGCGTCCGTCGGCGAGCAGAAGGCGCGCGAGCAGGAGCCGCGGCCCGGTGGCGCGCGGCTGCGCTGTCACGAGCGACTGCGCGAGTTCGTGTGACTCCGCGGGCGCACGCGCTTCCAGAAATCGCGCCAACTCCAGTCGCGCGAAGAGCGAGTCGGGGACAGCGTCCACGGCCGCGCGCAGCACGCTCTCGGCCTCTTCCGCGCGGCCCATGAACGCAAGACTGGCCCCCTTGCGGGCGAGCGCCTCCGCATGCTTTGGCTCCGCCGCGAGCACGCGATCGAAGGCGCGCACCGCGTCGGTATGGCGTCCGAGTTGCGCGAGCAGGATGCCAGCCGAATGGTGGCCATCGACGAGTTCGGGTCGCGCGGCAATCGCTTCGTCGAGCAGCCGAAACGCACGATCGTTGTCGCCGGCTTGCGCTGCGCGGCTGGCAGCCTCGATCCGTCCGGAGTACGAGACCGACGTGTCGAGAACATCCTCGAGGATAGCATCCGCCACGTTCGTCGGGACGCGCAGCGCCGCCGCCTCTTCCTCCACGCGCTCGGCCTTGTCATCCCATCCGCGTGCCGCGTAGGCCTGCGCGAGCGCCACGCTGGCTTCGAGCAGCCCTCGGTTCCGCGCCCGCGCTTCTTCGAGAAACTTCGTCGCCTGCTCCGCGTCACCGCGCGCGAGTGCGACGCGACCCAGACCAAGCAGCGCATGGGGATTGCGGTCGATGGCGAGCGCCGCGCGGAAGTGCGTCGCGGCCTCGTCGTAGCGGGCGAGTTCCTCGAGAAAGAAGCCACACTTGATATGCGACGCGGGGTAGTCCGAGCGGATCGCGCACGCCTGCTCCAGATGGGTCACCGCGCGTTCGAGCGAGGCGACCGACGCGGAGAGTCCCGCGAGGTGGAACAGCGCGAAACGATCCGCACCTTCGTACGTCGCGGCCAACAGGAGCACTGGCTCCGCTGCGTCGTGGCGCCGATGCGCGAAGAGCGCCACTCCAAAGTCCGTCAGCGTCTTCGCCGAGGGCGATTCGAGCGCCGCACTCCGCGTTGACGCGATTCGTTCCGCGACGTCGCGCTCCAGCCCCTCCGTCGCGACGACCGGGAGTTCAGGCGCGTCGCGCCCGCAGCCACACACGGGCAACGCCGTGATGAGCAGCAATGCGATCGCGATGAGACGTAGGCCGCCTCTCATCGTGAACCGGTCCCGCGCTCCAAGCGCACCACGCGGTCGACGTCGGCACCCGGGAACGACTCGCGCTCGCCGCCCGGCCAGACGATCGTGATCGCGTCCACGCGCTCGGCATCACCCAGCCCGAAGTGCGCATCGGGAGCCGATCCGGAGAGGTAGCTCCACCCGGCGCCCGAGAGTCCGACGTGCGTCCGCTCGCCGACGGTCACCTCGACCCGTGCCCCCACGGCGATACGCGACCGCTCGTGATCCCACGCCGTGACGACCAACCAATGCCCTGTCCGCGGGGCCACGTTCTCGTAGAGCCGCACCGGGCTGCCGACATTCGTGACGATCACGTCGAGATCGCCATCGCCGTCGAGATCGGCGCTCGCAAGTCCGCGACTGACGTGTACGGGCTTCGCGAATGCACCGGCGCGTCCCCCACTCTTCGAAAACTGGCCCGCGCCGTCGTTGAAGAGAAGCACGTTGCGCTCGGCGTAGCGCGCGAGTTCCCCGGGCGCATCGGCACCGTCCACGATCGCCTCCTGACTGACGCGTCCGTTCGCGACGAGGAGATCCACGGCACCGTCGAGGTCCACGTCGGCGAAGACGGTGCCGAAAGCCGTCATCTCGCGACTCGGGGTGCCGACGCCGGACATCACGGATGCGTCTCGAAAAGCGCCCGTGGCCCCGCCGAGATAGAGCGTGTTCGTCTCGCCTGCGATGTGCGTGATGAAGATGTCCAGCCAACCGTCGCCGTTCACGTCGGCCACGTCCACGCCCATGCTCGCCTCGGCGTTGCCGCGTCCAGAGAGTGCGACGCCCATGCGGATGGCGACCTCCGAGAACGTGCCGTCACCGCCGTTGCGCCAGAGATGGTTCGGGCGCTGGTCGTTGGCGACGTAGACATCGAGGAGACCGTCGCCGTCGAAGTCACTCACCGCGACACCCAGCCCGCTGGCTGCCTCGCCCGCGATCCCAGATGCGGCACTCGCGTCCTCGAACGTCCCGTCGCCCCGGTTGCGGTAGAGCGTGTCCGGGACCGGCGTGTACGCGGCTGGGCCGCAATACTCCCGTCCTCCACCGATGCTCCCGCACGTCCGATCGGGGTTCGGGATGACGTAGTGAGCGACGAAGATGTCGAGGAAACCGTCGAGGTCGAAATCGAGGAAAGCGACCGACGTCGTCAGGTGGTCGCCCGCAATGCCCGCGACGTCGGTGATCTCGACGAAGGTGCCGTCGCCCTCGTTGCGATAGAGACGGTCACGCCCCCAGCTTCCGACGTAGAGATCGACGTCGCCGTCGTTGTCGAGATCGGCTGCGCCGACGCCGGTCGTCCACGTAGCGCAGTCGAGTCCGCTCTCTGCGGTGGCATCGCGATACCCCTCGTCGGGCTGCGCGATGAAGAGCCGATCGGGAGCGGAGTCGCCCTGCACCGGACCACCGTTCGCGAAGTAGAGGTCGAGCCGTCCGTCGCCGTTCGCGTCGAAGATGACGACACCCTGCCCCATGATCTCCGCGAGCACGTACTCGCCCGTGAAGCGGCACGCGTTCTCGAAGTCGACACCCCACTTCTCGGTCGCGTCCGCGAACACTGGCGGGAGGTTCTCCGCGGTGTCGGGCGCGTCGGTTCCGGGGGCGGACGGCGTGACGTCTCGATCCCCGCATGCGAGAGAGCCGAGACCGAGGCCCACAAGGAACGAAGCGCCCGCGAGGCGTCGGAGCCAGCGTGTCGAGCGGTGGGCGGATGGGTTGCGTTGAGATCGGGACAAGTGCGGGCGTCTCGGGCGGTGAACGGTGTCGTCGAGCCAAGTCGGCGAACGGCCAGAGCCTACCAGCGCGGTCGAGGGCCAAGCGCATTCCGTCGGTCGTCGACGAGGAGACGGCGGGCCATGGCGTGCGCCGATCGGATAGGCACGGCTCGGACCGGCGATGGCTCCTCGGGCCAATCTCACCAGACTGAAGGGGCGGCCGGTGTTGCGCTGTCCTGCTCCATGAAATCCCGGGTCGCCGATGCCCGCGACGTCGCCGACCGTGCGACGCGCGTGTCATCAATGCCCACCTCGCCGCTGCGGAGCGACCGGACCAATCTCCGCACTTCGTCTTCGGTCCGACCACGACACCAACTCACGATGGGAGAAACCATGCGCAAGATCATTGCGGCCGGCTTCGCAGTCGCCCTCACCGCCGCACTGGCGATGGGCGGCTCGGCGCTCGCCGGACAGGGCGAACTCGATTGCCCGAATAGCTGCCCCCTGGCACAGGGAGCCAACGCGCTCAGGACCAACGGCGCGGAGGCGACGGCCTCCGATGCGATCGTCCGAATGGACGAACGACGCGCCGTCCTGGCCGTACTCGATCGCGTCTAGAACGCGGTCTCTCACCCCCTGTTTCCGCGCGGCGGAGGTCATTCTCCGTCGCGCACCCAAGCCCGCACACACACCCCGAACTCGCCACGGAGACCTCGATGCTCGCGTCCCGCACCCTGCTCGCCTCGACCGCCGCCGTCCTGCTTGCCGTCCCGCTCTTCGTGACCTCCGTTAGCGTCGACATTGCGCTCGCCGACGAGGGCGCGACCGGCCTCGACTCGGCCGCACAGGCGTTCGAGGCCGGGCGCCTGAAAGAGTGCATCCAGATCTGTGAGAAGGTCCCGGACGACGCCGCGGATCACCGCAAGGCCGTCTTCCTGCGCGCCGAGTCCTACCTGCGACTCGGGAAGCCAGCCGAGGCGCAGAAGGGCTTCGAACTCGTTCTGGCGGAGAACGCCAAGTCGGTGCCGGCGATGATCGGCTTCGGGCGCGCCCTCGCGGCGCAGGGCAAGCATGACGCAGCCGAAGAGGCCCTACGCGGCGCCGTCAAGCGCGACAAGAAGAGCGCCTACGCGCAGCGCGTGCTGGGCGAGTTCTTCATCTCGCAGCGCAAGTTCTCGGACGCGCGTACGACGCTGTCCAAGGCCTGGAAGCTCGACAAGAAGGACCCGCTCACCGCCATCGCGCTCGTCGACGTCCACCTCGGCTACAACGACGCCAAGGGCTCGATCAAGATCGCCAAACAGCTCATCAAGGCGCGCCCGAAACACCCCGTTGGCCACTTTCTGCTCGGCCGGGCGCTCGAGTACGACCGCGATTGGAAGGACGCGATCAAGGCGTACGAAGAGGCCATCGCGCAGGACAAGTCGTTTCTCGATGCGTACCGGAACCTGGCGATCGTCTGCCAGACACAGAACGTGAGTTACCGCGACGCCGCGCTGCTGAAGAAGTCGATGTCCGCGTACGAGCAGTACTTCGAGCTCGGTGGCAAGGAGCCGGAGTTGCGCAAGATCTACGACCAGATGGTGGCGTTCTTGAAGTGGCAGAAAGAGAACGCCGGCAAGTAGCGCGCATCGGCGCGGTGCCACGCGGTGCCGCGCGACTCAGGTGACAACCCAGCGAGTGATGGCAAAGACCACGACGTAGCGCGCGCCCTTGCTCAATGCCACGAGCAGGGTGAACGGGACGAAGCGGATGCGCAGCACTCCCGCAGCGAACGTGAGCGGATCGCCGACGACGGGCACCCATGCGAGCAGCAGCAGCCAGACGCCGCGGCGCTCCATCCATGCCGTCGCGCGCACGAGCGTCGCGGGCTTCACGGGGAAGAAGCGGTGATCTTGCCAGTGCAGGCACCAGCGACCCAGCGCCCAGTTGACGATGGCGCCGAGAGTGTTGCCGACCGTCGCGACGCCGATCAGAACGACGGCGTCCGCACCGTCTGCCGTGGCCAGCAGTGCCAGGACCGCCTCCGACGGCACGGGCACCAGTGTGGCCGCAAGAAACGCGGAGAGAAAGAGCTGGAGGGTGCCGGACACGGGAGGAACGTACTCCCTCGGCGGTGCTTCCGGCGCGAATCGCAGCGGGCTCTTAGAACACCGGCGCCGGATGAGTGTGAGACGGTGCGCGTCCGACTCGGTCTGTCCGTTCAGAAGGGCATCCCGTTCAGATGGCCGGACATTCGGAAGGTAGTCGTGCCGCGCCGCCTGGGTCGACGCCAGCTCCGTGGCCTGAACTTGCTCGCGGATCGGGTCGTCACGCCAGCCTGCACCGCGAGCCCCCGGACAGCGGTCCCCCCGGACCGTTACGCTCCTCGGAATGACCAGCTCCCACGACCCTCATCTCAACCTGGGCACGGACCCTCGCGTGCTGCTCGCCACGAGCCTCAACAGGTTCGTGGAGCACGGACCGGACGAGCCTGTCACGCGTAGGGTGCGGGAGCTGTTCTTGCGCCGTACCGAACTGAGCCGTACCGAGTTGGCGAAGAGCGAAGCGGCGGACGTCGCCGACCTCCAGGGCCTGTCGATCGGCCACGTCGAAGCACTGTTCTCCATCTACGACGACGCCTGCTTCGCCGGTTTTCTGAGCCACGACCTCCCGAACGGCGCGCGCGGGAAGCCGTCGTTCCGTTTCTCTCAGCGCATGACGAGCGCAGCCGGCAAGACGACACGTCGTCGTCTCGACAGGGCCGGTTGCGAGAGCGACCCGTTCGAGATCTGCGAGATCGCGATCTCAATTCCGCTTCTCTTCGGCTGGAGCGCAACCGACCCCGGCCCGCCGCCGCGTGTCTCGGGCCTCGTATGCACCGACCGACTCGACGTCTTCCAGCGCATTCTCGAACACGAGATCCTCCACCTCGCCGAGATGCGCGCGTTCGGCGATTCCAGTTGCACCTCGAAACGCTTTCGCATCGTGGCGTTCCAGCTCTTCGGGCATCTGACGTCGAAACACGAGTTGCGACGCACTCCAGACCCGGCGTTGGCACACTCGGGCATTCGCACTGGCGACCGCGTTCGCTTCGAGTTCCGCGGCGAGCGCCACGAGGGGCGTGTCAAACGCATCACGCGGCGCGCAACCGTTCTCGTCGACGATCCCGATGGCCGCGAATACGCCGACGGCGGCCGCTACCAAAAGTTCTACGTACCGCTGCACATGCTTGAGCGGATCGACTGAGCCACGAGTACAGCGCCCGATGGACTTCTTCTCTCTCGCCGACAGCCTTGCCGACTCGCTTCCGTCGAAGACGGTGGACGCCGCGCTCCGGATCGCGCGTTCGGATGCCATCGACGCAGCGGAATCCGAAGTCGGCTACGTGTCAGCGATCATCCACGGCACGTCCTCCTACTCCGTCTCGCTGACCGCGCACGACGACCGCGCGCTCGCCAGTTGCACCTGCCCCGCGTTCTCGAAGTGGGGCCCATGCAAGCACGTACTCGCGCTACTGCTCTGGGCGCGCGACACGGAGTTCGTTTCGCATGGACGCTCCGCGGATGGTGGAGTTGGATCTGCGACGGAGATCAGCCAAGCGGAGCAGCGAACAGCCATGCTGCGGAAGGCGTGGCGCAGCCGGGTCGGATTCATCCGGCGTGACGCGGCGTCCCACCGACAGCGGAGTCTCTCCCAGGCCGCTCAACGATCCGTGGACGTGATCCTCTACGAGTTGAATGCGGGTTGGAATGTCGAGGACGAGACGCTCGAAGTCGGAGTGCGGTCGGCCAAGCTTGGGCGCAATGGCCAACCGACGCGAGGCAAGGCGCTGGCGATACCGCGCATCGACATCGATCACCTCCCCGATCGCTTGGATCGGCGTATCGTGCGCATGCTCCAGACGCTGCGGGACGACTCGCGCGACCGCTACTCGTACGCGTTAGATCAGCGCACCGCCGCGATCAAGGGATCGCGCGCACGTTCGTTGCTGCGTCTTCTCGCGCGCACCGGGCGCTGCTTCCTGTCGCACAACGGGCGCGAGGCCGGTCGCGAAGCTCCACTGCACCTCGATCCAGGCGGTCCCTGGGAGCCGACGTTCCTGCGCGACGCCATCGGTGATGGCACGGTCGCGCTGGAGATCGAGTTGGCGCGCGAGAGCGACGGCGAGCGACTCTCGCTCACCAGGATCAACACGTGGTTCCTACCGTGGTTCTTCCTGTGGGGTACGCGTCTCTGCGAGATTCGTTCCGGCTCCGCGCTCCCCTGGATTCACGACACGATCGCACGCGGCGCGATTCTCGTTCCCGAGGAACAACTCAAGGAGTTCACAACCGAGGTGCTGGCGGGCAACTCGGTTCCGCGCGGAATTGCTCCCGAGCTCGAAATCGAGCGCAACGTCCCCGCACAACCCGTGCTGGCGGTCAACACGCACGACGGTCGCTCACAGCCGATCGGTACGCTCCACTTCGAGTACGACGGTGCGCGCGTCGCGCTGCACGACGCATCGGAGATCGTGTCTCTCGACGCGGTGTCCGCCTCTGGCTCGCTCTCTGGGCCACGCTTTCTGGCACGCGATATGGGCGCCGAAGAGAGTGCGTTTCGACGCCTGCTCGCAATCCCCGGTATCCAGAGCCCGAAGATGTCCGAGGCGTACGACGTGCTCTTCGTGCGCGCACACTTCGCGGAGACGCTTGGACAGCTCATCGCGCTCGGCTGGCATGTGGAACTCCAGGGCGAGCGGGTGCGCGCACCCGGAGTCTTCGCCGGGAGCGTCCGCTCCGGCCGTGACTGGTTCGACCTCGAAGGCGGCTACGACTACGGCGGTCAGATCGTGCCTCTGCCGGATGTGCTGAAGGCGTCGCGCAAGGGACAGAGCATGCTGCGACTCGCCGACGGCTCGCACGCTCTCGTGCCCGCATCGTTCGAGGACTCGTGGGGCGTGCTCACGGAACTCGCGCAGAGCAAGGACGGCACGCTGCGCTTCGCGCGCAGCCAGGGCTGGCTCCTCGATGCACTCCTCACGATGCGCAAGGAGATCGAGCCCGACGCTGACTTCGCAGCGCACCGCAAGCGGCTTGCGGCGTTCGATGGCGTGCCCGCAGTGCGCGAGTCGCGCAGCTTCGACGGCAATTTGCGGGACTACCAGCGCGACGGTCTCGGCTGGCTCGAGTTCCTGCGCGAGTTCGGCTGCGGCGGCTGTCTGGCCGACGACATGGGACTCGGCAAGACGATCCAGGTTCTCGCGTCGCTCGATCGCTTGCGAGCGCGCCGCAAGTTGCGTGGACCGTCGCTCGTCGTCGCGCCGCGATCGGTGGTCTTCAACTGGATGGACGAGACCCGCAAGTTCGCGCCGAAGCTGCGCGCATTGGAGTACGTCGGCGGAGGTCGCGCCGCTCTGCGCAAGCGCTTCTCCCAGCACGATCTGATCGTCACAACGTACGGCACGCTGCGACGCGACGTACGCCATCTGGCCGAGATCGAGTTCGACCACGTCATCCTGGACGAGGCGCAGGCGATCAAGAACCCGCAGAGCCAGGGCTTCAAGGCAGCGCGCGTGCTCCGCGCCCGGCACCGGCTGGCCCTGACCGGCACGCCGGTCGAGAACCGTCTCAGCGATCTGTGGACGATCTTCGAATTCCTCAATCCGGGGATGCTCGGCCGCTCGACGACGTTCCGTCGCATCTCGTCGGGCACGGGGAAGCGGCGCGCGACGCAGAGTGACTCCGCTGGGGGCGCTGCCGCGGACGGGGGTCGCAGCCTGATCGCGCGAGCGGTGCGTCCCTTCCTCCTGCGTCGCACGAAAGACCAGGTGGCGAGCGATCTGCCAGCGCGCTCCGAGCAGGTCATTCACTGCGCGATGACGAAGCCGCAGAAGGAGCTCTACGCGCAGGTCCGCGACCACTACCGATCGACACTCCTTGCCAAGGACGGGGGTGGCGAGGGCTCCGGCGGGAAGATGATGGTCCTCGAAGCGCTATTGCGACTGCGTCAGGCGGCCTGCCATGCCGATCTGGTGGGCGGAGCGGTCACCGGCGGAACTGCCGGCAAGGGAACCGGCGACGCGGCGTCCGCCGCAGATCGCTCGGGCAAGCTCGACACGCTGATGCCGCTCCTCGAAGAGGCCAGCTCCGGCGGTCACAAGGCGCTTGTGTTCTCGCAGTTCACGGGTTTCCTCGCGCTCTTGCGCGCGCGCCTCGACGCGTCGAACACATCCTATCTCTACCTCGATGGCAAGACGCGCGATCGCAAGACGCTCGTGAACGCGTTCCAGAACGACCCCGACCGGCGCCTCTTTCTCATCAGCCTGAAGGCCGGTGGCGTGGGACTCAACCTGACGGCTGCGGACTACGTCTTCCTGCTGGACCCGTGGTGGAATCCGGCCGTCGAGGCCCAGGCGATCGACCGTACCCATCGAATCGGCCAGACGCGCGCGGTCATGGCGTATCGGCTCATCTCCACCGACACGGTCGAAGAGAAGGTGCTCGCGCTCCAGGCGGAGAAACGCGATCTCGCCGCATCGGTCCTCTCGCAGGACAACGCGCTGCTCTCGAATCTCTCCCGCGAGGATCTTGAGTTGCTGCTCACCTGACCGGCAACTCACACTACAGGCGAAGGGGAGCGAGACTCTGCGAAGGCATCGAGTCCCCAACCTGTGACGACGGTCATAGTCTCAGCACGATGGAAGCGTGAAATTGGAGCTTGGAGGCTGCCATGACCACACGCACCGTGACCCGCTACCTGCAACCCGCGTCGGACTACATGCGCCGCCCGGTTCGCACCGTTGCACGCGATACCGACCTGCCCACCGTGCTCTCGATACTGAATCGCTTCCGGATCTCCGGCGTCGCGGTCAGCGAGGAGCCCGAGACCGGCAGTCCGGTGTTGGGAGTGGTCACGCGTACCGACCTCCTCGCGCTCTCCGACCCGCCGCACGCACGCGATGGCCGCACCGCCGCGGACGTGATGACGGAAGACGTGGTCGCACTGCCAGCGGACACGCCAATCGGCCGCGTCGCGCGCACGATGTTGGAGGAGCGCATCCATCGCGTCTTCATCGTCGATGGCGAGCGACTGGTCGGTCTCGTCACGCCCCACGAACTGATCCGCGCGATCGTGGACGCACGCCATCCGACGGCGATCGCGTCGTACGTGAGTCGCCCCGTCCTCGCCGTGCTGCCGGAGATCTCGTTGCGCGAGGCGCGCGACTATCTGGAGAAGGAGGGTGTAAGCGGGTTGGTGGTCGTGCAGGACGAGTGGCCGATCGGGGTCTTCACGCAACGCGAGGCGTTGGCGTACAGCCGATTGCCATCGGATACGCCACTCGAAGGGCTCTACAGCCCGGGCCTGGTTTGCCTGGCACACTGCACGCCGCTGCATCGCGCGGCGACGCAAGCGTTGGCCGCCAACGTGAAGCGCATTCTCTCGATGAACGGTTGCGAGGTGGACGGGATCGTGAGCGGCATGGATCTGGCCCGAGCGGTCGCGAACGGCTGACTGCCCCCCCCCCGTGTCCAGCGACCAGGGAATACGCGTGCGCGCCGTACGTCCAAGCGAGGGCGAGGTGTGCGACCGTAACTCGCGTGGTACAGCCGGCGTTCAAGTGGCTACGGATGCGAGTCAGCGAGTGAGAGGGAGCCCCGTCATGCGATTGCGAAGAGTCCTGCTACTGAGTCTTGTGCTTCTGCCTGCCGCCTGTGCCCACTCTGGACATCACGGCCGGGGATATCACGAGTCGACGGACCACGCACCCGCGCATGCGCTCCAGCAGGCGGACGGGCTCGAAGAGAGCGACACGACCCTCGTCGGGGCTGCGAGCGGCACGGTGCCTGCAGCGGAGCTTCCACGTCGCGATCCGATCTTCGCAAAGGCGCGGATCAAGCGGTACGGGAAGCGCATTGTCGCGCCGTCCGACACACTCCGCATCGAACCGCGGGAGGGCGGATGGCACTGGCTGGACCTGCTGCGCTTCGTATCCGAGGAGGCCGAGGTCAGTATTCGGTATGAGGAACAGAATGCCGTCCTGAAGGGCAAGAAGGTGAGCTGGATCGGTCCGATGGACGTCGCACGCGCCGATCTGATCCCGTGGGTCCAGGACCTCGGCTTCTACGGCGGGCTCATCATCGTTCAACAGGGGCCGGACGATCGTCGCTCGTACGTCGTGATGGACCAAGCCAACGCAAACTTGGCAAGTCAACCGGTCTTCGTCTCGGAGAACGATCTCCCCGCGCTCGCCGGACGCGTAGGGCTCTACGTCTCGTGTACGCTGACTCTCCCCGAGGGCGTCGATCCTTCGCGCGCGCGCCAGGCATTGTCGCAGTTATCCACGAAGACGGCCGGTCTCGGACGCGTGAACGATCTGGGAAAGGACTCCCGTGCGGTGGTCGTCGCGGACTTCGCCGCGATCGTCGCGAACATGCGACGCCTTCTCGACGAGATGGCGCTTCGGATGTACGAGGACTCGGTCAGGTAGGAGTCGACTCTGAGTGCTGAAGCCACGCGGCGACGCCGTCGTCGCCTGGCTGCAGGAGCACCTGAGCTGATCGTCCGGCCACTTCGAGATCGGAGCCCGAACCGACGCGCAACTCGGGTGCGCACTCGTCGCCATGCGGGTCCCATCCGGCGGACTCCGCGAGTCGCCGGGCCACGAATCCAAACGTCAGCCGTGCGTTCAACTCCCCGAGCGCGTGGAACCCGGACATCCCGTCCGCGTCGCGATGACGCCATGCGTCGATCCCGAACGCCCCCTGATACCCCTCGCCGCCAAGCCACGCGCCCGCGCGCCGCAATGCATTCGTGAGTGCGGCGGCTTCCGCGTCGTCGAGCCCATCCGGCGCCGACTCCGCACCGAGCGGACGGATGCCGCTCCACGCCCCGCCACCGGTCATGAGCACGCGGTGGAAGCCGATGATGCGCACGGTTCCACCGACGACGAGCCCGATCCCGCCGAAGTCGTCGGTCCGCTCCAACCAGGGCTCGACGACCAACCCGCCGTGAGTATCGAGAAGACGCCGAAGCCGAGTGCGATCGGCATCCGGCAACGCGCTCCCACGCCCACGCAGACGATCCCGACCCGCCGCGGACCACGGCGCCTTGGCGACCCAGCGATCGCCGCGCGCGGCGGCGGGGCTCGCCAGCACGGCGTCCACCGTCTCGGCGATCACCGCATCGGCGAGAGCCAGATCCGCGTCACGAGCGAAGGCGAGTTGACGCCGTCGATCGCAGACCCGCTTCTGCGTCTGCGGCGTCGGCGGCCGCGTTGAGCGCAGTACGTCGAGCCAGTGATCGGACTCGGGCGCCGCGCGGAGAGCGCATTCGGCCGGTCGAGCGCGCGCGGTGGCGCGCGTCTCGCCCCACGCGAGTGTCGGTGCAGGCATGAGTGCATCCAGCGGACCGGAGCAGGGTTCCAGAACGGGGAGACCCGGCGCCGGAACGACGCACCCCGGAGCGACCGGGAGCGGCGTCCAGAGTTCGTCTCCTTCGCGCCCCAAAGCCCCGACGAGCGTCCCGAGCGCCGAGACCCTCTGCAAGAGGCGCTGCGGCGCGTCGCCGCCAGCCCACTCGGACTCACAGAGCAGGTTGGCGACGATCCTCATGCGCTGCGCGGCTTCCCGCCCGGCGCCGTCGGACGCGTCCCTTCCAAGCGTGCGATGAACGCTGCATCCAACCCAGCGCGTTCGCGGCCCGGTCGATCGAACGTCGCACCCCGGGCGCGCTCCGCCGCATGGCGCGGCCCCGCCGCAACGAACGTCTCCCAATCGCTCGTCTCCGCATCCTTGAACGCACGCATCCAACGCCACGCGAACGCGACATGCGCGATCTCCTCGTCGTGCACCTGCTCCAGGACGCGTGCGGTCGCCTCATCGCCGTTCGCCCGCGCGGCGACGATGTGCTCGAGCGCGAAGTCGAGATTGGCGTTCTCGTACGTGAGTCCCATCGTGCAGACGAACGCGAGCGGCGAGTCCATCTCGGGCACGCGACGCCAGAACAGCCCACTCACGGGATAGTCGCCGAACGCGGCTCCCATCGCGGCGAGGCGGTCGAGGTAGAGCCGGCAATGCCGTTGCTCGTCACCGAGGATCTTCACGAGCCCCTGCCGGAACGCCTTTGGTGCCTCGGGGAACGCCAGCAACGCCCACGCGAAGAGCTCCGCGGCCTGGAGTTCGTGATTCGCGAGCGCATGCAGGATGCGCGGACGCTGCGACGGATCGCACATCCCTGCCGCTGCGGGGACCTTCGGCGACGCGCCCGGCACGAACTCCAGTCCGGGCGGACGCACGGGTTCGGCGTAGCGAACGGGCACGCCGGGATCCGCGTCCGAGAGAAACGTCGGCGACGCAGCGAGCTTCCCCTCCAGGGTGCTCGCCTCGATCACGGCCGCCGCATACGCACGTATCTCCATGGCCCCCATCGAAGCCGCCACAGGTCCGCGCTGCAACGACTCCCAGACCGGACAGACACGACCCGCGGCATGGTTGCTGGCTATACTCCGCCCCAGCCCGTCACGCAGAGGAGCCGGAACGATGTATGAGCCGAAGCCCGAGATCTCCGACCACTCCCACGTTTCGTCGCTCGACGTCTATCGACGCATGTACGAGCGCTCGATCGACGATCCGGCAGGCTTCTGGGCCGAGCAGGCGGAAAGCCTGACGTGGTTCCATCCGTGGGAGCAGGTCGTCGATCGCGACTTCGACGCCGTGGACTTCTCGTGGTTCGCCGGCGGGCAGTTGAACGCCGCCTACAATTGTGTCGATCGTCACGTGGCGGAGCGCGGTGACAAGACGGCGATCATCTGGGCGGCCGACGAACCAGGGGTGTACGAGCACATCACGTATCGGCAACTCCAGCGCGAGGTCGGTCGTGTGGCGAACGTCCTGCGGGCGCACGGCGTGCGGAAGGGCGATCGCGTCTGTATCTACCTGCCGATGATCCCGGATCTCGCCTACGTGATGCTGGCCTGCGCGCGCATCGGCGCGATCCACTCGATCGTCTTCGCGGGGTTCTCGGCAGACAGTCTGCGAGAGCGCATCCTCGACGCCGGTTGCAAGGTGCTCGTCACCGCCAACGAGGGACTGCGTGGGGGAAAGACGATCCCGCTCAAGGCGACGTCCGACCGCGCCGTCGACGGACTCGATCTGGTCGAGACGGTGCTCGTCTCGCAGCGCACGGACACCGAGGTCCCGATGACGGAGGGGCGCGACTATTGGCTGCACGAAGAGACGGCCAAACAGCGCGCGACCTGCCCCGCCGAGTGGATGGACGCCGAGGACCCGCTCTTCATCCTCTACACGTCGGGCTCGACGGGACAGCCGAAGGGCGTGATGCACACGACGGGCGGCTACATGACGTACGCCGCCACCACGCACAAGTACGTCTTCGACGTCCACGACGACGACGTGTACTTCTGCGCTGCCGACATCGGCTGGATCACCGGCCACAGCTACATCATCTACGGGCCGCTCGCGAACGGCGCGACGACCGTGATGTTCGAGTCCACGCCGCTCTACCCCGATGCGGGCCGCTACTGGCGCGTCTGCGACGACATCGGCGTGACGATCTTCTACACCGCGCCGACGGCGTTGCGCGCCGTCCACCGCCACGGCGACGAGTGGGTGACGAAGTACGGCCGCAAGTCGCTGCGCGTTCTCGGCTCGGTCGGTGAGCCGATCAACCCCGAGGTCTGGGAGTGGTATCACGACGTCGTCGGCGACAAGCGCTGCGCCGTCGTGGACACGTGGTGGCAAACCGAGACGGGTGGGATCATGATCACGCCGCTCCCCGGCGCGACGCCCTGCAAGCCCGGCTCCGCGACGCTGCCCTTCTTCGGCGTCGATCCGCTCCTCGTCGATGACGAAGGCAACGAGATCGAGGGCAACGACGTCCGCGGCAACCTCTGCATCCGCGCGTCGTGGCCGGGTCAGGCGCGCACGATCTACGGCGATCACGCGCGCTTCAAGGACGTCTACTTCACGCAGTTCCCTGGACGCTACTTCACCGGCGACGGCTGCCGTCGCGACGAGGACGGCTACTACTGGATCACGGGTCGCGTGGACGACGTCATCAACGTCTCTGGGCATCGCATGGGCACCGCCGAGGTCGAGAGCGCGCTGGTCGCACACAACGCCGTCGCCGAGGCCGCCGTCGTCGGTTTCCCGCACGAGATCAAGGGCACCGGCATCTTCGCGTACGTGATCGTGAAGCCGGAGTACGACGACGCGGATGCCGCGGAGCTCTCCGCGACGTTGCGTCAGCAGGTGCGCACGGTGATCGGCGCGATTGCGATGCCGGAAGCCGTCGTCGTGGTGCCGGGTCTGCCGAAGACGCGCTCGGGGAAGATCATGCGCCGCATCCTGCGCAATATCGCGGCGGGGGAGTTCGAGGATCTGGGCGACATCACGACGCTGGCGGATCCGGCGGTGGTCGAGCAGGTGGTGGAGGCGCGTAGGGCGGCGACGTAGGTGAACGACCTGTCTCCTTCGTCGGCGCACAGGCGAGGCGCCGGGAAGTGCCCTCTCCGGCGCACCGTCGTGGTGCTCACGCTCGCTGCATGCGCTGTTGCCAGCATCTTCGCGGTCATCGGTGGCGTCCGCATGTTTCATGCGCTCCGCGGGAATCAGTACTCAGCGACGTGCAGCAACCACCTCCGCCAACTCGGCGGCGTGTTCACGTCAGAGACGATGGACCACAACGCCTACCCGGAGTCCGGAGGCGTGCCGCTGCTCATCGCGTACCGCCGACGCCTCTTCATCCAGCACGGACGCGAAGAGACCCTGACGTGCCCGGGCGACCCGAACGTGAACGTGCCCGAGTCCGCTTCCGACTCCGCCGCGTACGACACAGTTGACGTGAACGACACCGCCGCGCTCGGACGCATGTTCTCGTACGCCGTGCGGGACTTCGCCCGCTTCCCTCTGGATCCCGAAGCAACCAGAGCCGAGTGGATCATGTGCGACCGCCAGGGCCTCGACGGGCGAACGCCCCATCATCGCGACGGGATCAACGTGCTCTTCGCCGACGGAGCGGTGCAGTTCAGGGACCGCGAGGCCCTTGGTCTCGCGCCGGACGAACCGATCATCGTCGGCCCGGACTCGCCGCACCCGGAGTTGCGGAAGATGCTCTTCCTCCGCTCGGAGTAGGCGGAGACCGCCCGGGGCAAGTAGCCCCCGACTTGCGCGGAAGAGCAGCACGTTACATCATGAGCAGTCACGTCTCTCTTCCAGGAGCTAGCCATGCACGTCAGCAAACTACGTCGCGTCGGAGACTCGGTCGGCCTCACGCTCCCGAAGGAAGTCTTGGCATCGATGCGCGTAGCCGAGGGCGACGAACTCGTGCTGACGGAGGACGCCGACGGCTTCCGCATCACCCCCTACGACGCGGACTTCGCGAATGCTCTCGCCGCGTTCCAGGCGACCCGCCGGAAGTACCGCAATGCGCTGCGTGAGTTGGGGGAATGAGCGATACGGAGCCAGGACAACTTCGGCAGAGTTCGGAGCACGGGCATCGACACGGCGAATGCCAACCTCCGAACTCTGCCGAAGTTGTCCTGGCTCCGTAACGCCGTAACGCCGTATCTCCGTATCTCCGTATCGCGTGAACCCACATCATCCAACCCGGTTCAGCCTCGCATGGTCTTCGCGCGACGTTCCAGTACCCCTCTCCGACGCTCTCCCGATGCCCGCTGGATCGGCGGCGTCTGCGGCGGGATCGCGCAGTGGCTCGGGATCGAACCCTGGCTGGCGCGACTGATCTTCGTGGTGGTCTCGCTGGCCTCGGCCGCGTTCCCGGGCATCCTGGTCTACATCTGCCTCTGGATCGGGCTGCCCGACGAATACAGCGAGTGACGCTCGTGGTACCGGTTAGCGCATCCAGTTGACGAGCGGTCCGTAATCGAGGCCCTCCGTCGGCACGGTGACCTCCATCTCCCCGCCGCCGCGTCGGATCGTCAGTTGCGCGGTCTCCTGCATGCGCGCGAGCCCAAGCACGGACTGGAACCCGACGCCGCCCTCCAGCGCCGTGTCGCCAATCCGGACGATGAGATCCCCCTGGCGCAGCACGCCCTCGGCGGCCTTCGGCACCGTATCGACGCGAAGGCTGTTGTACGCCGTCGGGCGGAATACGATCGTCCCGCCCGCCGGGACATCCACCAGCATCTCGCCCACGCTCCCGTCGCCGTAGGCACGCACGCGATAGCGACCAACCGGAAGAGCCGTGAAGCGCGTCAACATGCCGTCGCGCACGCCTTCGTCGAGGAAATCGGTCACCTGGCCGACTCCGGGATCGCGGTGTAGGTCCAGATCGAGCGCATTCCCCTGGCACTCCATCACCAGCCCGTGCAGGGGCGGGATCGACATGGTCAGAGACGTCTCGCCGATCCCAAGTGAGACCTCCTGCCGCATGACCTCACGAGTCCCGTTCTCCTGCGTGATGATCATCAGCACGGCCCAGTACCGGCCCGGCTCGGCGGGGCCGACGCGCGCGACACCCTGCGGGGTCATGCTCTTTTGCTGCACGGGGCCTTGAGATGAGCCGCCGGAACCGTTCGCGTCGGCAGCGGGCGCAATCGAGATCTGCACGCGACCGCGCCACTGGCTGTTGGCGTAGCCAGCGACGGTCACCAGCGCGAATGCGGGCTCCCCGAAGGCGACATCGAGTTCGCGCTGTGCGAGTGGGTCGAACTCGACGCGCTTTTGCCCGAAGCGGGCAGAGGTCAGACGGAGGAAGAACGTGGTTCCGTCGGGCGACGACAAGGCGGCGACGTTCCCGGAACTCGACCAGCCATTATAGCCGGTTCGCGGGGAACCCGGGACGGTGTGCGGAACGTGATACGAGCCGTCGGCCTGACGTGCAACGGTGAGCTGTCCCTCGAATGAGACGTTGTCGGCCGTGAACCCGACAGAGAACGTCGCATCGCGTACCGGCTGCCCGTCGGGGCCCCGCACACGGACGACCGTGTAGTCACGCACGTCCACATCGCCGATGGTGAAGTCCTCTTCGAGGAGACCATCGCCGACCTCAACCATACGGCTCTCGAGCACGCGACCGTTCCGGAGCACGGCGCCGAGCAGATAGGAACCCGGCGGCAGATCGAGCACGGCGAACTCGAATGGCGCCTCCGGCCAGTGGATACTCGGCGACGAGATCAACCGCGCGGGATCGGGATCTCCCCCGTCGTCCAGTCGCAGCGCCGCAACGCCCACGGTCGAGGGTTGCTCCCCACCGAAGTGCACCGTGCCGGCGACGCCCGGGCGAGTCTCGAGCGCGATCTCCGCGGTTGTCTCGGCACCGGCGACGACCTCGATCCGCGTCGCAGCGGAGCGATAGCGATTGCCGTCGCCGGCTGTCACCGTGAATTCGTAGTCGCCGGGGGGCAGTTCCAGAGGGCCGTCTCGCAGCGACCATAATTTGGAGGTCGTCGCGTTGGTCGCGAACGCCAGGTACGAGAGGTGCGCCTTGGTCGCCGTCGTTCCATCTGGCAAGCGCGGCACGAGAACGACCGCCACGACCGGCGACGCAATGAAGTCGCGAATGTCGCCCGGGGCGGCCTTCAAATTCGCGCCGGCGGCCGTCCGGAAGGAGAACCCGGCCTTCTTCGGCGCAAGCGTGTACTCGGCGTCGATGAGGCCCTCAAGGCGGTACATCCCATCGGCGCCGGAGGTCGCGGTGCGGCTGGTCGCCTCCTCGAAGCGAAACGCCTGTACGACCGAGCGAATACGGTCCTCCAGCGTCGCCGTCGCAGGGTCGCTGGCCTTGGCGCCGACTCCGATCTCCATCTCTTCGACCTCACCCTTGTCATCCTCGCCCGGCTTTGAACCCTTGCGAACCGACCCGAGGCTCGTACGCGCCCTCACGACGACCCCGGCGACGGGTTTTCCGAGCTCGTCGAGAACCGCGCCCGTGATGACGCCGCTCCCGCCAGTCGGGACGTCCACGGTGCCGCGCATCGCGTTCTCGAGCATCACACTCTCGCTGGAGACCCCGCGGCGGCGCGAACCGGAGCGTGGCTCAACACCCGCATTTCGCGCGACATCGCGGGGGGAGTCGGGCGTCGGAGCGTCCTTCCGCGTGCGAAGCGAAGCATCCGACTCTGCGGCCGGCTCGACGCCTGCGTCGGAGAGCACGACGACACCAAATCCGGCTCCGGCCAGGAAGCCGACGGCAAGAGCGAGCAGCGGGAGCAATCCCTGGACGCCTCGGTTCACTTGGTGGTTTCCTCCCGACAGGACCGTCTCTCGCCACTATCGTAGGCGGGATCGCGAGTCGTGGGCGTCGCTCTGCACAACGACCGCGTTCCGAGAACGAGAACTCCGACACGGAGGCTGCCATGAGTGACGAGAAGAGTGTGAAGCTAGGATCAGTCTGTCACCTGGAGATCCCCGCACCGGATCTGGAGAAAATGCAGACGTTCTACGGCGCGGTCTTCGGTTGGGAGTTCACGCCGATGGGTGATGAGTACGTGCTCTTCAGCGCGGGCGACGGCGGGGGCGGCTTCGATCCGTCTCTGCCCGTCGCAGACGGCGGCACCGTCCTCATCCTCGCGGTCGATGACATCCACGCGGCGTTGACGAAGATCGAGGACGCTGGCGGCAAGGGGCTCACGCCGAAGACGGAGATCAGTGGCGATCACGGTTCCTGCGCGTACTTCCGCGATCCCTGCGGCAACAAGATGGGCATCTGGTGCCGGTCCTGAGCGCGTCCGGAGGTCCCAGGCACCACACGAACGACGAACCCACACGTACACCAGGAGAACGCCGACGATGTTCATCGCCATGAACCGATTCCGGATCACGCCGGGCCACGAAGAAGTCTTCGAACAGATCTGGCGCGAGCGGGATTCGCGACTCTCGGGCGTCGCCGGTTTTCGCGAGTTTCACCTGCTGCGCGGCGCGACGACCGACGAGTGCACGCTCTTCGCCTCGCATGTCGTCTGGGACGACAGGGCGTCGTTCGTCGCATGGACCGAGTCCGACGCATTCAAGCAGGCACACGGGAAATCGCGCGCCCCGAAGGGAACGTATCTCGGGCACCCGGACTTCGAGGGCTTCGAAGTCATCATGTGATCGCCGATACGGAGTCGGGCCGCTCTCAATCGATCGCGTCGAAGGCGGCTGGGTCGTCGCCGACTTCACGCCAGGCCTGGCTGCGGCGCCAGACGGTGGCGCCAGCGGCACGCGCCGCGCGGACATCGGCAGCAGCCGGCATCCGCTCGCGGAGCACCGGGCGGCCGGCAGAGCCGTAGTGGCACCAGACGCCAACGGCGTTGCTGAGATTACGGCCCGAGACCGCGTAGCGCAGAAACGTGTCTCGCGACAACCCGCCCCGACCGGCATCGCCGCGCAGAACGAAGTCGCAGTACGCGTCCACGAAGGGTGCGTACACGCGCGGCGAACCGAACGGCTGATCGCTGGCATTGAGATAGAGGATGCGCCGCGGGCCGAGGATGCTCCGGGCACGGGACACGGTGCGATGAAGCGTCGGCAGGTCTCGCGAGACGCCATCGAGGTAGAGCCCGTCCACGTCGTACTCGCCCACCACGCGTTCCATCTCGGCAGCGATGTCCGGCGCGCGCGTATGCTCGGGCGAAAGATAGACGACGAACTCCATGCCGTGTTCGCGCACCGCGGCGCGCAGTTCTCGGAAACGCACGGGATCCTCGGGTTCGTGGTGCCGCGTGCACCACGAGCAGCGTCGCCCGGCGTAGCGCCCGATGCGCGGACGATCCGTCGGATCACACGCCTTCCAGAAGTACGCATGGAGGCAGAACACATCGCAATGCGCCGCGGACTCAGCGATCACGTCCCGACCGGGATACGCGCCGACGGGAAAGGGCGTCGGGCGCCCCTCGTGCGCGATGCGCTGCGCCTCGCGGTGCGCTGATCGCTCGCGGGGCGGGAACGCCGCGATCCACGCCTCGTCGCCCGCATCGAGCCGCAACGACGAAGTCCGCGTCACCAGCCGCGAACGCAGCGGATAGACGCCGACGCCGCCCTGTTCATCGGCAGCCAGCCAGCGTCCGCGGTGGCGCGCGCGATACACGGGCTCGAAGCGGACCTCGACGCGGATCTCGGTGGCCCGGCGCGCACGCAAGACCAGCACGGAATCGGCGCGAACGTCGGTGTCACAAGAACCGATCCCACGCAATCGCAGGAGCGGACGCTCGACACCGATCCGCTGCGAAGCCTCGGCGTCCTCGCCATCGAAGTGCCAATCCGCGCCGGTCGTCACGACGCGTTCGTCGCTGCGCGAGACGATCTTCATCCCGGGCCAGGGATCGGTCACGCCGCGCCCCGGAACGGAAGCGCAAGTGTTCGCGCGAGCACGGCCAGATCGGTCGCAAGCGAGCGCCGATCGACGTAGCCGAGATCGCTGGCGAGCTTCTCCGGAAGCACGTCGCGGCGGTAGCGGGTCTCGATCTCGACCGTGGACGCCTGCGACCCGTCACCCCGTAGAAGCGCGCCCTCGCACGCTGCGAAAACAAGTTGCGTCGGGCCTGTGATCCCGGGCCGCACCGAGAGCACGCGCTGCCAGCGAGGGTCGGCGAGATCGACGAGCGACGGGTCCTCCGGGCGCGGTCCCACAAGACTCATATCGCCGCGCAAGACGTTCCAGAGTTGCGGCCACTCATCCAGGTGCACACGTCGGAGAATGCGCCCGACGCGCGTCACGCGAGCGTCGTCCTGCGCGGTGATGCGCGGGCCGGTCTCTGCGACCATCGACCGCAACTTGAGCATCGTGAACGGACGACCATTGCGACCCATTCGCCGCGCGCGAAAGAGCGCGCCGCCGCGCGACTCCACGGTGATCGCAATCGCGGCCAATCCAGCGAGCGGTGCCGTCAGCACGAACGCGGAGAGTGCCACTAGGATGTCGATGGTGCGCGAGATCATCGCGCAAACGCCTCGGCCACGGCGCGGACGGCAGCGATCACGTCGGCGACATCGTCGTCGGTCAGCGCAGGGTGGATCGGCAACGAGATCAAGCGCTCGAACGCGCGCTCCGCCGCCGGGAAATCTCCCACTCGCAGACCATGCTCGTCGCGATACCAGGGATGCAGGTGAACGGGGATGAAGTGAACACTGGTCCCGATCTGCCGTGCGGCGAGTTCGTCGATGAACCGATCACGATCGATCGTCAGTTGGTCGAGGTGCAGACGCAACGGGTAGAGATGCCACGCGTGTTTCACTCCCGCGCGCTCCGTCGGCGTCTCCACGGCGCCACAATCAGCGAACGCCGCGGTGTAGCGCGCAGCCGTCGCCTGGCGACGCGCGTGAAACGCCGGCAACTTGTCGAGTTGCGCAAGCCCCATCGCCGCGGCGACGTCGGTCATGTTGAATTTGTAGCCGGGCGCGTGCACGGCGTAGCGCCACGACGCGTGCGCGCCGCCACGCTGCGACGCATCGCGATCGAGCCCGTGATTGCGGTAGACGCGTGCCCGTTCCAGCACGTCCGCCGGTCCAGTCAACATGCCGCCCTCTCCGGTCGTGAGGTTCTTGTTGGCGTAGAACGAGAACGACGTCAGCACGCGATTGCGTGGGGCGAGCGGATCGCCAGGGACACCGCCGCCGATCATGCGTCCCTGATACCGCGCGGGAAGAGCATGCGCGGCGTCCTCGATCACGACGAGATCGTGCTCTGCGGCGACGGCGTCGAGGGCCTCGAGATCGCAGGGATGCCCGGCGTAGTGCACGGGCAGAATGGCGCGTACGCGATCGCCATGAGCCCGCGCACTCTCAATCGCGCGGTGCACACACGCGGGATCGAGATTGAGCGTATCAGGCGACACGTCCGCGAAGATCGGCTTCGCGCCGACGTGTTCGATGACGTTCGCGGTGCCAGCGAACGTCATCGGAGTCGTCACCACCGCGTCGCCCGGACCGATGCCAGAGAGCGCGAGCGCCGTCTGCAGTCCCGCTGTGCAGGAGTTGAGACCGACGGCATCCTCGGCCCCCACGAACTCCGCGAAGCGCCGTTCGAATAGGGCAGTGCGCGGCCCGGTCGTGATCCAACCTGAACGCAATGCATCCACGACCGCCTGGATCTCCGCTTCGCCGATACTGGGTGGCGAGAACGGCAGGAATGCCTCTCGCGCGGGACGAGCGGAGCGCGGTGAGGTCATCGAGCTGTGATCCATGAGAGATGATGCGTCCGGGGAACGGGGAGGCGCGAGAGCCATGTCCGGGGTCGCCCGGACCGCGCGAGTCGCCTCGCGAGCGCCGGGAGCGGGGTCACGCGGCGACTCTCGATCGCGCAACCATCGAAGAGGATGCGCGCCTGCCGCTCGGACAACCCACGCGTCTCCGAACCGCCGGGGTTCACGCCGAAATCGTAGAGAAGGACCCCGCCGCCGGGGCGCAGAACACGCCTCGTTTCGGCAACGATCGCACGCCGTTGCGCATCGTCCGCGACACTGGAGAGCACGGTGAAGAGGAGCACGACATCGAAGGCGCCGTCGGCGAACGCGAGCGCGCTCCCGTCCGCAACGAAGAACGTGCCCGGACGGATTCGATCGGCCGCGACCGCCAGGCGCGTGGCGTCTGGATCAACGCCGGTCACGCACGCCGGTCCCGACGCAGCAAGCAGCGTTGCCAGCGAGTCGCCTGCGCCGCAACCGAGATCGAGCACGCGCCGCTCCTCCAGCGGGTGTGCGCCCACGTCACGGAGAAGGCGACGCAACGCGAGTGTCCGATCCGCGAGAAGCAGCAGATGTCCCGGATCGTCGAGGCGATGGCGACGGCGCACGAGTTCGGTCACTTCCGGGACCGAGCCGGGCGTTGGCCCGCGCGTCGCCCACGTCGTCGAGGCGGATGACCGAGACGCAGAATGCCCCACCAGAACCCGAGGCCGTACGCGATTTGCATATCCGGCAGGATGCGCGCTGGCGGCGCAAGCAACCAACGCCAGCCGGGCGGCCGCGGTGTGACGGCAAGCGAGATGCACGAGAGGATGATGGCGTAGGCGACGTATGCCGCGACGAGCACACTGAGCGCGAGGACCGCCGCGAACACGAGTTGAGCGGGCCGGTCGGCGTTGGTGCCGTTCCAGTCCGCGCCAGCGATGAGCGGGAACGACGCAATGGCAAGGGCTGCGCAGAGTCCGAATGACGCGACGAGCGCGGCCGGGGCAAGCGCGCGCAGCGACGAGAGTTGCCCCCGCTTGCGCCAACCGACGATCTTCCAGAACCCGTAGCCGAAGTGCTGTCGAAAGAGTTCGACTCGCGTCGTCCGACAGTGATACGTGGTGACCAGGGAGGGCACGAGCACGATACGCTTTCCGGCGTTGCGGAGGCGCAGGTGCACGTCGTCGTCCTGATTGCGCACCATCTCGACATCGAACGCACCGACGTCCACGAGCGCGGCCTTGCGATACGCGGGAAACGCGACGGTATCGGCATCCATCTCTCGCTTCGATCCTCCGCGCGCACGGAATCTCGCTCCTCCGTGGCCGAGCGGGCTCCGCATCGCGCAGGCGACGGACTGCGCATAGAGACCGTCTCCAACCGGGAGTACCGCGCCGCCGGCAACCTCCGCGCCGGTCCTCTCGAGCACCTCCAGCAAGCGCCGGACGTAGTCGGGCGGGATCTCTGCGTGTCCGTCAACGCGGACGACAATCTCCGCCTGCGCTGCCTCGATCCCGATGTTCAGCGCCGTCGCCGCTATCCGCTCCGGATTGTCGAGTATCCGCACCGGAAAGCGCGCGCCGCGTCCGCGCTCTTCCGCAATCTCGCGTGTCCGATCCGTGGAGCGCCCGTCGACGACCAGCACTTCGAGCGCGCCATCGGGGAGATCCTGCGCCAGCACGGCATCGAGGGCCGCACCGAGGAAGCGCTCCTCGTTGCGGACCGGCATGATCACGGTGGCGATAAATTCAGGCACCGGTCGGGAGATGTCTCCTTGAGAGAGGTCCATCGTGCGGCGAGGATGCCACATACATGCCAAGCGAACGACTCTACGTGGGACGGGCCGATGAGGGGAGAGCCCCGAGCGGGGACTCTCTGCCAACGGGTGCCGTCCCCGACGACCTGGCCGTTGAAGCGTCCAAGCGCGTGGCGGTCCTCGCCCTCATCATCGTACTCGCCGCACTCTGGATGTTCTTCAAGGGGGCCGTACTCCAGGAGACCGTCAGGGAGTCCCGGCTGCCGACCGCAACGTGGGGCATTCTCATCGCGTTCGTCGCATCGATCGCGATGGGCATCGTGTCCTGGCGCGGGCTGCTGCCGCCGCGTGAGGTGCTACGAATGGGGCTCGGCTACGAGATCCTGCTCTGCTTCGTCCTGAACCTCGCGCAGAACATCTCAGGATACCCGGAAGACGTGATCATCATCGGCCTGCCGGGCACGTGCGCGATCATCCTCATCGCCCCGTTGCTTGTCCCCGTCGCATGGAATCTACGACTCGGGACAACGATCGCATCGGCCCTCGCGTTCCCGATCACGCTCTTCATCGCACGCGCCGCCGGCACTCCCCTCCCATCCACGGGGATCGAGGTTCTGTTGATGGGGTCGGTCGCCGTCTGCGCGACGCTGGCGCTGATCGCAGCGAAGGTCGTCGGCAATCTGTCTGCCGAAGTGACCAGTGCGCGCAAAGCGGTCCAGGAGATGGGCAGCTACCACATGATCGAGGAACTCGGTCGCGGTGGCATGGGCCAGGTCTGGCGTGCAGAACACCGCATGCTGGCGCGACCGTCGGCGATCAAGATCATCCGGCCGGACAATCTCAAAGAGAGCAACGCGGATCGACGCCGCGTCGCGCTGCTGCGCTTCGAGCGCGAGGCCCGAGCGACGGCGGCGCTCACCTCTCCGCACACGGTGCAGGTCTTCGATTTCGGTCTGACGCACGACGGCGCGTTCTACTACGTGATGGAGTTGCTCGACGGCCTCGACCTGATGGAGATCGTGAAGAGACACGGCGCGCTGCCACCCGAGCGCGTGGTGCATTTGGTCCGCCAGATCTGTGAGTCACTCGCCGAGGCACACTCGCACGGGCTCGTCCACCGCGACCTCAAGCCGAATAACATCATGGCGTGCAAGATCGGCGGACGACATGACTTCGCCAAGGTGCTCGACTTCGGTCTGGTGCAGCACACCGACTGGGAGAGAGACTCGGACGCGAGCCGGCTCACGCTCGACGGCGCGCTGCTCGGGACGCCGGCGTTCATGCCGCCCGAGATGGCGATGGGAGACACCGACGTCGATGCGCGCGCCGACGTCTACGCCCTCGGATGCCTGCTCTACTGGCTGATCGTCGGCAGACCGCCGTTCCTCGGCACGACCGCGATGGCGACGATCCTCATGCATGTCCAGGAGGCGCCGCCGCGCGTCTCTGACATGGTCCCGATCCCACGCGAGTTGGACGCACTCGTCCTGGCATGCATGCAAAAAGACGCGGCGCAGCGACCGAGCGACGCCGGAGCGATGCTCAAGATCCTCAACGAGGTCGAGATGGAGCGCGAGTGGACGGAGCAGCACGCGAACGCGTGGTGGGCGACGCACGGGTGAGCGCGGCGGCGCGGTGTGTGACGCCGAGACGCCGGGCCGCAGCGACGCCGTGCCACGCGTTCAGTCGTGGCGATTACGAACGAGGAGTTCCGCAGTCGTCCCGTCCGGTGCAACCGACTTCACCGCGAGCGAGATCCGATTGTCGTCGTCCAGAGCGTTCCAGTACGCGTCGAGGACCTCGACCGGTGTTCCCACACACGGCAAGAGAAGCGGGTCGCCCGTGAAGCTCGGCAACGGGTTGCCATCCCCCATGTACGTCGTGAGGCCGTAGCCGATCCCGGCCGTCGGCGGCGGCGGGCGGAAGAACGCCCGATCGGTGCGCGCCGGATCGCAACGATCCGCCTTCAAGATCGCAAGTTGCGCGCTGGGCTCTGCGCCGGAGAGGTCGAGCATCGCGCTGATCCGCGGCGTGTAATTCGGCGCATCCGGCTCCCGATCGCGCGTCATCAGGGCGGACGCGAACGAACCGCCGCTGGCCAGAGCGTCGTGGATCGTGCGGGTCTGATCGCCGTTCGTGACGATCTGCACGCCCGGCCGCTCGAGCAACGCCTCGTAGATGATCAGATTCGGATCCTCGACCTTCGACAGATCCACCGGCTCCGTCCGCACAACGCCCCCATCGACCGTGAAGCGGCGGTTCCGGCTGTTATCGCTACGCCCCATGATCCAGTAGATGAGCACCCACGCGCCGGATCCGTCGCGGCCGACGACGACCCCGCGACCGGGATACGCGTTCTCGGTGATGTGGCGCTGAAATGTGTCGCGGGCGATGTCGGCGGCGCTCATGGCTGGTCTCCTCGGAGAGGTGCCGTTCTAGTGCGCCGCTCTCCGTGCGACGACTGAGGACGGAGGGCGCTACTCGCCGGACTCGGTCTCCGGCTTCGGACGCAATACGACCGCCACGACAGCGGCGGTGGCGCCCGCCTTCTTGCCCTCGTACACGACGGACAGCCCATGCTCGGTATAGCTCACGGTCGTCGTCTTGGAGGCGCTCTTGGTGCTGGCCGGTTTGCCGAATGCCTCCTCGACACTTGCGCGCGTGCTATCGGTCGAGAGCCCCTCGCCGAGTTCGCCCGCGAATGCCGCGAACCCGTTCCCCGGCTTCACGCGGATCAGCGCCTCGATGAGGACATCGCCCGCATCGAAGGTCAACCGTAGACCGTGCGCCAGGTACATCCGACGACGTGACGCACCGACCTTGCGCTCCTTCGACGGCTTCGTCGGCGGCGGAAAGAGAGCCGCGATCTCGTCCCCTGGCAGCGCCTCACCAAGCATCCGGCGCAGGTACCACGCCGTCACGCCGCTCCAATCGTCGGGGACCGGCGGCGTCGCCAGCAGCACCCGGTAGTTCGAGAACGCCTGCCTACTCGTCATCGACTCGACCAGCGTCCCCAACGTGTTGCTGATCTCGGATGCGTCCACGGTCACGGAGATACTCTCGACGAGCGACATCCCTCGACTTCCGTGTACGCAAATGCCACAGCGGGGGTCACGCGGAGGTTCGCAATCTGGGTGCTCGCGATCGTGTTGGCGATGCCCGCGATGCGCTGCTTCCCATCCACCTCCTCGAACGTGAACTCCAGCTTCGCGGTCGCCTTCATGATCTCCATGTCGAGACCGAGCTCACCGGTCAGGAGACGGCCCTCCGGCCCCACGTGCAGCGAAATCGACGTGACTGCCGGGTGGAACATGGACGCGGTTCCGATCGCGGTCTTCGGCTTCAGGCGCAGCGCGAAACCGCCCGCGCGCCGTGCGACGAAGCGCTCGTACTCGTCGGCCGGGAATTGCTCCGCAAGTGGCGTCGAGAAGAGCGTCGTTTCGACCTGCATCACCGCCGAGAGATCCCAGAAGCCCCCGGACGGCAAGAAAGCCCCCAGTGCACGCGTCTCTCCGCCATCCAGAGTGAACACTCGCTCTCGCTTGAGAGAGTCCACATCGACGCGCCCCTTGGCCGAGTTCTCCGTGTCGTCCCCGCGCGTCTCCGTGACGGTCGCGCTGTACCCGTTCAACCCCTCCTGACGATCCGGGTGAAAGACCACCGCGTCGATCATCGCGAGCACATCGTCTGCGCTCTTCGTCTCGGCAGCCGCCGAGGGCGCGAAGAGCAGCGCCGCACACAGGGCGTAGAGCACCCCCAAGGCACGGGCTCTAAATACGGTCGTACGCACGGTCACCTCCCCAGGCTGCCAACGAAGACCCCCAGTCTATTCTCCTCTGACGACTCGCGACACCCCAGCGTGTATCTTCACGCGGTGAACACGCGCCTCCCGCAACTGCTCGTCCTCGCCACGCTCGGCGCGGGCGTCCTGACCACCGCCCCAACCGTGGCCTCGGCCAAGGCTGGCGACGCGCTGCCGATCGAGGTGCGCGTGCGGGTCGAGACCGACGACGCAAGCGATACCGGACAGGTCCGACTCCTCCTCGATTTCGCCCCGGCCGAGGATATCGAGCAGGCCTACACCATCGCGTTGCGCATCCAGCGCGCCGGGCGCCGGGTCGTGCGTCTCGACCACGCCCCAGCTCCACCGACGAGCACGTGGCGAAAGGGGCAGGTCATCTCGTACGCGGTGCCAGCGCCGCTGCCGCTCACAAAGGACGTGCTCGAGGCGAGCGCGCTCACCGTGCATCTCGGGTTCCTGGACCCAAGTACGCGCGACGTGCATCCGCCCCAAGGCGGCAGCCCAGATCGCAGCGGTTTGGCGCAGGTCGCTCGCTTTGATGTCCCCGACTTCTCGGAGATCGAGTCCGGCGGTGCGGAGAGAGTCCTCGCAGCCGCGGAGCGCCTCGCAACGCAAGGGCTGAAGGACGCAGCGTGGCGAACGCTCGTGACCGGTGTGCGGCGCGCCCGCGAGGACGCCGAGAAATACGCGTTCCGCGACGCGATGGTGGCGCTCGGCGCGTTCGAGCCCCGCCCGATCTCGATCGTGGAGCGGCGTGTGATCGAGGCGCGCGTCAAGAGCGAGCAGCGCCGCTACATGCGGCAGATGTCCGGTCGCTTCTTCGACCGCAAGCAATACCACGCGTCGCTGCGCATCCTCGAGGCGATCGGCGGCTCGTTGCAAGAAGACGCCGACGAAGCGGTGCTCGGCGCGGTCGACGCTGTCGAACGCGCGGAGAAGGGTCGCTGGGACGTTCGCGACAAGATCCTCGAACGGATCACCGACGACGAGAAGGCGTCGGCGAAGAAGGCCATCGGGAAGGATGGCGTCACACAGAAACTCCTCGATCGGGCCCAACGCCTACTTGTCGAGAAGCGCTACGCGGAGTCGCGCTTTCTCTTGAAGGAGCTCTCGTTCGCGAAGGACGCCGAGGTCCGTAGCGACGCCAACGACGCGCTGCGCGCTCTTGAGAAAACGTGGGCAGCCGACACTCCGGCAGATCAAGCGCAGATGGTGAGCGACGTGGTCTCGAATCCGGTGTGGGCGCGCACGGCCACTCTCGCTACGCAGCAGTTCATTCTGATCGGTCCGAAGGATCTGCTCGCTGCGATCCCGGCGCAGTCGAAACTGCGCTTTGACATCGCGTACGTGTTCCTGACGGATCTCTTCGGGCGCCTACCCAACCCGGACGGGGATCGCGTCACCGTCTACTTCAAGGAACTCTGGGAGTTCTCCGGCGGTACCGGCGGTGGGAAGCAGATCAACATCGGCCGTGCCAAACCCGACGCGCGCGGGACACGGCTCGACACGGGGCTCTACTACCACGAGCTGACGCATTGCATCGATGACACGAACCCGGTTCTCGGCGGTTGGCGCGAAGGCCTCGCGAACGTGGGCGCGGCCTACGCATTCGAGGTTCTTTCGCAGGACGCGGATCGGGCGCGCTCGTTCGATTCCAACCTCACCGCGTTCCAGAAGGACTACATCGAGCGCGATCTCGCATACTGGCGCATCAACAACTACGGCCCGAGTGCCGGCTTCTTCCTGCACTTCGTGGAGAAGTTCGCGAAGCGCGAACGGGGCCATGATTGGAAGCCGTTGCGCGGTTTCTTCCGCGACTATCGCACGGCGCCGGTGCGGGACGGACGAACCGCGTACGTGGCGCGCGCGGCCGCCTACTACCTGGTGCGCCACTTCGGCGACGGCGCATTCGATGATCTGATGCGGTTCCGGCTCCCACTCGTCGAGAGTGATCGCGAGGCCATCGCACTCGAGATGGAGGCGTTCGCGCGTGGAGTGCGCGACGTCCTCACGAAGGCTGGCGAATTCGGCAAGTACGAGAACTCTCCGCTGCGCCGCGATCTGATCACGAAGCGAATGACGGACGCGGCGCGCGCAGGCGACGACGAGAGGGCGCGACGGATCGGCAGCGACGAACTCGGGATTCAATACGCCTGGCGGGTGATCGGTCCGTTCGCCGAGAAGGGCACAGACCCTGGTGCATGCATCTTCCCTCCCCAACGAGAACTCGACTTCGCGAAGGAGTATCCCGGGCAGGGCAATATCTGCAAGTGGCGGCGCGTGACCGATCCGGGTCCCGTCAAGATCGACGGCACGGGATGGGTCGCGATCAAGTACCCGTACATGGACAACACAACGACGTACGCGCTGACGCACGTCACGGTCGCGGCGGAGACCCCGGTCGCGCTGCACGTCCGCGCGGACGACGATCTGACGCTCTTCGTCAACGGCGATCTCGTCGAGAGCCTGCGCGACAAGGGACGCAACTCATCGTCCGGTCTGAATTGGCGTGGCCCGCACGTCAACGTGCCGGACGCGATCCGTCTGCCGTTCACGCTCCGCGCGGGGCGCAACCGCATCCTGGTCAAGGTCCGCAATCGCCGCGGGCCAGCCGGAGTCGCACTCGCCATCTCGTTGCCCAACGGGACACCGGTGCCCGGACTGACGTCGGACGATGGTCCCGCCGACGACCTGACGCAGGAACCGCCGAAGGGCTGGCGCACGGTCGCCGGGCATGACTTCCGAAAGAAGTCGTTCGCGTCGAAGTTGCAGGTGACCGCGGGACGCTTCGCAGTGAAGAACAAGCTGCTCTCGGGTCAGGACAGCGGTAAGGCGGTCCAATGGCGCAAGTACACTGTCGCGCCGGGCGTCTCGAAGGACAACCCCTCCAATCTCTTCTGGCTGAAGTCGCGGCTGACGGAAGGCGTCGACGAGTTTCGCCTTTCGATCGACCTCGTGCTCCGCATCGATCAGGCCCCCAAGATGGTCGTCACGTTCCAGGGCGACGGTCTGAAGGACGGCCTCTCTGGTTGGAACCTGATTCTGCACGGCGGTGGAAAGAAGGTGCTCCGGGCTGAATTGGAGCGCTACCAGCGCCTCTTCCACCAGTCGCCGCCTGTCAAGCTGGCCGAGGCCGAAACGCGCACGCTGACCCTCACGTACCTCGATCGGCGCCTGACCGTCACGCTCGGAGACGCCGTCGTCTTCGACGCTGTGCCCATCCGCCCGATCCGTGGAGCGGAGCGAATTGGCGTCGCCACCTGGGGCCGAGAACCGCGGATCGCGGGCTTCAAGCTCGAGATCCCGAAGCGATAGGAACGACTCGGCGTCAGGTTTCGGTTCAGTCGGAGCCCCGAACTGTCCGATTTTTGGACAGTGGACACAGTGTCCGCCACGTGAGGGGGAACGTCCGCCTTCCTCCCACGCTGCCCCGCTCTCGGGGTGAACAGAACGCGGCGAGAGGAGTGCAGCGATCAGGTTCGGTCCCGTCCGCCGACTCCTCAGCACGTCCGTACTTGTTCTGACCGCCGTCGCCGTTGCCACAGCGACGCCAGATCAGACGAGTACGCACGGCTTCACGCGTGACGCCGCGAACGCGGCCCTCGCGTCCGGCGACCACGACGAGGCGGTACGACAGTTCCGCGGACTCGCTGACGCGAGTGGGAAGGCGGGCTGGGCCTGGTTCGGCCTCGGCACCGCACTCTATGCGAAGGGCGAACGCGCGCAGGCCGCCAGCGCATTCGGGCTCGCCGCCGCAGATCGCAACGTCCGCGCAGAGGCGCGCTTCCGCGAGGCGTGCTCCCGTGCATCGATCGGCCAGCTCGATCCAGCCTTCAAGACGCTCGAGAAGGCCGTCGTCGCCGGTTACCTCGACGTGCAGGCGATGGAGAGCGACGAGAGCCTCGCCGCGCTACGCAAGGACCCCCGCTTCAAGAATCTCCTCGAGCGCGCACGCGCCAATCGGGCGAAGGTACCGGCGCGTCAATTCGACTTCTGGGTCGGCGCCTGGGATGTCTACGACGCACGCAACCTCCGCATCGGCACGACGGACGTGGTGTTGCGCCGCAACGGACACCTCCTGCACGCCACGTGGACGGACGCGAAGTCCGGCACCGATAGCGAGAGTTTCACGTTCTACGATCCGGGACGCGGACGCTGGCGACAGATGAGTGTGGACGACGGCGGCGCCGTGATGGAGTACCTCGGCGGCTACTACGACGGTGGAATGCGGCTGATGGGACGCGAAACTGTGGCGTCGGGAACCAGCGTTCTCTCCCGCTCGACCTACTCCGAGATCGAGGGTGGCAAGCTCCGCCACGTGCTCGAGCGTTCCGCGGACGGCGGCGTCACCTGGACGCTCACGTTCGAGCGCACCTACGTGCGCCGCTCGTCGTAGCTGCTCAGCGTCGTCGCTCGACCCAGGACTGATGAAGGCTGCCCCGCGCCGCGGAGGCGCTGCAACTGTCGCCTCCCTCTGCGACACTCCCCCTCTGGCCGCCGGTCGTACGCCCGGCGGCATTTCCATTGCGCCATTTCCATTGCGTCGGTGGGACCGATCGGCGTGGACATCAGCCCCGCTCCGAGCCCAAGCAGGCACGAATTCCAGAGGTCCCCGTTCCCGGATGAGCCGACTCCTCTCCCGCCTGAACCCCGAGCAACGCCGCGCTGTCGAAACCACCGAGGGCCCCGTTCTGGTCCTGGCCGGCGCTGGCACAGGCAAGACGCGCGTGATCACGTACCGCATCGCGCACCTCATGGAGAAGGGCGTGCCTGCCACCGCGATCCTCGCCATGACGTTCACGAACAAGGCGGCGGGCGAGATGCGCGAGCGGGTCGCCGATCTCGTGGGCCGCCGAGCCGCCAAGAAGCTCACGGTCGGCACGTTCCACGCATTCTGCGTGAAGGCGCTGCGCGCACACGCCGACGCCATCGAGATGCCGGCCGGATTCTCGATCTGTGACTCGTCCGATCAGATCGCAGCCATCAAGTCGGCGCTGCGCGAACTGCACGTGCCCGAGGCATCCCTGCGCCCACGCGACCTGCACTCGAAGATCTCGCTCCTGAAGAACCAGCTCGTCTCAGCGGAGGAGTTCCTCGACAACGCGCTCGACGACGAGGAGCAACTCATCGGTCGCGCCTACCAGAAGTACGACGCCACGCTGCGGCGCGCGCGCTCGCTCGACTTCGACGATCTGCTCGTCAAACTCGTCGGCCTGTTCCGGACCCACCCCGCCATCCGCGACAACTTCCGAAACCGCTATCGCTACGTCCTGGTAGACGAGTTCCAGGACACGAACAAGCCCCAGTTCGGGATCGTTCGCGGCATCGCCGACGGACACCGCAACCTGTGCGTCGTCGGCGACGATGATCAGTCGATCTATGGTTGGCGCGGCGCCGAGGTGAAGCAGATCCTCGAATTCGACAAGCGCTACGCAGGGGCAGTGGTCGTGCGACTCGAAACGAACTACCGTTCCACGTCGCAGATCCTGGACGCCGCCAACGCCGTCATCTCGAACAACCCCGCGCGCCACAAGAAGACGCTCCGCAGCCACATCGGCAAGGGCGAGGACATCGGCGTCGTCGTCCACGAGGATGAAGAGAAGGAGGCGAACTCCGTCGTCTTCGACATCGTGGGAAAGATGGCGCGCCGCGACCTGTCGTTCGCGGATTTCGCGGTCCTCTTTCGCACGGCGCCGCAGTCGCGCGTCTTCGAGCAGGCCTTCCGCGCCAACGACATCCCGTACATCCTCGTCGGCGGGATGAGTTTCTTCGACCGCAAGGAGATCCGCGACCTTCTCGCCTACGTGAAGCAGATGGTCAACCCGCTCGACGAGATGTCGTTCATGCGCGTGGTCAACACGCCTCCGCGCGGTGTGGGCAAGAGCTCTCTCGACGCGCTGCTCGACTTTGCGACCAAGAAGGGCATCTCCGTCCCGCAGGCGCTCGACCTCTCACCATCTGCCATCGACGGCGTCACCGAGCGCGCGATGACCTCGATCCGAGAGCTCCGCGCGTCCCTCGCCCGACTGGCCGAAGGTGCCAAGGCGCGCGAACTCGTCAACGGGATCCGGCGCATGATCGAGGCGACGGACTACCAGACCGAACTCGTTCGCATCTACGCGGACCAGGAGACGCGCGACATGCGCGCGCAGGCGATCGTCGAATTCCTCAACATGGCCGAGAACTACCTGAACCGCAGCGACGCGCCGTCGCTCTCCGGCTTCGTCGAGGAGATCGCGCTCTCGGCCTCCGACGATCGGCCCGGTGGCGACGACAAGGGCCAGGGCAAGAACGCCGTAACACTGATGACCTTGCACGCCGCCAAGGGGCTCGAGTTCCCTCACGTCTACCTCGTCGGCCTCGAAGAGGGCATCCTTCCGCACCAGAAGGCCATCCGCGACGCCGGCGACGCAGAAGAGCGGCGTCTCGCCTACGTCGGGATCACACGTGCGCAGCGACGGCTCGCCATCTCGTACGCCGCGACACGCGCGCGCTTCGGCAAGCGCGTAGACACAATGCCCTCGCGCTTCCTCTTCGAGATGCGCGGCGAGACGCCCCCCAGCGGCTGGTGCGCATCCGGCACGCCACCAGAACTGCGTCCGGACGGACCGATCGCGCCGCCGACAGGCACGCGCGCCGCGACGCCGAGCGCCGCACGCGCGACGACCCCACGGTCGGCCGCGAATTCGACCACCCCGCGTACGTCTGGCTCGCCGGGCCGCCGCCCCGCCAAGTCAGCTGGTGCGCGGCGCCGCGGGCCACCGCGCAACCGGCCGATCCCGCCCGGTCTGCGCGACGCGAACAAACGCAAGCGCACGCGGTAGCGGAACCCGCGGTCGATCGGGCTCAAGCGACGTCACCCTTGCGCCGCGATCGCGGCCCCTTCTGCGCGCGTTCGCGACTCAAGTCGTCGCGACTCGGATCCCGATGGTCCGGATGGAGAGACGCTCCAGCGGGGGCGAGAACGGACAACAATGATCTGTCAGACCTGCGGTGCGGCACTGGGCCGCGGCACGGCAGCGCATCACCTCACGTGTAGGTACTGCGGGGCCGTTCACTCGGACCCAGCCGCGATTGGCGAGAGGCCATACGAGAAGGCACTCAATTGTGCGCTCGACGAGACCGGTACGCTGGTCGCGTCGGATAGTCACGCCGTGCCCTCGTTCGAGCTCGACTCGCAGTGCTACTCCAGTACGGCCGAGGTCCCGCCGGACGTCCGTGCGGCGCTCAATGACGCCTCGCGCGCACTCGATGACATCTTCGGAGGATCACCGATGAAGACCTCCGTCATCGGTGCAGTCGACGTTCCCGCCAGCGCGTCGCCGTCACCGGTCTCGGCCCAGAGCGCCGTCGCAACGACCGGGCGGGCCACGCACAGTGCGACCGAATTCTCAGGTGATGAAACGGCGACCATCAACATGGAGGAGACGGCTCCCATGCCTCCCATGGCCGCCGACAAGATCCTCGCCGCCGCGCAGGCGCACAGCCACCCCGACCTCGCCGACGTCGCTCAGCCGGAACAGCGGGACCGGCCGGGCAACGCGAGCCCTGACGTGGCCGACGTACCGACGACCTCCGAGTTCAGCACCCTCGGCGCGTCGGCGACATCTCCGACCACGACTCTGCCCAGCGCTACCGGGCGTCCCGCGCCGTCACGGGTCACACTCGCCTCGGACCCGGTTCCGGTCGAGCTGCCGGAGTGGATGAAGCACTTCGCCGTGATCACGGCCATCGCCGTCATCGCCCTCTTCACGCTGACGGGGATTGCGATCCTGATCCGGTAGCGACAAGGGGCGCCTTCGGCGCCGCTGGTCGCTATTCCTCGTTTGTGCCGACTCCGTCGGCACCCCTCGCTTTCGCTCGGGTGTTCAGCTCCCGTCGCGGCTCCGACTGCTTCAACTGGGGCCGCGCTTGGAGTTCGTCGCCTCGCGTCGGGGCGGAACCTCGACGCGTGAGAACGCTCGCCTCATGGGTGGGTTTCGCAGGCGGAATCCACTCCCTGCGCCTCACCTTGGTTCGTGCGCCCTCGCCGACGACGACGGTTGGCTGTGTTGCGCTTGTGCCGACTCCGTCGGCACCGCTCGCTATCGCTCGCGTGTTCGGCTCCCGTCGCGGCTCCGGCTGCTCAACCGGGGCCGCGCTTGGAGTTCGTCGCCTCGCATCGGGGCCGGACCTCGACGCGTGAGAACGCTCGTCTCGAGGGTGGGTTTCGCAGGCGGAATCCGCTCCCTGCGCCTCACCTTGGTTCGTGCGCCCTCGCCGACGACGACGGTCACCTGCGTTGCGCTTGGGCGAGACGGGACTATGCCGGGCCTGACTTCGCGCCTTTTGAGCTTGTGAATCGCGGGATTCGGCGATTCTCGGCTTGTTTGTTTCGATCTTCCGTAGAGAGTCAGAGCGCATTCGGCAGACGGGGAATGCAGTTCGGCAGAGTTCAGGGGTTGGCTCTTGCTGTGCCGCTAGACGTGGTCCATTTCGACCACCGCTTCGGGCCGACCGGGCCGACTCCGTCATGCGCCGGTTGGCTTGCTTCGCCTCGCGCGGCGGTCCCTCATCTCGTTGCGTAGTACTGGATCACGAAGGCCACGGGGGTGGCTAGTCCGGCCAGGACGAACCACTTTCCTCGGCCGCCGAAGCCCGTCTTGCCTTTCAGCAACACGATCCCGCTCGACGCCAGGAAGATCAGCAGGAATGCGAAGACGTCGGCCACCCACGTCCAGACACCCTTCAGGTGGTTGAGGTGCAGAACGTTGACCTGGAAGAGGCCGGGGCGGGTGGTCACGCGCTTCACCGTGCCGCGGCCGGTATCCACGGCGACCTTTGCTTCGCCCCCGTCTGGCAGGAAGACGATGAAGCGATTCGCGGCCGGACGCTGGCGTCCGCGGATGTCATCCGTGCCGATCTCGAGCGCCTCGGCGACGTGCTTCTCCATCGCGTCCAAGCTGGTGGTCGGCAGGGCACCGACCTCCACTTCGCTGACGGTCACCGAGTAGTTCGGATTCCAGCCTTCGACGTGGTTCACAGCGATCCCGCTGACCGAGTACGCGATCACGAGACCGAAGAGCAGGTATCCGATGTCCCTATGCAGAACCCGGAAGAGCCGCCGCCAGTTCACGTTGCGGCTACTCGTTCGACCGCACGACCGCGCCTATCCCGGCGAGCTGAACCACGACCATCGGCTCGGTCACCGTGCTCGGGTCAAACGCTTCGCCAGCCTCCTCGGCCTCGTGCGCCAAGACGTTGCGCGTGGTCTCGAGATCGTGTTCGATGCGCTGGACGGTGCCTTCGGCTTCGGCCCGCGCACCCTTCGCGTCAAGCGGGAAGACCATCACCCCATCGGTGACCTTGAACCGGACGGAGTCCGCACCCTCTTCGGCGCCGATGATCATCCAGCACCCGCGCTTTGCGCAGACGTCGGTGATCATGCCCTCGACGCGAACACGTTTGCCCTCGTAGACAGCGAGGTTCGCGTTCAACTCGCTCAACGAGACGAGCGGAGCGTCTCCGATCGGCTCCCCGTAGACCGTGCCCTCATCCGCGGCGGAGGTCTCTGACGGCGGTGGCTCGGCACAGCATCCGGCGAGCGCCATCGGCAGGGCGCAGGCGAGAGAGAGGGCGAGAGTACGAGCGAGACGCATGGTGAATCCTCCGAACGGGAAGCCTATCACCATCGCAGCATGGGAGAAGTCGTGCCGTGCCCTGCGTCACTTTGTGAGCGTTGTGGACGCGACGATCATCGCTCCTGCCACGCCCGGGTCGACGCGGAGACGACGTAGTCCGTCACTCGCGAACGGTACTTCTGGTTGAGCCCAGCGCGCGGCCCCATCTCGTCCACGATCGCTGGCCAATCGTCCGGGTGCACGTCGCCGGGGGCGTACGTCACGTGACAGGAGCCGCCGCAACGCGCTTCGTAAAGAAGCTGGGCGCCGCCCGGTCCGTCGAAGCGCGACATCGAGCCACAGCCGGCCGTGAGTGCCAACGAGGCGGCAAGCACAAGACTGAGCGTCCCGGTCGCGGCCAGGGTCGGGAAACGAGTCATGAGGAGCTCCGGGGCGCGGACGACGGGACGTGGCCCAACTTGAAATCGGAACGGGGCGGCATGCCGCTGTAGCCCACTGCCCCTACGGAAGAACGCCAATCAGAAGTACGTCGCGAACTCGAACGCAAAGAAGTCGCGCTTGTTCCCGTCTTCGCCCGGAGAGTCCGCCCAGCGGTACTCGATCTTCACCACGGTCTTGGCGGTCGGACGGTAGTTGATGCCGACGGTCCAAGCCCGCTCGTCGTCCTGACCCGACGCTCCGCGCACGCGATCGTTCAAGTCCACCTGGTCGCGGCGCAGGACGAAGGCCATCGTCGCGTTGCCCTCGGTGATCGGGAGTCCGTTCAGCCAGTCGGCGTCGAGGCGGTAGAGCAACTGCGCGTAGTAGCCGTCAAGGCCTCGGACCGGGCCGAGGTCTCCGTTCGGGAGGACGGGCGGCGGCGTGCCGGAAGCGCGGTTGATGCTGAAGCTGTCGTACTCGCCCATGAACTCCCACGGGCCCTCCTTGGCCTGGAGATCGACGCCGAACCCGGTCAGCCGATCGGACCCACGGCCGTTTGCGCCGAGACGGCCGAACGCACCGGAGACCGCAACGCTCAGCGAGTCGATGAACGACGCCGTCGGTACGAACGCCATCCGACCGAAGACGGTCTTGTCGTCATTCTCGTCTTCCTCGAAGAGCCCCCGCGCATTGCGCGCGCCCTTGCTGCTGTCGAATGCATCGCGGAAGCCGTTGGTCAGCGCGACGTTGTACGAGAGCACGCCGTCGTCCATGTCGAACGCGCCCTCGGCTCCGATGCCCGGGATGTCGAATGCCGACGGAACGACGAACCGTGCGACGCGCGGGCGCTCCGACAGTTCATTCATGGGGTCGTCGTGATTGAGGTTGAAGTGACCGAATGGAATGAGCAGTGTGCCCGCCTTCAGCACGAAGCGCGGGTCGAAGACGAACGAGAGCTCGGCGTACTCGACCACGATCTCGCCATCGGCGGGACCGCCCGCCCCGGCGTGCTCGATCTCGATCTCGCTGTCGAAGTGGATGTTGCGCGAGATCTCCGCGTGGATTTGCGGTACGAGCCGCATGTCCACGAACGAACTGTGCTTGCCGGGTTTCTGTGACGAGACGTAACGCGTCGAGAAGTAGCCGCCGATATCGATGCTTGCCTTCGGGCGCCGCACTCCGGATGGCCCGGCATACGTCGCTGTGTCCAGGCCACGGACGACGTCCGCAACCGCCGCGTCGAGGTCGGCGTCGCGGCGATCGGAGTTCGCGCGCAACTCCTCGATCTCCTTGCGCATACGGTCCTGCTCGGCCCGGAACTCGCGCAGTTCCTTCTGTAGTTCCTCGATCACGTCGTCGCGCTCGTCGCCCTCGTTCGCAAGCACCGGTGACGCCGCGAGCAGCAGGGCGAGAGTTGCGCCAGCGAGTCGTGCCGTGCGCTTTCGTTCCATCATCGTCGTGGACCTCCGGGGGATTCGCGGGCCTCTCTGCCCGCACGCCTTACTGAGATTGCGTCTCAATTGCAGAGTGTACGCGTGAAGGCGACGAGCCCATGGAACTTCCGCATGCGAATCACGAATGCGTCGGCGAGGCTGTGACATGCGTCACACAAGTGCCCCAGCGGACAGAGATAGGCGCGATTCCGGCGACGGAATCAGGCTCGGGACTGCGGCTTCACAAATCGATATCGAGGGACGCTCCGTCGTTTGCTCGCGCTGCGACGTGCCCGACTTAGATTCGGGTCATCGCTTCACCGAGAGGGACAGCACGATGGCCGGAAAGAACGACAAGCGTCGCGCGGGCAAGTCGAGCAACGCGGCGTCCACCGAAGACCTCAACATGTACCACGCGTACGAGCGACAGTTCGACCGCGCCGCTGCGGCACTGCGCTTCCCCGAGCATCTGTTGGTGCAGATCAAGTCCTGCAACAACGTCTACGAGTTCAGCTTCCCGGTGAAGGTCGGAAGGAAGCTCGAGATCTTCCAGGGCTGGCGGGCAGAACACAGCCATCACAGGAAGCCCCTGAAGGGCGGCATCCGCTACGCGACGCATGTAGACAAGGACGAGGTGCGGGCCCTCGCGTCACTCATGACCTTCAAGTGCGCCATCGTCAACGTGCCCTTCGGCGGCTCCAAGGGCGCGGTCCGGGTCAACCCGTATACGACGCCTCCCGAGATCCTCGAGCGCATCACACGCCGCTACGCCGCGGAACTCATTTGGAAGGGCTTCATCGGCCCCGGGAGCAACGTCCCGGCGCCGGACATGGGCACGGGCGAGCGCGAGATGGCCTGGATCGCGGACACGTACGACGCGATGAACCGCGGCGGCATCGACAACTTCGCGTGTGTCACCGGCAAGCCCGTCGGGCAGGGCGGCATCCAGGGCCGCACCGAGGCGACGGGACGCGGGGTGTACTACGGCGTCCGCGAGGCTCTCTCGTACAAGCAGGACACGAAGCTACTCGGACTCACGCAGGGGATCGAGGGCAAGGCGATCGCGATCCAAGGCTACGGCAACGTGGGCAAGCACGCAGCGCATATCTTCGCGAAGGAGGGCGGCGCACGCATCGTCGCCATCGGCGAGTGGAACGGCTGGCTCCACAATCCCGACGGCATCGACCTCGACGCACTCGACGCACACCGCGCCGAGACCGGCTCGATCCTCGAGTTCCCTGGCGCGAAGACGCGCCGCACGGCGAAGAACGTGCTCGAGGTCAAGTGCGACGTCCTGGTCCCCGCCGCGCTCCAGAACGTGATCACGCTCGAGAACGTGGATCGTCTGAAGTGCAAGATCGTGGCCGAGGCGGCCAACGGCCCCACGACGCCGGACGCCGAACGCCGTCTCATCGATCGCGGCGTCACGGTCATCCCCGATATCTACCTGAACGCCGGTGGCGTGACGGTGAGCTACTTCGAGTGGACGAAGAACATCGGCCACATCCGCTACGGACGCATGGGCAAGCGTCTCGAGGCGGCGAAGGAAAGCCAGATGATCCACGCCATCGAAAACGCGATGGGGCAAGAGTTCGACCCCGCCGCGAAACGCCTCTATGGGCGCGGCGCCGACGAGATCGACATCGTCCGCTCCGGCCTCGAGGGCACGATGGTGGACGCCTACCGCGAGATCCGCGCGGCGTTCAAACGCAACCGGAGGATCCACGACCTGCGCACCGCTGCGTATGGAGTGGCCATTGAGAAGGTCGCCGCCTCCTACCGCTCACTGGGCGTCTGGCCGTAGGCCGCGGACTGTTCGTTCAGCCGGGCCAACGACGGCGTCGTGAAGTTCAGGCCGGTGCCTCGCGGCCCGGCTGAACCAACAGTCGGCAGTTGCGGGAGGTGGCGCGCGGAGCGCGCCGCCTGCCGCAACTGCGGCGGCCTATCGAATTCGGTGCTCGCTCCGCTTCGCACGGCACCGCTGCACTGCGCTCCGCGGTGCGGGTGCGCGTGGGCGGTGCTCGGACTGCCGGTCTGGGGCCCACTCGCGCGCTCGTGCTGCGGTGACGCGCCCGGCGCATCAGACCGGGTCTGCTTTCGCGCCTGTTCGTTCTGGCGACGGGGATCGCTGGGAGTAGCGACGTTGGACTGGCAGGTCACGGAAGATGCGCGAAAGGAGACCCGGCCTGGGACGGGCGTGGGGACGATGCATCGACGCCATCGGTTGCCCGAAGTACCGTGCCAGGCTCAATTCCTCGGCCGGGCCACCCGCTCATCGAGGACGATGTCATCCTCGCCGACCAAAGAATTGAGCCTGGCACGCTCTCTCGGGCAGGCCACACCCACGGTTGGTCGAGAGGGGCAAAGTGCGGAGAAGGGGAGCAAGCCGAGTGGCCCACCCCGTCGAGAACGCCGGAAACGAGAGCGATTGGCGGGGCGTGTGCGAAGCACTCGCCGTGACGATCGCGGTGAGGCGTAGGGCGGGGATTCCGCCTGCGAAACCCGCCCATGCGACGACCTCACTCGCGCGTCGAGGACCCGCCCCGAGGCGAGGTAACGCGACCCGAGCGCCGGCCCGGTTGAAGCAGTCGGAGCACCGACCGGAGCCGAACATGCGAGCGCAGCGAGCGTGCCGACGGAGTCGGCACAAACGCAACAAGGAGCAACGCGATTGGCGGGGCGTGTGCGAAGCACTCGCCGTGACAATCGCGGTGAGGCGCAGGGAGGGGATTCCGCCTGCGAAACCCGATCTCGCGACGAGCTCACTCGCGCGTCGAGGATCCAACCCGATGCGGGGTAACGCAACCCGAGCGCCGCCCCGGTTGAAGCGGCCGGAGCACCGACCGAAGCCGAACATGCGAGCGAGAGCGAGGGTGGCGACGGAGTCGCCACAACCAAGAAACAGCACGTCGCGGTTCGATCGCTTTCTGGACCTGCTTCGCGGACTCAGTCCGCAGCCAGGTCCAGAAAGCGATCGAACCGCGACGTGTCGCTAGCGCGCCGGATCGCGTCGTCGCCGGTGATGACGCCGTCGGTCGCGAGACGGAAGAGATCGTCGTCGAGGCGATGCATGCCTTCCGACCGGCCGGACTGGAAGAGGCTGTCCACCTTGTGGGTCGCACCCTCGCGAACGACTGCGCGCAGAGCTGTGGACGCGAAGAGGAGTTCTGTGACCGGCACGCGCCCATCGCCCTGCGCGATGGGACACAGGATCTGACTCAGAATGCCCTGAAGCGAGTCCGCGAGCATTGAACGCACATGCGATTGTTGGTCCTCCTCGAAGACCTCCACGATGCGGTCGATGGTGCGTGCGGCACCGTTCGTGTGGAGCGTTGAGAACACGACGGTGCCCATCTCAGCCAGCGTGAGAGCGAGTTGGATGGTCTCGCGGTCGCGCATCTCGCCCACGAGGATGAGGTTGGAATCCTGCCGCGCCGCCGAGTGCAGCGCATCCTCGAACGTGGCGGAGTCGCGGCCGATCTCGCGCTGTGTGAACGTGGACATCGCGTCCTCGTGCACGAACTCGATGGGGTCCTCGATCGTGACGATGTGCCGCGATTGGGTCTTGTTGACCACATCGAGGAGTGCGGCCAGGGTGGACGACTTGCCGCTCCCGGTGGGCCCGGTGACAAGCACAAGCCCCTGGCGCAACTTGGCGAAGCGCTCGATTTCATGCGGGAGCTGCAACTCATCCAGCGTCGGGATGCGATGCGGGATGAGACGGAACACGGCGCCCGTCCCCCCGTGATGACGGAAGACGTTCACGCGAAAGCGCCCGACGCCGCCGATCTCGTACGCGAGGTCGGCTTCCCCGTCTCGGTCGAAGAGTTCGCGCTGGCGCACGTCGAGAAGCGGCGTGACCAGAGGCGCGACATCGATTGGCGCGTCCGCGACACGGACGAGCGCACCGTGAACGCGGACTTTCGGCACCACGCCGTCGAGGAGATGGAGGTCCGAGCCGTCGCGGGCCACGAGTTCCGAGAGCAGCGCGTCGAGCACGGTCAGACCTCCCCGCCGAAGCGACCGGGATCCTTCGCCGTGGCCCGGGCCGTCTCACGATCGATCCGCCCCTCGTCCAGATGCACTCTGAGTTGTGCGTCGAGGTCGATCATCCCGTGCCTCCGACCCGTCTGCAGTAACGAGAGCAACTGATGCGTCCGACCATCGCGGATATGAGTCGCGGCCGCCGCCGTAACCTTGAGCAATTCGAACGCGCAGACCCGTGTGCCTCCGCCCTTTCGCGGAAGCAGAACCTGCGAGACGACCGCGCGCAGCGTACCGGCGAGCGTCGTCCGGACCTGGGCGCGTTCGCGTGCCGGAAAGAGATCGAGGACGCGATTGATCGTGGAGATCGCATCGCGGGTATGCAGCGTCCCCATCACCAGATGCCCGGTCTCTGCGGCCACGATTGCGGTTCGGATCGTCGCAAGATCGCGCAACTCCGACACCAGCACGACGTCAGGGTCCTCGCGCAACGCGGCGCGCAGCGCACCATCGAACGTCCGCGTGTCGGGCCCCACCTGGCGCTGCGTCACATTCGCGCGGTCGCTCTGAAACACGAACTCGATCGGGTTCTCGATCGTGACGACGTGATCCGGTCGCGTTCGATTCACATGTGCGACGAGTGACGCCAGCGTGGACGTCTTCCCGCTGTTCGATGGCCCCGTCACGAGCACGAGTCCCTGCCGGTAACCGGTCAGTTCGTAGAGGTCATCGGGAAGCCCCAACCCCTCGAGAGTCGGGATCTCTTGCGCGATGACCTTGATGCTCGCGGCCCAACCGCGTCTGTGATGATGGACGTTGACGCGAAACCTGCCGAGGTCCTGCGTCTCGATGCAAAAGTCGAGATCCAGAGCTTCGTCTTCGCCTCCGATCTTGCGTAGCGCATCGGCGAAGACCGCGGCGCGATCGGGCGCGAGCGGCGGTGCGTCGAAGCGGACGAGCGCGCCCTCGATACGCACGTACGGGATGCTCTCGGCTTGCAGGAGAAGATCGGATGCCGCCGCGTCGCGGGCCGCCCGCAGGTAGCCGAAGAGAGAGCTGTCGGTCGGAGGCGCAAGCAACTCCGCCGCAACGGTCTGCTGCTCGATCTCGGGTTCGGGATCATCGTCTGCGCCGAACAGACGGCCGAAGAGGGAACTCATTCCAACGATCGTATCAGTCGGCGGGTCGGTTCAGGCATCTCGATCAATCGCACGCGCCGAACCCGTGGGATACATCAGAAGCGCAACGTGCCGCCGATCGCGAAGAGATCGACCGCGTTCTTCGAACGCCCCACGACGCGATCGCCCTGGGAACCGACATTGTCCACGTGACCGTCGCGTACGAAGACGTGCGTGTAGCCGAAGTCCACGTCCATGTCCTCACTCCACGCGTACGTGAAGCCGAGCGAGAGCCACCAGCGATCGTCGGTCGGGAGGCGTGGAGTGCGTGTCGAGCGGTTGGTCGGGTCCGTGTCGCGTGCGGCACCGAAACGAAACGTCCAATAGTCGTCGTACTCGTACTCGGCACCCGCCGCGAGCTTCCACGTGTCGTCCCACTGCAGATCGAGTACGGAATTCGGCTGCGCCGGATTGGCGAAGTCAACCACGAGGTCTTCGAGTCGCGACCACCGCGTCCACTGGGCGTCGGCCATGACGGTCCACCTCTGGTTGAGGCGGTGCACTCCGGACAGGTTGATCGTCTCTGGGAGTGTGATGTCGGCCTTGATATTCGAGTCCACGAACGCACCCGTGGCCTGCAGCGGCTTCGCCTTCTGGGGGACGACGAACTTCCCTTCGCCACGCAGGGTGTGCTCGATCTTGGAGCGATAGTGGACTCCGAAGCGCGTGTCCTCGTCCACCTCGTAGAGGACACCGGCGTTCCACCCGAAACTCCAGTCGTCACCGTTGACGATGGCGCGACCGTCATTCTTCTGCGGCGCAAGACCGAGCGCGGCGGCAGGCGCCGGACCCAACGCGCCAACAGCGATCGTGCCGTAGTCCACCTGGTTGGAGAGCGTCGCCTCGATGTACTGGTAGTTGAGGCCAGCGCCGACCGACCAATGCTCGTCGATACGCCGTGCGAGCGTCGGCTGAATGTTGATCGTCTTGATATCCGACTCGATCGCCTGATAGCGGCCTCTCCACCCACTCGACCAGGACGTCGCCAGGCCGAAGGGGACGTTGATTGCGAGTCCGACGGACCAGCGTTCATCCAGCGTGAACAACACGTACGAGACCGGCACAACCGCCGTGACCCCGCCGTCGTTGCCGCTGCCACCCGAGAGAGGCGATCCAAGGGCGTCGGTCGAGCCCTTGTCGCGAAACTTCCCCGACGGGAAGATGAACGAGAATGACCCCGAGAGGTGGTTGCCCTCGAGACGCTTCATCCCCGCAGGGTTGTGGAAAATCGTCGAGGCGTCCGACGCCATGGCAGCGCCACCGGCGAACGCGTTACCGAGGCCCTTCGCGCCCTGTTCAGCGAGTTGGAACCCGGACGCCCGGGCATCCGCGGCCGCGAGCACGAGCAGCCCGGTCCCAGCCAAGACTCCCATCGATCGTCCGAAACGGCGTGACGGCATCGACACCTCCCAGTCCCACGGCGGCCATCGGCCCCGTCGGACAGGAACACCGTACAGAGCCGGGGGAACGCGGGTCAAGGCGCGCGGGTGGAGACGCACGTGTCAATCGGTCGTGCTGCGCTGCTCCGATCCGGTGCGATGCGTCCAGATGGATGAGCGCGCCGCGTCACCGATGATCCGCATCGGCGAGCCGCCCGGGACGCATGCATAGGCGTCGAGATCGGTGACGCCCACCTCGGCGAGTGCCTCCTCGTCGATGAAGGCGCGCCCGGTCACCTCGTCGATGGGCCGCCCGATGATCGCGAGCGTGGCGTCCGCCAGGATCGTGGGCTTGCGCCATTGCGCTGGCGTCCCAAGTCCGTGGTTGATGGACGCCTGCGACTCGATGACAGTCGCGGGCCAGAGCGCCGCGCAGGCGACATTCTGTGCGCGCGCCTCCGCGGCGAGTCCCATTGCCAGCATCGTCATGCCAAACTTCGAGATGCAGTAGGCGACTTTGCCCGGCAGCAGGCCGAGATCGACGGGTGGTGAGTAGACAAGAATGTGACCGCCCCCCGCCCGCACCATATGCGGCAACGCGGCGTGCGCCGCGGCGAATGCCGCGCGCGCGTTCACGTCCATGACAAGGTCGAAGCGCTTGATCGGGGTGCGCTCGACGGTCTCCCACCAGAGCGCTCCCGCGTTGTTGATGAGGATGTCGATCCCCCCCATCTGCGCAGCCGCACGGTCGATCATGGCTTCAACGGCATCGGCGTCGCGGACGTTGGTGCGGATCGCCAACGCGCGGCGGCCGAGCGCTTCGATCTCGCGCACGGTGTCGTGGATCGTCCCTGGCAGCCGGTCGTGAGACTTCACGCTACGGGCGGCCACTACGATGTCGGCACCACACTCCGCGAGCCGCAACGCGACGCACTTCCCGATGCCACGACTCGCGCCCGTGACGACCGCGACTTTCCCCGACAGGTCCGGCGGTGTCCAGGTCATGGATGGCTCCTCGAACTCATGCTTCTCAAACTCATCGTGAACAGGCGGCGCGACAGATCAGCGCCCGTCGGCTCGTGCCCCACTCGCGGCTCAGAACGGATAGCCATCCGCATGCAGAACGGCGGCGGCCAAGAGGCGCCCCTCCGCACGAACGTCGAAGGGATCGCGGCGCGTGAGCTTGCGATGCAAGACCAGCATGGTCCGTCGCTCCTCGCCCTCGGCCGCAGCCGTCAGCACCTGCCGAGCAGACGCACGAACGATGGACATCCCCGTCTCGATCGCGAGGCGCGCCGCGGCGCAGCGTGCACGCGCACCGTCCGTCCCGACGGTCGCATGAACGCGCGCCGCGCGGAGCACGGCACTCTCCATCGCGTACGTCTGAATAATCATGTCCGCCAGCCAGGCCAGTACCTCTTGCTCGTTCTCGAGAGTACGTGGGAACTTCTGTGACGCGACACCCGCGGCGAAGAGCGTCTGCTTACGCGCCTGCTCAACCGCGGCGAACTCGGCAGAGTACAACCCATCGTCTCGAACGGGACGTCGGCGCCGACGCATCAGTTCGTCGGTAACCTACTTGATCGCGGGCAGCAGCGCGATGTCGCCCTTCATCGTTCGCTTCAGCAACATCCCCGTGATGAGCATGCGGTTGATCTCGGAGGTCCCCTCCCAGATCCTGTTGATCCGTGCGTCGCGGTAGTGCCGTTCGGCCGGGTACTCGCAGACGTATCCGTATCCGCCGTGAACTTGCAGCATCTCGTCCGCAACGAAATCCATCGCCTCGCTCGCATACACCTTGTTGATCGAGCACTCGACGGAGAACTCGCGCAGGGCAGCGACGATCGGTGCGCACGGATCGCCCGCACTCTCGTCACCTGCGACGTGCATGTCGATCGCGTGCGCCGTCCGGTACACCATGGTCTCGGCGCAGTAGATGCGCGACGCCGCCGCCGCGAGCTTCTGCTGGATCAGGGGAAACTCGGCAATGGGCCGGCCAAATTGTTCGCGCTGCGCCGCGTAGCGGGCGCCGGTCTCGAGCGACACCTTCGCACCACCGAGCACGGCGGGGGACAACTTCAGGCGTCCGATATTGAGTACGTTGAACGCGATGCGATGGCCCTTGCCGATCTCTCCGAGCACGTTGGCTGCCGGGACGGGCGTATCAACGAACGAGAGCGCACACGTGGACGAGCCCTTCAAGCCGAGCTTGTGCTCCTCGGCACCAATCGTGAAACCGGGTGCGTCCCGCTCGACAATGAACGCGGTGAAGCGCCCGCCGACCACCTGAGCGAACACAATGAAAACGTCGGCGAAGCCCGCATTCGTGATGAACTGCTTCGAGCCATTCAGAACGTAGACTTCTCGCTCGGCGTCATGCGTCGCTGTCGTGCGCGCGCCGAGCGCATCCGATCCACTGCCCGCTTCGGTCAGTGCGTAGGCGGTGATCACTTCGCCGGAGAGGATCGGTTCGACCCAGCGTTTGCGCTGCTCAACGGTACCAAAGTAGAGGATCGGCAATCCACCGATCCCCGTCTGCACCGCGACGGCCGGGGTGAATGAAGCGCCAAGACCGAGACGCTCTGACACGAGCATCGCAGTGGTCTTCGGTGCTCCGAGTCCGCCGAGTTCCTCGGGCGCGTCCACGGCGAAGACGCCCAGTTCCCCGGCCTCGCGAACGAGCGACTCCAGGAGACCGTCCTCTTGCGCATCGATCCGTTCCAGGTTCGGGATCACGCGCGTGCGGACGAAGTCTTCGACGCTCTCGGCCAGCATGCGGGCGTCGTCGTCGAAATGCTCTGGCACGAAGATGTCGCCTGGGTCGGTCGGGCGCAACAGGAACGCGGCGCTCTCGATCCGTCGAGAGGCTTCTGTGGTCGTGGTCGTCTCTGCGGTCGTGGTCGTCATGGGGGTGCCTCCGCGGGCGTCGGTGCTCGAGACCTGGCTGGAGGTCACGTTGCGTGTGAATCAGAGTCGTTCGAAGAGCGCCGCGGCCCCCATCCCGCCGCCAACGCACATGGAGACGATGCCGTAGCGCGCATCGCGCCGCTGCATCGTGTGCAAGAGAGTGGCTGTCAGCTTCGCACCGGTCGCACCGAGTGGATGTCCGAGCGCAATGGCTCCACCGAGTACGTTGACCCGCTCCGGCGCGATCCCGAGTTCGCGAACGCAGTACACGGCCTGCGCTGCGAACGCCTCGTTGATCTCGAAAAGATCGACGTCGCAGAGCGCGACGCCGCAATGGGCGAGAAGTTTGGGAATGGCCACCACAGGCCCGATCCCCATGATGTCGGGCGCAACGCCAGCGACCTGATAACCGCGCAGCACCGCCAGCGGTTCCAAGCCGAGCGCTTCGGCGCGCGCGTGACTCATCACCAACGCCGCGGCGGCGCCATCGCTCGTCTGGGAACTGTTGCCCGCCGTCACGGTCCCGCGCAGCGAGAACGCCGGCTTCAACTTCGCCAGCGCCGCAGCACTTGTGTCGCGGCGGGGTCCCTCGTCCATATCGAACGTACGCGTGTGCACGATGCTTTCGCCACGTTCACCTGGGCTCCTGTGCGTGACCTCGACGGGAACGATCTCAGCGGCGAAGCGCCCCGCATCCTGCGCCGCGACGGCCTTCGCATGACTCGCCAGTGCGAATGCATCCTGATCCACGCGAGAGACGTCGAAGCGACGCGCCACCTCTTCGGCGGTGTGCCCCATTCCGATGTACGCGTCGGGTTGATCGCGAACAAGCGCCGGGTTCGGGACGAAGCGCTCGCCGGACATCGGCACCATCGACATCGACTCCGCGCCGCCAGCAAGAATCACCGTCGCCTGCTCGGTGCGGATCCGATCCGCGGCCATCGCGATCGACTGCAGTCCGCTCGAACAGAAGCGGTTGAGGGTCATCGCCGGAACGGAGTGCGGAATGCCCGCGACGAACTGCGCCAGCCGCGCGACGTTCAGGCCCTGCACGCCCTCGGGCATCGCGCAGCCGAGAATGATGTCGTCGAGGTCGGATGCGACAACTCCGGGGGCGCGGGCGAGTGCGGCCGTGAAGCACGCTGCCGCCAAGTCGTCGGGTCGCGTCTCGGCGAGCGATCCCTTGAACGCCTTGCCGACAGCGGTGCGAACCGCGCTCACAATCACCGGCGTGTTCGCATTGCTCACGTTCGTTGCGCTCCCATCTGTCGTGTCTCCATCATTCGCGTACGCGTGTGCATCAGTTCCTCAGCGGCTTTCCGGTCTTCAGGAGATGCTCCATCCGGTCCTGGGTCTTGCCCTCGGCGCAGAGGCTCATGAACGCCTCCTTTTCGAGGTCGTGGAGATACGCCTCCGAGACGCGCGACGAGGCGCTTACCTCACCGCCGCAGAGCACCCACGCGAGCTTGTCACCGACGAAGCGGTCGTACTCGGAGATCCAGCCCGCGCGGAGCATTTGGTTCATGCCAACGCGCAGCGCCGCGAGGCCCGGCTCACCGACGACGCGGATGTCTGTCCGCTCCCGCGGTGGCGCGTAGCCGGCGCGATCCATCGAGAGCACGAGGTTCTTCGCGTCGTGGAGCAGTCGGCGGCGGCTGATTGTGACGCGGTCGGTGGGGCGCAAGAAACCCATCTCGACGGCTTCGTGACCGCTCGTCGCCACCTTGCCCATGCCAACGATCTCGAACGCGCGACGCACGTAGGGGAAGAGATCGGTGGACGGGTCTGCGGGGGCGGCTTCATCGATGCGGCGCACGAACTCCATGCATCCACCACCGGCGGGAACGAGTCCGGCGCCGACCTCGACCAACCCGATGTACGTCTCAAGCGCGGCGCATGCGGCGTCAGCGCCGAGCGTCAGTTCGCAGCCCCCCCCGAGTGCCAAGCCGTGGGGAGCCGCGACGACGGGCCGCCGCGAAAGTCGCAATCTCTGATTGATCTGCTGGAAGCGTTCGACCATCCACTCGACGTCCTCCAAGTTGTCGTCGTCGAGTTCGCTGAGGACGAGCAGCAAGTTCGCGCCGACCGAGAACTGCGCTCCGTCATTGCCGAGCACGAGTCCGCGCCAATTGGCTTCGACTTCGTCGACCGCGCGTTCCAGCATGTCGATGACACCTGGACCGATGGTGTTCATCTTCGTCGTGAATTCCAGGCAGGCGACGCCGTCGCCGAGATCGATGAGGGCGGCATCGGGGCTCTCGAATACGACTCCGCCCGCGGCTTTCACATCCGCGAGAACGAGGTGCTCCGGCGCGGCACAGCGGATCGCGAAGGTCCCATCGCCGGTCAAGCTCGCCGTCTGGTCAGAGTCGCGGCGATAGAACCCCTCCGCGCCACTCTCATAGAGTGCGCTGGCGAGTGGCGGAAGCACGGCCCCCTCGCCCGCCATTCGCTCGCACGCCCAACGGAATCCGATGGCATCCCAGATCTCGAAGGGACCGAGCTCCCACCCGAACCCCCAGCGCAGCGCGTCGTCGACGCCCGCCACGTCGTCGGCGATCTCCGGGATGCACGCCGCGGCGTAGCGCAGAGTGGCCGAGAGCGTCTTCCACAGGAATTCGCCGGCGCGATCCTCCGCGCGCACCAGCCCGGCCAGGCGTCGCTGAACATCGTCCTCGGTCTTCGCACGTTCGAGAGACGGGAACATGACCTTCCCTTGCGGCACGTACTCGAGCGTCGCCGGATCGACCATCCGGATCTCGCGTCCGCCGTCGGCGGTCTTGCACTTCTTGTAGAACCCGGCGCCGGTCTTCGCGCCGAGTCGGCCGTCCGCGATCAGGTCCTTCATGAACTGCGGCGGATCGAAGAGCGCGCATTCCGGATCGTCGGTCAACCGGTCGAAGAGGTTGCCCGTGACGTGCGCGAGCGTGTCGAGACCGACGATATCCGCCGTGCGGAACGTCGCGCTCTTCGGCCGCCCGATCGCCTTCCCCGTGAGCTTGTCCACCTCGGCGATCGTGTAGCCGCCATCCTCCATCACCTTGAGTGCGTGGAACATGCCGAAGCAGCCGACGCGGTTCGCGATGAAGTTCGGCGTGTCCTTCGCGTGGACGACCCCCTTTCCGAGCACGCGCGCGCCGACGTCCTCGATGCGCGCTACGACGTCATCGGCGGTCTCCGGCCCACGCACGAGTTCGAGTAGTTCGAGGTAGCGCGGCGGGTTGAAGAAGTGCGTGACGAGGAAGCGCGGGCGCACGCTTGCGGGCAGCGCGTCGGAGAGAGCGCGCACCGAGAGCCCCGACGTATTCGACGAGAGGATGGCGCGTGGCCCGAGGTGTGGTGCCACCGCGCGGTAGAGTCCTTCCTTGATCGCCAGATCTTCGATGATCGCCTCGATTACCCAGTCGCATTCGGCGAGTCGCGGCAGATCATCTTCGAGGTTGCCCACCTCGATGAGCGAACGTGCGCGAGCGCACGAGAATGCCGCGGGCTTGCTCTTCGTCGCGCGTTTCAGTCCGGCTCGCGCCGGCGCATCGCGGTCGGGCCCCTCGTGCGCCGGGATGTCCAGGAGGAGTGTCGGGATACCGACGTTCGCGAGATGCGCGGCGATCGCCGCCCCCATCACGCCGGCACCGAGCACCGCTGCGCGCTCGATGCGCGCCGTCGCTCCAAAGCTTGCGTCACTCACGAGGGATCTCCGGACAGTTGGGCGCCAAATCCGCGGGCGAGCATGGCCGCCAGGGGGGCGCGCACGGACATCAAGGGGAAGGGGTGCTGCGCGCGAACCCAGCGCGTGACCACTTCGTCGAGCGCGCCGAAGAACATGTCACGCGCCAGGCGCGGATCGAGATCGTGGGCGAACGCTCCGTTGTCCACTCCGGACTGCACGACCTCGGAGATGAGGTCGAAGTACGCCGCCACGGTGGGCTGGATGCCCGCACGCAACACTGGGTCCGGCTCGCGGGCGTGGATCTGAAACACGCTGGCGAGCGCGCGATCCTCCGTGAAGAACTCGAGATGCATGGACACCATGCGGCGCAGACGCGGAACACCGACCGCTTCAGCGTTCAACGCCGGGCGACAACGCTCGATGTACTCCCCCAGATTGCGCTGGAAAAGCGTGATCAACAGATCCTGCTTGCGCCCGAAGTAGAGATAGATCGTCCCGGTCGCCACCCCGGCCTCGGCGGCGACCTGCGCCATGCTCGAGCCGTGGTAGCCGTTCTCGGCGAACACGCTGACGGCAGCCTGCAGGATTCTCGCTTCCTTGCCGCCAACGCGACCACCTCCCTGTGGCTCGGCACGCGTCACGCGAGACCCGCCGGATCGAGCCTCGTATCGCCGCCAGGACAAGCATGAATGAACATTCATTCATTCTGTGGGAAGCGGGGGCGCACGTCAAGGGCGCAGGGCCGAGAAGCTCAAGCGAGACCTCGCTTCTCGAGTTCCTCGGCGCGCAGTTCGCGGCGCAACAGCTTCATCATCGAGCTCTTCGGGAGGTCCGCTCGGAACTCGATGTCACGCGGCACCTTGTACGCCGCCAAGTTCTCGCGGCAATGCTCAGTGAGTTCGTCGGCGGTCGCGCTCTTGCCGGGAAGGAGGGCCACGAACGCCTTGACCGTCTCGCCGCGCTTCTCGTCCGGGATGCCGATCGTGCAGGCCTCGAAGACGGCGGGATGACCGGCGAGGACGCGGTCGATCTCGTCCGGGTAGACGTTGTAGCCCGAGGCCAGAATCATGTCTTTCTTGCGGCCGACGATGCGGAAGAAGCCGTCGTCATCCATCACGGCGAGGTCGCCCGTGTAGAGCCACCCGTCGCGGATGGTCGCCGCAGTCGCCTCGTCGCGCCCCCAGTACCCGAGCATGACCTGTGGGCCGGAGACGATGAGCTCGCCCTCGGTCCCCACCGGCATGTCCGTGACCCCGTCGTCGGGATCGACGATGCGCGCGTCCGTATTCGGTAGGGGCACGCCGATGGAGCCGACCTTTCTCAGCCCGCCGATCGGATTGCAATGCGTGCACGGAGAGCACTCGGTCATGCCGAAACCCTCGCTGATCTTCGCTCCGGTCAACTCCTCGAACCGGCGCAGCACATCGGCCGGTAGCGGAGCGGAGCCAGAGACACAGCAGCGGATCGACGAGACGTCATACTCGGTGAGTCGCGGGTGCTGGTTGAGCGAGTTGAAGAGGGCAGGCACCGCGGGAAAGAGCGAGATCCGGTGCTTCTGGATATTCGACATCATCCGGTCGATGTCGCGCGGGTTCGGCATGAGAACGACCGCGGCACCCGTGTAGATCGAGAGCAGCATCGAACACGTGAAACCGAACACGTGAAAATACGGCAGCGAGCCGAGCGCGACCTCTTCGCCGTCTCGAAGCGTCGGCAACCATGCGCGCAGTTGCTGCACGTGATACGACAGGTTGCCGTGCGAGAGCATCACGCCCTTCGCCGGACCGGTCGTGCCGCCCGTGTACTGCAGCAATGCGATGTCGCCGAGTTGCGTCTGCGCGGGTGCAGGCGTCGTGTGCCCGCCCTTCAAGAGCGCCCTCAACTCGACGATGCCCGGGCCAGCCGGAACCTTCGCGTGGAGCCCCGACTTCCTGAGCTTGAGCGGCGCCAACAGATTGAGCGGAAATCGCAGGTAGTCCGGCACGTGCGAGATCACGTAGTGCTCGACCTGGAGCTTCGGACGCAGCGCGGCAAGCTTCGACTGGTAGAGCCAGCCCCCTGTGATCGCGACCTTCACCTGCGCGTCATTCCACTGGTGCTCGATCTCGCGCGGCACGTACAGAGGGTTCGTCATCACGACGTGACCGCCGAGTCGCATGATGGCCAGGACCGCAATCGACGTCTGCGGCAGGTTCGGCAAATGGACGGCGACGCGCGTCCCCTTCGTGACTCCGAGCGATGCGAGCCCTGCCGAAAGCTTGCAAACCTCTTCGGCGACTTCCGCGTACGTCAGGCGACAGTTCATGAAGATCAACGCCGGGCGCTGACCAAAGCGCTTCACCGTGCGCTCGAACGCCTCGTAGAGCGTGACCTCATGGAAGTCCACGTTGGCCAGAACACCTGCGTCGTAGTGCTCGTGCCAGCGTCGCTCGTCAACGGTCGTCGCCGTCATCGCTCACCTCCACCGCGCCGAGGGGATCGCGCGGTCAAAGGCCAAGATAGCGCGTGGAGTCTATAGATTGCGATGGGCGAGATCAGAGGCGTCCGCCCAGCCCGTCGGTCCGGTGTGGCCGCCTGCGTCCGTCGCGGCTCACTTGCTGCCGCGCTTGCGCTTGCCCTTCTTCTTCTCTGCCTTCTTCTCCGCGCGACGTTCCCGCTCAGCGTCCTCGGCTGCTCGCCGCTCCACCGCGGCAGCGAAGTCGAAGGTCTTGCGGTTTTCCTTCCACCATGCGCGCCATTTGTCGGGATCGTTGCCGAGTCGCTGGCCCGTCGCCGCCTGCAGGGCGCTCGTGACGACGCGCCGGCGCCCACCCCACCTGCGCCCGCTGCGAGAGAGGAATTGGATCAATTCCTCGATGGCAGATGGGTGCGGAATGCCGCCGACGGCAGCCATGCGCGCCGCGAAGACCTCGTCGCTCGTCTCATCCGTGATTCCGTCCAGAAGGGACTTCACGGAATTGGGTTGCCGCAGTTCTCCGAGCGCCACGATCGCCAGCAGGAGTTCGCCCTCACCGAATTTCGCCTTCGCCAGACGCGGCAGGCGTGCCGCCAGTGCCCTCGAAGCGTCTTTGCGCCCGCGCTCCGTCGAGCGGTTCGCCAGCGCACGGATCGCCGCTGCGCGGACACTGAACTCCTTGTCGATGAGGAGTCGCACGAGCGGCTTCGTGACCGCGTCGTCAGCCACATCGCGAGCCTGATTTGCCGCAGAGAGCCGCACATCCCCCGCTCTCGACTTGAGGCGCCTGACGACGTCGGCGACGTCGACAGGACGCGCGGACCCAGCGCCCTCGTCTCTGGCCCCGGGTTGACCAGCGCCATCCTGACCCGCACCCTCCTGGGCGACCTCGTCGGTCGACGCGGACGCGGCATGACGCGCAGGCTCGTCTGCAGCGATTGCGACTGTTGCGATGAGCCCAACTGCGAGCACGGGAGCCAGAAACGAGCGCATGGCGGTCCTCCGGGTGAGTGATAGCTCGAACCCGCCTGAGACGAGTCGGTTTCGGGGATAGGAGAGCGTGTGCCCGAGCACCGCAACCACCCTCAGCCGCTCGGATCGAGGAGAGCGGAGGCGATCATGGGCCGTGTCTCCGGACACAGCCGGTTGCGAAGAAATCTTTATCTGACCCTCGACAAGAATTTCACTGGCTTCGGTGCTATTATGTTGGAACAGCCATGGGGGCTCAAACGTCCTTATCTGTAGTGTGCACCTTGAGCCCACGGTGGGAGACCACCAGAAGACTCAAAGGGCAAGAGACTCAGAGGCGTGCCGCAGGATGAAGATGGAGAGAACCAGGTTCGAAGAGCCGAGTTCTACGAGTTGGGGTGGTTTGAATTCAGACGATGTGAATTCGGACTGTGCTGTTGTGGCCGGTGAGTTGCGGCCGACGATGATGGGGTGAGACCGAAAGGTCGCTGAGGGGTTGGCACGGAGGTGAGAGATGTCCAGGTGGTCGACGATGGTGGGACGGGTGACGTGTTTTGCAGGGGCTCTGATCGCAGCAGCTCTTCTTCCAATTGCATTTGCGCCCGACGCGCATGCTGTGCAGGACCTCGACGTCCGCTTCACGAACCCACCCCCAATCTCGTGGACGACCCTTCTGGGTGACGCTGGCAGCGAAGAGGCCGCCGATGCAGCGCAAGGGTTCGCCCGAGGCGGCGGCGGCGGCTTTGGTGGCGGCGGAGCCGGTCGCGCCGGGAACGGTCGCGGTGCCAGCGGACGGCGCCCGGGAGGCAGAGGACCGACCGGACGCGGTGGCGGAGGCGGCAGCGCCGATGGTTCTGGCTCTGGCGGCGGCTCCGGCTCGAGTCGGGACGCCCGCGAAGCCGAACGTGCGAAGCTGCTGCTCGAACGAAAGATCAAGGCAAGCGACGCCGAGGCCGCCCGCATCCGCATCACGCTCGCAAAGCACGGCGCCGCAAGAGCGCTGCGCTCCTTCCGCGCGTACGACAAGAAGGCGCAGAAGATTGGCGGTAAGGCGCTCGTGAAAGTGCGCGAGACGAAGGCAGCCATCCTGCGTGTGGCCGGCATTGAACTCGACGAAGCGAAGCGAAAACTCGACAGCGGTGTCGATCTTCCGAAGCGTTTCGCCGTCAACCTCGGCGCCCTCGCGCGGGCATTCCGCGATACGGATGCCGCGCTGCATAAGCGCGCGACCGCACTCTACGAGAGCGCGATGAAGCGCAAGCGCGCGAGCTAGAGAGAGAGGCCCGGCCAGTCCGCCGCGTCACCGGCACCGGTGACGCGGCGGCGTCCGATCGCCGCGCGGAGCGTCCACCGCGCCCGTCTTCGTCGCTTCCCGCTGCCTTACTACGGGGAGTGGGCATCGGTTCCGGGGAGTGCGCATCGCGGGCGCGCTATCTCAGAGCGCGGGCAAGAAACCCGAGGATGTGCTCTTCCATGTAGACGCGATCTGCCTCGCCCCGAGGCATATGCCGTTCGTCCGGAAAGAGCAGTAACTCGTAGCGCTTGCGCGCCTTGATCAGCGCGTTGATGAGTCGCGCTGTATGCCGGAAGTGGACGTTCTCGTCAATGAGACCGTGGACAAGTAGCAGCTTGCCACGGAGCCCGTCGACGTGCGCCATCACAGCACTCCGCGCGTAGCCGTCAGGGTTACTCTGCGGCGTCCCCATGTAGCGCTCGGTGTAGCACGTGTCATAGCCGTCCCAATGCGTCACAGGCGCGCCGGAAACCGCGACGTGAAACACGTCAGGCGCCCGCGCGAGACACATCAGCGACATGTACCCGCCGTAGCTCCAGCCGTAGATGCCCACGTGGTCGGCGTCGCCATATCCCCGCTCGACGAGCCAACGGACGCCGTCAACCTGGTCGCGCACCTCGAGGTCGCCCATGTTCCAGCGGATCGCTCCCTCAAACGCGAGACCGCGGCGCGCACTGCCGCGGTTGTCGAGCACGAAGACACAGACTCCCTTGCGACGCAGCGCCTGTGCGCGCATGTCCACCGTCAGGTCCCACGCATCCTTGACGCGCTGTGCGTGAGGACCGCCATACACGCTGATCACGACCGGCCACGGCCCCTCGCCCTCGGGCGGCATGTAGAGCGCCCCATGCAGCAGCTCGCCATCGCGGCTCTCGATCGTGACGAGTTCCGGCGGCTCGAGTCCGAGCTCCGCTATGCGCGGATCCGTTGCCTCGTGGACCGTACGCAAGACGGCGCCATCCGCGAGATCGCGCACGACGACGACAGGCGGGCGATCCAGCGCATGGTGTCGATCGATGAAGCGCCCACCGGCGACATCCAGCGCGACCACGTGCGTTCCCCGCTCAGGCGTCAGTCGGTGCACGTCCGCGCCACTCGTCTGGTGACCGGTTCCACCCAGCGCTACCCCATCCAGCGCTACGCTGTAGAGATGCTGCTCGACCGCGCCGTCCTTCGTCGCGGTGAAGTACGCGCGGCCCGCATCCTCGTCCACGCCCGCCAGAGCATCGACCATCCACTCACCGGCGGTGAGCACGCGTACCAGATCGCCATTCGCCGCGCGCACTTCGAGATGCCGGAACCCGGACCGCTCGGAGGCCCACAGGAACGCACCTTTCCCGGCGATCGTGTCGCTCTCGAACGGGCGAAAGCACGAGTGGAGGTTGACCCAGACGTCGCTCGTCTCACGCAGGATCTCGGTGGACTGACCGGTCAACGGATCGCAGCGCAGCATCCGTAGCTCGGATTGGTCGCGGTTGAGCATCTGCACTGCGAGCGTTCCGTCGTGAAACCAGGCAACGCGTGCCATGTAGACGTCCGCATCGTCGCCCAGATCCATCCAGATGGGCTCGCCGCTGACCTGACCGCCCGCCTCGCGGGGGTCTCCGCCCGAGCGCGCGACACCGAGTCGCACGCGTGCATTCGGCTCACCGGCGAACGGATAGCGGTGATCCTCTTCCGCTCCCTCGCCCACTGCGTCCTTCCCCTGGTGCACGATCCGGTACGCCGGAATATGCGTCTCGTCGGCCTCCTCGAAGGCGATGAACTCGCCGTCGCGGGACCACCACAGCCCACGGAAGCGCGCCATCTCCTCCTGTGCGACGTATTCAGCCAACCCGTGAGTGCGCCCCGTGCCGCGCGCGCCCGCCGTGATCTGTGTCGGCGTTCCGCCGGAGATGGGAACCACGTGCACCTCGGCGTCGCGGACGAAAGCGACGCGTTGGCCGTCGGCCGAGAACGTCGCGTCAAGCGCGGGGTGGGCACCGGCGGGAACGAGTTCTCGCAGTGCTTCTCCGGGGGCATCGAGGACCCAGATCCCCCCCGCAGAAGGCACCAACGCACGCTGCCCATCGCGAGACCACGCGTACGACGTGATGCCGACGGCGCGCTGTCGCAGGCGCTCGCGGCGGAGCTTCTCCTCGAGCGAGAACGACGCCTCGTCGGTCGCGCCCGGCGGCTCCGCCAGGACAGATCTCTCTCCCGACACGACGTCCAGCGCTTCGAGTCGTTGCGCCAACCCTCCGGCTGGGCTGGCGAGGTAGCAGAGCAGCGACGTGCGGGGTCGAAAACTCAGCCCCACGGGCACGGACGTGCCGGGTCGCGGAAATCGCGCGACGTCCTCGATCGGGATCGCACGGGAACTGCAAGGTTCTTGGCTCATCAAGTCACTCCGTCGGGATCCAAGACACACCGGCGCGCCCTCGAAGACGCTGCCGGAGAGGTGGCCAGTTGGCGACGCGAGTCGAACCGCCAGGCCGGTGCGGCGGATGCCGGGGAATGATGCCCGGAGAGCGAAAGCGCCCCCTACGGAATTGGATCGCCGCCGAGAGCATCGCCTGGCTGGCCGTCATAGACCAGGGACGCCTGACCAACCGAGCCGCTCGCGGGAAGCGTCGCGCCGCCGATGACAATGTACGCACGCCCGTCGTCGCCACTCGCACCGGGGGCGTAGATGACAAGATCCGGGAGCGAGTCGCCCGTGATGTCATACGGTTGCTGAACGACACGCAGCACGTCGCCGCCCTGCTCTCCGACGAGCACACTGGTCGCCGACAGGGAACCCTGCGACGCGAAACCGGGGGCGCCGGCGAAGATGTGCACCGAGCCTCGATTGCCGCTGCGCTTTCCGGAACTCGCGATCACCTCGGCCGAGCCGTCTCCCTGCAAATCGGCGACGCTCAGGTTGAAGCCGAAGTCGTCACCGGCCGAAGCGCCGGTCAGCTTCGCGGGAGGGTCACTCAGGCGTCCACCGAAGTGGACGAATACGGCGCCCGCCAGTTCGCCCCCCGTGTCGTCTCCGGGGGAGGACACCGCCACGTCATCGAATCCGTCACCATCGATATCGCCAACCGCCAGTTCAAGACCGAAGCGATCGCCCACACCGACACCGGTCATGACGAAGTCGGCCTTGTTGGAGCCCAGCGACTTGAGCCCGCCGCCGCCGGCAAACACGTAGACGCTGCCGGTGTCAGGCACTTTCCGCTCCTCTGCGCCGACGATCACGTCGGCGATCGAGTCGCCCGTCACGTCGCCAACTGCCACAGCGGCGCCGAACCCGTCGTTCATCCGCTTCCCGAGGAGCGTCACGTCGGCATCGGCCGAGCTGCGCGATGAGAACTCGGGCGCTCCGAAGAAGATGTACACGGCGCCCGCGCTGCTCGCACCGACCGAGGAGCCCTCGGCACCCACGATCAGATCGTCAATCTGATCGCCGTTCACGTCACCGCAAGCGAGACGGATGCCGAAGCCGAGGTCGCGCTGCTGCGGCGTCAGAATGACATCGGCCTGAGCGGCCGAGCGCGATGAGAACGGCGGGTTCGGACCACCGGACGAGCGACCGAAGAAGACGTATACACGCCCCCCGATATCCGCACGGTTCGCCGAGACGACCAGATCTTCGCGACCGTCCTGGTTGAGGTCACACACCGCGAAGTCGGTGCCGAAGCGATCGCCTACGACGTCGCCAGTGAGAACGACCGGGGCGTCGGACGTGCTCCCGCCCTCCTGGATGCCGCCCGGTGTGACGTAGACGACACCGGCTCCGTTGCGTGGCGCACGCAGCACCAGATCGCCTACTCCGTCGTCGTCCAGATCACCCGTGACAGGCGCCGGAAGCATTGGACCGAAGACGCGGAACGAAGAGAAGTGGCTCACGGGGAACGTGGCGGTGCCCGCCTCGACGTCGAGCTCGAAGTCCAGGATCTCCGTCACGTTGCCGTCCGCGTCTCGGGTGTAGACGCGGACCTCGTCCGCGCGGTCTCCGAACGACTCGGCGTCCCACGGGATCGTCACCGTGACGTCGTTCGCAAACGTCAAACCCTCCGGCCCGAAGAACACGCTGGGACCGGCCCCCTGCTGCCCATTGTCTTGATTGGGCAAGGGGGCGGACTCTCCGATGAGGATGGCAGTCGGCCCGGAGATCGCGCCCGCCGGAACGAGCACGGATGCCCCACCGACCAGCGGCGATTGCGAAGCGTCGATCGCGACGGACCCGCCGAGCGGGGAGATCACCTGCCCGATCGCGGTATCGCCGCCCCCGAATGGACTCCCACCGATCTCCTTGCTTGTCAGCGAGATCTTCCGCTTCGCGGGCGCCGGCACCTTCACGGTGACCGTGCACCGATACGCTCCGCCGCCGCTGGTCTCGAGCACCGTGTCGCCGAACTCTGGAACCACTAGGTTCTTGAGGGCGTGCTTCGGCGCGCCGGGGGTCGGCGGATCGAGGCTGTCCTCGAATGCGGCCGGTCCGACGAGGCGCTCGGCGGCCGGCGTGGCGGTGGACCCCTTCGCGGCCGAGAGCTTGATCTTGAGTTTGGACCCGGCGTCGAGCGGCAGTTGCACGTCACCGGTCGCGTCCGGCAGCGAGTCGTCGAGATCGAATGTGAACTGAGTCTGGCTCTTCCACTTCACGACCAGCAAGTAGTTGCCGGACGTCTCGCCGTCGCCGGAGACCTCGATGCGGTATTCGCCAGAACGGAGGACCACATACCCCTTCAGCGTGGCTGACGTGCTCTTGCGTCTCACAAGCGCCGCGCCGACCTCGACACCATCGGGATCGAGCAGGCGCAGCGTCGCCGGAGGCTTCGGCCCCTTCTTCACGGCCGGCCGGCCCTTCACCTTCAGCTTGAAGACGGCGCCCTTCGGCACGTTGACCCGGAACGTCTCGATCTCGCTCGCAGGGAGAAGCGTCCCGGTGATCTTGTCGCCGTTACCAACCGCGACGTTGACCTCCGCGCCGGCGGGAACCACGGCCCCCACGAGCGCCAGGACGGCGATCGATACGCTGAGAAACGAACGCAAGATCATCGGACTCCTCTGCTGACCGGCAGCGCGTCGCGGGGTTCAGGGACCCGGATGCGGCGACGCGCGAAATCCTGAAGCTACGCACCGAATCCCGTGATCCGGCGCGGACAGCGTGGGCTCGCCACGCACCCTACAGTCGATCCTACCACTCAATTGGAAGCTTGTTACACCGACCGACGATCGGCATCCCACGTCTTGAGCTACACGGGTTCTGACGCAACCGCGATGCCGGTGCCGGCGTCGACTTGCAGTGGGGTGAGACGAGCCTGCGGACGCTCCGCGATCGGTCCGACTGTGGCGCTGGATTGACGCGCCGGAGGCGGCGTGTCGACAACACCGAACTGGCCGGTAGCGCCGTTCGTCATGCGGCGCTGACGACATCCCGCCATAGGATCTCGGCAAGATGTACGGCGACGCAACCGACGAAGAGCGACGAGACCGAGCGGATACTCCCCTCGGAGTCAGCATCATCATCACGATCCTGCTTGTGTGCGGACTGGCGCTTGCCTTGCTACCGCTCACCGTCTACGTGTTCGGCGCGGAAGCCGAGAAGGCGCCGATCGTTGGGCCAGTCCAGGCTGAACGCGAGGTCACGTCGCCGCCCTCGGCCGTCGCGCGAGCGGTCACCACCTCCGCAACACTCGCCCCGCTGCCGGTCGCCGATCCCGATCCTGATGCCGATGCAGGCGCTGCCGACGACGCATCGGCCGCGGTGCCGCATCCAGAAACGCGCGGCCCCTTCGATCTGCCCGAGGGCTGGGACGAGCTGTGGGAGCCGTGGTTCGCCCACGTGGACTGGATCATCGGACCGGAAGCAGGCATGGCCGCCGCGCGTGAGTCGGGCAAACCGATGCTGCTCTTCTACACCGCAACATGGTGAGGCATCTGTAGCAAGCTGGTCCGTGGGGCCATGACCGATGACGCGCTGCTCGCACGTATGGACGCCTTCGTCCCCGTGCTGATGAACCTCGATGTGGAGCAAGAGTGGTCGCGTCGCCACAACGTGACGTTGCACCCATGCCTGCTCTTCACCGACAGTGAAGGCGAGGTCTGGGGCTCCGCGCTCGAGATGGAACTCGCCGCCGAGACGATCATCGCGCGCATCGACGACACGCTCGCGATCATGCGCGAACTCAGCGACGAGTAGTTTCGCAACGTCGCGCGCAACGCACCGCCTTGGGCCGACAGCTCAGCGCGTTCGGAAGAGGCGCCGGGCGACGGCGATCTGCGCCGCGTGCCAGGCGTCGTGGCGAATGATCATCGCCAGGAACTCGCGCATCGTCATCTCGTCGCCGGCGATGTCGTCGAGCTGTGCGTCCGTGATCGCGGACATCGCCAATCGTTCGTCCTCGTGCGCGCCCCTCAACTGCTTCCGCAGCGCAGCGAACTCCGCGACCGGAACCCACGGTAGCGCATCCAGAACCGCGTCCGTGCTGGCGCTGCGAAGGATCGCGGTGTAGTCGCGCTTGCAATGCGTGAGGTGCGCCACCTGCCACGCAATGGTCCCGGGAGCGGGCCAGCCATCCTCCGTGGTCTCACCCGCGTAGCACGGCGCCTGATATGCCGCTTCGGCGTCGTTCACTCCATCGAGAACAGCGTGAAGAGACTCCCACTCATGTGACCACGTCGCATCGAACTGATGGAGAAACGCGTGCATCTCACGCATGAGAGCCGTCCTTCGTGGTGACCTCGGAGGCCGAATGATGGAGCCGTCGTGCGAGTCCGACAAACAGAGGGACCGCAACGGACCACGTCGCCCCGAGCACGAGCGATCCACGCAGGAAGTCCGGATGGACTTCGACGGCCCCGAGACGCTCCGCGGCCGCATACGACATCGGGCTGCCGACCGCGCCGCAGACGCCAGCGATCAGCGGACGACCGTGGAGCCAGCGCAATGAGTGCAGAAGGAGCATCGCGAAGAGGGCCCAGAGCGCGACGATCCAGGGCGGGACACCGACGACATCGAAGCGCCCGTCGGGGAACGCAATCGAACCGATCGCTACGTTGAGCGCCGAGAGGGCGGAGCCGCAGACGATCACTACGGCGAAGAGCTGCCACTCGCGTGGCTCGTCACGCGCCACGCAGGCGAAGTGAACAAGGAGGACCGCGAGAGTCACGCCGAGCGGCATCGCAAGATCACCCTCGGCGGCGCCGATCACGCAGGCGAACCACGCCACCTGGAAGAGCACGAAGTTGGCGATGACGCGCGCGTTCACGAGTTTCAAGCGCGTGCATCCGGCCGGGCAAAGAGCAACTGCACGTCGTCGAGTTGGCCTTCTGCGAAGCCGCCCTCGCAGTACGCGAGATAGAACTCCCACATCCGGACGAAACGCTCGTCGAAGCCCTGCGCGTGAACTTGCTCCAATCGGTCGAGAAAGCGTTCGCGCCAGACTCGCAGCGTCTGCGCATAGTGGCTGCCGATGCGCTCTGTCGCGACGAGCCGAAAGTCAGTCGCCCGCGCGATCGAGGCGGCAATCGAGACCTCTGAAGGGATGTAGCAGCCAGGAAAGATGTAGCGCTGGATGAAGTCAACCGAGTGCAGCGCGCGGTCGTGGAAGCGATCGGCGATCGTGATCGCCTGGATGCAGGCGCTCCCCTCGGGACGCAGGAGTTGCGCGCACTTCGCGAAGTACGTGTCGAGGAACTCGTGGCCAACCGCCTCGATCATCTCGATCGACACCAACTTGTCATATGTGCCTACGAGATCGCGATAGTCCTGATCGAGCACCGTCACGCGATCGGCGAGCCCGGCGGCGGCGATGCGCTGCTCGGCAATTCGCCGCTGCTCGGCCGAGATCGTGGTCGTCGTCACACGGCAGCCGTAGCGCTGCGCGGCGTGCACAGCGAAACTGCCCCACCCGGTCCCGATCTCTATGACGTGGTCGTCCGGCGAGAGGTCAAGTTTGCGACAGATGCGATCGAGTTTCGCGAACTGCGCCTCGGCGAGCGTCGCGCCGGGTGACTCGAAGATCGCAGCCGAATACGTCAACGACTCGTCGAGCCAGAGAGCATAGAACTCGTTGCCGAGATCGTAGTGCTCGGCGATGTTACGGCGACTGCCCTCGCGATGGTTGCGGCGACGATCATGCGCGAAACGCAGAATGGGGACGGCGAGCCGCGCGAGCCCCTCCTCGAGTTCCTCGAGAGCATCGCGATTGCGGACGAGCAGCCGCACGACGTCCACGAGATCGTCGGCGCGCCACCAACCGTCCATGTAGGCCTCGCCCGCTCCCACGCTGCCTTTCAGCCCAATCGCAGACCAGAACTGAGGATCGAGGACGTGCACGCGCGCGCGCAGATCGTCGGAGGCCGCGGCAGCGCCAGGCCCGAACGCGTGCTCCTCGCCGCGATCGACGATCCGCAGGTTTCCTGTGCGGATCGCGCCGAAACGCGCCAGGACTTGCGCGCGCAGCATCCCGTCGACCAAACCGAGCGAAGCGGTCTCCGTAGCCTCCCCTTCTACGGCCCGCGGAGTGTCGTTCATGCCGCGCCCTCGGTCACCGCAGAGCGCTTGCTGGGGTGTGCGTAGAAGGGCAAGCGCTTCGCCCAGAGCAAGAACGCCTGCGCGTAGATACCGAAGAGCACGCGACCTGTCATGAAGGGATGACGTGCGAGGACACGCGCCATCTCGCCCCCGTTCAGAGGACGCCGCTCCATCCGCAACGAAGTATCGAAGAAGAGCTCGCCCGCGCGCCGGCATTGCATGTGCACCGAGAGCGCGTCGCCCGGATCGGAGAAGACCCACTCGTACTCGGTGTCCATGTCCTGAAACGGCGAGACGTGAAACTGCTTGCGGAAGACGTAGCGGTGCCCGTCTCCAGATCCAGTGTCGAGTCCCGCGTGCAGGACATAGGGATGACGTTCGTTCCACGGGGTATTGCCGACGTCCGCGACGATGGTCTCGAGCCGGCCGCCCGCCGCGTCATAGCAGAAGAAGAAGCTCACCGGGTTGAAGCAGTAGCCGAAGTAACGCAGGTTCGTGAGGAGCCGGATCGGCCCGACCGGGCGCGTTCCCGTCTCCTCCGCAACAAGGCGCCGGATGTGCTCATCAAGCGGTTCGGACGCGTCCCCGAGCTGATCCTCGCGCCGGAACGCTGCGACGTTCGGCCGCCCCACCGACCAGAGCAGGCGACCGTCGAAGACATGCTCGAGTTCGGAGAGATCGAGCAGCACGAGAAAGAGATCATGGCCGAACTCGTGATGCTTCGGTGTGTAACGCCGATGACCGACTCGCCCGCGATAGAGGCACGACGCAAGACCGCCGCTCGATGCCTGCCGATGGCTCAATTCAGGTCCTTCCCGAACGCCTGCGCAACACGCAACCCGCTGCGGACGCCATCCTCGTGAAATCCATAGCCCCAGTACGCACCGCAGAAGAACGTCCGCCGCACACCGTCGATCTCGGCGCAGCGCGTCTGAGCCGCGACTCCTCCCGGCGTGTACATCGGGTGGTGGTACGTCATCTCGTCGATCACCGCCTCCGGTCGCACCGCTGCGCGACGATTGAGACTCGTCATATAGTGCGTCTTCGTGGGCAGCCGCTGCAGGCGCGTCATATCGTACGTCACGGCGACGCCCGCACCGTCTTCACGCAGTCGATGGTAGTTCCAGGATGCGCGGGCCAACCGAACTCGCGGCAGAAGAGCTGTATCCGTGTGCAGCAGCGTGTCGTTCGTCGAATACGGAATGGCTCCGAGCACCTCGCTCTCAGCGTCGCTCGGATCCGCGAGCATGCGCAGCGCCTGATCGGAGTGCGTCGCGACGATGCAGACGTCGAACGACTCGGCGGTACCGTTCTCGGGCAACACATCCACGCGATCCGCGTGGCGCCGGATCGACGCGATCGGAGTGGAGAGTCGCAGCCGCTCGCGCACGGGTCGAATGATCCGATCGACGTAGCGGCGCGAGCCGCCTTCGATCGTCATCCACTGCGGTCGGTCATCGACCTCGAGGAAGCCGTGATTGCGGAAGAACTCGACGAAGTAGCGGGCGGGGAACTGCTCCATCATGCCGGGTGACGTAGACCAGACGGCACCGCCCATCGGGATGATGTGCTGATCGATGAACGCCGCCGAGTACCGCTTCGCGCGCAGGTATTCCATCAGCGTCTGTCCGTCGTCGTCTTGCCTATCGCCAGCATGCTCAAGTAACTCCGGCGCCTCGCGGTAGAAGCGCAGGATGTCGCGGATCATGCGGTGGAACGACGGGCGCAGTAGATTGCGGCGTTGTGCGAAAAGAGTATTGAGTGACGTGCCGTTGTACTCCAGCCCTGAGCGCTCACAGCGCACGCTGAAGCTCATGTCCGTCGGCTGCGCGGTGACGCCGAGCCGGTCGATCAGACGCGTGAAACTCGGATACGTTCTGTCGTTGAACACGACGAATCCGGTGTCGATCTCGAGCGGCCCATCGGCGCTTTCCACGTCCGCCGTGTGCGCATGCCCACCCGGTCTCGACGCGGCCTCGAAGACGGTGACCTCGTGATCCTCGGCGAGGAGATAGGCCGCCACGAGACCGGATACGCCGGCACCGATCACCGCGATGCGCAATCCGCGGGAACCGAGATAGGGCGACTCAGCCGACATGAGGTGCCTGCGCGTCGAGCAGATCGCTCTCGAGAACGTGCGCCGGCACGCCGCGCAGGTCGTGCACGACTCCGACACATGCGAGCGCGCGGAGAACGTAGTACGTAACGTCGTACTCCCACCATCGGAACCCCTGGCGCGCGGCGCCCGGGTAGTGGTGGTGGTTGTTGTGCCAACCCTCGCCCAGCGTGATCACCGCGAGCAGCGCACTGTTACGACTGTCATCTCCCGTGGCGTAGCGGCGACGACCGATCACATGCGCCAGAGAGTTGATCGTGCATGTGCCGTGGAAGAGGAAGACGGTCGAGACGAAGAAGCCCCAGACCAGCATCTGCCCGGCGCTCGTCCCCAGCCCCGGTGCCACGGCATCGAGCAGTGCTCCCAGCCCGAGCAACGCTGCCGCGAAGAGGGCCGGCACCAACGTGTCGAAGCGATCGAGGAACACCAGTTCAGGAAAGCGATAGAGATCCTGCACTTCGTGAATTCGAGTGCGGAACCCATGCGGCGACATCAGCCAACCCATATGGCTCCACCAGAAACCGTGTTGTACCGGCGAGTGAACGTCATCCGGTTGGTCGCTGACGCGATGGTGATGCCTGTGATGCGCCGCCCACCACAATGGCCCGCGCTGAACCGCAGTGGCCCCGAGGACGGCGAACGCAAACTGCCACCGACGCGTCAGTCGGAAAGCGCGATGCGAGAAGTAGCGATGATAGATCCCCGTGATCGCGAACATTCGCACGACATAGAGCGCGACGGCGACGCCCACGGCAACGGGACTCCAGCCAACGATGAGTACGGCGAAGCACGCCGCGTGCAGGAACGCGAAAGGGAGGACGCGCAGCCAGTCGATACGCTTCTCGGCTGGCGGCTCAGTATCGACGCCCGCATGCGTGTCCACCCAACGCACGAGCGCAACGGCCACTCCGCGCAGCGCGCGCCGCTTGGTCGGCGGCAGGCCGGTCATCGGACCGCCTCCCCAGCCGCTTTCCCCGCCGACTCCGCTGCCGGCTTCCGGAACAGGTAATGCGCCACACCCCACTCCGAGCCGCCGCGATACGCAAAGAGCTCGGCACACGAGAGGAAGAAGATGCGCCAGCGCTGAACCCAGCGCGTGGCGTCATCGCCGTACACGTCGGCGAAGATCGTGCGCACGTCATCGGCGTGGGCATCCATGTTGCGCAGCCAGTCCTCGGCCGTCCGCCCGTAGTGCGTGCCGTCCACCCACCACTGTTCCATGCAGTGGAGGTCACGATCGAAGCGTGGCAGTAAGTCCTCCGACGGCATGATTCCGCCGGTGAAGAAGTGGCGCCCCATCCAGTTGTCGGCGCCCTCGGTCTCGAACGGGTACGCGTGCTGACGATGGCAGAAGACATGCACGAAGAGCCGACCTTCGTCGGCAAGCCATGTGGCGATGCGACCGAGGAGCGTCTCGTAGTTACGCATGTGTTCGAACATCTCGACGGAGACGACACGATCATAGGGTGGTCGGTGCTCTGCAAGGTCACCCTCCGTCAGGTCACGCGCTTCGAATTCGTTCATGTCATACGTCACGACACGCACGTTCGTGAGCCCGAGTTCGCGGCACCTCGCCTCGATGAATGCGCGCTGCGACGCGGAATTGGAGACCGCCGTGATCGTGCTCGCCGGATAGCGCTCGCCCATCCACAGGGTCAACGAACCCCAGCCACAGCCGAGTTCGAGGACGTGCTGCCCATCTTGGAGTTGCGCGCGCTCGCATGTGAGCGCGAGCATCGCCGCTTCGGCGCTCTCCAGGCTCTCCATGCCATCGGCATCGAGACCGCCCGAGTAGAGGCAGGCGCTGTACTTCAAGTGCGGGCCCAGCGCGAGTCGGAAGAACTCGGCGGGTACCTCGTAGTGCTGCTCGTTGGCGGAGTCCGTGTGCAGCGCGATCGGAGACGCGCGGAGGTCGTCCACGAAACGCGACATCCACACATCGCGAGAGCCGCCTTCGCGGGCGCGCTCGTCGGCGAGCCGCGTCTCCAGCAGGCTCCGGATGCCCCGGCGAATCAGGAACGCGGGCACGAGCCCCCGCTCGACCAGATCAAGCGCACACTCACGAGCGATCGTCCTGGGCAGCGCTTTCGAGTGGCGGCCACGGCACGAACGCGCTGGTCGTGCGCTGATAGGCTGCATACGCGGCGCCGCGACTCCGCAACGCCTGCGCCTCGGTGGGCGGAATGCCGGTGACCTTCACGATCAGGAACAACATGAGCACCGGCGCGATGAGCGTCGCCATCCACCACGGCGAACCCCACGCCAGCGGCACGTACGCCAGCCAGTGCAGCCATTCGAAGAAGTAGTTCGGATGACGAGACCACCTCCACAGTCCACTCCGGCACACCTCGCCAGCGTGCGTCGGGTCCGCTCGAAACGACGCGAGCTGGCGATCCGCCCACGCCTCGCCACCGACCGCCACCAACCAGATGCCAAGGCCAGCGACATCGAGATAGCCTAGACCCGCGCGGGGGTTCCGCGCCACGACAAGGAACGAGACGGAGAGGATCACGACAAGCAGCCCCTGCGCCTGGAAGAAGGGCAAGAAGTTCCGATCTGCCGCGGTGCCCCAGCGGGCGCGGAGCTGAACGTAGCGCGGGTCTTCGGCCCGTCCGTACATCCGGACGGCCAGATGCGCCGCCAATCGGAACGCCCAAGCGGCGCCGAGGCACGCGACGAGCAGCCTCCGCTCCGGGGCGCCCGGGGAGACGAGCGCGTGCGAGACGGCCAGCAGGCCGAGGCCGGTCGCCCACCCGACGTCAACGATGGTCGCATTCGATCGGCGACGCGCGTAGAGCCAGAGGGCCAGCATCAGGCACGCGCAGACCGCCCATCCAGCGAGAAGCGCGTCCCAGGCACCGAGTTCTGCGATCAACTGAGCCCTCCGCCGACACGAGCCCGCGCCGACACCAGGCGACGCGGTCTCGCACCCGACCAGTGTCGCAACGCGCCGACGTACAGGTCTACTCCGATCTCCGATCCGCTCGCCTGCGGAGGCCCGCTCCACGCTCGCGCCGGCCGTCCTCGTTCAGAGGCGCGACGGCGCGCGAAACCCAGATGGCACCGGGATCCAGTTGATCGACGCGTCCATTCGCGCGAGCCTCTCTTCCCCTCATGACCACGCAACGCCGCCACACGCCTCTCGCTCTTCTCGCGCTCTTGCTCTGTCTCGGTGCCGGGCTCGGTCTCGGGGCCCCCGCAGTCGGTGCGCAGGACACGCCCGCGCCCGAGGCGCCGGAAGTGGCGCAGGCCACTCCCGACACAGTCCCGGACGCACCACGAACCGTCGTGAAGACGTTCAAGGCAGCCGAGTTGAAGCGCCATCTCAACTTCCTAGCGAGCAAGAAGCTGGGAGGGCGCGCCTCCGGAACGGAAGGCTGCGACCTCGCCGGGGCCTACATCGAGAAGCAGATCAAAGCCTTCGGCCTCGAGGCCGCAGGCGAGAACGACGGGTACCGTCAAGAGCTGCAAGTCGAGTTCAAGCGCTTCCCCGGTCAGGAGGAACTCGCCAACTTCGGGGAGTCGGTCACGACATTCAACGTGATCGGAATCGTCCGTGGCTCCGACGAGACCCTGAAGGACGAGTACGTCGTCCTGTCGGCCCACTACGACCACTTGGGGCGCAAGAACAAGAAGAAGATCTTCCTCGGCGCCGACGACAACGCGAGTGGCACGTCGGCACTCCTCCAGGTCGCCCGCGCGTTCGCAGAGAAGGACGCACCGCAGCCGCGTCGCTCCATCCTCTTTCTCTTCTGCACCGCCGAGGAGCGCGGGCTACTCGGGAGCAGGTACTTCGTCGATCACGCGACCGTGCCGGTGGCGCAGATGATCGCCAACCTCAACATCGACATGGTGGGGCGCAACGAGTCGCGGGAGCTGCACGTCTACGGGAACGCGTCGTCGCCGGACCTCGACGCGGCGCATCAGAAGGCCGCGGCGCTCGGCAAGTTCACCTTCCTCGCGAAGACCGGCTCCATCTTCCTCCGCAGCGACCAGGTGAATTTCTACAAGCGCGACATTCCCTGCCTCTTCTTCACGGGTGGCTTGCATTCGGACTATCACGCGACCACCGACGCGCCGAAACGGATCGACACGGGCAAGGCATCGCGCGCCGCGCTGCACGCCTACCTGACGGCGTGGGAGCTCGCCAATCGTGACGAGCGGCCACGCTTCACGAAGATGGATGAGAAGGCGTCTTCCGGCCCACTCGGCGCGGTTCTCGACGTGGTTCCGCGCGAGAGTCTGCCGGAGCACCTGAAGCTCAAGGCCGGGGCGGGCGCCGCGCTCGTGCGCACGATCATGGACGGCAGTCCCGCCGCCGAGGCGAAGCTCAAGCAGGGCGATTTCATCCTGCAAGTCGGCGGCCAGGACCTGCCGGAGATCGATCCGATCGGTGCGGTGGAGGAGGCGCTCGGTCGCGCGACGGAGAAGGTCACGCTGCGCATCGCCCGCGGGCGCAAGACGATCAAAATCAGCGTCAAGCTCTGACAATCGCACGACCTACCGGCGTGCACGCACCGCAGTCCGTGCAGGCCCTGCAGATCTTGGAGTCCTCGACCGACGCGCCGCCACTCCGTGCAAACTTGGCACGGGCGATTACCGTGTCGGCATTCCCCGGTCGGAGACTCTCCCATGTCAGCTCGTATTCGCTCGCTCATCGTCCTCGCCGCGTTCGTCGTGGCTGGTTCCGCGGCCTGTGCCCCGCAGCAGGAGGGCGAAACGCCAGCCGACTCGCCCGGCACTGCGCCCGAGACCGTAGCCGACCAAGTGCCCGCGCTGAGGCCGGCCCTTGCCGCGGAGATCGCTGTGCCTGAGATCACGAGCGAGGCCGTCGACGAGGGCGAGGGCGAGGGTGTGCCCGAGATCACGAAAGAGGTGGTCGCCGAGGGCAAAGGCGACGTGTGTGGCGAGGGACGCGCGGCGGTCGTCCACTACGTCGGCACCTTCAAGGACGGTAAGAAGTTCGACAGTTCACGCGATCGCGACGATCCATTCGTGTTCGAAGTCGGCGCGGGCTCGGTGATCGAGGGCTGGGACGAGGTGGTCGCGAAGATGCGCGTCGGCGATCGCTGGACGGTCGTCATCCCGTGGCAGAAGGCGTATGGGGACAAGCAGAACCGCGACATCCCCGCGAAGTCCGACCTCGTGTTCGACATGGAACTCCTGGAGATCGTCGAGCCCGCCGTGGAGAAGCTCGTGGAAGGCAAGGGCGACGCACTCGACAGCGGCAGCTACGTGTCGGCACACATCACGCTCACGACCTCGGACGGGAAAGAGCTCACCAACACGCGCAACTCCGACCCCGGCATCCTGGAGATCGGCGGGCGGATGGGGATCACCGGCGTGGACATGGCGGTGAAGCGGATGAAGGTCGGCGATCACTGGAAGATCACAGTGCCATCGTCGCTGGCGTTCGGTAAGCGTGGGCGGCCACCGCGCATCGGCCCGAATGTCTCCATCGTTGCCGACATCAAGATCATCGCGACGATCGGCCTCGACGTCGAGATCCTGAAGGCGAGTGACGGCGCGATGCCCAAGCCCGGCCAGACAGTCAAGGTGCACTACGTCGGGACGTTCAAGGACGGCACGGAGTTCGACAGCTCCCGCAAGAAGGGCACACCGTTCCAGTTCATGCTGGGCGCGCGACAGGTGATCCCCGGCTGGGACATGATGCTCGCCAAGATGCACGTGGGCGAGCGCGTCAAGGTCACGATCCCCTGGCAATTCGCCTATGGCGCACAGGCGTCGAACGGCATCCCGGCCAAGTCGGATCTCGTCTTCGACATCGAGCTCCTCGGCATCGAATGATGTCTACTGCAGAGGGAGAGTGAAGAGGAACCGAGTTCCCGTGCCGACGTCGGACTCGATCCAGATCTGACCACCGTGGCGCTCGACAACCTTCTTGCACACGGCGAGACCAATGCCGGTGCCAGCGAACTCAGCGCGTCCGTGAAGTCGCTTGAAGACCTCGAACACGCGCTCCTGATGTTCCGGCGCGATGCCGATCCCATTGTCGGACACGCTGAGGACGCGCTCTGATCTCGCCTCGGCTTGCGCGCTCTCAGCTTCCACGGCCGTGCAGTCGATCACGACGTGCGGCGGAGCCACTCCACGGAACTTGATCGCGTTCGCGATCAGATTCTGGAAGAGCTGCATGAGGTGCGGCGCCGAGCCGATGACGTGCGGCAACGCGCTGCGTTCGACAGTGGCTCCCGACTCTTCGATCGCAGTCGCAAGGTTGGCGAGTACCTGGTCGACGACGTCATCGAGGTCCACAGAGAGCATGCGCTCCTCGCGTGTGGTGATCCGCGAGTACTCCAGCAAGTCGGAGATGAGCGCCTGCATGCGTTTCGCCCCATCGACCGCGTAGTGAATGAACTTCCGCCCCGACTCCCCCACCGCGTCGCCATGCTTGCGTTCGAGCAACTGGCAGTAGCTCGCCACCATCCGTAGTGGTTCCTGCAGATCGTGGGACGCGACATAGGCGAATTGGGCAAGCTCGGCGTTGCTACGTTTCAACTCCTCTTCAACGCTCTCTCGGGCCTCGATCTCCTGTCGAAGATCGGCGTTCTTGACGGCCAGTTCGTGCGTGCGTCGCTCCACGACGCGCGAAATGCGACGCCGCTGCCACAGCAGCATCCCGACGTATGCAGCGCCGAGCGCAGTGACCAAGAGCCCCGCGATGAACGTCCCGAGTGGCGCGAGTAGCGATGTGCCCGAGAAGTACTCGGACGTCGGTCGGCACCGGATCAGCCACGTCCTGTCCGCGACACTTACATTCGTCTCCGCCACGAACTCCGGGTACTCGTCGGCGGGCAGTGAAGCGCGTCCGGCGACATGATGGAGATAGAGCGGATCGCCGCCAGCGATCGGTTCGGCGCCGCTGCCAAGATCAAAGATGGCCACGTCGATCGACGCTTCGTTGAGCTTGCTCAGAGCGCCCTCGACGACGGGCCAAGGAAGGAAGCGACTGGCGACGAAGCCGTGGAGGTTCTTCCGGCGCTGGTCCCGATGGACCCGCGGACGATCGTTGATGTAGATGGGTTGAAACACGAACACCCGGCGCTGTTCGACGTCGCCGTGACGCGTCGCGATCGCCTGAGTCGCGACAGGGATTCCCTCGTCGCGAGCGCGCATCATCGCCTCTCGCATGATCGGCTCCGAACCGCGATCGAGTCCCTGTACGTTGGCGATCGGCCGCGACGACGCCACATACAGAACAGGAAACCACTCCGTCCCGGAGGCCATGTCGACCGGGGTCAATTCCCCGTCGGCGCCACCTTGTCGGATGGTGGGATCGGAGACGCCCGCCTCGTCACAGAAGACGAGGTGCGCGGCGAAACCCTCGCGCGTCACGCGTGGGAGCCACTCGACCGCTTCGACTCCGGAGCGATGGGCCAACTCGGGTTCCACGAACGCACCGAACTCATGCGACTCCACTTTCCGCGATGCGCCGTAGAAGCCCTCCAAGGACGCGAGGATTCCGCCCTCGGCATCAAGCCCCATCTCGATGCTGCGCATGCGCTCGTGCGCGTCCATGTTGAAGCGGAGGAGCAACGAGTCGGCGGCACTTCGCGCGACGAAGTACGCGGCGAGCGCGGATGCAATCAAGCCGAGCACGACGACGACCGCGACACCGAGGTTGCGGCTCGAGAAGAGTACGTAGCGCTGCGATGGCTCCCGGTGCCGCGTGCTCTGCTGCGCGGCATCGCCGCGTGAGAACGCGCCTTCGGACGACACGGAAGGCGTCGCTCTACGCTCGGGCTTGCTGCCGCTTGGATCGGCCATCGATTGCACCAGGTCGTCGAGACTACAGTTTTTCGGGAGCCATGTGGCTCCCGATTTGCGCAGGCGCCGTCCCCAGACGCCAGTGGTCCTGCTATGCTCGGTCGCGAAAGTTACCGAGGGAGTTCCACGGATGATGACTGGGCCGATCCACCTGCTGATGGTCGAGGACAACCCGGGCGACGTCGATCTCACGCGTGAGGCGCTCTCCGAAGCGCGCGGTTTCGACGTCGCAAATCTACACGTCGCGGGCGACGGGGAGACGGCGATGCGCTACGTCCGGCGCCGCGGCGAGTTCTCGGACGCACCGCGACCGGACCTGATTCTCCTGGACCTGAATCTGCCGCGCAAGGACGGGCGCGAAGTGCTCGCAGAGATCAAGAGCGATCCGCGACTGCGCTCGATCCCGATCGTCGTCCTGACATCGTCCGACGCCGAGGATGACGTCACTCGCTCGTACGGCCTGCACGCCAACTGTTACGTGAAGAAGCCCGGCGAACTCGATCAGTTCCTCGAGATCGTACGTCGCATCGAACACTTCTGGTTGTCCGTGGCCCAACTTCCCGCCGAGTCCGAGTCGCACGGCGGAATAGAGAGTGCAGAGTAAGAGTAGAGGAGTCGCGGTGAAGCCGTCGCGCGCCACGAATGTCCTCGTCGTCGAGGACAGCCCGGGAGACGCGCTCCTGGTCGAAACAGCCCTCGACGACGCGGTCGATAGCGTGTTCCGGATACGCAGAGCGGCGACTCTCGCTGCGGCGCTGGACGAGTTGCGCGAGGGTGCCATCGACATCGTGCTCACGGACCTGGGTCTGCCCGACAGCGACGGGATCGGCACGGTGCGCGCCATTCGCGCAGCCGCGCCGGAGACGCCAATCGTCGTGCTCACGTCGTTCGGCTACGACACGTGGGCCGTGCGCGCACTCGAGGAAGGCGCGCAGGATTACCTCTTCAAGGGCTCCGTGGACGAGGCTTTGATCACGCGCGCGATCCGGTACGCGATCGTCCGCAAGCGGGAGGAGAATCAACTTCACGATGCGCGGAAAATCGCCGCGGTCGGCACGTTGGCATCAGGCGTCGCACACGATTTCAACAACCTGCTCACCGTCATTCTCGGCGAGTGCGCGCTGTTGACGGCGCGCCGACAGCTCGAACCCGACGTCCGCGACGTCATCAATCGCGTGCGCTCGTCGGCGATCGAGGGCGCTCTCTTGGTCCAGCAACTCTCGGCCTACGCTGGCGCGGGGAGCGTCGCCCCGCACCTGGTGGACGTGAATCGCGCAGTTCGTGATGCGCAACCGCTTCTCGAGCGACAGCTCGGCACGGGAATCGAACTGGAGTTCGACCTGGCGGACGTAGCACCTTGGACGCGGATCGATCCGGCCCAGTTGACGACGATCCTGCTGCAATTTGCTCGCAACGCCCGCGATGCGACGACGGACGGCGGACGCTTCATCGTCTCGACGCGCGTGACGATCCTCGGCACGGACGACACGGCTCGCTTCGCGGGTCTGCGCCCCGGGACCTACGTCGAAATCTCGACCGAGGACAACGGGGTGGGGATTGCGCCGGAGAATCTGCATCGCATCTTCGACCCGTTCTACACGACGCACGGCGGTCGCGGACGCGTGGGGATGGGCCTCGCCGAGGTCTACGGAATCACCAAACACAACGGCGGCCACGTAGCCGCATTCAGCGAGCCGGGTAAGGGCACGGTGATGGACGTCTATCTCCCCAGTCTCCCCGCTCCGCAGGCGACGACCGCCGCCCCGGGAGCAGATCACGCGGGCACGGAGACGATTCTCGTGCTCGAGAACGAACCCGCCGTGCAGTCGTTGGTCTCGCGGGCACTTGCGACGTGCGGGTATGCGGTGCTCGGCGCCACGGACTCGGCACGCGCACTGCGTCTGCTCGACGACCATGGCGATCCGATCGATGCGCTTCTGACCGACGCGACGCTCGACGGCCCGGACGCAGAGCCCCTCGTGGAGCGCCTCGCTGCGCTGCGACCACGCGTCGCGGTTGTATGCACGACTGCCGCAGCTCAGCAAGCGTGGAAGCGCGGCCTCGATCCTGCTGCCCGCTGTGTACTCCTCGAGAAACCGTTCACGGTGGAGCGCCTGACGCGAGCGGTGAGGGCGGCGTTAGACAGCCGAAACTGCGACTGATCTTCACGGCAGTGCCCATGGAGGACTGGCGCAACGGGCAAGCTCATCTAGCCTGCGAGTAGATCGTCGGTCGCTCGGCCTCGCACGCAGACCAACGCGCGAGATGCAGGCGACCGCCCGACCACTTTCCCATTTCCGGCAGGCCGCGAGGCAACGAGCGAAGCGATCGCTCTCGAAGCGGACCTACGGCGTCCGCCGAGCGCGCGCGCCGCGCTGCTGGACCGAAGGAGCACCACGGATGATCCGCATCACTCTCGGCGCCGCGCTCAGCGTCGCGATACTCGCCATTTCAGCCTCTGCTGCGCGCTTCACGACGCAATTCGACGGGCTCGAATTCACGTTGCAGGAGCGTCAGGCACAGATTCCGGACAAGCCGGACAAGGCCACGAAGAGAGCGGCGAAAGCGTACAAGGCTGCACTCAAGGCCCTCGCGAAGGAGAGTACGTCGCTCAAGACCGAGCTCAAGATCGCGAAGAAGGTGGTGAAGCTCGAGAAACAGGACGATGACGACCTGAACGGGCTTCTGGACGCGGCGCTGAACGGGTTCGGCGAGGCCGTTCAGGCACGGATCGACGAGTTGCGAGCTCGTCTCGCGAACGGGTCGCCGAGCGCCAAGGCCACTCCAGCAAAGGCGGAAAAGGCGCTGACCCAAGCGCAGGACCAGCTCGGCTTCGCACTTGGGCAGGAGAAGCGCAAGAAGGTGCTTGGCGGACTCGTGCAGGCCGACGGCCGCGCGTCCAAGGCCGCGAAGCTGCTCGACAAGCTCGGCTTCACGGACGGTGGCGGGGGTGATGGCGGCGGCGATGGTGGCGGGGACGGGGGCGGCGAGAGCCAATGCGGCGGGACACCGCTCGCCAGCGGCGAGATGGCCGGCGGCAGCTTCGGCGGCGGCACTCCTTGGAGCGGCGAAGAGGTCATCATCGACTCCGCTAGCGCGCAACTCGTTGTCACGGTCCTCGACTGCGACGAGTTCGGAGGACGGAAGTACGTCCTCGTGCTGCCGAGTCCCCTCGGCGTCGGGAGCTTCGACGCGATGACCAGCGGCTCGACTCTGGCGGTATCTGGGCTCGCCGAAGAGGGCCAGCCGATCCCGCAGGGCAACGTCACAATCACACGCGCCGACACGCGGCTCGAACTGACGTACTCATTCAACGGCGCGACCACGTTCCTCGGCACGCTCGCAATCGACCTCCCCCAGTGAGGCAGACGCAGTGATGCGGACCCGGTGAGGCAAGACACCGTCGCCAGAGCGCACTGATCGCAGCCCGGCCGGGACGCCCGGCTGTCGTGCCGGTCCGCGCCATCGCGGGCCGGCACACTCGCTGCAGGAATCTCTTGCCGAGACCGCGCCTGGGAACCGACCGGCCCGTTCCGCTACGATCCCGAGATGCTGATCGCCCCCATCGCACGCATCGCAATCCGCTCACTCGTCGTCCCCATTCTGGCGGTTCCGCTCGTCATCGCGACGCTCGCCGCCGCTCAGGACGCAGGCGCGCCGCCGACGGAGGCTGTCAGTCAGGACGCTGCTGGCACGAGTGAACCCGCCGCAACGGAAGCGGCGGCCCCGGAGCGCGAGGCGTTCGAGGGGACGCCGGCGGAACTCGCAGCGACGTACGACACGGTGACGCTGCGCTCCATCGGGAAGACGTTCGGCGGCCGCGACCTGCAGTTGCTCTCCGTGGGCGACCCCGACGCGACGTGGGCGGCGCTCATCGTCGCCGGACTCCACGGTCGTCGCGGGGCAGACGAGTCAGCGGTGGCGTTGGACGTGGCCGCATGGCTCGCCGAGCACAGCGAAGAGCTGCCCGCCAACACGCTCTTCCACGTGCTGGCCGACGGAAGCCCGGACGCATCGGCCGCAACGGCGCCGTCACGCGCCGGGAATGATCGTTCGATCGATGACGACGGCGATGGCGATCTCGACGAGGACGGTGCCGACGACCTGAATGGCGACGGCGAAATCGGCTGGATGCGCATCCCCGACCCGACCGGCGAGTGGGCGTTCGATAACGACGGCGTCCCCGTTCGCGCGGAGCCAGCGAAGGGCACGCCGCGGACCCACCGGATCGTGCGCGAGGGGCGCGACGACGATGCCGACGGGAAGTGGAACGAAGACGGTCCCGGCGGAGTGGACATCGCACGCAATTTCACGTGGAGCTTCGAGGAGCACACGCGAGCAGCCGGAGCGTGGCCCGCGTCCGAGAGTACGACGCGCGCGATCATGGACTTCATACTCGCGGAGCAACGTATCGCGCTCGTGTACGAGTTCGGTGCTGCCGAGACGATCACGAAGAATCCCGGCTGGGATGGTGCGTGGAAGAAGCTCCCCGACGACGATGGCGATCTGCTCACGGGGCTACGCGAGATGCACGCCAAGGGCGCGGACGTGAAGCGCAGCGCGAGTGCGCCCGGGAACGGGTCTCTGGGCGCGACGGTCTGGAACCAGCTTGGGCGTATCTGGCTCGGACGTGCGCCCCTCGGGCGCTCCGGCCCCGTCTGGCCGGACGGCGATGCGAAGTGGCCGCAGCACCTGACCGTGACATGGAGCGCCGTGTCGGGAGACGGTGTCCCGGACGGTGCCGAGGTCGCGACCATCACACCGCTGCGGACCGACGTTGGCGACGACGAACCCGACGAACCCGACGACGCTGACGACGCTGACGACGCTGACGACGAGGGCGACGAGGGCGACGAGGGCGACGAGGAAGATACCGTCAAGCTGCCGCCATCTATCTTCGCGGAGACGCCATCCATCGGCGGTTTCCTGCGCGACGTGGCGGCGGCCCGCGCGGTTGTGGCCTTCACTGAGACCTTCACCGCGGGCAGCGACGGCGTACTGCGGCTGCGCACACGCCTCGTCAACACGGGGCGCCTTCCCACACACACGGCGCGCGGCGCTCAGTTGCGCGCTCGACGCCCGTTGAACGTCCGCGTCGTCTTGCCAGACGGCGCGACATTGGCCGGGGGCCGCCCCCTCGTTCAGATCGAACGCCTGGCGCCCGGAGGGGCATCCGACGAGTTGGCGTGGGTCGTGGCCGGCAAGAGCGGCGACACCGTGAAGATCGAAGTGAGTGGACCGGACCTGGCGCCGATCGCGCACGAAGTGAGGATCCCCTGATGCGCCGCCCCATCGCCCCCACCGCGCTCGCTCTCACATGGCTCGTGGCCTTCGCTGCTGGCGCCCTGGCGCAGGACCGTCCGGCGACGCCGCCGTGGGCGCAGGATCCGCCGCCGCGCGTCGCGCCGCGGCCGGAAAAGAAGCCCGAAGTCAACCTCCGCTTCGACGTCTACTACCACGTCGACGAACTCCACGCGGCGATGCGACAGGTCGCCGCGGCGTACCCGGACCTGTTGGAGATCCGCAGCATCGGGAAGTCCGTCGAGGGGCGTGACATCCTGATGGGCGTACTCACCGACACGAGCACCGGCAAGGACACCGACAAGACCGCGTTCTGGTGCGACGGCAACATCCATGGCAACGAGGTCCAGGGGGGCGAGGCGAGCCTCTACCTGCTCTGGTGGATGACCGAGAATCGCGACCTCCCGCGCGTGCGAGAACTGCTGCGCGAGCGGACGCTCTACGTCGTGCCGTCCATCAACCCCGATGGTCGGGCGCACTGGTTCGACGCGCCGAATACGATGAGTTCGTCACGCAGCGGGAAGCGCCCGGTGGACAACGATCGCGACGGTCTCTTCGACGAGGACGGCCCTGACGACCTCGACGGCGACGGCGAGATCCTGCGCATGCGGGTGCGCGATCCCAATGGTGGTTGGAAGGTCCATCCTGAAGAGCCACGCCTGATGGTGCGCGTCAAGCCGGGCGAGAAGGGCACGTACCGTCTCCTCGGTCTTGAAGGCATCGACAACGACGGCGACGGTCGCATCAACGAGGACGGGCCGGGCGGCTACGATCCCAACCGCGACTGGCCTTCGGATTGGGCCGGGCCTGCGGAGCAATACGGCGCCGGCCCCTACCCCGTCTCTCTTCCGGAGACGCGCGCAGTCGTCGACTTCCTCGTCGCGCATCCGAATATCGCGGGCTTCCAGAGCTTCCACAACTCCGGCGGCATGATCCTGCGCGGCCCCGGCACGAAGGAATTCGGCGGCTATCCACGCGGTGACGATCGCGTCATGCAAGCGCTCGCGGCGCGTGGAGAATCGCAGCTCCCGTTCTACAGGTCGATGGTCATCTGGAAGGACCTCTACTCGGTGCACGGCGGCGAGGTGAACTTCGCCTACGAGGGGCTCGGCATCTTCGCCTTCACGAACGAACTCTGGAGCCGCGCGCAGTACTTGCAGGGAGCAAAGGGAGCCACGGGCGACGCGAGTGTGGATCGCCTGCGCTTCGACGACGACCTCGAGCTCGGCAGGCGCTACGTCGCGTGGAAGCCGCTGCAACATCCGCAGTTCGGGGCGATCGAGGTCGGCGGCTGGACGCGTCGAACCGGGCGAGTCGCACCGTCGTTCATGATCCAGGAGATGAGCCATCGCAACATGGCCTTCGTGCTCTACCACGCCGCGGAGATGCCACTCGTTCGCGCGGGCACGGTGACCAGCGGCGACGCCGGGAACGGTCTCCGCTTCGTCGAGGCCACGTTCACCAACGAGGGCATGATCCCCACGCGCACACAGCGGTCGGTCGACAAGGAGATCGGCGCGCCCGATCGAGCGACCATCGCGGGCGGCGGCATCGAGGTGCTCTCCGGCGGCGTCGTCTCCGGGCGCTCCTTGCGCGTGAACGATCCCGAGATCCGCCGCCCGGCCGACCTGCGCCTCACAGGCGGGATCCGGGGCGACGCCGAGATCCGCATCCGCTGGCTCGTCCGCGGCTCGGGCACCGTCACGATCACGTATCGCGCGGAGAAGGGCGGCACGGCCACGCTCTCGCTCGAGCTCTGACAGAGCGACCGTCAGCGAACTTCCACCGACCAACGACCCGCACGCCACAGAATGTGCACGTGAGCGACGCTGACCACGATCTGCACGACGACCTGGACGCCATCGTGATCGGGGCGGGTCCGGCCGGAGCACTCGCCGCGGGGCTGCTCGCCCGCGCCGGGAGGAGCGTTCTACTCCTCGAAGAGCACACGTTTCCGCGGTTCCGGATCGGCGAGTCCCTCCTCCCTCAGTCCCTCGAGGTTCTCGAACGAGCGGGAGTCCTCGCGCGCGTGCGGGAGTCCGGTTACGCGAAGAAACACGGGGCGGTCTTCGTGACGCACGACGCCGCTCGCTCGGCCCGCTTCGACTTCGGCGATTCCGACCCGAGTTCGCGCTTCGACCACGCCTTCCAGGTCGATCGGGCCACGTTCGACGAGACGCTCGCAGCATGGGCCGCGGAGCACGGAGCGCGCGTCGAATTCGGCCAGACCGTGCGCGGCATCACGCCTCGCGACGCGCGCGGACGAGCCGCGGTCGCGGTCGCGGACCGCACGCTGCGTACGCGCTTCGTCGTGGATGCCGCGGGCTTGGAGCCCGCCCTGGACTCGCGCCGCACCTGGTCTGTGGCGCCCGGTGCGTCACCGCGCGTGGCGCTCTTCGCCCATCTGGAACTCGCCACAGAACCGCACGAAGCCTTCACAGAAGCGCAGCCGGGCGACATCGTCATCATCGAGCGCGACGATGTGTGGGCGTGGTTCATCCCACTTCGCAACCGCTGCTACTCGGTCGGCCTGGTTGCTGACGAAGTCACGCTACGCAACCTCCCCGCGGGCGACGCTGCCGCACGCTTCGACGCTCTGGCGGAACGCCTGCCCGCGGCGCAGGGACTGCTGCGCGACGCGACCACACTGCTGCCGGCCCGCGGTGCCCGAGTCCCGACGAGCCGCGCCGACCGCCTCTACGCTGGCGGCGTCGCACGCGTGGGCGACGCCGCCGGGTTCCTGGACCCGGTGTTCTCGTCGGGAGTGTGTGTCGCCCTGGCCGGAGCAGAGCGTCTGGCGACAGCCATCGATCGCAGCCTTGCGGAACCGGAGTGCGAGACCGTCGAGTTTGACGCCTACGAGCGCTTCCTCGCCGCGGCATTCGATGCAGTCGAGCCCTTCGTCGCGACCTGGTACGACGGAACGCTCAAGCGGCTCTTCTTTCATCCGCAGCCGCACAAACAGGTCAAGGCGCACATCACATCCGTACTCGCAGGCGAGTTCTGGTGCGCGGACAACCCCGCCATCCGCGGCGGGGACGCGTGGCTGCGCAGGATCGGGTCCCTGATCTCATCCGAGGGAACGTGATGCATGGCCGCTGATGAACGTACCGCCGACGTCATCATCATCGGAGCGGGAGTCTCCGGGCTCTCCGCGGGCTGCCTGCTCGCGGAGTCTGGGCTCGATGTCATCGTCCTCGAGCAGCACCGCATCGCGGGCGGGTTGCTGCAGCAGTTCTCACGTCGTGGGATTCGCTTCGACACCGGCATGCATTACGTGGGCGGCGCAGGACCCGGGGGGCCGCTGCGCCCCTATCTGAGGCGCCTGGGGATACTCGATCGAATCCAGCTGGAGCCCTTCGATCCGGACGGCTTCGACGAGGTGATCCTCCCCGGTCGTCGGTTCACGTTTCCCGTCGGCGCGCACCGGATCGCGCGCAAGCTCACGGCGGACTTTCCTCAGTGCGCGCCTGGGATCGTCCGCTTCTTCGAGCGCCTCGCGGAGATCGCCGAGGAGCACGTACTGTTCTCGTTGAGCGCGGAGACATTGCCGCGGGACCGCCGACCTCCTGCGTTGGGTGGCAGTCTGTCGGACGAGATCACGCGGCTGATCCCGGCGGCCCCGGACGATCTGCGTGCGCTGCTCTCGGCGCATTGCCTGCTCTACGGTGTCCCCGCGGATCGTGCGGCGCTCAGCGCCCACGCGCTCGTCGCAGGTTCGTTCTTTCACTCCACGCACGGTATCCGGGGTGGCGGCGACGCACTCGCAGCGGCGCTCGTCTCACGCCTGACGGAGCTTGGCGGCGAGCTCCTCCTGCGGCATGACGTGACGCGCATCGACTCGGAGGGCGGCGTCATCCGCGGTGTCGAGACGAGCCGCGGGGCGGCGTTTCGCACGAGCCGCGTGATCGCCACAGCGCATCCTGGGATTGTGCTGGACCTGCTCGGCGAGGAGAACGTGCGGCGGCGTGTCGTCCGTCGTGTCAGGTCGCTCACGAACGCTCCGAGTGGCGTCCTTGTCCACGGCGTGGTGCGTGGCCTCGCGACTCCCGTGACGCGCCGCAATTGGATCCGCTTCGCGCGTGCGGCGCACGCCTGGGAGCCGGTCCCTGACTGGTTCGAGCACGACCTCCCCACGCCAATCTTGACGATCCTCGCGGCGCCGGAGACCGAGGGGGCCGCAGGCGACGCCGTATTCCAGGTCTACTGCCCGGTGCGGGTCGAGGATCTGGGTGATACGTCGGATCGCGCGGCCTGGAGGAGGCGCAAGGCGGCGGTCGGGCAGCGCATCTTGCGCGAGGTCGAGGACGTGGTGCCGCTCTGGAAGGGCCGAACCGAGCTCGCGGACGTGAGCACGCCGTTCTCACTCCGGCACTTCGTCCGGTCACCGGACGGATCGACGTATGGGGTCGAGAATTCGACCGAGCAGTCGCGCGGGGCCTCGTTGCTGCTCGGGTTCGGGATCCAAGGACTCAGCCTCTCCGGGCAGAGCGTCGGACTCCCCGGCGTGCTCGGTGCCATCGTCTCATCGACGCTCGCTGCGTTCCCGGACTACGACGACCTCGCACGGGTGTACGCGGAGCTTCGCGACCTCTCTGACCCGTGCTAGCTTCCGGATCCACGCGCATCCCCATGCGCCGATCCCCTATGGCCCGGGCGCCACGCGCCGGATCGGCACGAGGCTCAGAAGACCTGGAGCAACGCAGCGATCCGATGGAAAACGACGAAGTCTACGAACGCATCCGGACGTTGCTGATCGACGAGTTCGAGGTCCCCCCCGAAGCGATCTCACTCAGCGCCAACACGCGCGAGGATCTGAAGCTGGACAGCCTCGATCATGTGGACCTCGTGGTGGAACTCGAGCGCTTCGCCGGGCGGCGGATCGAGTCCGACGAGTTGACGACGCTGAAGACCGTCGGTGACGTGGTGGATCTCCTGCGCCGCTATCTCGCAGACGACAGCACGTCAGCTGTCGCCGCCACGGAGGTCGAGGACCAGTCGCGCCACGAGCCCGAGGTCATCACGCAGTCGGGCAGCGACGCCGACTGACGCGCTCTCGACTGGGGCCGTCCCGACCTGGCTCGCCCCGCCCGCGGCCGGATCACGCGCGCTGACGGTGATCGAAAGTTCCAGTTCGGCCTCGGGCGCGATCGGCCGGATGAAGCGCGCACGCTCGACACGGCGCAGGCACAGGCTCGTCCCGCACACCTCTGAAGCCGCCCGCACGACCACACCGACGATCTCCATCCCGGGCAGTACAGGGCGACCTGGGAAGTGCCCGGGAAACGCCGGATGGTCGGGTCGGACGTGGATGCTGAAGAGCCACGCGGCGCCGTCGCGGCCCTCGGGAGTCAGCTCGAGGCCCTCGCGCGCCTTCATGTGGGCGCTCCGCTCGCACGAGAGACGAGGCATTGCAGGGCGCCGCGCGAGAGCATTGCCATCCAGATCTGACGCCCCGGCACAATGCACGCTCCCATGAGCCCGCTCACACCGCCGCCCGACCGCGCAAGTAGCGCCACGTCGCTGCCCCCGCCACATGTCGTTCTGCGCCACGCTCCGCCGATCGTCTTCATGGATCGAATCGTACACGTGACCGAGGCCGAAACGGTGACAGAGTGGCGCGTGCCGCACGAGTGCCCGTGGGTCGAGGACGGCAAGCTCGCCGAGAGTTCCCTGATCGAGATCGCCGCGCAGACCGCCGCCGCCGGGATCGGAGTCCTCGCCGTGCGTGCGGGCGAGCCGATCCCACCCGGGGCGCTTGGCTCCATCCGCAACTTCGTCGTTCACGAGGAAGTGCGCGTCGGCGACCTCCTCCGCACGACCGTAACGCGCCGTTTCGATATCGCCGGAGCCTCGCTCGTCGGCTGCGTCGTCGAGCGAATTGCCGACGACATCACGACGATCGCGTCCGGCGATCTCGGACTCGTCCCGACGACCCTCCTCTGAGGTACGTATCGCTGTTCAGCTGGCGCGCGTGATGGACTCGGCTCCGTGGGGTTCGTCGTCGGATTCGTCCACCTCGGACGCGACCGAGTCGCCGGTCCACGCAGCCATGATCTCGCGGTTGACGCGGAGGTTCGTGAGCATTGACTCGTGGTGCTCTTGCGGCACCGTTGCGAGCGACTCGTCGAGGAGGCGCTTGGCGTAGTCGAGGTGCACGCGATCATCCGTCGCGCGCCAGAGCAGAAGACACGCCTCGCGACGCACCTCGGCGTCAAGCCGATCTTCGTGCTCGGTGAAGGCCGCCAGTGCAGCCTGCGCGTCCCCACCCGGCAAGAGGGCCAGTTCGCAGCGCGCCAGCGTCTCGTAGCCGGGGATGCCCACGTCCGCCGCCAGGTCCCGCGCCGCGACGAGCAACTCCCGTCCACCCTCCTCGTCTCCCGCCGCGGCGCGCGAGGATCCCAGCGCGAGTTGCGTCCCCGCTTCGAGGTGCCGGAGGCCGTTCTCCGCGCACACGGAGAGGCAAGCCACAAAGCGCTCCTCGCTCTTGGCTCTCCCTCCCGCTTCTCGCTGCGCATGCCCCAGGTTGTGCTGCGCGTACGCCTCCCCCTCCCGGTGACCGATCTCGCGACTCAGCGCGAGATACCGCTCCAACTGCTCCTGCGCTTCGAGGAGGCGGCCGAGGGACTGGAAGACGTTGCCCAGGTTCCCCATCGCGCTGGCCTCGACCTGCCGGTCACCGATCTCGCGGCTGAGTGCGAGACTCCGCTCGTGGTGCTCCTGCGCCTCGGGCAGGCGGCCGAGGGCTCTAGAGACGAGGCCCAGGTTCCCCGTGGCGATGGCCTCGCCCTGCCGGTCACCGATCTCACGGCTGAGCGCGAGGTGTCGCTCGTAGCGCTCCTGCGCGTCGGTGAAACGGCCGAGGGAGTGGAACACGGTGCCCAGATTCCCCGTAGCGCTGGCCTCGCCCTGCCGGAAGCCGATCTCCCGGCTAAGCGCGAGACTCCGCTCGCAATGTTCCTGCGCCTCAGGGATGCGACCGAGGAAGCGGAAGACGCTGCCCAGGTTCGCCGTGGCAGCGACCTCGGCCTCGCTGTCGCCCCGACCGCGAGCGAGTTCCAACGCTCTGCGGAATGCCACCTCTGCCTCCTGCTGCCGCGAGGTGGAGAAGAAGAGCGTGCCGAGCGCCTTTGCCGCTTGACCGCGCACGTCCTCATCGCCCGTCTCTTCCGCTAGGCGCTCCGCTTCGCGCGCCGCCTCTTCCTGACGCCGCCGCCAGCCCAGCGGGTTGAGCGACGCAGCCAGGCGCAAGAGCGCCTTCGCGCGCTCGGTACCTGCGAGAAGATCAGGGATCGCGAGGGCGCGCTCGGTCAGAGCGATGACCTGCCCGTGCAGGTAGCCCCTCGTCAGATGCTCCTGCGCGGCTCTGAGGTAGCGCAACGCCGCTTCACCTCGCGCGCCCTTCAGATAGTGCTCGCAGAGATCCACACAGAGTGTGCCGTCCAGCGTATCCGGGTCCTTCTCCGACGCCTTCATGCGCGTCTCCAGCGCTTCGGCAAGGGCGGCGTGGAATTCCTCGCGCAGCATCTCGGGCAACGACGAGTAGAGCGCCTCCTGGACTTGATGGTGATCGAAGACAAAGGCGCGTCCCGACGCGCGGACGAGTCGGTGTGCGCGCTCGAGCTGTGCCAGTCGCTTGAGTAATGGAATGCGGCGGACATCGAGCACAGCGGCAACCAAGTCCGGATCGAACTCAAACCCCCAACACGACGCGAGGTCCAGAATATCGCGCTCTTCCGGCGTCAGTGTAGAGACCCTTGCATTCACCAGATCGAGGATCGAAGACGGGATCTTGATCTCGTTGATGATCTGCGTCGAGACCCACGTCCCATCCGCCTTCTGCGTGATGAACTGCCCCTCCCGCAGACCGCGGATGATCTCGAAGGCGAAGAAGGGGTTGCCGTCGGATTTGACTGCGATCTTGCCGCTCAGATCCTCCGCCAGTTGCTTGGAGCCAAGCGAATCGCCGAGCAGCGCGACGAGGTCCTTCGGGCCGAGTCGCGGCACGTCCAGACGCGACGTCTGATCGAGCCGCGAGGTATTCGCCACCCACTCCTCCGACACACCGGGACGCATCGTGCCGACGAGCAAGACGCGGTGCCCCGGCACCGCCTGCATCAGCGCCGTGAAGAGCCTCCGCGCATCCTCCGGCGCGAAATGCAGATCGTCGATCAGGACAACGGTCACGCGCTCCGCCGCCAGGTTGCGGGTTGCGTGTACGAAGCACGTGCCCAGCGAGTCCTGCGTCAGTTCCACGATACCGGTCGGAGACGGCTCGCCGCGGAGGAGCGCATCGAACGCCGGCACCAAGAGCGGCGTCTGTGAGAGGTAGTCCCCACACCCGATGTCGCCGAAGTGCTCGCGGTACGCGGACGAGAAACCACCGGCCGCTGTGGCAGCGCCGCCCGGCGGGTAGCTCCCGAAGAGGAAGTTGAGGTCTTCCCCTTCCGCCTGCAGACGACAGATCAGCTCATCGACCAGGCGTGACTTCCCGATCCCCGCCTCACCCTCGATCAGCACGACCTGGCCGTCGCCCGCCATCGCTCGTTCGTAGAGATCACGCAACTTCGCGATCTCGTTCTCGCGGCCGTAGACCGCCGTCTCGCGCGGGATGCGGATGCGGCGGATCGGGCGCCTGGTGGTCGCCTGGATCTCTCTTGCGCGCGCGTGCCACCAGTCCGAATCCTCGCCGTCTTCGAGGATGGAGAGGAGTTCGTCGGCGGATGCGAAGCGGTCGGCGGCGCTCTTGGCAAGGAGGGTGTGGACGACATCCTCGAAGAACGCCGAGAGCTGCGGGTTGACGTCGCCGAGGCGGCGCGGCGCGTCTTCCCGTACACGCTTCATCACGACGGCGAAGTTATCGGCGCGGTAGGGGTGCTGGCCGCACGAGAGCTCATAGAGAACGAGTCCGAGAGCGTGCAGATCGGTACGCCCATCCACGTCGCCGCCGTCGAATTGCTCGGGTGCTGCATACTCCACCGACCCGACGAAAGCGCCGGACTGCGAGAGTCGCAGTTGCTCGTCGGCCAAGCGCGCGACGCCCAAGTCCATCACCTTGACGACGTGGCCCTTCGTGATGAGCACGTTCTCGGGTTTGAGATCGCGGTGGACCACCCCCGCGTCGTGGATCGCCGAGAGTCCGCGGCAGATCTCGCGCGCTACATGCCGGCAGAGCTCCTCGGGGACACGGCCGAGTTCCACCTGCAGCGCCGCCAGCGTCTGCCCCTCGACGTACTCCATCACGAGAAAGTTGTGTTGCACACCACCCGACGAAATCGCGTCGCAGTCGAGCGTCCGCACGACGTTTTCATGCGTGATGGTCCGCCCGAGTTGCGCCTCGCGCATGAAGCGCTTGAAGAAGCCCTCGGTCTCCAGGAGATGCGGATGCACGATCTTCAGCGCGACATGATCACCGGTGGTCAACCCACGCACCCGCCCCGCGACAACGGCCGCATACACCTTCCCCATCCCGCCCGAGCCGAGCTCGCGGTCGATCAGGTACGGGCCGAGGCGTTCCCCTTGCATGAGCAGGAGTGTACCGAGAGCGCGGCCGCATGGGGAACGTGGTGTCGAACTCGGACCTCGAATCGTGCTCGGTCACGGGCGGGCCGACCGGCTCGAACAAGAGAGCTCGTCGTCCCGCCGCCGACCGGGGACGGCGGGGCGTTGTCGCGAGTTCGACGAAGACGCCGCGCGGTGCCCGGTGTCTGGCGGACCGAGGGCGCCGCAGCCGAACCGGCCGGGACCGCCCGTCACCGGGCACCATCCATCGACGATACGGAGCCAACAGACCGCGCCGCCGCGGCGTGCCGCTGCTACGATCTGCGCCATGAACAGGCCTGCACTCGTCACTGGCGCCACGCGCGGGATCGGTCGTGCGATCGCGCTTCGACTCGCACGCGACGGGTACGACGTGATCGCCGGCTACCGGGCCAGCGAGGCGCATTCCGTGACGCTGACGGCGGAGATTGAGGCACTCGGACGACGCTGCCTCGCGGCACGCTTCGACGTCTCCGACGGCGACGCGGTTCGCCGGGCTCTCGATCCGATCGTGGAAGAGGTCGGTGCCCCCCACGTCGTGGTCAACAACGCCGGGATCACGCGCGACGTGCTCTTCGGGATGATGGACGAGAGCGCGTGGACGAGCGTGATCGACACCGACCTCGGCGGCTTCTTCAACGTGACGAGCACGGTGGTCCGCGGGATGATCGCCCGCCGGGCGGGGCGCATCATCAATATCGGCTCCGTCTCCGCGCGCAGGGGCCAACTCGGGCAGGTCGCGTACGCGGCGGCGAAGGCCGGTCTCGAAGGCGCCACACGAACGCTGGCCCGTGAGTTGGGGCGCTACGGGATCACGGTCAACACCGTGGCGCCGGGGGTGATCGACACCGAGATGCTGCCCGAAGGAATGGGCGAACGCATGCGCAAGGAGATCCCTCTGCGGCGCCTTGGAACCACCGACGACGTGGCGGCTGTTGTGGCGTTCCTCGCGGGCGAGTCTGCGGCCTACGTGACCGGGCAGGTGATCGCCGTGGATGGAGGCCTGACATGATGCACCGAAGGCGCGTCGTGATCACCGGCATCGGCATGCGCAGCCCACTGGGTAGCACGCCGGACGAGCATGTGCGCGCGCTCCGAGAAGGCCGTTCCGGCGTCGTCGCGGCACCGGAGTGGGATTGGGTCACCGACCTCGGCCCACGGGTCGTCGGTCGCGCGCAGGCAGCCGATCCCCGCGACTATTCGCGGGCGCTGCGACGCACGATGGGGCGCGTGGGGCTGCTGGCCGTACCGGCACTCGACGACGCGATCGCGTCGAGTGGGATCGCGCGCGAGATCGCCGCGGGCGAAGACTCCTGGTTGTTGGTCGGCTCGACACTCGGAGCACTCGACGACATCGACAACATGCTCCATCGCCTGCGGGACAAGCGTTCGGTGCTCGGCGCACCGACGTCGGGCGCTCTTCGATCGATGGCCCACACAGCCGCGATCACATGCTCGATGCATCTCGAGTTCAAGGGTCGGCTCGTGTGTCCGTCGGCCGCGTGTGCAACCGGAAGTCTCGCAATTGGGATGGGCTATGAAGCGATCCAGGACGGTCGCGCAGAGATCGCATTGGCGGGCGGTGCCGACGAGGCGCACGCCAGCACCGCCGCGACGTTCGATCTCCTGAAGGCGGCCTCGTCACACTTCAACGAGGCGCCGCAGACGACGCCACGTCCGTTCGATGCGCGGCGCGACGGGATCGTCTGCGCCGAGGGGGCCGCGTTCGTGGTGCTTGAGGAGCGCGACGCGGCCATCGCACGCGGGGCGACGATCTGGGCCGAGGTGCTCGGGTTCGCGGCGAACTCGTCCGGAACGGCGGCCACGACCCCGGACGGAGCGTCGATCGCGCGCTGCCTTCGCGCGGCATTGCGTGACGCCGAGTTGGACGCGAGCGCAGTCCAATACGTCAACGCGCACGCGACCGGCACAACGGTCGGTGACGCCGCCGAAGCCGCAGCGATCGGCGAGGTCTTCGGTGCGTCGATCCTTGTGTCGAGCACGAAGGGCCACACGGGCCACACGATGGCCGCGGCCGGAGCACTCGAGACAATCGTCTGCACGCTGATGATGCGCGACGGCTTCGTCCACCCGACGTTGAACCTCGGCGCGATCGCCGACGACTGCCGGACGGTCCGGCACGTGGACGGTGTCCAGGAACTCGAACTCACACACGCGGTCTCGACGAATTTCGCGCTCGGAGGCATCCAGACGTGCATCGTCCTGGGTCGCGGTTGAACGGCGCGCCACGGACGGGGACTGGCGAGTGTGTCCGACGTCGGTGTCGTCCGGGCAGGCCGGACGGGCACCACAAGGATCCGTGCCAATGACGAGGCCAATGACGGACGCCGCCGACCGACGCGGTCTCGTGGTGACCGGATACGGCAGCGTCTCGTCGCTCGGAGACTCCGCCGCGGATACGTACGCGGCATGGGCCGCGGGCACTTGCGCGATCGCGCCGATCCGACGCTTCGACACCTCCGCTCTCGACGTTCACCTCGGCGGGGAGATGAGTGTGCCGGACGAGCTCACAAGGGAGTTGTCGCGGCGTGGGGAGTGTCGCGGCAGGCGGGCGCTGCGCAGCGCTCTCGACGAAGCTCTCGCAGCCGCCGAGTTGCCGACGGACGCGCGCACTCTGGTCCTCTGCGGTACGGCCAAGGGCTTCCTCGCAGAGGGACGCGAGGTCGCGGATCGAGCGGAGGCGCACGACGTGCGTACGCCGACTCGGTGGCTGGCGCGCGAGGTCTGCCGACGCTTCCCTCGCGGCGCCGTGGCAGGAGGCAGCGCGCCGGAAGACCCGGTGCTGAATTCTGTGGCAGTCCCCGTCGCAGGTGCGGTGCCGGCCTGGACCCTCTCGATCGCGTGCGCGAGTGGTTCGGCCACGCTGGCCGCAGCCCTCGGGATGGCGGAAACTCTGGCTGACGGGCGCCACGACGCCATCATCTGCGCGTCCGTGGATCTGCTTTCGGACTTCGTGTACCGCGGGTTCGCAGCGCTCCGCGCCGTGGACCCGGAACCGTGTCGCCCCTTCGATCGCACGCGGGCGGGAATGAGCCCCGCCGAGGGCGCGGCCGCGATCGTGCTGGAGACGGCGGAGTCGGCGGAGCGACGCGGCGCAACGGTGCTCGGACGGATCCTCGGTGCGGGGTCGAGTTGCGATGCGGCACACGCCACGGCGCCCGATCGCGAGGCGGGCGGGATGCGCCGATCGATCCGGGCGGCCCTCGCAGCTGCGGGGACTTCGGCACACGAACTCGGTCACATCCACGCACACGGAACGGCGACGCCATTCAACGACGCGATGGAACTCCACGCTCTCGATGCCACATTTGCCGGCACCGAACGACCACCGCTCACGACGCTCAAGGGAAACGCCGGGCATGCCTTCGGAGCCGCGGGTCTGATCGAGTTCATCGCGTCGCTCGAGGCGGTCCGACACGGTGCCGTGCCCGCGATCGCCGGGTTGCGCGCACCGGAGCAAGCGTGGCCTCTCGTCGGGGAGACGATCCCCGCCGAACGCTCTCGTTTCCTCAAACTCAGCGCGGGTTTCGGAGGCTTCAACGTCGCACTCGTGGGCGAAGGGGTTCCGGCGTGAGACAGGCCTCGCGCTGGTTTGCAGTACACGTCTCCGGCACAGGTTCCATCGTCGGGATTGGCGTCGGAGTCGGCGTCGCGGATCGAGCGCTGGGCTTGGACGCGACGGGGACATCACTCGCACAACGTGTCACACAAGAACTCGGCCGCGCCCTCCCGCGCGTGGCGCGCTGGCCCGCATCGCATCAGGCCGCGGCGCTCGCGTGCAAGCGTGCCCTGGAGAGCGCGCAACGTGAGTGGGGTGCCGCCTTCGACGTCGCTGCGCTATCTACCGTGGTTTCCATGCCGGACGGTTCCGCACCGGCCGATCGCGCGTTCTGGGAGACGGCGCGGGTCGACGGCGGGGCGACCGCGTCTCCGGCAACATTCGCCGCGACGTTGCCGAGCGCATTCGGCGGCGAGTTGGCCCGAGCATTCGGGTTGCGCGGCCCCATGCTCGTCGTCGCCGAGGAACTCTCGGACGCGATGCCCATGCTCGTCAATCCACGCGGCGATCCACGCAGCGACGAGTGGCTCCTCGTGAGCGTTGGTGGACCGACGCAAGCTGGACACGCACTGAGCAGCGCATGGTGTGGGCGCGGACCGTTCACAACGGAACTCTTCGCGCCACGTGGGGCCCGCACACCGTGAGTGGACCACGACCGGAGATCGGTGGCGTCGGCATCGTATCGGTGTGCGGTCGCGGCGTCGCCGCCGCGCTGGCGTGCTTGCGAGATGGTGGCGCCCCTCCGGGAGCACCGCGGTCGATCGCCTCGGGTCTCGAGCCTACGCCGCCCGTATTCGAGGTTCCGGACGACGTGTTCACGGCGGCGAGCGAGACGCTCCCCGCGGGGCGCGGCAGACGCAGCCAACGGATCGCGACTCTCGCTGCCGTCGACGCGTTCGCTGCGCTTCCTCGCGATGTCCCTGCCGAACGCATCGGCGTCGTCGTCGGGACGACGGTCACCGGCATCCGCGCCGCCGAGGATTGGATCGACGCGCGTGCCGCCGATACTCGTGCCGCCGACACGCCGTCGCAGCGCAATCGGCCGGCATTGCGTCACGTGCCACTGCAGGCGCTGCCGCGTTCGCTCGCACGGCGCCTGGGATGCGCCGGACCTGCGTACTCCGTCTCGACCGCGTGTACGAGCGGAACACAGGCAATCGCGACCGCGGCTGGACTGATCGACTCCGGCCGGTGTGACGTCGTTCTCGCGGGCGGCGTGGACAGTCTGGCACGCCTCACCTACCACGGGTTCGCATCGCTGGGGCTTCTTGCGCCGTCACGGTGCACGCCCTTCGCCAGAGACCGCGCGGGCCTCAATCTCGGCGAGGGCGCGGCGTTCGTCCTGCTCGGGCGCCCGGGCACATTCGACGCGCCGCTCGCCCGGCTCGCGGGCTGGGGCTCCACTGCCGATGCGCATCACGCGACCGCGCCACGGCCCGATGGCAGCGGAGTGCGACGGGCTCTGTGCGTGGCGCTCAACCGAGCGGAGTGTGCGCCGTCCGACGTGGATTGGGTCCACGCTCACGGCACCGGAACGCCCACGAACGACGCGGTGGAAGCCGCAGCGATCTGCGGCGCATTCCCGGACGGTGTTCCGGTCTCCAGCACAAAGCACGTCTTCGGCCATACCCTTGCGGCCGCCGGCGCGATCGCGACGGTCGTGGCGGTCGCTGCCCGTTCGGCGTCGTACATCCCGGGCAACGCGTTGATCCGCACTCCCGATCCGGCAATCGAACTCGACGTCGTGCCACCGGAAGGCGTGCACGCGCCGGTCGAAACCGTGGTCGTGAACTCGCTCGGGTTCGGAGGCACCAACTGCGTGCTCGTGATCGACGGAGGCAGTCGATGACGCCGCCCGTCCGAGTGGTCGGTGCCGGAGCGGTGAGCGCCCGTGGGAAGTCTCTCGCCGAAGCGCGCAACCGCCCCGCGAGCGACCGCACGTTCGCGGGGCCGGCCGGCGCACGCGCCGCGTATCCGTCGTCGTTCGATTCGCGCCGCGACCTTCCCGGCGTCCCGGGAGCGCGCCGTCTGGGACGGCAGACGGGGATGGCCCTCGCGGCGGCGTTGGAGGCAATCGCGTCGCGCGCGCCTCTGCCGGAGGAGACGGCTCTCGTGCTGGGCACGGCGCACGGCGCGGTGGCGGAGACCGTCGCGTTTCTCGACTCCGCCCGCGGAGAGAACGCGCGCTATGCATCTCCGACAGCGTTCTCGGGATCGCTCCATGCCTCCATGGCGGCTCCGATCGGCCGCACACTCGGCATCCGCGGTCCCATGCTCGTCGTGAGCGACGGCGACCACTCGTTCGAGACCGCGCTGTTTGCAGCGATCCAAATGCTACGTGCGGGGGAAGCACCGTTGGTGCTCGTCGGTGCGTGCGACGCGTACCATCCGATGACGCGGGAGGCCCTCGACAACTTCGGAGCGATCTCGACGTCGTCGCAAGCGATCGACGCTGCAATGCTGCGGACAGAGCGCGGGATGCACCTCGGCGAAGGAGCGGGGTTCCTACTGCTCGCGCCCGACACGACGGATGGGAGCCCATGCGACGGCGTAGGCGTCGCCCAGGTCGACCGCGTCGCCGCGTGGCGAAGGGACCGCGCTCGTGGGATGCGCATCCTCGCGCTCGCCGACGGCACGACGCGCAGTGCACGACTCCACACCGCGGCACGGCAAGCGCATCGTTCCGATTGGCCGAGCGACGCGCAGATCACGCATCCGGCGGCGAATCTGGGCGCATTCGGAAGTCTCAGCGCGGTCGCCTGCGCCGACGAGGCTGATCGACGCCTGCGCGATCTTGGCCCGGATGTTGGCACGGACAGCGACACAGGCGACGACGCAGGGGACGCGCCGACAATCGTGCTGAACGTCGGTGAAGAACGCGTGACCTCCGTCGTCTTCACCGGTCGCGGCACGCACCCCACGGGAGCGCCCGAATGAGGTTCGTGGTGATCAGTGCCCTCCTCGCCATGACCGCAGCCGTGGCTGTCATGCTCCTCCCTGCGCACCGCACATCGACGGTGCTCCTCGCAGGCGTGGCCGTCGTCATCGCGCTCGTCATCCGGGGCCGATGGTCGGTCCGCTCGAGTCTATTCGAGGCGGTCTCGTGGCGCTCACCGGACCGGGGCGACCGGCGCGTGGGCCTCTCGTTCGACGGCGGAGCGGACCCGCTCTGGACGCCGCGCATACTCGACGTTCTCGCCGAACAGGGCGTCTCCGCGACGTTCTTCGTCATGCGGGAGCACGCGCGGGAACACCCGGAGCTGATCCGGCGGTTGATCGCGGAAGGGCACGAAGTTGGGTGTCACGCCGGCGCCCTCCCCGGCGAAGTATCACCGGCCCAGCGGACCCGTATGCGCGCGGCGTTGACACGCTGCCGCGAGGCCGTCCGCACCGCGACCGAGTCCAAGTCCGCAACCGGGTCCGCGTACACGCCACTCCTCTACCGCCCGCCCGACACCCGCAATCCTTCGCATGCGGGAGTCGCGCGCTCTCTCGGCATGGTCGTCGTGGGCATGGCGCGACGCGGGAACGACGACGTGCGCGGGATGACGGCGGCAAGACTCACTGAGCGCTGCGTCGAACGGACCCGTCCGGGGGAGATCCTGGCGCTCCACGATGCGCCCCCAACATCACGGCCGGACGACGAGCTCCCCACCGTCGCAGCGCTGCCCGACATCCTCGACGGTTTGAAGCGACGCGGTCTCGATCCGGTTCCCGTCTCGGCTCTGCTCGCGGTACCGGCGTACGAGGAGACGCGCCGCGGCTGGACCGGACGATCACGGGGCGGACGCAGCGGGATCGCGTTCTTCGCGTCGGTGCTGAAACGTCTCGGACCGCGCGCGGCGGGCGCGGTTCTCCTTCCCGTCGCCGCGTGGTTCGTGCTCGCGAGTCCATCCGGACGTCGTGCTTCCATCGAGTTGCGCACACGACTGCACGGCGAGGCGTCTCTGCTGACGCAATGGTGGTGGGCCTACCGGCACTTCCTCGCATTCGGTCGCAACCTCCTCGCGCGCCTTGCAGCACTGCACGACGGCACGACGCCGGACGCCACATACCACTTCGATGGACCGGTAGAAGAGGCGCTCCGGGAGCCGGGTGGCGTGCTCTTCGTGTCGGCCCATCTGGGCGACTGGACCGCTGCGTCGCAACGGATAGCACTCCGTGGGCGCCGACTCGCCGTCGTGGCGTTCGACGGCGCCGCGCTCGGGGCGCATCAGGTACGCCGAGACGCGGATGCCGCGCCCTTCTTCGTGATCGACGCCACGGCACCACCGACGTCCGTTGCGATGGAGATCCTGGCACATCTGCGGGACGGAGATGCGGTCGCGATGCTGGGCGATCGCACGCTCCACGACGACGGCGTCGCCACGCCGTTCCTCGACGGAACCGTGCGCCTGCCGGCCGGTCCATGGGTGACGGCCATGCTCGCCGACGTTCCGGCGTTTCTCTTCGCCGCGGTCCGCAATGCGCAGGGCGAACTGCACTGCTACGTCCGGGGACCGCTGCGACTCCGGCCGGCCGATCGCTCGCGACGCCGCGAGCTCATCGCCGACGCCACGCGGCAGTTCGCCGCGTTTCTCGAGACCTGCGTCCGTCGCGATCCGCTGCAGTGGGCGAATTTCTACCCGTTCTGGGAGCAGGAATGACGGGGGCAGGACCGATCGCGGCCGTCATCCCCGTCTTCGATCACGAGGCGACGATCGCCGCAGTGATTGCGGGTTGCGCAGAGTTCGTCCCGATCGTCGTGGTCGTGGATGACGGCAGCCGTGACCGCAGCGCTGATCGGGCCGAGCAAGCAATCGAGGCGGCGTCCGGTGGGACCGACTTCGTGCTGGAGCGCCACCCGCAGAATCTGGGCAAGGGCGCCGCGCTGCAGACCGGGTTCCGTGCCGCTCGCGAGCGCGGTGCCACAGCCGTCGTCGTCCTCGACGCGGACGGGCAGCATCGCCCGAGCGACCTACCGCGCTTCATTCGCGCACACGTCACACACCCTGACGCCATCCTGCTCGGCAATCGGGACCTGGACGCGGCACACATCCCCGAGAGCAGTCGCTTCGGCCGCGCGTTCTCCAATTTCTGGGTGCGCCGAACAGCGGGAGCGGATCTGCCGGATACGCAATGCGGCTATCGGCTCCTCCCCCTCGCCGCAACGCTCGCGCTGCCGGTTCGCGCGCGCCGCTACGACTATGAGGTCGAGATTCTCGTCCGCGCGGCGTGGGCCGGCATTCCATTGCGCAGCGTGCCGATCGACGTCTGGTATCCCGAGCGCGACGAGCGCGTCTCGCACTTTCGTGCGCTGCGTGACAACGCGCGTATCTCGTGGGCGTACACGCGCCTGCTCGCGCGTCGTCTCTGGCCGGTCCCGGTGCGACACGCGGCCGCGCGCGACAACGGCCCCGCGACCGACGTGCGCTCCGTGAGCGCCCGCATCGGCGCCGTCGCGCGTCGCGGCGTGCGCCCGGTTGACCTCGGCGTCGCCACAGGCGTGGGCGCAGCCATCGCGATGTCGCCGCTTTGGGGCCTCCACGCCGCGCTCAGTCTCTACATCGCCATCCGGACGCAGTTGAACCCGATCGCCGCTGTGCTCGCGAGTTGCATCAACCTTCCGTTTCTCATTCCCTTCTTCGCCTTCGCCGAGGTCCAGATCGGGCACGTGCTCATGGAGGCGCGCGTGCTCGACATCGACGCGGGGTCAATGACCGTCGGTACGGCCATGGAGACGCCAGTCGCGTACGTAATCGGCTCGATCCCGGTCTCGATTGCGGTCGGGAGCGCCATCGGTCTCGTCACCTACGCGGTCGCCCGAGTCGCCGGGCGCCGGGGGGCCGCATGAGTGCGCCGAAGCGCCGCCCAATCGTCTCCATCGTCGCGTGGCCCTGCGTTGCGCTCGCGCTCCTGGCGTTCGTCACCTGCGCGACGCTGCTCCTGCCGCACACGTTGCTCTTCGACCGGCGCCGCACGTTGCCGGCCCGACTGGGATCCCGGGGAACGATGCTCGCGATGTGGCTCGTGCGCTCGACGCGTCCGGCGATCATCGCACTCCAGGACGCGCGGACGCGGCGCGGAGTCGTCGTCGTCGTCAACCACCGCTCCGTCGTGGACATTCTGCTCGCCGTGGCGATGCCGGGCGGGCCGAGGCTCCTGGCAAAGCAATGGCCAGCTCGGACGCCACTCCTCGGAACGTCGTTGCGCTTGGCGGGCCACCTCACGCTCGACGAGCAAGACCCGGACAGCGTACGGGCGACACTCGACCAGGCGCGTGACTACCTTGCGCATGGGATCCCGATCGTCTTCTTCGCCGAGGGGTCGCGCCGACGAGAGCCCGGTCTCAGCCGATTCCGTGGAGGCGCGTTCGCGCTCGCAATCGACGCGCAGGTGCCCGTCGTGCCCGTCGTGTTGCACAATTCCGGCACCCTGGTCCCGCCGGGCGCACTGACCATCAACGAGACGTCGGTGACGGCGGAAGTGCTCGAGGATTTCTCGCCGGGGAACGACCGACGAGCTCTCACACGGCGCGTTCATGCCGCGATGCTGGATCGTCTGCGCGACGCCCCTGCATAGCCTCGCATGGCCCCACCCACAGTCACCTGTGGTCGGCCGCCCGCTTCGTCTCAGCGCGTCCGATGCTCGGCGACGTACGCCGTCAGCGTTCCTAGATCCGTCAGCATCGTGTGCCCGACTGCTCCGTCACGAACAGAGACACCGTACGTGCGATCGATCGCCACGAGGAATTCCAGCACGTCGAGAGAGTCGTGGAGCAACTCGCCTCCGACGCAGACCGCCGCGTCGTCGAAGCCACTCGGGTCCACGCCATCCTGAGCCGTGATCTCGAGAATCAAGGTGACCAATGCCGTGCGGAGATCGGACGTTGCTTCAGACATCGACGCAGCGTAGCGAGGCGGCCGGATCGCGCCATCTTCTCGACCGGGGTCGACGCATGGGGAGAGCGTCGATGGTCACTCCCGGTCGTCGAGGGAGCGCTCGAGCGCGCGGTAGAACACGCGCAGAGCGCCCGGGTGCGACAAGATCCCGACGTGATTCGCGTCGAAGCCGTACACGCGGAGCGCGCCCTCCTGAGCGGGCAGGTGCAACTGGCTCGCTATGGAGACGACGCCATCGTCGGCCCCCGCCATCATCATCGAATCGCCCGCGTACCCGAAGAGTAGGAAGTGCGGAGTCTCGGCCGGCAGGGGGGCGAGAAAGAGCGCCGTCAAGAGCGCGGAACCCGGCACTTGATCCCGCCAAACCGGGACGACCTGTGGGGAATGCTTCACGCCCATCCGAGCGCCCTCGTGCCCGCCCCATGGAGTCGAGAACGTGACGAGCGCCGATGGCAGCAGTTCCGCGTGGTCGCTGACGCGATTGACGAAGCGTCGCGCAACCAGGCCTCCCAAGCTGTGCGCGACGACCGCGTATCGCTCGAAACCAAGCTTCACGTGGAGTTCCATCAGCGCCTTCTCGAGATACTCCGCGGTCACTTCCACGGGCAGGCCGGACGCGTAGTGGAAGACCCACGGCTGGTATCGATCCCGCGGTAGCCGCTCGATCGCAGCGGTGAAGTCGCGCGGCGTGCCGGCGAGGCCGTGGACGAATACAACCGGGATGCGCGCGGGGTCGTACTCCTCGAGGAGAAAGACCCCGAGACCGTGCTCGCGGGCGAAGCTGACGGGTTCCCACATCCCCATGGAGCCGACGTCGCGGGCAAAGCGCTCGTCGTCCAGGGTCGCACGCTCTCCGATGTTCTGCGTGCTCCGGCGCAAATTGGGCGGCGGTGTGTCGACGCGCTGTTGCGGATCGGCGTGCAGCGTCAGGCTGACGGTCGATGAGAGTTCGAGCGTGAGGCCGTCGAGGATCTCGCCAGCCACGACCTCGAGCGGAGACGGATCACCATGGAATGCTGCCGGCTCGCCCTCGTCATAGCTGAGGTTGCCGTTCGTATCCTCGTACGCGAGAACGAAGTACGTCCCGGCGTTGGCAAGGAAGCTGAAGTCTCCGGACTCGCGCAGGACCGTGTAGTCGACGACGGCGTCGCGCGCAACGCGCTGCTCCAGAAGTCCGACGATGATCGGATTGCGGCTGGGGTCCTCGCGCGCGACCGTGCCGGAGATGCGCGCGACCGAGTCCATGCGTTCCAGATCTCGCTTCAGCGCGAACATCGAACAACCGGCGAGCGCGACGCACACCGAGACCGAGAGCGACAGGTTGAAGAGCCTGGATAGGCCGGCGATGCGATGGTTCGGCATGCAGTTCCTTCCCTCGGACGTGCGCTGTCGCACGGACTGCGAACTATACCGTCACGCCCCGCTTGGCAATCACTCCCCTCCGCCCGATGTGCGCGCTGCGACTCGTGCGAGCGCATACGTCACGGCGCCCGCGATCCCGGCCAGCATCGGGGCGAGAAAGAGGCTGCCGATCAGCCACTCGAAGAGCCGATCCGGAATCTCGACCACCACGGTCTCGAACGACGCCTCTGTCAGCACGCGACCGCGGAGCACGTAGTGCCCGAGCTGGATGCACGCGACCGGGACGAAGGGCGGCATACAGAGGTTCTGGACCGCCAGTGCCAGTACCTTGTTCAGCCGCAAGCGCGCCGTCACGTACACGATCGTCACGATGTGCATCGCGACCAGCGGCAGGACGCCGAGGAAGATGCCGACGAATGCGGAAGCCGCCAGCCCCGACGGCGTGGCGTGTTCGCGCAACTGCTCGCGCAGCCAGGCGCGAAGTCCGCGCACCTCCCGAGGGGTGCCCTTGCCAACGACCACACGAGCATGCGGCCACGGCACCAACTGTCGCCCCACGAGGCGCGCGTGTGTCAACGCGAGCCGGACGCCGTCGCCGCCCCCGGACGAGGCGGTCGGCGGAGCGGCCTCCACGGGCACGCCCACCGACCGGATCCCGATACCGGCCCACGTCGCACGGGTGAGGATCTCGGCGTCGAACGCGCGCCGATGAGCCCGGGTCTGCACGCGATCCACCAATTCGACGGGATACACTCGCAGGCTGCTCTCAGGGTCCGGGATGTCCAACCCGGTCTCCATTCGAAGCCACAATCGCGCGAACCGGCGGCGGGTCAGGCGCGGGCGTGACACTCGGTGGGCCGGAAAGTCGCGCGCGCCGACAATGATGCCGAGTGGCGTCGCATGCGCAGCCTCCACGAGATACGGAATGGCCGCGGTCGCGTCGCGATCCTCTGCGCTCAGCGTCAGCACATGCGTCCCGCCGAGAGCGCGAACGCGAGCGAATACCACGCGGATCGGGTGGCCCGCACTGCGGCTGTTCACACTCTCGAGCACCTAGACGCCAAGCTCGCTTGCATCCAGCGGCCGCGCATCCAGCGGATCCGGGCCCGGCGCGAGCCGTGTATCCACAACGAGCACGCGTTCGCAGACCCGCAGGGCGCTCTCGACTGCGTGCAGCGCAGCGGCCGGATCGTCGCGCACGCAGATCGCGATCCACATGCCGGGGGCGTCGGTCATCGTCGGGACCGGAGCGCCTGTCTCACGAAGCGTGCTCATGGGGCGCTACCCTACCGAGGTCGATCGCAATGGCACGGGATGACGGGGGCTGGCAAGCGTGCCGCATGGCACGGATCTCGCGATAGACTGACGCCGCAGGAACGCCACGAAGCATGGACGCCGTGCGGCGCCGAGTGACGTTCCAGCAGCCGGAGGATCACGACATGCAACGGAGAGTGAGGCTCGGACTTCTCGGGCGGACTTGGCAGTCGCCCTTGGCTGGTGGCCTGCTGTGCCTCTTCCTGCTCGTCGGCACGGCGGGTGCCGGTCCCGGGCAGGAGAAGGCCGAGCCGAGTAAGTCGGGCGACGCCCCCCTGCCCGCCCCGCAGAAAGAGCACGACAAGCCGACGGAGGAGACCAACGCGAAGGAACTGGCGCAAGGGGCTGGGAAGGCTGCTGCTGGGAAGACGGCAACTGGAGCTGGTAGTAAGACGGGGACGACGAAAGCTGTCGTTGCCGTTCTCGAGACACTGGAGAAGTCGCTGTCGAAAGTCCGCACCGTCGAGACGGACTTCACGCAGACGAAGGTCCTGAAGCTCTTCAAGAAGCCGATCGTCCTGAAGGGCCACATGTTCCTCGCGTTCCCGGACAGACTCGCCTGGCACGTCGCGACGCCGATCCGTTACTCGCTCGTTCTCGACAAAGAAGAGCTCAGCCAATGGGATGAAGACACCGACGAAGTGCAGCGCATCTCGCTCGCATCCAACCCGACGTTCAAGACCGTGTCGCAGCAGATCAGGAAGTGGTTCTCCGGGAAGTACACCGTGCTCGTGAAGGAGTACGACGTCACCGTCGAGGCCAAGGAGCCGGAGTTGCGCCTCGCCTTCGTTCCGCGTGCTGGAACGCTGGCACGCAAGGCGCTCCGCAAGGTGTCCGTGACCTTCGCCGCCGATCGCGCGTATGTACGGACGATCCGTTTCGAGGACACGACCGGCGACGAGTCCACTCTGGCATTCACCAACACGAAGGTGGATCAGCCGATACCGAAGAGCGCGTGGCAACCGAGGCGCGGTGACAAGTAGCGACGGGCGCGGTGGAGCGCTCGAAGAGTGAACAACACGCGCGGTCTCTCCGGTGGCGCGGGGGATTCCGGCCGGGTCTCTGAACGCTTCACAGAGAGATGGTTCACACGGGTCTACGCTGCCGCCGGGCGGCGGCGTGGCGTCGTACTCGGAGTCCTGCTCGTACTCTCGGCGGCCGCGGGATTGCGTCTCGCCACCACGCCCTTCGATACATCGGTCGACTCGATGCTTCCCGAACGCGAGAGCATCGTCCGCTCGATCGATTTCCTGCGCAGTGGGAAACTCGGCGAGAACGTCGTGATCTCGCTCTCGCGAGACCCAGCCACGACAGACGTCGCGACGTTGCACGCCGCGGTGGAGCAGCTCGCTGAGACGCTGGAACCGCCGCTCATAACGCGTGTCCTTGCCGGCGTGCCGGTCACGGCACTCGAGAGCGACGTGGACCAGATCGTCAATCGGCTGCCGGACGTCATCACGGAAGCCGAGCTGGCGGCTCTAGAGACGCGCCTCACACCAGAGGGAGTCGAGACCGCGTTGCGCCGCCGATACCGGCAATTGCTACAACCCCAGTCGTCATACGTGGCTGCATTGGTCAGTCGCGATCCGCTCGACATCAGTGCCGATCTGCTACGCGAGGTCGGCACTCTCGTCGGCGCCATCGGCTACCGGGTCGAGCTCGACGCCGGGCACTTCGTCAGCCCGGATCGTACGCGGGCGCTTGTCATCTTGGAGACGGCAACGCGCATGACGAACGCGCCCGAGTCCGCGCGCTTGCTGGAGTACATCGACGAACGGATCGCAGCGCTTCCAGCGGGTATCTCCACCGACGTGATCAGCGGCCATGCCCACACCGTCGAGAACGAGCGAACGCTACGTCGCGACTTGCGCCTGATGGTGCTGCTCGCGGGGGCGGGCTTCCTCGGTCTATTTCTCTTCTGCTTTCGAGACGTTCGAGCTGTCGCGGTGTTCGCGATCCCGACGATCGCCGTGTTGATCTCGATGGCGGCGGTCGCCACGTTCACGGGCGGGCTCTCGGCTCTCGTCGTCGGCATCGGAAGTGTTGGCGCCGGGATCTCGGTGGACTACGGCATCCACGCCTACGTCGCTGTGCAGCATGGTGCGAGCGCGCGCGAACAGATCGGGCGCGTCGCCCGCCCGATCACGCTCAGTGCGCTGACCACGTCCAGCGCCTTCGCGGCGTTTCTGTTTTCTAGTACGCCCGGGTACCGCGAGATGGCGTGGTTCGCCGTGCCGACGATCGTGATCTCGCTCTGCCTATCGCTCCTCGTGTTGCCGCATTGGTTGCGCGCGGGATCGGTGGTGAACGCCGATCGAGACCAAGCGCAACGCTCACCATCCGAGTCGGGAGCGCAGGGTCAACGGCGCCGCGACACAGCCATCGCCGTCGCGCTAGCAGGCGCGCTCGTGCTCCTCGGAATCGCCGCCGCAGGCGCGACGTTCGAGAGTGACTTGATGCAACTCGACGGGGCCGGTCCCGACGTGGTCGCCGCCGAGAAGAACTTCCGGAAGGCGTGGGTACCGCCGGGCGGCGAACCGGCGATGCTCGTGATCGAGCGCGCGGACTATCAGGCAGCTCTCGACGCGGGCAGGACCGCTGGGCTGCGACTGGTAGAGGAGCGCGGCAACGCGGGCATCGTGGTGACACCTCGCCTCTGGCCGAGCGACACGCAGCGCGCGGAGAACGTGGCGCGCTGGCGCGCGTTCTGGTCCGACGGACGCGCGGAACGAACGCGCGAACTGCTCGCGACCAGCGGCGCCGCGTTCGGTTTTGCGGACGCTGCATTCGTACCGTTCGTGCGCCTCATCGAGGGGCCGGAACAAGGCGCGCGCGACGCGACTGCGGCCAGCGACTCGGCAGGGAACACCGCGGCGGACATCGCAGAGCGCGCTCCGCAGGACGAGCGGGAGGTATTCTTCGATCGACTCCGTGAGCGCTTCATCGTGCCGGGCGGTGCCGGTTGGCGGGCCGTGACGATCCTCCCGGAACAGGCGGAGCATCGCGCGGCAGCTCGCGCAATCGCCGAAGAGGACGGCAACGGCTTCGTCGTCTCGCGGGCCGAGCTCGCGGACGCGCTCTTCGAGAGTGTGACCGAGGATCTCACGTGGATCGGCTCCGTGGCGGTCGTACTCGTCCTTGTGGCGATCATCGGCCTGGTCCGCTCACCGACCGCGTCGGCGATCGTGTTGCTACCCGCGATCGCCGGATGCCTCGCGCTCGTCGCGGCCTCCACTCTCAGCGGCACGCCGCTCAACGTCGCCAACCTCATTGCAGGAATCGTCGTGTTGGGCCTCTGCATCGATTACGGGATCTTCATGCTCCACGGTCACGGTGCGCTCGCGCGGACAACGCGTGCTGCGGTGACTCTCTCGGCGGCATCGACTCTCATCGGTGCCGGCGTGCTCGTCTTCGCGCATCATCCGGCGCTTGCGGCGATCGGAACGACGATCTCGTCTGGCGTGACCACCGGCTACGCTGTCGCGGTCGTCGGCGTGCCCGCGCTCGCCCGGCTCACACGCGTGCGCAACGGGAAGCAGGCCACATGATTGGACTCGGTCGGATCGCAGTCGCGGCGGTTCCATTTCTGCTCTGCGGCGCATGTAGTAGCGTCCCCTTCACTCCGGTCGAACGCGTGCCGCTCGCAAGCGTTGACGCCGCCGCGGCGCGGGCGGGGCTCGCCGCCGCCGCACCGCAGGCCGGGGAGCTGCTGACGAGCGTCGTCTTCGAGTATTGGGGCCACGAACTCTCGGCGCTCGGCGCCGTCGCGCTCGATCCGGAGCAGGGCACGTTCCGCCTCGTCTGCATGACCGCCGTCGGGGTCAAGCTCTTCGAGATCTCGGGGACGCCGGAGTCCGAGCAGACCGACTTTGCGATCGAAGGCTTCGTCGATCGATTCGGGGACGACAAGCAGGGAGTCACGGCGATCGCGAAGGACGTACGCGCCATCTACCTCGATCTCGTACCGCCCACCGACGCGCGCGTCGAACGCGACGCAACGGAGCTTCGCTTCATCGTCGGCGACGACGACGAAGGCATCGAGTGGGTCCTAGCCGGGCGCGCTCTGGCGCTGGTCGAGAAGCGCGTCTACGCCGATGGCGAATTGCGCTCGCGCGTACGCTACTACGAGTATCAGCGACACGGTGATCGCACGTACGCTGGCGGCATTGTGCTCGACAACGAGACCTACGGCTACCGCTTGATCATTCGTCTGCTGGAAGGGCCGGACTGACTGCATCGACTCGTCTCGGTCGCAGGCAAACGGACAGCACGCGCTATCACTTGCGGGCGATCGCGTCGAAGAGGTCGCAGGCCTTGGCGTGGAGAGCAGTACGTGCCTTGGCTGACTCGCCGAACTCCAAGTAGGCATCGGTGTCGACGTCGTACGCGGGCCAGCCACTCTCCCCTGTCGCGTTCGGAGGGGTCGCGTTCGGAGGGGTGGTATCCGGAGGGTCCGTCGCGTTCGGATCGCCGGTCTTCGCAAAGGCGATCCACGCATCCTGCATGGCTTCCGAGAGAGCGCGATCTACGCGGTCGAAACCCCAGCGGAGATCCATCTTCCCGAACACGTACGGGATCTCAGCGGAGTGGAACGCGCCGAGTTCACGGAAGCGGCGTGCAGGTGGAACGCGGGTGAAATGATACCGCCAGACGTTCGCACCGCTCTGCGCGAACGCGCGTGCTGCGCGCCGCGCCGACGTCGTGAAGACCCCGATCGTGACAACGTCGTTCAATGCATCGCGCACCTGGTCGTCACGCGTCACAGGGAAGAGACGCTTCACCGCAGGAGCGTCCGCGCGATAGATCATCCGCAGTAGAGCTCGGTAGCCCCCGACGCGCTTGACGGGCAGTTGCTTCAAGAAGACGGTCGCCTCGTCTGCGTTGGAGCCGACCATGACCGGCACGCGATGCGCGCCCCCCTCTTCGAGGATCTCCGACGGAGCGCTGGGGATCGCCCAACCGTCGATGACCGGCCAGAGTTTCAAGCCCTTGCCGAAGAGACCGACAGCGGGTTTCGAGACCGCGAGGAGTCGCTCGGCGGGGACAGCACGCAGCGCCGCGAGCGAGTCGTCTTGCGTGTCACAATTCAACGCGCGGGCAAGACGTTCGCCCTCGCTTTCCATGGACGGCAGGCGCTCCCCGGACTCGCGGAGATGGCGGAAGTCGCCGAAGACCGATCCGCTCTGCATGATCGCGCGGTGGAAGAGACCCTTCGAGAGGGGCGAGATCAGATGCAGCCCAACGCTGACGGCGCCCGCTGACTCACCGAAGATCGTCACGTTCGCCGGGTCCCCCCCGAACGCCTCGGCGTTGCGCTGCACCCACCTGAGTGCGGCGACCTGATCGAGGAACCCGTAGTTGCCGGAGACTCCCTCGGACGACTCCTTCGAGAGCAGCGGATGCGCGAAGAAGCCGAAGGGCCCGAGGCGGTAGTTGACGGTGACGAGCACGACGCCCTTCGCCGCGAAGCGTGCGCCGTCGTATGTGCTCTGCGCACCGGAGCCATTCACGAAGCCTCCGCCGTGGATCCAGACCATGACGGGTCGCTTCGGAGCGCTCTTTCCGTCCCCCTTGCCGTCCACTGCGGCCGACCAGACGTTGAGCGTGAGACAGTCTTCATCCTGCGTGCCGCGTTCGCTCCCGAGCATCGGCTTCGGCTGTGGACACCAACTTCCGAACTCGGTGCACGCGCGCGTGCCCTCCCACGGCTCGACCGGGGCTGGGGGCTTCCAACGTCGATCACCGACGGGCGGGGCCGCGTAGGGGATGCCGCGAAAGACGGCGACTCCGTCCGGGAGAAGCGTGCCCTCGATCTCGCCCCCGTCGACGTGCCGCGTCGGGCTCGGCAGCGCGTCCTCGTCCGCGTTCGCGCGGGCGTCGATTGGCCGCGGCCCGACGAATGCCGCGAGAGCAATTCCGAGCGCAAGCCCTACGGCGAGGCGTCGGCGAACACGAAGTTGGGCGTCCATGCTGTTATCCGGAGTGGCGATGGGCTGCCGCATGCGCGCAGCACTGGCACACGCAGCTCTGGCCCATAGGAAACCGCGGGACTGCGCGCGGGTTTCGATGCGGATGACGCGGCGAGCTCGCCGCGCCGGCGGACGCCATCAGCGTCGCGCGTTCCGTGCAGGACGTACGGTTCAGGAAGACGACGCGATCGAGTCGGATTCGTCGTGATGACAATCGTGGCAAGTGCGGCACATGCGATTATTCACGAAGAGAGAGGCGGCGAGTGCGATGCCCGCGACAACGCCGGTCCACGCAATCCCGTGGTGATGGCCTTCGTGTCCGACTGTATCGAAGACGTGCAGCGCGTGGCCGACCAGAGCGGCAACCGCCAGCAGGAGTAGCGTGACGACGGCCACGTTGCCGTGTGCGCGAAAGCCCCGCCATGCTGCAACCGTGCCGACGACCGCAGCGAGGACGACCATGCCCCATTCCACAGGCTCGTGATTCAGGAACGAGAACGTGCCCGCCGCGCCGGCGCCGATGAGGACAGGCATGAGCGCGCAATGGACGGCACACGCCACCGAGGCGAATGCTCCCAACCGCTCCATTCTGCGTGTCCTGGCTGCCATCATCTCCTCGCGGTCTCACTTCTCGCGGCCCGGCCGGACCTGCACCCGGGCCCGGCGACAAAGCCCGGTCAATCCAGCCTGCCAATCAGTGGCGCCAATCAGTGCCGATGGTCATCGGCGCCGCAATGCGAGCAGATGACGCTCTCGCTCCCGGTCTCTCCGGTGCTCTCAGACGCGCCGATGTGCGGCGGAAACGCTGTCCCGCAGCACTCGCAATTCTTCGCGCGCTCCTTGTCGAGCACGCCCCGCAACCACTCTGCCGCATCGCAGTCCACGCGCCCCTCGCCGCCGCAAGCGGGACAGGACTCGTGGAAGGAACGCCGCAACGCCTCCCGAATGAAGGCCGACTTGTCCGGCAGCCGATCGAGCGCCTCGGCCAGGTGCCGATCAACCCTGAACGTGACAACGACGGCTTTACTGCGGGCCATGACGGTCCCCCGATCCAGCGATGAATGACAATGTAATACACGGCTCCGCGGGACGGAACGAATCCAGCGCGGACATGCAGCGTAGGATCTCGGCGTGATCCGCTCCAGAGCCGTCGACTGCATCCCTCCCGTGCGCCTCCTGCCCATCACCCTCTTGGGCGTGGTGCTGGCGTTGACAAGCACGTGCAGTGAGTCCGAGCCAGCACAACCGCCCACGGCGCCAACGGCATTCCCCAAAGTCACCGCCCACGCAGACGGGATCGAGTTCTCGGGCGGGTTGGTCACGACCGGCGTCGGACGGCGCTGCGCGGATTGTCATGAGGAACTCTCGCGATCCTACGCAACGAGCGCCATGCACAACTCGCTCACGCTGCCCGAGGGGGAGGGCTCCCTCGAGGCCGGAATGGTGGGCCGCGTGATCGTGGACCAACCCACCGGGGTGGCCGCGCGCTTCGACGTGCGTGACGGACGCTACGAGCAGACCCTCTTCTACGCCGACCCGAGCGGGATCGTACGCACATCGTTCACTGCCGCGATCGACCTCGTCATCGGCAGCGGACGGACGACGCGCTCTTACTTGCAGGTGCGGGACGGACGCTTCCTCGTCTTGCCGTTGGTCTGGACCCGAGCCGTGGCCGGGCCCGCCTTCGCATCGGGGCCCGGCGCGACCGAACGCACGCTGCGCACGGCCGGCAACCTCTGCCTCGGTTGTCATGCCGGCGACGTCACGCCCATCCGGCACGACGCGAGTATCGGTTTCGCGGGGTCCGTGTCCCTGGGGATCACGTGTGCGCGTTGCCACGGTCCGAGCACCGAGCACGTCGCAGACGGAACCCGGCTCACCACCGTCAATCCGGCACGACTCGCGCTCGACGGGCAGGAGCAGGTCTGCCGCCAATGTCATTTCTCGGAGTGGCTGACGGTCTCCGCGACCGACCGCTCTCTGGCGTCGTACGTGCCGGGCGAGGACCTCGCGGATTGGATCTCGATCTTCCGCCCGGCCGGGGCCGCAGTCGCGACCGGAACGGACGAGATGGTTGAATTCGCCGGGCGTGGCACGCGTCTTCGACGCTCGGCATGCTTCGCCGCGTCGAGCGCAACCGACACGCCGCTCACGTGCGCGACGTGCCACGATCCGCATCGGCGGACCATCCCGCGCGACGCCGGAGCGAAGAACGGCGTTCCGCGCGACGTGGATCGCGGATGCCTCTCGTGCCATGCGCCCGAGGCGTGTCAATCCGACGCGGGAAAGACACGGGAGCGCGCGTGCTTCACCTGTCACATGCCGTCGGCGCCGAACCGGGATCGGGCGCACGTCAGCGTGACCGATCATTGGATCCGGCGCGCACCGCCGCCCGCGACGGCGACGTCCCGGCATCCACCATCCGTTGCGGACGTCGCCCTCGCAGGCGGACGTCTGGAAGATGCGCTGGACCCCGCAGGAACGCACGCCGATGCGGCGCTGCGGGCCGCACGTGCATACGTCCGGGGCGCCGAGATGGCGCGCATCGTCCGCGATCAGGACGCAGCGGAGTGGCGCAAGCGCGCGTTCGTCCTGGCGGGCGTACAACTGCAGACGAGCGCCGACGACGCGTACGCCCTCCGCGTGCGCGGCCAAGCGATGACGTTCGCTAACAACGCCGCCGGCGCGCGCCCGCTACTCGAAGCCGCCCGCGCAGCCGAACCCGGCTGGACAGGAGCAGCGGCCGACCTCGCCTACGCGATGGCCGAGGATGCGGACTTCGCCGCGGCCGAGCAACTCCTCGCACGCGCGCAGGGTTTGGACCCATACGACGAGGACGTCGCCACGGCCCACGCGCGCGTGCTCGTCGAATTGGACCGCCGCGAAGACGCACTCGCGGTGCTTGAGGACCTGCGCGAGAAGCTCGGCCCCTCGGCCGGCCGCGCCCACCTGGCGTCGGATATCGCCAACGGCGGCGGCGATCTCGAGGGGGCGCTACGCCACGCCTACGACGTCCTCATGTTCCTGCCCCGCGAGCCCAACGTACAGACGAAGGTCGGCGAGATACTCCACGCACTCGGCGAAACAGAGCGCGCCCGCCTGCATCTGACGGAGGCACTGCGGCTCGATCCGGGCTTCGCGGCGGCGCGCCGTATTCTCAGCGAGTTGAGGAGCCGCTGACCCCGGCGACGCGACGCGCAGGCGTTCGCGGTCGCTACTTCTGTTCGGCGCCGGCGAGATCGACCCCATTGCGTTCGTCGCCGTCCGCAACGGTGAATTGCTCGGACTTCCCGATGATCGTCTTGCCATCCTTGTTCGACCAACCGCTGGCCTGATACGTCCCCGGCGCGACTCCCGTCATCTCGAAACGTCCATCCTTGTCGGTCTGCTTGTTCCCCCCACCAGAGGAGGTCTCGCCGACGCCCTGGAGCGACACCCATGCACCGACAATTGCGTTTCCATCGGGACCGGTGAAGCGTCCCGAGACGTTGGCGCCGATGGAGTACCGGATGACGAGATCGGAGCTCCCGGCCTCGGCCTGCAGAGTCCGTGACGACGCACCCGGCACGTTCACCGTGACCTGGTACTTGCCGGGCGTCAAACCGGTGATCTTGAAGCGCCCCTCCTGCACCATCCCGTTCCCGTTCACGCTCTTCGAATTCAGCTCTCCCGGCGTCGGGATGCGGTTCGCGCTTACCCAGCCCTCGAGGGCGGCATCGCCACTCGCAAGGATGACTTCGCCCTCGATCGAGAGACCGGCGGAGACCTCGATCGAAACGCCCTCCTGCCCCGCCTGGACGCCCTCGAGGATGCGCTCGACAACGCCGGGGCCATCGTTGCGACCCCACCCCTGGTTGACCTGTAGGTCGTACGTCCCCGCCGGAATGTCGCGGAGGATGAAGTCCCCCGCAGCGTTGGTCTGCTCGTTCGCGACGCTCTTGCTGCCACCGTCGCTCTTCCGCAATGCCTGCACGCGCACACTGGCGGCCGGCGTGCCGTCAGAGAAGCGCACGGTCCCCGAAATGACGAACGCCTGCGCGAGTTGCAGGGTCACAGGCGTACCACCGGTGTTCACCTCGATGGGCGCGGTCGGCGCGAAGCCGTCGCCGCGCGCAGAGAGCGTGTACGTGCCGGGCGCCAAGCCCGAGACATCGAACGAGCCGTCGGCGCCCACGACCACGTCGGACGGACCGCGCGCATACTTGTCATCCGCGGTGTTCCAGCCACCGTCCTTGCTCACGTCGATGCGGGCACCTGTTGCGGGGGTCGCGTCCGGACGCAGGACCTTGCCCACGATGGACGCCGTCTCGGGGAACGCGAAATCGAGCATCTGAGCCTTGCCATCTTCGACCTTCACGTCGTTGTTGGAGACGGAAGGAAAGTCGGGGTGCGAGACCTGCACGATCAACCCACCCGGTTCGACGCTCTCGACGCGGAAGCGCCCGTCCTCGGCGGTCGAGGCTGCATCGGCTCGCTGCAACGCCCAGCGAATCTCCCAATCGTTGCGGCCCTCGCCCAGTTCCGTCCAGCGAACAAGCGCGCCCGAGACCGGCTTTCCGCCCGCGTCCTTGACGACGCCCTCGATCACGGCGCCCTGACGCAGACTGATGACCAACCCCTCGAGAACGTCGCCAGGAGCGACGACGAGCTCGTCGCCCGTGCCCTCGAGCCAACCCTGCGCGCGCGCAACGATGCTCGCCTTCTGGCCGGGCGCGGGGCCGGGCATCGTGAACGTGCCGTCGGCCGCCGTCAGGCGCGGCTCCGTGTTCCCCATGAGATTGACGAGTTGCCCCATCATCCCGCTCGATCCCGAGCGCACGAGCGAGACCTCGGCGCCAGCGACCGGCTCGCCGTCAGGCGTCTCGACCACGCCCTTCACAGTCCCGCCCTTCGCCAGCTTCAGTTCGCGGTCGAGTTCCTCGCCGGCGCCTGTGATCGAGATCATGACGCCGCGCCCGGTGTCGGGCTTCGGGTCACCGCCTTGCATCGCCCCCATCATCATCATGCCAATGGACTCGGGGGTCACACCCGGCTGGAAGAAACCATCCTTCTCCGCCATGAGCACCGCGGGTCCGCGTCCCAGCCCACGGATCTCGAACTTGCCCTCCGCGTCGGTCGTCGCGCCGCGCGTGCCGCCGAACATCGACGAGACAGAGAGCACGGAGACGCGCGCGCCGTTGATGGGCGCGTCGGTGCCTTGCTCCAGCACGACCCCGCGCACAACTCCGCCCGAGAGAAGGGAGACGTCGCGTTCGTTGCGCCCTGCCACGAGCGTGAGCGATGACTGCGTCCGTCCGCCGCGCATCATCTTGAAGAGGTCGTCGGGATACGATGCGTAGCCCTCGGCCTGCACGATGAACATCTGCACCGGACCGACATCGAGACCCTCGATCTTGTAGCGCCCGTCGGCATCAGCAACGGCGTTTCCGACCGACGGGCTGCCGCTGTCGAAGCTCACGACGTAGATCTCCGCCTCCGCGATGGGCTTCTCATCGTCGTCCATGATCTGCCCTTCGAGCCAGGCGTCTCCGGAGAGCACGATCTCGACGAAGTCGGTGCCCGGGATCGCGACGTCGTCCTGGATCGTGAACGGACGACCTTCGGGCGTCGCAACGACGATGATCTCGCCGGCGGCAAGACCAGTCAGCTTGAACGCTCCGGTCTCGTCGGTCGTCGCGAAACGCTTGTCCAGCACGAAGAGTCCTGAGTCTCCACGCGGTTGTTCGAACGCGACGATCCCGATGCCCTCGACGCTGCCGCCCGCCGGACGAACCACGCGTCCGCTCAACTCGTAGCCGCGCATGATCACGAAGCGCAGAGGACGGGAGATGGTGTCGGGGGAGACGACGACGCCTCGTTGCGTGCGCAGCGCGTGCGCGGGCCCCGAGAGTTCGAAGTCGTAGCGGCCCGGCGGCAATCGCGTCAGCACGAACGCACCCTGCGCGTCGGTCGTCGCGGACTCCACGGACGGCGGCGCGTTCGGCAATTCGCGGATCAGCCGCAGGAAGTCGGTCTTGCTCCCCGAGGCCCGCGGTCGTAGTACGCGCACGAGGGCGCCCTTCACGGGCAATCCCATCTCGTCAACGACGATGCCCGGGATCTCGTATGACGGCGTGACATAGAGAACGCCGACGTCTGTCTGCTGATCTTCCACGACCTCGACGCCCGCCAGCACGAGTTCCGCCATGGGCGCCGGAGCCTTCACGCGCAGCGTCCACTGGTCGAAGTTGATGGCCTCGCCGATCACGAACGAGCCGTCGTCGGCCGTCACGCTGGTGACCACCTCGTTCGGACCAGGCAGCCCCGCCTCGAGGGTGACCGCGACGTTGGCGAGCGGTTTGTCCGTGCCGTACTCGCGGACAACACCGACCAGCGAGCCCAGCCCCTTCGGTATCCACTTGCGGGATTTCTGCCCCGACTGCTTCTGCTCGTCGTCGGCCTCGTCGGCAGTGCCGTCGGCGACGACCTCGGTCGTCTCGGGGCCGGTCGCTTCCAGATCCGCGTCGCTTCCGGACATCACGAGAAAGACAACGACGCCCATCGCAAGCAGGACGAGCGCGATCAAAATTGGCACGAGTCTACGCATGAAGAGATCCCTCCCGAGGCGCCCGGAGCGTAACAGGTCCTTCCCAACAGACGCCCGGCGACCGCGGTTCACCCGAGTTTCCAAAAAAGACGCCCACCAGCAGTTGACGATCATGCCGAACGCACCCGTAATCGCCCGCGGACCGCCGACATTTCAGATTTCGGGCGCGCGGTCCCGTCGCACGCCCGAAGTCGCGCGTTCCGGAGTCCCGCGTCCTGCGGCCCGAGTCACGCCGCCGCTCACGCCGCCGCTCACGCCGCCGCGAATGCGAAGGCCCAGGCGACCACCAAGAAGAGCAGCGCGCCGACGGCCATCGCGGCCTGTGACCACGGGCCCGCTCGACGGAGGGCTCGTGTCCGTGCCGCCACGAATCCCAGACCGGCGCCGGCGATGAACCCGGTGACATGCGCGAGGACATCCGTGTTCTCGCCACCACCGCCTAGGAACCCCAGCAGGATGACGCCCCCCACGAGCGGTGCCCAGCGTCGCGCCATGTCGCGCGTGTCGGTCCAGCCACGGACCAACTCGTGCGCCGCGAGCGCGCCCAGTGCGCCGAAGATGGCTGTCGACGCCCCGACCGCGCGGTGGCTCCCCGTCCGGATGAAGACGTGCGCCAGGTTGCCGAGGAAGCCGGAGAGTACGGCGATACCCCAGCCGAGTCCGTTGCCGGTCGCCTCGGCCAGCAAGGCCCCAAAGAATGCGCCGAAGACCGCGTTGGACGCGATGTGATCGAGTCCGTTGTGGAGGGTGAGCGCCGTGACGGCGCGCCACCACTCGCCATCGCGGATCGCCGCGCCGTGAATGAGGCCGCTCCCGAACCAGTCGAGCCCGAAACTCCATTGGTCGGCGAAGTAGTAGACGACGCAGATCAAGACGACGTAGACGACGGCGCCGGGCCATGGTCGCCCGCGCTTCGCGGCCGCGGCGAGTTCCTCCGGTACGAGTGGGTCCTCGTTCATGAAGCCGACGAGTTCTTCGCTCGCCCGCGGCGCGTCGTGCTCACTCACGTAGAGCGCGAAGACGCCCGCCTCGCTCTCCTTCTCGAAGGGGATCTCGAGCGCCGTCAAGACGAGCACGGCCTCGTCGAACACGTGGCGGGAGGGCGAACGGAGGATTGGGATCATCGCTGTCATGTGATGCACGCCCCGTGCCGGGGAACATCGGTCGAGCGGATCGTAGCTGATATCGGCCGGACTACCGGGCATCGAGACGGCACGAGTTCGCGCGCCCGGCAGCGATCGCGGCCAGCGGCTTCGGCCGTCCGAACGCGCTTGTCAGGCTCGGAGCCTGGGCGCAGCGACCCGGCTTGACGTCGCCACACCACACGGGCCGCGGTGCTGGAGCCTGCGCGGGCCCACGAGTTTGAGCGGGCACGCCCTCGATGCATCCCCGCGCGAGCGGAGACGGACCGGAACCGGTCATCGTGTCAGGGGTGCACGGGCCTGTGGTGGAGTCAGCGCGACGCGCGGGCGATCGCGATGGTTCCCTGGACGCGCACGATGTCGTCAGGGTCGTCGCGCTCACCGCGGCTAACCCGCGTGTCCACATCAAGCTCGGCCCGGACGAGCAAGCCCGTCTCCACGTCGAATGCGAGCGCGCCGGCAACAGTCCCAGAAGCAGCATCGAAGCGCTCGAAGCCCGAGCCCAGCACTGCGTTCGCGACGGCCTTCACACGCACGACCGCGCAGTCGCGGGCGTCCACAACGCGGCGCCCGACAAACTCGAACGAACACGTAAACGGCTGTGCCGCGAGCGATCCATCGGGCCGCGCTACGCACGGCAATCGCACGTCTGCTCGCCATACGGCCCCCGGCTCAAGGGCGCCCGCAGGCGCGCCCGTCGTGCCGAAGACAAGGAAGGGCGGCACGTCGTGCGCCGGCGTCGGTTCGCTGCCGTCGGCCGCTGCGATGGGCCCGCGCGACGGGACGAGGAGATTGCTGACAGCGACGTCCCCATCCCATCGGTAGATGCGCTGGATTCCGCCGTCGCGCGTGACGTGCTCGCCGTCCTGGCTCGCGAGAGTCGAAACGCTGCGAACGACGATCGTGGCGCCACTCTCCTGCGCCTCGTCCAGCGTCACACTCGCGGCGTAGTTGGAGACTTGCTGGACGTCGAACACACGTGACAGGCTCGAAGCGAGCTGCGACCTTCGGTTCTCGCGCAGCAGACGCACGTCGATGGTCGTCTCGAAGTGCGTCGAGCCCACGTCGGGGATGGCCAGTCGGACCACGACGGACTTGGCCACGGCGTTCTTGAGCAAGCCAGAGCCCGGCCGCGGTCGCTTCACGTAGTCGAGCACTCCGAAGCCGGCGGCGACGAGCAATCCGCCCACGACAGCGACCGCCAGACCACGACGAGCCGCGCTCTTGCGGCGCTTGATTGGCCGCGGGCGGACACGAGCAGTGCCCGTCCCGCCGTCTGCCGAGACTCCCGCGCGGATCTCGCACTCAGCACACATGCCGGTCATCGCGTTCGGGGCGGGGCCAAAGCAGATATCGCAGAGCGACCCGCCCTGGCGCTTCGGCAGCGATACCGGGTCCGGCAGGGCGGGTGGCAGCGCGGCAGAGAGATCGGGTGAAGACTCGGTCTCGGACGTCGCCGGGAAGGGGCGCGAGGCCGTATCCGAGTCGAGAACGAGTTCGCAACTGCGGCCGCCGGAGTCGAGGTCATCGCCGGAGGGGACGAGGCTCTCGAACGAGAGCGAGCCTGCTTCGTGCTCAACGTGAAGGTCGTGTGTGCCCGAGCCCGGCCGGTCGTCCGCCAGGGCCAGGCGGCCACTCTGCGCCTCGAGACCCGCGGCGCTCTCGACGCCTTGGGTGCCTTCGACGCTTTGCGCGTCCCCAAGTCTGTGCGTATCCGCGGCGTGCGCATCCGCAGCACTACCGAGGCGGTGGTGCTCGACGATGCCGGACTCGTTCGCGCCGTCATCCTGCCACGGAGCGGGCGTGGAGGCAAGCCGCCGCGTTGCTCCTCCGACGCCGGGCGGCGCGAACATGGAATTCCCGCACGAGACGCAAGTTGATGCGCCCATGAGCCCCTCGGCACCGCAATGCGGACATTCCATGCCCGCTTATCGGCATGATCGCGAGTCGCGATGTACACACGCCCTCGGTGCTCCTCAGCCTGCTCGGGCGCGCTCCGGGCAGTCAGACCGCAGCGCCTCAGATCCTCAGATCCTCAGCATTCGTCGCGGAGAACGTCGTCGAGACACTGTCGCCGCCGGAGCTCGACGAATTCCCCACGCTCGGAGAGGAGCAACTCGGGCGCCACGGGGATCGAATTGTAGTTCCGCGCGGCCATGGCTGCGCAATACGCGCCCGCGGCTCCGACCACCAGGAGATCACCCGCGCGGGGACGCGCAAGCCGCCTGGGCGCAAGGGCCTCGGGGTCGCCGTCCGCAGGAGTCAGCAGATCGCCGGACTCGCAGCACGGCCCGACGATCAGGAGTGGCTCAGGCTCGCCGAGCGCCCGCGACGGAGTAGCGGCGACGAAGCGCATGGGATGCTGCGCGCCATACATCGAAGGCCGCAGGATCTCGCTGAGTCCGACATCAGAACGCACGAATGTATGTCCGTCGGAGCCCGTGGAGACGACATCGTGGGCGGTCCCGACGATCACGCCTGCGAGCGCGGTGAGCCAACTTCCGGGCTCGATCTCGAGATGCAACTCCCGACCGCTGTCTGCGGCGATCTCGCGCAGAAGAGCATGCGCTTCGCACGCTGCCTGTTCGAGGTCGCTCTCGGTTTCGCCGGGCATGCGCCCGACCTTGAAGCCACCCCCCAGATTCACGCGGTCGGCGTCGGGGAAGATCGCGAGGAAGCCCAGCGTGACGGCTGCGATCACCGCCCACTTGTGCGGGTCACCACCGGAGCCGACGTGGTGATGGAGCCAGCGGATACGCAGCCGGTGGCGGCTCGCGATCGCCTGAGCCTCGGCGAGATGTTCGTGCCAGATCCCGAAACTCGCGTCGGGCCCTGCGACGTTGGTCCGATTGTTGTGTCCGGTCCCCTCGCCCGGGTTAATCCGCACGCCAATCTCCGTGCCGGGCAGGGCGGCACCGATCTGCTCGAGCTGTCGCAGGGAACACGCCGTCAGACGCACTCCGTCGCGGGCGAGATCCGCGAAGCCATCCACGAGAATCTGGGCGGTGATCTGAACGGACGCCGCGGGCAGGCCGGCTGCGATCACGCGCTGTGCCTCGAAGACCGTACTCGCGTCGAAGTGCAAGCCCTCGTCGTGGAACAGCCGCAGCACGCCGCGCGATGGATTGGCCTTCACGGCAAAGCGCGGGGTGAACCCGAACGGCCCGCCGAACGAAGCGACGGCGCGGGCGCGCGCACGCAGTGTGGCTTCGTCGTAGACGTAGAGCGGGGACCCGAACGCGGCGACGGCGGCACGGACCTGGGCGTCGGTCACGTCGAAGGGGGGAATGGAACTCACGCGCGGACGTTGGCACGCTCGCCGTCTCACCGCAACGTTTTCAACCCGCCGTCCACGCTGCCCGCGTTGTTATGGTGCCGGGATGAGAGTCCGTTTACTCGTGCTGACGACCGTCCTCATCGCGACCGGGTGTTCTTCGCCGAGGAGTGCAGAGCCCGCGGCGGACCCGACAGCGCACGCGTCCGCGCCGACAGCGACGGAGTCGCCGGATCTCCCTGTGGCTGATCACGATGCTCGACATGAACGAGCCCCATGGGCCGATCGCGTGCTCCCCTTCAATCCGTCGGACGACGATCGACCGGCACTCGGGACCGGCTTCACCGGCTACGCCGCCGTTCCGGCAGAGTCGGGTTTCACGCAGGGCGTGCGTGTCGCCGGAGTGCAGCCGGGGCAGGCTCTCGCGTTGGCGGGGCTCGTCGACGGCGACGTCATTGTCGCGTTCGGCGGCACGACTCTCGACGGCCCACACGCGGAACTCGTCACGCAGTTGCGCGACGTCCTGCTGCGCATGGAGCCCGACACACGGACAACGCTGACCTACTACCGCGCGGACTCCGGAGCGACGGACGTAGAGTTCTGGCTCGGCCGCAGCCCGCCTTCGTTCGCGCGGATCCCGACGCCCGCAGATTGGTTCGACGCGGCCGAGTTTGGCGCGGACATCCGCGATCCCGAGATCGATGCATGGGTCGCGGCTGCACTGAAACTCGATGATGGTGCAGATCGCTTGGCCGACACCCACGCTCGTCACCGCAAGCGCTTCTCTGTACAGGACGTCTTTCGCCTGCGCGAGACCGTCGTGGCGCAACTCCACACCGCGGGGCAGGAGCGACTCGCGGATCTCCTCCTGGCGCGGCTCGATCGCGATCCGCTCACTCCCGTCGCAATCAGCGCAGGCCTGAGCGCACTCCCCATCGCGGCGGAGAAGATCCCTCCTGCCGGCGACGACTGGGACGCGGAACTCGACGTCATCGAGTCGTTCCTGGGTGCGCGCGCAACGTGGCTTCGAGAGCACCTGACCGATTGGACGCCGGACGAACGGACGTGGCTGACGACGAACTTGTCCGCACTCACCGAGCGCGCGTTCGTCGAGGGCGAGTACCTCTACGGCGACGAGGACATCGAGCGCGAACGCACGAACCGTCGCACCATCGATCTGTTGAAGCGCGTGGATCGCGAGGGACTCGCGCGCGCTGCCGCGGAGGTCCGATCGTTCGTGGACGCGCACGTGCCGGAGTTGTGCAGGATGGTTGCCAAGGACGGCCGCGACGGTTTGCTCGCGTCGCGCGACACGGCTGCGGGTCGCATCGAGATCTGGGGCGGCGGCAATCAGCGTCACACCCAGCGCTGCCTCTTCCGTCTCGATGCGCGGGGCAACGACACCTACCTGGACACCGCTGGTCGAGCCGACCTCGACCACGTCCTCTCGATCAACATCGACGTCGCGGGAGACGACCTGTACGGGGCCACCGCGCCGTTCGCGCAAGGCGCGGCGCTCGGAGGCATCGGCATCCTCCAGGATCTCGCGGGCGACGATCAATACCTCGCACGCCAATGGAGCCAGGGGGCCGCGGTGGCCGGTGTGGGCTTGTTGCAGGACGCGCGTGGGCGCGACACGTATCGCGGGCGCGAGGCATGCCAGGGCGTTGCGCTCGTGGGTGGCGCGACGCTCGCAGACGCGGACGGCGATGACACCTACACGGCGGATCGCTTCAGCCAGGGCGTTGGTCTCGCGGGCGGCGTGGGCGCGCTACTCGACTCCGGCGGCGACGACCGCTACGCATGCACGGGGCTCTATCGCAGCGAGTACGGCGAGGACGGCGTCTTCAGCGGCTGGGCCCAGGGAGTCGGATACGGCTTCCGTCGCGTCACGTCCGGCGGCATCGGCATCTTGCACGATCGCGGTGGCGACGACGTCTTCGAGGCCGGCAATTTCAGTCAGGGCGGTGCCTACTTCTTCGCGTGGGGAATCTTGCGCGACGACGAGGGCGACGATCGCTACATCGGCTCGCGCTACGCGCAGGGCTACGCAGCGCATCAAGCGGCAGCGACGTTTATCGACGGCGGCGGCGATGATCTCTATCAATCACACGCTTCCGTCGCGCAGGGACTGTCCTGGGACGAGACGTCGGTGTTCTTCCGTGACCGGGGCGGCGACGATCGCTATCAGACGCGCGGATTCTCGCTGGCATCGGCTGCGCACAACGGAGTGGTCATCTTCATCGACGACGCGGGCGACGACACGTACGCCGACCTGCCCGCGAAGGCGAATTCGAATAACTACCACGGCGGGCACTCGTTCGCGCTCTTCGTCGATCGCGCCGGCGCCGACCGTTACCACGGGCGCGACGTGGCGCAATGGAACGGTCGCATCTTCTGGCGCCACGACGGAGCGTACGTCTTCGACCTCGACGGCGACCGTCCGATCGAGGATTTGATCCGCACGAAAGAGGCAGATTGACCATGGAGGAGCGCTGACCGTGCAGTGGGAAGCAGTGGTGCTGGGGATCGCGCAGGACGGCGGCGTGCCGCATGTCGGCTGCATGTGCGTTCGTTGCGAGAAGGCTGCGAACGGACGGCGCATCCACGTCGCGTGCATCGCACTCACCGACGGCAAGCGCGTGTTTTTCCTCGATGCGACGCCCGACTTCCCGACCCAACTGCGCATGATGGGTGTCGCGCGCCCCGACGGCATCTTCCTCACACATGCACATATGGGCCACGTGACGGGGTTGCTCTATCTCGGGCGCGAAGCGCTCGCCACGCGCGGCGTCGCTATTCACGGCACCGATTCGATGCACGCCTACCTGCGCGCGAACGCGCCGTGGCGCGACCTCGAGTTACAAGGACGCGTCGAGCTGCTTCCGAACGAACGCGTGGATCTCGGCGGGCTCAGCGTGCGCTCGTTCCAGGTCCCCCATCGCGCCGAGCACACCGACACGGTGGGTTATATCGTCGAGGGCCCGCGCGCATCGTTGCTCTTCCTCCCGGACATCGACTCCTGGGATGCATGGGACACCGACGTGCGCGACGCCGTCTCGGCGGTGGACGTCGCCTTCCTCGATGCCACGTTCTACTCGGACGACGAGCTCCCCGGACGCGCCCCACAAGAGGTGCCGCACCCGCGCGTGACCGACACGATGGACCGACTCACGGGTCTCGAGGATCGCGTACGACTGATCCACTTGAACCACACGAACCGACTCCTGACGGACGACTCACCGGCCCGCAACCGAGGCTTCCGCCTGGCGGAAGAGGGCGAGCGCTACGCGCTTTAGCGCTGTCATGCCTTGTGCGGACGCACAAGGCCCGCCAGTGCGGTGTCTCGTTTGTGTCGCCTCCGGCGACACGCTCGCTCTCGCTCGCATGTTCGGCTCTCGTCGCGGCTCCGGCTGCTTCAACTGGGGCCGCGGTTGGTGTTCGATGCCTCGCATCGGGTCGGAGCCACGTCGCGTTAGAACGCGCGTCGCGAGGGCTGGTTTCGCAGGCGGAATCCGCTCCCGGCGCCTCACCGCGAGTGGCACGCCGTGAGCGGAGCTCACGCCGCGCCACTCGCGGTATCTCGTTTGTCTCGCCTCCGGCGACACGCTCGCTCGCGCTCGCATGTTCGGCTTTGGTCGCGGCTCCGGCTGCTTCAACTGGGGCCGCGATCGGCGTTCGATGCCTCGCATCGGGTCGGAGCCACGTCGCGTTAGAACGCGCGTCGCGAGGGCTGGTTTCGCAGGCGGAATCCGCTCCCGGCGCCTCACCGCGAGTGTCACGCCGTGAGCGAAGCTCACGACGCGCCACTCGCTCTCCGTTCGAACCCCAGTCGGGTGCTATCGGGGCGCGGGCCAACTTACGGTTATGCGGCGCGGGCGAGACCGACCGATCTGGCCGGGTCTTCGTTCTCAGCGTTGGCGAGACGGAGTTGACGGTCCGAAATCGGGAGACCCGGAATCGATAACGCACGGGAGGGCCGGGCTGATTTGGGGGTCACACGTCTCAAAATCCAGAGATGCGTATATTAGAGGACGGTGCCCGCAATCGCCGCGACGGTCTCCCGTGCGTACCCCTACATCGGGAATTCCGCAGAACAGACTTGAGCGCTCGCGCGATGGCGGCAGCGATGACACAGAACGTCGGCGCAGTGCGGACGATGCCACGGCATCGTCGCTTCGCTCCGGTCTTGCTCTTCGATGGCGACAAGCCCTCTCCTTGATCGTGCTCGGGCACGGGCGGGCGGGGCCGGTTTGGACGAGAGAACTCGTCGTTCCGCCAGAGACCAAGCACGGAGAGCTCTCTCGGCTTCCTCGGAACCTCGTGGACGTCGCTCGGTGCCCGGTGTGTGGCGGAGCAGCGAGCTCTCTTGCTCAAGCCAGGGGACCCGCCCCTCACCGGGCACCATCCATCCTGGGGCTCCAAGCTGCGCGAAACGGGGAGCCCTCAAGATGCCCAACGCCGCAACATCACGGCGGAGAGAGAAGCCTCACCGAACGATCAGACGCGCGCGTCAACCGAGGCGCCCCACCCCAACGCAAACGAGACGTCGTGGGGTGGCGGGCCGTAAACACCGCCGGCTCCGTATCGCTCCACCGCGCGTTTCTCCGGCACAAGAGGCGCGAAGTCAGACCCGGTATGGTCCGATCGTCGGTCTCGACAGCACCAGGTTGGGGTTCGAACGGAGAGCGTGTGGCGCGGCGTGAGCTCCGCTCACGGCGTGACACACGCGGTGAGGCGCCGGGAGCGGAATCCGCCTGCGAAACCAGCCCTCGCGACGCGCGTTCTAACGCGACGTGGCTCCGACCCGATACGAGGCATCGAACACCAACCGCAGCCCCAGTTGAAGCAGCCGGAGCCGCGACGAGAGCCGAACATGCGAGCGCGAGCGAGCGGGGAGCCGGAGGCGACCCCAAGTGCAAGCAGCCGGAGCCGCGACCGGAGCCGAACATGCGAGCGTGGCGACGGAATCGCCACAAACGCAACGCCCGGGGCACCGCAGGCGGTGAGACCGCACGAACGAAGAGTGAGATGCAAGGAGTGGATTCCGCCTGTGAAACCAGCCCATGCGACGCGCGTTCTGACGCGACGTGGATCCGCTCCGATGCGGGGCGGCGAACACCAACCGCGGACCCAGTTGAAACAGTCGGAGCCGCGACTGAAGGCGAACACCCGAGCGCGAGCGAGGGGTGGCGACGGAGTCGCCACAAACACAACACAGCGCGCGCGCCAGCGTGCCGCCCCCGGCGGCACGCTCAAGCCCGCGCTACCAGAGTTCGGACAAACGCGTCGGGGAGTACGACAGCGACTCCGGCTGCAACCGCCGCAGCTTCGCTCGAGCCGCCTCCTCCGTGTAGCGCACTCCCTCCGGGCCCTCGATCGAGAGCGCCTCGCGCAGCGTTGCTTCGGCCGTTTCACGGATGAACGTGCGGTCCTCATCGTCGCAGCGGTCGCCCTCCTCGACGGAGAGCAGGTCGAGCAGCGACGTCAACGCGGTCAGATCGTTGTGAGCGAGGGCGGCGCGCGCGGCGACCAAGCGCAGCACGGGATCCATGTCATCGATCATGATCTTCCGCAATCGGTCGGGATCACTCAGTTCCGGCACGGCGGCCAGCGCCTGGAGGGCCTCGAAGCGGTCCGTGCGCGGGAGTTCAACCTGCGCGGCGACGCTCTCGAGCGCGCGAGCCGCGACGGTCGCTGACGGGCCTCGAAGGCACGCGAGCCCCTGCATCGCCTTCCGGCGAACGCGCCAATCGCGGTCCTGGAGGAGAGACACGAGAATCGGGGTCGCGGCGCGACCACGAGCGACACACAGCGCGCTGGTAGCAGCGAGGCGGACGCTCGCACGCTCGTCCGCGAACGCCTTGACAAAGCGGTCAGGCAACTCGCGGCGAAGCGAGAGACCGAGTGCCGCCCCTGCAGCTTCCACAACGGCATCATCGTGATCCAGGAGCAGCTCGACAAGAACCCGCACCGCGACCTCGTCGCGCACACCGCCGACGATCGTCGCCACAGCCACGCGCACATCGGCGTCGACATCGGTTGCCAACTCCGCAATGGTTGCCCAGCGCGCATCGCGAGCCCGGGCGCCATATCCCAACACAGCGAGACGTCGCATCTCAGCATCCTCGTCCGTGAGGAACGGCGCGAACGGGTCGTCGATCAGAACACCGGGTGGAAGGCGACGCAGGACAGCGAGAGCGGCATGTCGTACGGCGCCGCGCTCGTCCTCCGCAAGCGCCTGCTCGACTTCATCAGCGAATTCGCGCACCTGGAACGGATCGACGCCGGGCCCGGTTGCGTGGTACTCCTCGAGGAGTCGACGCACGGCGCGCTCATCCCGGTAGCGCAGACGCAACAAGTTGCGGCGCAGGATCGCGCTCTTCGAACGGACCTCGTCGATGCCCGCACCCAATTTCGCCTGGGGAGGATCCGGTTCTGGTTGTGGCGTCACGCCGCCTGCGAGCGCAACGTAAGGATCGACGGGCAGCTTCTTCGCCGCCTTGTTGATCGCCGTACCGAGCACGCCGACGGCGATCACGGTCACAATGACGATCGTGGTCGCAAGCCCCATGAGGCGCTTGCGCATGTGTCGCCGCACATCTGCATGCGTCCTCATCGCGTCCTCCCTTCTGCGTCGCACGGGAATCCGCGACGCACCGGCAACATCCCTATCGGGCGATCAGTCGCCGATGATGTAGCCCTGGATGACGGGCGAGGACGCTCCGTCACCGAGCGTCGGGAGGGTGTTGACAGAAGACGGATCGAAGTTGAAGACCTGCGCCGCGCCGGGGTTCGAGTTGCCCTCGAGGAAGATGCCCCCGCCGCCCAGAATGGTCCCGATGAAGTACTGGAGGTTGTCGTCCTTGTTCTCGATCTCGATGAAGGACGGTCCGTAGACCGCGCCGGAGACGTTCGCAGCGCCGTGGAAGTCCACCGTACCCGTATTGAACATGACGGCCGGCATGTCGGCGTCGACCGGGAAGTCCTCGTATGTGAGGCTTCCGATCGCGAACCCGCGCGGATCCTTGCCCGCACTCACCACCGGCGGATACCCCGTCGTATGCGTACTCGGGTCAGCGGGGTCGAAGTTCCCCGGGAGCGTGGCCGGGTTGACGTTCAGCGGGCACAGGATGAACACCTTGTAGAATTGGTCGGGCGGATTGACGAAGTCGAAGACCAGCGTGCCGAGGACGTTGATCCCCCCGGCCATCTGCAACTTCGGGCTGTTCCCCTCCACCGCGGCGTCCACCTCGACGTAGATGATCCCCTCAAGCGGCGTTCCGGCGGCGTTGGCAGCGTTCACCACCGTGATGAAGTTCGCGAGACCAGGAATGACCTGGCCAGCTCCTGCCGCAGCCGCGGCGCGGAAGCGACCGAAGTCGAAGAGTTGCTCCGTGGAGCCCGGACTCGTGTAGTCCGGGATCTCGTCCGCAGTTCCATAGAGTTCCTGCTGCAAGTCACCGTCGTACGCGGAGAACGCGGTAGCGAGTTCCGATTCGTCGACCTGACCTACACCTTGCGAGATGATCTTCGAGTTCGCGTGGATGCCACCGTAGATGTACTGATTGCCGGGCTTGAAGGAGACGTGGCCGAACTTGATGGCAGCCGTCTTCCCCGAGGAACTGCCGTTGCCGTTCTGCAGCGGCGGCGAGTCGCTCACGATGGCCGCGCGAAAGAGCCGCGACTCGAAACGGACGCTCGCCCGCACACGGCGTCGCGCTTCACCGAAGCGCCCCGTCACGGCGATCTCGATGCGATCGTATGCGGGGAGCGCAGCGGTGCGGTCGGTGACGGCAACATTACTGGAGAGTTCGAACCCGTCGGGGAGTCCGGGCTGGTTCCAACTCGTCGGAAGGCTATTCCTGCTCTGATAGTTGACCTGGACCTGGAATTCGCCAGCGCTGTCGCCCAGCGGAATCCAGCCGGAGACGAACGTACCGTCGGTTTCCAACGTCGGAAAGCGGCTGGTCGAAGCGAGCGGCCAGGACTGGTCGGCACGCACCTGCGACAGCACGAAGTCGAGTCCGCCCTCCGCCACGTAGAACGCCTTCTGTCCCTGCATGCGCGTGCGCGCTCTCTCGTTCGAGACGCGCGACGACGTGATCATCAGCAAACAGAGTGCAGAGACCGTGATCGCCAGCATGAGGGCTGCGAGGGTAGCGGAACCGCGCTCCCGCGCCTGCGCGGGGCTCCGGAAATCAGTTGCGTACATAGACCCTCCTCTCGGCCGTCTCGCTCCACGTCTCGCCGTTCCCGTCGTTCCCGCTGGATGTGATCGAGATATCGACGCGTGTGTCGGTGCGTGTAACGGTGAAGTTGGTGACTCCGCGGCAGATCTCGCGCAGATTGCCGCCCTGGAGACGGACCAGCACTCCGTTCCTCACCTCGTAGGTGACGGGACTCGACCAGATCCACCGGCGCTCGACTCGATTGAACGTGATCGACGATGCAGCCGCACCGTCCGCAAGACTCCAGTCGGCCTCGAGCGTGCCGCTGTTATTGCTGTCCTCATCGGCGTCGAGGACGCCGTTCGCGTTGCGGTCTTCGCCAGCAATCCCAGCGACCTGGAGATCACGTGTGACTTGGTCAGCAGCCTCGGCGACTCGCACGGAGATGGTGGTGCGTCGGTACGCTGACGTCGCGCTCTTCGACGTGCCGTTCGCGAGTTGCACGCCGAGGATCATGAGCCCCGCAGCGATGGCTGAAGAGATGGCGATTTCGACCAGGGTCAGGCCGCGCTCGTGGTGGTCGCGCCTCATAGCAGCACGTCTGTCTTGATGCTGGAACCGTCTGCGAACTCGATCTCGATCTCAATGCGCTGCTCCAGCACCGCCGGTTCGCGGTGTTCGGAAACGCCCGTCACCTGGACGTCGAACGTCCCGGGGACGATCGCAGCGCCGGCCTGCAAGATGTCCGCCGTCTTCTCGGATGTCCTGGCACCGTTGTAGACCTGCTCGCCAGCGATCACGAGGGTGACGAACTTGCCACCGTCCTTGAACGTGACGGTCAATTTCTCTGGCGCGATGTTGTCCGAGGACCAGTTCTCGAAGCTGACCGTGAGCACGTCGTCGTCGGCTCCGGAGACCGCAGCACTCGTGGGCGTTGGGTTCACTCTCTCGGCATCGTCGCTGAACGCCACGGGAGCTGTCGCGGTCGCGCCACCCGTGTCCGCCACCACCGCTTGCGTGTCCTCCAGGCCCGTCCGATCTGTGACGTAGGTCTGGAAGTTCAGCGCGTTGGCGAACTCGTTGTCACCGGATCCCGCAGACACCGTGACGTGATAGAAGTTCGGTGCCGTCTCGCCGCTCGTCCACATCTCGGCGCCGTCGTCGAGCTTGGTCACGTCATCACTGACGCGCACGCGCAGCATGCTCTTCTCCATCAGCTCGGCAGCGCGGGCAGTGTCGATCGTTCCCTGCGCTGTCGCGACGAGTGCAGTGTATTGGTCCTGGAGAGACGCTGAGATGTTGCCGGTTTGCACCCCGGCGAGGAAGTCATCGAACGTCGCGACGTTCGCCGAAGACAGCAGCGCCGCGACGTCGGCGTCCGCGAGGACGATCGTATCGTCGATCGTCGAAGCCGTCTTCGTGTAGCGCGTCTTCGTTTGGACCCCGTATCCCTCCCATGACGCGGTGAGCGAAGACCAACCGCGTCGGCTGTCGGCGCGCAGGTCCTCCAGAGTGGCCGTCGCGGTCCCTGCGGCTTCCCAAAGGCGGACCGTCTGATCCTCGAGGTTGCGTTGATAGACGACGGTCGAGACGAGGCCGACCAGTGAAATAGCTACGACGAAGCTGGCCGAGGCGACGTCAATGAGCGTCATGCCAGATTCGGATCGTCGGTTGCTGAGACGTCGGTGCATACGGTTTCCTCCGGACTTGAGTTCGCCCCCGTGAACATCAGTCCGTTGTTTGTCTGGTCGGCTCTCCCGCAACTCCGGCTTGAGATCGACCGTAATGACACTACGACGGTTCCGGACCGGGAGACGCGCGGCCGCCGCGATTCCCAGATCGGCTCTCACATCGGGAATTCGCGGCGGCCCGTAAAGAGCGACGACACCTCGTCGATACCACCCGTTTCGGCCCTGCCCGGGCGCCGGTCAAGCGAGCGCAGAGAGCGAGCGCTGGTAGCTCGCCGCCGTCGCCTCCGCGCAACGACTCCATCGGAATTCCACTGCCTGAACAGGACCGCGTCGCGCGAGCGAAGCGCGCAATTCGGTGTCGGAGACGACCCGTCGAAGCGCTGCCACCGTCTCGTCTTCATCGCTGCCGCCGACCAGCAGAGCGGCGTCAGCAGCCACGTCGGCCAGGGCGCCGCCGCGTGTCGTGAGCGTCGGCGCTCCGCAGGCCAACGACTCCAGGACCGTCAGACCGAAGCCCTCGTAGAGGGATAGGCAAGCGTGGGCGAGGCATGTTCGATAGAGCGCTGCGACTGTCGCGTCGTCTACGAAGCCGAGTACCCGAACGGCATGCGTCACGCGACCATCGTCGATGGCGCGCCGGATGTCGGGCAGCTGGGTGCGATGAACATCACCGGCGAGCACGAGGTCCACGTCACTGGCGATCCCCGCTCGTGCGAATGCGCGCACAAGATGCGCAACGTTCTTGCGCTCGTCTGCGCCGCCCACGTAGAGGAGGAAGGGGCGGCGCAGCCCGAGAGCCTGACGCAACTGCGCCTCCTCGGAGTCGTCCGCGCGGGGATGGAAGAGCGCGTGGTTCACGCCGAGTGGCGTGACATCAATGCGGTCTGGATCGATCCCGAGTTGCTCGACGAGATCGCGTTTCGTCGTCGGGCTGATCGCGAGAACGCGCGCCGCATCCGCGTAACGCCGACGGTCCAGCACACGTTGGTTCGCCAGCGCAGACGCACGCGGTGCGAGATACGTTTCGTGCATGACAAGCGGGATCAGATCGAAACACGTGACGACACGCGGGACCGAGCGCCGCAAGGGCGTCCCTGTGGGATCCGTCTGATGCCAGATGCGCGCCCCAGAACGTGCTGCCGCGCGATCGAGAAGCAGCCGTCGCCTCCAGCGGTAGACACGGTGGCAAGCGGGATACGTGCGAAAGCGCGGGTCCCCCTGCCAGCGACACGTGGCGTCGAGACGCGATGGCGCGAACGCGCGCAACGCCGTGAGGGCGACGAGCTCCGGACCGGAGTCCGATGACGCGACCAGATCCGCGAGTGCAGCTCCGAGACAAGCGACATAGCGACCGATCCCCCGAAAGCGAACGGCCGAGTCAAGCGGCGTCAGATCAACGAGAACGTCCATGCGGTGTATCGGGGGCTGTGGGGCGATGGGATAGGGAGGCTTGACGGCAAGGCAGCCCCGCTCTCACGACAACGCGGGGAGCCGGAGGTGCCCGATACGCAATACCGCGGATCGAAACACCGTGCCAGGCTCAATTTCTTCGCGCGGCTGCCCGGATGGACAAGGGCGAGTCTCGTCGGCGCGCGCAAAAATTGAGCCAGGCACGCGATCTCGGCCCGGCCACGCCCGCCGTTGATCGGGGATAGAGAGGGAAGGAGAGACCGGATTTTCCCGAGGGCGGGCGGCGCGAATTCGCGCTCACGTTGAGGCTACAAGGCCCAAAGGCCGACCCGGTCTGTGGGGTTATGCGACGCCAGCCCCGCGGTCGCGAATAAGCCCGCCCCCCGCGACAACGCCAGAAATGAGAGCGATTGGCGGGGCTTGTGCGTCAGCACAGGCCGTGACAGTCGCGGTGAGGTGGAGGGAGCGGATTCCGCCTGCGAAACCCGCACTTGCGACGCGCGTGGCCAGACAACGCGTATCCGACCCGAGGCGAGGCGACGAACTCCGAGCGCCGCCCCAGTTGAAGCAGCCGGAGCCGCGACGGAAGCCGAACACCCGAGCGAAGCGAGGGGTGGCGACGGAGTCGCCACAAACGCAATACGATCCAGCGCCCTGCGCGCTTCGCGCGCAGGGCGCTGGATCACCGAGGATCGAAGATCAGCGCCGTCGCCAGGCTGTCGCCACCGCCCGGGCCGTAGCCGCCAGCGATCAGGACGCGGCCGCCCGTGAGGGTCGTGGCGGTATGGCCCGCACGCGGCGAGTCGAGGACGACTTCGGGTCGAACCACGCGCCCGATGCCTCCGCCGAGGAAGGGGAGGTAGAGGTCCATGGATTCCAGAATGAGAGTCTGCGTGCCGCGCTGATCGAACCCACCGAGCAGGAGTACCTTGTCGCCGGGGAGCAGCGATGCCGTGGCCTTCGTACGACGTACGAAGCTCGCGCCACCGGCGGCGAAGAAGCGACCGGTCTCGGGATCGAAGAGTTCCATCTTCCCGTTGCCGCCGTCCGCGATGAACACGCGACCGTCGGAGAGTAGCGTCGCGGTGTGGAGTTGGCGGAAACCCAGGGGCGGTGTCGTGGTGTATTCGAACGTCTCGGTTCGCGGGTCGAAGATCTCCGCTGTCGCACCGCCGCCTGCGCCGGGCGCCTGACCGCCTGTGATGAGGACGCGACCGTCCAGAAGTAGCGTGAGGCGATGGCCGGCGCGCCGATCCTCCGGCGATCCGAGCGTGAGGCGAAACGAACCACGCGACGCATCGTAGATCTCTGCCGTGACGCTGAACGACGCTCCGTTACCGACATAGTCCAAGCCGCCCACGACGAGAACGCGACCATCGTCCAACCGAACGGCGTCCACGAAGTCACGCCGCTCGACCAATCCCGGCCCGGGGCGAAACTCGATCACCGACGGGTCGAATAGCTCGGTCGTGTCGGAAGCCGCGACACCATCCCAACCACCGATCAGCAGCGCGCCGCCGGCGAATTCGACCGCGGGGTGGAAGGCACGCCCCGTGGTCAGTCGGGACGGCACGACGCGGAACTCGTCCTCGACCGGATCGAAGAAGTCAGCGGTGGTGGAGAGCGCCGTCCCGTCAACCATGCCACCGGCGAGGAGGACCCGGCCACCGGCGAGAAGCGTGGCCGAATGCTCGGTCCGTCCGTCGAACATCGTGGACGCGACCTTCTCGAACTGGTCGGGGCGGATGAACTGCAGCGGCGCGACGTTCGCGTCCGTGAAGAAGATCGCGGAGTCTTGCTTCTTGAGCAGATCGCCCTTCGTGGACGTGACCCCGAAGCGAACGCTGACCTGGTAGTCCTTGCCGGGGTCGAAGAAGCCGACCGGCGTGAGGACCGCCTGCTTCCCGTTCTTCTCGAACGTCGCCGTCCAATCGAGGGACTCGCCGCCCAGAGGCGTGATCGAGACCGTGGTCCGATTGATGGTCTCGGGATCGACGGCACGGTTGAACCGGATCCGAACGGTGGCGTCGAGGCGGACGAACGTGGCCCCCGACTTCGGTCGCAGTTTGCGCACCTTGATCGTGCGCTTGCGCTTCTTCTTCGCCTTCACCTTGGCAGGCGACGTCAGAGTCGGGCCCGAATCCTGCTGATCCGGAGCGTCCTGATCCGGAGAGTCAGCGGCGATCGCGGTCGGCACTCCAGACGACACCGCGGTCAGCACGAGTGCCAACACCGCGACAGTTCCGATCCAACGGACGCGTCTTCCGGTCACGTGACTAGACTAGCCGATCCGGACGGAGCGTGGGGCGCGCGAAGCAGACAACGTCGCAACGAATTACTGTGACGTGAGTTACACGCGTGAGCCGATTGCTGAACGGGCCGCCGACGCCACGGAGTGCCCGCGAGGCGCCAAGGGCTCAGACGTCGAGGGCGCTGACGGGCTCGACCCCGGCGGTGGCGGGCTCGGCCGTCGGCGGGGTCATCGGACCGTCGTCTTCGGACTCGGGCGGCGCGACGTGACGATCGAGACGCTCAGCGGCCTCAAGGATTTCGCGCGCAATCGCCGCCATCGCCGCTCGGTCGACTCCGGCGTCGGCAGCTTCGACGAGTCGTTGGGCAGCCTCGGACGTCTCACCATTCATGCGCTGCATGCGGAGTTGGTCTTCACGCAAAGCCTGGACGGTGGTCGTCATCTCGACGGCCACATCGTGGAGGAAGTCCTTGGTGCGGAACGTGACGCGCTCGGGGTACTCGCGGCGCGCGATCTGCTGCAAGACAGCCTTGACGCGGTACATCGGCCCGGCAATGCGGTGCGTGAGCAGGACAGCGTGAAACGCCATCGCAACAAACGTCACGACCAACGGGATCAGGACGAAACGACTGAAACTGCGCACCGCGAGAACGGCTTCGACGTACTCGGGGTCGGCAACATCGGCCGAGAGCAGCGACTTCAGCGCGGGGATGTTGATCGCCACGGCCGTGACCACGATGTAGAGGTAGAGCCAGCCGACGAGATGCAGTCCAACCTCAAGTTGGAACTTGGCGTCGGTGATTTTCTGCTTGCGTCGGAAGGTGGGTTTGCCCATCGCGAGTAGCTCCTGGTACCGCTTCCAGGATCGGCTCTCGCCGGTGGCGCGCTTTAGGAGGCTACTCCGCGGCGTCGTCGCTCTTGGCGTCCGCGGCGGGCGCCGGCGTCTCGTCAGGAGTCTCCCCAGGCTCCGGAATCCCAAGCTCGGGGGGCCCCGAAGCTGGTGTTCCGGAGTCTGGTGTCTTGGAGTCTGGAGCAGCGGCCCCGGATTTCGGCGCCGCATCGACTTCGTCGAGCGCGCGTCGCGCCGCCTCTTCGATCTTGTCGATCGCCGCGCCGACTGACTCGGCGTCGTCAATCTCGTCACGCTCGTAGTGCACCTGCTGGAGCAGCGTCAAGATCCCGGTGTCGTCAGGCGCGATACGATGCGCCCGTCGCAGTGTCTTGACGGCCTCCAGCGTCTGCCCCTTGTCGCGGTGGAGCATCGCCATCAGATAGAGCCCGCCCGGCGCGTCCTGGTGGAGGCGGAGATAGCTCTGCGTCACGCGCTCGGACTCCTCGGCACGGCCGAGCTTGTAGAGAACGTGCGCCGTCGAGACAAGCGCTTCGTCGTACGCGAGTCCGAGCGCCACCGCGCGTGAGATCGAGTTCTGGAACGCCTCGAGCGCTTCCTCGAGCCGCCCCTGATCGAAGAGGATCTGTCCGAGCGTGTTCCAGGGCTGCGGCCGTGCGGGGAATTTCTTGACGAGTTCGCGCAGGATCTTCTCCGCCGTCACCCGCTCGTCGCGACGCCGGTACGCCGCGGCAAGGTTGATCTCCGCGGCCATCGTCTCGGGATGATCGGGCTGGGCGGCGATAACCTCCTCGAGTTGCTCGACAGCCGTATCGATGCGCATGGCGTCGAGGAGCAGCGGGGCGCGATTGACGACGGCCCGGTAGTACCACGGCTCGACGCGCGCCGGTTCCCAGCCGGATTTGCGCGCGTTGCGGAACATCCGATACGCCGCGCCCCAATCCACGGCCGCGAAGCTGATGCGTCCGATCGCGTAGGCCAATCGGCCATCGCCGATGCCACCGCGCGACACGGCGGCGCGGATCATGTCGTCCGCGATCCGCTGGTACTCGGAGCCAGGCCGGAGACCGCCCGGCTGCTGTGCCCCGAATTCCACGAGGAGTACCGCGCCATCGGCGAGTTTGTCGATCTCGTCAGTGTGCAGCGTCCCGCACGCGAGGATCTCCTCCACAGCTTCACGCACGCGCCCGACGCTCTGCAGCTGGGTGGCGAATTCTTCGGAGAATGCGTACCAGGCTTCGGTGCTCTCGGCGCCCTCGGGCAGGTCCTCCTGCGCGAACACAGGGGTGGAGAAGAACGCTACGGCAAGCGCTGCGGAGAGCGCCATCGAACGGGTAGACATCCTCGCAGGCTACGGGTCCGAGCGCACTCGACGCGGGCGAATTCCGCAGGCTGCATCACAGCCAGTCGCGCTCGCGATACCAGTCAGCCGTGGTCCGCAGTCCGGCATCGATCGCGTGGGATGGAGTCCAACCGAGGTCAGCGCGGGCGCGCGACGCATCGCAGACCCAGCCCGACGCGAGGAACTCGCGCACCTTGTCGCGGGAGAACGTCGGCACGACGCCGCGCACGCGAGCGATCTCCTCGGCCACGACGCCGGCCGCGCGCACGGCGAACTCCGGAACGCTGACCGCGACCGCGGAACGCCCGACTGCGGTCACGATGCGACCGAGGAGATCGTCCAACGTATGGCTTTCCGCGTTGGCGATATAGTACGTGCGCCCGGCCGCCGCCGGAGCCTCGAGAGCGGCAACCACACCGCGCGCCAGATCCTCGCCATGCACGATCGAAATGCGTCGGTCTCCGAGCTGCAGATGGACGCCCCGCGCAGCCGCACGAAAGAAGTCGAGAATGCCCCGGTCGTGCGGCCCATAGACCGCGGGAGGCCGCACGACGGTCAGTCTGGTGCCACGTGGGAGCCCCCGGCGCGTGGCGCACTCTCCGTCGAGCTTCGACCGCCCGTAGCGGCTCACCGGGCGCGGCGCGTCGTCCTCGCGCACGCCCTGGCCCAAGGCACCCGACGGCCCCCCCGCCGCCAGCGACGAGATCAGCACGAAACGGTCGGGAGCGTGATCGGCCCGCGCGCAAGCATCCGCAAGCAGGCCGCTGCCGGTCACGTTGACGGCGCGCATCTCCGTGTACGAGCACGCCGCGATCAGCCCGGCGACGTGGACCACGGCATCGACCCCCGCCACGCCTTTGCGGAGTGCGCTTGCATCGAGGATGCCGCCCGCGACGATCTCGTGCCCCGCCTCGATCAGGTGTGCGGCGCGCGCTTCGGACCGAACGAGGCAGCGCAGCACGTGCCCTTGCGAGGCGAGAGCGGCGGCGACGTGACGTCCGACAAAGCCGGTCGCCCCCGTCAGAAATACCCGCATCCACGCCCCTTCTCCAGATGTCGCAATCTCGGTGTCGCCAACCGGTCTCATGACCCTCTGCGCCCAGCCTCGCCGACTCGTCCGGGGCGCACGAAACAGGTTGACACATCCGCGCCGCCACACCTACCCTCCGATCGCGTTCGAACCCGTCCATCGTGCGGGTTCCCCTCTCGGTTCGGCAGCCAGAATTCGAACCAACGGGGCCCTGGAGGTGCGGCCAGGTATCCCCTTGGGTGCTGGACGTGTTCTTCATACCGGACGTGCCCTTCATACTGGACGCGCTCTTCACATCTGGACGTGTCCTTCATATCTGGACGTATCCGGGCGGGACGACTGCCGTGGGTACCATGCGACGCGACTCCGCCGAGGGTCTCCCAGCCTGGTCGCCAACGCAGGCTGCCTGCCCGGACGCGGTAAGAGCTACAACTGATGGTCACCCCCCGCACCAACGCCGGCGCCGTGGGGTTGTCCGGCCGGGCCTTCCGAGGGAGCGTTCGTGGACCTCTTCGAAAAGTGCAGTCGCTTCGATCGAGCCAACCAGCTCAAGCGGTCGGGCCTCTACCCCTACTTCCTCGAGATCTCCGAGAACCACACGGAAGAGGTCATCGTCGATGGCCGGCCGATGGTGATGATCGGGTCGAATAACTACCTCGGTCTCACGCACCACCCGAAGGTCACCGCCGCAGCGATCGCCGCGGTCGAGAAATACGGTTCGGGGTGCACGGGCTCGCGTTTCCTGAACGGCACGCTCGACCTGCACGTCGAACTCGAGCGCCGCCTCGCCAAGTTCATGCGGCATGAGTCGGTGATCACATTCTCCACCGGGTTCCAGGTGAACCTGGGCGTGATCTCGACACTCGCCGGCAAGGGCGATGTAATCCTCTGTGACCGCGAGAATCACGCGTCGATCTTCGATGGCTGCCGACTCTCGTTCGCGCAACTCCGCAAGTACCGCCACAGCGACATGGAGGACCTCGAGCGACAGCTGAAAGAGTGCCCCGACTCGGCGGGTCGTCTCATCATCACGGACGGCGTTTTCTCGATGAAGGGCGACCTCTGCGACCTGCCGAACATCGTGCGACTCGCGCGCCGTTACGGCGCGCGCATCCTTCTCGACGACGCTCACGGGATCGGCGTCCTGGGCGAGCATGGTCGCGGTACGGCGGAGCACTTCGGCCTTGAGGACGAGATCGATGTCGTCGTCGGCACGTTCTCGAAGTCGTTTGCGTCGCTCGGCGGTTTCGCGGCCGGGAAGACCGAGGTCATCGAGTACGTCAAGCACCTCGCGCGCTCGCTCATCTTCTCTGCCTCGCCGGCGCCGGCTTCGGCGGCGGCGACCCTCGCCGCGCTCGAGGTCGTCGAGAGTGAACCCGAGCGGCGCACGCGACTCTGGGCGAATGTCAGTCGCATGAACGCGGCGTTCACGGATCTCGGTTGGGACGTCTCGATGAGCCACTCACCGATTGTCCCGCTCGCGATCGGCAGCGATCACGACACGTTCAGTTTTTGGAATCGCCTGCACGAAGCGGGCATCTTCACCAACCCGGTGGTCTCGCCCGCCGTGCCGCCCGGCGAGGGGCTCCTCCGCACGTCGTATATGGCGACCCACACGCCGGAGGAACTTGATCGCGTCATCGAAGCCTTCGCGCAGATCGGTCGCGCGACCGGCGTCGTCCGCGTCGCCTGATCCGTTCATGGCGGTGACATTGCGCCGGTGTTGCCCGTGTCCGTGGCCCCAGTCTCTGTGGACACGGTCTCTGTGGCCCCGATGGCGGTGACCATCGCAGCTATCTCCCGCGACCGGCGCGCGCGGACGCGCTTCTGGCGGGCCGGGTTGCCGCCCTACGCCGGCGATGCGCACTTCGTCACGCCGCTGCTCCTCGACCAGCACGCGCGGTGGCACCCGGAACATCCGTTCTTCGCGCACGCAGAGGCCCAGCACTTCGTCGCGGTGCGCAACGGACGCGATGTCGGACGGATCGCGGCGTGCGTGGATGCCCGCCACGACGAGCAGCATGGGAACAACATCGGTTTCTTCGGCTGGTTCGAGTGCGAACGGAATGAGGCGACGGCAGCGGCGCTCCTCGATGCTGCGGCCGCTTGGCTTCGCGACCGGGATCGGGACACGATGCGCGGTCCGCTCTCGTACTCCACGAACGGGCTCAGCGGACTCCTGGTGGAGGACAAGCGGCCGGGACCGCCCGTCGTCGACATGCCCTACAACCCGTCGTGGTACGCCGACTTACTCGAAGGGTGGGGGCTACGCGGCGCGAAGGACCTGGTTGCGCTCTGGGCCGACACGCCGCAGGCGGGACTGGAGCGTCTCGAGCGCATCGTGAAGCGCATCGAACGCCGTGGCAGCTACCGCATCCGACCGGTGCGCACGGACCGCGCGGGCTTCGCAGCGGACATCGAGCACGTGCTCCAGATCTATAACTGCGCGTGGGAGAAGAACTGGGGCTTCGTCCCCATGACCGCGGCGGAGATCCGGCACGAAGCGCACTCGCTGCGCCAGATCTTGGACCCGTCTCTGCTCCTCTTCGCCGATCACGAGGGCGAGCCGGTGGCGTTCTCGCTCACGTTGCCGGATATTCATCAGGCCTTGCATACGATCCGTGGCCGCCTCTGGCCGTGGTCGATCTTGCGCTTCCTCGTCGCGAAGCGCGGGATCCGACAGGGGCGAATGGTCACGCTCGGCGTGATCCCGCGGCATCGGCGCGCGGGCCTCGAGACGGCGCTGATCCTGCGCTCTGTCGAGGGCGCCAGAAGACTCGGTTGGGTGGGCGCCGAGTGCTCCTGGGTACTGGAGGACAACGATCTGATGATCGCCGCCATCGCGCACATCGGCGGCGCGATCTATCGGCGCTATCGGATCTTCGAGTCAGCGATTGCGGAGGGCGCCCCCGGCGCCCCCACGAGCGCCATCAGGTCGGCGTGAGACCCGGCCTTCGCTTGAACGCCGCTCGACGGCCCGGAAGCTGCCACTTTGGCAGCCTTCGGGCGAAATGAAGTAGGTCGCGCCCGGGTCTCGTCGGTATGCTCCCGCAATCGGGTCGGAGTGCCCTCTTCTGGGCTCATGACTGGCGCGCGAACAGGCCCTCGGCGCTAGGCGGAGGTTTGGTATGAGCGCGTCCAAAGGCACCCGCGGAGCTTCTCGCGCAAAGAAGACGTCGCGCCCGGCGAAAACCGGCGCGGCGAAGGCGAAGAAGTCAGCAGCCACCCGATCCTCGACGACCGCAAAGTCCAAGAAGTCGTCGAAGAAGACGACCACGAAGAAGGCTGGCGCGAAGAAGACCGCCACCAAGAAGACCAGCGTGAAGAAAGCCGTGACCAAGAAGACCAAGAAACCCGCCGCCAAGAAGTCCTCCCGCAAGATGCCCGCGAAAGCGAGGCCTGCGAAGGCCAAGGCCGTAAAGAAGGCCACGCCCAAGAAGGCGTCCTCGACGAAGGCCGCGAAGAAGACTGTGAAGAAGGTCGCCAAGCGTGCGGCCCCGGCCAAGAAGACGCCCGCGAAGAAGACCCAGGCCACGCAGTCCTCGAAGAAACAGACGCCGAAGAAATCGACCCCGAAGAAGCCGACAAAGAGGAGTTCCCCATTGCCCGAGACGAAGTCCACCGCCACGGCGAAGCGCGCCGCGACGTCGGAGGCAAAGCGCCCCAAGCCAAAGTCGGAAGCTGCGAAGCAGGCAGCCGTGACGAAGGCCGCGAAGCTCGCGGCCAAGAGTCGTCGCGGCGCCGCTCCGAAGAAGCGGCGTGAGCGCAAGGCCAAGCCGCCCGCGAAGACGATGAGCGCGCCGGAGCCGACGCGCGAGGTCCTCGTGTACGAGGAGATGCCGGACGTGCGTCGCGCCATCTCTGCGACGACGCGGCGTGCCGGTGCGCGTGGACACCTGCAGCCGAACGTGACGGACGGCTTCGGCGACGAGTCGATGGCGCATGAGCCCCTCGACGCCACGCTGATCATGAACACGCTCGCGGTCGACGTGCAGCCGAAGATCGAGGACAACTACGACTACGGCGTGCTCGACGAGTTCACCGAGTCGGAGTTCTGCCCCCGCTCCACACGCATGGTGAACACCGGTTGCGGAGGTGGCGAAGCGGCCGTCTACTTCGCCAAGCGCGGCTTCAACTGCGTCGGCATCGACCCCGACCGCGCCGACGTCGGGCTCGCCCGTGAGCGTGCGTGGCTGGCCACCGTCGATATCGACTTCATGGTCGGCGACCTCTTCGAGACGCCGAACCTGCTCCCCGCGGCCTCGTTCGGCCTGGCCGTCGACCGCGGCGCGTTCTACCAGATCGAGAACGAGCGCGAGCGGCAGCGCTACCTCGGCAACATCCAGCGTCTGCTCTTCAGAGGCGGAGTGCTGTTGCTCTCGGCAGGCTTCTTCCCCGTTGAGGACGCTGGCAAGACCCGCAAGTCGCGCGCGAAGAAGGGCAACTCGATCCTGCTCGCGAGCGAGGGCGGCGTCGTCGTCCACGAGATGCGCGCCGCGGGCTTCAGCCTGCTCCACCGCGTCCTGCGCCCCACGAACGACTCGGGGGAACTGGGCGAGTTGCTCCTCTACCTGAGGAAGTAGCGGGCACGTGCCCTCCGACGCGCCGCAACTGACGGACCGCGTCGAAATCCGTCTCGGTCTCGCGTTCTGGACGGCGGCCGGAACGGCCGCGGTGCTCTCGGGCGCCGCGGCTGTTTTCGTGCCCTTCGCGATCCCTGTCCTGGCCCTGATCGCAACGTGGCCGACGCTCCGACGCTGGCGCGGGGCGAGTGCGGCGCTGGACTGGCTGCCTCTGCCGCTGGTCGTCCTCACGTACGAGATGCTCCACGCAGTGGTCCCGCGCTGCTGGGAGTGGACGATCGACCCCTGGCTCCGCGCCGTAGATCAAGGCGTCTTCGGAGCCGATGTCGGCACCCTCTACCTCGCCTACGCTGCTCCGGCGCTCACCACGCTGATGGCCGGCTTCTACGCGAGCTACTACCTGATTCCGACCACACTCGCCGCGTGGTGGTTCCGACGCAACCGAACGGCGTTTCGCGAACTGATGATGGGCGAGGTCGGAGCGCTCTTCATCGGCTATCTCGGCTACCTCTTTCTGCCCGCCATCGGGCCGCATGCCTATCTGCCCGCGGAGCATTTCGGTGGTCCACTCGAGGGCGATTTCATCGGCGCGGCCATCCGCTCGCTGAACGCGAACTACGGCGGCCACTTTCCTCGCGACGCGTTCCCCAGCCTGCACACCGCGAACGCCGTTACGGCGCTGCTGGTCTGCCTGCGCCACGAGAAGCGACTCCTCTGGATCTACGCCCCGCTCGTCACCGGGCTCGTTATCGCGACGACGTACCTGCGCTTCCATTACGTGATCGACGTCGTCGTGGGCGCCGCGCTTGCGATTGTTTGGCAATTGGCTGTGGTCCGCTTGGTCGCTCGGGAATCGGCGGTGGCCGAGAAGGGCCTACAATCTGTCTCCGCGGTGCTTTGAGAGCCCACTGAGCGGTTGGCGATGGAGGCAGGCATGATTCACGACGATATCCGCGGCACGATCGGTGACGTGTGGCTGGTGCGATTAGATCGCCTGCTCCGTGACACGACGGCGGCCAGCTCGCCTGACAGCGCCGTCGTGGGGAAGGCGCGTCTCATCGCCGCTCTGGCCACGCCGGGCACGTCGGCGGTGAACGCCGACGCGATTGCGACACGCTGCATCGTCGATCTCGACGCGAGCGGCGCGCTCGACCAGGCCACGACGCTCGTCTGCTGCGGCGCACGTTTCGGTGCCAGCGTCGCTCTGCACGCCGCGTCGCGCGGCCTCGCGTGCGTGGTCGTACTGGCGGGGACGACGTCGCGCGCCGATCGCAATCGGATCACCGCCCGCGGCGCCGAGGTGCGCGTGATCCCGGTGCAGGAGAGCGACGACTCGCGCGGCGCGCTCTTCGGAGCCACGCGCCGGGTCGCGGCCGGTACGCCGGGCGCTGTGCTGGTGGACAAGCGACGCAGTGCGTGCGGCGTCGCGGAGAAGCGACTCGGCGAGCAGCTGGTCGAAGCAGCCGGCGCAACGCTGCATGCGGTGGTCGGCGTCGAACGCGACGCGTTGCCGCTGCAGGGGGTGCGCCACGCGCTGACCGCGGCGGGCCGAGACGCGCTCGTCGTGGATCTCGCCTTCGACGGCATCGCCTGGGTTGGCGACGCACACGGGACGCCGCTCCTCGTGAGTGAGCTCGAAGCCCTGAGCACGGCACGCCGCCTGGCGCAGGACGAGGGCATCGTCGGGGGCGCCGGAACCGGCGGCGCGGCGGTGGCTGCGGCCCTGCGCCTCCTCCATGAAGCGCCCGCGGGTGCGACGGTCATCGCCCTGGTGCCGGCCGCTGACGAGGGGGACCTGCTCACGACCTACGACGCCGCGTGGTGGACGGAGCACCATGGGGGTGACGCCGAGGGCTCGCTCACGGCGGCGGATGTTCTCGCGGGCAAGCGCGACGGACCGAGCGACCTCGTCACCCTGGCGCCGACCGACACCGTCGTCGCCGCCATCCGGATCATGCGCGATCTCGAGGTCTCGCAGATCCCAGTGCTCAGCGACGGGCGCATCGTCGGCACCATCCGCGAGGATCAGGTGATCGACCTGCTCCTGCACGCATCCGAGCGCAAGGACGGCCCCGTCGAGGCGGTGATGGAAGATCCGCTGCCCGAACTCGACGAGAGCGCCTCCGTCAACGACCTGCAATCGCTGCTCGCACGTGGCGGCTCGGCAGTCATCGTCCACCGCGCGGATGGCACGCGCGACATCTTGACCAAGTACGACCTTATTCACGCACTCGCCCGCGGGTGACCTGACGCGGAGACGCCCTCCTGCGCCAAACTCGGAGACACGATGGACCATCACGAGCAAGAACACGGTTTCGGCACACGCGCAATCCACGGCGGGCAGTCGCCGGACCCCTCCACCGGCGCGATCATGCCACCCGTCTACATGACCAGCACGTACGTGCAGTCCTCGCCCGGCGTGAACAAGGGCTTCGACTATTCGCGAACGATCAATCCGACCCGCGTCGCGCTCGAAGCGAATCTGGCGTCACTCGAGGGCGGTCGTCACGGACTCGCCTACTCGAGCGGCATGGGAGCGGGCGACTGCGCGCTGCATCTGCTGAGCGCCGGCGACCACGTCCTCGCATGCAACGACCTCTACGGGGGCTCGTACCGCCTCATGAAGGCGATCTACGAGCGCGTCGGCATCGCGTTCACGTTCGTCAACACCACGGATGTCGACACGTTCCGGGCGGCGTTCCGCCCCGAGACGAAGCTCGTCTGGATCGAGACTCCGAGCAACCCGCTCTTGCAGGTCAGCGACATCACCGCCTGCTGCGAGATCGCGCGGGAGCAGGGCGCGACATCGCTGGTCGACAATACGTTCGCGACTCCCTACCTCCAGCAGCCGCTCTCACTCGGCGCCGACATCGTGCTGCACAGCACGACCAAGTACATGGGCGGACACAGTGACGTGGTCGGCGGCGCGCTCATCACGAACGATGACGCGCTCCACGATCGCTTGCGCTTCATCCAGAACTCGGTCGGCGCGGTCCCGGGACCAATGGATTGCTTCCTCGTGCTGCGTGGCGCCAAGACGCTGCACCTGCGCATGGAGCGCCATGCCGAGAATGCGCTGGCGATCGCGCAGTGGCTTGAGGCCCACGAGGCGGTCACGAAGGTCCTCTATCCCGGTCTGCCGTCGCACCCCCAGCACGAGCTCGCGATGCGCCAGATGCGCAACGGCGGCGGCATGGTCAGCTTCGAGGTCCGCGGCGACCTCGATAACGTCCGCCAGGTGGCTGAGCGTGTTCACCTCTTCGCGCTCGCCGAGAGTCTGGGCGGCGTCGAGTCACTCCTCGACCACCCCGTCATCATGACACACGCTTCAATCCCGAAGGCGGAGCGCGAAGCTGCGGGGCTCTCCGATGGGCTATTGCGTCTCAGCGTCGGCGTCGAAGACGTCAGCGATCTGATCGGCGACCTGGATCGCGCGCTCGCCGGTCTCTGACGGCGAGGACCGGCCGCGCCGAGGAGGATGCATCTTCCTCGGCGCGCGTCCGGACGCGACACCACGACGATTGACAGTGCGCCGTTCTGATCATGCGCCGTGGGCGCCGACTGGAAGTGCGCGCTACGCGTCTTCGGCAGCCGGTGCTGCGGGCATGTCGATGCCAGCCCAGCAATTGGCAGACGAGAGGCCCTCGACGCCGGCCTGCTTCGCGTAGAGGAAGAGCTGCATCCGGTAGGCGACGAGCGACTTGAGCGGCATGTCGATGAAACCCTGCCCCTGCTTGACGGGCGTCCCCCACGGCATCGTGGCGTCGGTCTCGAGCGCGCTCGCCACATCGACGTCGCGGATCAGCTCGTCGAGCCGATCCATCTGTGCATCCATCGCGGTGGCGAACGTCTCCGGTGTGACCGTCTCGGCCTTCGCACTCGCCGCCTGCGCGTGATCCCAGTTGTTCGTGAAGAGGTTCACGCACGGGATCTCGGCCGAGACGGTGAGGTATTGCAACAACTCGCCGATCGAGCGCTGTCCCGGTGTCGGCCGCCAGTCCAGCTTGTCTGCCGGGACCTTCGCGGCCAGATGTTTGATGATTTTGATCTCGTGGCGCATCGACGCCAGGAGTTGCTCCTTCGTGATCAATAGGGCCTCCGTGGGTGCCGGTCATTCGGCGGACGCACAGCATAGCGCAGATCGCTCCTCCCTGAGCGCGTGGGGCGCGCGGGCGGCTGCGTCGTGGCATGCGGGCCGTCAGTCAACCCGCCGGGAAGTGATGCTGATGAGCCGTCCCGAGATCGGCGTCGGGCGATCATTGCGTGCGCCCGCAACGTCGGCTACGGATGGCCTATGGCCGACGACACGCTTCCGCTCCTCGAACCCGTAGAGCGCCCGATGCGCCGCCTCTTCGCCTACCTGCGGCCCGACCGTCGGCGGCTCGCGTTCGCCATCGCAACGAGCGCGACCAACAAGATCTTCGATCTGATGCCGCCGTTCCTGGTCGCGTGGTTCGTCGCAATCGCCGCTGGCGATCATCTGCCCGCGGCGGTGTCGGCGTTCGCCCGGCCGTTCGGCGAAGGAACGACGCCACAGTTCGTCGCGATGGGCGTCCTCGCGGTCCTGATCTTCGGCGGCGAGAGCTTCTTCCAGTGGCTTTACGACCGGGCATTCAAGACGCTGGCTCAGGACATCCAGCATCGGTTGCGCGTCGATGCGTATGCGCAAATGCAGGAGCGCGAGTTGCGCTTCTTCGAGGAACATCGCCTCGGGCGCACGCTCTCGATGCTGAACGATGACGTGAACCAACTCGAGCGCTTCCTCAACACGGGTTTCAACGACATCGTCCAACTCATCGTGCTCATCCTCTTCGCGGGCACGTCGCTCCTGGTCTCGTCGTGGCAACTCGCGCTCGTCGGACTCGCGCCGGTGCCGCTGATCGTCTGGGGCAGCATCCGTTTCTCGAAACTGCTGGAGCCGCGCTACGCCCGCGTTCGCTCGGTGGTGGGCGATCTCGTCGCCCGGCTCGAGAACAACATCGCGGGGATGCTCGTCATCAAGAGCTTCACTGCCGAGACGGCGGAGCGTGCGCGCGTCGAAGCCGCCTCCGATGCGTATCGCGTGGCGAACCACGAGGCGATCATCCTCTCGACCGCGTTCATCCCGCTCATCCGGATGGCAATCTCGCTCGGCTTCGCCGGTTGCCTCGTGCTGGGCGGAATCTGGGCCGTCGAGGGGCGCATCGAGGCCAGCCTGCTCGTGCTCTTCGGCATGATGATCCAACGCATCCTGTGGCCGATGACGCGCCTCGGGACCACGTTCGACGAGTACCAGCGCGCAGCGGCGAGCGCCGCTCGCATCTTCAGCTTGCTTGACACGGAGCCGCGGGTGCAGGACGCCGCCGATGCCGAGTCGCTCGTCGACGCGCGGGGCGACGTCGCATTCGACGACGTGCACTTCGACTACGGACAGGGCGAGCGCGTCCTCTCCGGTCTCTCGTTCCGCGTCGCCCCCGGCGAGACCGTCGGGATCGCGGGCCCAACCGGCGCAGGCAAGTCGACGTTGATCAAGTTGCTCCTGCGTCTCTACGACGTCACGGGCGGCGGCATCCTGATCGATGGTCACGATGTGCGCGCGCTTAGGCAACGCGACCTCCGGCGCAACATCGCGGTGGTGACGCAAGACGTCTATCTCTTCCACGGAACGATCCGCGAGAACATCGCCTACGGACAAGGAGCAAGAGATGGCACGCTGCCCGATGCCGACGCTGTTGAGCATGCGGCGCGCGTCGCGCATCTGCACGAATTCGTCGCGTCGCTCCCGGCTGGCTACGAAACGATCGTCGGAGAACGCGGCATCAAACTATCGGGTGGACAGCGCCAACGACTCTCGATCGCGCGCGCCATTCTGAAGCGGGCGCCGATCCTTGTTCTGGACGAGGCGACGTCGTCGGTGGACACCGAGACGGAGCGCGAGATCCAGGAGAACCTCGCGCGCATCACCGAGGGCTGCACGGCGATCGTGGTCGCGCATCGCCTGAGCACGATCCGGCGCGCCGACCGCATCCTCGTCCTGAACGAAGGCCGAGTGACCGAAGAGGGCCGCCACGACGAGCTCATCGCGCAGGGCGGTCTCTACGCGGATCTCTGGAACGTGCAGTCGGGCAACGCCGGCGCCAGCTGACACTCCCGTCTAGGGGTGCGGCCAGAAACCCCCGTGGAGAGCCGGACGTGTCCGGGTGGGACGGTTGTCGTGGGTGACAGGCGACTCGACTCCGGAGAGTCTCCGAGCCTGGCAGCCGCGGCAGACGGCCCGCCCGGGCGCGGTGGATGCTCCGCACGTCGGCCAGCTATCACCCCCTCACCGGCGCCGCGGGGGTTTCTGGCCGGGCCCCTAGTGCCAGCGGCGCGGGGGTCTACCGAACGAGTTCGGCGGAGTGAAGCGAGACGCCTTCAGGCGGTGACTCGCCGTTCGCGTCCCACCACTTGCGAGCCTTCTTCGCACGGCGCTTGCGCTCCGACGGAGACTGCTCCTGCGTAACCTGGAAGTCCTGCCCCGTGATGCTGCGCAGCGCGAAGTTCGCCTGCTGGGCGACGTACGCTTCCTTGTCCTCGAGCGCGTCGATGAGCGCGGGTGACGCGTACCACGCCTTCAACATATTCAACGAACGGGCGCAAGCGCGCCGCACGAGAAAGTGCTTGTCGTTGACGAGGGCGTCGGCGAGCGCCGGAATGGCGGCCTCGTCCTTCAGGCGCCCCAACTCGTTGGCGGCCGGGAAACGGACACCGTCCTCCGGGGACTCAAGGAGATCCTTGCAGAGACGCGTGACCACAGGGTCCACCTCCGGCACCGTCGGATCGCCACCGTCCATGGGCGGTTCGTCGACGACCGGCGGTTCGACCGGCGGCGGATCGATGCGGATCTCCTTCTGCGGCGGCGCCTCACGCGGCGCGTTGGTCAGATTCTTGACGATCTCGTCGATCTGTCCCTCGAGCCGAGTCAGCCGCTTGTCACTGCGCGCGTCCTCGCGCGCGAATTCGCGGCGTACGCCCGCCATCTCGTTACGCAGTGCAGCGACGTCGCCGCGAAGGTCTTCGTCGAGCAACCGACGGACGCTCGCTAACTCCTCCGCGAGCTTCACGCGATCATCCGCGCCGGTGTCCACCGGGCTCGCAAGTTGTGTATCGAGTTTCGCTTCGAGTTGCGCGATGCGCTGCTGCAGGGGAGCGACGCGATCTTCTTGCTGGCCCATCATGAGCGGGCCGACCACGTAGCCGATCGTTCCGGCCACCGCGGCGACGACGCAGACGAGTGCGAATGTCTTGACGAAGCCGCCGCCGGACCCGATCGATGCGGCGCGGCAGCCCTCGCACGTCACGCGATCGCCGTTGAGCGACGCCTTGCCCGTGACGATATGACTATGCGGCACCGCAGCGCTGCAGATCGCGCAGCGATGCGTCTGTACGGGATCGTTGGCTTCGACGTCTGCCGCCATTTCGGCTTCCACTGCGTCACGCCGGGCGGCGCGCGTGCCGGGATCAGACTTCACGCAGACGCCGCAGAGCAGCGAGCCGTACTCACGGCGGGCACGGCCACTGCGGTAGTCGGGAAGTGGGATCGAGACACGGCAATTTGCGCAGAAGAGCAGTTCGACGTCGTCGTCGGAGGCCGTCTGGGCCGACTTGCCCGACTTGCCCGACACAGCCGTGTTCGAAGCGGCCGCCTGCTTCGACGCCCCGCCCTCGGCGCTGCCACGGTGCTCGGAACAGACGAGCTTGTCGTCGGCTCCACGCGCCGCCCCCGAATCGACCTCGGAGTTCGGGATCGAGTAACCGCAAACGCTACAGAAATGGAGTTCCATCAGGGTCTCTCCGCGAGCGGCCATTCTACCCCCCAATGTCAAAACGAGGTTCAGAGTCAGAACGAGGTGCGTATCAGGTCGCGCAGCGTGCCATTCAAACCCTCATGTCTCAGGGTTCGGAGCGGCACGCACACGCGCCAAAGCCTCATCTCGCAAGGACCGTGCCCGCATTGGGTGGAGGCGGATGGTAGCGCTCGTCGGCCCCGTGTCGAAGGCTGAGCCGACAACGGCGGCTGTCGATCGTCAGGTTTCGTTGTCAGCGCAAGCGGTCAGAGAGCCGCGCGCAGAGGAGACTGCGGGTGGGCCAGACCCGGAGTGGCCAGGCTGAGGGCAAGCCAGACTGCCTCCCCGGTGGGCTGGTGGAGCGGAGCGGCTAGAAGAGGAAGAACCCGATGACGACGACGGCGATGGAGACGAGGACGGGGAGCTCAGTAGCGGCTTGGCGAACGGACATGGGAACCTCCTGTCGGCTTCCGGCAGGTCCCGTTCATCCTGGCAGCCTCCGCGGTGGGCGGACATCTGCGAGGCGGGCCCTGAGCCAACACGAGCAACGTACGATGCACCGGGGACAGCGTTTCCGGTCTCGGCGCGTCCCCTGCACACAAACCATTCAGGAGAAACGTCTTAGGACTTTCTCTATCTCGCGATCAGGGCTTCAAAGGGCGTGGGATCAGGGCACAGGATCAGGACGCGGTGCCGCCGAACTCGTCGGTGACGCGCTTGCGCATCATGCGCCCGACCTTGAACTTCACGACGCGCTTCGCTGGCACGTCGACCTTCTCGAGCGTGCGTGGGTTCTGCGCACGACGTGGATCGCGTTCCTTGGTCTCGAAGACCCCGAATTCGCGAAACTCCAGTCGATTGCCCTGGGCCAACTCGCTGATGATCTCATCGAGGAAGCGCTGGAGGATATCCTTGGTGACGACCTTCGTCTGCCCGGTCTGCGCCGCGATGCGGGCGACCAGTTCCTTCTTCGTGACAGTCGCCATGGCGTCTCTCGGCAGGTGTCCCGGTTGCGTGCTCGCTCGTCCGACCCGGTGGCCCGGTCCGGCGCAAGAACACGACCGATATCCCGCGCGGCTCCCTCGTTGAATGCCTTATCTTCGTTATGGAACGGAGTTTACAACAACGTATCGGGATCGGGCTCGACTGGTCAAGCGAGATTCTGAGAGAGGTCGCATGACGGCACGGATGAGAGTGACGTGGCAGGTGTCCGAAGTCGCGGCGCACGCGGCTCCAGGCTCGCTCGATCGTTCGGACCGCAGCGCCCATGCGACCGAGGCTTGGCTGCATGCTGTCGCGGACGCCGACCCCATCAGCGAGTACACACGGTCTCGCACGACAGATACGTCGATCGTGGAGGTTCCCGGCCTCGGGCGCGCCGTCCGGAAGCGCTGGCGCTGGCCGGGTGCCGCAGAGCGCCTGAAGGGCATCGGCCGCACGACAGCGTTGGCCCTCACGCCGGCCGAGCGCGAGTTCCGCGCGCTGGGGCGCACGTACGGCGACGAGAGGCTTGCCTTCCACCCGCTCCCGCTCGCGTTCCTGGTCGCGCGCCGCGGCGCGCTCGCACGCACAGCGATGCTGCTCCTCACCGAGATCCCTGACACCCTCGATCTGGCCGAATTCCTGCTTGAAGAACCGGCTCCGCAGCGTCGGCGGCAGGTTCTCGCCGACCTGGCCCGCCGGGTCGGCGCCATGCACGCAGACGGCGTGACCGATGGCGATTGCCACCCGCGCAACGTACTCGTCGACGCGGCGACTGGGCGCACGTGGAAGGTGGACTGTGGGCGGCAGAGAGCGCGCCCACGCCCGGCAGATCGGCGTCGCGCGGAGTACGACCTGGCAAGCCTCGACGTCGGCCTCGCACGTTTCGCATCGCGTAGCGAGCGTGTACGGGCTCTCAACACTTACGTGACGGTGCGCGCCGACGGCAGCGCATCGCGCTCCTGGCGCTCCTGGTCCGAGCGCGTGACAGCGCTCGCAGCCCGCATCGCCCCGCACGAAGCACCGCGGCTCCCCGCCCGACGCGATCAGTAACCACGTTGCCGGTCGATCGTTTCAGCGTGATAACGATCGTTCGCGAGATTCGCGGGATTCGCGCCGATCCACCGTGGCACGGCGCTCGCGATACGGAGAGTGCGATCCCCTCAAGAAGGCGGCGCTGGGAGAGTCCCGTGCGGGGCCCTGGCGTCGCCGACACTCATCTTGGGGGTCCGCCGATGTTCTGGGCTAGCCGGTGTTCGGGCTGGCGCTCATTCGAGGGTCCGATCGCAGCCGCCCGCCCCATAGTATCGCTGCCGATGTGCGTCACTCATGCGGCACGGAGAAGGATCAGCGACGCTCCTGAGAGGGAGCGCGGCACGATCCCGCGATGACAAGCCCCCGCGACCGCGTCGGTGCTGGCCTGACGCTCCTCCTCTTCGGCATCGCCCCGTGGGGCTGGATCGCCCTGTTCGAGTTCGTGAAGACGCATCCGAATCTGTTGCGCTTCACGAACCGAGGGATGCTGGAGATCGGCGCCGCAGTCCTGGGCCTCCTCGGTGCGATCGCGCTGCTCGTGGCCCTCGTCGTGGGGATCGTCGCGTACCAGCGAACCGCGGCGGCCCGCCGCGACGCGCTCCCGGCAACCGTCAAGACGCCGGCGCGAGCGGAGCGATCGAGCTTCGCAACAACAGGGGCACGCATCGCGATCTGGCTCGGGATCGCCAGCGTGTGGGGCGGCTTCGGAGCGATCGTGATTGAGACGTCACTCGGCCCCGTCATGCGCGCCATTTCCAAGACCGAGGACGCGGAGTGGGGGGGATTGATCGTACTCGTCACCGTGACGGCAGTGGCGCGCGGCGCCGCCCTAATCGCGCGGCCGCGCAGCGGGTGATGGGCTCGGGGGGGGGGGGCAGAGGCGAAGCGAGGCGTGTGGGGGCTGGGGCTGTATCGACGTTCTTCGTTGGCCGAAATACCGTGCCAGGCTCAATCTCTTCGCGCGAGTCACGCGATCGGACGAGGGCGAGAGCGATCAACGCGCGCAAAAATTGAGCCTGGCACGCGATTTCGGCCATGCCACGCCGTCGGTTGATCAGGGATAGGTAGAGGGGCAGGAAGGTGTGGAGGCGACAGACCTCGCACCCCCGTGACAACGCAAGGCACGAGAGCGATTGGCGGGGCGTGTGCGCAGCACTCGCCGTGACGATCGCGGTGAGGCGTAGGGAGCGGATTCCGCCTGCGAAACCCGCCCATGAGACGAGCTACCTCACGCGTCGTGGTTCCGCACCGATGCGCGGCAACGAACACGGAGCGCGGCCCCGGTTGAGCAGCCGGAGCCACGACGGAAGCCGAACATGCGAGCGAAAGCGAGCGTGGTGCCGGAGGCACCACAAACGCAAAGAAGATGCCTTGTCCGACCGCTGACTCCGTCAGCGGTCAAACAAGGCATGCCGTTCCATCTTCTTCCGCAGCCAGACTCGGCTGATGCCGAGGTCCTTCGCCGCGCGCGTCTGGTTCCCACCAGTGCGTTCGAGCGCCTTCTCGATCAGGACGCGCTCCATCTTCTCGAGGTTCTCCTTGAGCGTCGCCCCCTCGGTCGGGCGAACGAGTTCGGGCTCCGGTCCGGCGCGCTCGCCCTGGATTCCGACGGAGAGGTCGTCGAGCGACACACGGTCGTCACTCAGCGTCAGCGCCTTCTTCACCTCGTTGTCGAGCTCGCGCACGTTGCCCGGCCACGAGTAGGTGGTCATCGCGTCGATGGCGTCCTGGTCGAAGGGCTTGTCGGTCAGACCGAAGTCCGATGCCTTCCCCTTGAAGAACTCCACCAGCATCGGGATGTCGCCCTGGCGCTCACGCAGCGGCGGCAGGCCGACACCGATCACGGCGACGCGGTAGTAGAGATCCTCGCGGAACGAGCCGTCCTGCATCATCTTGCGCAGGTCGCGGTTGGTGGCGGCGATCACGCGCACGTCGACGCGCACGATGTCGCGCCCACCAACGGGGCGGACCTCGCGCTCCTGCAGAACACGCAGCAAGCGCTTCTGCATCTCGAAGTTCATCTCGCCGATCTCGTCGAGGAAGATCGTGCCGCCATCGGCCGCGCGGAAGAGCCCCGGCTTGTCGCTGATCGCGCCGGTGAAGGCGCCCTTCACATGACCGAAGAACTCGCTCTCCATGAGCGTCTCGGCGATGGCTCCGCAATTCACCGTGACGAATGGGCCGTTCTTGCGGCGGCCATAGTCGTGGATGGCGCGAGCGATCAACTCCTTGCCCGTCCCAGACTCGCCGTTGATCAGTACCGGCACGTCGGTGTCGACGACCTTGTCCACGAGCAAGAGCACCTGACGCATCTCCGGCGAGCGCCCGATGATCTGGTCGTAAGGGTACTTCGTGGCGCGATCGGCCAGCGCGCGCGACGCCTGTTCGAGTTGCTCGCTCTTCTTCTCGAGGTTCTGCTCAAGTTGCGCGTTGAGTTGCTGCATCTGATCGGCGTGGCGGAGGTTGCGGATGGCAAGCGTCGCCTGATCGCCGAGCGCGGTGAGGAACTGCAGGTCGCCCGGACCGAATTGTCCCTTGCGCGCCGGGTTGTCGAGATAGAGCGCACCGATCACGATGTCGCCGGTGCGGAAGGGGATCGACACGATCGACTTCAGCTCGAGCCGCTCCACACTCTCGAATTCGGCGAAGCGCTGGTCCTCGGTGGCGTTGTCGGTCAGGACCGGCTGACCGCTCTTCATCACGCGCTTGACCAGCGTGCGACTCACCTTCAATTCCGGCGTCGCCACCTCTTCGCGGCGGAAGTTGCGCGCGGCCTGGAACGAGATCTTCCCGTCGTCCACGAGAATCAGGAACCCACGCTCAGCACCGGTCGCCTCGGTCGCCACGTCCATGATCGTGTCGAGCAGACCGCGAAGATCAGTCGCCAGCGCGAGCTGCTTGTTGATCTCGAGCAATTTGAGGAGTCGGTCCTGATCCATGTCGTCTCCCAGAGCGCCGCCGTCCGTCTCGTCCAATCGACACGCCGCCCCAGCCTCAGCGATCCGCTCTCGCAGGTTCGCCAGCAGCACCGGCACGGGACCGTGCTCACGCGTCCGCCGAAGGACCGGCGGCAGCGAAGCCGACAGGTCCTCCTCGGCACGAATCGACTCGACGACAGCCGCCATCGCACGATCAATCTGGCCCGCTCCGAGAAGAGCCCGCGCCAAAGCGTACGACGACGCGACCGCATAGTCACGACGCCCCGAGGCGTTCGCGTATTCGCGAAATCGCTCCAGAGCCGCAAGCGCGTCCGACGAAGGCTCTCGATCCGCGTCCAGACGGCCGCGCACGAGATCCAATCGCGCGCGAAGGTCCGGCGTCCCGGTCTCGGCGGCGAGGTCGTGCGCCATCCGCCACGCACGCATCGCGGAGCCTCGCCGGCCGCGTCCGCGTTCGCCAAGCGCCATTTCGAGGAGCGCGGACGCCGTTCCGGCACGGTCACCGACCTGGCGATGCAATTCGAGCGCCCGTGTGAGCCGCTGGAACCACTCCTCGCCTTCGGGATCGAGGCGCCGCTCCAGTCGCCCGAGAAGGACGTTCGCCTCGGCCTCGAGCGAGCGCAGCGACGCACCCTGCGCCCGCGAGAGCGCCCGAAAGAGGAGCGCGCGCGCGGCACCGGGGTCTGACGCAAGCAAGTGGATCGCGGCGGCTCGAAGTAGGAATTGAACCTCGCCGTGTACATCCCCGAGAACGCGCAGCCGCTTGGCGGCCGATTGCAGCAACGCGAGCGCCGCGCCCAGACGCCCGCGCGCGCGATGAAGACCGGCCAGATTGCCGCTGGTCGCCGCGATGCCCGCCAGGTCGCCGATACGCCGCCGCAACGCGAGGCTGCGCCGCATGAGAGCCTCGGCCTCGGTGAAGTCGCCCTGCTCCGCGCGCAGGTTGGCCAGGTTGCCGAGCGTGACCGCCACCCCTTGCAGGTCACGCGCACGCCGCGCCAGGCGCAGGGACTGGCGATACGAACGCGCGGCCTCGTCGCGACGCCCTTCGCGTGCGTACGTCACCCCCAGGTTGTGGAGCGCGGTCGCCATACCGCGTCGGCGCCCCAACCCGCGGCAGACCGCAAGACAGCGCTCGTGGAATTGACGCGAGCGTTCGAGTTCCCCCATCTGCGCGAAGACGTTGCCGAGCAGCGCGAGCAGCGACGCATGCTGGGCCCCACGCCCTTCAGTCGCCAGCGGCAGCGCCGACTTCACCGACTCGATGGCGCCGTGCAGGTCGCCCATGGCACGCTGCGCGCCAGCCAGGCGCGAGAGCGAGTCCAAGCGGAAGTCATCGTATTCGCCCTCGTCCATCGCGCCGCGCCCGACCTCGAGATCGTGGAGCGCCGCACGGCAAACAGTGGCGACCTCACCGGACTGGCCGGCGGCGTCCAGCGACTCCGCCAACCCGAGCTGAAGCTTCACCCGGAGCACGGGGTCATCGCGCAACGCCGAGAGCAGGTCGCGATAGACGTTCGTCGCCGCGGCGGGCCGACCCGACGCAATGAGTAGCTCTGCCAGAGAGCGCCTGACCGTCGGAATGCGCGGATCGCCCTCGTCGAGCAAGCGCAGCGCCTGCCGCACGAAGTCGGCCGCGCGGCCGGGCTCGCCCTCGGAGCGCAGGCGTCGCGCTGCTGACGTGGCGGCCCGAAACCCGGCGTCGTGATCTGCGCCGTGCGACTGATGGTACGCGCGCCGCACGGCTGCCGCGGGATCCACACTCGGCAGACAACCGGCAATGGCGTCGTGCAGCCGCTCGCGCCCGGCCGAGCTCAGTAGGGCCAGGGCGGTGTGCGCGATCACCGAGTGGACGACCGATATCGCGTGGGCAGATCCGGCCGGTGTCACGAGACCGCGGCTCTCGAGATCCGCGAGGAGCGAACGCGCGTCGCCACAGAGCAGTGCAGCGGCGCGAACGCGCGGCATCGGCAGTTCGTGGGTGGCGACCACCTGGAGCGCAAGCAGCGAGCGCGGCGGGAGTTCCTCGAGGCGGGCGCTGACGGCACTCTGGAGGCTCTCGGGCAAACGCGGGGCGACCTGGGTGTCGATCCGCCAGCGCCCATCGTCATGAACGAGCGCGCCGTCCTCGACGAGGCGTGACAGGAGTTCCTCGCCAAAGAGCGGGTGCGCGCCGCCGTGCATGCGCAGAATGTCTGCGACGCGCTCTGCGGGGGCGTGCGGTCCGAGAACGCCACGAACCAGTTTGACCACGTCTTCTCGCCCGAGAGGTCTGACCGGCATCGATCGCAAGACGCCCTCGGCCTCGAGCGTCGCCAGGGCTTCGGCGATCTCCTCGCCCAGCGGCACGCCCTCGGTCAGAGACACGGCCACGACGAGGCGCACCGGGCGCCCAGCGGCCGTCTCTTCGCCGACGGCGCGCGCGATGGCACCGAGGACGCGCAACGACATCGCGGTCGCGTTCTGCAGGTCCTCGACGACGAGCAGCAGTCCACGCGTTTCGGCTGCGCGATCGACCAGGAAACGAGCGGCGGTCTCGGCGCCGCTGCGATCGCCCCGTGCAGCGAGCAGGCTCGCGACCGCCCGGCCCCGTTTCTCGACTGCCGGAGAGTGCGGATCGGCGTCCGAGAGGACCGCCTCCACGATGGTCCCGAGCGCCGGCATCGGCGCATCCCGCTCGTCCGCGCACGATGCGGAGTACGCATCCCAGCCCCGCGTCAGTGCGCGGAACCGCAACTCGAAGAGAACGCGCGATTTGCCGACCCCGGACTCGCCGCGCAGAAGGACGAGCGGTTCGCAGCCGACGCGCGCCACGTCGTCGTCTGCTTGGCGGGACTCCTCGCTCGCGCGGCGCAGGTGGCGTTCGAGTCCCTCGAGTTCCGACGTGCGCCCGGCCGGAACGGGGCAATGCGGGAGTGGGCGGGGCGCGGGGGGCGCTCCCTCGGGACCGAGCGCCTCATCGAGTGCACTGCGCGCATCGTCTGCCGAGGGAAAGCGGCGGGCCGGGTCGGGGTCGAGGAGTCGCCGCAACCAATCCGCTGGCAGCGGCATGTCCACTGCGTCCGAGACGTCGGCTGGCCCGAGCACGGCTGCGGGCTCCAACTGCCGGCCGAGGGTGAGCCGCAGGAGGACAGCGCCCAGCGACCAGAGGTCCGAGCGCGGTGTTGGAGGTTCCCCTGCCAGCACCTCCGGAGCAACGTAAGGCAGCGTACCGCGGGGCGGCACCGCCGAACCCTCGCGGACGGCGAGACCGTAGTCCAGCAACACGACGCGGCCGCCCGGGGCGACAACGACGTTGTCGGGCTTAACGTCGAGATGCAGCCAACCGTGGCGGTGGAGATACCCGAGCACATCCAGGAGGCTGCGCGCCAGCAGCGCCGGATCCGCGTCCTCGGCCGACGTCTCGGCCTCGATGTACTCCATGAGCATCCACGGCCCCTCCGCGCTGCGACCGATGTCGTGCAGCCTCGGAATGCCGCGATGGACGAGCGCGGCGAGCAGGCGCGCCTCGTGAAAAAGCTCAAGAGCCGCGGCAGCGTCGTCCTCGCGCCCTGGCCGGACGGAGGTCTTGAGAGCACGCAGTTCCCCCGCCTGCCGATAGTCCCGCACAAGGTGCACACGCCCCCCGCCGCCCCCGCCGAGGTCGCGCACCACCTCGAAGCGCCCGGCCGAGAGGCTCGGCCCGGCCAGGGGTGTCGGAGGGGAGGCGCTGCGAGATTCCACGTCGTTGCTCGGACTCGCAGCGTAGGTTCTGGCGTCCAGACTGCCACTCGCTGCAACGAGTCCCGATCAGATCGTAGAGCGACCTGCACCCAAGAGGGTTTTTCATGCGTGCTCCCAAGGAACCAACCAACCCACTCGACAAGCGCGAGATGCTTCATCGGGACATCCCCGATGCGGCGAGGATCGACGGTATCGCCCGTCAGATGATCGCGGACGGGCGTGGGCCGGAGTCGGTCGAGTACATCGAGGTCACGCACAATGCGGAGCTCATCGCATTGCTGGCCGACGACGCCGTCAAGCGCGGATCGGCGTTTCTCCTGCAGGCCGCCGAGCGGCTGTCCGGCAACGAGTCCGCCCCCTCCACCTGGAAGCAACTCGCCGATACGGCATTCCAGGCCGAGCGCTACCTCGACGCGGTCCGCGCGTACGCGGTGATGGGCGACGAAGAGCGCGCGGAGCAGATCCGCGCCACGCACTGCCCCGACTACGAACCGTTCAAGCCGCTCGGCAAGTAGCGTCCGTGGTGGAGACGAGATGCCGCTGACGATCGAGTACGAGGGCACGCTCTACCGGCCGCCCTCCGAGGGCAACAGCCTGATCCTCCAGGCAACAATCGGCTGCTCCTGGAACGAGTGCTCGTTCTGCGCGATGTACCGCGAGAAGCGCTTCCGCGTGCGACGCATCGAGGAACTCGCAGCCGAGATCGAAGCGGCCCGCGACCAACTCGGCGCGACCGTCCGCAAGGTGTTCCTGGCCGACGGCGACGCGCTGATCGCGAAGGCCTCGTACCTGCACGCCATCCTCGACCTCCTGCGCACAGCGTTTCCGCGGCTGCGTCGCGTCTCGTGCTACGCGTCTCCGCAGGCACTCCAGATCCGCACCGTGGACGAGATGAGCGCTCTGCGCGAGGCCGGGCTCACGCAGTACTACCTCGGTGTCGAGAGCGGTCACGACACCGTCCTCGAACGCATGCAGAAGGGCGTGGACGCCGCCGAGATGATCCGCGTCGCGAACAAGGCCAAGGACGCCGGCATCAAGCTCTCGACGATGATCCTGCTCGGCGCCGGCGGGGCCGAACTCTCGCTCGAACACGCGCGCGAGTCCGGGCGCGTGATCTCGGCGATCGACCCGCGTTTCGTCAGCACGCTGGTCGTGACGCCGGTCGCCGGCACACCGCTCGGCGACGACGCCGAGCGCGGCGACTTCGTGCCGATGGACCCGATCGCCCTGACGCACGAATTGCGCGAGTTCGTGGCGCACACGGACGTCTCGGGCGCGGTGTTCCGCTCCAACCACGCGAGCAACTACCTGCCGCTCGGTGGCACGCTCCCGAAGGACAAGGCGCGCATTGTCGAGACGCTGGACGCCGTCTTGAATGCGCCCGACGCGGCCCCGTTCACGCCCGAGCAGTTCCGCGGGCTCTGAGGGCGAATCGCTCCCTACTCCGGCGCGGGAAGACGATCGAGCATCTGCTGCGCCAGCGTCAGTTCGGGCATCCATTCGAGCAGGTTGACAAGCAGCGCACGCGCCTCCTCGACGCGACCGGTCCGCTTGTAGACAACCGCCAGATTGTAGCGCGCCTTGGCGGCCATCAATGGTTGGCGACCGGCGAAGTCCACCGCGCGCAGCAAGGCCTCTTCTGCCTCGTCGAGGCGTCCGTCTTCCACGAGCATCGCACCGATCAAATTCCACTCGTGATCCGGGCGCTCCTCGCGCTCCGCTAGATCGCGGAGCATCGCGAGCGCCTCGCGGCGATCGTCGGCGTCGCCGTTCTCGGAGAGCGCAATCGCGAGTCGCTGCGTTGCGCTGCGAGCACCGGGATAGCTGCGGAGCACGTCGCGATCGAACGCGATGGGATCCGTCCATGCCGCGGCGCGCACATGCGACTGGATGCCGAACACGAGGAAGATCGCGAACGTCGTGGCGAGGACCGCCGGACGCGGTACGTTCACGACGATGCGTTCGAGTCCCTCGCCGACGAGGAGGAACGCGAAGAGCATCGGCAGGTATACGAAACGGTCGGCGACGATCGCCCCAATCGGAACGACCTGCAGCACGGGCACGAGGAAGAGCACGAACGCGAGCAGCGGATAGCCCACCTTGGCGTGTGATCGCAGAAGCGCGAACCCCGCGACGCTCATGCCGACGAGAAGCGCGAGCCCGATCCAACCGAGCGGCCCCACGGCGCTCCCGCTCGGGTCCCACGCCGGATCCGCCGCGTAGTCACCACAGAGTCGTGCCGGCATCGCGATCTGCCCGACCAGGATGGCGAACGCGCGGCCGACGCCCAGTGCGCGATCGAGCAGCGACATCTCGCCGCGCCACGCCAGCCCACCCGCTTGCGGGAACGCAGCGCCGAGAACCGCGACACGCGCACCGAGCCAGATCACGACCGGAATCGCAAACGCCGCAAAGCGCGGGAGGAGTCGCTTGCCGAGCAGTCGCTTCGGCGGCAAGCCCTTGTACGCGACGACTCCCAACGCAACGGCGAGCGGCATCGCGACAGCCGTCGCCTTGGCGAAGAGCGAGAGCGTGAAGAGTAAGAGCGCGGGGACGAGCATGCGCTTGTCGGTCGGGCTGCGGAGCAGGAGTATCCCCGAGAGCAGTCCGAAGAAGACCGCCAGCAGATCGCAGCGCCCGACGAGCCACGCAGTCGGCTCCACGGCGAGCGGATGCACGGCGAAGAGGCACGCGGCAAGCAAGGGCGCGCCCACGCTGCGGCCGGTGAGGTTGGCGAGAAAGAGAAACGCCAGTCCCGCATTCGCCGCGTGCAGGAGCAAGTTGACGAAGTGGAACCACGTCAGGCCGACGGCGCCGGGCGTGCTGCCCGAGAGGAACCAGTCGATCGCGAGCGACGCGTTCACGACCGGCCGGTACATCTCATTCGGTCGCAGTGGACCGAAGAACGGCTCGCCGAACGACGTGAAGACCGAGGTCAACGAACGCACGCGCTCGTCCTCGAAGAGAAAGACGGCGTCGTCCCAGATCGGCTCGACGCCGGCGAGCACACCCACCTGCGCAAGTAGCGCCAAGCAAGCGGCAATCACGAAGCCGCTCGCCGGCGCGCCGGGTCCGAACTTCATGCCGAGCTCGGTGCAACGAGTGCCAACTGACCAACCCCGAAGTGCATCGGACGCGCCCTCGCGTCCGCGCTACTCGTCGTAGTCGCCGCCCTCGTCCTCGTCTTCCATGCGCCCCTCGGGGGCATCGGTATCCGGCGTGAACCACCCGGCGTTGCTCGGCAACTTACCGATTTTCGTGCGTAGGAGTCGCGTCCAGTACCACTGGAACTCCTTCTCGACGTCACCGAAGTCATCAGCACTCGGGAGTTCGTAGACCTTCGCGAGTGCTTCGGGGCCGTGCTCGTTCTTGAGCACGAGTTCCATGTAGTCGAGGAACTTGGTGCGGTACTTGCCGTTGTCGTAGTTCCAACTGAAGTGCACGAACGCCCAGGCCTGAGCGTAGAAGAGGTTCGCCGCGAGGTCCGCGCGCCCCGGAATCACTTCCTCGCCCATCTGCATCAGCTCGCCGTTGTGATTCGGCAGGAGCAGTTTCGGCAGGGACCACGTGGGAGTTTGCTGCTTGCGCAGACGGCGCGCAAAGTTGATGCGACCGAGGAGCAAGCGCTGGCCATAGAACTTGCCGCCAAGATCCTTGGTATCGCTCTCGTCGATCTCGACCGCACCCATGAACTCGGCGAGTCCTTCGCTGAACCACATCGACTTGCGCGCCGGAACATCGACCTTCGCGTCGGGATCGTTCGGCAGCGGACTCCCGCGGTAGATCGACGCGTACTCGTGCATGAGTTGGTGTGTTCCCTCGTGGAACGTCACCTGATCGCTCTGCTTCTGAATGCGACCGTGTGCCGCCTTCACGTAGTCCTGCTCGGTCAACGCCTTCTTGCCGACGTAGTGCACGATGTGCCGCTCGGCCGGACTGTAGTAGGCGCGGATGAGGCCCGGCATTTGGGTCTCTTGCTTCTCGTGCCACGCGTCGAAGCTCTCGCGATCCCACATGATGAGCACGCGCAGCAAGCGCCCCTTCTCCTGCAACGTCGGCAGACCGAAGCGCTCGCCGAAGAGTTCGCGGAACTGATTGTTCAGTTCGTTGAAGATGACGCCATCGCGCTTCGCGAGGTGCTTCGCCTTGCTGACTCGCTGTGCGTCGTAGCGCGCCATGTCGGCGCCGAATTTCGGATACTGCTGGAAGATGACGTAGGGGTCTTCGTTGCGGGCAATGATCTCGAAGCCGCCGAAGAGATCGTTCTCAAGCACCCACTGCTTCTGCTTCTCGACCTCGACGAGCCGACCGTCGTTCTTCAACGTCTCCTCGCGAGCGCGAACGCGCGTCACGAGTTTCTCGAACTCGCGGAACTCGGCGCGCTCGACCCACGCCTCGGTGTCCTCGACGTCCGCGTACTTGGTGCGGATGGCGTTCTCGTCTTCTTCTGCGTAGCTGAAGGCCGTCGGGCATTCTTCGATGCACGCCTTGAGGAATGCCGCCAGGTTCTTGCGCCCGACGACCTCGTTCGCCCACTTGTCCTTCGAGTCCAGACGCAGAGCGGACTCGCCGATCATCTTGCGCGCCTTCGTCGCCGCGGAATTCCCCGCCAGGCGCTCGTCGGAATAGAAGCCATGCAACGTCTTCAACGACTCCATGCTTCCGGTGGCCGCTTGCATCTCGCGTGCAAACGAGTCCGTCTGCTGCTCCGGGCTGAGCGCCAAGAACTTGGAGTACGGGTCGTTGGCTACGACTGGCGCCGGAGTCGGAGTCGAGCCCGTGTTCTGCGCGCCCGTCGCCGCTGTGGCACCGATGCCTCCGGTACCGTTCGCGGGATCCGCACTCGTGCCCGCATCTGCCGTCTCAGGCGTCGTCCCGGCGACAGGTCCCGTCGCCTCTTCGCCGCCGCCCTTCATCATCATGAAGGCGACGATCGCGAGCACCACCGCGCCGCCGATCCCGACGAAGAGCGGGGTCTGCGACTTCTTCTTCGGCTTGCCTGCAGGCGCCGCGCGACCACCGCCACCACGGCTGGAGGAACTCGATTTCGCGCTGGTCTTCGCGGCTGGCCTTGCCTTCGCGGCGGGCTTCGAACCTCCGCGTGACGCCCCCGCCGCGCGCCCAGATCTGCCGGACGTTGCAGATCTGCTGGACGTTGCGGATCCGCTAGCGCTTGCCGACCCGCGCGCCTTCGCCGCTCCGCGTTGCGCCGACGTCTTCGAGCGGGCCGGTCCTGGATCGGGCAACTGCCCCGTCTGTCCGCCGGCACGCTGCGCATTCTGCTCCGCCGAAGCGTTCGCACGCTTCTGCATCGCCTTCGGCAACTTGCGCTGCCCGCCTGCGGGCTTCGCCGCCGACGAGTGCGCGCCGACATCGCGCGATGCCTTCAGCGCCTTGCGCACTTGGTCCGGCGTCAGCGAGACGGTCGGTGGCGGTGCGGCCGAGCCCTTCGTGCCCTTCGTCATGCCCGTCGGGGAAGAGACCGGTTGCACGACCGGTCCTGCTTCAGGAACCTCAAGCACGTTGCGGCATTTGCCACAGACGAAGCTCGTGCCGGCTTTCATGCTGGCGATGTCGAATTGGGATGTGCACTTCGGGCAGGTGATGAGCCTCATGGATTCGTCCTCGGCTGGGCCGGTTCGGACGCCGGGCGTCCGCGGGGTGTGGCCCAGAAGTGTAAACGGACATCCCCGGTGGGGTCTCGCGTGAAGCGCCCCACGTCTGGATCCATCCGTCGTTTCCTGGTCCGGTACTCCTCTTTACGGTCCGCCCGCTCCTTTGAGACGCTCTTCGTGGCCTCGCGGTTCGAACATTGCAATGACGTGTCGCCAGCGGCACACTCGTGACTGGTGCAGGACTTGCACCCACCACGACTGGACGAACGCCATGCGCTCCCTCTCCGCCCGCTTGCGACACTCTCCGCCTGTGCCGCGAGCCCGAGCCCTGCTCGCGCTCGCGGCGACGATCGGATGCTGTGTGCTGCTCGGAAGCGGACCATCGAGCCACGCGGCGGCGTCGTCCGGCCCCCGCTACGGCCTCTTCTCGATGGAGACCGATGCCGCCGTGGAGGGCGCAGCGGCCGGGCTGCGCGAGGGTTTCCGCCTCTCCGGGCTCGCGCCGCAAGTTCTCGAACGCAGCGTCACAAGCGACGAGACAACTGCGCGCGCGGCACTCCACGAGTTCGCACTCGAGGGCGTCGACGTGGTCTTTGTACTCGGCCCCGACGCAGCGCAGCTCGCGCGAGACACGCTGCGCGCGCCGTCGGTGGTCTTCGCCGCTGTGGGATACCCAGAGACGCTCGGGTTACCGGGGCGCGGTAACATCTGCGGCGTCGCTGGCGGCGTTGCGGCCGCTCAGATCGTCGCCTGGGCGCCACGCATCACGCCCGCGCTCCGGACGCTGGGAATCGTGACGGCGCCGGACAGAGAATCTCGCACGCTCTGCGATGCGGTCGAGAAGGCGGCGATCCGCGCCGGAATGCGCGTCGCCCGCGCGTCACCCGACAACGCGACGACACAGGCCACGACGCAGACAGCGACAGAGACCACGACACGGGCCGACGTCGAGACGCTTGATCGGGTCGCCGCGCTGAGCGCGTCGTGCGAGGCGATCTGGTTGCCGCCCGCGATCTCGGCTGCGCAAGCGGAGACGATCGCGCGGGCACTCGAAGGCAAGGGGGTGGCGCTCCTCGGGTCACGCCGCGGACATCTCGACGCAGGGGCGTCGGCCATCCTGCGCACGTCGCCGCGGACGCAGGGCCTCCTCGCGGCCGCCCTCGCACGACGCATCCTTCGCGGAGCCGCGCCCGAGGAGGTCGGCATCGTCCGACCGCGCCGAGTGCGACACGAGATCAGCCTGAACGCGGCGCAGCGGCTGGGACACGAGATCCCGTTGGCGGTCATTGCCACGGCGGATCATCTGGTCCCGGCGATTGGGAGGCGCCGATGAACGCCGCGACCGACGCCGGAACTGGCGCGGACACGGAAGCGCTGCCCCCATCGCGATCCCTGATCGTGCGCACCTCCGCCGCGCTGGGCGTGGGTCTCGCACTCGCCGCAATCGTCCTCGTGCTTCTCTTTCGACCGTACCTCCAATCGTCGTTCGAAGACGAGTCGGGGGAGTTGCTGCGCGACCAGGCCATGCGGGCGAGCGAAGCCGCGCGAGCCGATGCCGGAAACGCCGCATGGCTCGTGCGGGCGAAGACGGTGCAACTACTCGACGGGACTGCCGCCACGGTCGAAGACCTGCCGCTGGAACTCGTCACGGACGACACGCAGGGCGTTCGGGCACTGACCCGCGAGCGCCTGGGCGAGATGCGCGCCGAGACGGAGCGCAATCTCGACGTCCTGACCGACACGATCCGGCAGCGGGCCGAACAACGGATCGCGACGGAAGCAGTCCGCGTCTCGACGCGCAATCGCGAGCGAGCCGAGAGCTTCGGGCGGTCGATCGCCATGCGCGCCGCAGCGTTGCTGCTCGCACTGGTCGCCACGCTCTTCCTGCTCCATGGCGGCCTGCTCTATCGCGCCGTGCTCGCACCCGTGCGGCGTCTCGGCGAGGCGACACGGGCGGTCGCGAAGGGCGATCTCGGGACGCGCATTCCGGTGGACGGTGACGACGAAGTCGCGCGGCTGGCCGAGTCGTTCAACGCGATGACGGCGAGTCTCGAAGAAGCGCACGACGAACTCGCAAGCCTGAACGCGGGTCTGGAAGAACGCGTGCGCACCAAGACGGCGGCGCTCTCGGCGGCACTGGAAGAGAGCCGCGACGCGAACCGTCGACTCGAACGCACGATGGAAGAGTTGCGCGCGAAGGAGAACGCGCTCCGACAGGCCGACAAACTGGCGTCACTCGGCACGCTCGCGGGCGGTGTCGCGCATGAGTTCAACAACCTGCTCGGCGGAGTCCTCGGCTGCGCGGAGGATGCGGCGCGGGAGGACGATCCCGACGAGTTGCGCGCGACGCTCGCGATGATCGAACGCACGGCGAGGCGTGGAACGGCTATCACCGCCAATTTGTTGCGCTTCGCGCGCCCCGGAACCGGCGACGCCGAGCCGCTGGACGCAGCGGATCTCGTGTCCGACGTAGCCCAACTCGTCGATCCGGAGGCCAATCGCGTGGGCGTTGACGTCGCGGTCGAGATCACCGGCGACACAGTGCTGACCGCCGAGGCATCCGGTCTGCACCAGGTGCTCCTCAATCTGACGACGAACGCCATCCACGCGATGCGCGAGCGTGGCGGCACGCTGACCATCGCGGCAACGGGCGACGACACGACCGTGACGCTGCGCGTCAGCGACACCGGCCACGGGATCTCCGCGGCCGACCGCGGTCGCCTCTTCGAGCCATTCTTCAGCACGCGCGGAGTCGAGGGCACCGGCCTCGGCCTCTCGGTGAGCTACGGCATCGTCCGCGCGCACGGCGGCCGGATCGACATCGAGAGCGAAGTGGGAGACGGCGCGACCTTCCGTGTCGTACTGCCCCGCGCGGGTAGCCCTGGCAATCCGTCTGGGCGCGCGCCGCGCACACGCAATATTGGCACCGGAGGTGAGCTGTGATCGAGCGACGACGGGTCATCCTGGTAGTGGACGACGAGGAGAGCATGCGCTACTTCCTCGGCAAGACGTTGCGCCGCGAGGGCTACGACGTCATCGAGGCGCCTGATGGACCGGCGGCGGTCGAGGCGGCGCATGCGCGCACACCGGATCTGGCGCTCGTGGACGTGCGCATGCCCGGCATGGACGGCGTCGCGTTGATGCGTGCTCTGCGCGCGACGCTCCCCCATCTGCCGGTTGTATTGATGACAGCCTACGGCTCCGTCGAGAACGCACTGCAAGCGATGAAGCAGGGCGCGACCGACTACATCACCAAGCCGTTTCGGGTGGACGAGATCCGTACGGTTGTGGCGAAGGCTCTCGGCGGCGCAAACGCGATCGAGCGCCCGCCGACTGTGCGCGGCGTCGAGGGCGGCGGGGACGCGGAGCGAACCCCCTCTGCGCCGAGACAGAGGGAGCACCGCGCGCCCCGCAACCAGGACACGGCCAACGTCGCGACACCAGAACGCGGCATCGTGGCGTGGCTGCGCGAGCGCGTAGCGGCGCGTGACCTGCCCGCCGCGCAGGAGACGACATCCGGTGATCTCGGTCTCCGAGACGTTGTTCGCCTGACCGAGTTGATCTACGCCGACGAGTTGCTGCGCCTGACCGACGGCAATGTCAGCCGAGCCGCGGAGATCGCCGGGATCACACGTCCGAATATGCACCGGAAGGTCACCGACCTCGGCCTCTACGCTGACGACTACCGGCACGGATCACGCACGGCCCACGAGGAGGACCGATGAAACCCAACGTATTCCTGGCGCTCGCCGCACTCTCCGTTTCCGCCCTGATCGGGGCGGCCCTGCTATGGCCGAAACAGGAAGGCGTCACCCTCTACTGCGCCGTCGACGACGCGCACGCGCTACCGATCCTCGACGCCTTCGAGCGCGAGACCGGCATCCACGTGCATCGCACGTTCGACACCGAGGCGAACAAGACGGTCGGCCTCGTCCAGAAGCTCCGCGAGGAACGCGGCAACCCGCGCGCCGACGTCTTCTGGAACAACGAAGTCATGCACACGATCCGGCTCGGGCGCGAGGGCATTCTCGCGCCCTACGACTCCGCTGCCGCGAACGACATCCCCGAGGAGTTCCGGGACCCGGACCGGCTCTGGACCGGGTTCGGCGCGCGCGCGCGCATCCTCATCGTGAACACCGAGCTCGTTCCGGAGGACAAGCGACCCACGTCCATGAACGATCTGCTCGACGAGCAGTGGAAGGGACGCACCGCGTTCGTCCGCCCGCTCACGGGAACCACACTGACGCACGCCGCTGTCCTCTACACGATGCTCGGAAACGAGGGCGCCCGCACGTGGTTCCGCGGTCTGCACACGAACCAGGCTCTCTTCCCGTCGGGCAACGGTCCACTCGCGCGCTCGGTCGCCGGCGGACAGGTCGCGTTCGGGTTCACCGACACCGACGACTACGAGAAAGTGCTACGCGACGGACGCCCCGTCGCGCGCGTCTATCCCGACCAGGAAGACGGCGGGATCGGGACGCTCTTGATCCCCAATACAGTGGCGCTGATCAAGGACGGTCCGCGCGCCGACCTGGGCCAGCAACTGATCGACTTCCTGCTCTCCGAGCGCGTGGAAGAGATGCTCGCCCACGGCGACAGCGCGCAGATCCCGGTGCGGGAGTCGGTGAAGCGCCCGGCGAGTGTCGTCGGCCCACCGACGTTCCGCGCGATGAAGGTCGATTGGAACGACGTGGTGGACAACTTCGACGAACGCCTCACGGAGTTGGAAGCGCTCTGGCGCTGAGGCGCTCCGTATCGCTATGCGTCCATCGGGACGCGGCGCTGCTGCAGGACGTGCTGATCCTTTGACGACGCCTCGGCGTTGACGCGCGCGAGTTCCGCCTCGGCGGCGGCCTTCTGCGGGAACGCGAACGTCTGCACCGTATCGGCGCGCCGATCACAGATGGCCCAGACCATCTTCATCCGCGTCGCGCCCGGCATGGATGCGGCGGCCTTCTTGGTCGCAGCCCGCTTAGGCTTCTCGACCCCCGGCGCGGCGGCCGCGGCCTCCTTCGCCTTGCGCTTCTCGTCGCGCTCGGTCTCGGTCGCGGAGGCCTCCGCCCGCAGACGGTCCAGTCGCCCTCGCATCGAAGTGTGTCCACGTGCCATGGCTAAATCTCTCCCGGCCCGGCCCGCGACGAAGGTGCCACGCGGACGAGCGCCCGCGTTCTACCCGCGCAACCGCCGCGCCCCCACGCAAGCACGACCGCGGCGCGGCGCGCGCTCCTCAGCGCACCGTGATCTGGGTGAGCCCACCGGGCCCCGACGGCGCGGGGACGTCGATCCGCTGCGGCATTCGGCCTCCAACGGTTCCGAGATCGTAGGCCGCGCGTCGCCTGTCTCGCCGGGCCGTTCGCCACGACGGAGGACGCCGGACGCCGCTCCGCCAGCAGGCGCACGGGCCGAGGGCTCGACCGTGACACCGCGGGCCGAGGCTACGGGCCCGGCCAGAAACCCCTAGGCCCTGACGAGAACGATCATTCGCGATCACTATCTGCCGATTTTGAGCATTTATCTATCACACATAATCGCAAACTCTGTCCTCTGTCGGGAACTGGGCCGAGCCGCGCCGCTGGCGGCTGGACACCCAGGAATGCGATCATTCGTGATCTAAATATGCCGTGAACAGCAGACAATCAGTCGATACTGATCATATGCAGATCGACCAACTAACACCCGACGCGGCCATCCTCGACGAGCTAGGAGATCGACTCACGCGGGTCCGCAAGCAGCGGAACCAGACGCAGCAGGCGCTGGCCGACGAGGCGGGCATCGGGGTCGCGACGCTCCGCAGGATCGAGGATGGCCAGGACGGGCAGCTCAGCTCGTGGCTGAAGATCCTGAAGGCTCTCGGCATGGAGTCCGCGATCAACGCACTCGTGCCCGCGACGCTCGACTCTCCGATGGCCGAAGCTCGGCGCCACGGAAACCGCGCTCGCCGGGGTGGGCATTCGGCGCGCTCGGGATTCAGCTGGGGGGATGAGCAACCGTGAGCACCGCCACGGTGACCCTGTGGGGAACTGTGATCGGCTACGTCTCGATGCGCGCTGACGAGCGCTTCGCCCGGTTCGAGTACGACCCCGAGTTTGCGGCGGCCGGTGTCGAGCTCGCCCCCCTCACCATGCCGCTCGCCGCGCGTCGCATCTACAGCTTCGCCGATCTACGTCGGCGATCCTTCCATGGGCTGCCGGGGCTGGTCGCCGACAGTCTCCCGGACCGCTACGGCCACAAGTTGATCGATGTCTGGCTCGCCCGGACCGGCCGCAGCGCTGCGGACTTCAACGCAGTGGACCGCCTCTGCTACACGGGCTCACGCGGCATGGGCGCACTCGAGTACCAACCGTCAACCGAACCGTCGGGGCCGAAGGACCGGCCGATGGAGGTGCGGGAACTCGTCGAATTGGCTTCACTGGCGTTCGCTGAGAAGGAAGCACTCGACGAGAAGCTCACTGGCGACGCAGGCGACGAGGCGCTGCTGGAGGTCTTGAGCGTCGGAACCTCCGCGGGCGGCGCGCGCGCCAAGGCGGTCATCGCCTTCGACCCGCTCACGCGGCGCGTTCGTTCCGGCCAGGTCGAACTCCCCGCCGGCTTCGAGCACTGGCTGATCAAGTTCGACGGTGTGGAACTCAATGGTGACTGGGGCGTCGCGGACCCGACAGGCTACGGACTGCTCGAGTATTCGTACTCGCAGATCGCCAACGCCTGCGACGTCTCGATGGCCGCGTGCGACCTGTTGCAGGAGAACGGTCGCAGTCACTTCATGACGCGCCGTTTCGACCGCAATCCCGACGGCAGCAAGGGCTTCGTTCAGACGCTCGCGGCCGTGGCGCACTTCGACTACTTCGAGAGCGGCCACACCTCCTACGAGCAGGTCTTCATGACGATGAAGCAGCTCCACATGCCCCACGCGGCGATCGAGCAGCAGTTCCGCCGCGTCGTGTTCAACCTCGTCGGCTGCAACCAGGACGACCACGTCAAGAACATCTCCTTCACGATGGACCGGCGCGGGAACTGGGATCTCTCGCCCGCGTACGACCTCTGCCATGCCGAGGGCAGCGCCTTCACGCGGAATCACCAGCTCAGCATCAACGGGGAGACCAACGACTTCACCGTGCGGGACTTGAAGCACCTGGCGGAGTACGCGGGCCTACCGCGCGGGCGCGAGAAGATCGTACTCGACCAGGTCTGCGAGGCGTTTGCGGGGTGGCAAGGGATGGCGAAGGATCTCGGCGTCCCACGGGCGATGCAGAGCCACGTTCAGCGGACGCTGCGCCTGACCTGGTAGCTCCCTGGAGCGGAGCTACGGCCGAGCCCCGCTCGGACGAGGAAACGGCGGAACGGGTGATCATCCGAGCTCGTTACTTACAGAGGAGATGTTGCTCTACCTGCGATGCCGCGATTGGTGATGAGCCAGTCGGCTCCGGGGTAGTCGTCTCGGGGTGAGCGCATGGATGAAACCTCCATCCACTAGGTCGCACGAGACGGCAGAAGGTTACATCCGCGGGAGGATCAAATCCGGATCGAGCCTGGCACTTGGCGTAGCGTTTAGACCGAAAAAATGAGCCTGGCACCGCATTTCGTGGCACCGTATTTCGATCACGGACGGTGTATCAGCATGCCGAGTCCAGCAGCGATGGTCACAGTCACGACCACCGCTGTGGCGACAGGCAGGTATCCGCGCGGACGAAGCGTGACAAGGCCAGCAACTCCGAGGGCGACACCTGATACCAGGGCATACACGCCGGACCAAGACCCGACGACTGTGAGCGCCATTCGCGTCACGTCGCCTGGGCCACCAGCAGGGATCTGCTCACGCGCAAGCGCGACACAGTACGACGCCACCACGATGCAATTTACGGCCAGAGCGGCTACGAGTCCGTTCGAGCAGCCCCGTGCATCGACAGGTTCTTCGAAGAGGGATGGAGGAGTGCCCTCGGGCTCGGGACTTGTCATGTGGGTGATCGATCGTGGTGCGCAAACGCGGCGTGACGCATTTTAGTAGCTTGCCCATCACGGACTGACCGCTGGCCTGGCCCCGTGGACTTGCGCGTCGAGGTACGCGTTCGCGCCACTCCGACTCTGAAGCGTGCCCGTACGCTAGTCTACTCGTGGTTCTACTTCGACTTTCCCGCCGCCACCCCGCTCGTTGCTGCGACGGTTTGAAGGAAGTACTTCTCACATCAGATACGGAGCCAGGACAGTTTCGGCAGAGTTCGGCGCAACGCGCTCGAGTCGGCGAGTGCAAACCTCCGAACTCTGCCGAAACTGTCCTGGCTCCGTATCTCCGCCGTGTCGCCTTCCAGATGCCCCCGGAATCAAGCTGACCCGCCGGGCACGATCGACTCGGGGGAGGGCCCGAGCCGTCGGAGGCCCGACGGGCTTTGAGATGGATGAGTCGCGAGAGACGTGCGATCCGCGGAGCAGGGGTACCGACGGGAGAAACGTGCTGGTGCGGACAAACGAGTCCGCGGCACGTTGCGGCTTCCCCCGCCGGAGATGTCGTCGGAACTAGCTGCCGTTGCTGACGTTGGCCGCGATGAGGCAGCCACGGACGACCGCGGAGAGCGCGTCGTCGGCACGGCGCACACCGGCGATCGGGATGGGCAGATCGATCTTGCGCAATTCCTCGGCGAAGACCTCGACGAAGCCCCCGACCAAGCTGGTGCCACCGGCCACGACGACCTCGATGGGCTCGGTGAACTGCGGCACGTCGCGGGCCAGAACGAAGCGCTGACGCAGGTTCTGAAGGACGTAGCCGATGAGGTTGCGGTAGTAGAGGACGATCGCCTCTTCCTCACGCGACTTCGGGTTGAGGAGATCGATGTCGCTCTCCTTGATCGCCGTAGCGCGGACCTTCGGGATGCCCATCACCTTGGCGACGTGCTCGTCGATCCAGTCACCGCCGCGGGCGATCGAGAACGTGATCGCGGGGATCGTCTTGTAGGCGACGCAGATGTTGAACATGCCACCACCGCACGAGATGCCGATGCCAGTGAACTCCTGCTCGGCGAGCGAGCTGTAGATCACGGCGTGCGCCTCGTTCATCGGCGACGGCGTGTAACCCAGCTTGCGCAGGATGCCGCTCACGATGCCCTCGTGGTAGACCGTGTCGTTCTCCTGGTCGATCGACGACGCCGGGATGCAGAAGCAGACGTGCTCGCCGGCCACCGACGGATCGCCGAGGAGGCGGTGGATGATGAAGCGCATCATCGGGATCGCGTCCTGCTCACCCGGCGAGAGGAAGCCGTGCGCCATCGGGCGACGGACCTCGCTGCCGAACATGTTGGCGAGGTTGAACGCCGCGTCGCCGAGGACGAAGAGACGGTCACGGAACTGGACGTACGGGACGCGCAACTTGGTCAGCATGTCGCGGTTGCCGACGAACTGACTCGGGATCTCGAGGAACGCGTTGCGCTCACGCTTGACGATGAGCTCGCCAGCGTTGCCTTCACGCGTCGAGAGCAGGTTCGCGGTGCCGACGTCGAGTCCGCGGCCGAGGGCCACGTTCGTCTCGGCGGCAGGCGGTGTCGCTTCCTGGAAGACCACGCGACTCTCGGGCGGAGCCGGTGCCGCTGCCGCGGGAGCGGCGGGGGCAGCCGTAGCGGCGACGGCGGAAGCCGCCTCGGACGTGCCGTTCTGATCCTGGACGGGCGCGTCGGTCGCGACCGACCCGGCGTCGTCGAAGCGGATCTGATTATTGTCTGTGGACATCGTGTTCGTTCCTCCTGGCCGGAGCAGCACCGGCCTTCAAACTCTGAACTCTTGCTGTCGTCGATCGTGAACCCGCCGAGACGTCCCGACGGGCTCCTCCTGAGTGAATTGCTATCTCTATTGCGTCCCGGTCTTCGCGGGCTGCTTGCGTCCGTGCAGAGCGCGGAGCTTGCCGAGCGAGCCCCTGATGCCCTTGCGGGACGTGCTCTGCTCGACCTCGAGCTGATCCAGGTTGGTGGACAGTTCGTCGTCGCCGGCGTCGAAGATCTTGTCGAGTAGGACGTCGGTGGCTTCAACCGTGATGTCGATCGGACTCGCGGTCGCGGCCTTCATCGTCCGCTCGATCTTGTCGAGTGCGTTGTCGAGCGCACCTTCGAAACCCTTGCCGGCCGACTCGGACTGTGCGGCGATGTCGAGACGAAGAGCCGCGAGGGCCTCGTCCTGACGTTCGGCGCGCGTCGCCTGATGTTGCGCGAGAGCTTCGAGCTCTGACCGCATTCCGGTGACGGCGCCGTCGAGTGTGGCCGTGAGCGTGGCCGAGAGCGATGCCTCGGCGGCGGCGGCCCGCGTCGAGATCTCGGCGATCTCGCGACGGACGCCAGCGAGAGACGTTTCGAGCATCTCGCCGATGGCCTCTGGGGCGGCAGCACGGGACTCGGCGGCCGACACGCGCAGCGACTCGATCTCGGCGCGGATGCCGTCCATCGACGTCGAGAGCGCGTTGTCGAGAGCCGTGCCGAGGGCGGTCTGCAGTGCTGTTTCGAGAGCAGGCCCGAAGCCATCCGACATGGCGGCGGCGAGCGACTCGTCGGCGGCGGTCGAACGCTCTGCGAGCGCGGCGACCTGGCCGTCGAGTCGTGCGACGCCTTCGTTCATGGATGCGGCGAGCGCGTCGTGGCGAGACGCCGCCTCGTCGCGGAGTGTAGCGACCGCGCGGTCGAGCCGTTCGTCGGCCTGCTCCCCTGCGTGTGCAAGTGCCGCGTCGAGTGCCGTGCGATCGGCGGCCGCGACGTGCATGTCGTCACGCAAGGCCTTCAGCTCTCCGCTGACGCGCTCGTCGGACTCGGTAACGGCGTCCTTGATCTCGTCGATGCGCGAGTCCACACGCGACGCGACGCGGGCGACGGCGTCCGTGAGCGCGCCCTCGTCGATCACCACACGCTCGGCGACGCGCTCGGCGACCGCCTCGACGGCGTTGCCCGTGCGGTCATCGATGGCGGCGACCTTGCCACCGAGCGTCTCGACCGCGCGAACCAACTCCGCTGTCTCTTCGGAGAGACGCGACGCAATCCGTTTCTCGAGCAGTTCGAGAGCGTCGGCATGGGCCGAGGCGGTGCTGCTCTGCGCCGCGCTGAGAACACCGTCGCGTTCGGCGAGTTTCGCGAACACCGTCTCACTGATCTCGGCGACGAGGTTGGCGGACGACGTCTCGACGCCGCGCATGCGACTCTCGAGGCGATCGAACTCGCTGTGGAGAGCGGAGATCTCGTCGGCGCCAGCACTCGACTTCGCGGCCCGCTCGCGGAGGTCGTCGATGCGCTCCTGGACAACGCCGAACTCGCGCTCAAGGCGCTCGCTCAATCGAGTGTCCGCGGCCTTGCGCTCGTCGGAGACGCGCTGGAGCAGCGCCTCCATGAGCTTCTCGGAGACGCGAGACGTCTCGCGACCGATGCCGTCGAGGCGCTGCCGGACGTCGTCCAGTTCGGTGGCGAGCCGCTTCGCATTCACGTCGTCGCGCTGGATCAAGCGATCGACGGCGCGACCGATTGCGGCATCGTCGGACGTCGCTGTGCGGCGGTGGATATCGTCGACGGACTCGCGGAGGCGGGCGACATCGCGACCGACACGCATGAGAGCCTCCGGCTCGACCTGCCCGGTGCGTGTCTCGGTGAGCTGCTTCTCGAGATGGCCCTTGTCGGCTTTCAACCGTTCGCGCTCGAGGTCGCTCTCGCGCAGCGATCCGCGCAGATTGCTGACCTTGCTCTCGAGGTCGGTCTGCATCTTCAGGACGCGGTCGAACCGCTCGCGGGTGTCCTTGACGATGCGATTGCGGTCACGCGTCGAGATCTCGCCAACCTCCGAGTCGATCGTGTCGTCCACGATCGCCTGGATGATCTCCATCACGCGCTTGCCGGAAACAACACGCACACGCTGCTTGCCCTGGGCCCTGAGCTCGTCAAGCGTCTTCTCGGTCGTATGCGCCTTGATGACGTCTCCGACACTCTTGATTGCGTTGCGTTGCATTTTCCCGCTCCTGTTTTGCAGTGGCAGGTCAGTTATCGGTGGGAGCTCACATCTCTGAATGGTGCTTTCATGAATATTCTCTCGCCGGCGAGTCTCAAAATGACCGCTCTGCATATGCACTAAAGAGGTCGTGCCTCGCTCCCGAGACCCCACATACGGGCACGCGGACGAGAGACGTCGGAACGAGCTGAACCGGCGACGCGCACCCGAGGGGAGACGCCATGCACCGCAGTCGCACTCAGCGCCCACGAATGGGCACGCAAATGGGTACAAACACGGGTACGCAATCGAGCGGGTTCACGATCATCGAGCTGATGATCGTGGTTGTGCTCATCGCCATCCTGGCCTCGATCGCTCTGCCGAATATGCTCTCGGCGCGCGTCGCCGCCAATGAGACGGCCGCGATCGCGTCGCTACGCACGATCTCGTCCGCACAGGCGCAATACCAGGTTGCGGGGCGCGCAGACGTCGACGCCGACGGAACGGGCGAGTTCGGAACGCTCTCCGAACTCGCCGGCTCACGCGCCGGTCGGACGGACGCCACGGGTGCGACCACGGCCACGTCCATCCCGCCCGCGGTGCTGAGTCGCGCGTTCGGCGTCCTCAATGCCAATGGCGAAGCCACGAAGTCCGGCTATCTCTTCCGCGCGTTCCTCCCGGGTCAAGGCGGCGGCAATACGACCGAGAGTGCGGTCAACGGTGACCTTTCGGCCTCGGTCGATGTCGACACGAGCGAGACAATTTGGTGCATCTACGCGTGGCCGGAGGGTGCGGCGCGCTCCGGCAACCGGACGTTCTTCATCAATCAGCGGGGCGACATCTCCGCCACGAGCGGCGTCTACTCGGGCTCGCAGTCGCTCGACACCGCTAACGCCGGTGCGGCCTTCGAGGCCGGCGGGGCGACGACCGCGATCACCGGCGCGACCGCGCTCGGCGTGGTCGGAGTGGACGGCAACCTCTGGACGTCAACGCGCTGATACGCGCTCGCTCATCGACGCGCTCTCGATCGTTCATGCGCACTCGAGTCCTCAAGCGGGGCCGGCCCACCAGCCGGCCCCGCGCGATTCGCGGGGCGCGTCGCCTCAGCGTCCGAGCGCCTTCAAGTGCTCGCGCAGGATGCGGCGGATTTCGGCGACGGTGCCGGGGTGCTGCTGACACGAGTGACCGGATCGAACGACGACCTCGGTGGCGCTCTCCGGCGGCAGATGTGCCGACGTGTAGAGCACGACGCCGTCGTCGCCATCCGCGAGTGGCCCGTCGTCTTCGACTGCGACAATCGAGTGGGCGCGCACCGTGGAGGACATGGGGCTCGCGTTGAGAGCGTCCAGGAATGCGGAGCCCGGCTTCATGTCATCCACGGCCGTCGAGAAGTTCTCCAGATTGATCGTGGCCCCTCTCCCCAGCGCGCGCTTCGCCAGGCGTCCCGCGCCACGCACGACGTTCTTCGGCACCGAGACAAGGCTCGCACCCAGAGCGCCGATCCACGATCCGGCGATATGACTGCCCTGATGCGGCGTCGCGAGGAAAACGACGCGCGTGGGATAGGGCGACGGCTGAAAGAAGAAGAGCGTCTCCGCGTAGCGACGCTCCGAGTCCGAGAGCTCGAGATCGGCGATCGGTCTGTCGGCGACCGTATTCCAGAAACGATCCTCGGACTCGCTCACAAGCAGGCGCGTCAGGAGCCCACCCTGGCTGTGCCCGATCACGACGAGCTGACGCAGGGCTGCGTCCTCGCCCTTCGGGTCGATGTCACGCATCACCCGGTCGAGTCCCGTGCAGAGTCCTGCCGTCGACGCGAGAATCGGTGCGCCCGATCCGTATTGGTAGATCCAGAACTGACAGCTTCCAGCGATGTAGCCGTCGTCGTGCAGCTCGTTCAGGATCTCTGCCCAGCGTGAAGGGCTCGACGCCGTGCCATGCACGAAGAGGATCGGGATGCGGCCCTTCTGATACGGCTCGGTGAGCAACACAGCGTTGCGCACACCAGCCTCATCCGTGTCGAGGAACGCGGCGATCTCGTTGTCCCATTCCTTCGACTCGGCGAGTTCCCAGGCAAGCGGCGCTGTGACGTCGAATTCGACGGGGATGGTGCGACCCGCGATCTCCACGTCGCGCACGCCATCCGGTTCGAAGAAGTCCATGCGCGCGCGCATGGTGCCGGCGCTGATGTCCTCGAGTTGCCCCTCGAAGCGCACGAGCGCGGTGACCGCCAGGGCCGAGTTCGGCGCGATGTGCGAGCGGCGCTCCTTGCGCAGCGAGCCCGCGCGCCGCAGCGCGACGAGCGGCGCACCGATCCCCGACCTGATGTCCCGCGCGCGAAACCCCTGGACGTCCATCTCGATCGCTGGCCGTAGGTCGCCATACGCGAACCCACTGAAGCGCAGCGGCAGTTCCGGAACCACGATCTCGACACCACCGACCGGAAAGGCCACGACACGGGAGGTCGGCGCGAATTCGCCGTCGGCGTCCGTGAAGGCCAGCGCGACCGCGACACCGTAGAGGTCGCACGCGCGCCGGAAGCGCCGCCGGAACGGACCGGGCAGCGGCGTCTCGGCTTCGCCGAAGAGGAAGAGGTACGCATACGCCGCCGACGCGAAGAAGAGGTCGCGGTCGTCGGTTTCCTCGGCGGTGACGTAGCACAACTCGGAGAGCGCGAAGAGCCGTGCCCGCCGATCGACACCGCTCGCCTGCTCGTGCAACTCGCGGAGCGCGCGCAGCGGGTCATCAGCGAACGTCTGCTCGAGATCCGCGCGACGCAGCGCGACGACGGTGTCGTCGCTGACGCGATCGCTGTTGAGAGCGTAGGCGGTGACATCGCGATAGACATCCCGCACGTCGGCCTGGTGGACGTCGACGACGGGGGCGGCGCATGAGGTCGTCGCGAGGGCGATGGCGAGCCCGATGGAGAGGAGACCGTGTCTCATGGGGGGGATGATGCGAGCGGAGGCGGGGAGAGAGCGAGGAAGCGGGGAGGCGGGGCGTTGGTGGGAGAGGGCGTTGGTGGGAGGAGAAGAAGGAGGAGGAGGAGGAGGAGGAGGAGGAGGAGGAGGAGGAGGAGGAGGAGGCCAAGATGGATCGCACCCGTCTGGAGCGTCGAAATACCGTGCCAGGCTCAGATTTCTCGGCGCGGCGACCGGGGCTGACAAGGGCGTAAGTCATCGCCGCGCCGAAAAATTGAGCCAGGCACGCTACTTCGACTCGGCGAACCCACTCCGTTGATCGCGCGACAGAGGTGAAGAGGGACGCGGACGCCACCCCTTCGACGGGGCCCGGAACGCGAGCGAGTGGCGGGGCTTGTGCGTCAGCACAAGGCGTGACACTCGCGGTGAGGCGTAGGGAGGGGAATCCGCCTGCGAAACCCGAACTTGCGACGCACTCACTCTCGCATCGAGGACTTGCTCCGAGGCGCGGCTACGAACTCCGAGCGCCGACCCGGTTGAAGCAGCCGGAGCCCCGACCAAGGCCGAACATGCCGAGCGAGAGCGAGGCGTGGCGACGGAGTCGCCGCAGACGAGATACCGCGAGTGGCGGGGCGTGTGCGCAGCACTCGCCATGACAATCGCTCGTGGCGACGGAGTCGCCACAAACGCAACACGTGTTAGGCACGCCGTGAGCCCCGCTCACAGCGTGCCTAACACTCCGGGAGGCTCACCGCCAACCCGCCCTCGCTGGTTTCCTTGTACTCGCGGCGCATGTCGTCACCGGTTCGCTTCATCACCTTGATCACCCGGTCGAGAGACACGACGTTCGAGAGCACCGAGTGGAGTGCGAGTTGCGCGGCGCTCCATGCCTTCGCGACGCCCATCGCGTTGCGTTCGATGCACGGCGCCTGCACGAGTCCGCGCATCGGATCGCAGGTCAGTCCGAGGTTGTGTTCGATCGCGATCTCCGCGGCCATCTCGGCCTGGCGAGGATCGCCGCCGAGGATCTCGCAGAGCATGGCTGCGGCCATCGCGGTCGCGGTGCCGACCTCGCCCTGACAACCGACCTCAGCGCCCGAGATCGACGCGTGCGTCTTCACGAGCATGCCGATCGCGCCAGCAGTCGCGAGTGCGGATTGGATGCGATCGTTGTCGAGTTGCAGGCGATCGGCGATCTCGACAAGAACACCCGGAACGATTCCCGCCGCTCCGTTTATCGGCGCGGTGACGACGCGGCCGCCCGCTGCGTTCTCCTCGTTCACCGCGAACGCATAGGCCTGCGCCCGAGCGATGTGCGCGTACGAGGCGTCGACATGGCCCGCATCGACGCGCGCCAGCATGGCCTGGGCGCGCCGTTTCACGTTGAGCCCACCGGGGAGTACGCCGTCCCGCGCGACGCCGCGCTCGATACACGCGCGCATGGCGGCGTAGATGCGATCGAGGCCGCGGCCGACACGCCCCGCGTCGCGCTCCCAAGCGATCTCGTTCACGAGCACGACGTCGCCCAAACCTCCGCTGATCTGGCGCGCCCGCGCAACAAGGCTGCCCGCATCGTGGAACTCAAGGACCGGAGGGCTGATCCGCGTCACGTTGATGTCGTCGCCGAGATGCGCGGTGTCCCGAACGAAGCCACCGCCGATCGAGCACCACGTCTCCTCGTGGACGACATCACTGCCGATCCATGCGCGGCACACCATCGTGTTCGGGTGCGGCAACGTCTCGTCGCGGTACGCGGCCCACGGCAGGAAGACGACGTCGTCGGGCACAAGCCGCGTCATCCCGTCGCCCCACGGGATGAGCGGGTCGGAGCGGAGAGTGGTCGGAAGAGCGTGTACCGCATCAACGTCGCAATCGTCCGGGCTCCATCCGTGGAGCCCCGCCATCACGGCCACGTCGGTCGCGTGCCCACGCCCCGTTGCGCTGAGCGATCCCTTCAGGTCAACCGAGATTCGCTCGGGCACAAGTCCCTTGGCGAGACAGTGCTCGCGGAAGCGCGCGGCGGCGCGCATGGGGCCGACGGTATGACTCGACGACGGACCGAGACCGATCCGAAAGAGATCCAAGAGGCGCACGGTCACGGGATCAGAAGTCACGGGCGCCGTTGTACCCGCACGGTCCGGATCGCATGCATAGAGGTGCCCGCGAGCGCTCTCGCGTCCTGGAAGTCAGCCCGCCGTCGCGAAGAGGATGGCGATCTGAAGTGCGTTGAACGTCATGTGCAAGACGATCGCTGCGCGTAACGAGCCCGTCCGCAAGTACACCCACCCAGCGCACCAGCCGACGGCAGCAATGGGCAGCGAGAGCGGCCAGCTCAGTGGATCGGTGTAGAAATGCACGAAGCCGAAGATCAGCGCTTGCACCAGAAGCGCAATCCGCGCGTGCATCATCCGCGCGAGTACCGGAAGCAGGACGCCGCGGAAGACAACCTCCTCGGCGAACGGCGCCAGGATGCAGGCGGACACGACGATGACGGTCCGCCCGACGACCGACGCACTACGTAGCACCTCGACAGCGGACTGCTGCGGGATCTCGTTCTGCGGAATCCCGACGCTGACGTAGAGCGCGACGACCGCGATCGTCACACCCCACACGACGCCGAACGTCGCCAGGCCGCCGAGCCACCCCAGCGCCACCTGGGATGCGTCGCTGACGCGTGGTCGTTGCGTCCCCGATGTCGCCGCGCGGAAGACGAGCAGCGCGACGCCGACGTTGGCAGAGACGGCGGTGATCATCTGCACGGGAGGCGTCAGCGTCACGGTCGCGAAGAGCAGCAACAGGGAGAGCTGTGCGACGAGCCACGCGCCGACCGCCAGTGGGAGTGCTGCACGCGTATCGGGCAACGCCCCCTCGGGACGGGCCCCGAAGACGCTCTTCCCGATCACCTCGCCGATTGCGATCACGAGAACAAACGCGATCCCCGCGCACGCCACCCAAAGAGCGATCGTCGGGTCTTCCAACCCGGATTAGCGGACGACGCCGTCCACTGGTGACGATGGCGCACCCTCGGGACGCACGTCAGCGCGCCCGGCCAGGTAGCCGTGGCGCCCCGCTTCCCACGCCATCCGCATGCCCCTCGCCATACCGACGGGGTTCGCGGCCTTCGCGACCGCGGTGTTGACGATCACGCCGGCGGCGCCGAGTTCCATCGCCTGCGCAACGTGCGACGGCAATCCGAGTCCGGCATCCACGAGCACCGGCACAGTCGCCGCCTCGATGATGCGCTGGATATGCAGCGGGTTGAGAATGCCCAGGCCCGATCCGATCGACGAGCCGAGCGGCATCACAGCGGCGGCGCCGCGCTCTTCGTAGCGCTTTGCGAGCACCGGGTCATCGCCGCAATAGACCATGATCGTGAAGCCTTCCTTCACGAGGACGTCGAGTGCGGCGAGCGTCTCGAGTGGCTCCGGCAGGAGCGACGCCTGATCGTAGAGGACCTCGAGCTTCAGCAGATCCGTGTCGAGCAACTCGCGCGCGAGCCGCGCGGTGCGGATCGTCTCTTCGGCGTCGAAGCAGCCCGCGGTGTTCGGGAGGATCCGATAGTCCTTCAGATGATCGAAGAGGTTGGGTCCCGGCTGGTCGAGCGGCACGCGGCGCACGGCGACCGTCACGAGTTCCGTGCCGGACGCGGAGAGCGCATCGTTCATGATCTCGAACGTGTCGTACTTGCCGGTGCCGAGCACAAGGCGCGACGAGAACTCGTGCGTCCCGACCTTCAACATCCCCAGGCTGTCACTCGCCATCGCATCACTCGCCGTCATCTATCCGCCCCCCACCATCGTCACGATCTCGATCTTGTCCCCGAACTCAAGCCACGTGTCCGCATGCATGCTGCGCGGCACGATCGCGCGATTACGTTCGACCGCGACATAGCGTGTCGGCTTCTCGAGCAACTCAAGCAGCCCGAGCACCGTGAGCCCGTCGGGCACCTGCTGCTCCTCGCCGTTCACAGTGATCCGCACGCGTACGCCCTCCGAAGAGTGAGACTACCCGTGTGCCGTCAGGGACACCTGCAACTAAGCAACTTGCTCGGGCCGCCTCACGCACACGCGGTCGTAAAGCGCGCACCGAGCAAGTTGCGTAGTTGCAGATGTTCCCATCCCCCGCGCAGAGATGAGGGTGCCGCCCATTCAACGGTGCCCGGAACGCGAGCGAGTGGCGGGCTGTGTGCGAAGCACGCAGCGTGACACTCACGGTGAGGCGTAGGGAGCGGACTCCGCCTGCGAAATCCGAGTTCAAGACGCGTACTCTCACGAGTCGTGGATCCGTCCCGAGGCGCGGCAACGAACTCCGAGCGCACCCCCGGTTGAAGCAGTCGGAGCCGCGACCAAAGCCGAACATGCGAGCGCGAGCGAGCGGGGAGCCGGAGGCGCCCCCAACATTCGATGTAGCCCATCGGCGCGCTCCGCGCGCCCTGGCTACTGCTTCTCCCACTTGTAGAGCTCGATCACGTCGGCGAGCGTTCGGCCTTCGTCCACGATCTCGCGGCGGACGCGGTTCTCCTTCTCGAGTACATCCATCGCGCGGTTTGCCATCTCGACCGCGTGCGCCTTCGGCAGTGTCACCACGCCGTCGTCGTCGGCCACGATCCAGTCCCCTGGCTCAATCAGGAAGCCACCGATGCGGAGTGCGACTTGTTCCTCGCCGAAGCCCTTGGGCTCGCCCGCGTGCGGCACGATGTGGGTTGCCCAGGCCGGAAAGCCGAGCTTGCGGATCTCCGGCGTGTCACGGATGGCGCCGTGGATAACGACGCCCGCCAGCTTCCGTTGGATCGCACTGTACGTCGCCAGTTCGCCCCAGAGGGCGGGCGGCGCACCATAGGCATCGATGACGAGCACGGAGCCTTCCGGTGCGTGATCAATCGCCTCGACCGGCTTCGCCCAGTCACCAGGGTTCGTGCGGACGGTGTAGATAGGGCCAACGGCCTTCGCGCCGGCGGTCACGACCCGCAACCCGGGTAGCGGTGGGCGACGATGGAAGCCATCCGAGACGTTCGGGACGCTGACCTTCGAGAGGATCTCGCGCAGATCGCCCTCGCCACCCCGCTTGAAGAGTTCGGTCGCAACCGCCTCGCCGGAGTCGATCGCCTTCCGCACGTTGCGTGCAGCCTCGGCGCCGTCTTCCGACTTTGTGATGAAGCCGCCCACGATGATGACGCTGGCGCCCGCCTCGACGGCTGCCGGCGCCGACTCGCTGTGGATCCCGCCAGCGACGGCGACCGGGATCGAGACCGCCGCAGCCACACGCCGGAGCATGTCGAAGGGGTCGCGGCCAGCCATCTGGTCGTCGATCGGGCAGTGCACCCCCACGAACGCTGCGCCCCAGTCGGCCGCCTGCTTCGCTCTGGCCACCGGATCGGGATGCCCCAGTAGATCGACGTAGATCTGGCAGCCGTAGTTACGACCGGCCTCGATGCTCTCCTGGATCGTCGTATCCGAGGCCACACCGAGCACGGTCACGATCGCCGCGCCAGCTTTCGCCGCGATCTCGACCTCGCCACGCCCGGCGTCCATCGTCTTCGCGTCACAGACGATCGGGAGATGCGGGAACTCCTTGTGGAGCATCCGGACGGCATCGAGGCCCTCGGCCTTGAGCAGCGGCGTGCCCACTTCGACGATGTCCGCCCCCCCCTCCACAGCCTCGCGAGCGCACTTGAGCGCGCGCGAGTTGTCCACGAAGTCGAGGGCCACCTGCAGGCGTACTTTTCTGGTCATCTGCGCCAAGCTAGCAGCCTGTCGGAGTAATCCGTCGAGGATCGGGTTCGTCCAGGGGCGTCACCGTCGTGCTTGACGGGTGAAGTCCTTGCCAAAGTCACATCGAGGCTGGCAAGCGCGGCGGACGGCGTTCCTGGGCGAAATCAACCGTTCTCAAGCCCGGCTGCGAAGGCAGCTGCGCCGGTTCCGACGAATGACTCCGACAGGCTGCGAGAGCGTCGAAGAGGCTGAAGACGCGTTTCCTCAGTTCGAGGCTCGCGCACACCCCACGCGCGCGCCTAACTGCGGGTCGCGCCGCAATCCGGCCAGAACGCGCGAGGGATTGCTTGTCACGGGCTGCCGACACCGCTATGAACAGCCGGTTGGCTCGATGTGAGCCGCGGATTGTCGGTGCGGCCGGGTCTAGCCTGTGGTCGCTATTTTTATGGGTCGCCTTTTACGGCTGGAGGTCTCACGTGCAAGGCTCTGAGCTCCTGCGACTGGTGGATGCAATTCACCGGGAGCGGAACGTGGACAAAGAGGTCCTCTTCCAGGCCCTCGAGCACGCTCTGCTGACCGCCGTGCGCAAGAAGCTCGGCGAGCAAGCGCGCGTGGCCGTGAATATCGACCGCGAGTCGGGCGATCCGCGCATTGTCGGCCCTGACGGCGACATGCAACTCTCCGACCTCGGGCGGATCGCCGCACAAACCGCGAAGCAGGTCTTCGGTCAGATCCTGCGCGAGGCTGAGCGCGAGGTCATCTTCAGCGAGTTCGACCGCTTCCAGCGCGCGCTCGTGACCGGCACCGTGTACCGCCTCGACGGGACAGCCGTGATCGTAAACCTTGGCCGCACCGAGGGTTATCTCCCCAAGCACGAGCAGGTGCGGGGCGAGACGTATCGCGTGGGCGACCGCATCCTCTGCTACGTCGTGGACGTGAAGAAGATCGGTAGCCGCGTGAAGATCATCCTCTCGCGCTCGCATCCCGACATGCTCCGACGCCTCTTCGAGCGCGAGATCCCCGAGATCGCGGATGGCGTAGTGGACATCGTCGCCCTCGTTCGCGAGGCTGGCTACAAGACCAAGGTCGCCTGCACGAGCCTCGACCCGAAGGTCGACCCGATCGGCGCCTGCGTCGGCGTGCGCGGCACGCGCATCCGCAACATCATCGACGAATTGAACGGTGAGAAGATCGACATCATCCGGTGGAGCGACTCCCCGGAGGAATTGATGATCAACGCGCTGAAGCCGGCGCAGATCAACTCGATCACGCTCTTCGAGGACATCAAGAAGGCGCTCGTCGTCGTGGACGAAGATCAACTCTCGCTCGCGATCGGCAAGAAGGGCGCGAACGTGCGTCTCGCGTCCAAGCTCGGCGGCTGGGACATCGACATCCTCTCCGAACAGGAGGCGCGCGACCGCGGCCTCTTCGACGACGGCAGCGCCGACAGCGAGTCGGACGCAGCTGAAGGCGACGGCGCCGCGCCTGAGGCAGTCGCCGACGCGCCCGGTGCGAGCGCGCCGGAAGCAGGTGTCGCAGTCGCAGAGACGGCGACGGAAGCGACTGCGGCTGAAGAACCCGAGCCGGCAGACGCCTCGGTTTCCTCAGACGAGACGACCTCGACGGACGTCTCGGCAGCAGACGACAGCGCCGGAAGCGGCGACGCAGCGGAGCCGGAAGCGGCCTCCGCGCAGGACGACGAGACGAGTGAAGAGACTGTGAGTGAAGAGACGGTGGAGCCGGAAGCGGTTGCCGCGCCCTCAGTGGACGCAGCAGCTGGCGAGGCCGACACACCGGCGGACGCGGACGATGAGTCTGCGGACGTGACCGACGAAACCGCTGCGGAGCGGTCGCAAGAGGGCGGCGGAGCCGCCTGAGCGAGTAGGACCGAAAGGAAGCGACGTTGCGCCTCTATCAAATCGCCAGAGAGCTGGACAAGCCTCACCGGAGTGCACTCCAGTTGATGCGCGAGCTCGGCTATGAAGTGCCGAGCCACATGGCGCGTCTCGATGCCGAGCAGGAGCAGATGCTCCGCGAAGCGGTCGAGCGCCAGGAGCGTGGTGCCCCGACCGTCCGCCCTGTCCACACGGCGGCGGCAGCGATCAGCCACGAGCGCGTCGCCGAGGTCGTCGGGACCGTCGAGCTTGAACAGGACACGGAGTGGGATGCGAGCCAAGCCGCTCCGCCGACGCCGGTCCACGAGCCCGCCGTCGCCGCCCCGCCTGCGAAGCACGGCCCGCCGCCCCCGCCGAAGAAGAAGCGCGACACGCGCCGCAGCGGTCACGACCGCGACGTCATGGCGGAGCAACTCGCCATGGAGGAGGAGCGCGAGGGCATGGAGATGGTCTCCGAGGAGCCCGCCGAGGACTTCATCGGTCCGCCGCTGCCTCCTGAGGGACTCGTTGCCGAGACTGGCGTACGCACGATCGATCTGAACGCGCTCGAGGACCCGATCCCCACGCCCGGCACCGTGCAGACGACGCGCAATCTGCGGCCCGGACTGCCCCCCCGCGGCACCGGCACGAGCGCGGCTGACGCCGGTCGTACACGTCGCGAGCGCCGCGAACGCGGTCGCCGACGCGGGGTTCGCACCCTCACGCGCCGCAAGCGCTCGGGACCGAAGATCTCGATCCAGGCAACGATGCAGCTCAGCGTTTCGGTGCCCATCACGATCAAGGATCTGTCGCAGAACTACGGTGTTCGCGCGCAGGACATGATCAAGACGATGATGACGAGCACCGGCCAGTTCGGCTTCACCATGAACACGGTGCTCGACGAGGATCAGGTGCTCTTCCTCGCCGACGAATTCAACCGCGACGTCACGATCGTCGCGATGAAGGACGTCGAGGAGCGACTCGAAGAGAAGATCCTCGAGGCCGAGGTCGCTGTCGAAGGCGACGCCGAGCCGCGCCCGGCGGTCGTGACCATCCTCGGCCACGTCGACCACGGCAAGACCACGCTGCTCGACAAGATCCGCGACACCAAGGTCGTGGACTCGGAGCACGGCGGCATCACGCAGCACATCGGTGCGTTCCAGGTCGAGACGCCGGACGGCCAGAAAATCACGTTCCTCGATACGCCGGGACACGCCGCGTTCACCGCGATGCGTGCACGTGGCGCCCAGGCTGCCGATATCGTGATCCTCGTCGTGGCTGCGGACGACGGCGTGATGCCACAGACCGAAGAAGCGATCCAGCACGCGCAGCAGGCGAACGTGCAGATCGTCGTGGCGATCAACAAGATCGATCGTCCGAACGCCAACGTCACCAAGGTGAAGCAGCAGCTCTCCGCCCACAACCTCACCCCCGAAGAGTGGGGTGGCGACACGGTCACGTGCGAGGTCAGCGCCATCACCGGCGACGGCATCGAGCACCTGCTTGAGATGCTCGCACTCACGGCCGAGGTCGAGGAGTACAAGGCCAATCCCGACGCGCCGGCCCGCGGTCTCGTCATCGAGGGCCGCAAGGACCCGCACCGCGGCGTCATCTGCACACTGCTCGTACAAGAGGGCACGGCGCGACGTGGCGACATCGTCATCGCCGGAATGGGCACGGGGCGCATCCGCCGCATGCAGGACCATCTCGCGCAAACGGTGAAAGACGCACCGCCCTCCACGCCGATCGAGATTTTCGGCCTTGATGAAGTGCCGGGCGCGGGCGATCCGTTCTACGTCGTGAAAGACATGAACCTCGCGAAGAAGGTCGTCGCGGCGCGCGAGCTCGCCGAACGCAACAGCGTGGTCAAGGACCGCGCGCAGGTCACGCTCGCCACACTCTTCGGCGAAGACGGCGCGGACGAAGAGTCCACGCTCCGCATCATCCTCAAAGCGGACGTGCGCGGCTCACTCGAGCCCCTCAAGGGCGAGATCGCCAAACTCGAGCACCCGGAGGTCAAGATCGACCTGCTCTACGGTGGCCTGGGCGCCGTAACGAAGAGCGACGTCGACAACGCGATCGCTTCGAACGCCGTCATCATGGGCTTCCACGTCCTCGACGAGCCGGCCGCGAAGAAGGAAGCCAAGCGGCAGGGCGTCGAGGTCCGGCACTACACGGTCATCTATCACATGATCGACGACCTGCGTGCAGCGATGGAGAAGTTGCTCTCGCCGGAGCAGCGCGAAGAGATCACCGGCCACGCCGAGATCCGCAAGATCTTCTCGTCGAGCAAGCTGGGCAACCTGGCTGGCTCGAACGTCATCGACGGCTACATCCGCAAGCACGACTTCATTCGCCTGTATCGCGGCGGCAAGCTGCTCTACGGCGCCGAGAAGAAGTCGAAGGTGGACGGCCTGCGCCGCGACAAGGACGACGTCAAGGAGGTCCGCGAGGGCTTCGACTGCGGCATCCTGATCTCCGCCTACCAGGACATTCAGGAGGGCGACGTGATCGAGTTCTACGCCGTCCGCGAGGTCAAACGCTCACTGGGCGTCTGACGCGTCGGCGCCACGCGAAGTTCACCAACTCACGGGCCGCAGCCACAAGCTGCGGCCCGTCTTGATTCCGACTCCCCAGGGCGCCCGACGAAGCAGGTCGCCGGACGAAGAACGTCACCCGCCTTCCCAAATCCGGGTAGGCTCCCGCCGTGTTCGTGGGCGTTCTGCAGGTCGATCTCTCCATTCCGGGCGCCTTCTCGCTGAAGGACAAGCGGAGCGTCGTGAAGGGACTGCTCGAGCGGCTTCGACGCCAATTCGGTGTCTCGGCGGCCGAAGTCGATCATCAGGACACCTGGAATCGCGCCGCACTCGGGATCGCATTCGTCGCCAATGAGCGGCGGCGCGCAGAGTCCCAACTTCAGCACGTGCTCAATGTGATGGAGCGCGAGAGCGACGCGATCGTCGAGGGCTCCCAGATCGAGGTCTTCTGACACGCGGAGGCTCTCAATTCCTGGCGCGCTCACAAGCTGATGAGGATGGAACGATGGCCACCAGTATTCGGATCAAGCGACTCGAGAAGCAATTGCTACAGACAGCGAGCAAGGTCGTGCTCTACGAGCTCGCCGATCCGCGGCTGCAACTCGTAACGATCACGCGCGTGAAGCTGACGAACGACCTCTCGTTCGCGACGGTCTACTGGTCGTCTCTCGACCAGGCGGGCTCACGCTCGAAGATCGAGCACGCACTCAACTCTGCGGCCGGCCCCGTGCAGCGAGCCATCGCCGAGTCTTTCCAGACCAGGCGGTCACCGCGCGTGCGCTTCCAGTTCGACAAGTCCATCGAGGGCGCCATTCGCGTGACCGGCCTGATCGACGAGTTGAACGCCGAGCGCGCCGAACGCGAGGGGGATGCCGCGGACGACGCGGGGGACGGCGCTTCGGAAGGTGACGCAGCGCCAGAGGACGGAATCGCAACCTCGAACGAGTAGGCGGCGCGCGCGAGAGTGGCCTGGTGCGAGATTGGGATAAAGCGTCAATCTCCAGGCTCAAAAAGGCGCGAAAACAGACCCGGTATGGGTCTTGTTATGCGTCGTTCTTGGCTGTTGCCAGGACCCACTTTGCTGCGTGGGTCGGGACGCCGTTCTCGTGTAGGCGATCGCGAATGTCGGCCAACGCCGTGAGCGCCGCCGCTCGTGTGGGGCCGCCTGGCATGATGCCGAGTACCGCGTTCGCGATGCGTTGCTCGTCGCCGTCGGCCGCGAGGAACTCGGGCAGGATTTCGCGGCCTGAGAGCAAGTTCGGCAACGCGATGTACGGCGAAACGAGGAGCATCGACGCCAGGACGCGATTGAACGTCGAGACGCGGTACATCACGACCGCGGGCGTGTCGTGAGCGACGAGATGCAGCGTCGCGGTACCAGAGACCGTGATGGCCGCGTCGGCTTCCGCCATCGCATCGTCGGAGTACTCGGGCGGGGCGATCACGATCCCACCCGGCCCGCGACTGACGGCCGCCTCCACGAGTGGTCGCAACCGCTCCCGGGCGAGGGGGATCACGAAGCGCGTATCCGGGCTGTGCGTCAACACGAGTTGAGCCGCGGCGAGTTGCATGGGGAGATTGGCCTCGACCTCGGCGCGCCGGCTCCCGGGCATCAGGGCGACCAGGGCGCCGCCCGCGGGAACCGCGGCGCGCAGCGCGGCTCTGTGGTCGGCATCGGTTCCTCGCTGTTCGAGGTGCTCGAAGAGTGGATGCCCGACGAATGCGACGGCGGCACCGGCCACGCGGAAGATGGGTTCCTCGAAGGGCAGGATCGAGACGATCTGCGACACCGATCCGGCCATCGCCCGAGCGCGCCACGGAGCCCAGGCCCAGACCTGCGGCGCGATGTAGTCCACGAACGGAACTCCACGCGCGTGCGCGGCCTTCGCGAGTCGCAGATTGAGTCCCGGGTAGTCGATGCCGACAACGACGTCCGGAGGGTCGGTCTCCAATCGGATCAGGAGCCGACGGTAGAGCCCGAAGAAGTACGGCAGGCGCTTCAGGACCGGGATCACGCCCATCACCGGATCCGAGACGAGATCCTCGGTGACATCGACGCCGGCCGCCGCCATGCGTGGCCCACCGATGCCCTCCAGGCGTACCTCCGGATCGAGGCGACGCAGCGCCACGGCGAGGTCGGCGCCATGCAAGTCGCCGGACGGCTCGCCTGCCACCAAGAAGACGCGCGTACCGCGCTGCAACACGCCAGGCGGGTCCGTCGGACGCGTCGCGAGGCCCTCGCGCATCAGGCCGAGCATGCGTTCGCGATCGTCGCGGCCGCAGATGATCGCACGCAGGAGACGCGGGACGAACGGTACGAAAGAGAAGAGCCCACCGAGCAAGGTGCCGGTGGTGGCCAGAGTCGCGCGGAGGTGCGGGGCCAGGCTCATCGGGCGCACTCTATCGGTGCCAGGCGGCGGAGTTGAGTGGCATCCACTCGGCTGCGCCGCTGCGCCCCGCGTCAGCGCCCGCATCGGACGCGCGCCGGAACCAAGAACGAAGGCGCGTGCGCGACATCTCGCACACGCGCCTCCGCGTGAGATCACCAAGCCAACTAGCCCGGACCAACGTCAGTCCCAGTCAGGAAGAGTCAGCCTGCCTGACTCGCCAACCGCTCAGCCAAGACCTGCGCCAGCGCAAGCCCCATCTGCGGTTGCGCCGCGACGAGCGCGCGGAACTCGGCGCCGTCGAGAACCGAGGCCGTGACCTCGCCGACGGCCGTGACGGTCGCAGAACGCGCCGCCTCGGAGAGGGCGGCCATCTCGCCGACCGCACCACCGGCACCGACGCGAGCCACCTCGGCTCCGTCCTTCTCGACCTTGACCTCGCCCTCGTGGATGAGCCACAGCTCGCGGCTGGGATCACCCTGACTGAAGAGCGTCGCCCCGGCACGGATCGTCCGGGACTCCATCGCCCCGGCGATCGCGTCGCGATACGGCCGCGGCAGTCCCTTGAACATGTCGATGTCCGCGAGGGCCTCGCAGACCTCGCTGGCCGGGATTTCCTTCAGCGCCGCCGTGAGCTTCATGTTCTCGGAGTAGTCGATCGGCAAGACGATGAGCGCGGGCTTGCCGCATGTGAACGCCTCTTCGAGCGCACCGGCGAGTGACTCCGCATTCGGGACCCGGATGCCCTTCATGCCAAATGCCTCGGCCAGCATGACAAAGTCTGGGTTCGTGAAGTCGATATGCGACCACTGCCCATAGGCGGCGGTCTGCTTCCACTTGATCAAGCCGTACTGGCTGTCCTCCCAGACCATCACGACGATGTTCTTCTTCTCGCGAACGGCCGTCTCGAGGTCCTGGATATTCATCATCACGCCGCCGTCGCCGCAGATCGCAAGCGAGCGACGGTCGGGATGGGCATACTTGGCGCCGATGGCTCCCGGCAGGGCGAACCCCATGGAGCAGAAGCCGTTCGAGATATGGATCGTGTTCGGCTCCTCCGTCTGGAGGTAGCGTGCGATCCACATCTTGTGAGCGCCGACGTCGGAACAGACGATGTCACGATCGTCGAGGTACTGGCGCACCTCGTGCAACACCTTCTGCGGCGCGATCGGCGCCCCGGTGTCATCGTCGTGGGCATGGAAATCAGCCAACATCTGGTCGCGGAACGGCGTGTACTTGTCGGGTGACGGGCCGGTCATGCCCTTGGTCGCAGCGGCGAGCGCATCGAGTGACTCGCCGATGTCGCCGATGAGCTCAGCCGACGTACGGTAGTTCTCGTCGATCTCGGCCTGGCTCTGATCGACGTGGACGATCGCCTTCTCATTGCCCCGGTTCCAGCTCGCCGGGTGGTACTCGACCATGTCGAAGCCCACGGCAATGACGCAATCCGAGTTCTCGACGCAGGCCACAGTCCAGTCGCGCGCACCGAGCCCGATCGTGAACAGGCAGAGCGGATCGGACGGCGGGAAACCGCCCTTGCCCATGAACGTGTTGAGCACGGGGATCTGATTCTGTCGCGCGAACGCGCGCAGCTGATCCGACGCCTTATTGCGGAGCGTCCCGTTGCCCGTCAGGATCACGGGAAACTTGGCATTGCGGATCAACTCGGCGGCCTCGGCGACCGCGCCCGCGTTCGGCGCGCTGCGCGGCACCGGTCGCGGCGGGATCGGCTGCGCGAACGTCGGCAACTTCGCGATGTCCTCCGGCAGGTCGATATGACACGCACCGTATTTGTCGGTGGTGGCAAGACGGACAGCCTTGCGGACGATCTCGGGGATCGAGTCCGGATGCAGGATCTGGATGCCCCACTTGACGCACTGCTCGAACGTCTTGACCAGGTCCATGACCTGGTGCGATTCCTTGTGACACCGCGTGGTCGCAGCCTGGCCCGTGAGCACGATGCACGGCGCCCGGTCCATGTTGGCGTCGCCGACGCCGGTCAGCAGGTTCGTGGCGCCCGGCCCCAACGTGCCGAGACAGACCGCCGGCTTGCCGGTCAATCTGCCGTACACGTCGCAGATGAACGCGGCAGCTTGTTCGTGCCGGCACACGACGAACTCGATTTTGGAGTCGAGCAAGGAGATCATGACATCGGCGTTCTCCTCACCTGGAACCCCGAAGATGTACTCAATGCCCTCGGCTTCGAGACAACGCAATAACAGATCCGACGCCTTCATTTTGCACCTCCCACGTGTGCCCAAACACGACTCCAGTCACGTTTGTCGCACGAACGGGGCGGTTGACGCAAGATGGAGAGCTTCACTCGAGCCTGAATGGCGAAATTCGCGCAGGCAGATCAGGAGACAAGAGTGCTGGACACGAGCGATTTCAAGCGGGGACTCCTCATCGAGGTCGACGGAAAGCCATGGAAGATCGTGGATGTGAGCGTGAACTCACCCTCGGCCCGTAGCGGCAACCTCATCGTGCGGACGAAGATGAAGTCGCTGCTCGACGGGACGGTCGTCGAGAAGCCCTTCCGCGGGGGCGACAAGGTCGGCGAGCCGGACGTCGAGAAGCGCGCCTCGCAATACCTCTACTCGGACAACACCTTCGCCCACTTCATGGACGGCGAAACGTACGAGCAGACGCAGATTGCCACCGATGACCTTGGAGAGGCGGGCCCGTATCTCCACGACGGCATCGAAGGGGTCCACGTCATCCTCTGGAATGGCGCACCGATCTCCATCGAGCTACCGGCGCACGTCGAGTTGGAGATCACGGACACGATCCCGTCGATCAAGGGCGCAACCGCATCAGCTCAGACCAAGCCCGCGACGCTCACGACGGGCCTCGTCGTGCAGGTGCCCGCGTACATCGAGACTGGCGAGGTCGTCCGCGTGGACACGCGCACGGGTCAATACCTCAATCGCGTAAAGTAGTGGGCGTGCGATGAAGGGGCGCGGGGACCGCGAGGAAGTCGGGATCTGCGGGATCAGAGGCGGAGCCGAGCAAGGGTTCGTGCGGAGACCGCGGAACGCTCTCAGATCTCGCCGGTGATCGGTTCCTTCTCGGCCACGTACTCGTCATCGAGTGCGCAGCCCTCGTCGTGGTCGCCGTCACTGTCAGCGTCATCGCGGACGTCGGCCGTCGGCTCACCGAAGCGCTCGAGCACGAGGTCCGTGACCTCGGCCTCGAGTTCGTCGAACGCACGGCGCTTCTCGGGCGCAATCGAAAGCCGCTCGCGGATCCATTCGAGCGCGTCCTCGCCAAGCAACGGCGTCGTATAGCGCACGACGGATCCGTAGCTCCTACGCGACAGCCAGCCCGCGTCAACGAGTTCGCCCATCGCTGCCTCGACGGCCTCTTCAAACTCGTCGAGCGTCGTCAGGTCGTCGGCCTCGACGTCGAGCAAGTCCAGCAGGTCCAGGACGTCGCCCGCGACGTCGCGCGGCGTGACGCTGCGGTTCGCCATCGCATGGTGACGCTCCGCCACCAGCAAGCATGCCAGTGCGAGATCGAGTCGGCCGGAGAAGGGAATCTTACTCATCTGGATCGTCTTCGAAGTCGTCCTCGCAACTTGCCCCGAAGACGTTGCACAGACGGCGTTGAAGGTCGATGAGTGTAGGAACCTGACGCCAACGGTTCACCCACAAAAGAACACACATCGCATGCGTCGTCGCAACTCGTGTTGAGGACGCGACCTCGGCGCGCGAAAATCGCGCTGTCCACACGGTGTGGAGAAACGGGATGGAAAGACCGTGTGGGAGAGCGGCCTCCCGGCGCGTCCGGCGACGCTGCGATCAGGCGCTCTTCCAGGGGCTGTCGAACGTCTCGGCAAAGACAGTCTGCGACAGAGGCAGTCGCCCCGGGTTCCCGCCCCGCTGGGACGGAGAGCCGATCGGCATCACGAGACTGACGCCGATGTCGTCGCGTTCCGCCGCGCCGATGACAGCCTTCACCTTCGCCTCGTCGTAGCCGTTCATGAAGCACGAGCCGAGTCCGAGACTCTCGGCCGCGAGAGCCAGGTGCGTCGCGACGATCAGCGCATCTTTAGTGTCGAATTCGCGCAGGCGATCGCCGAGTGACTCCTGCGACCCGGTCGCAAACTTGCGGTAGTTCTCGACGTACTCCGGCGTCCAGGCGCCGGCGTCCGTCGCGATCTGGATCACGGCGTCCATGTTCGCGCGCCAACTCCCGATCTCGATCGCGAACACGAACGACACCGGCGCTTCCTTCACCTGCGGTTGGTAGTAACAGGCCTCGGCGAGTTGCGCGCGACGCGCGTCGCCGCGGACCACGATCATGCGCACCGGCTGCAGATTCCACGACGTCGGCGCCATCACGGATAACTCGATCAAGTGTTGCAGCACGTCTTCCGCGATCGGGTCCGGATTGAAGTGCCGCACACTGCGGCGCTGTTCGATGGCTGTGGGAACGGAGAGCGGGAGGTCGCTGGAGTTGGTAATGGCGCAGATCCTATCGCGGATCACGTGCAGCGGGAGCGCGCGCTGCGCGGAGTGCCAGAAAGGGCGGTCGCGACTCAAGCGACGAGCCTGTGCGAACCGATGAAGGCTCACCGGATCAGGCTGTGTTCCGGTCACCAAGGAAGAACCCGAATGGCCACAGACCGTCTGATTCAGCTCGCCGAGTCGTGCAGTTCCGTACGCTCCTCAGTCGGACGTCTCCTGCTCGCTGCGGAGGGCTCCGAAGAACGCAGTGCCGCCGTGGATACGTACCGGCGATCGCTACGGGAGCTCCTACGTCAGGCGCGCGAGGAGGAGGCAGGGCTCTTCCTCGAAGTGGCGGGCGAACTCTCTTCCGCGTAGCTCGAGCGGGTCAGCGTCGCGCTGGTGCTACCTCGAATCCGTCGGCGCGACCGGTGCAGGGTCTGCGCCGGGCGTCGCCGCCTCGGCGGCCGCATCGCGCTCTCGCGACACCAGCCAGAGCACGACGTCCGTGCCTTCCGGGCCGGGCAGGTAGAACGGCCGCGTCTCGATGCCTGGGATCGTCTCGAGCGCCTCCTCGACAGCCGTCACGCGGCCCTCGTGACGACCGACGTCATAGATCGCCACGACGGACGACGTCCGCACCGCCGGTCCCTCGGCCTCGGAGTGCACGCGAAAGCCCAGGGCGCGCAAGTTGTCGCGCGCCGTCAGGGCGTCGGCCTCGCGGTCGGCGGAGTAGACGATCACGACGCGACCGTCGTGCCCCGTCTGCCGGCTCGGGGTGGAGCACCCGACAGTGAACAGAAACGCGGCGGCTACGATCAGGGCGCACAGAGCGGTCGATGGCGCGGCACGAAGGAAGGCGAGGAATCGGATCGTCATTCCGGGAGTATGCCACGGCGAACGCTGGAAGGCGCTGGAACCACGCGCTCGCCGTCACATCGTCACCACTCGACTTCGCCGCGATGACCACCCCGAACGACCACCGCCCACCCGCCACCCGCGACGCGGCCTTCGCACTCGTTCCCCGTTTTCTCGTCGCGCTGGCGGGGGCGTGCACGCTCTCGGGCTTGGTCGGCTTCGCCATGCTGGTCGCTGGCGCCGGCGCTCCGCCGATCGCACTCCTTCTCGCGCCGCCGGTCCTGGTCCTCCTCGGCTATCCAGGCATGGTGCTGCGAGCGGATCGTGCGGCGAGCCGGGGGCGCGAGCGATGAGTGACGCGCCGGGCGACCGCATTCTGGACGCAGCGCGCGCACTACTTCGCGCGCCCGAGGAAACGACGCGCCTCCGCGGCATTCACGCGCTGCGCGACGACGTCGCCGATCATGGCGTCGCGGCGAGAGCGCTCGTTGACGCGCTCTTGGATACCGGCTCCTACGTCCCCCACGCCGCACGAGCGGCGCTGCAGGACCTGGGCGTAGATGCATTGCCCGCGCTCCTGGACGGGCTCCGGTCCGACGAGAGCGCTGTGCGTGCCGGATGCGCCTGGTCGCTCGCGCGCGAGCAGCCAAGGGATGTGTCAACGGCGATCGCCATGCTCGCTTGCGACACGGAGATGTCGGTTCGCGAGGCGGTCGCCGGCGCGCTCGGACGGATCGGCGGACCGACCGCGGAGCGAGAGTCCGCGCTCGTGCGACTCGCCGCTGACGCCGAGCCCCGCGTGCGGACCCAAGCGGTGCAGTCGCTCGGCCTGCTGCCCGAGCGCTCTGACGCCGGACGCCAGGCGCTCTCCGACGCGCTCGAAGACAGCCGCCCCGCCGTCCGGATCGCCGCCGCCGAAGCGCTCGCCGCCGTCGCGCCGAGCGCGGTGCTCATTGCGCACGTCGAGCGCGCACTCGAAGAAGAGCCGTCGGAGCACGTCGCGATGCCGCTGCGCGCCCTCCTCGAGCGCTGGCGCCCGGCGACGTGAGTGTCCTGCACCGAGCCATCCACGGCGGGCGTGTGGTCGAGGTGCGCGCGGCCGGGCGCACGCGTCGCCTCTATGTGGACGGCGTCTACCACTCGGCGTGGAATCCGACGCGCCCGCTGACCGGAGCGATCTGGGACCACCTGGCACTTCCGTCGTTCTTCGTCTCGCCGGAAGGAGCGCGACGCGCACTCGTCCTCGGCGTCGGCGGCGGCGCCGTCCTGCGCATGCTGGCGGAACTGACCCGGCCTGAGCACCTCGTCGGCGTCGAGCTTGATCCGGCGCTCCTCGACATCGGTCGCACGTGGTTCGGGCTGGCGGAGACGAACGCGGAACTGGTCTGCGCCGACGCGGCAAAGTGGGTCGCGGCGCATCGGCGCGAGAGTTTTGACCTGATCGTCGATGACGTCTTTGGCGAGAACGATGGTGAACCGGTCCGACCAACGGGTCTCGACGACGCAGCGTGGTGGCAGCGCCTCGCCGCGCTGCTCGCCCCCGGCGGAGTCCTGGTCGTGAACCACGTCTTCCTCGATGACCTGCTCGAATCCGATCTCTGCCGGGACGACACGTTCTTCGAGCGCTTCGCCGCCGCCGTCTACTTCACCTGCGACGGCTACGAGAACGCCGCGTGCGCCCTCATGACCACCGCCGTCACGCCCCGAACGTTCCGCGCCCGCCTGGCGGCACACCCGGCGCTCGCAACGGCAGCGGCAAGACGACTGCAGCGCTTCCGCATCCACGAACTCTGGTCACGCTGATCTCTGATCTTCGCCTGCCTCGGGACGTCCGGAACTCCCCTGTCACGCGCGCGGAAAGACCTGCGCACCGCCAATCGCGAGATGGTGGTCCGTCGCCCACGCGACGCGGATACGATGCTGCGCCATCAGCGCGAGGCTCGAGGCATCCACGTAGGTCAACTTCGTCCCTCGGAACCGATCGAGCACGCGGCAGACGTCAGCATGGTGGCCTTCGTCGGCGGGAAAGACCTCAAGCCCAGGAAGGCTCTCCAGGAACAGCCGCAGCGTGCGCGCCGACTCCTCTCCGTGCTTGTGGAGGAACCACGAGTAGGCCTCCGAGCGCACCAGCACGGACGTGGACCAACGCGGGCGCGGCGCGTCAAAGAGGGCGCGGGCCTGGATGTGGTGCGCGTCGCGCCGACTCAGGACTGCGACGAGAACTCCGCTGTCGAGGAAGACACGCTTCCTGCTCACGGCGCGTCGCGTCCGTACACAACGTCATCCACGCTCGCACTGTCGCCCGAGTCGCCATCGACGGCCCCGGCGAACTCCATCCACGGTCGGTTCGAGCACTCGTCCGCGAGCACGGCCTCGAGGCCGCGACGGCAGAGTTCCGCCAACGAGATCCCACGTCGCTTCGCCGCGCGCTTGGCTCGCTCGTACAGTTCCTCGTCAACAGAGATTTGCGTGCGAATCATGTTATCACCTGACCTCACAATGATAACGCTCGCGCGACGCCAAGTACAGACGAAACGCCCCGCACGGCCGCCCCGCGACGGCATGCACGACTCACGCAGCCCCGCGGGCAAGCGACGCTACTCGCTCGAAGCTGACCGCCGCCGCCAGGACTCATGCAGCCCGTGCGCCCTCGGAAGCCGCTGCGGCGCGGAACGTCGCGAGGTGCGTCTTGTCCCCGCGGTCGGCGAGAAAGACGGCGAGAAACGTTGTTGCGATGAGCTTCCAATCCATGCTGACTCCCGTTCATCGAGTGCGGCGCTGCGGTTCCGTGCGCGTTCCGTGCTGGCGCCTCACGAGAAGAGCTCCGCTCTGGCGGCACGGCAGATCTCGGTGACCGCAGGGTGCTTGACGCGGCGCTCAAGCGAGATCGCGTAGAAGCGCTCGACAACCCCGTCTGCGTCTCCGATCTCCCGCACACGATACTGACGCGCGACCTCGTTCGCGATGACGGCCGGAACCGCGAAGAAACCCGCGCCTTCTTGGCCGAACACCTTCAGCAACGCGCTGTCGTCGAACTCGCCGATGACTGTCGGTCGGACGCCACGCTGATCGAACCAGTGCTCCAGTTCGCGATGGAGGAACGCACCGTCGCCCGGCATCAGGAGCGGTGCGCCGTCCAGAGATTGCGGAAAACGCTTGCGCAACTTGCGCGCGAGATCCGCGCGCGCCATGAACGTCACACCACACTCTCCCAGGAGGTGACTGTACGCCCGCACTCTGGCGCGCGGCGGGACCGGAGCATCGGAGAGAACGAAGTCGAGGCGATGCGTGGCGAGGTCCGCCAGGAGTGCCTCCGGATCCGCTTCCCGGCAGACAAGTCGGATCGGCTCCTCGATGCCCCTGAGCGCCTTCAGCAACCGATACGCAACGAGCTTCGGAAGCACGTCGGCGACACCGACAATCAGCCGTGTCGGGCGTCCGGACGGCTGCCCCTCAACGATCTCCATTAGCTCGCGGCCGACCAGGAAGATCTCGTCGGCATAGCGCAACACCGAGCGCCCCATCTCCGTCAGCACCAGCCGCCGCCCTGACCGTTGAAAGAGCTTCACTCCCAGGTCGCGCTCAAGCTTGCGGATCTGGGCGCTGACGGTCTGGGGGGTCAGGTGCAACTTGGCACTCGCACGGGTGAGGTGCCCCTCGCGAGCGACACCCCAGAACAGACGCAGATAGTGAAAATTGAGTGTGCGCACGGACTCTCCCCATACTTCGACAGGATCCGACGATCATACAACTCCTTTCGAAATGACCGCACTTCGAGATCGGCGATACTAGGGCCATCCCGATCCTGGACTGGACCGACCGCGTGGTCCGGTCGTGTCATCCCAGAAGGAGCCCATCCGATGGAACTGATTATCTCTGTAGGCAGCGACGACGTGGACCCAGGTATTCGCGAACACGTGGAGCGGCGCCTCCGCTTCGCTCTGGGGCGCTTTCAGCGCCACGTCCGGCGCGTGCGCGTGCGGCTCGAGGACGTGAACGGCCCGAGAGGGGGCGTGGACCAGCGCTGCCTGATCGTGGTGTCTCTCGCGGGGCGGCCGAACGTCGTGATCGACCACCTGGACGTCGAGGCGCACGCCGCGATCGACCGCGCCACAACGCGTGCGGGGCGTGCGGTGGCGCGGCAACTCGAACAGGCGAAGGAGCACGCTGGCGGCGCTCGCGAACCGTGGCGGGTGAATCGCTGAGCACCAACACGTAGTCGCGAGACTGTGAGGGCAGCATCCGAGACTGGCGCGGTCTCGGGTGCAGACGCTGGGTCCGCTCCGTCACTCGAGATTGACGGCCGATCGTCAGTTCGGCTCCACCGCCTCACTGCGAGGGAGTCGGCGTGCGTCCGCGAATCCCCCGAACCTGATGCACGCGTCTATCCACCGTCTACGATGGACGGCATGAAGATCAGCGGAGTCGTTCGGGTGGCTGGCGTCGTGCTCGTCACTGCGTTCGTAGCGACGATGTGCGCGGCGCGGTCGCCGGAGAACACAGTCGCCCCCGCCCTTCCGCGTGGAGGTGCGACGAACGCTGCGCACATTGCAGCGGCCGCCGGAGAGGGGCGCCCCGACAAAGTCGCCGCCCACAACAAGGGTCCGACGAAGGCGACCGCGCGCCCGAAGCCGACGCCTGCCGACTCGAGCCCACTCGCGGAAGACGACCCGCGCTTCCGCCCCGGCGAGCTGGAGGTGATCGTGCGCCGCGCGGACGGCGGGCTCGCTTCCGGCGCACGCGTGATGGTCTGGCGCATGATCGGGAGTGTGCGCAGCCGTCTCGCCGGCGAGGCGGCGACCGCGCCGGACGGGAGAGTGGTGCTCCACCCCGAGAACACGCAAACCGTCGAAGTGGAAGCGGCTCTCGGCAATCTGATGTCGGCGCCCGAGCGGCGCTCACTCGCGTTCGGGAAGCGCAACACATTCGAGCTCGTGCTGGAGCCGGCTGTCAGGCTCTTCGGGATCGTCGTGGACAAGGAGGATCAGCCCGTACCACAGGCGACCGTCAAGATGCGGTCGCATGGCGACGCGCGTGGCGATACGCCCAGTCTCGTCGTGACGACGGACGCGGGCGGGGCGTTCGCGTACTCCACCACCGCGGTGTCGCACCTCCCTGGCGCGAGCCTGCGTGTCGAACTCGACGGCTATGCGGACACGATCGTGGACGTCCGACCGATCCCCGCGGATGGAGTGCGGCTCGTGTTGCGGCGCGGCGTGCGGGTCCTGCTCCGAGCACGCGCTCCGGATGGCAGCCCTCTTCGCGTGTCGGTCTCGTCGTGGGGCGCCGGAGTATCCCGTTGGTTCCCGCGCAGCGACGGCGACGGAACCGTGGACATCTCCGGTGTCCCCATGGACCACAGTTCGCTCGTCCTGCGCGCGACTGGCTTCCCGCCGCGTGTCGTGCGACTACCCGCCGCCGGGGACGGCGTGATCCGACTCGGGGACGTCGCGATGCAAGAGCCGGTGAACGTTCGCGGGCATGTGCGCATGCCTCCGTCGCTGACCGAGACAGGCGCGCGCCTGCAGGTCCTGAGCGGCCCCGACAATGCGAACGTCGGCGGTTTGCTCGGCGCGTCAGGGATCTTCGGCGCGTCAGGGGCATTCGTCCTGGAGAGGATCCCACCGGGCCGACACCGATTGCGCATCGTGCTCCGGTTGTGGTCCGAGGAAGCATGGCTCGCGACGAGTCCGCCGGACGTCGAGTTCGACGTGCCGGGCGCCGATCTCGACGTTCGCATTCAGCAGCCGACGAACATCCGACTCAACTTCGTCGATGACGCGACCGGAACGCCCGTCGGCCTCTCGCCGATCTGGGTGTGGGTCCAACGACTCGACGGCACGTTCATGACGAAGGGGCGCATCGACACGAAAACCCCGGCGACGAACGCGCGGATCGTGCTCTTCGACGATGGTCCTGCATACGTGCATGTACAGGCCGACGGCTTCGAACGCGTGCGCCTCCCCCGGCACGACTTGACTCGCGGCGAGACCTGGAGCACGACCGTCCGTATGCGGCGCAACGACCGCTGAGTCAGCCACCGCGCGGCGTCGATCGGACTCATCGCCGGGACCACCGCGAACCCCGGCGTCCGCCGAGAGCTCAGATGTGCCAGGCGGGTGCGTGCTAGCCTCACGACGGTCGCGAGCTACTCGGAACCGCGTACCCGGAGCTGCGTCGCATGGCACCTCGAACTCCAACAGATCTCAGCGAACTCGGACGCGCTCTGCACGACGTCTTCGCCCGCTACTCGGACCCCGGCACGTCCTTCTGCGGATACTGCTACACGACGGACGAAATGCGGCGAATCACGGCTTCAAGCATCCCCGCGCTCTCGCCAGATGACGCGCGCACTCTTCTGTGGGAGTGTTGGGACCACTGGGAGAGTGCCGACGTCTATCGACACTACCTGCCTCGGATCCTCGAGGTTCTCGGACCGCCCGACCTCGAGGAGGATCTCTACGCTGGGCATGTACTCGAGACCCTTGCTTCGCTGGGATTCCAGGATTGGCCCGAAGCCGAGAGACACGCCGTGCTCGACTTCCTCGAAGCTGTCGGGCCGCACTGCAACCACAACGACCGAGACCGACATATGTGGTCCGCAGCTCTCGACGGATTGCGGATTCCCTGACGCGCCCCTCGCTGCCAACGCGCCGGTCACCAACTCCGGCGGCGTACTGAGCCAAGCTCGATTCGTCGACCACCGACTTGCCTCTGCGACGGGCTGGCAGTACTTTCCGCGCGAGAGGTGATGGATGCGAGGCGCAATTGTCTGCCTGTTCATGGCGCTGGCTACCGTGTCGCTCGCCCCCCCGGCGAGCGCAACTGCGAGGTCCCGGTCCGTTGATGGTCTGGTCCGCGACCTTGCCGTCTCGCCCGACGGGCGATGGTTGGCAGCGGCTCCCCAAGACAGCGCGCCTGTGCTGTTCTACGTCGCGCCGCCGGTGAGGCCGGCGGAGGGCGTGGAGACCCCGCCGTCACCTCCGGCTCGAAGAGAATTCGCGTGTCCGCCAGCGGCGATCAGGTCGCTGGCGTTCACTCGCGACTCGAAGTACATCGTCGTCGCCCCGGAACTCGCAGACGAGGAGATGCGCGTCCTCGTGTTCTCGACAGAGACCGCGGAGCAGGTCCTTGAGATCGACTGCGCGGGCAAGCAGGATAGGCTTGGACCTCGGCGGTCGCAGGTGACGGACGTCTGCCCCGGTCCCACGCCATCCACGTTCTACATCGGACGGAGATACATGGTGGAACTGTGGGACGTTGAGAAGAAGGAACGCCTGTGGAGAGTCGGTCGAGGTGAGACGCAGGCGCTCAGTCTCTCGAGTGGCGGGCAGGCCCTGGTGGTGGATGCACTCATCCACCTTGTGATTGTCGACCCGGAGAACGGCGACGTACAGCGACGCATCAACGCCGACGTGCTCGCGGGCCAGCAGCCCAAACCGAAGAAGCGAAAGAGCTTCGAGGTGCTCGGATCGCCGTCCATGAGGTTGGGCGGGACCTCGCCGGATGGTGCGATCGTGGTGGTCGGTGCGTCGCAGATGAAGATTCTCGACACGCGCAATATTGCCAGCCGGGACGCGGACAAGAGAGAGAAGGCCGCGGTGCTTTGGTACTGGGTCGAGGCCCTGGACACCGCGACGGGCGAGTCGCTCTGGAAGATCCCGATGAAGAAAGCGCTCGACCGCCACGGAGTGAGCTGCGCGGGCGAGCGTGTGGCGGTGGCATACAACGGAAAACTCCGCCTCTTCGACATCCGCACGGGCAAGTCGAAGGGCAAGATCAGCGCGACGAAAGAGATCACGGCCGCAGCGTCGATCGACGGCAAGACATGGTGGTACGGCGACGCGAAGGGCACGATCCGTCAGAAGTAGGGAAGGCCCGCAGCGCGGGTCGAACCGGCGCCGATGCCCCACGCGGTGTCTGCAAGCTCGGGACCGATGAAATTGCGTGCAGCGCAGACAATGCGGCGCACCGCAAGGTCGCTCAATATCCCGTAGGGGCACGAAGCGTCAACATGCCGTCCGCCGGTGCGACGCGCGTCGCACACCGGTCGCGAGTGCGTGGAACTGGCGTGGCATGACGCGGGGCGGGCGTCATTCCTGCGTCGCGGAGCACTCGACGTCGAGCCGCGTCTCGGAGAGGGTTGACGAGTTGGGCAAGAACTGGAGTGTTCAAGTCGAAGAATTGAGCCTGGCGCGGTATGACTTTCCGCGTATCGCCTGAGCCGCGCCCACGACGCACCATGCGAGGAAACTCGCGAGCGCCGCAAGTGCGGCTCCCATGAACGGTGCGATGCCCTCCAGTCCCGCGATGTCGCACTCGTAGTAGACGAGGCGGTCGAGACGCATCGGGGAAGGGCCCGCGGCAACGACCTCCCAATAAGGGCAGTGGTCGCTCGAAACCTGAATGCCGCGAATGGCCGCGACGACGACGGGATTGCCGGACTCAGAGACCCCGCGCGCCACGTGCGCCATCACGGGTTGCGAGGGACTGCCACGCACGCCGATCAGCGCGAGGATCTCGGCGAGTTGCTCCGGCGGGACCGCCTCATCCGTCGTCGGAGTCAGGCCGCGATCGAGGAGTACCTCGGAGAGTCGCCCCATGGGGCTCTCGCCGATGCCGCCTCTCGCCCATCCCGCGTCCTCGATCAGGGCCGCGCGTCCATCTTTCGAGGTCGCGTCCCAGGAGAAACTCGAGTAGCGCTCCACCGACGCGATGCTGGCCGCGGTCAGTTCGCAACGCGGCGGCACGAGCCAGTACCCCCAGTAGAGACGCGTGGTCAACGCGAATCCCAGCACCCCACACACGGCAATAATGATGGGAAGCGAGACCAACCAGTTGCGCATCACGACCTCCCGCCTCGCACACGTCTCCACGCACTGCCTCTTGGCACGGAGAGTATGGTCCCCGGTTGCGGCCACATGCGCCAGTCGTGATCGGATGCTGAATTCAGGAGATGGAAACAACGCGTTGTTTTGTCAAGCAAAGCAGCAAAACAACACGTTGTTTTGAATGGTACGAGCCTGAGATGGGACCCTGTCAGCCGTCGGACGGCGCGGACTTTCCGCGTGCTGCGTCCATGCCCGCCTCCTTGCGGAACGGGCGGAACGTGAGGAGGAGCGCGGGGAGCAGGACGAGATTGGAGACGAGGCCGGTGACCATCGCGACGCCGACGAGCGTGCCGAAGTAGATCGTCGGCGTGAAGCGCGACATCGTGAGGACGAGGAAGCCGGCGATCACCGTGAGCGCTGTGTAGAGGACAGCGCGGCCGATGGACTGGTGCGCGGCGGTGACGGCCTGCTCGAAGTCGCCGCTGCGCCGAACCTCGCGCCGGAAGCGTGTCACGTAGTGGATCGCGGAGTCAACGGCGATGCCGAGCGACACGCTCGCGATCGTGATCGTCATGATGTCCAACGTGATGCCTGTGGCGCCCATCGTCCCGAGCACGAGCGCGATCGGCAGCAGGTTGGGGATCATCATCAGTGCACCGGCGCCGAGATGGCGCATGAGTACGATGAGCATGAACGCGCACGCGCCGAACACGAGGCCGAAGCTGCGCACCTGACTCCCGACGACGGTGTCGAGCATGCGAGTAAAGAGTTGGAACATGCCGGTCACGACGGGCTCGCGGCCCTGAAGCGTCGGCTCGGTCGCCATGAACGCGTCGAGGCGGTCCAGGAACTCCTGGCGGCGCAGATCGACCGTCGTCTCCTTGATGCGCACCTGGACGCGCGTGTAGCGCGGCAGCAGGACCGTCTCTGCGCCGTCGCCCCCCACGAGAGCTGGGCCGGACTCCGCCGAGAGCACCATCGACGTGGCCTGCGCGACGGCCTCCGGGCGTCCGCGCATCTTCGCCTGCATCTCGAAGAGCCTGAAGAGCGCCTTCGTCTGCATCTTCGCCATGGCCGGCATCATGACGGTCACGATCTGGCGTCCGTAGCGCTCGACACTGACCAACGACATCGTCTTGCCGACCTCGGGCTGCGCGTCGAACCAATCGTGGAGCGCGACCAGCGGCGCGTAGTTATCCGGCTCGAGCCAGTAGTCCTTCTCGCCGCCGGGCAGGATGACCTCAAGCGTCATCGTGCCGCCGACCTGATCCACCCACTTGATGCCCTGGTGCACCTCGGTGGACGGGACGAAGTAGTCGATGAAGCTGGTATCGACACGCAGCTTCGTCATGCCCCAGCCCGCCGCGGCGAGGGCAGCGAACGCGACCGCGTAGACGGCCGGACGAGCGCGCATCGCGGCCGCCGCGAGCCCGGCGAGCAGGCGCGCGCGCGTGCCCTCCTCGGCAGGCTGTTCTTCGGTCGGCGGGAGACACGCAAGCGCGGCGGGCAGGAAGACCAGCGAAACCGCGAACGCGAGCAGCGTCCCGCACGCCATCGTCACGCCGAATTGCTTCACCGGGCCGACGTCGGTGACGAGCAGTGACGCGAAACCGACGCACGTCGTCAGGGCCGTGAAGAGGCAGGGCTGCCAGACGTTGTCAACCGCGGCCATCAGCGTGTCGCGATACGGACGCTCCGGATGGGCACCGCGCTCCTCGCGGTATGCGACCACGATGTGGATCGAGTGGGCCATCCCCACGATGAAGAGCAACGAGGAGATATTGGATGTGACGACCGTCGTCTCGACGTCGAAGACGACCATCAGGCCCATCACGGAAACAACGGTGATGACGCACGTCAAGAGCGGCAACAGCACGAAGCGCGGCTTCCGGAAGAACGCGAAGAGCGCGACTAGCAGGAACACACCGACCGCCCACCCGAACCACGCGATGTCGTGCTCGATGTAGTTGACCATGTCCACGGAGATCGTCGGCAGGCCCGACGCATGGACGATCGCTCCTCGATCCCTGTACTTCGCGAGCACGTCGCGCACGTCGCCGACTACCCGCCTCTGGAACGCGCGCCCGGCGTCGACATTCTCCGGCGCCTTGCGGTCCTCACCGATCAACGCGGGCTCGTCGAGGTACGCGAGCAGGTTGAACTTCGTGCCGTCGTCGGAGATCACGTTGCGGACGTAGACCTCGGATGTCGTGAGCTCCGCCCGCGCCTTTGCGAGGTCCACGTCAGGATCGGTCAGCGCAGCGATGTCCACACGCCCATCCGCGCGCGACAAGAAGAGCGGCACGTTCGCGGGCGAGAGCACGCGCTCGATGCCGTCGACCTGCTCGAGGTCCTTCGTCAGCTCGCCGACCATCGCCACGCCCGCTGGCGTCCAGACGTCGGGTGGCTGGATCGCGACGAGGATGTAGTCGTCATCGGTGAAGTACGAGCGCGTCTCCTCGTACACAACGTTGCTGTCGTCGCCCTCGAGCACCATCGTCGAGGAGCCCGCTTCGAGACGGAACTGAGGCAACTGGAACGCGGCGAGATACGCCGCGATCAGAAGCACCGGGATCACGATCAGCCACGGACGTCCCAGGACGATTCGGAGGTAGATGTCACGCACGATGAGGCAGGAGAACGCTCGGGAGGCGCCATCGCAACATCCGATCCCCGCGACGCCCGGTGGCGCGCGATTCCACATGCGAGCCCCACAAGGCGCAATCGGCGGGTATCATCCCCTTCCAACGCGGCGAAACGCACGGCGCCTCCACGGCAGGAATGCACGTCCATGAAGAAGATCTCCACGCTCCGCCTCTCCACAGCAGCCGCCCTCACGGCTGGCCTGGTCCTCGCCTCCGTCGGCACCGCCTACGCAGCGAAGGCCAGGAACCGCGGAAAGAACAAGAACCGCAACAGTGCGCGCAACATCGAGCTGCTGCGGCCGGCGACGGGCTCCGACGCCGACGCGACCGGCGTCCTGCGCGTCCGCTCCAACCGTACGGGTAGCACCGGCGTCCTGAAGCTCCGGCAGTTGGACCCACGCACGTGGTACGAGGTGCGCGACGCAAAGACGGACGAGGTCCTCGGTCGCGTCCGGACGAATCGTCGCGGCAAAGCCAAGCTGAAGATCCGCCGCAAGGTGGATGCGGGGAAGCTCAAGTGGGAGCTCCCCGACGGCATCGAGATCTTCGCCGAAGACAGCGACCTGGCGCTTCTCGCTGGCGAGGTCTTCGAGAACGTCGACGGCGCGATCGGTGAAAGCGCACCGGCTTTCGGCTTCGAGAGCTATGCGGGCACAGACGGCATCACGGCCCTCGCCAATCTTGTCTCGTTCCCAGGCGGCGACTTCGAGTCGTTCCACGTTTCGGTGCTTCCGGCCGCGACGGACGACGCGCGGCCCGAATTCAGCTTCGAGTTCTCGGCGAGCACGTACTCCGGCGATGAGCTGCCCCTCGACGTCGAGACCGTCACGGAACTCGGCGGTCGCGATTTCGAGGTCCTGGACGGCGATGGCAACGTCCTCGTCTCCGGCACACTGCCAACGGTCGAGGCGCTCGAGTTCGAGATGCCGTCGCTCGGCGATCTGCCGATGTTCGGCGACATGCCTATGCGGGATGAACTGCCCAACTTCGGTGACCTCTTCCGCGGGACGAGCCCGGCCAATCGCGGCAACGGGAACGATGACAACGCGAAAGCTGGCGAGCATCGGTCCGGGTTCGATTTCGACTTCGATTTCGGCGACGACCTCGATTTCGAGTTCGGTGAGGACTTCGACTTTGACTTCAAGGACCTCTTCACGCGGATGCCATTCGAGATGCTGCCGTTCCCGCTGCCGGAGACGGAGGAGTCGGATCTGGTCCTGCGCATCGCGGACGCCGACGGCACGCTGACCGACGTCGGGAACTTCGCAAAGATCACCCTGCCCGACTTCGAGTGGGACTGCCCGGTCGGGGACGATCGCGAGCACGACGAGGACCACCCACGCGGCGATTTCCGGTACGACCACGACGAGTCGCATGACGCGGACGATGAGCATGCGGACGATGACGATGATGAGCGTGACGGTGACGACGCACGTGAGTCCGATGGCGACGTGCGCGACACGATCCGCGAGTTGCTCAACCGCTTCTCGCGCTGATCGACAGCAGCCGCCTCACGATCGCCGTCTCACGATCGCCGTCTCACGATCAAAGAGCGCCCGCCGATACCGGCGGACGCTCGCTTGATTCCGGGCCACTTGATGACGTGCAGGTCGAAGACGTCAGTCGTCGCTCTCGTTGACCTTCACCTCGATGCTCACGCCCCCGCCCTCGTCGCGCTCGCGCTGCTTGATCTCCTCGACATGCTCGAGGAGCGGCGCTGGGGCAGGAGCCTCGAGTCCCGTGCGTTCGATCAGCGTGGCGACATCCACCGACGTCTCGCGCCAGTCGTGCACCTTGCCTTGGTGATTCTCTCCGGAGTCCATGTCGCGCTCTCCGGCCGTGCCGATGCCGACGCTGACCAGAGGCAGCGCTGCGTCGGGAAAGCTCGCGACCCAGAGCGTCCAGGCGGCGTCCTGCAGCGCTTCGACGTCGGCGTCGGCGATGCCGCCAGCCAGACCGATCGCAAGCACGGGCTCGTCGTTGCCGGCCGAATCAAGGCGCCACGTCGAGTCGTCTCCGAACTGCTCGACGAATCCGGCTTCAAAGCTCTGCACGCCAGCGACGAACTGTTGACTGAACGCGATGCCCTCGCCGGCCAGTTTCATGGCTTCGTGGATCTCGTCCTTGTTGGCGAAGTAGCCCGCCGTGCAGCAGATCCCCGTCAACACGCCGCCACCCACCACAACCGCCAGGACGATCTTCCCGGCACTCCAACCTGAACCTTCAGCCATCTCTCACCTCCGCCTTGCACCAATGCGCGCCCCGTGAATGCTCTCCGTGGACGCGCGCTCCGGCGCGCTCCTTGAATCGACGAAGCCGTCGCAGTGGCAAACCACAACGACGGCCTCTAAGTTCAGCAGCGCGCTACTCTTCTTCGCTGAACTCGGCGATCAGTTCGAGCGCGGTCTGCATGTCCTCGAGCACCGTGGCGACGGGCTTCACGTCCTCGGTCATCGCCATTGTCTCGCCCGCCGAGTCCGTCCAGTGGATCACCGGCAGGTTGGTCACGCCGCGCGCACCCGCCCACTTCTTTTCGCGGTCGAAGTCCACGAGTACGGGAATGAAATCAGCCTTGATCTTGGCAACGACCGCTTCGTCTGCGAGGGCCTCACGGGCCATCTGCTTGCAGTAGCCTCACCACGTCGCGGTGTAGAAGATCATCATCGGCTTGCCGCTCTTCGCCGCAGCCGCGAGACCCGCCTTCGAGCCGAATACGAAGTCGATATTCTTCCAATACCGGCTCCAGTGCTCGTCCCAGTCGGCCTCGGAGATCGCGTCCGGGCGACCGCTCTTCGCGGGCTCCGCCGTCGGGGCGTCGGCAGTCGGCTCCTCGGCCGCCGTCTCTGTGCCTGCGGTGTCTGGCGCGGCCACGTCGTCCGGCTTCTGAGGCGCCTTCTCGAGCCGCATGATCTTCGTAGGCTTGCGCGATCCTGCGGGGACCTCTCCCGCAGGCCCACCGGTCGGCTTCGCCCCAGCCTTGGTCGTGCCAGATTTGGTCGTGCCAGCGTTGTCGGTGGGACTCGCGGTCGATGTCGCGCTCTCGGACGCCACAGGCTCGACGGCTCCCGTCGCGGCAGGCTCCGAGTCCACCGCCGGCTCCGGTGGGGCGGCATCCGGCCCCCCGGCCTTTTGAGGCTTGGCTTCACACGCCGCGAGTGCTGCCACCAGCGCCAACGAGGCCAGACTCGTCATCTTGAATGAGGTCATCTTCTGCATGTTCTCCTCCGAACGCGGACGATAGCGGATCGTGGCGCGTCTGTACGCACTCCCTGGCCGCAGCGCGCGCCGCAGCGACGGGAATCTCATCAGGGGAGCCTGATCCCGTACTCATCCCAGCGGCGATCGACGAGGTCGCGCGTTGCGTCATCCACCTCCATGACCTCGGGATACCACGGCTTCATCCGACAGTCGAAGACCACCGGCGGCTCCAGACCGACGTGGAATCGCGCCACATGTTGCTCGCGACCGTGGACGTCGGCCGCTGGCTCCATGCGGGTGAATGTCGTCCAGAGGAAGAGCTGTGTCGAGCGCGTCGCCTCGTCGAGATCGTCCACGAGGACAACGAGCGGCCACGCGGCGAAGGCGTCTTCTCGCGCGATCCGCTCCGCCTGGGCGGTTTCGTCGGCGTAGGGCCGCCCCTGCACGACGAGACAGCCGCGGCAGAACGCGCGTGCCGCAGCGACTCCATCGGGGAGCCCGTCGCCGGTCCAGTGCTCCGGGAGCGCGCGCCGCGGCTCGCCGAGGCCGAGGAGCATCAGCTTGCTGCCGTGGTTCACCTTCGGCCCGGTGTAGTCGAGTGAGTCCTGGGAGGTCTCACTCACGATGATCAGGTCACGACGCCAGTCGACGCGCTCCAGCATCGTCTCGAGGAGCAGCGTGAAGTCGCTGACGTCGATCTCCTGATCCGTGAGGAAAACCATCTTCTGCAGCGAGAGTTGGCCTTCGCCGAGGATGCGGAACCCCGAACCGAGAGCCTCGCGTGCGTAGCGGTCCTTGACGACGGCCGCAGCGAGGCTGTGGAAACCCGTCTCGCCGAAACTCCAGAGTTGCTTGACGCTCGGCATGACGAGTGGGAAGAGCGGCGAGAGGAGATCCTGGAGAAAGTCCCCGATATAGAAGTCCTCCTGGCGCGGACGGCCGACCACGGTCGCCGGCCAAATTGCATCGCGACGGCGCAGCACCCTGTCGACCTTGAACACGGGGTAGTCGTGCTGGAGGCTGTTGTAGCCGTAGTGGTCACCGAAGGGCCCCTCGGGTCGCCGCTCACCGGAGAGCACCCTGCCGACGAAGGCAAACTCGGCCTCGGCCGGGATCGGATGCGGCCCACGCCCGCTGACACGCGGCAGACGTTTTCCGAGCAGCAGGCTCGCGAGGAGCATCTCCGGTACGTCCTCGGGCAGCGGGGCGATGGCTGCGAGCATGAGTGCGGGAGGCCCGCCGACGAAGACCGTCGCCGGCAAGTCCTGCCCGCGCGCCTCCGCCTCGGACAGGTGGAATCCGCCCCCTTTGTGGATTTGGTAGTGCATCCCCGTCTCGCTGGGCGAGTGGATCTGCATCCGATACATGCCCAGGTTGCCCTTACCCGACGTGGGCGATTCGGTGTAGACGAGCGGCAGCGTGAAGAACGGGCCGCCGTCAGAATGCCACGACGTGAGCGCTGGCAACCGGTCCATGCGGGGCGCCTCATCGACCTCCGAGACGGGCCCGGACGCCACCGACTTCATGCCGACGCGAAGGCCGCCAAGGGCGAGATCACGGAACGCCCAGAGCTTGCCCGGGGTCGGGGGAACAAGCGCATGCGAGGCCTCGACGAGCCGTTCCACGAATTGCCGAGGGCGACGTCCGAACGAAAGTTGCGTGCGTTCAAGCGTGCCGAAGAGGTTGGTCACGACGGGAAAATCGGCGCCCATCGGATTGCGAAAGAGCAGCGCCGGTCCGCCGGCGGCGATCACGCGACGGTGGATCTCGGCGATCTCGAGCCTGGGATCCACCTCGGCCTCGATTTCGACGACATCTCCACGAGCCCTCAGAAGTGCCAGGAAATCGCGTAGACTCTCGACGGGCATGTCTCCGTGCATCTACGTAGTCTCGCCCGGGTTTCTCGGTCCTCCAAGGAGGCGCGTTGCGGATCGACGCTCGCGTTCGCATAATCACCACGTGAGCGATACATCCACCTGCGACCTCTGCGGCACTGTCAACGTCGGCGCACCCATGCGCTGCATCGCCTGCGGCTCCCCGATGCGCTCGGATTCCGGCGCGCCGGAGCCGATGCCGGAGGAGAACGACCTCGACAGTGCTGCGGGGCGGGCGACTGTCTTCGAAGAGGTGCCACGGCGCCTCGTCGAGGCGGCGCGCACACGCAACGCGGAGGCGACGGCGGCCACGGAGCCGGATCCCGATGCGCCCTCAGGAACCGTGACTGACGCGGAGATGGACGAAGGGTTGCACTACACCGTGCGACTCCTGCTACCCGACGGGGACCGACGCTCGATCGATGTCGGCAGCCGCAAGCAACCGCTCGGAGCGGGTCTCGATCACCTGGGCGTGACCGGCGATCCACGCGTTGCCGACCTCGAGGGCCACCTGCGCGTCGATGGAACAGACCTGATCGTGGAACCGGTCGCTGGTGCCGTAGGCATCTATCGCCGACTACGCGGCGAGGAGCCGCTCACTCCTGGCGACGTCGTGCTGATGGGAGACGTGGCCGCGCTCTTCACAACCGTGCCGGAGGCGCCGCCGGTTGACTCCACGAAGCGAGTGCTCGGGGGCAGCGCGAACACACCCTGCGGGCGACTGGTCTTCCTGCGGCGCGACGGCACACCCGGGCCACTCCACGACCTGCCGGCTGGCAAGACGATCGTCGGACGCACCGACGGTCACCTCAACTTCCCCAACGACTCGCGCCTCTCGCGCCGCCACGCGCGCTTCTTCGCCTCGGACAAGCAGGTCACGATCGAAGACCTCGGCAGTCGCAACGGGACGTACGTCCGCATTCGCGGTCGATCCGTCCTCGGGGTCGGCGACGCATTGCGCGTCGGCTCAGCGGGGCTCCAGGTCCGCGAACGCTCCTGAGCGGCGACCGCTGCGGCGCTCGGCGCCCCCGACGTGACCGCCGTCGCGCCCTCGGGTCTCGCCCGCCGGAGAGAGAGTCTCACAGCCCGACTTGCGCGCACAGAGCAAGAGCGCTAGAAAAGGGGGTGGAAGACGATAGGTCCGCGACGCAGGTCCGGACCGGGTCGAGGGACACCTGGGAAGGGTCCCGATGACGGGAGGGATCATGGGGACGAAGGCACTCGTCCGCGGCACCGGTAATCGACGCATTGGCTTGCGGCGGTACCTGGGATCACGGACACGATTGGCCGCGGTAACTTGCGCGGTCTCGATTGCTGCGGCGGTCGCGCTGCTGCCAACCGCGCCGCTGCCCGAAGCGGCGGCCGTCGGACCGCCGCTGACGGAAGCCGAGGTGACCGAATTCGTCTCCCGGGCCGTCGCGTACGCGAAGAAAGTCCAGCGCAAGCGCCCCCTCTCCGTCGCGGTTGTCGACACCGAGGGCAACTCGCTCGGCGTCTTCCACATGACCGGCAGCAAGGGATGTCGCGCCATCGCGCTCGCGAAGGCCGCCACCGGGTCCTACTTCAGCAGCGACTTCGGCACGTTCACGACGCGCACCGCGACGTTCATCATCCAGGATCACTTCCCTCCCGGAGTGCGCTTTGCACCCGGAGGACCGCTCTACGGCGTCCAATTCTCGAGTATCGGGACGACCGACGTCAACGCGATCTACTACCCGCGGCCTCAGGATGTGACACCCGAGGCATGCGGAGCGCTCCCCGAGATCGCCCAGGCGCGCGTCCGCGGCGAATTGGGCGGCGTCGCCATCTACAAGAACGGCAAGCGCGTCGGCGCAATCGGCGTGGACGACGGCGGCAACAACCAGATCACGATCCCAGAAGGCGCAATTCTCAATCCGAAGCGCGACTACCGGCTGACGTTCCGCAAGCTCGAGCGCGGCCGCAATCTCGAACGCATCGTGATGGCCACGGCACGCGGCTTCCTGCCCGATCGCTCGAAGCGTGCGACCAAGATCAACCTCGACGGGTTCACGTTGCCGTATCGCGAGCCGGTTCGGCTGCGCACGATCCGGACGCCGACCGTCGTGCCCGGTGTGGACGGCGAGTGGGACCCGGATTATCCCGCGCGCGGAGCCGCAGCCATTCCTTCGCGCTTCGTACCACTCACGCTGGCTCCACCTCCGACCGCCGGAAAGAACGCGCAGACCTTCAAGCTCTTCGCGCCGACCGCGTTCCCGATCCGCGCCAGCACCGACGGGAAGCTGTCGGAGGCCGACGTGCGCCGCATTCTCTGGCAAGGCGCGCAGCGCGCGAACATCACGCGCGCCGCGATCCGCCGCCCGATCGGCCTGGCGATGCAATGCTGGGTGAGCGTCGTCGACACGAACGGCGAAGTACTTGGCGTCATTCGCACGCCCGACGCCACACTCTTCTCGTATGACGTCAGCGTGCAGAAAGCGCGCACGTCGTTGCTCTTCTCCGACAGCAACGCCGCATGGTCCTGCCGCGCCATCGGTCAGCACTCGCAGATGTTCTTCCCTGCTGGTCAACAGAAGCGCTTCGGCGGCCCCATGTATCAATTCCAGGATGGCCTGACTGTGGGCCTCCTGACCGGCGCGTTCGGCTCCCCCCCGGACGCCCGTCTCGCGACCGGTATCACGATTTTCCCCGGCGGCGTGCCGCTCTACCGCAAGGGCGAGCTCATCGGCAGCGTCGGCGTCTCGGGTGACGGTGTCGACCAAGACGACATCGTCGCCGACTTCGCCTCGATCGGGTTCCAGGCCCCGCGCTCCATTCGTTGCGACAAGCTCGGGCGCGAGAGTCGACGCCGTTCGCTGCAACGCGGGATCGAGCGGATCGCGGCACTCGCGGGCGCACCACCGCCACCTGACACCGTTCCCGCCGCCGGGTTCGCCTTCTTCGCGGCGCGGCTCGGCGAGACACGGCGCCGACTGGAGCGCATCCAGCTCACGGTCAATCCGCCGTACGTCAAGCATCCTCGCCATCCCGGCCCAGTCACGATCAGGGTGAAGTGATGGATAAGAAGCGCCTGCTCTCCCTGGGTGTTGTCGTCGCCGGGCTGACGGTCACGGGTTGCAAGATCCAGCCGATCGACAACAATCGTGCCCCGATGGCCTGGCATCTGATGCCGCAGGTCGAGGCGTATTCCACATCGCCCACCAGCGGCATGCCCGCCGACGCCGACGGAAACAGCGGCTCGGCTGACGGCACTGACGCACCGCCTCCGGAGCCGACGACCGAGATCCCCGAGGGCCTCGGCCCCGCCGCCCGCGAGGTCGTCAAGTACCTGCCCCTCGGAGCCGCGGGTGCAGCCAGTCAACGTGGCCCGACCGACGCCGAGTCGTTGCATGACGAAGAGGTCAAGATCGCGGATCGCTGGCGGATCGGCTTCCCCGCCTGGGAACGCGGCTCGCAATCGGACTCGCCCTACGACATGAGCGCGTGGTGGGACCCGTACCACCAGAACGTGCTGAAGGGCGACTACCCCCTACCGGGTACGCAGAACACCTTCCTGCTCCTCGAGGCGACGTCGATCTCGCGTTGGGAAGAGCGCCAGGTGCCCACGCCGTCGGGTGTGTTTCCACGCAGAGCGGGTGACGGTTCGTTCTTCGGACGGGATCGCCAATCGCTGCTCGAAGAGACCCTGTTGGTCACGGTGGATCTCTTCCAGGGAGAGACAGCCTTCAAGCCGGTCGACTGGCGACTCTTCGTCCGCGGCGCATTCAACTGGAACAACGCCAACGCGGAGGAGCGTCAGGCTCTCTACGCCGACCCGCAGAAGGGCGCGCGCCGCCGCGACACGCACGCCACGCTGCAGCAGTTCTTCTTCGAGACGACGTTGGCGTCGATCGGCCCGAAGTACGACGTCATCCAGATGCGCCTCGGCTCGCAGCTCTTCAACTCGGACTTCCGCGGCTTCATGTTCTTCGACGAAGCGCTCGGCGCCCGGTTCTTCGGCAGCTTCGACGACAACATCTGGCAGTGGAACGCTGGCCTCTTCCGCCGCTGGGACAAGGACACGAACAGCTCGCTCAACACGTTTGACTCGATCAAACAGAACGTGTTCATCGCCAACGTCTACCGCCAGGACATCCTTGAGTACTTCGTGCCGAAGGGGCAGCAGGGCCGCTCGTGGGCCAAGGGCCTGACGGCGCAGCTCTCGTACCACCATCTCTCCGACGACGAGTCGGTGCACTACGACGAGAACGACTTCCTCGTCCGGCCGCGAGCGATCGGCGTACCGAAGCCGAACCGCCGCACCGTCGACTACTTCGGGTTCAACACCGATGGTCACGTCGGACGCCTCAACATCACGTCGTCGGTCTACAAGGCCGTCGGGTACGAGACGAACAACGAGATCGCGAACAAGCGCATGGACATCGATGCGTTGATGGCGGCCCTGGAGCTCTCGGTCGACATCGACTGGATGCGCTTCAAGGTCTACGGATACTACCAGTCGGGAGACGACGACGCACTCGACGACAAGGCCGAGGGCTTCGACGCGATCTACGACGTGCCGGTCTTCGCCGGCGGCGAGTTCGGCTTCTGGAACCGCAACACGGTGCGCCTGACGGGCAGCGGCGTCGGCCTCAACCAGCGCTTCAGCCTCAACAACTCCCTGCGTAGCAGCAAGGACCAGGGCTCATCGAGTTTCGTCAACCCTGGGCTCATCCTGGCCGGGATCGGTTACGACGCACAGCTCACGCCCCAGTTGAAACTCATCACCAACGCCTCGTATCTCCGCTTCGATTCCACCGCCTCCGTCGAGCAAGTGCTCAATCAGGACGCGATCGGATCGGAGATTGGCTACGACCTTTCGATCGGCATCCTGTGGCGGCCCTGGCTGACGGACAACGTCATCGTCAAGGCCGGCTTCGCGACGCTGATCCCCGGTAGTGGCTACAAGGACATCTATGACTCGAAGACACCGAACGCCGCCTTCGCAGAAGTGATTCTGACGTGGTGACCTCGTGGGAGCACGACATCCGATGACCGACCAATTCATGAGTCGCCGGGCCCGTGGTGTCCTGGCAGGAATGCTCCTTCTTTGCACCGCCGCCGGGCTGGCTGCCTGCTTGCACGCAGACGGCACTGGCAGCAACAGCATCAGCACCGACCTGCGGGAGCCGCCACCCGGAGGCGTGTGGGACTCGCATTCGAGCGACCGCATGCGCCCGATCTCCGAGTTGATGGAGCAGGGCTCGGGCGCTGCTGACTCGAAGAGCACAGGCTGCCTGACCTGCCACGCGGGGATCGAGAAGCCCCACGCGTCGCAAACGGTGCGTCTCGGCTGCGTTGACTGTCACGGCGGCGATGCGACGGCGACCGAGAAGGAAGCCGCGCACGTTCTCTCGAACGATCCGGAGCGCGACAACTCGTCGCGCACGCCGCCGTCCGAGTCGGCCGCGTGGATGCAGCTCTCGTGGGAATACGTACGCTTCGTCAATCCTGGTGATCTACGGGTCGCTGAATCGACGTGCGGTCCGTGCCACCCCAACGAAACGTACAACACGAAGAAGAGCATGATGGCGCATGCCGGGTTCCTCTGGGGAACCGCGCTCTACAACAACGGCGCGTTCCCACTCAAGCGGCCGCAGTACGGCATGGCGTATGCCGAAGACGGTACGCCGATGCGATTGCAGACGATCCCGCCCCCGAGCGACGACGACATCACGAAGAAGGGCGTCCTCGCGTATCTCGACCCACTGCCCCGCTACAACATCACGCAGATGAGCAATATCCTCCGCGTGTTCGAGCGCGGTGGACGTCGTCCGCTCGAGTTGGCGAACCCCGACCGCGAAGAGGAACCTGGCCTCCCCGGTCGGCGCTTCAGCCACCGCGGTCTCGGTACGCTGCTGCGCACCGACCCGGTCTTCCTCGGCGTCACGAAGACGCGCCTGCTCGACCCGATCCTCTGGAACCCCGGAACGAACGACAATCCAGGCGACTACCGCCAGTCCGGTTGCACAGCCTGTCATGTGATCTACGCCAACGATCGCGACCCGCTGCACTCCGCGCAATACGCAAAGCACGGCAATCGCGGGTACTACGCGGGCAAGGACGAGTCCATCCCGAAGGACGAGAGCGGGCACCCGATCTCGCACCAGATGACGCGCGCCATCCCGTCGAGCCAGTGCATGATCTGCCACGTCCACCCGGGCACGAACATGGTGATGACGTACTACGGCAACATCTGGTACGACAACGAAAGCGACGGCGACAAGCTCTACCCCAAGGAAGAGCGCAACCTCTCCTGGGAAGAGATCTACGACATCCAGGAGCGCAACGTCCAGGGCGCCGCGCTCCGAGGCAAGTGGAGCGACCCGGAGTTCCTGGCCGAGGTCAGCAAGCTGAACCCGGAGCTGAAGCACGTCCAGATCGAGGACTACCACGGCCACGGCTGGCTCTACCGCAAGGTCTGGAACAAGGACCGCAAGGGCAATCTCCTCGACGAGGAAGGCAACACGATCGACCCGGACGATCCTCAGAAGTGGGACAAGGCTGTCCACCTGATGGATATCCACCTCGAGCGCGGCATGCATTGCGTCGACTGCCACTTCACGCAGGACGTACACGGCAACGGCAAGCTCTATGGCGAGCCGCGCGCGGCGACCGAGATCATGTGCGTCGATTGCCACGGCAGCGCGCAGTCGAAGGCCAACCTGATCACGTCGGGTCCGACCGGTGGGCACGATCTGCGTGAGTCGAAGGTCGGCAACAGCAAGCCGCGCTTCCGCTGGGTCCGGGGCATCCTCTACCAGTACAGCCAGCTCGATCCGAACGTCGCCTGGGCCGTGCCGCAGATCGCCGACGCAATCGATCCGGCGATGAAGGGCAAGTTCTACGAATTGCCAGATCAGGAGCCGCGCCCGATCTACAACGCGAAGGCGCGTTACGCGAAGACCGTGCAGAAGGACGGGCGCACGTGGGGCGATGGCACCGACGCGTCGGTGCTCGCGCACCAGGACGCCGGTATGACGTGCGAGTCATGCCACACGGCGTGGACGACATTCTGCATGGGTTGTCATCTGTCGATGTCGGCCAACAACCGCAAGCCACTGCGGCATTACGACGACGACGTCTCGCGCAACTGGACGTCGTACAACATGCAGACGCTGCGCGATGCCGGGTACATGCTCGGGATCAACGGCACCGTGACCGGCAACCGCATCAGCCCGGTCCGCTCCGCGTGCGCGATCATCGTCAGCTCGCAGAATCAGAACCGCGAGTGGCTGTACTCACAGCAGCAGACCATCAGCTCCGAGGGCTTCAGCGGACAGGCGTTCTCCACGTACGTACCGCATACGGTTCGGACGAAGGAGACGAAGGCCTGCACGGATTGCCACGTCTCCGAAGAGAACGACAACAACGCCTGGATGGCGCAACTCCTCCTGCAAGGCACCAATTACACGAACTTCGCCTATCGCTTCCTGTACGTGGGGGCCGGCGACGCGGGCCTCTACGCAGTTGTCGTGACCGAGCGCGACGAGCCGCAGGCGGTCTACGGTAGTTCGCTGCACCGCGATGCCTACCCGGAGCGCTACGCGAAGTTCGTCGAGGAAGACGGACGCGTCCTGAAGGAGGCATACCACCACGGGGGAACCGACACCTCGTCGATCCAACTCCGCGGCGAGTACCTCTACGCGGCCGAGGGCGCCGGCGGCGTGTACCTCTACGACGTCGCCAACATCGATCACAAGGGCTTCAGCGAGCGGATCACGACCTCGGTCAACTCACCGCTCGGGCAGAAGTTCTTCGTCAAGACTCCCGACGCGCGCAGCTTCGCGAGCCCAACGACGTTGGGCGTCGATCCCACGCGCAGCCGGTTCCCCGAGAACGAGGAGGGACCGATCCACCTCCTCTACGCGTTCGTCTATGTCGCAGATGCGAAACTCGGTTTGGCGATGGTACTCGGCGGCACGCTCCTCGATGGTGATCCGGCGAATAACTTCATCGACCCCACCGTCGTGTTCAATCCGGACGGGCTCCTCGACGGCGCACGCTTCGTCACCGTCGCGGGCCAGTGGGTCTGGGTCGCGAGCGACAACGGTCTTGTCCTGCTCGACGTCGGTCACATCACGCTCGACGATCTGACACCACGCGTCGTCAAGGTGTTCCCGGAGTTGAAGGACGTCACCAGCGTCCAGGTCCAATTCCGCTACGCCTTCGTCACCGACTCCGAGGGCCTCAAGGTCATCGACGTCACGGACCCGCGCGAAGCGGCGTTGGTCCCCGGTGCAAGCCTCGACATCGGGCCATGCAACGACGTCTACCTCGCCCGCACTTGGGCGTACGTGTCGGCGGGCGAGAAGGGCCTAGTGATCGTCGACATCGAGAAGCCGCACGCGCCGAAGATCGATCAGATCTTCACCGCGGACGGTCAACTGAACGACGTGCGGATGACGCGCGTCGCGATGACGAACGCATCGCTCTTCGGCTACGTCGCCGACGGCAAGAACGGCCTGCGCGTCTTGCAGTTGACTTCGCCCGAGACAGTGCCGGAATACATGGGCTACAGCCCACGACCGTTCCCGGAGCTCATCGCCACATATCCGACGCCGTCACCCGCAAAGGCGCTGAGCAAGCCGCTCGACCGCGACCGCGCGGTGGACGAGTCCGGCAACCAGTTGGCGGTATTCGGCCGCATCGGCGCTCGCCCCTTCAACCTCGAAGAGCAGCGCAGGATGTACATCCGCGATGGCAAGCTGTACACGGTCACGGACAAGCCGAAGGCAAAGCCCGTCGATCCGAAGAAGAAGTAAGGGCCCACGCAAGAATACCTTCCGGGATTCGGTCGGCTGCGGCGGCGTAGGACTGCGTTGCCTCTCCTCCCCGACTCGGCTCCACAATGAGTCGCGTCGTCGATGCGCCTTGTCCTACACCGCCTCGCTCGCCCTCGGTCCCAGGAACTTATTCTTGCGTGAACCCTAAGAGCAACGCGACGCTCTTCGGAGCGGCGCGGCGTCGCAAACACGGCCGCAGCGAACACGGCATCGAGGCCGCCCCGGATCACTCCGGCGGCGGCCTCTTGCATGTCAGAACGCGCGCTCGACGGAGCTCTGGCCGATCTCCTGGGCGCAGAGACTGATCGCTCCCAACCTCTCGATCTCGTCGCCGATACCCGTGCCGCGCGCAAGGTGATGCGCGTAGTGCAGGTGCAGGCACTTCACGGAGTCGCGATTGGCGGTCCCCCCGATGCCGCGATCGCGCAACGCCCCCGCCACGCCGGCCGACCCGGCGCGAACTCGATCGGCGTCGGTGAGTGACTCCCAGCGCTCGACGACGTAGGTAGCGTGGTCTGCGAGAACGCGCGCGCGGAGATCCGCGTCGTCAGCAATACGAGCCTCGATCGCGCGCACGCCACCGTCGTACTCGAGTCGAGCGATCTGTCGCGCGACGTCGTCGCACGCGAGCCAGAAGAGCGTCGGGAACGGCTCCGCGGGCTCACGGTCGCGGCGCAACGGATAGCATTTGAGGACGAGCGGATGCCCGGCCGGGCAGCGACGCTCGACCGTGGAATCGACGAAGGAGGGACGCTTCGGCACGCAGAGACGGTAGCGACTGAGGCGATACGGAGTCAGGACACATTCGGCAGAGTTCGGAGCACAGGCGTCGACTTGGCGAATGCGAACATCCGAACTCCGCCGAATGTGTCCTGACTCCGTATCGCGGTAGCATTCCGCGATGGACCACCCGCTCCGCAGGAGCTTCTGTGAACGGATGCTGGTCGTACTGGCCGGTGCCGTGAGCACGATGCTCTTCGCGGCGGTCTATCTGCCACTGCTACCGACGTCCTCCGGGACTCTGGGCCACGACTACTCGTACTTCCTCCCGCAGCTTCTCGCGGGGTCGTACTGGATGCACGAGAGCGGCGCGCTGGCCGTGCCGTGGTTCACCCCGGCGGTTCTCGGCGGCGTGCCGTTCTATCCCAACCCGCAGAACGTGTATCACTCGCTGCCGCAGCAGCTCTGCGCGATCACGGACCCGCTCTCCGCTGTACGCATCACGTTCATCGTCTTCTTCGCTGTCGGTTTCAGCGGCGCGTACAGATTGTTGCGGCGCGCTTTCGGGGTGTCACGAGTCGCGGCGGTCTTCGGCGCGGTGCTCTTCGCGTGGAACGGCTACTACGCGCATCGGATGCTGATCGGACACATCGTCTACCACGCGTTCATGCTGACACCGTGGATGGCGGCCTGGCTACTCGCGCCGGCCCGGGGAGGACGGTGGCGCGAAGCGCAGCGCGGCGTCCTCGCGGGAGTCGCACTGGCCTACATGTTCCAGTCGGCGGATCTCTATGGGTTGCCGGTGGCGGTAGGAACAACGTGCGCACTCTTCTGTGCGCAGAGGCTCGTGGGGCGTGCTTCAGCGCGGACCGTCTCGCGCGCTGGTGTAGCTGTACTGACCGCGTCCTCTCTCTGCGCCGCAAAACTGGTGGCGATGGCGGCATTCATGTCGGCCTTCTCCCGGACGGGATACGCGCTCCCGGGCGCCGCGAGCATCGCTGGGGCGCTTCGGCTCGCCACCGAATCGGTCTTCGGACGCGCGCCGGTGGGGGCTGCGCGCGGCATCCTCGTGAACGCGCAGTGGGCAATCGACCGCCAGGAACTGGAGTACGGGCTGTCGCCGGTCGCGGCGCTCGCGATCATCGGCGGAGTGAGCGTGCTGCTGCTTCGCGGAGCGCGCCCGCGACTCCTTCCCGCGGGTGCGCTGATCGGAGTGCTACTCGTCCCGATCGCGCTGAACGTCCACTCTTCCGCGTGGGAGGCGCTCATCAAGGCCGTTCCACTGCTCGGCAGCGCCAGCAATTTGCTCCGCACGTTCTCGCTCTACATCCTGCCGGGAGCCGTCGGAGCAGCGGTCGTCCTCGATCGAGCGATCACGTCGCCGCGGACCCGGCGCACTGTGCTCCCGATCGCGGCGGTCGCGGTGATCGCGTGGCATGCGTCGGCGGATCGGACCTACTACGAAGAGCAGCCGTATCAACCGGGTCGCGTGGTGGCGGCCTGGGAGGAAATGCGCGCGACCGATCGCGTTCCGAACATCACACGACTCGCGTTCGATCGCGACGCCGCCGGCGCAGTCACCATGTCGGTCGGCCGGAATGACGCACTGACCGAGGGCGTCTCTCAGTTGGCTGCGTTCGAGCCAATCTTCGGGTATCGCCTCGAGTGGTTCCCGTTCGACGGCGTTCACGAGGGGCTGGCACTTCCGGCGTCTCGCGACGAACTGAACGTGCTGCAACCCGCGCGCTTCGTCTACCCGCAGGAGAACGGCGGCGCGCCGGGGACGACGTTCCCTGCGTCGGAGCGCGCGGACGCGGGACGTTTCCTCGCGTACCGCGCCATCCCCTTCGAGGTCCCACTGCGGCAGCGACTCGCGAACGTCGTGAACGTGGTCGCCCTCTTCGGCGCGCTCGGAGTGCTGCTCGCCGATGCACGTGTGCGGTGGACCATGCGCTCTTGACGCGAACAGCGATCGTGTCGAGACGCCTCAGGGGTCGAGTCGGAGTCCCATCGCTACGAGCATCGCCGCGGCCTCGGGGAGCGATGCGCGCACGCCCTCGACGCGCGTGACTCGCGGATCGATCACGTACTCCTTCGCGTCGCGGAGATCCGCCTTGCGCAGATCCGCGCCGGAGAAGAGCGCGCCCCGCAATTCGGTCCCGCGAAACTCGGCACGTTGCAACTTCGCGTCCTGAAAGCAGGCCTCGCGCGCCGAGCATCGCGTCAGCTTCAGCCCTGGAAGCGTGACGCCGACAAACCCCGCCTCGTCGAGCATGCACTCCTTGAATTCGGGGAGGCGCAACGAGAACGCCGCGGCGAAGTCCACGCCCCGCAACTTGCATCCCTGGAAACGTACCTCGTGGAGCGCGACGCCGGAGAAGTTCACTCCGGAGAGATCGCAGTCCTCGAACGAGCACGTGACGAAGCGACAGTCGGTGAACGTCACCCCCACGAAGCGGCACTCCCGGAAGGTGCAGTCCTCGACGACCTTCCCGTCGAGGACTGACCCGGAGAAGTCGACGCCTTCAATCTCGGCGTCCACCACGGTCCACACGTCAGGGTCGCGGAGATCCATCGCTCCAGCGTAGCAAGCGATCGCGTGAATCGAAGCGCCCAGCGAGTTCGATGTGAACACGCCGGGCACTTCCGCACATCGTGAGCGAGGTGCGCGCTACCCGACCTTCACGACGACGGCCATCGCCGTGTCGCCCGCGGCGCAACCGCTGAAGAGGCCGTAACCGCCGCCCTTCGCCGCGATCTCCTCGATCATCTCGACCATCACACGCATGCCGGTCGGGCCCTGCGGGTGTCCGTAGACGATGGGCGAGCCATAGTGATTGAAGCCCTCGATCGGAATGCCGAGTTCCTTGCTCATCACGAGATCGTTGACCGCGAACGGGTTGTGCGTCTTGATCGCGGCGCAATCCGACGCCGAGATCCCGGCGCGCTCGAGCGCGGCTTTCGCGGCCGGTACAACGGCCATCGGCATGTGCGCCTTCTCGACGCGTGCGTCGCCGAACGAGATCACCTGCGTGACCGGGCCGCCGTCCTTCGACAGGGCCTCGGCGCGCTCCTTCGTGGTCACGATCATGCCGGCGTTGCCATCGGCGGGATACGTCTGCGTACCGAACGTCACCGTGCCCTCGGGCATGACCGTACGCAGGCCAGCGAGACCTTCCTTCGTCGTCGGGAAGATCCCCTCGTCCGCGTCGATCGTGATCGTCTTCTTGCGGCCCTTGGGAATCTCCAGCGCGTACATGTACTTCTTCTGGAACGCGCGGTCATCCGCGAGAGCGGCCTGGTATTGCTCGTTGCGAATGAGCATGGTCTCGTCCTGCTCCTCGCGCGTGATGCCGTACTTCTTCGCGACGTTCTCGGCCGTCGCCAGCATCGCGAGCTTCGTGTTCGGGTCAGCGTTGAAGTTGTCCCAGACCCACTCTTCGGTCTTGCCGCGACCACCAACGCCCTTTGGGCTCGGGTAGTAGACATGCGGTCCGTTGCTGGTGCGGTCGCAGGTCAGCGCGAGCACGCCCGAACGCATCCCGGTCTCGAGTTCCGACGACGCCTCGTAGAGAGCGCGCGCACCGGTAGCGCACGCCTGCCCCACCATCGGGCCAGTGACGCCCGGCAACCCAGCCAACACCGCAGCCCACGGCCCACCATAGAAACTGCGGTGCTGGGGCACGGTGACGCCGACGACGATACCGTCGAAGTTGTCGGCACCGATCTCGCGCTCACCGAGAAAGCGCTTCGCGGTCCGCGCGACCAACTCGACCGAGTTCTGCTCGCTCAATCCGCCCTGCCAGCGGCAGAAGGGAGAACTCCAATAGCCCCCGTAAGGGATGTACGCCTTGTCGAAAGCCATGGTGATCCTCGCTGGTGTGGGCGTGACGCTTCATGCAGCGCCCAATGGCGCTCAGAGTGGCACTCAGGATGTCGGTGTCAGGATGCGGGAACGAGCACAAGAACGCATGTGACGGAGGTCGCACGGACTTGCGCCCGTTCCGCGGGACGGACCGCGCAGGATACTGCACCGTCGGAGATCCCCTCAAATGAGCCGGATCGCAGCGGGCTCGGCGACGCAGTGAGCGAGCGCGAGAGCCCGTTGCCACCGCCGAGCCGGGTCAGCGGTGGTAGCGCTCGAGCGCGTGACACTTCACGCACGAGGCGGCGTCGTAGGCGGGCCAGGCGGCATCGAGAACACGCTCGGTCACGTCGATCGCATCCACGTCGTGGCATTCGGCGCACGCCGGGCCGACGTGGCCCGGGCTCGTGTGGTCGAAGCGCGTGATGGCAAGCGTGGTCTTCGTGACCGCCTTCTCGCGATTGAAGATGCCCTCTTCCTGGTAGACGAAGTCGAGGCGCCCATTGCCCCGCTGATTGCCCTCGAACTCGCGATCGACATGGCAGAGAACGCAACGCCCCTGGCCGATGTTGGCGTGCCGCTCATGGCACGCGGTGCAGTCGAGGGCCCCCTCGCGGAAACCCATGCGATCTTCGCCTGCAACCGGTGTGTGACACGCTACGCAGCCCTGCGAGAGCTTGTCGCGCTGGGCCAGAGAACGCGTCGCGCCCTGCGCCAGGTTCGACGGGTCCACGGTGTGCACACGGTGGAACATATCGGTCACGGGACGCGTGAACGCCGCTGCGCGCGGCGCGGGCTGCGGCTCTCCATCTGTATGGCACTCGACACACCCGGAAACATCCACCAGCGTAACGCCTTCGAGCGTATCCGAATCGGCAACGCTCTTGTGGCACGGCATACACGTTTCGGAGAACACGAGACCGGTTCCCATCGGCACGTTCACGTCAGGGAGATGGTGGTCGTGACGGAAGACCTTCTCGACCATCTCGGGCGGCGCGGCGGCGGCCTTGAGCGGCACGACGTGACAACTCGTGCAGTCGTCCTTGTCGAAATCGTGCGTACGCGCGGGGACCATCCACAACGACCCGGCGGGCGGCATCATCACCGTCTTCAGGTCGGCGGTGATGTCATCCGGTGTCGCGGAGTCGGCGTGACAGACGTAGCACGCCTGCCCACCGTCGTCACGTCCGTGGACCGGCACGCTCCAATCGGCGTGGCACGCGAGACATTGCTCGTAGGAGACGAGCGCGAATTCCGCCGAGTCGATGGGCGACGTGAGCGCGCCAGGTGTCGTCTCCGCGATGTGGCATTCGGCACAATCGATCGGCACCTGTGCCGCTTCGGGGGCGATCGGAATGGCGGCGACGCGCGTGCGCCCTTCGGCAATGCGGTGGTCCTTGTGGCTGAAACCATCGACGAGCAACCAGCGCGCAGCACGCTCGCCGGGCTTGTCCTTCACCTTGCGCTCCACCTTCGACGCGCCGGGTTCCAGCACGCCGTGGCAGTCGAGACACATGCGCTTCCAGCCCGTCTCCTCGTCGATCTGCGTCAACGAACCGGGCATGAGAGTCGCGTCGGCGCCGCGGTGATCCATGTGGCATTCGGCGCACGAATACTCGGCGACCATTCCGAACGGGTGGTAGTCGGAACTATCGAGGCCGTCGTGGCACTCGGCGCACATCGGGCCATAGTCCGACGAGAACGGCGAGTGGCACGCGGAGCACTCCTGCGGCGAGTCCTCGCTGTAGGAAGCCTGATGTTTCGACGCGAGTTCACCGCGTGTCATGACCTCGGAGTTCTGCAGGAACGGGAACGCGGCGAGGATCAAACACCCAAACGCAACGGCGGCCCAGTTGCCCTTGCGCAGCAGCGGGTTCTTGCCCCAGCGATGCTCCTGCGGCCCGGGATCCACGAGCGCGAAAGGAACGTCAGGCTTGGCGCGCTTGACGATGCCATCGACAACACCGGACAGGTGGCCCTCGTTCGCGGTCAGGGTGCAGACGCCTTCGGCGTAGTCGATGGCGACATCGACCAGCGTGTGTCCGATCTGTACCGACGCGCCATCGGGCACCGGACCGGTGCCCTCGACCGGGGAGCCGTTGACGAAGACACCGGCGAGGTCGAAGAGCACCTCAATCTGTAGCGTGTTGCCGTCGAATTGGAACGCCACCGCCTCCTGCGCAACGAGCCGATCCGCCACGTAGATCTCGGCGAGCGGGCGCGATCCGAGGATGACCCGGCGCGCATCCAACGTCTCGTCGGGACGACCGCGATTGGGACGCCCCTTCTGCTTGTACTTCAGGATGAAGCGGGCCACTACTGCGACCCCAGCAGCACGTTGGGATCGATGCGTTCGATCGCGCCACACGGACAGTTGTAGATGCATGCCATGTCAGCGCGTCCCGAGCAGAGATCGCATTTCACGGCTTGACGGAGCTTCTTCTTGCCGCCCTTCGCGTCGGCCTCGTCCTCTTCCTTCGGCTTCGCTTCGAAGAGTTTGCCGATGCCGGGGACCTTCGACAGGAACGACGTCACGGGATTGGCTGTGACGGTCTGCGTCCCGTCGCCGACCAGCGACTGCATGTGGATCGTGCCGTACGGGCACGCCGGTTCACAGAGCGCGCACCCGGTGCAAGCATCGGGGTCGATCTGGACGACGCCGGCTCGGTTGCGGCGGATCGCGCCGAACTTGCACGCCAGCATGCAGTCCGGAACCTTGCAGTTGTAGCAACTCGACGTGAGCAGCAGCTCGCCGAACGCGATGCCGCGCTTGCCGATGCGCGGGATGCGATCGTCATGCGCCTCGATGCAGCCTTCGACACACATGTTGCAATGCGTGCATTTGCTCATGTCAATGATGAGCGCGTCGCCAGCCTTGATGACGCCGTGCTCTGTACCGATCTCGCGGGCACGCGTGCGGGCTTCGAGTTCCTCTTCGCTGAGGAACTCGTCTTCGAACAGTCGCTTCACGCGCTCGAGTACCGTCGTCTTCACGTCGGGGTTCGCGCCCAACAACTGCAGGAACGGCAGCTTCGGAATGCGCACGAGGTCCATGCGATCGACGGCGCTGACGGTGGACGAACGTGGTGCGTCGTTGAGCAGCGCGAGTTCGCCGAAGAAGGAGTTCTCGCAGACCCACGCCAGGATCTCCTCGTCAACGCCGGAGCCCTTGACGACCTTCGCGTGCCCCGTGCGCACGAGATAGAAGGCATCGCCCGGCGCGCCCTCTTCGACGATGTGATCGCCCTTCTCCACGACGACGAGCTCGGCGACGGCGCCGATCTGTTTCAGGATGCTCGACTTGATGCCGCGGAAGAGGCTGACCGTGGACAGATGGTTGCCCATCGCACGCTCGACGTACTCGCCGTCGATCGTCTCCTTGAACTTCACGCTCTTCTTGTCGGAGTAGCACTTCATGAACGCGTGGCGCGGGATGCCGAGTACGACCGACTCGCTCTCGGAGACCACCGTTGCGCTGCGCGGCGCATGCGACATGCAACTCATCTCGCCGAACCACGATCCCGAGGGCAGCGATCCGAGGTAACGCGTCGCGTCGGGCCCCTTGTCCGGATCGGACTTGTAGATCCCGACCAACCCTTCGAGGAGCACGTAGAGATCGGCGGTGTACTCGCCCTCGCGACAGATTTGCGCCTTCGGAGCGAACGTCTGGAACTCCGCTTCCTCGACGACGGTCTTGATCATCGCAGGCGAGAGCCCGGAGAAGAGCGGCACCTCGGAGAGAAGCTGCTCCGGCGAACCCTTCGCGAAGCCGCCCCCAGCCGCCTTCTTCGCGGGGGCCTTCGCGCCCGGCACTCCGGGGGCACCGGGCGCTCCAGGGCTCTTCGGTGCACCAGGCGCCTTCGGGGCTCCGGGGGCACTCGGCGCACCCGGGGGCCTCGGAGCACCAGGAGGTCTCGGGGCGCCCGGGGGTGTCGGCCCGGCTGATGGTGCTCTGGGGGCGCCCGGAGGTCTCGGCGCTCCGGGCGGCTTGGGCGCGCCGGGAGGTACCGGGGCCCCAGGGGGCTTGGGCGCTCCCGGGGGTGACGGCGCTGCGGACGGTGGCACTGGCGCGCTCGGCGCACCCGGAGGGCGCGGTGCGCTGGGCGCGCTCGGCGCACCTGGGGGCGACGGCGGTCCCGGAGGAGCGCTCGGTGAACTCGGGGGCGCGGGCGCGCCGGGCGGCTTCGGCGCTCCGCCCGGAGACGGGGCTCCCGCAGGCGGTGTCCCGGCAGATGGGGACTTGCCCTGTCCGGGCGGATGCGGGGGGCCAGGCGGTGGGGGAATATCAGGCATGGTTCAGAACCACAACACGAGCACGACGTGCAGCGCGATCACGAAGAAGAGCGCCACCGAGAGCGGCACATGAATCCAGCGCCAGACCTTCATGAGGAAGTCCAGCCGACGTGCCCCTGCCGTACTCCACAGCAGATAGTCACGCGAACCCGACATCACGGCGAGATCCCGAATGAGATCTGCGTCGTCCGGGTGCAGAGCGAGCAAACGTCCGAGCAACTCATTGTTGCGCTTGCGGAGATCGCTCGGTGATTTCGACCGGTGGCGCAGGGCTGCGATCTCGGATTGCAGACCCGGCTCGAGAGTGGCGATGATGCCGTCCAGGCACTCCTCGTACGTCTCTCGCGCGACACCCGCCTCCTCGTAGGGGATCTGGGGGTCCGCGAGGGCCATCTTCGGGGGCAACGAGCGGAAGAAGACGGCGCCGAACAGACCCGAGAGGAGAACGATCATCGAGAGACCGATGAGCGTCCAGCCGACGTAGTGCCGGATCATGAAATCGGCGTGAAGCCAGACAGCGAGACACGCCACGGTACCGATGCCCATGTGCATCTCAAGCCACGGTTCGAGCCGTCCGAATGGCTCACGCTTCACGACCCCGACGTACTTCACATCCCGACCGCCCATGTTCAGCGTGCGCACCTCGGCACGCTGGATTTTGGCAACGCCATTGCGCTCGAGGAGCGTCTGCGCCGCGGCCAGGATCTGCTCGTCGGTGGCGTACGCCCCCTTCTTGATATCGCGGTTGAGATCCTGAATATCCTTGAACGCGGAGTCGTCCATGCGCCGTGTAGCGCGTCCGAAATCGCGGAAGAAGGGCAGACGGATCGACCATTTGCGCGCGCTGAAGAAGACCGTCATCACGAAGAGCGCGAGCAGGATGTTCCCCGACCAGAGGAACCACGAACGCTCGTCGCCGCCCGAACCATGAGCTGGAACGGCAACGAGATACCAGCCGAGCGCAGACGGCACGCCGGTGCCGGCGAACCAGAGCCATGCCCAGGGACGGCCGAGGAAGCGGACCGTGAAGCGCTGTCCCTTCAACTGCGGTGCGGTGGCGGAGCTCATTTACCCAGGCTCCGCAGGTAGCTGCGTGGCTCGCGACGATGGCACGTCTTGCAGGTGCCCTCGGCGCGCACGCCCGCGTCCTTCGCACGCGGATCGTTGAACCACTTGTCCGCAAGCGTCTTGTCGTCGTGGATGCTGCCGCGGATGCGCGCGGTCTTGATGCGCTCGCGGTAGTCGCTCGGTGCCCCGTCAAGGCCGTCGCGCTCGTGGCATGCGGCACAATCGCCGGTCAGATCGTGATATTGATCGCCGGCGAGCAGATCCAGGTGTTTGCGTGTGCGCTCGCGCCGCTCCGGAGTGGCGCCATCGACGAGCACCTCTTCGTGACAGTAAAGGCAGAGCTTCGACTCACCGACGTCCGACGCCGGACCAGTTCGCTTGAAGTTCTCCGTCTGTTTCTCATCGTGACTGTGGCACTTCGTGCAATCGGAGACGTCGGCCGGGATCTGGTAGCCCGAGTCGCCGCCTGTCACATGGCATTCCGTACACGCGATCCCGGCCGCGCCGCTCCCCACCGCGCCACTCGTGTAGTTCTCGCTCGTTACGTGCGCCTTGTGATCGAACTGCGGCACCGACATCTTCTGTCGTGATACACCGAGTTCCGCCTCGGTCGAACCGACATGGCACTCGATGCAACCCTTCGCGTGCGCAGCAGCGCCCGTGACGGAGCCGGCACCGCCCACGCGCGACTCGAAGCGTCGCAGGTCCTCGCTATACGACGTCGTGGCCGCCGTCGGATGACACGCGAGACAGTCGGCGTCACCCGGATCGGCGGGAACGTGCGGAGCATGCGCAAAGTCCTTGCCGCGCAGTCGCGACTTCAGGACATCGACGTCACCTATGTGGCACTCACGGCAGGCCTTGCCGGAGTCCTTCGCGTCGGAGAGCGGCGCACCCTTCCTCGTGATCCCGGGATGGTGGTGCGTAGCGAACGACGTCAGCGTGACCGCATCGCGCTGCACTTCGGTCATCCCGATCGGGAACTTGCCATCGGCGTCGGGCATGCCGGTGTGGCATTTGAAGCAAGCACCCCAGCCAACCCCGTGATTGTCGACCTTCCAATCGGCATGGCACGGCTCGCACGCGCGGTAGTCGACCAGTTCCGAACGACCGACGGGCTCGCCGGACGGCACGCGACCGGGGAAGAGCTTTGCCGACGCGGGGTCCGCCTCCGGATAGTGGCACGTCTCACATTGCGCATCGCGATTGACGTTGCCGCTGACCGTGATCTCGCCCTTCGGCTCGCGAAGATGCGCGTCGTGGGGGAACTTCGAAAAGTACACAAAGGGGATCTTCGACTCTCGCGGCGAAGCACCGAGACCGATCAACGACGTGCCCGCGGCATCGGAAACGTGGCATTCCGAACACTTGGCCGCAGTCGCCGCCGTCGGGTCGTAGTCCCAGATCGAGGTACTTTTTTCGATGTCCGCGTGGCAGGTCTCGCAGCCACCCTTCGCGCCGCCGTGATCGACGTGACGGAAGGGCCGTACGGCGCCCGCGGCCGCCTGGTCGGCGCGGTACTGCATGGGCAAGATCGACGTCTTTCCCGTGTGGCACGTGGCGCAGCTCTTTCCATCGCCCGTGACGCCATCCTGCGGGACCTCGTCGTTCTCCGGCTCGTGCTCGGCGTGACAATCCGCGCACATCTCCTCGCCGAGCGGGCCGCCGGGGCGCCCGCCGGTGCCACGCGGACCGAGCGACGGCGGCGGCACGCTGAATTCAACCCAGCCCTCGTCCATCTGTGTCCGGTGGCAGGAGAAACAGGAGAGATCACCGCTCTCCATGTGCTTTGCATGCGGGAACGCCGAACGGGTGGGAGCGGGAGCGTCGCCGAGTTCGACCTGTAGATAGGCGTCGCCGATGTGGCACGGCGCGCAGTTCGAGAGGTGGCTATCGGCCTTCTTCGCCGAGAAGTCGTGACAGACGACGCACTCGGCGTCGATCTTGCCGCCACCACCGCGCTGCCGCTCGCCGCGCGACGCCGCAGACGCGGACTGCAATCCGGCTGTGACCACCGCCTCCGAGATATGGGGCTGATGCGGAAAACTGAAGGGGCCCGCGCCCTCGGTTACACCCGACGGCACGAGTAGCGCCGCGAGTGCGGCGATCCCAGCGGACACGATCCACCAACGCTTCATCGTTACCGCGCCCTTCCCACGTTCACTTGCGCCCGCACGCCAACTGCCGCGTACGGGCCACTTCCCAACCAACTCAACTCAGCTCAGCTCAGCCCAGTCAACTCGCGTCGCGACGCCTCAGCTCATCTCAACATCAAGAACGCGATCACCGCGACGGCGACGGCGAGCAGTGCGTAGACGATCCACGACGAGGCACCGCTCTTGGCGCCTGCTGCGCGGCTACCGAGAGTCGCCACCACTTCCCGCTGCCGCCAGAGGTCGGCCCAATCCTGCGGCGACATCATGCCCTTCTCGACGAAGAGTTCGCCGAGCAGACGTCCCGTCTTGCGATGCTCGTCGAGCACCTGACGCGCCTGCGCCTCCGTCACCTTCGACATATTCGCAGCGTGGTTCGCCAACGCTTCGTTCAGGCGTGCCGCGTCGTCACTCTGCGGCTGATTGCAGACGAAGAGGCAATCCACGGTGCCGATCGTGATGGCCGTCTCTGGCTGGATGGTGGCCGCCCCGGAGATCCTGTTGCCGTCCACGAACGTCCCGTTCGACGAGCCATGGTCCTTCAACTCAAAATGCCCATCGAAGACGATGCTCGCGTGCTTCGCCGAGACGGACGCGTGCGGGATCTCGATCTGACACGTCTCGCGATCGCGACCAATGACCGCTTCCATCTCGGTGATCGGCACGGTCCGGCGATCGTGCTCTGCACCGATCACGAGCCGCGGCGAAGCTGCCTTGAACCGAGCCACGTTGATGAGCGCGGCCTGCATGCCAGCGCCCCCGACGGCCACGGTCTTCTCGGCCTCGAAATAGCCTTCGGAATCGCCCGCAGCGGCGGCGGACTCGACCACCTCGACCATCGCGGGGCCAACCATCAACTTGTGGCCGCGCTCCAATTCGACGTCCTGGTTCGGCGCCAAAGGAGTGCTGTCGTCGAGCATCGACCCGTTCGTGGATCCAAGATCGGTAACGACGACGCCCCCACCCTCAGGTCGGATTCGCAGATGACGCGTCGAGATCTCGCCGTCCTGAATGCGGATATCCGCACCCTCACCGCGACCCAAAATGAGTTCGCGGTCGGCATCGACCTCCGCGACGACTTCTCCACCCAGCGTGACTCGGATGCGCTTCATGAAGCGTGCCCCACCCTCCCGTTCGCGACCGACGCTCCCCCATCCGCATCCCAATGCGGCCATCGAAGCGGGCGCGTGGTGCGCGCCGGGCAACCCAATGTCAGGATGCCCTCCGTCGTGTGAGCCTGCATTGTGATCAAGATCGCCCTCGTGCGAAAGCACGGATTTCTGACGAGGCCCCAAACCTCTCCGATTCGGAAAGTCGCGGACGCCGCGCCGCGCTCGTCGTATCCTCGTGCTGTGTCCAAAGCAAAGCTGACCATCACCGGCGACGGCCCCGAGCCACGCGTCATCGAAATCGGGTCCGAAACGATCATCGGACGCTCCGCGCAGGTGGAGATTCAGATCGAGGGCGACCTGGTCTCGCGTCGGCACGCACGGATCTGGTTCCAGGAAGGTGCGTGGCAGTTCGAGGACCTTGGCAGCCGCAACGGGTCGCTCCTGAACGGCCAGCGCGCCACCACGTCCCGGCTCCGGACCGGCGACGTGGTCTCGATTGGCTACGGGAAGATCGTCTTCGAGGACCTCTCAGGAGGAGCGTCTTCGTCGCTCTTTTCTGTCAGCATCGTCGAAGCCGACACGAATCTGACCGGTGCGACAGTCGCCGACGTCGAGGAGGACAACACCGGCGCCACGGTCGCGCTCTCGTACCGCGACATGGTGCTGATCAACCAGCGCATGAACACGGTCTCGCGTATCAGCCAGAAACTGGCGACGATCCTCGACCGCGACGAGCTTCTGCGCGAGGTGCTGGACACGCTCCTCGATCTTTTCAGTCAATGCGATCGCGCCGCCGTCGTGCTGCGCGACGAGTTGGGCGCCTTCCACGTCGTCGCGACACGCCAGCGCGGGCTCGCCACGGCCACGATGTCCGTGATGCGCATCTCGACGTCGTTGATCCACTTCGTCAAGCGCGAGGGCAAAGCCGTGCTCTCGGCTGACACGGCGTCAGACGATCGTTTCTCCGGGCGCGAGAGCATTGTCGGAGTGGGTGGACGCTCGATCATGTGCGCGCCGCTGTTGGCGAAGGGCGACTTCCTCGGCGTCATCTACCTGGATACCGAGTCGTTGCAGCAGCCGTTCCTGCATCCGGATCTCAACCTGCTCCAGGGCATCGCCGGCCCGATGGCCATCTTTCTCAAGAATGCGGAATTGGTCGCGACGATCGAGGTCGAGACCACGATGCGCACCAGCCTGTCGCGGTATCTCTCCCCCGACATCGTGCGTGAGATCAGCAACACCGGCGAGACGCCGGAACTCGGCGGCAAGAAGGTCACCGGGACGATCATGTTCTCGGACATCGTCGGGTTCACCGCGATGTCCGAGAGGTTGAAGCCGACCGAGGTCGTCGAGCGCTTGAACCGCTACTTCACGTCGATGCTCGAGGCGATCTTCGGGTGGGAAGGTACCGTCGACAAATTCGGCGGCGACGCGGTCCTCGCCGTCTGGGGCGCGCCGGTCCCGAACGAAGATCACGCACCGATGGCAGTCGCGGCCGCGCTCGAGATGCAGGTTCGACTCTTCGAACTGAATTGCGCGCTCGACGAGGCCGGCGAGACGCGCATCCGCATGGCGGTTGGCCTGAACTCGGGGAACTTCGTCGCTGGCAACATCGGTGGACAGGATCGCATCGAGTGGACCGTCATCGGTGACTCCGTGAATCTCGCGCAGCGCGTCGAGTCCAAGGGCTTCCCGCGCTGCATCCTCGTCTCGGGGACGACGTTCGCGGACATCAAGGACGATGCCGGTGCGTATGGATTCGCGCCGGTTCACGTGAAGAACCGCGCAGAACCAGTGCACATCTACTCGATTCGCTCGCTCCGGACGGAGCGTGGCGTGATCGCCGCGCTGCCTGTCAGCCTGACGTGGAATGGCGGCGAGACACGCGGGATGATTGCGAAGGTCCACACCAAGCAGCATACGGCCGTCACAATTCGCGTCGCCGGAGCACCTCCAGTAGGAGCCGACGTGCAGATCACGTGTGATCTACCGGAGCGACCGGGCAGCATGGTCGCGACCGGGAGGGTCACGGGCAGCGCGCCACTCCTGCTCAGCAACGAAGGGCGTGCGATCGATATCGATCTGGGCGAGACCGACGCAGAACTCACGCGTGTTCTGGGCGCGATGAGTTGCTCGGACGCGAGCATGGAAATCGACGACATTGATCGCTCGTATGAGTAACGACGCTCGCATCGGTGACATGGACCGGCCCTGTAACGAGGACGGGCCGTATTGGTCGATGCAGTCGAAGTGTCGCCGAGCGGCGCAGTGGCGCTGGGGCGCCCCGCCGTGCGGCGGGCCGAAACTGGAAACTTCTGGATGCGATGGGGAGCCGACATGACGCAATCAGAGTTGACCGTTCCGGGAACCGGTGAAAGCGAGCGGACGCGTCGCACAGCAGAGGAAGTGAGGCGCCGATGCGGATAAGGGTGCTTGGTTGCAGCGGAGGCAGCGCGCCGGACCGACAGCCCTCGTGCTACTTGCTGGACAACGGCGTCTCGATCGATGCTGGCGCTCTCGCGGCGGCGCTCTCGATCGAGGACCAGCAGACGATTCGACACGTCTTCCTGACGCATGCGCATTGGGATCACGTGCGCGACCTCCCGCTGCACACGATCAACCGCTCACCTGACCTGCCTGCGCTGGTCATCCACGGACTGCCCGCGACCATGGAGGACATCCGTACGCACCTCATGAACGACCGCGTGTGGTTCTCGGCGTTCGAGCTGCCCAGCCCGAACGCCCCGTACGTCGCCTCCGAGACGATCTCGCCGGGCGAGACCGTCGTCTGCGGAGGCTACAAATTCACGGCCATTGAGATGCCGCATACCGTGCCAGCGATCGGCTACCTGGTGGACGACGGCGAGGCCAGCGTCATGCTCTGCGCCGACACGGGCGGCGGTGGCTTCATGAAGACGCTCCCAACGACGTGCAGCCCGCTCAAGGCCGTCTTCCTGGAGACGTCGTTCCCGAACGCCATGCGCGACTTCGCGGAGATGACCGGGCACCTGACGCCCGAGATGCTCGGCGAAGAGGTCGAGTGCCTGCCCGACGACGTCCAGATCATCGCCACGCACATGAAGCCCGGTTTCGAGACGCTTCTTTCGAAGCAGCTCGCGGCGCTCGGGCGCCCCAACCTCAGCGCGTGCGCCGATGGCGACGTATTGGAGTTCTGACCCCGTATCGCAGGCACGTCGAGCCGTCTCCGCGTCAGTCGGCCTGGGCTCGGGCCGCTCCGGTTGTGGCTCCGCCCCCCCCGTCCTCGGTAGACTCGTCCTCGGTAGAATTCGGGACGTTGCAGGCTGCCCGTCCAAGAACACCGCACGGAGCTTCCCATGTCGTTGACCGATCGCGTTCGCGAGATCCTCTCTTGGTACCCATCTGACAATCCGGCCACGCGCTCCAACATGGCGCGCTTCCTCACGACCGGTCGGCTGGCTGGCACTGGCAAATTGGTGATTCTGCCCGTGGACCAGGGCTTCGAGCACGGCCCGGACCGCTCGTTCGGCCCGAATCCCGCCGGCTACGACCCGCGCTACCACGCCGACCTCGCGGTCGAGGCTGGCTGCAACGGCTACGCCGCGCCTCTCGGGCAACTCGAGGCCGCAGCCGACGCCTACCCCGGCGTCCTCCCGCTCATCCTCAAGGCCAACAATAGCGACAGCATCGGCGGCCCATCGGACCAGCACTCCGCTGTGACTGCGTCCGTGGACGACGCCATCCGGCTCGGCTGCGCCGGGATCGGCTTCACGATCTATCCAGGCTCCGACTACCGCAACGACATGTACGCGGAGATCCGCGAGATGGCTGCCGAGGCGAAGGCCATGGGTCTCGTCGTCGTCATCTGGTCGTATCCGCGAGGCCACGGGATCGACACGGCCGGCGAGACGGCGGTCGACGTGATCAGCTACGCGGGACACATCGCCTGCCAACTCGGCGCGCACTTCGTGAAGGTCAAGCCCCCCGCGAACCACGTCGCATTCGACGCGAACAAGAAGATCTACGAGGAGCAGGGCGTCAAGCTCGACACGCTCACGGACCGCATCCGCCATGTCACGCAGGCGTGCTTCGGTGGTCGCCGCGTCGTGATCTTCTCCGGTGGCGCCGCGAAGGGCCGCGAGGCGGTGCTGGCCGAGATCGCCGAGATCCATGCTGGCGGCGGATTCGGCTCCATCGTCGGACGCAACTCGTTCCAGCGCGAGCGCGCGGACGGCGTTGCGCTGCTCCACGAGATCATGGACATCTACAAGAGCTGAGCCACTCGCCAGAAACACACGACGCTGCTCTACAGGGCGCGCGAGGGCCCCTCCTGGTCATCTCGCGCCTTCGTTTTGTCGCAGCGAGAATCCGGCGCACCCGTTCTTCTAGGCGGCTCCCGGCAGGATCGTAGCATTCGGGAAGACTGACTCAGCCTCTTCGGAGATTCCCCAGATGACACCCTCCACCAGCGAGGAGTCCGAGGCCGCTGGCGCCTCCTCCGGCGCCGCCGTGAACGACTTCTCGATCAGCGTTGCAACCGTCAACGGCACGGGCAGCCAGACAGCCAACAGCACGCTGCTCCGCGCGATCATGCGGATGGGCGTCCCTGTGTCCGGGAAGAACATCTTCCCGTCCAACATCCAGGGACTGCCGACCTGGTACGTCATGCGCCTCTCCGAGGAGGGCTGGATCGCCCCCCGCGAGAAGGCCGACGTTGTCATCTGCATGAATCGCGAAACAGCACGCGAAGACGTCATGAAGTGCGCGCCGGGCGGCTGGATCATCTACGACGCGCCGTTCAAACTCGACACACTCCGCGACGACCTCCACTACTTCGCGGTGCCCTTCGGCACGCTCGTGCGTGACGTGGCCCCGCCGAAGCTCCACAGGCTCGTCGTGAACATGCTCTACGTGGGCGTGGCGGCCGAGCTTCTCGATCTCGACATGGTGGCCATCGACGGGGCGCTCGAGAACGCGTTCGGCAAGAAGCCGAAGGCACTCGAGATCAACCAGAAAGCCGTGCGCCACGGCCGCGACTGGGCCGCCGAGAACCTGACGCGTCCCGACGGCGGGTTCCGGATCGAGAAGCGCAACCTGACCGAGGGCAAGATTCTGATCGACGGTAACTCCGCCGCCGGACTGGGCTCGGTCATGGCCGGCGTCACGGTCATCGCGTGGTACCCGATCACGCCCTCGACGTCGGTGGTCGAGGCCGCCGAGAAGTACCTCGAGAAATTTCGCCGCGATGAGAACGGCAAGGCGACGTTCGCTGTCATCCAGGCCGAGGACGAACTCGCGGCGATCGGGATGACGCTGGGCGCGGCCTGGGCGGGCGCGCGGTCGATGACAGCGACCTCCGGCCCGGGTATCTCGCTCATGAGCGAGTTCATCGGCCTCTCGTATTACGCCGAGATCCCGGCCGTGATTGCCAACGTGCAGCGCACCGGCCCCTCGACCGGCCTCCCGACACGCACCATGCAAGGCGACATCCTCTTCTGCGCCTACGCCTCGCACGGCGACACGAAGCATCCGATGCTCCTGCCTGCCACGCCCCTCGAGGCGTACGAGATGATGCAGGACGCGCACGATCTCGCCGAGCGCTTCCAGACGACCGTGTTCTTCATGTCGGACCTCGATCTCGGCATGAACAACTGGATGTCGGACCCGCTCCCCTACCCCACCAAGGACCACGACCGCGGCAAGGTCATCACCACCGCTGAGGGGTTCGAGAAGCAGGGCGGGGCGAAGGAGTGGGGGCGCTACAAGGACGTTGATGGCGACGGCATTCCGTGGCGCACGCTCCCGGGTCTCGAAGTGGATGGTGCGGCGTGGTTTGCGCGCGGCAGCGGCCATAACGAATACGCGCGCTACACCGAGAGCGAAGCAGTCTACGAAGGCAACGTCGATCGCCTGACGCGCAAGTTCGAGTCGATGAAGCCCGCCGTTCCGGCGCCTGAGCGCAGCAACTGCTGCGCGGGCGGCGCACCTGTCGGCGTCATCGCCTACGGCACCGTTCATCACTCGCTCGTCGAAGCGCGTTCGCGCCTCAAGGAACAGGGTTTCGAGTTCGACTACTTGCGCATCCGGGCCTTCCCGTTCGCGGAGTCAATAGGCGAGTTCATCGCCGCGCACGACCACGTCTACGTCGTCGAGCAAAACCGCGACGGGCAGATGCTGGCCCTGCTCCGCAACGAGATCCCACACATCTCGGCCAAGCTCCGCAGCGTGCGTCATTACGACGGCATGCCGGTGCCTGCACGCGCCATCGTCACCGACATTCTCAGCCAGGAGGCGACCGCCTAGGGCGGTCGGAGACACCCATGCCTACCCCTCCCAGTCTCCCGTCCGCACCCGGCCTTCCCGGAGGCAAGCCGAAGGGCCCGCCCGTCAATCGACGTGAACTCTCGTCGAAGGACTATGGCGGCGGCGCATCCACACTCTGTCGCGGTTGCGGCCACGACGCGATCTCAGCCGCCGTTGCCCGCGCACTGTGGGAGAACTCCGAGAACCCCTACAAGATCGCCAAGATGAGCGGCATCGGTTGCTCGTCGAAGACGACCGCGTACTGGCTCTCGCGCTCATGGGGCTTCAACTCGGTCCACGGTCGCATGCCCTCGGTCACGACCGGCGCTGTCGTCGCGAACCGCTCCCTCAACGCCGTCGGCGTCTCCGGCGACGGCGACACGGCGTCGATCGGCATCGGCCAGTTCGTCCACGTCGTGCGCCGCAACCTGCCGATGACGTACATCGTCGCGAACAACGGCGTCTACGGCCTGACGAAGGGCCAGTTCTCGGCAACTGCCGACCGCGGCTCGAAATCGAAGAAGGGCGCGATCAACGACTTCGAGGCGATCGATCTCTGTGGTCTCGCACTCGAGCTCGACTGCACGTTCGTCGCCCGCTCGTACTCCGCCGATCGCAAGCAGTTGATCCCGATCCTGCGCGCCGCCTTCCAGCATCGCGGCACCGCGATCATCGACATCATCTCGCCGTGCGTGACCTTCAACAACCACGCCGGTTCGACGAAGTCCTACGACTGGGGCAAGGAACACGAGCAGCCGATCCACGAGGTCGGCTACGTCAACGAGTGGGATCTCGACGAGGTCGAGTACGAGGCTGGCAGCGGCATCAACGTGACGCTGCCCGACGGCGGCGAACTGCACCTGACGAAGCTCGGCCGCGACCACGATCCGCGCGACCTCTCCGCCGCAAAGGCCCTCGTCGCGGACGCCCAGGCGAAGCACGAGTTCCTGACGGGCATCTTCTACATCAACGAGAAGCGCGAGAACCTGCACGAGCAGATCGACATGGTGGACACGCCGCTCTGCGAGTTGCCGCAATCCGTCACCCGCCCCAGCCGTGAGATGCTGGCCGAGGTGATGGCCTCGTTCGCGTAGCGGCACAACAGAGCTCGCAGCTCGACTCAGTCAGTCGTCGTCGGCAAGGAGGTAGCGACTTCCGGATGCTGCCGCCGCAGCCCCATCGCGTGCTGCGCGTACGACTCGCGGAATGCGCCGGGTGACGTCATCATGCGCCGCACGAACTCCCGGTGCGCACGCGCCGGGTCGAGTGTGGCGATGGCGCGCACGGCGGTGCCGAAGAGATGCTCCGGATCGTCGGTTTTCGCACGGATCTCGACGCGATCGAGGAGTGCCAAGGCGTCGTCGAACGAGGGCGCATCGCTGACGCGGGCGAGGGCCGCTGCGGCGGCGACACGGGTGGCGAGCGGGTTGTCCGCTCCGAGAAAGAGGTGTGCACGTTCTATGCCCGTCGCGCCGAGCATCGGGAGCGTGCCCAACTCGGCGTGACGCCAACGGTCGTCCGGGTTCTCAATGATCGAGCGCTTCACGGCACGCGCGACGAACGGAGCTGCGGGCTCGTATCCCAGTTGTCCCAGCGCCGCGAGCACCTGCCGGTCACCGGCTTTGCGATACGAGATGAGCAACGCATCGCCTGCGCCCTCGGGATGTCGCGCACCGAGCACGTAGGCGATGTTCCCGGGATTCGGCGCGGTCGCGACGTAGTGGAGCACGGTCGCCAGATCTCGCGCGTCGCGTTCGTCGACGGGTCGTTCCATATGGACGAGCAAGAGATCGATGGCGGCTTCGCTGGAGGTGCAGGCCTCGCGAAGGTAGCCCGCACACTCGTCGCGATCAGCGGTGGTCACCGTGCCGTTCAACGCACGCGGCAGCGGCGTCGCGCGGGCAGTCACCAGGCGCGCGAGTGTATGGAGCAAACGGCGCGTGTCGCGCTGCGCTGCGAGTGACTCATCGATTCGTGTTCGCAGGAACTCCGTCGTGCGGTCGCCGGTCGAGCCGATCAACGCCGCGAGTGCGACGTCTCCGTCGTGGCTCGTGCGGCTCTGCGGCAGGTACGGGAGCGCCGCTATCGCGACGCGATCGTCCCGAAACGTCGCCAGCACATTGAACGCCGCGTTACGCAGGTCGGTGTGACGCGCACCGTGCTCTGCGAGGAGAGCCAGCGATGGCTCGAGAAGGCGCTCATCGAGAGGCGCGTCCGACCCGATCACTCCCGGTGGTAGAGGCGGATCGCTCGCTCGGACCCATCCGTGACGAGCCGTCTGCAGGTAGTGCGCCATGCGTCGCGCCCACTTGTCGCGTTCGCGACGGCCATCCGGTGGTGCTTCGGCCAAGCCCTCCAGCAGCTTCTCGACGCCGCCCTCAATACCGTGCCCCGCACCATTCAGGGCGTCTGTCGCGGCCACGTGGCGGCCCGCTCGTCCGCCGAAGTCGGCCTTCTCGGGATCCGGCGGCGGGACGCTCTTCGCCGCGGCGAGCCCCTTCTCACCCATCATGCGCAGAGCACGCGGCGGCGGCTCCGGGCGATCGGCGCGCCACGCGCAGCAGCACGGGGATCGAGTCGTCATGCCCCAACCGCGCGACTGCGTGGACGGCAACGCGGTCGCCGATCAGGAGCGCGGCCTCCTCGAGGATCGGCCGTGCGTCGAGACCCAGTTGGCGCGCGAGCGCCTCTCCAGCGTGCTCGAAGTCGGAGGGTTGCAGACCCAGGATGTGCCCGGTGCTCGGCTGCGCAGCAGCGAGCGCGCCGTCGATCATCGCCGCGCGCTCCGGCGCGGCAAGACGGAACCCGACCGCCGCGCGCAACACGCTGCCGAACTCGGCGCCATCGGCAATCGGCGCGGGAACGGTCCCCGTGTTCAAGATGTCGTCGCGCAATGCGACGTAGCGCGACGCCCGCTCGCTGATCGCGGCCGTCGCGAGCAACGCGAGACTAGCGGGGTCGCCGCGCCGCGCGAGAGCCCGTGCAGCGGCGAGCGCGACACGGGGATCTTCGTGCCCGACGAGATCCACGAGAGTCGCCGAGCCATGCACCACAGAGAGCGCCGCGCCGGCGATCGACACGGCATCGGAGTAGCCACGGTCGCGCGGGCCGTCGACCGGTCGCGCGGCAATCCGCTCCAGCAGCGGCCCGACGCGCGCGTTGTCCATTGCCAAGATGAGACCCTCGACGTAGCGCGCAGCGTCGGAGGGCAAGCTGCGTGACGACGCGGAGGATGGACCGGAACCAGCCGAATCGACGAGGATCGCCGTCGCGACGTCCAAGGCAACCTCCGGTGCCACTTCGACCAGCGCGACGAAGAGTTCGGCGCCCCCGTGGCGACGTAACCGTCCGCGCAGCGCAGTGGCTGCGAGCACGCCGCCCCCGGCAGGATCCTCGCGCACCAGGCGCTCGAAGTCCTTACTGTCCACGCGTGCCACGACCGAGCGCTCGCGCAGGAGCGGTAGCGGCGCGACGGAGCCTCCCCGCCGACGTCCCCAGAACGACGACCTTCCGACGTCCGCGGGCTTCGCACCGCGCCCGAAACTCCAGCGGTTGCGTTCCACCGCAGAAGTCGCGGCGATCCGTACGTAGGCGCGCTCCGCACGTTCGAGGTCCGCGAGTTCCCACGACACCCCGTCGAGGACCGCCGCCATCGGTGCATCTGCGTCGCCGCGGCGCGTGCTGATCGCATCGCGCGTGGCGCCGCCGAGTTGAAGGCAATGTGCCCGGATTTCGTCGTAACGCAGACTCGAGTGTTTGACCCGCGCGTGAATCGAAATGCGCGCCAGCATGCGGTCGATCACCGCATCGGCGGCCATGCGTGGCGCGATGACCCCGAGCGCCTCCGTCGCCGCAGAGAAGCAGACGCCGTACTCCGACGAGCGCACGAGCGCGAGCAACGCGTCCTGCGACTTCGCATCGGCGAGCCGCCCGACAACGCGCGCTGCCGACGCAGTCTCCGTCGCTCCGGCTCCCTCGCCCTCAAGCTTCGGTCGCACATGCGGGAGCACGGAAGGACCGAGCGCGACGAGCGCATCCTCGTAGACGCGCACCTCTTCCGGCTTCCAACGGCCGTCGAGCCGTGCCGCGAGAAACTGCGCCGCCTCGTCTGTCGGAAGGTATCCGAGGATCTGAGCGGCACGCCCCGCAGAGCGATCGTCATCTGAGCGCAGGAAGTCGATCAGGAGTCACGCGGCGTCCGCGGAGATACGAACGTCGTGCGCCGCCGATCGCCGGCCCACAGCACCACGTTCCGTGTACCGAACGCGCGCCAGACGCGGATCCGTCTCGTCGCGCGTGATCTCGCTCCACGGTGCGCGGATCGCCGCGCTCCACTCCGCGCACTCCTCAGGACGCGCCGCCTGCAGACGCACGTAACGCGCAAGTACACGTCGGCGGACATCCGCATCGTCGACGTACTCCGCCGCCAACTCCGCCGCGCTCGTCCCGGCTGCCAGGAGCAAGTCCCGCCCGAGCACATAGCGAGCCGTCGGGGCCGTCGCGATTTCCTCGAAGACGTCATGCAGATCGAGATCAGCAGCCGACACAAGCGGCGCCGCCAGGACCACGGCGACAAGAGCGAGGAGGCGGCGCATGGCACCAGAGTAGTCGCCCTCCACGAGCGCGGAGCGTGCTGTCCGGGATTCGATGCACGGAATCCCATTGGCGCGCGCGCGGCACGGATCGCGAGAGACACCCGCGGACCCGGCGTCAGAGCCCGGCGAGTGCGCACACCTCCGATACGACAACGTATGTTGCGTCGCGTCAAATCCGACGCTGCGCGCCGATACAAGATCCGGTCGTGCATCGGTCAAGATCGTGGCATGTGGTAGAATTGTGGCATGAACGCGCGTCGTCGCGTCGCCGCCGTGGGGCTCCTACTCCTGCTCGTTCTGGGCGGGAGCGCGTTGATCCTCGCACTTCGGACGATGGAGGCGCGGCGGACGGAAGAGAAGGCGAACGGCACTCCCACCACAGTTCTCTCCGGAGCCCTCTCCGGCGACGCTGCGTCGGGGCGCACGCGACGTCGCACGACCCGCCCCGTAGGGACCTCGGACGGCGAAAGCGCCGCGCAGCGGGAGGCGCGGGACGGTGCGACCGTCACGGTGAGCGACCCAGACCGCCCACTCTCGGAGGCGCCGTCGGGCGGCCCCGTCCGCATCCGTCGTGACGAGCCCGCCGGGACCGATCACCAAGGGGTTCTGCGAATACGCGTGGACGACGGAGCCGGCGCGGCGCGCACCGACGTGCGCCTCTACGTGACCGCCGCCCGCGACGGCAGCGTGAAGACACATCGGCTCAAGCTCGCGGGCACCGAGGGCGCTGCCCTCGCACCGCTCGACGCGGGCTGGGCACGGATCGAGCTCCGCTCGAAGAGCGTCACGCGGAAGACGCGGGTGCGAATCGACCCGGGGCTGCTGACCGACGTCGAACTCTCGTTGCCGATCGGGGCGACGATCACGGGAACGGTGCGGCATCGCGAACACGGTCTATTGACGAAGATCTTCGTCAACTGCGGCAATTTCACGCAGGGCGTGGATCGCGAGGGCGCGGTTCAGGACGCGCTCAGTACTCTGACGGACGACAAGGGAGTGTTCCAGCTCTCAGGTGTCGCTGACGGCACCTACGTCTTGGCCTTCACAGGCGGGCCGCTCGGCTTCGGGCGCAACCCGCGCAGCGCGGTCGTCGTCGCGGGCGGGCAGGACGTGAAGCACGACGTCCTTCTCGGAGCGGTGTCGCTTGAGGGCGTCGTCCTCGATACCGTGACACGGAGCCCGATCGCGGCAGCAACGGTCATCGTGAGCCCGCACTTTGCGATGACGAATACCGACGCCGACGGACGGTACTACTTCATCGACCTGCCCGGCGGCGAACACCGCATCTCCGTCGGCCACGACGGCTTCGGCGTCGTCTTCGCGGAGCCCGTGGAGGTGACACCGGGGCGCGCCGTGCGCCGCGACTTCGAACTGCATGCCGCCTCGACGCTGATCCTCGATGTCCGGGACGATCTCGATCGTCCCGTCACATCGAGGATCACGTTCTCGATCGAACCGGTCGCGGGCACCGAGGGCACCCGCGTCTCGGCGATGCGGCTGCCGGACGGGGACGGTCGTGTGACATACGACCAGGCAGTGCCCGGGCAATACCGCGTCGAAGTCGCCGCGCCCGGATACGCGGATGCCACTGCGGAGGTGGCGCTGACAGAGAGCCCGACGCGCGTCCGAGTCGAGTTGGTGCGCGACGCAGAAGGCGCGCCCCCTGTGCTCCTCGACGGCGTCGTCGTGGACGCCGAGACCGGAGCACCCGTCGCGGGCGCCCGCATCTCGCTCCGCCGGTCGCCAAACAGTACGTCAAGCGGCCCGGACGGTCGCTTCCGTTTACACGGACGCGGCACCCGCCCGACGCGTGTATTCGTCGAGGTTGACGGCTACGGCATCGAGTCTCTCCCCGTGCCGACGTCAGGCATCGCGGAGTTGCGCCTGCGGCCCGCCGCCGAACTCGAATTGCGTTTTCTCGGCAAGAACGGCGCGCCGTTCGAGGGCCGCGTCAGCTTCGGAATCTCTGCTCGCTTCGACGGCGGCACCAAGATCGGAACGAGCGTGCAAGCGGACGCGCGCGGCATCGCCACGTTCCGTCGCATCCTCCCAGGGCACTACGGGCTGAACTTCTCATCCGAAGTTGGTGGGAAAGCGCAGATCGAGACGGAGATCCGGCCGGGCCACAACCAACTCGACGTGGATCTGCGCTGACGGGACCACGAAGCCCGCGTTGTTCACTCCAGTGGCGATCTCCAAGACTACAGGCCGTCCCGGGAGTCTGCGCCGCGGACCGAGGGCTCGTGGGACCGCTGGCGAGCGTGGCCAGCGGGATCGGCGCGCAGCGACGCACGCGTCGGCTATCGGAGAACGCGTCTCATGACGCGCGGGACGTAGTTCGCCGGACAGACATTGCGCTACGATCCCGCGATGCGCTCCACACTCGCGGTTCTCATTGCCACTCTTCTGGCGTTCGCTGCGCCGCTCGCTCCACCCGCCACCGCACAGGACGACGGGGATGCCGCGGGCAACGCAAACGCTGCGGCAGCGCCAGTCCGGGTGAAGCTCGCCTGGGAGCCGGGACACATCGGGATCGCGAAACCGATCGACCTCGAGTTCGTCGCCACGCCTCCCGAGGGGACGGAGCCACTCAAGGGCTTCGATGACGTGCGCTATGCGACGCTGCGCTTCGGCGACGTGCGGCCGCTGATCATCGCCATCGGTGGCGATCGCACGGAAGGGCGCATCTGGGTGGACACCGACATGGACGGCGACCTGCGCGATGAGAACGAAGGGGAGTGGGAGCCGAACGTGGAAGCCCGCTCGTACGAGCCGACCGTGCTCGTTCCCGTCAGCGACGAGAGCGCACCGGTCTCGGTCGCAGTGCGGATCGCCACGACAACGGAGGATGCAGCCGCGTATCGCCTCTCGGCGGAGGCCCATCGCGAGGGGCAAGTCGTACTCGGTGGGCGATTGCGACGCGTGGCACTCGTGGACGGCAACAGCGACCTCTGCTTCGACGACGAGGAGCGCGACCACATCTACGTTGACGTGGATGGTGACGGCGCGTTCGCGACCGGACACGGCACGCCCGAACACGTTCACTTCGGCGACGTGATTCGTCTGGCAGACGTGGCGTTTGAACCGCACGGAGCCAGCGCAACCGGGGCGGAACTCGAGTTTCGGGCAGTCGCGGAACTCCCGGCGCTGGCGACCTACAAGTGGACGACGAAATCGTCTCCGCGGCCCGGTCGTGCGCAGCAACCGCCCGTCGAACGGCTTGAACCCCTGCTGACCAACTTTCGCATCTTGAAGGCGCAGACGACCGATGGGCGCACCGACAACGTGAAGGCGATCGGTCGGGTCGGCACGCCAGAGGCGCTCAAGTTCCTGGAATCGATCGCGAAGGACGACCGCGACAAGCTACTGCGTGCGAGAGCAGTTCGCGCGATGGGCAACCCACGCTACGCCGCTGCGGCGCCGCGCCTCGTCAAGCTCGCGGGCGAGCGCGACGGAGCAATCGGCGGTGCCGCTGTCGAGGCGCTCTATGGCATCGGGTACACGGATCGTCAAGAGCTCTTCGTGCGCCTGCTCACGTCGTCGTCACAGCCGCAGGTCGTCGCCGCGGCGGCGCGTTGCCTTGCCTACGAGGGCACGGAAGAGGGGGCGAGCGCCATCGTGAGCGCCTGCGCGAAGTTGGAGACCCCTGCCCTGCGCTACGAGGCTTACATGGGGACGCGCTCGTTGCCCGACGGACCGCCGGTGGACCTGATGTTGCGCGCGGCCGAGGACAAGTTCGCCAAGCTGCGCGCGCGCGCCATCGAGGATCTGCGCCTGATCGGTCACCCGGCAGCGCACCCGCTTGCGCTGGCGGCGGCCGAGGAACGCCCCATCGTGGGGCCGCTTGCGGGTGCCGTGGTGCGCGGTCTCGGCGGTGCCGGTGACGCGACAAGCGTGAAGCTGCTGATGCGCCTGGCGGAGGACGGGACGGGCGGACTCCGCGCCCTCTGCGTGAAACTCCTGGCGCCGATCCGAGAGCCGCAAGCTGTCGCGGTGGTCGTCTCGGCTCTCAAGAACAAGGATCCCGGTGTGCGCGACATGGCGGCGCAGGTACTCGCCGGGATCCGGGAGACGTCGGTGACCGACGCGCTGCTGGCACGGGCGAAGCGAGAGAAGGACGAGACGGTCCTCACCACGTTGATCGAGGCCCTCGGCGACCACCGCGACCCGCGCGCGGCGGAGTTGCTGCTGAAGGCCGCGAAACAGCGCAAGCGCCCCATGGTGCGCACCGCTGCGATGGGATCGCTGGCCCGCCTCGGCATGCAATCACCGAAGGTGCGCACGTTTTTCCTGAAGATGCTCGGCTCGAAGCGCTGGCAGGATCGCATCTTCGCCATCGACGCCGTGGCCACCGACGGCGATCCGGCGCTCGTCCCCAAGGTGCTCCCCAACCTCGATCACGAGCGGCGGCAGGTGCGACTCGCGGTCGCTCAGGCGTTCGTCCGCATGCGCCCGGCGGCAGCCGTCAAGCCGATGATCGACCGACTCGCGGCGGAGGACGTGCGACGCGTGCGCAGTGCGCTTGCCCTCGCCCTCTTCCGCACGACCGGCATGAGCCTCTACGACGCACAGGACCTGTGGCTTCGATGGTGGGCCGAGAACGGCGGTCAGTTCGTCGTCCCGGATCCGGCGCCGGAAGCGCCCGTCGCGGCCGCAGGTGGGACCGGTGCGGCCTTCTACGGCATCCCGCTCGACTCCAATCGCGTGGCGTTCGTAATCGACCAATCCGGCTCGATGAACGCCGCCGACTCGACCGGTCTCTCCAGCAAGGGCGCGACGGCGAACCGGCTCGACGTGGCCGTCGAAGAGGTTCTGCGGGCGCTCGGGGAACTCGACGAGGACTCCCTCGCGAATGTCATTTTCTTCCACTCGGGCGTCTATCCCTGGGCGGACGCTCTACGTCGGATGACGCCCAAGAGCCGCGCGGCGCTCACCGCACACGTTCTGCGCCAGAAGCCCACCGGTGGAACCAACCTCTACGACGGTCTGGAGGAAGCGCTCATCGATCGCGAGGTCGACACGGTTCTGCTCCTCTCCGACGGCATCCCCGGCGGCGGGCGCTACGTCTCCACGCCTGACATCCTGCGCGCAATCCGGCGCCTCAACCAGACCCGCCGTGTCGTCATCCACTGCGTCTCCCTCGGCCGCGACAGCCCGCTCCTGCGCAGCCTCGCAAGAGAGAACGGCGGCCAATACGTCCGGAGGTAGGGAGCGGACGAGGATGGAGAGAACTCGGGCTCAGCGCGGTTGATCGCGCTACAGCTTGAGCCTCCACGCTCAGACTTCCATGACTTTCCGTCACACAGAGATGGCTATTCATGGAGGACTAGCGGAATGCTCAAGCGCAATCCGCACGTCGAGACCCTGGTGCGCCGCCTGGGTCAGTTCCCTGTCGTCGCGATCCTCGGCGCGCGACAGGCCGGGAAGACAACACTGGCGCGGCAAGTTGCAAGCCGCACCAAGAACGACGTGACGATCTTCGATCTGGAGGATCCGCGGCAGACGAGCCGACTCGCGGATCCAATGCTGGCACTCGAGCCGCTCCGCGGCCTTGTCGTTCTTGACGAGGTTCAGCGCCGAGTTGGGTCTATTCGTCACTCGCGGTCGCACACGTCTCGGCTTCGAGTTCAAGCGCACATCGGCACCGAGGGTCACGAAGTCCGTGCGTGTGGCACTCGCCGACCTGCGCTTGGATCGCCTGGACGTCGTTCACGCTGGCGACGAGACGTACCCGCTCGCCGATCAGATTCGCGCCGTCGCACTGCGGCACGTCTTACGCGACGTGGAGCCACTGCTCGAAGCGTGATGTCGCGCCAAGGCGCCGCTCAGCCGATCGGATCGATAACGTCGAAGCCCTCGCGCGTTGCGGCGGCGGCCAGGCGGCGGTCGGCCGTGACAAGTGGGAAGCCATCGGGCAAGCCGTCGCAGAGAGCGCGGGCCGCCGCGAGTTGAAGTGCGTCGGCGGCGCGGAGTTCGTGGAGGCGCAACAGGCGCTGCGCGTCGGCGCGAACGGCGTCCGATGGCGAGACTTCCGTCCAACGCGCGGCGAGTGCGCGGAGTCGCGCGGTGAGTACGCGCGTCACCGGAGGCGACGTACCGTCGCGCTCGCGGCGGGCGATCGACGACATGCACTCGACAGTAGTCGCCCACCAGACGACCAGTTCGGCGTCAGAGGCGAAGAGATCGCGGGCGGCCCGCGATCCGGTCTCCTCGACGAGCAGCGGCACGATGGCCGACGAGTCCCAGAACCTCATGCCGTCACCGCGTCCTTCGGCGTCCTCGATGCCATGACGACCTTCGCGCGGATCTGGGGCGCGATCATCGCTCGTCTCGATCTGCTTCCACGTCGCGGAGCATCGCATCGAGCAGACCATCGGTGCATGGAAGCGCCAACTCGGGGCGCTCGAGGAGATCCGTGTCCGGCAACTTCGGGGGACGCCGAACCGTCCCGGCCCGCTCCAGCGCGTCGAGGTCTACGGTCTGAACGAGTTCGTCGCTCGCACCGTCTTCGCTCGCACCATCCGGCCACGGGCTCGGTGGCGTCAATCGTGCGACCGCTCGCCCGTGCCGAACGATCAGGACGGTCTCGCCCTGCTCGGCGCAGCGCAACAACTCGCTGAGCTTGGCTTTGGCCTCGGAAACGCTGATCCTTCGCATGATCTGACCAGATTAGTCAGAATATGCTGACTAATCAAGTCGGAATACGGGTTCTCCACGCTGCGGATGGAGAACCGCGGCACGCCCAGTGCCCCACGCGGCGGCAATCCTGCGACGACGGAGAGCGGCGCCTCCGCCGGACAAGTTGAACGGGCCCAAGCAACCGGAGCGGCCCGACGAACCAGAGGCGACTACCCGGGGACAGTCTTGCCGCGCTCGCCCACGTAGACCTGGCGGGGACGGGCGATCTTCTGCTCGCTGTCGGCCATCAACTCGTCCCACTGCGCGATCCAGCCAGCCATGCGGCCGACGGCGAAGAGGACGGTGAAGTAGGCCGGATCGAAGCCCATCGACTGGTAGATGAGGCCCGAGTAGAAATCGACGTTCGGATAGAGGTTGCGGCTCTTGAAGAAGTCCTCTTCGAGCGCGATCCGTTCGAGTTCCACGGCGATGTCGAGCAGCGCGTTGCGGCCGCGGACCTCGAAGACCTCCTTGGCGATCTCGCTGATGATCTTCGCGCGCGGGTCGTAGCTCTTGTAGACGCGGTGCCCAAAGCCCATGAGCTTGGCCTCGCGGTTGCGCACCTTCTCCATGAACGCGGGGATCGCTTCGACGGAGCCGATCTCGGCCAGCATACGCAGCACGGCCTCGTTCGCGCCGCCGTGGAGCGGCCCCGAGAGCGCGGCGATGGCGGCTGCGGCCGAGTTGTAGGGCGTGGCCTCGGACGAACCGACGACGCGCATGGTGCTCGTCGAGCAGTTCTGCTCGTGGTCGCCGTGGAGCGTGAAGAGGACGTCCATCGCGCGCTCGAGGATGGGATCGACCTCGTAGCTCTCGTCCTCCGCGAACACCATCTTCAGGAAGTTGCCGGCGAACGAGAGCGAAGGATCGGGCGCGATCAGCGGCTTGTTGATCCGGTGACGCCAGACCATTGCGGCGAGGAGCGGCGTCTTCGCGAGCAAGTTGAGGGAATGGATGCGGCGACACTCGCCGTCGCGTACGTCCTTGGCGCCGGGCTCGTGGCAGCCGAGGGCCATCATCAGCGTGCCGAGCACGGCCATCGGATGCGCGTCGCGGGGGACGCCGGCGAGTACGTTCTCGATGCCCTCGGGGAGAACGGAAGCCTCGGTCATCTGCGTCTTGAACGCGGCAGACTGACGCGGGGTCGGCAATTCGCCCTGGAAGAGCAGGTAGCAGACGTCGGAGAAATTCGAGCGCTCAGCGAGCTGATCGATCGGATACCCGCGGTACTCGAGGATCCCGCGACCGCCATCGATGAACGTGATCCGACTCGTGCACGAGACGGTGTTCTTGAACGCGGGGTCGTACGACATCATGCCGAAGTCGCCGAGATGCGCGTGGATCTGGCGCAAGTCCATCGCCTTGACGGTGTCGTTGACGATAGGCAACTCGAATTCCCGCCCTGTGCGGGAGTCGTGGAGCGTGAGGTGAGCGTCTTGCGTGGTGTCGTTGGGCATATCCAGATCCGCTTTCGTGTTTCCGACGAGGTCCCCGCGATGATGGGTCCAGACGGGTTGGCGCAGCGATCGGCGGGGACCTGATCGCCTGCACGTCAAGGGACCTCTCAGTTTAGCCTCAGATGCGATCGAATTCGGAGATACGCGCGGGCGGAACGATCGGAGATGCACGGATGAGCGCAAACACGGGCCGCAACTACGGGCTTCAGCCACTCGGCGTCGGCGTCGGCCTGCGGCGCCCGCACATCGAACAGGTGATCGCGGAGACTCCCGACCTGCCCTTCTTCGAGTTCTGCCCGGAGAACTACATGGACCGGGGTGGCAAGGCCCGCCGCAACCTGCTGGCCGTCGCCGAGCGCTACCCGACAGTGAGCCACGGAGTCGGCCTGGGGATCGGCTCGGTCGCTGAACTGGATCGGGTGTACTTGCAGCGCCTCAAGACACTGATCGAGGAGACGGGGGCACTCTGGGCGAGTGACCACCTCTGCTGGAATCGAGCGGACGGACGCTCGAGCAACGACCTGCTGCCGCTGCCATTCACCGAGGCCTGCGTGCGCCACACCGCCGCGCGCATTCGCGAGGTGCGCGACTTCCTCGACGTGCCGTTTCTGGTCGAGAACATCAGCACGTACACGATCCTCCCGGACCCCGAGATGAGCGAGGCGGAGTTCACCAACGCCGTGCTCGAAGAGGCAGATTGCGGACTGCTACTCGACGTCAACAACGTCTATGTGAACTTCCGCAACCACGGCACCGACCCGAGCGCGTTCATCACCGCCATCGACCCAGACCGCGTCGGACAGATGCACATGGCAGGGCACGACGACCGCGGGCATGTGGTGGTGGACACCCACGGCGCACCGGTCCGCGACGAGGTCTGGGCGCTCTTCCGCGAGGCGCTCGAGCACACCGGCCCCACCACGGTGCTGCTCGAATGGGATAGCAACATCCCCTCGCTCGGAAGATTGCTCGAAGAGGCCGCGTCGGCGCGCGTCATCTACGACGACGTCACGGGCGCGGCGGTGGTGGCGGCGTCGTGAGCACCCGCGATACGGGCAACACGGACGCGACGTACGCCGCGACGCTGAGTCGCTTTGCCGACCGGCTCTTCGTCACCGGCGGCACGGACCCCGGCGACGAAGCGCTCGCCATCGCCCCCGAGCGCCTGGCCGTGTACCACCAGCTCGTGCGCGGCAACTACATGTCGATGATCCGCTTCGCGTACACGATGACGTTTCGCGTCATGGCGGCCGACATCGCGTCCAACGACGCGCGCATCGGCTGGCCCGAGAGCGTGCACGAGATCATCCGCAAGTACCTGCAAGTCGCCCCGGCCGGGAATCACAGCACGCGCCACATCGCGGACGTCTTCCGGGGGTACTTCCTCGAGCACTGGCCCGCGATCATCGAGGCGCGTCCCGAGATCCCGGACCTCATGCGACTCGAACGCGCGGAGTTGGAGGCGCTCTACCACTTCGACGACCCGGGCACGTCGCCAACCGAGACCGAACTCGAGGCGCTCCAGACGGCCGCGGTCGACGACTTCCTGGCACTCCGGATCCTGCGCGCGCCATCGGCGGCGTTCCTGCGCCTCGACCACCCGTGCACCGTCATGCAGCACCGGATGGAGCATCGCATTCCGTACGCGCCGGGCGAGTTGACCGGCGCGGAACGCGTTGCGGTCTCGCGTGATCCACGCACGCTGGAGGCTGTATTCACGCTGCTCGACGAAGCCCCGTTCCGCGTCGGCGAGCGCGCGCCCGTCGGCGAGGAGATGCTCGTCGAGGAACTCGCCGGGCAGTGGATCGGCGACCTTCCGGCCGACCTCGCCACGAACGACGACACGTGGAAATTGACGACCTTCGCGTCGGCGGTGTTCACAGGGCTCGCGACCGGCTACTTTCGCCTGGTATGAGCGAGTGCGTATGAGCGACTTCACGATCCGTCCCGCGACGAGCGACGACGCCGCGACCATCCTGCGCTTCATCCAGGCGCTGGCCGACTACGAGAAGGAACCCGACGCCGTCGAGGTGACCGCCGACACACTGCGTACGCAGATGGAGTCGGAAAGCCCGCCCTTCGAGTGCCTCATCGCGGACACGCAAGACGGCCCAATTGGCTTCGCGCTCTTCTTCTCGACGTATTCGACGTGGAAGGGCCGCCCGGGGCTCTGGCTGGAGGATCTCTTCGTCCCGCCGGAGCACCGCGGCCGCGGAGCCGGAGCGGCACTGCTCCGACGCATCGCGGCGATTGCCGTCGAACGCAACTACGCGCGCGTGGAATGGGCCGTGCTCGACTGGAACCAACTCGCCATCGACTTCTACCGCCGCCTCGGCGCCGAACCGATGGACGGCTGGACGACGTACCGACTCACCGACGCCGCCCTGGCGGCACTCGGTCAGCGCGACTGAAGGCGAACGTGACGGCCCGATACGGAGCCAGGACACGCCCATGTCAGCGAGCCGACCTCAACGAGAATGCGAAGCATCGCTCCTACCCGACGACGACTTGCTCGGACGCGATCCAGGCTGCGTATTCCAGCGCCTGCGTGACGTCTGCGCTCTCAAGATCGGGGTAGTCCGCGAGGATCTCGTCCACCGCGGCGCCGTGCGCAAGTTGTCCCACGATGACGGACACGGGGATGCGCATCCCGCGAATGCATGCGCGCCCGCCGAGAATCTCAGTATCGAAGGTGATCCGATCGAACTTCATTGACTGAGTGTACCCGCTTGGCGCTTCTCCTGCTGCGCGCTCCGTCTTCGCGAGAGCGCCGAATGCCCACGGGGGGTCGGTGGCGCGCGCGAGTCGTAGCGAATAGCCGACACTATGTGCTATATTCGTCACATGCCTCAGCTTCACTTCTACGTGCCCGACGAGATCGCTTCAACGCTCCGGGAGCGCGCGCGTGCTCGGAGCATGCCGCTCTCGCGCCTCCTCGCGGAGATCGTCGGCCGCGAGGTCTCTGCCGGATGGCCCGCGAACTTCTTCGAGGACGTGGTCGGCGGGTGGCAGGGCGATCCGCTCGAGCGTCCGGATCAGGGCGACCTTGAGGAACGGGATCCGCTGTGATGACACCCACACAGTCCGGGACACCCACACCTCGCGCGGCCCGGACGCGCGCATGAGAAACCTGCTCGACACGAACGCTTGTATCGCGCTCCTGAACGGGTCTTCGGTCTGCCTCGCGGCACGCGTGGCCGGTTGCGCACCGGCGGATTTCGCGATCAGCTCTGTGACGGAAGCCGAACTGCTCTACGGCACGCGCCACAGTACGCGCGTAGCTCACAACCTGCGCACGCTCACGCGCTTCCTCGAACCGCTTCCGTCCCTCCCGTTCGACACTCGGGCCGCGGAGCACTACGGTCGTATCCGAGCGGAACTCGCCGCGCGCGGGACTCCGATCGGTGGCAACGACATCATGATCGCGGCGACGGCGCTGGCGCACGATCTCGTCGTCATCACCCGGAACACGCGCGAGTTCAACCGGGTGGTCGGGCTCCGCGTTGAAGACTGGGAGAGTGGATAGATACGGAGCCAGGACAACTTCGGCGGAGTTCGGATCACGGGCAACGCAAGTGCGACGGCTCTGCTCCGAACTCCGCCGAAGTTGTCCTGGCTCCGTATCGGGCTCCGTATCTCCCCCGTTCAACGGATCTGGATGCGTCCGAGGAGTTCGCGCGGGAGCGGGTCGTCGATGGTGTCGATTGCGCCGGTCTCGTCGTCGGGCGTCACACCGTCGCCCGACACGTTAGTCTCGCATTCGCTCTCGTTGGCGCCGCCGTCCTGAGCTGGCACGACTTCCTCCAGAACCATGACATCCCCCATGAGTGGCTCACCCATCGTGGCCGGGAGCGCCGGATCGGGGGCGTTGTCTGTCGCACCGCCGCCCGCTCCGCACGCGGCGAGGCCGAGGGGGCCCAGGAACCCGAAGATCGCGGCCGCCGCGACGCGCAATCGGCGGAGGCGGCGGCGCAGCTTCTCGCGCACCGGAACGCAGTCCTGGGTGAGCACCGTGCCGTCGGCGCGCCGGAAGAAACGAACGCACAACTGACCATCTGCATCGCCGAGAAGCGCGCTCGCCTCCGTCTGCGTCATCGCCGAGAGGTTATGCACATGCAGGCGGCACTCGCCGCAGAAGCGACGCTTGGTATCGCCGGTCATGGCGTCCCACGATTGCGTGCAGGGGCTCGCTACTTCGATCCGGTTCAGTGTCTGGTTCGCATCGGTCATCGGTCGCTCTCCTGGTCAGGTCTTCCGCGCCCTTGGACGCACTTGCGCGCCGAGAGTTCGCGAGCGGGTCATTTCCGTCTGCCGGGCACGGCCCTGATCGAGGTAGTTTTCCGGCGATGGCCGAGCCGACGAGCGCACTGGATCTGACGACGCCGACGCGAGTCGGCGAGCCCAACGCGTGGGCCGCGGTCGCGCTCCAGTCCGGCTCGATCCCGCCCGATGCCGTGCTCCAGGGATGGTTCGACCGGCATGCGCCGAAGCTCGTCGTATCGCGCCGCGAGCCCACGACCGACGATGCGAACGCCGAGAAAGTCTGGGAATTCCGCGAAGGCGAGGCAGTCGTCGGTGGCGCGCACTTCCCGTGGACGATCGGCGACGGCAAGAACTCGGGCCCGTTCCGCGAGCATGTGACACACATCTTCCTCTCGGTCTCCGAGCCCGGACGCGCGGGCGGGCGCGAGGGGCGCCGGTTGCTGGCGCGCGCCGCGGCCGCCATCGCCGCAACGGGCGACGCCGCCTTCGTTTGGTGGGGCCGCACGGGTGGCGTCTACACGATCCGCAAATTCGTGGAGCGCGTGGAGCGGAAATGACGCGGCGCACGTCCAGCGACGACAACGCGCCGCGGCTCTACATCACGGATCTCGACGGCACGCTCCTCGATCCGGACGCGCGACTCTCGGCGGCGACGCGCGCGGGGCTTGAGCGGTTGCTGGCGGCCGACGTGCCGTTCACGATCGCGACGGCGCGCAACCCCCACTCGATCCGTGAGATCCTGGGCGACTTGCGGCTCACGCTACCCGTGATCGCGCAGCACGGGGCGCTCCTCACCGACATGGTGACGCGCACGCACCTGCGCGTGCGTGCGATGACGTCGGGCGCTGCCCTGGCCGTCCTCGACACCGCGAAACAACACGGCACGTCGGCCTGGATTTCGACCACGACGGGAACGCGCGACCACGTGTCCTACGACGTCGTCACGAACGGCGGGATGCAGTGGTATCTCGACGATCGCGTCGCAGCCATGGATCCGCGCTTGCGACGTGTCGGCGACCTCACGTCGGTCTTCGACGAGCAGGTGACGTGCGTCACCGTCATGGCGCAACCCGACGTCACGGACGCGGTGGCCGCCGCGCTGCGCGACGAGCACCCGGACGCGATGACCATCCACGTCTACGACAACGCCTACTCGCCCGGCTGGCGCTGGCTCACGGCGCACGCAACCGACGCGGGCAAGGACAACGGCGTCCGGGATCTCCTCGAGCGGCACGAGTTCAGCGACCACGAGATCGTCGTCTTCGGGGACACGACCGGCGACCTGCCGCTCTTCGACGTGGCGCACCGACGGATCGCGGTCGCGAACGCCGACCAAGAGCTGATCGACGTGGCCTGCGAGACGATCGGCCCCCATCACGAGGACGCCGTCATCGAGTACATCCTCCGCGACGCGGGTCTCGATGTCTGAACGCCGCACGACGCGCGTCCCGCTCCCGAGTGGGGTCGAACTCGCTGTGGACATCTACACGGCAGATTCGGGCACGGTCGACGACGAACCCTGCGGTGCGCTGATCGCCGTCCACGGGTTCGGCTCGGGGCGCCGCGGCGGCAAGATCGAGGAACTGGGCACCGCGCTCCCGGCGCTCGGGTGGACGGTGATCGCACTCGATCTGCAGGGGCACGGCGACTCGGGCGGAGGCTTTGATCTGACGACGGTCGCTCGTTCGATCGGCGACGTGCGCCGCGTGGCGGAGCTGCCGGAGTTCCGCGACGCGCCGCGGCGAGCACTCGTCGGCTCGTCATTCGGGGGCGTCGTGGCGGCGTGGGCTGCCGTCGAGGACCCGACGCTCTGCGATCGTCTGGCGTTGATCGCGCCTGCGTTCGGCTTCCTCGATCGGTACTTGCTGACACTGCCGGACGACGAGCGGGCAGCGTGGGAGGGCGGCGCAACGCACGCCCTGCGCGTCCCGCATCTCGCCGGTCAGGAGCTGGCCGCAAGTGTGCTGAACGACCGGACACGGCATTCCTGGCGTCGCCTCGCCGAGCTACTTGTAACGCCCACTCTCATCATCCACGGGCTCCGCGACGAGACGGTGCCCTGGCAGGCGACGATTGACTTCACGGACGCATCCGAGCGTGATGATCTCGACGTCATCTTGCTCGGTGGTGGCGACCACCGACTTGCGGAACAGATGGGCGAACTGACGCACCACATCTACCGCTTCGCGAGCGGCAACGACTCCTGTCACACCCGACCTGACAATTGAGACCGGATCTCAATTCGAAGTTCTGGCCATATCCATTTGGCGAGCCTCGGGGGCCTCGCTAGTTTCGGTGGCCCCCCAAGAAGGGATTGGGAACCGGTCTATCAGGGAGAGTGCTATGTCCTACGTCATCATCGGAAAGTGCATGGGAGAGCGCTACGGCGCGTGCGTCGAGGTCTGCCCCGTCGAGGCGATGCACTACGGCGACCACGAAGGCGCCACCATGATGGTCATCAATCCGGACACCTGCATCGACTGCGGTGCGTGCCTGCCGGAGTGCCCGATCAACGCGATCGTGGACACCGAAGACCAGGCCCCCGACTGGGCTGACTACAACAAGGCCGCGGCCGAGATGTGGCCGAACGCATCGACCGAGGCCGATGGTTGGGAATTGCGCGACTCCTCCGAGGCGCCGCACAACCCCGACAACGCCGCGTAGCGCGCGCACACCGACGAGAGTCGGGCCACAAATGCCGAAGGCCTACGGGACAAATGTCCCGTGGGCCTTCGTTCGTGACGCCTCTGGATTCGATTGCTGGCGGGATCCATCGCTGACAGAATCCACCGCTTGCAAAGGCGGGACGCGCAGGATGCGCCGCGGAGACCTAAGCCATGCTTGAGACATTCGACAATCCCCGCCCCGGTCGCGACTACGAGATCGAGATCATCCAGCCTGAATTCACGTCGGTCTGCCCCGTCACGGGCCATCCGGACTTCGGCACGATCCGTGTCGTCTACGTACCTGCCAAGGCGTGCGTCGAGCTCAAGAGCTTCAAGCTCTGGCTCCAGAGCTACCGCAACAAGGGGATCTTCTACGAGGCCGCCACGAACGAGATCCTCGACACGCTCGTCGAGGCACTCGCGCCCAGGAGCATGACCGTGACCGGTGAATTCACTGCGCGCGGTGGCATCTCGACCAACGTCCGCTGCACGCACGAGGCGTCCGCGTAGCGCCCGCCGTGCGCACGCGCCTCGCCCCGAGCCCAACCGGTGCCCTGCACGTGGGGAACGCGCGGACGTTCCTGCTCAACTGGGCGCACGCGCGCGCCGCGGGGGGCGTCGTGCTCTACCGCGACGACGATCTTGACGGGCCGCGGGTCAAGACGGGAGCAGCCGAGCAGGCGCGCGACGACCTGCTCTGGCTGGGCCTCGATTGGGACAGCGACGAGGGCGTGCTCGTCCAGAGCGAACGGTCGAACACGTACGAGGCGGCGGCGCAGCGACTGCTCGATGCCGGGCTCGCGTTCCCGTGCGTCTGCAGCCGGCGCGAGATCGAACGGGCTGCGAGTGCGCCCCATGGCAGTGACGGGGCGCGCTATCCGGGCACGTGCGATGGCCGCTTTGCGTCCTACGAGGATGCTCACGCCCAGACCGGTCGAGACGCAGCGCTGCGTTTTCGAACGCCGCCCGACGCTGTCATATTCCACGACTTGCTGCGCGGGCCGCAGAGCTTCAACCCGTCGCTCGAGACCGGCGACTTCCCGATCCGGCGCGCCAACGGAATGGCGGCCTACCAACTGGCGACGGTGGTGGATGACGCCGAGACCGGTGTTGATCTCGTCATGCGCGGAGACGATCTGCTCCCGAGTACAGCGCGTCAGATCTTGCTCCAGCGGGCGCTCAGATTGCCGACGCCCGCGTACGTCCACGTCTCCCTCGTCGTGGGTGAGGATGGGCGGCGACTCGCGAAGCGCCACGGCGACACGCGCGTCGCGCAATTGCGAGCCGACGGCGTCACGGCAGAAGCGCTCGTCGGCTGGCTGGCGTGGTCGGCCGGGCTCGCAAGGCCAGGCGAGCGGCTCACGGCCCGAGACTTGGTCGGTCGATATCAACTCCGAGCGATCCCGACCGACCCAGTGGTCCTCACGGACCTGCCAGCGCCGCCCGCGGCGTCGGAGGACGCGCGTTGAGGATCCGTGACTCGAGCGTCCCGCAGCGCCCGGGCAGGCCAACATCCACGCGGGTTGCTGGCCGCACTGCTGGCGAATTGCGTTTTTGGCGGATCAATCTCGCCGGAATCGAACAGACGTCGATCGGGACGTGTAGGATGAGGGCGCCTTCGGGCAACCATGGACGAGATCCTCGGAAGTAGTATTGGGCCGGCGGGGACGTCGGCTCACCTGACCTTGATCGCGCAAAGTTCAAGCCTCGATATGTGGCTTGAGCTCTGGCCGGTCCTTGTCGCCGCATTCATCATGCTGGCGATGTCAGCCCTTGCGTCGATGACCGAGGCGGCCTTCCTCTCGCTCCCGACGGCGCGCGCCCACTCGATGTCCGAGGACCAGCATCGACTGGATCGCCTGGCCGGACGCATGCGCCTCGATTTCGCAAAGCCGCTCGCGACGATCGTCGTCGTCAACAACATCGCAAACATCGCCGGCTCCGGCCTGACCGGCATGCTCTTCAACACGTGGGTCGCGACGCACTTCACGAATGCCGTCGCGATTGCATCGGGCGTCTTCTTCGGGTTACTCACGCTCGTCGTAATCCTGGCGGGCGAGATCGTCCCGAAGACGTACGGCGAGCAACACAACGTGGTCGTGTGCCGACTGACGGCCCCCGCGATCCGCTTCCTGCAGACGGCGCTCTCGCCGGTGATCTGGCTCGCAGGGCTTGCGCAGAAGCGCTTCTTGCGCACCGGGGCAGGCCACGTGACATCGGAAGAAGAGATCACGCGGCTCACCGACCTTGCCGGGGAGCAAGGCGCAATCGAGGAAGACGAGAGCGAGATGATCCAGCGCATCTTCCGGTTGAACGACATCACGGCGGAAGACGTGATGACCCCGCGCGTGGAGATGGTCACTCTCGAGGCCGATCAGACGCTCGGGGAGATCGCCGAGAAGATCGCCGAGATCACACGCTCGCGCATCCCGATCTACCGTGAACAGCGGGACGAGATCGTGGGCGTACTGGATCGCTCCGACGCGCTGCTGGAGTTGGCGCGGGATCACGACTCGGTCAAGCTGACGGACGCGCGCGTCTGCTTCAAGGCGTTCTTCGTGCCCGAGACCATGCCCGCCGACGACCTGATGGTCGCGCTGCAACGGCGCACACAGCCGCTTGCGATCGTGGTCGGGGAGTACGGCGAGACGGTCGGGCTCGTCACGCTCGAAGACGTGATCGAGGAGATCGTCGGCGAGATCATCGACGAGGGCGATCTCGCCGACGCCGACGATATCCAGCGCGTGGCCGAGAACGAGATCGTCTGCGATGCCCGCATCGAGGTGAACGAGGTCAACGAAGCGCTGGGGACCGACATTCCCAATCACCGCACGGTCGCCGGGCTGCTCCTCGACGAGCTGGAGCGCATCCCACGTCGTGGCGAGACCCTCGATGCGTTCGGCGTCGTGATCACGATCGTCGAGGCGAACGAGAAGGCGATCCTGAAGGTGCGCGTCCACCGCCACCCGACCGAGGCCGAGCTCGAAGCGGCAGAAGAGGCGGCGGCCGCAGCCGGAGACTCGGCCGCGGCGTGAAGCTGCGTTCCGAGAGTCTGCGCTCCCGCGCTACTCCATGCCCTCAAGCAGGCGGACGCGGTGGAGCGCGCGCTGGTCGATCGACGTTCGGCGCATCGTCTCGTAGACCTCCTGAACGCCGGGGACGGCAGCGAGCACGATCTCGCCCTCGGCGGGGTCCATCGAGCGGATGACCAGGCTGCCGGCATCGCGCAGGCGCAAGAAGAGTGGCTCCTGGATCTCGAAGTCCTGCACGCGGAAGAGTTCGATGGCCTCGCGGCGCCGGTCCAGGACACCGGTCTGCACCTCGATGCGCTGGTCCGTGATGCGATAGCGCGTCCAACGCCGCATCAGCCAGAGCACGAGCCAGGCGAGCCCGACCGTGAGCACACAGAGCAGCAACTCGCCGAAGCCACGCACCGCGAGCGGGCGGAGATCGAAGAGCTCCTTCTCGGGCCCCGACGCGCCCTCCGGGACAGGGGGCGCGACGGCCCCGGAACCCGCGCGTACGGGGATCGCGGGCTCGGCTGCAGGCTCGAATCCCGGGAATGCGCGACCGCAACCACCGCAGAATTGCGCGTCGGCAGAGGCCGCTTTCCCGCACGCCTCACAGTACTTTGAATCATCCATCGCCTACGAGGCTAGAGCGTGCGCCCGGAGCCGGGAAGGCTTGGGCGGCCCGCATCGGATAGCTACCTTCGGGGGCTCGCCCGAGCCTCCCGGTCCCCCTCCGGTCAGGACGGGCGTTTTTCCAGGAGGCTCCCTGCCCATGGCCGATAGCGCCCTCTTCGAATCCACGCCCGGCGAGGCCGACGTCCTGAGCGTCCTGCCGACGTTCGACGAAGATCCGACGAGCGTCAGCCACGACATCCCGGAAGACGATCTCCTGCGGATGCACCGGGTCATGACGCTGACGCGCGCGCTCGACGAGCGTGGCATGCGCTACCAGCGGCAGGGTCGCCTCGGCTTCTACCTTCCGAGCTTCGGCGAAGAGGCCCTCCAGATCGGCAGCGCGTACTGCTTCGAAGACGACGACTGGATGTTCCCGCACTACCGGGTGCCCGGGACCGCGCTCTGGCGCGGCGCCGAACTCGACCAGATGGTGGCGAACCTCTTCGGCAACCGCGACGACAACGGCCGCGGCCGACAGATGCCGGTCCACTACACGATGAGCGAGATCAACTGGGTCTCGGTTTCATCGCCGCTCGGCACGCAGGTCGTGCAGGCCGTCGGCACCGCGCGCGCCATGCAGATCAGGGGCGAGAAGAAGGTCGCCGTCACGTACTTCGGTGACGGCTCGTCCTCGACCAACGACTTCCACACGGGCATGAACTTCGCTGGCGTGTGGAAGGCTCCGGTCATCTTCTTCTGCAACAACAACCGCTGGGCGATCTCGACCCCCTTCGAGCAGCAGTGCGCGGCGCGCAACCTCGCCGAGAAGGCCATCGGCTACGGCATGCCCGCGATGCGGGTGGACGGCAACGACGTGCTCGCGGTCGCACAGGCCACGCGCAGCGCCGTCGAGCACGCGCGCGCTGGCAACGGGCCGGTCTTCATCGAGGCGATGAGCTACCGGATGGGGCCGCACAGCTCGTCGGACGATCCGACGGTCTACCAGCCGGCCGGCGAGCGCGAGGAGTGGCAGCGGCGCGATCCGATCGCCCGCTTCCGGCGCTACCTGACCGGCACCGGTGTGATGACCGAGGACGAGGTGAAAGGGATCGAGGAGGAGTGCGCTGAGATCGTGCTCGCCTCGTTCAAGCGCAACGAACAGGTCGAGAAGCCGACGCTCGAATCGCTCTTCGAGGACGTCTACGCCAAGATGCCCGATATTCTGAGAGAGCAATCCGACTTCCTGGTCGCCTTCGAAGGCGGCGAGGTCCGCGAGGACACGAGCGGCGCCGAGTTCCCGCTGTAGCACCGCATGCGCTGCCAAGCGTCCGGTTCGCGATATCGAGCCGGGCGACGAACTGACTGAACGACAATCGGACGACTGACAACCGGAGAGAGCCACGATGGCCGAGATGACCGTATTGCAGGCCGTGAACTCGGCACTGCACCAGGAGATGGGCCGCGACAAGGACGTGGTGGTCCTCGGCGAGGACATCGCGACGCTCGGCGGCGTGTTCCGCGCGACCGAGGGCCTGCTCGCCAAGTACGGCGACAAGCGCGTGATGAACACCCCTCTTGCCGAGAGCGGGATCATCGGCACGGCCATCGGCATGGCGCTCTACGGCATGAAGCCGGTCGCCGAGATCCAGTTCCTGGACTTCATCTATCCGGGCTTCGATCAGATCGTCTCGGAGGCGGCCAAGATGCGCTACCGCTCGGGCGGTCAGTTCACGTGCCCGATGGTGATCCGCAGCCCCTACGGCGGCGGCATCCGCGGTGGTCACTACCACTCGCAGTCGTCCGAGGCGTACTTCACACACACACCGGGGCTGACGGTTGTGATGCCCGCGACGCCGCACGACGCGAAGGGTTTGCTCCTCGCATCGATCCGCCACGGCGACCCGGTCATGTTCCTCGAGCCGAAGGCGATCTATCGCTCGGTGAAGGGCGAGGTCCCGGAGGGCGACTACGTCGTGCCGATCGGCAAGGCGCGCATCGCTCGCGAAGGCGCCGACGTGACGCTCGTCGCATGGGGCGCGATGACGCACGTCGCCAACAAGACGGCGAAGGCCGCCGCGAAGAAGGACATCGACGTCGAGGTCATCGACCTGCGCACGATCTTCCCGTGGGATCGCGAGTGCGTCCTCGACTCCGTGCGCAAGACCGGTCGCCTGGTCATCCTGCACGAGGCGCCTCGCACCGGCGGCTTCGGCGGCGAGATCGCGGCGACCGTGGCCGAGCGGGCGATCGACAGTCTGCGCGCGCCGATCCTGCGCGTGACCGGCTTCGACACGCCGTTCCCCTACGCACTCGAGCACGTCTACATGCCGGACCCGAAGCGCACGTTGGCCGCCGTCGAGCGCGCGTTCAACTACGCGTAGCCAAGCGACGAGTCCGCAGCAGACGACTGAGCGTGCACACTGAGCGTGCACCAAAGAGAGCAACAGAGAGAGCAGGAGATCGCCGTGAGTCTTTTCGAGTTCCCGCTTCCCGACATCGGAGAGGGCGTCGCCGAAGGCGAGGTCGTCGAGTGGAAGGTCAGCGAGGGTGACGTCGTCGCCGAGGACGACATTCTCTGCGAGGTCATGACCGACAAAGCCACCGTCGAGATCCCCTGCCCACTGCCCGGCACGGTCGTCTCGATCCTGGCCGCCGAGGGCGTCGTCACGCCGGTCGGCGCCACGTTGCTCACGATCGAGCCAGCCGAGGGCGCGCACATCCCGACGGTCGCCCAGCACGGCGACCACGACGAGGATGACGACGAGCCGGCTGCCGCGGTCGCAGAAGCGGCGCCCGTCGCAGCCGCACCCGCGCCCGCCGCGAGTGCCGTCTCGGCACTCGAGATCGAGCGCCCCGCGGGACAGCGCGCGCTCGCTACGCCCTACACACGCAAGCTCGCGCGCACGGCCGGTGTGGACATCGAGCGGATCCGCGGCAACGGCGACGCCGGTCGCGTGACGGCGAACGACATCGAGGCCTACGCGGCCGCAGTGGCTGGTGCTCCGGCGGCCGACGCGCCCACGACGGCAGCGACGCCAGCGCCCATCGCCGCGCCCACGCCGATCAAGCTCCCGACCATCCCACCGGGCGAGAGCGAGACGCGCATCCCGATCAAGGGCGTGCGCAAGAAGATCGCCGAGAAGATGCACATCTCGAAGTCCACGGCGGCGCACTTCACCTACGTGGAAGAGCTCGACGTCACGGACCTCGTCGCGATGCGCAGCGCGCTGAAGAGCGACGCCGCCGAGATGGGCGCGAAGCTCACGTACCTGCCGTTCATCATGAAAGCCGTGTCGAGTGCGCTCAAGCGCTTCCCGACGCTCAACGGCCTGACCGACGACGCGCGCCAGGAGTTCGTGGTCAAGCACTACCAGAACTTCGGTATCGCGGTGGACACCGACAACGGGCTCATGGTCCCCGTCGCCAAGGGCGTCGATCATCTGACGATCGTGCAACTCGCCGCCGAGATCACACGCGTTGCCGCCGACGCGCGCGACGGCAAGGCGAAGCTCGCCGACTTGCAGGACGGCACGTTCACGATCACCAACGCCGGGAACATCGGCGGGTTGTTCGCGACGCCGGTCATCAACTACCCCGAAGCCGCGATCCTCGGCGTCCACGCCATCCGCAAGAAGCCGTGGGTCGTCGATGGCGAGATCGTGATCCGCGAGATCATGTACCTGTCGATCTCCATCGATCACCGCATGAACGACGGCGCGACGGGCGCGTACTTCATGAACCACGTCGCTGCGCTCCTGCAGGACCCGCGACGCCTCATGCTGGAGCTCTAGAATGGCGAGCGAGGGCAGCGCACCGTTCCTGTTTCCGGATGCCGACGCCGAGCCACCGGCGAAGGACGCACTGGTGCCAGATGTCGTGGATCCGGTCACGGAGCCGGAGTCGGTGCCGGAGATGGTGCCGGAAGCGATGCCGGAAGCAGATGCAGTCGAGACGTCAGCGCCTGCCGGACCCGGAATGGCCGCGGACCTCGGCCTCTACACCGTCCTGCGCGAAGACGGCACGGCAGACCCGACGCGCGATCCGGGGCTCAGCGACGCCGAGGCGATCGCGCTCTACGAGCAGATGCTCCTCATCCGCAATCTCGACACGCGTTGCCTGCGACTACAGCGCCAAGGCCGCATCGCGTTCTACGGCACGTCCACCGGCCAGGAAGCGGCGACAGTCGGCAGTAGCGCGTGTATCGGCGCAGACGACTGGCTCTTTCCCGCGTTGCGCGAGGGCGGCGCCGCACTGATGCGCGGCATGCCCGTCAGTCGCTATATCGCCCAGCTCATGGGCAATAGCCACGACGAGCAAAAGGGCCATCAGCAGCCCATGCACTTCAGCTTTCGCGCGGCGAACCACGTCTCGCTGAGTAGCCCCATCGCGACGCAGGTCCCGCAGGCCGTCGGCGCCGCGCGCGCCGCGCAGATCCGCGACGACGGCAGCATCGTCCTGGCGTACATGGGCGACGGCGCGACAAGCGAACACGATTTCCACGTTGCGATGACGTTCGCCGGCGTCTGGAAGTGCCCGGTCGTTCTCATCTGCCAGAACAACCATTGGGCGATCTCGGTCCCCGTCAAGGACCAGACAGCGTCACCGACGATCGCTGTCAAAGCGCGCGGCTACGGCATCCCCGGCGTGCGCGTCGACGGCAACGACATCCTCGCCGTCGTCGCCGCCACACGCCAGGCTGTCGAACGCGCACGGAGCGGCGACGGCCCGACGTTCCTTGAACTCGTCACCTACCGCCGCCAGGGCCACAGCAGCAGCGACGACCCCACGGTCTACCGCGATCCGGCCGAAGTCGAACCGTGGGAGAAGAAGGACCCGATCGACCGCATGCGGCTCTACCTCGAGACGCGCGGGATCTGGGACGACGCCAAGGAAGCCGCGGCGAACGAGGCGCAGAGCGAGTTGATCTCCGCCGAGATCAAGGAAGCCGAGAAGGCCGCCCCGCCCGCGCTCGAGACGCTGATCGCCGACGTCTACGCGACGCCGCTCGACTGCCTCACCGAGCAGCTCGAAGACGTCCGCCCCTTCTTCGAAGAGGGCCAGACAGCCGAGGGCGAGTTCCCCCTCTGACGAGAGCCCCGCGCCACGCGAGCGGGGAGTTCAGTCCCTGCAGCGCTGGGCAGTTCGGGACACGATGACCACGCTCGTGTCGGTTCGCTCTACCGCGATCAGTGCGAAGGCGGTGCTCGATCCTTGGCCAGAACCACCGCACGGCACGAGTTCGGTGAACTGGATTTCCAACCCGGTGGGCCGCGCGATCACTGCGGTCACCTCCACCAGGTAGCCGTAATCTGCGCGACCGCCGAGGTTGACGTAGAACGCTGTTTCGGTCTCAAAGTCCACGAACGGAAGCTGTTCCCCAGGGTGCCCGTGCCGCTGCCATCGATCGGCGAACGATCTGGCCTCGCGAAACTCCTCCGCCCCCCCACTGCGCCCGCTGCTGAACTCGCTGACTATGCGCCGAAACGAGAGTTGTTCCCCCGGCTCTGGCGGGGGTGGCACAGCGTCGCCCGGCGCGCCGTCGAAGAGGTACCACCCGGCTCGCTTCCCATCGCCGAAGTCGTACTCTGGTCGAAAGTTCGCGTGATACCGGACGTCGCCGACGGTGAGCGTTGCGACGGTGCCATCGTCGCCGTACCACCCCGTGACAGACGCGACGTTTCGGGCGACAACGCGGCAGCGTCCGCTACGAAGGTTCAACCTGACACTCACGCGACCGCGCGCACTTCGCTTCCAGTACGTGACGAGTTTGGCGCGACGCCGCAGGGCCGCGCGACGACCACCGGTCGCCGAGTCCGCCAAGAGCCTGAGTCCGAGTTGGACACCGATCTCGTCGCGCTTGGGATCGAACGCGAGAAGCTCTGCGGTCGGCTGGATCCGGAGATTCAGACGGAGCCGGTAGACCGTCTCCATTCGCGTGGCACGCCTCGGCTTGGCCCGCATCCGGCGTACGCTCATCGTGTCGCCGCTCGCGTCCTCGGCGGCGTTCGCGACCGCACCCGGGAAGAGAGTCGTACCCAGGATCGCAACGGCAAGCAGAGTTCTCAGCATGGCACACGACAGCATACGGGACGACTCGCCGCCATGATCTCTCCGAAGCGGCGTGGGCTCCGCGTGGGGCTCCGACAGGAACGGAACCTGCGCGCCGAATCGCGCCACTGTTCGGGATGCTATGCTCTCTGCATGACGCTCGACCTCGAACCGCTCGCACTCCCCATCCGCATCGACACCGACGGTGCCGTCCGCGTTGGCCCGACACGCATCGCGCTGGAGATGGTGCTCTGGAAGTACCAGGACGGCGCCACTGTCCAGGGGATCGTCGAACGATTTCCGACGCTCGCGGTCGCCGACGTCCACGCAGTACTGGCCTGGTACTTCCGCCACCGCGAGCAGGCCGATGCATACCTCATCGAGGCCCGGCGAATCGGCGACGAACTCAGGGCGCAAGCCGAAGCGGGGCCGGGCAACGCAGAATTGCGTGCCCGGCTGATCGCGCGCCGGGACCTGATGCTCGCGCAGCGCAGCAAATGACCAGGCCGCGCTTCGTCACCGACGAGAACTTCAACGGTCCTCTCCTGCGCGCGCTGCGCAGCCGGGATCAAGAGTTCGACGCGATCCGCGTAGTCGATGCCGGTCGCAGTGGCCTCGACGATCCGGGAGTGCTCGCGTGGGCCGCAAGTCTCGGTCGTATTGTGCTCTCCCATGACATCCGTACGATGACCGCGGCGGCGCACGACCGAACCGCAACCGGGGAGACGATGTCGGGACTCATCATCGTGGCGGAGGCCCGCGCCCCGCACGTACTGATCGACGACCTCCTCGCCGTCGCCGAAGCAAGCAGCGCGGAAGAGTACGTGAACCAAGTCGTCCACATCCCCTTCGACCGCACGACGCACGTGTCGGAGTGCGCGCCACCCGAGTGGGCGCGCGGGCACGACATGGTCACCGCTCTGGGATCGTGATCGTCAGGGGCTCGCCCGGTATCCAGGTCGCCGTGCCGGAGCGGCCGGCCCATCGCGCGACGACGCCCGTCTTCTGATCGGGCATGCGCTCGACACGACAGATGCCGTCCGTTCCGGTGAAGTGGTCGAGCAGTTGGACGCCCCCGGGAGCCAGCCCGACGTAGTCGCTGTCCACTTCGACGCGCGCGAACGGTAGCCGCATACCGCGAGCGTTCAGAACGGTGATCTCGGCCGTGTCACCGATGGGCTCGATCAGGTGCAGGACCGGATGCTCACCGTCTTCGAGATCCGCGGTGGCCGTGATCGGGACCATGCCGACGGCCTCGATCTCGATCGAGTACGTACCCGCGCCGAGTCGGCCGAAGAACGCGCGCCCCTCGGCATCGACGCGGGTGCGTCCGTAGGCGCGTCGGTCGGATCCGTCGCGCACACGGACCCAGGCACCCGCGGCGGGCCGCCCGTCGCGCAGAAGCACACGCAGGTCGAGAACAGCCATTCCGGCCGGCAGGTCTGGGGCGGGACCGCCGCACCCCCTGACCGAGCCACTGGGCGCGCGGTACCCACCGTACAAGTCATCGCAATCGGAGAGCTTGCGTGGAACGCGAAGAACAACGTCGAGGTGTGGCGCGTACGAGAGGAGCGGAGTCGTCACATCCGCCCAGGTGCGGCCGACCTTCGCATATGTGTAGACGCTCTCACCGAGCAGATAGGGGATCGCGACACGCCGAGGAGCGCGGCTCGGAACTTCGTACGTCCGCCCGCCGATGGACACCGAGAACTCGCCGCGGCCGCCGCGGATTCGACGTCCGTCCTCCCAGCGCGCGTCGAGATCGACCTCGGTCGCGCGACGCAAGGGAACCGTCGCGCGCAGTCGACGCGCGAACGGGCTGACGCGAACGTACGTGCGCTCGATGGCCTCGTCGGTGCCGACGAGCAAGGCCCGCGGTGGATCGACGATGAACGTGAAGCCCGAGGTGTCGTCGAGGTACGTGGGGCTCACGTCGAGCCGGAAGTGCGAGCCGTCGCGGGTCATCGGCACGGGTCCTGCCATCGACGGCTGCCCCTGAGGGATGCGCCGCTCCGCGATCGCGACGCCAGCGAGGCTCACCGTGTCGCCTGTCACGCCGTGTACGACGCGCACCTCGATCGGTGGACCCGGCCAACTGGTCAGAGCGTCGTGCGGTTGCTCTTCGCTCGACGGCGATACCACGGCGAGTGCCGTGTCCTCCACAACCGCAAGAGCTGGCATGCGCACACGCTCGCGAGTGACCGAGCGCACGCCGCACACCGCACACCGCGCGAGGGGCGAGGGCGTAACGCCCGTCCGACGCGGCCACGGGCAGTTCGGCATGTGCCACGGAGAGCGCACCCGACGCGCCGCCGAGAGCGGCGGCCGCGACGGTCAGCAATCCGATGCGCACCCGGCTCATGCGGATCACTTCGCACGCAGCGTGCCCCACGCGGACGAGGCGCGGCGCGGGCACGGGCGTTACGAGTGGCCCACGTCTGCTGGAGGACGCGTGTTGCGAGGGTGTCGGCCGCTCGCGGCGCCGTCCCATCGATGGGTTGGGGACCGGCAAGGGCTCCCCACCACGGAGGCCCACATGCCGGATCATCGCGAACCGCGTCGGCGGCCGTTGACGCTCTCACTCGCCCTTCTCGCCACGCTCCGGGCGCTTCCCGCCGAGCCCAAGGCACGGAAGGTCGTCGAGACCGGCCACCAGGCTATAGGACTCCCCGACATCGCGCCGGCGCGCGGGTGTTGACTCGCGGCCGCTCCCCGCGTTCCGTTCAGGGATCAGGTCGCCCGACGTAGCATGCTCGGTCGTTCCGGATCTGCGTCCGGATGTGCGCGCGTCCACGATTCCCTGAACGGAGCAGAGACCATGAAGAAGGCCGACGTCGTCGTCATCGGAGCCGGGCCCGGCGGGTATGTGGCAGCCATTCGCGCCGCGCAGCACGGCAAGAGCGTGATCTGTGTCGAGCGCGAGTTCATCGGCGGTGTCTGCCTCAACGTCGGCTGCATTCCGTCGAAGGCAATGATCAACGCCGGCAAGTCGGTGCTCAAGACGCAGAAGACGTTCCCTGAGATGGGCATCACGGTCGGTGACGTCTCCGTGGACATGCAGAAGCTCGTCGCGTGGAAGCAGAAGATCGTCGAGCGGCTGACGGGCGGCGTCGGCTTCCTTTTCAAGCACCACAAGATCGAGCATGTGGCGGGCGAGGCGCGCTTCCTCTCCCCGACCAAGCTCCACGTCGATCTGGCGGACGGCGGCACCGAGGAGATCGAGGCGGGCGACGTGATCATCGCGACCGGCTCGCGCCCCATCGAGCTGAAGCCCTTCCCCGTCGATGGCACGTACGTCAAGGGCTCGACCGAAGCTCTCGCCCTCGACACGATGCCGAAGAAGGTGCTCGTGATCGGCGGCGGCTACATCGGTCTTGAGATCGGGACATTCCTGCGCAATCTCGGTGTCGAGATCGTGGTCGTCGAGGCGACCGCTTCTCTTCTGCCGGGGCAGGACCCGGAGCTCGTCAAGGTGGTCGCGCGTTCGCTCAAGAAGAAGAAGGTGAAGACGTATCTGTCGTCGTTCGCCGAGAGCTTCGAGAAGACCGAAGATGGCGTCGTCGTCTCGATCAAGACGAAGAAGGGCCACGAGACGATCGAGGCCGATTGGATCCTCAGCACGGTCGGCCGACGCCCGAACTCCGAGGCCCTCGGACTCGCGGAGATCGGGGTGCAGGTGGACGATCACGGCTTCATCGTCGTGAACGAGCAGCGCAAGACGACCACCGCGCATGTGTACGCCATCGGTGACGTCGCGGGGCAGCCGATGCTCGCGCATAAGGCCAGCCGCGAGGGCTGCGTCGCCGCCGAGGTCATCTGCGGACTGCCGAGTGCGTGCGACTATCGCGTCGTGCCAGCCGTCATCTTCACCGACCCGGAGATCGCGTCCGTCGGCATGACGGAAGCGCAGGCGAAGGAAGCCGGCTACGACGTCGCAGTCGGCAGAAGCCCATTCAGCGCGAACGGGCGCGCTCTCTCGCTAGTCGAAGCCGAGGGCTTCGCGAAGGTCGTCGTCGACAAGAAGACCGACGTCGTGCTCGGAGTGCACATCGTCGGTCCGGATGCGACGGAGCTCATCGCCGAAGGTACGCTCGCTATCGAGATGGCCGCGCGCGTCGAGGACATCGCTGCGACGATCCACGCGCACCCGACGTTGCCCGAAGCGGTGATGGAAGCCGCGGAAGCGGTCCACGGGTTCCAGATCCACAGCGTGTAGCGGACCGCCCGCGGGTCGTCAGGCCCGGATTCGGTGTCTGACCCCGCGGCGGATGTCGATCTTCCCTGATGGCAGCGCGTCCGAATTCAGAGTCTACTGCCCCCTGAGGAGACCCCATGCGCACCGCTCAACTTGCCCTGCTCGCGGTCACGGCGTTCGGATACCTCGCTTCGACCGCCACCGGCGGCGAGGGGAGCGCGCGGCTGCTCGTGGCTCCCGGAGAGAACGAGGCGGACCAACTCGCCGATGGACAAACTGTTCGATACCTGACGCTCGTGGGAGTTAGCGAAGCCGGGCGTCTACTCTTCGAGGGGCTCATCTCCAATGGCCCGACGGTGCCCTTCCCCGGTCAACAGACCTGGTTCGCTGTAGATGTCGGCACGACGGAAGCTGGACCGATCTCACTGGTGCTACGCGAAGGGACTGCGATGCGCACGTCGTCCGGGGCGAGCGATCCGGCGCGCGTGATCGACGCCGTGGATCGCGTGTTCTTCCCGCGCTCGGGACGCGTGGCGTTCTCTGTGCGGGAGTCCTCACCAGGCGTTCCGGCAGTGCGCTCGGCGCTCGGATCCGCGTCCAGTCTCTCCTTGCGAGAGGCTCTCAATGGAAGGGCCGCACTCGGCAGTGGCGCCGTGTTGACGGGCCTCGGGGAGCCATTCGTCCACGACGATTTCGTCTACGCGGCCGCGGGGCTCCGAGTCTCGACGGAGGGCGAGGCCGACAAGCTCTTCTCGCTGCTCGTCGGTAAGGACGCGGCCTCACAGGTCGTCGAACTCGCTCGCGACGCGACGTCCCTCCCGGGCGGAGGCGGAAACATGTACTCGGGAAACTTTCTGCCGACATCGGTATCGAGCGATGGGGCGCTCATCGTCCAAGCGGGGTTCCGCGCACCAGGCGACTTTGGTTTCGGAGCGAACCGCACGGCCATCCTCTCACGGGTCCCCGGCGGCAGTCTCACGCTGCTCGCACGTCAGGGCGACGACGCACCCGGCGTTCCGGGCACGACGATCCCCGGTCCGTTCTTCGGCGCCCCCAGCGCGTCCGTGCGCGGCGTCAAGGGAGGCAAGTTGGATGCGGCGTACAGCGTGCCCCTCACAGGCGCGCTGGAGGGCTGGGCGGTCTACGACACCAACGCCCCCGGCGCGCCCGTCATCCGTACAGGCGACACGCACCGCGGCGCGACGTTCACGCAGATGGCGACCGGAGAGGTCCGAGTCGCCGCGTGCGACGGAAACAAGGTCGTGATCGTCGATCGCGAGAGCGCGTGGCGCTACGACCCCGCGGCGGACACGAAACTGCAGGTCGTCATCTTCGAGGGGATGGAGTTCCAGAACGGCGTGCAGATGACAACCGTCAAGACGCTCCAGTCCGTACACGTGAACTCGTCGGGCCGCATCGCTGCAGAGGTCGTCCTCACCCCTCATATCAGCACCGGCGAGGCCGTTCTGATCGAGGACAAGGATGAGCCGGGGCTGATGCGCGTCGCGTTGGAGGCACGCGACATGGTCGCGACGGCCGACGGTGGAGAGGCACGAGTCGTCGCCATCGCCAGCACGAATCCGCGACTGCCTCCACTCACCGGGCCCGGCATCGACGGCCACGCGACACGCTTCCGCGACAACGGTGAATTGATCGTGATCCTGAAGGGGGGCGGCACCGGCGACGTTGCCAACGGGATCTACGGAGTGCGGCTCGAGCCACCTCCGGAGCTCTGCGACGTCAAGGTGAGCGTGCGCGGCGGAAGTCTCGACATCCGCGGCGGCAAGGAAGGGTGCTCAATCACGATCGAGGGCGACGGCGGCGGCGTGTTCTTCGTCCGGCCCGGGGAGGGGACGTCGATCAACGACGAGGAGCGCGAATTCGAGTTCGATGCACCGAAGGGCGTGAAGATCCGCATGGGGCCGGGCGACGATCGCGTGGTGTTCACGTCGAGCGACCCTGCGGGAGACAGGGCCAGCGGGCAGGACGTCGGGCGCAACCTTTCGATCGACATGGGAGCTGGCTCGGACACGCTGATCATGAACGAGGTCGAGATCGCTGGCTCGACGCGGATCACGACCGGCAACGGAGTCTTCGAGCGCGTGGACATCGACGATTGCTTCTTCACGCGCAACCTCTCGATCCGGGGCGGCGATGGGAAGTCGCTGATCGAACTCGCCGGCACAGGAGCCGACGGACGGACATTGATCCAAAGCGGCGGCAGCTTCGACAGCACGGTCCAACTCATCGCCTGCGACATGCACACGACGACGCTCCGCGGCGGGAACGAATTCGACCTGCTGACGGTACGGAGATCGAGCTTCACAGACACACTGACGATCGATCCCGGACGCGACATCCTCGACCAGATCACGCTTCAGGAGAACCGCCACGAGAAGGGCGCGCTCGTGATCCGGGCGAAGCGCTGTGAAGCGATTCAGATCCTCGCCGACGACATCGAGATCGACGACGGTGGCCTGATCCTCCAAACCGGGAAGCGGGGTTGTAGCGCGCTCTTCGGAGACTCGTCCATCGACGGCCTGACGAATATCAAGACGACAGGAACCGCAGAGGTGGGCGACTTCAACAAGATCAAGTTCAGGAACTGCTTCTTGGAGGAGTTGAAGCTCCGCGGAAAGGGCAGTCTTGAGTTCGTCGCGTCCGATGGCGGGATGTTCCTCGGTGCGTCGATCAAGGCGAAGGGCGGCCTCGACACGATCAGTTTCACCCGCCAGGAGTTCGATGAGGGCGACATCAAGATCCGGGCGAACTCCTCGTTGTCAGCTCGCGTGACGTTCCGCGATTGCGGCTTCGAGGAGGGGAACGGGAGCATCACCGTGAAGACCGGGAAGGCCCCGGACTTCGTCCTCTTCGAGGGTGGGGACCTTAACAATGTCACCGTGAAGACCGGCCCAGGCGACGACGAAATCGTGATGAACAGTTTCGCTGGCGAGGACGTACTGGCCGACGGTGGACCGGGCACCGACACGGACAGGGTCGATGACGCCCTCGAAGTCACGGGTACGCTGACGCAGAAGAACCTCGAGTAGCGGCCCGCGTCAGACGACGACGATCGGAATTCGAATCGTGGGGTCCTTCGCCCACGGCACGTCAAGCGATACCGCGAGTTCGTGCGAGAGCGTGAACTTCGCACCACTGCGGTCGGCGATCATCTCATCTGGGACACGTACTTCGAATGCAACGAAGAGACTGTTCGACGTACTCTCTCGCTGCGGGAGACGCTCGCTGACGAGTGTCTCCGCGTGACCGTCGCGATGACCACGCGCCTCACTCTTCTCACGCCGGATCAGAGAACAGACGACGGCCTTGATCGTCGGCGGCTTGTCCTTAAATCGCACCTCAAGTTCGCCAGAGAGCCGACCGCCGCGCGCGATGACCGTGGTGGTGAGATTGACACGCATCGAGACGTCTGGGCCGAACACGGAGTCGAAGAAGCCGCGCCCCGAGTCCTCCGGGTACCGGATCGTCAACGCTTCCAACTCAGGTGTCTCGTCGCTCGCCGCGGACGGTACATCGAATGTGACGGTCTGTCGGAAGTCGCGCCCAGCAGGGATGTCGAGATGGACCGAGGCCTCGTAGGCGACACGGATCTTCTTCGCCTTGAACGACTCCGGCAGGTCCGCGGGGAGATCCACTTCGAGCACTACGTCATGACTGCCACGCGGCAGCTCCTCGTGCTCGCCGCCGCCGAGTAGCGTCTTCGCACCGTCAGCGAGGTTGTGGAGGAAGCCGGCGGGAGCCTGGCCCTTGAACGTCTTTCTCGCCTCGACCAGCGAGTTGCGCTCCGTGGCCGTGTGCGTCGTCGTGGTCTTGCCGTTCGATGAGGTGTAGACCGCCTTCGTCTCCTCGAACCCGGCGAAGCTCACGTGGGCGCCGCGAATACGAACGCTCTCGCGTGCGGTCATCCGAAAGCGCAGCGTCGCACGCTCGCCGGGGACCAGAGAGCTCTCATCCAGTGTGATCTCGGCTTCGATTGCGTCTCGCGACATGCTGCGCTCCTTCTCGTGTGGCGGTGGTCGTCTCAGGTGAACAGGCGCGCGGCCCGGTCGGTTGCTCAATCCGCGGCGACATCCGGGGTGACGGAAGCGCGGCTTCCCTCATGATGAGGCGATGGGACGGAAGACACTCCTCGCGATTGCGTGCGCAGTCGCCATTACAGGTTGCCCGCGCATCGCGCACGCTGAAGGCCTCACCGTGGATCGAGCACGTGTCGTGTTCCGCATCACGCGCAGGGGCGTTCCGAGTCACGCCGTGAAGCTCCGCGGCGTGGTCACGGACCAGAGAACTCTGGCTGCGTTCGATCCGCAACTTGTGGGCTTGCAGATCAAGATCGGTGCTTTCGTCGCCGCGGCGCACTCACCGACCGGCGACGACAGCCGCGGCGGATTCAAGCTCCGCAAGGGAGTGTGGCGCCTCCGGACCAAGGTCAACGGTGTTCGCACGAAGCTGAAGCTCGATTCGATCAACGGCCGCCTCAGCCTGGACGTGCGTGGCGCGAATGCGGGCGCCCTACGCGCTGGCGGACCCAAGCGAGTGACCTGTTCGATTGAAGTTGGCACGGCACTCGCTGACGACGTGGTGGTCTTCGATGAGCGTCGCCGCGGCGGTTCCACAACGTGGGCGTCGCTACCGCCGGGAGTCGCGATCGGACCTCCGGTGCAGCCGCCATCGCCCGTCCCGGTCGCGCAGGGCAGCCTGGTGTTCGCGATCCTCACGAGCGGCCAGGGGAGCCAAGTGCTGCAGCCAACCGTCATGGTGGCGCGCACCGACAGCGAGTGGATGACGCTCTACGACAAGGCCATCTTCCCCAGTTTCAACTCTCGACCTGTCGTGGACTTCAATCAAGACATGGTCATCGGGATCTTCATGGGACTCGTGAATCAGGTCCACGAGCAGAAGGTCGAGCTCCTGAATGTCACGGACACACTCGACCAGCTCCATGTCTCCTGGCGGCAGCGCTTCGGCTGCTTTCAGTTCGCGTGTTCCGGCGGGCTGAACTCCAGTCTGTGCCAGGACTTCGCGCCGTTCATGTTCGTCCGCGTGCGGCGCAACGCCGCTCCGGCAGTGTCGGACCGCGCGCCGTCCGTCTACGACAAGTGTAAGTAGGCGGCCCGCGGCGCCTTCGCCTGCGGCAGTCGTTTCACTTCGCTTGCGGCAGCGCGGGCGGATCGCGCCGGAAGATGGATAGACGCCCCTCCGGCACGGCAAGCACGAGCGCGGCGAACGCGGTTGAGTAGGCGCTGCCTTCGGGGCTGCTGCCCTTCATCCAGCCGCGCTCTGCCCAGGACCCGTTCTCTTCCTGCCAGGCCATCACGGCTGCGTGCGCGGCGGCAATGTAGGGCGCGACGCGCGCTTCCTCGGACATCTCTTCGCCGAAGAGGCGCATGCCCATCGACGCGTAGAAGTGGCCGTAGAAGGGAAAGCGCTCGCGGCTGAGTCCAGCCGTGCCGATCGTCTCCAGGAACTTCACACCCTCGAGCATGACGGCGTAGTCGAAGCGCTTCACGAGAGCGAGCGTGGACACGCCGGCGGCGGTGCCTTCCTTCATGCTCGCGGTCCCGGGCCCCTCCTTGTAGTCGAAGCCCCCATCCGGATTCTGGCAGCGCTTCAGGTATTCGAAGCCGTTGTCGAGGACGGCCTGATCGACAGTCAGGCCATAGTTGCTCGCTGACACGAGCGCCTGTACGGCGCAGACGGTGGTGGAACCCTCGTGGTTCTTCCGATCGCCTTGCGTGTACCACCAGCCGCCCGAGGCGGACTGATTGCTAGCGATCGCGGACGCCGCCTTGACGACCACATCGGTCAGCAGAGCCGCATCGAGTTCCACTGCGGTCTCCGTCAGCAGCGAGCGGCCGCGCGCCTCCGAGAGCGCCAGAGTCGCGAAGCCCTGCCCATGGATCCACGTATGCCCCTGCTTGGGGAAGACACCGTCCTTCTGCTGCGCGAGCAGGAACTCGAGACCGCGTTTGAGCGCCGCGTTGCGCTTGCCGAAGAACGGCTCATCCTGCGCGGCGAGAAATGCGAGACACGCGAGTCCGGTCACCGCGTACGTGTGCTTCTTGCCCCACGATCCATTCTCGTTCTGGCTCGTGTCCAACCAGATCAGCGCACGCTTCAGCGACGCGCGCCGAACACGCTCCCGCTTCACCTCGACCGCTTCCGGGATCGTCTCCGGGAGAGGGACGTCCGAAGTCTCCTCCGCGCCCGCAACGCCGAGTGTGAAGAGCATGGATAACCCGATGAAGAGTCTGAACGAAGTGCGCATCGTGATCCTCCCGCCGGCTACGCGCATGCCGATCGCATCTGTTTCGATGCACTCCCGCACAGAACGTTCCATGGCATTCTGTGCGCTCACGCCAGGCGCCGTAACGGCACAGTGACGTGACGGAGTGACGTGACGGAGTGACGTGACGGAGTGAGACCGCGACATGCTGATACCCGACGCCCCTACGAACGATCGAGGCGCTCCGACGTTCGCAGAACTTCGGTACCGGTCCCGGAGATCTAAGGATCTCACGCTGCCGGTCGATCGTTGATCGGACCGTCGGCAGGCGAATCTCGCCCCGTGGCAGCGCTCTCTTCACGGAGGTTGCTGCTCCACGCATGGGCGCGGCGGACTCGCTTCAGACCGTCAGATGGCGGGGGCACGCCGGCGGCGCAGTCGCACGAGTCCGAGCGCGCCGAGGAGTCCGACGCCCATCCAGGCCGACGGCGGGAGTGGCACGGCCACAGGATTGACGGTGAACAGCCAGTCTGACGAGTAGAGGTGCGTGTCGAGGCTCGTCCCGGCTCCGGGAGTGGCGTGATTCATCCAGCCCCATCCAGTGATGCCGCCCGTCATGCGATGACCGGAGTCATCGTCCTCGTCGCCGAGGCGGAAGTAGTACGGGTGATTTCCGGCGAACGCCTTGAGTTCGGTGATCGGCCCGCTGAGGTCAGCGGCCCGGATCGTACCGCCACCCGGCGTGGCGCCGGACGCGATCCAGAGATCGTCGTCGCCCGTCGCATTGGTCACGCTGACGTATGTGAAATCGATAGCCCACAACTGAGGGTCCTGGTACGTCGAGCCCACGTCCCGGCCACCCCATGCGTTGCCGAAGATGCGGAGTTCATTGCCTGAACCGCTGTTCGAGTAGGTCAGGAACATGGCGGCACCGTTCGCCGTGTCATCGAAGTCGAAGGTGAACGTCTTATTCTGATCCCCGTCGAGGAGACCGTCGAGGCGCAAGCCATAGAAGGGCGCAGCCGCACCACCATCCGGGTGGTTGTTGATGCGATACGTACCGTAGTCGCTAATGGTGCCCGCGGCGGCCGGGGCCGCCAAACAGGCTGAAAGGATGCCGACGGCGATTGCGAGACGTGGGAACTTCAACTGTCACCCCGAGAGGCCGCCAGGCGGCGGGAACAAGGAACCGGGGCGGAACGAGCCTCAGGTACCATCCATAGTCCTATGCGAAGAGACGAGAGTAACTTTGGTCACGATTCTGGCTGACGCGGATGGGTTCGCCGCAGGCGCGAGTTTCTCGTGCGCGATCACGGTCTCGGACTCCGGTCGCGCTTCGACGAGAATCGACCAGATCCGTGTTGTGGGGACGCTCCTGCTGGCCTCGTGCATGCTCTTCGCACTCGCCGCGCCGGCGGCTGCGCAGGGGTACACGGAGCGAGAAGGCGACGGCGCCTTGCTCCCTCGGCCACCGCTCGCCGCGCCGGTCACGTTCGACGGCAACACTCCGAGTGCGCGCGTCGAGATCCCATTCCGGTTTCGCTACTTCGGTGAGCCGTACACCGACGTGGGTATCTCGATGCACGGGTTCGTCGTGCTCGGTGCGACGGCGTCTCTCGATGTCGCGCAACCGGCGCGCCTTCCCATTCTTGGTGGCGGTGTCGACGGCGCGATCGCACCACTCTGGCAAGCGCACGCCGAGGAACGAACGGTCCACACGTGGACGGATGGACAAGCTCCGGCGCGACGCTTCGTCATCGAGTGGTCGAGCGACGACGGACGGGTGCAACTCCAACTCCACGAGCGCGCGGATGAGATCACGTTCGCGTACGGCGCCGGGCGCTCCACTGGCGTCGCCCCCTCCTCCAAACCGCGCCGCATCTTGCGTGGGCTGGACGAGCGCGGTGGGGAGCGCTGCCTCGTCCCCGTCAACGACACAACCGGGAGCGAGTTCCCGACGCTGCGGACGATCATCTTTCGGCCGCGTGCCCCGCTCTTCCACCCGGACGGGATCGGAAAGGAGCGCGTCCCGGTCCGCTGGCTCGACGTGCGCCAGGAGTCAACCGTCCCGCAGGGTAGTGCGAAGCGCTGCACGTATCTCGCGAAGGGTCGGCACACCTTCCACGTGCCGGACCGTGCCCTACTCCGCGCCACAGATCGTGGCGGGCTCAGGCAACAACCGAAGGCGCTGCGCGACGCGCTACTAGCCGAGGATCGGGCGGCATTCGGAGGCGCGAACGGCGATGCGCGACGCTGGGTGCGTCAAGTGCTCGACGGGAAGATGATCTTCCTGCCCGCGTCATCAGTTGCAGGCAGTCCAGCGCCGCTGCGGGTCTGGTTCCGCATCATCGAGTACTTCTCACTCGACGATCGCGGCAACACGCTCACGGATCAACACACCTGGAACCTTCGCTGGATGCTCTCCAACGCGTTCCGCGACAAGCGCCGCAAGGAGCCGATCGATGGCTACTGGGCGTGGAAGGCGATGGCCCGCGGACGGCTCTCGGTGGGCAAGCTCTTCTCGGCGCGTCAGACGGACGACGCGGGTCGCCAGTTCAGTTCAGGGCGCAAGAACGAGTACTTGCTCTGGAGCGGGCATGTGAAGCGCGGGACACGCGGCGCGCTCACGGCGGCACAATCGCCGACGGCCCCATGGGTGGAGTTCTACCTGCGCCAGGAAGACAGCCAGCTCACGCAGCACGTCAAGCGCGGGGACCTGCGCTTCGTGCCCGACCCGAACTACGTGGACGGGCACTACGAGTACACGATCGAGGCGCTCGACAATCCCTACGGCTGGGTCACTGGTCGTGCCGTGCCGCCGCTTCCGATCCGCGACGAAGACTTCGACGTGGATCCCGGTCGCGTCGTTGCGCCCGTGACGCCGCGCTGATCCCCGGCTGTCAGCTCTCGGCGCCCGCCTGATGGTGAACCATGCGCCAGCGCCCGGACTCGCGCACGAAGACATTCGTCGCGACCAAGCGGGCATCGCCGATGCACTCCATGCACGTCACGAAGCCAGCCTCGCCGAGAAGCACAGCCTTCGCGTCATCGGCATGAATGCCCGGCGCGCCGCCGCTCTGCAGGATCTCGTTCCAGGTCTGCATCACCACCGATCGGCCGTGCAGCGGACCAGCGCCTGGATGACTACACGCGACGTTGACGTCCTCGGCCCAGAGGTTCTCCATGCGACCGACGTCGCCTTCGGCAAACGCAGAATAGAATGAATGGTTGGCAGCAAGCAGGGCCTGCGCTTCATCGCGCACGATGGACCTCTTTTCGGCGGAGGCGGAGGGGACGGGCCCCGGCCTGAGCGGAAATCACTCAGGCCGGGACGAAATAGGCTCCGCAGGCTCTATTGGCGAAATCAGCCGCAGCTTTTCTCCCCGCATGACTTCTCGCCATCCGCCTTGTCGCCAGCCTTGTCGCCACCCATGCTGTCGCCACACGATTTCTCGCCGTCCATCTGGTCGCCGTACGACTTCTCGCCGTCCGCCTTGTCGGCCCCCATCGAGTCGCCACACGACTTCTCGCCGCCCATGTCGCCAGAGCAGGATTTCTCGCCGCCCACGTCGGCCGGTGTCTCTCCACCAGCCTCAGGACCGCCTTCTGATTCGGCGCTGCAGCCGGCCGTCGCGAGTACGAATCCGCCTGCGCACAGCGCTGCCAACGTGGTGGCACGGAGTGCGCCAAAGAGCTTCTTGTCCGTCATCTGCGTTGTCCTTCTGTTTGTGTTGCTACGCCCGCTGGCGCGGCCTCCTGGAACCTCAACCACAACGCCGCCGCCGACATTCCGCAAGAACCAGCGCAGCCGCAGCTCCGCTGCGAACGTGACCGAGGCCTCTCCGGTTACTCTCTCACACCATGACACACGAGAGCACGTCCGCGCCCGACGCTCCAGCCGAGAGTGGGAAACCGACCTGGGTTCGAGGCCTCCTGATCACGCTGCTGGTGGCGGTTCTCGCCGGCGTCGCGTTCTTCGGGGGGGCGGTTGTGAGCGCGGGCTTCGGCCTCTTCGGCGCGCTTCGAGAGTCGAACGAGACGACGACGATCCGCGCCCAACCGAGCGTGGTCACCGCAGTGCGCGAGCTCTCGCGACTGGAGACGACCAGCTTCCACATCGAGCGCGTCATCGACCTCAGCGAGGAGCAGAGTCGCTTCTGGGGCTGGGTGAAGTCGAACGATGCCATCCTGCTCGTCGCGGCCGCCGACATCACGGCGGGGGTCGACCTCTCGAAACTGCGCGAGGACGATGTTCGCGCCGACCCCGCGACGCGCACGATCCGCATGACCCTCCCGCCGCCAGAGATCCTCACAACGGATCTCGACAACGAACGCACGTACGTGCACACGCGCAACACCGACGTACTCGCGAAGCGCAAGGAGGGCCTCGAGTCGCGTGCGCGCCAGGAGGCGGAGGCTTCCCTGCGCGACGCGGCACTCGATGGCGGGATACTGGAGCGAGCGAAATCCAGTGCGGAGCGTTCCATCGAAGCACTGCTCCGATCATTCGGATACGAGACCGTCAAGATCCGCTGGCGCTGAGCATCGCGAACGCTCCGACGTCTATCCCAAGTCTCGCCGGGATCGTCGCACTCACGACCGTGATCGCCCGGCTGGCAACCGACGACTTCCCAGACGGCGGCAAGAACGGGGAATGCTCCAAGGGCTGACGCAAGGCGCGGCGAGGGGCGCAATACGCCGCCCCGCAGGTGGCCTGGCTGCGGCGGAGGACACGGTCTGTTCTGATCTGGTCGGGTCGGTCTCGGGCGGACGGTTCGGGGGGTAGTTGCGACGGCGAGGAGTGGGCCAACACGCCCGAGTCGGGCCGCGAGACACCCCGCAACGACGACGCCGGAAACGACAGCGAGTGGCGGGCTGTGTGCGGAGCACGCAGCGTGACACTCGCGGTGAGGTGAAGGGAGGGGATTCCGCCTGCGAAACCCGCCCATGCGACGCGCCAACTTCCACGGCGAGTCTCCGACCCAATGCGCGGCAGCGAACGCCGAACGCAGCCCCGGTTGAAGCAGCCGGAGCCGCGACCGAAGCCGAACACCCGAGCGAAGCGAGGGGTGGCGACGGAGTCGCCACAAAATCAAGGACGCGGCCGACGCGCTCCGCGCGCCCCCCGCGTCAGTACTCGAAATCCAGCAGGTTCTCGATGTCCGCGCGGAACGTCTCGCCGAACGTCAGCACGAGCAAGTCCTTGATGAGCGCGCTCTCGTCGTCGAGCAGAACAGCCTTGCCGCGGCCGACAGCCGCTGTCTCCTTGTAGCGTTCGAAGAAGGGCGAGGTGACCTTCGAGAAGTCCGCCCGCTTCTTACGTGTCTTGATGTCCAGCGAGCGGCGATTCGTGTCGGTGAATATCGCGTGCAGGACCCCATTATTCTCGGGCGTACAGAAGTTGCGGATCGTCTCCATGAAGACGCCGTTCGACTCTGGATGGTGCGGCGCGTCACCGGCGTAGACCACGACCTTGTGGGCTTCGGGACGCCAATCGAGGCGTTCCATTGCGTTCTTCGTGGTCTCGAAGACCGCCTCCGGGATGTCCCCGCCTTGACCGTGCGTCGCGTTCTGCAGGAAGCCCGCGAGCTTCGACGTGTCGAACGTGAGCGGGGTGCCATACCAGACGTAGCTGTCGCCGTAGTCGCGGTACGTGAAGACGCTGACGCGCAAGCTGGGCAGCAAGCCATGAAGCTCGTGGATGATCTCATCAGTGCGTTGCTTCGCGGCGCGGATGAGGCCCGCCATCGACCCCGTCGAGTCGAAGAGCAAGGCGATGTCGAGACCCTTCCACTTCAGATCGCGCGCGGCCTCCGAGAGCTTGCCCGTGATCGCTGCCCGCGCGCGGGAGCCACGAGCAGGCAGATCATCAGCCCGACTCGCCCACCACTCGCGCCACCGCTTCACAGCCTTCGCACGATCGTCTGCCGACGCCTCCGGCTTGAAGTTGCGCGACGTCTCACCAACGGTCATCAGCGCCCTATTCGCCCGGACGCGCGTCTCCAACGTGTCGCTCTCAAGACCGCTGATCAGCGGAAGAACGCAACCGGAAGCGCGTGCCGCGTCGAGGTACTCGAGCATGCCCTTCTCTTCGCGCGTGGTGTCGGCCGAGAGATAGAGCGACACGCTACGCGCCGCGACGGGAGCCGCCTTGGCGGCTTCGCAGTGTTCCACGATTTTCGCGAGACCAAGGCTCCCGTTGGTACGAACGCCGAAGTCGCGATCACTGAGCGCGGAGACCAGCGCCTCCACGACGTCGTCACCGACGGGATGATGTGCGAGGGCAGCGAGCGCCTGCTCGCGAACTCCGTAATCCGAGTCGCGCGCGGAACGCAGCAAACCAGAGAGGACGCCCGCTTCCTGCGTCCGGTAGCGCAACGCTCGCGCGGCCATCACGCGCACCATGTACTTCTTGTCGCGAAGGGTGCCGATCAGCGCCTTGGTCGTCACAGCGCCCGGCACTGCTGACATGGCGCGCACGGCGCTGATGCGGATCTCTCCAGCCTTGTCTTTCGATGCCTTCGCCAGCGCGCTCGCGGCGCCGTCACCGCCAATTCGACCGAGCGCCATGACAGCGTTGTGCCGCACGTCGAGTTGACTGTCGCCGAGCGCCTTGACGAGCCTCGGCACGAGTTCCGGAGCACGTGCCCAACCAGCTCCGTAGCTGCATGCGACGCGCACCTCGTTCTTCTTGTGCGCGATGCCCGAGGCGAGTTTGGGGTGCGGCGCCTCGCCGCCCGCCGCGCGGCGACCGAGCCCCTCGGCGACGCCCATGCGCAGGAAGTCCTTGTGGGCGTACGGTTTTGAGGCCGTCAGCGCGGCGACGAGAATCTTGTCGGCCGCTTCGCGCGGCGCCCGCGCCAACGCGAGCCCGAGCAGGTAGTGCGAGTACCGATCGCCATTGTCTTCGGTCTCGAGCGACGGCACGCGCTGCAACTGGCGCGAGGACACGAGTCCTTTGGTCTCCGCGAGCAGGCTGGCAACCACCGCCTCATCACCGAGTGCCGCAAGACTGCCGCGCGCCTCGTAGCGGATGTCGAGATCCTCGTCGTCGACGAAGCCGCGCAGGAAGTCGGCAAGCTCCGGATCGCCGAGAGCGCCCAGTCCCCGCACGGCCGCCAGTCGAATACCGGAGGACTCCTCGCCAGCCGCTTCGAGGAGGAGTTCCTTCGACGACTTCGCGCCCAACGCCGCGATCGCGAGAACGTACTGCCGACGCGCCTCGGTGAACTTCTTCTCGGCGTGGTACGCATCACCGAGCGCAGCCGCGGTGGAGCGTTCCCCGAGCAGAGCTAGGCAAGAAGCCGCAAACGCGCGCGTCTCCCAATCGAGTTCCTCAAGTGCGATCTCGAGCGCGGGGAGCGCCGCGACTCCGTGCAGGACGACGGCGTCTCGCAGCGACGACCAGACGCGAAACTCGCGGTCGCGAAAGTCATCGAGCAACACCATGGCCGGCTGCGCCGAGTCGGGCAGTTTCTCGCGCCGATCATCGAGTTCCAGACGCTTCCGACGCTCAACCGCGGCCGGATCGTCAACGACCGCCTCATCGGGCGGCGGAGCATCCCCGCCATCGTCATCCGCTCGAATGGGGCTGACGCCCAGGAGTGCGGTGAAGACAAAGAGGGCGACGAAGCGTGAGGCAATGCGCATCCAGGCCATCCTACGGTACGCCGCGACGGGAGAGCGGTCTGACCGGGTCAGCTTCCGGGCCCTTTCGAGCCGGGCACGACGAGACGGACGGCGAGCGGCGTGGTGGAGGAGAGTTGGTGAGAGGACCGAGAGCCGTCCCCGGTCTGGGAGGTGGCGAGGGGATGGAGATGAAGATGGGGAGATGGGTCAGGATGGATCGCGACTCGTCGAGGGGTCGAAATACCGTGCCAGGCTCAGATTTTTCGGCGCGGTGACTCAGATGGACGAGGGCGCGACTCGTCGCCGCGCCGAGAAAATTGAGCCAGGCACGCTACTTCGACGCCGCACACCCGCTCGGTTGATCAGGGAGAGGAGATTGATTGGGGAGAGGAGTTCGGACGGAACGCGGCGCCGCTGGCATGGCAGGCGCGAGAGAGGCCCCCCCCCACGACAACGCCAGAAACGAGAGCGAGTGGCGGGCCGTGAGCTCCGCTCACGGCGTGACACTCGCGGTGAGGCTGACAGAGCGGATTCCGCCTGCGAGACCCACCCATGCGACGCGCCAACTTCCACGTCGAGTCTCCGACCCGATGCGAGGCAACGAGCTCCGAGCGCAGCCCCAGTTGAAGCAGCCGGAGCTGCGACCGAAGCCGAACATGCGAGCGAGAGCGAGCGAGGAGCCGGAGGCGACCCCAACGCAACAACGCGCCATCGGCTCACCGGCGCGCGAAGCGCGTAGCCCGCGCCAGGTGGAGCTGCGTCGGACCGGCCGTGCCGGGCGACGGCGGATCGTTGGTCGGATCGTCGTCGTCGTCACGCAACGGTGGTGGGTCCAGTTGCGGATCGTTGGTCGCGAAGTGAATCTTCGAAGCGAAGGTCGCCGCTGGCGGGCCGACGAAGATCAGGTTCGGCGCGTTCCCGATCTGCTCCAGATCGAGCAACCCACCGACGAGTCGCACCCGCCCGCGCGTCCAGAGCAACGCTGTCGGGCCACACTGCCGCGGTCCGAGACCGAACGTCGCTCCGCCGGCGGGCGGGGCCGCAGTGGAATAGAACACGAAACGCCCAGGGCTGCGCGTCGGTCGCGGAAGGACGTTCTCGCCCTCGGGGGTCTGCGTCAGCTGCGCCAGGCGACGGGCGGCGCGCGTGCCACGGCGGTGGCGGAAGATCTCGTAGTTGCCCTCGGGATTGCCGCCGGGGACCAGATCCGCGCGCGAGCAGAAGAGCACTTGACTGCCGTTCGCGGCGATGCGCGGAGCGTATGAGGCACGGTCTCCGAACGTCAGCTGGATAATCGACTGTCCCTTCCGCGTGCGACGCCAGAGGTAGATCTGTCGTACGTTGTCCGGATTGCCGACCTGCGTCGCGTCGCGGGGGTTCGTCGCGTCGGGAACGAGATCCGCCGTGCACTCGAACGCGACCAACTTGCCGTTGCCGGAGATCGAGGGCCGGGCCATGCGGACGTCTGGATCCGTATTGCGCGTTGCCTGCGTGAAGCGGCGGTCCTTCTCTCGCCAGATGAAGAGTTGCTCGACGTTCTCTTCGTTGTGGCCGGGATCGGCGTGGTTGGGACGGCGCTGGTCCTTGTCGAAGTCGCCATCGGAAATGAACGCGAGACGTGCGTCGCGCTCGATGAACGTGATCCCTGAGCCATCGATCTCGGTTACGAGCGTGCGCGCCGTCAGAGAGGGATAGCTCGCGAATGTGCTGTTGCCATTCCCGATGTCAGTGAGGTTCGTCGTCTCGGTGGTCGGGAACTCGCCGCCCAGGCCGTTGCCGCGACGCGTGACGGTCCGTACGTAGATGTCGGTGTCGGCGCCGCGAGATCCCCCGGGACCACGGAACGCCAGGCGGCTCCCGAGCTTGTCGAGGTCGATCGATGGCTGATCGTTCTCGCCCGAGCCCTCGCTGACGGTCTCGGCGTCGCCCCCCTCGCGCTGGATCACGATCACGCGCATCCCGGGGATCGGGAGCTGCGCGGTCTGGGTCGCATACGCGACAAGTCGGCCGTTGCCTGCGATGCTGATCTCGTCATAGAGATCGGGGTCGAAATTCGGGCCGATGGCCTCGGGAACCCCGGCAGCGAGCGGGCAGTCCTCGGTGCTCTCGAGGAGCGCTTTGGCGGGCGACGCCATGCTGGTCGCTCCGCTGATTCGCCTGAGCCGATAGCGCTTCTGGAGATCGTCCCCGCCGCGGCTACCGCGTGCGAAGAGGCCCACGCTTGCGATGGCGGCCAGCGAGATCAACAGCACGGACTTCCGCATGGGTGGGGATCCTCATTGGTGACGAGTCGTAGCTTCTGAGTTGACTGCGTGGGCTTGGACGGTCGAACACCCCCGCGAATTGCGCCGCACGTAGTGACAGGATAACCCTGAGCCTACGCGGGCGCGCACGCCCCGGAGGCGATATCCTCTGCCGCATGCAGTCCGCAACCGCCCGTCGCCGTGATCCGGCCCTCGCCGCCGCCCTCTCGGCGGTGATCCCCGGCGCGGGCCTGGCCTACGCGAACGAGCTCACGGCCTTCGGCATCGTGCTCGGCATCGAGGTCGCCCTCTTCGCGCTCGGCTGGTGGGTGCTGTTCATCCCCGTCCATGCCGTTCAGATTGCCGTGGCGGCCGGAACGGCGTCGATCTGCGGCGAGCGCGAGCACGACGTATTCGCCGCGCGCCGCGACGAGGCGATGACAAGCGCACGCGAGAGTGGCGCGACCTCTCCATGAACGCTCGTTTCACGATCCTGCTCACGCTCGCACTCACGCTATCTGGTGGGTGCGTGTCCCAGGCTGATCGCGTAGCGACGGCGCGCTCACTCGACGATGCCGTGGTGACGAGGGCCTTGTGGCCCGCCGACGCCGCGTGGATCGCCATCGCGGACGGTGAGGCCTCGCCAGCAGGCTCGATGGAAGAGGCGCATCAGATCGCTCCTCTGGCGCCACATAGGTACGTTTTTGAGCCTGCGGAGGCCGGCGACACGCGCCCTCGGATGGCGTACCTCCCCGCATCCGCCCTCATCGCCGGCCGCGAGTTCGCCACAAAGCTCGGCCTGACGCTCCGTCGCGACGCGCGCGGCAGCGCAATCCTCACGCGCGGAGCGAAGCGCGTCGCGGCCGAGGCAGGTGGATCGCTGCTCGTTCGCATCTCTGCCCCGGACGGCTCCGCCGCGACCACGGCTGCCGTTCTCCTCGACCCGGACTTTCGCGGCCCGCTCTTGGTCTCGCCATCCGTGGCCGAGACGCTGGGGTTGCGCCGCTTCGAAGTCCCGGGCCGTGCGCACGTCGATGTCGCACTCGGTCGCCCCTTCTCGGCTCGGCGCGCACGCGTATTGATCACGATCAAGGAGCTGGGAGTCTCCGGCCTCGTCGAAGCGCTCTATCCGCATTGAAGAGCGGCGACGCTCGGTCTTGCCCCGCTCCGCCTCGCTCGTCCTCGGCCCCATGAACTTATTCGGCGCGAACCATTTGGCTCCATGGCACGTCGCGGCGATGATCTCCCGGCCTGGGAAGGCGGAGGGACGCACAGAATGGCCGAGGGTGAGAGCGCGCTGCTGATCCCGATTCCGGAAGCAGAGGAGCTCGTCGGCGAGTGGCGATCGCTCTATGACCCGTCTGCAACCGCTGGCGTGCCCGCGCATATCACACTCGTCTATCCATTCATCCCACGGGCCAAGATCACGGCACAGACGATCGAGGAACTCCGCCTCCACTTCGCGAAGACACGCGGCTTCTCGCTCCGCTTCCCGAACCTGGCGCGCTTCCCCGGGGTGGTCTACCTCGCCCCCACACCTGATCGGCCGATCCGGCGCATGATCGGGAAATTGGTCGAGCTCTATCCCGACTACCCGCCCTACAGCGGGCGCTTCGACGACGTCGTGCCGCACCTGACCATTGCGGACCGCCGCGAGCGTCTCGATCTCGTGCTGATGAATCGCGTAGAGGCCGGGATCGGCCACGGTCTGCCGCTCGACGCGCGGGTGCGCGAGGCGTGGCTCATGACCAGTCACCGGAAGCGCTGGACGAAGAAGGCCCGCTTCCCGCTCGCGCTCCGCTGACGCCGACGCTGCCGTTCGTGCTCTCGGGGGCGTGCTACGGACGCGCATCGACGGCTGTCGGTGGTTCCAGTTGACGCCGCGCGTGGTCCGCGACATGCAGTTCCTCGAGCCGCCGGGCCATGGGCACGAAACGCCGTTCGAATGAGCCGACCGCCCGGTCGTACGCGCCCACAGCCTGACGCAGCCCCGTACCGATGCGCTCGAGGTGCTCACCGAACGCGACGCCCCGCTCGTAGAGTTCGCGTGCCGTCGCGGCGATGGCCTCGGCGTTCTGCGCCACGTCGCGTTGCTGCCAGTAGATCGCGACGGTGCGCAGGAGCGCGACCAGCGTCGCGGGTGTCGCCACCAGCACGCGCGAGCGCAGCGCTTCGACCTGCAGTTCCGGCGCATGCGCGAACGCCGCCCCCAGGAACGGCTCCCCGGGGAGGAAGAGTACGACGAGATCCACGTCGCCTGACAGCGCGTCGGCGTAACCGCGCGACGCGAGGTCCCGCACATGCGAACGCAACGCCGCGACGTGGCGATCCAGCGCTGCGCGGCGCTCCTTCTCCGTCGCCGCGTCGCAGGCATCCATGTAGGCGTCGAGCGGCGCCTTCGCATCGACCGCGATCAGCCGCCCCCCGGGGAGCCGTACCGTCAGATCCGGCCGACGCCCGTCTGCGGTCGTCGCCTGCTCCTCGAAGTCACAGTGCTCGGTCATGCCAGCGATTTCGACGACGTTGCGAAGCGCGATCTCGCCCCAGCGACCACGCGTGCGCGTGCCGCGCAACGCCGTCACCAGGCTCGTCGTGCGCTCGCCGAGGTCGCCTGCAGCCGTCGCCAGGATCTCCACCTGACGATCCAGACGGGCATACGCATCGACACGTGCCCGCTCCACCTCGGCCGTTCGCGTCTCAAGCCGTCCGAGCGTCTCGCGCAGCGGCCCCACCAGCGACTCGATCTGCTGCCGACGCGTATCGAGATCCGCCTGCGCGCCCTCGCGAGCGGACGCAAGACGCTGCTCGGCAAGCTCCAAGAAGCGCCGATTACTGGCCTCGAGCGCTGACGCGGCCAGCGTGCCGAAGGTGGCCTCGAGTTGTCGGCGCGCGTCCTCGAGAAAGCCCTCGCGCTCGCGCCCACGCGCGGCGAGATGCTCCGCCCGCTCCTCGGCCACGGCGAGCTCATGCGAGAGCGACGCTGAACGATCGCGTGCGCGCGACGCCTCGGCCTCGGCGTGCTCCCGGCGCTCCCGCTCGGCCGCGCACGCGGCCTCGGCGACTCCCGCGCGCGTCTCCGCTTCGGCCCGCGCGAGCCCCGTGGACAGCGCAACCGCCGCGCGCAGCCGGGCGGACGAGACCATCCAAGCGGCGACCACGCCCATGACAATACCAGTCATAAGTGCTGCGAGCGGAATGGGTTGAAGCAGTTCAGTCATACGCGTCCACCACTGCCGGGCAGCGAACGGGAGAAACATATCCCACGACTCCGACAGGCCTAACGTGTCAGGCACGCCCGACGGGCGTCGCGGCGCGTTCAGCGGTCAGGCGCTAGCGACGTTCGGCGGAGAACATCGGTACGAGCACGACCCACAGAGTCGTTTCGAAGCCGTGGTACGTCGCGCGAAGCTGCACGCGCTCGGGCGTCGCGAGTGGATCGAAGCCCGCGATCTCCACGCCGAAACTCGCGTGGAGAGCGACGCGCGTCACCTCTGGATCGCCGCCATCGACAACACCATCGAAACCCACGACCGGCTCCACTCGGACGTCCGCAGTGAGCTGAGCGTGCGGTTCTCCATCGGCGGTGAGAATCGCGATGGCGGGCGGCGCTGGGGAAAACGACGCGCGGTCGTCGATGCCGACGACTGCGCTAACAACGACCTGAACGCAGACCGTTCCGGGAAACACGGTGACCTGCTGAGGAACCCGCGGATCCGACCCTGGCGCACGCGCCGACGCGAATTGGCTCTCGACGCACAACTCGAGCCGGACGTTCCCGGCGGCGTCGGATCCGGCGCTCTCGCTCGCGCGCTCGTCTGAAGTCGAGCTGTCGCCCGCAGTCACTGCGACCGGCGGTTCCGACACCTTCGCGGAGACGTCAGGGGACTCGTCGACACGCGGCGGCGGCGACAGCGAACACCCGGTGGCGAACGCAAACGCCGCAACGACCATTCCCATCACCAACCTGGTTCGCGTACTCGGCATCTCGCTGCCATCATCGCAGAAGGCGCCCCGATCGTGGAGCGAAGCGCGGCGAACGTCTCTTCGATACGGGGCACGGATGCGAGGAAGGGCGATCGGTCCGGCTGCGCCGGTCCTGATCGAAACTGCCGCGCCGAGCGGGATGCGGGCGATGTGGTAGCGTGGTGCGATGGGCAGAGACATGAGGAGACGCGGGCGGGCGCTGCTATTCGCAGGCGCGTCGGCATTGCTGCTCGCCACGCCGGCCGTTGCCGAGGATCGAACCGTGTTGCTCGACTTCGAGACGGGCGAGCCGAGTGACGGCTGGAAGTTCGGCGGGCTCTCGCTTGCGGAGACGGGCGTCGAAGACGGTGCCACCCCGAGTGGCGGACGCGCGCTACGTTTCGTGGCGAAGGGCGAACCGCGCAACGGACGCATCGGCTACGCGCGCCATGACGTCAGTGTCAGCGACTGGCGTTCGTTCGACGCACTGGTCTTCCACGCAAAGGTCGAAGCCGACGCACCCGTCGCGATGCGCGTGATGGCCTATCGCGCGCCGGGACCGGCCGCGCGGCTGCGGCGCTTCACGCTGGAGCCTGGCGATTGGCGCGAGGTCGTCCTTCCGCTGCGCGACTTCCGCGACGACACGACCGACCAGGTCTGTGACTTCTCACGGATCGATCTCGTGTTGTTCCGGTGGGACGCCACCCCCGGGAGCGTGACGATCGACGACATCGCGCTCGTCCCGGGGAAGCGGGCGGAAGCGAGCGCGGAGCCGACGGTCGCCGATCGCATGCAGATCGCGTTCCCGGACGGCGACGGTAGGACACACAAGAACGAGCGCTTTCTACTGCTCACGAATGCGAAGGGCTTCGATGCCGCGGCGGCCGGCGAGTTGCTGGCGCGTTGCGACGAGGGGCTCAGCGTCCTGCGCGACGTCTACGGCGTAGACGGAACACTCGGGAGCCGAGCGCCGCTCATCGTATTCGAGACCCGAGAGCAGTTCAGCGCGTACATCAAGCGATTGGGTACTCATTTCGGGATCGGGATCGCGCCACCGCGCGCCGCGGGTCTCGCGGCACTCGACGTCGCGGCGAGTTCATGGAGCGCTGAGCACGGTTGGGATCGTCCGACATTCGTCCACGAGGCGACTCACACTGCGATCCGCCAACTGCTCGGCGTGACGAGCTCCGGGAACTGGCTTCAGGAAGGGCTCGCCAACGCGGTGCAACTGCGGCTCTACCCGGGATCGGCGGCGACCGTCGATTTCGTGGGGCTCTTCGAGGCTTGGTCCGAGGGCAAGGGGCTGTTCGTGCCGTTCGCGGAACTCTTCGCGAAGAGCGGCGCGCCCTCGAAGCGCTACGCGCAGTACATCTCCATCATGGACTTCCTGGCGGATCGGCATACGACGTCGCTGCCGGCGATCTGGAAGGCTGTCCGCGGACTGCGAGGCCGCGTTCACAAGGTGGCGCCGGACGCGATCGCCGCAGCCGTCGGAACAGACCTGGCGACCCTCGAAGCGGAATGGGCTGCCTGGGGCGCAGAGTACTACCTCGGGCGCAAGGACCTGACCCGGACCCGCGAGAAGCGCTGAACGGGCGACTGCCGATTAGAAGACGTAGAGTGGTCGGGATGACGCTCTACCTGACACGCCACTGCGACGCCGTTCACCCGATCGAGGATGCGGCGCGGCCGCTGAGCGAGATCGGTCGCGACCAGGCGCGGCGACTCGCTGCATTTCTGCCGCGCGCACTGAATGGCACCGATGGCGTCGATGAGGTGCTGCACAGCGGGGTCCTACGCGCGCAGCAGACGGCGGAGGTGCTCGCGAGGGCGATCCAGCCTGCGGGCGGGGTACGGCAGATCGTCGGCCTGACGCCGGGCGACTCCCCGAGCGCGGCGGCGGAGCTCTTCCGGTCCGAGGAGCGCTCACTGCTCGTCGTCACGCATCTGCCACTCGTGGCCATCGTGGCCGGCCTGCTGCTCGACGATCGTCGCGACGGCGCGGATCTGCTCTTCCGCACCGGAACGATGGTGGCGTTGACAGGCGAGGGCGATCGCTGGTCACTTGAGTGGATGGTCCATCCGGGAGTACTCCCTTCCCCACCGCCCGCATGAGAACGCGTGACGGGTTGGACCTGCCTCCGATGCCCATGACAGGAACTCGACAAAGGCTGTGAACACTCTCTGCACGCGAGCGTCCAAGGGGACGTGCAGAGGAGCCATTCCGTGGATCGCAGGCCCGGCGAGGACGAGGCACTGGTGGCCGAGGCGGTCGCGGGTGACCGCGCGGCGCTGGGAGAATTGCTGACACGGCACGAGGGGAGGGTGCGCGGGCTGCTCGTCCAGATGCTCGGGCCGCGCGGACGCCTCGACGATCTGGTCCAGGACGTGCGACTCAAGGCCGTCCGCGGCTTCGCACGGTTTCGCGGGGACGCCGCGTTCACGACCTGGCTGCACCGGATCGCAGTCAACACGGCGATCTCCGAGTTGCGCCGACGGCGCACGGACGAGGCCCTCTCGGACGAGCCCTCCGGGCGTGAACCGCCGCCCGAACTCGCCGCGGAGCGCCGCGAGCTGCGCGAGCGACTCGCGGACGCCGTCGACCGGCTCCCGCCGCTGCTCGCCGAGGCATTTAGGCTCCGCTATCACGGCGGGCACGGGGGACTCGACTCCGCGGAGATCGGACGCCGACTCCACGTACCCGCTGCGACAGTGCGGACACGTCTCTTCCATGCCCGCCGTCGTCTCAGGGAGGCCCTCGATGACCTCCTGTCCTGATGACCGTGAACTCCTCGAACTCATCGACGGCGAACTGACGCCGGAGCAGGCGATCGACGTCATCGAGCACCTCACCGAGTGCGCGCCGTGCCGGATGGCGATCGGGAGGTCGGAAGCCGCGCTCGACTACGCGCTCGGTGGCCTGTCCGACACGGGGCGATGGTCTCGCGTGCCCGCCGCGGAGTTGCAACCGGTCGCACCGCTCAAGCGCCGCCACCCGAGGCGCCGGAGATGGCTTGCGGGCGGTGGGCTCGCGGCTGCGGCCGCGCTCTTCTTGGCGCTCTACCTGCTGTCAAGTCCGTCGCAGGACGTCCCGACCGATGTCGGAAGCGTTGCCAACGTCGCAGACTCACACGCAGACACTCACGTCCATCCGACGGGACCGCAGGCCGAGTTGCAGTCACTTCTCGCCCGTGCGGAACGCCTGCGGGACACCGCCGGGTCCGAGTCCCAGGACGATGGGCGGGAGCTCCTCGCCACCGGCGCGCTGGCGGCGGCGCAAGTGCGCGCGTGGACCGTCGGAGCGGATGCAGCGCGGGTGCGCGTGCAGGGCGTGATCGACCGCTTCCCCGGGACGTCGGCGGCCCGCGAGGCGCGCGCTCTGCTGGTCTCCGCGACATGGAGTGACGCCCGATGAGGATCGCGCCACTCGCTCTGGTCGCGCTCATGGCGATCTCCGTCCCGGCATTCGCGGAAGAGACCGTCAGCACGTTCACGATCCGCTTCACGAGCAACGACGCGGGTGCGCTACAGGACCTCGAGTCCCTGCCGATGACCGTGAGACGCGGTTGGGCGCACCTCGCGAAAGGGGATCGCTGGGACACGCAGAGATACGGCGCATTCGACGCGGTGGTCGAGCACTCGGAATTCGTCGTGAGCGCGCCACTTCCCGGGGAAGCCACGGTGCGCGTCAGCATCGCGCCCACCACTCCCGTTCCCTCGGAGTCCGTGTCGGCACAGGCGCTCGCCGCACGTCTGTTGGAGATCATCGAGGCCGATGTCGCCGAGCGTCTCGCGGGCTGGAGAGAGCGTTCACTTCTGGGACAGAGGGCATCGGCCGACGCGTCCGCTCGTCGCGCTCTCGAGGCCGATGTCCGCGCAACAGTACATCGCAAGCGGTGGGGCGACGTCGCCACCGAACACAAGATGTCGGTCGATCGCCTGCGCGAGGCCGCGTCGGATCTCGCGCGGACGCGCGTCGATCTCGCCGTCGCTGCACGGCGGTTGCTCGCCACACAAGCCGCGGCCGAACGGGCCGCCGAAGTGGAGCAGATCCGCCGGCGAGCCGACGAGATCGAACGCAAGCTGGACTCGAAGGAGTGGCGTGACGCGGACGAAGCCAGCGCGATGCGTGCGACTCTGGAGGCGCTCCGCGACGCGCTCACGGAAGCCCAGAAAAAAGCTCCAGCGCTCGACGACGTACGCCGCACCGCATTCGACCTGGAAGTCGAGACGGTCGGGCTCGAAGCCCGGCGGGCCGCCCTCGAGCCCGAGATCCACGTGCTACGCAAACGCGTCATCGAACTCGTCGGCGCCGCCGCAGAAGCGCGCGGGATCGAGTCCGCCCTCGACGCCGCACGAACGGCCGAGCGCGCCAAGAGCGAGCGACTCCGCGAGCTGGAATTGAAGTTGAGCAGAGTGGCCGTCGTGGTCGTCTCGGCCCCCACTCCCGGTGCCCATAAGTAGGCACCCGCACGTAGACAGACACGCAAAGCAACGAGAGAAGAGGTACCCCCGATGATGATCCCGAAACGCGGCCTCGCGCTGGCAATCCCTCTGCTCGGAATCGCGGCGCTCGCTCCCGGCTGCGCCACGGTGCCGATGGACACGCCCATGCAGACGCGCGCCCTCGTCCAGGCCGAACGCGAGATCTTCGGCGACGTCGAAGCACAGGAGTTCTCGAAGCGGATGCAAGTCCGGCTTCCCGCGAAACTGGCGGTCGCGGACGTCACGCAACGAGACGAGGAGCACGGCCATCGGCGTCTCGTTCAGGCGGTCAACGGGCTCGCGGAGGACTCCGAGACGTACGAGGACGTCGTCTCCCTCGAGATCCCCCTCGGATCGACGGCGGAGCAGCTACGGCGCGAGGCCTCCGGGCATCAGGCGGATCTGCAACTCTCGATACTGCGACGCGAAACCGTGCGCAACGACACGAACGGATGGGGCTTCCTGAAGCTCCTCATCGTCCCGATGTTCTTCGTCCCGACCGAGGAGAACGACGTGCAGCTCACCGTGCGCGCCGTCGTCCGAGACGTCCGCAACGGCCTGATCTACACGACCTTCGATGATCGCTTCGAACTGCGCGTCACGAGCTCCGTGGTCGCCGAGGACGACGATGTGCGCCGGGCGCGCGACGAGCTCTTCGGGCAATGTGTCACCCGCATGCGCGAAGCCCTGGGGCGCAAGTTGGCCGCCCTCGAGCGCGCCTCCCGCTAACAGGCCCGCTCAACCGCGTGCACGTTCGCTGGCACGTTGGTCTACCATGCGGGCTCAGGAGGCCAACATGAACCGTACGGTCGTATCAGTGGGCGCAGTCTTGGCGTTGGTCGGGGTCGCTCTCGGTTGCAAGACAAAAGAGGATCAGAAACCGGAGGCGGAGCACGACGTCGCGCCGCTCGTCGAGACAATCGACGACGACGCACTCGCAGTTCTGAAGCGCGCGGTGACGCTCCTCAGAGACACCGACACGTTCAGCGTCACCGCCGACACGGGCTTCGATGTGGTGCAGACCAACGGCCAGAAAATCGAGTTCGGCTCGATCCGCGAGGCCGTCATCCGCCGGCCGAACCGCGCTCGTTTCGAGACGCAGCGCCGCGACGGGAAGCGGGCGGTAGTCGTCTTCGACGGCAACGACATCTGGGTCTACTCGCCGACGCACGAGATCTACGCGCGCACGAGCCAACCCGGAAATCTCGACGACAGCATCGCATTCCTCATCCACGAATTGGGGATCACGGTCCCGCTCAGTGACCTCTACACGAGTGATGTGGGCGCGGAACTCGGCGCAGATCTACGCTCGTGCTTCCTCGTCGGCGACTCGTCGGTTGCTGGTGTCGTCTGCGATCAGGTGGCAGCTCGGAGCAGCTATGCCGATTACCAGATCTGGATCTCGAAGTCGGATCAGCCGCTGATCCAGAGAATCGTGATCAGCTATCGCGAGGAGCCGGGGCAACCGCAGTTCCGGGCCGACTTCCGCGATTGGAACATGGCGCCCAAACCGCCGTCATCGACCTTTGTCTTCCAGCCACCGGCAGGCACCGAGCGCATTCGTTTCGCCGACATCCAGACGCAGGACGAGGAGTAGTCCGATGACGAAACCGAATGCATCAAGTGTGCTCGTACTCACGGTCGTCGCGATCTGCACGGTCATGTTGATCCCTGATGTCGCGTTCTCGCGCGGGGGCGGGGGCGGCGGCGGAGCTCGCGGGGGAGGACGCGCGAGTCCCGCCGCTCGGAGTTCGGGCCGCTCGACGACGCGCCGTGGTCCGGCAGCCAGTGGCTCGACCAAGCGCAATCGAGCGCGCGCAAGTGGCCGTGGCACGCGCGCGAGCGGTCGATCCAACCGTCCGAGCGCGGATCACGTGCCCGGTGCCGGACATCGACCAGGCACTCGCCCACCGGGTCACAGGCCCGGCGTGCGTCCGCCGGCTCACCGTCCCGTCCGGTGGCATCGCCGGCGCAACGCGCAGGTCATCTACGTCTCCGACTGGCAAGGGATGAACTGCACGAAGACCGAGCGCGTTGACGGTGTGTCGTACTTCTATTGCAAGGGATCGTGGTGGGAGAAGGTCTACGACGGTGGCGACGTCTACTGGGTCCAGGTCGACAAGCCCAAGTAGTCCCAAGTAGCCGAGCTGGAAAGCCGGTCGGTTCCACGATCGACGTGTGCGCTACCATCTCCCGTGTCGCCCGACCGGTGACACGGGAGGATCGATGTCACTACGGATCAGCTGGATGGCTACGGCAGTCGCAGCGCTCGTTTGCGTCGCCCTGTCGGCGCAGGAGGCGCGCGCGCAGGAAACGCCGAAGGGGCTGACCGCGCACGATGTTGCGCGCCTGCGCAGCGTTCGCGAGACCGCCATCTCACCGGACGGCGCACTGATCGCGTACACGCTCAGCATCCCGCGTGACCTCGACACCGAGGACGACGGCGGCGCCTGGTCGGAGTTGCACGTCGTGGACGCGGGCGGTGCGAGCCGTGGCTTCGTCACGGGCAAGGTGAACGTCGGCGGGATCCAATGGGTAGATGCGGGGCGTATCTCGTTCACGACCAAGCGTGGCGCTGACACGCATCAATCGCTCTACGTCATCGACGTCACGGGTGGCGAGGCCCGCCGCGTCCTCGCGTTCGACGACGGCGTCGGCGCGTACTCGTGGGGGCCCGACGGTAAGACGGTCGCCTTCCTCTCCGCGGGCGCGGAGGACAAGCAGGTCCAGAAGCGGAAGAAGCGCGGCTTCGACGCGGAGATCTACGAGGAAGACCGTCGCCCAACGCGACTGTGGCTCGTAGACGTCACGGAAGTGGATGCGAAGCCGCGAGCAGTGGACCTACCGGGGGTTCCGTCCGATCCGCTCTTCTCTCCGGACGGCGCGCATCTCGCTCTGACGTTGCAACCTTCTCCGTTGATCGACGACGCCTACATGCGCCGCCGCCTGACCGTCGTCGAGACGCGAAGCGGCACCGTGACCGCGAGCGTCGAGACGGAGGGCAAACTGGGTGGACATGTCTGGAGCCCTGACGGGAAGCACATCGCGCTGATCGCGGCGCGCGACATTCACGACCCGGCGCCGGGACGTCTCATGATCGTCGAATCGGCAACGGGCACGTCGACCGAATTGGTCGCGAGCGACGACCGCCATGTGCGCTCCGCAGCGTGGACCGACGCGACAACCGTGCTCTTCCTCTGGGACCGCGGAGTGAAGACCCACATCAGCGAATTGTCCATCGGTCCGGATCGCATTGAACGCGCCGGAGCGATTGAGGGTGTCGCCGTCACGTCACTCTCCGTCAGTCGCGACGGCGACGTACTTGCGCTGCGCGGAGCGTCGCGTGAGCACCCGGACGAGGTGTTCCGGGCCACGCGCGACGGGCTCGTCGGCGTGCGTCTCACCAACTCGAACGAGTGGCTCGCAACACGTCGTCTCGCTACGCAGGAAGTCGTCGAATTCGAGGCGCGCGACGGGCTGAAGCTACAGGGCATTCTGATCCGACCACTCGATGAGAAACCAGGGACCCGCTATCCGCTCGTCATGGTCGTCCACGGTGGCCCCGAGTCGCATCAGCGCGACGGCTGGATGACGTGGTATGCCAGCGGCGGGCAAGCCCTTGCCGCGCGTGGCTTCGCGGTCTTCTACCCGAACTACCGCGCGAGCACCGGACGCGGTGTCGAGTTCTCCATGCTCGATCACGGCGACATGGGCGGACGCGAGTTCGACGACCTCGTGGACGGTGTGAAACACCTCGTCGCGACCGGTCTCGTCGATGAGAAGAAGGTCGGCGTCACCGGCGGTTCGTACGGCGGATACGCATCGGCGTGGTGCGCCACAGCACTCTCCGAACACTTCGCGGCCGCCGTGATGAGTGTTGGTATCTCGGACCAGATCTCGTTCGCGGGCACGACCGACATCCCCGACGAGATGAACCTCGTCCACTACCGCGTCCGTCCGTGGGAGGACTGGAAGCTCTTCCTGGAGCGCAGTCCGATCTACCACGCGGAGAAGGGTCGAACACCCATTCTGATCATGCACGGGAAGAACGACACGCGTGTCCACCCGAGTCAATCCCTCGAGCTCTATCGCTACCTGAAGGTGCTGGGAAAAACGCCCGTCCGGCTCGTGCTCTACCCCGGCGAGGGCCACGGCAACCGCCGCGCGGCGTCGCGGCTGGACTACTCACTCCGACTCATGCGCTGGATGGAGCACTACCTCGTTGGCGAGGGCGGCGAACCGCCGCCGCGCGAGATCGACCACGGCGTGAAGGAGCGCTGATCGGAAGCGACGCAAGATGAGGCGAGTGTCTGACATCCGGGCGCGCGTGGCGCGTGTCAGACTCCAGCCATCCACGCACCGAGCGACTGCCACAGGCAAACCTCGCCGGGCTTGTCGCGACGTCCGTAGAAGACGCGCAGATCCCGATCCTGCGAGACGACGAAGACGATGGTTCCCGGCCGCTTCGCCGCCAATCGATATGCCGACCTGTGCCGCGTCCCGAATTGCTGCAGGTCGACGTCGCCGCGCTTCTTCAACGTGAAGGGATCGGCGTCGATGCACGTGCTGTGCGCCACGTCCTCTTCCGGGACGCGGATCTCCGCGCCGAAACCGAGCACGCGCAGCCGCGAGTTCAGGACAACGCAACCATCGACGTTTGCGAGATGCGCCAGTGCCTGCGCCGACGAGTACATCGACCGCTTCGACGCCTCCCAGCGCGCCGCACGGCGCTCGAGCAACGATGCCTCGGTGATGAGCGAACTGTCAAAGCAGGCGCGCCAGTACCCGAGAACGGTTTCGAAGAGATTGATCCCCGAGGCCCGATACTTCAGCACCAGCGACGTCTCGTCGTCATCCGGAATGATCGCGAATGCACCGCCGTGGCCACCGGCGATCGTGATCGCAAGGACGTACGACCACACGCTGTCGAAGACGAGAGCCGGATCCCCGAGTCCCTCGCGCTCGCGCAGCGCCTCGGCGCCCTCCTCGTCGCGGTAGTCCCGGACGAGCCAGAGCGCAAGCAGCGAGAACCAATCCTGGACCGCGCGCAAGATGGCGTAGTGCGACACGGGCTTGACGTGGCCCGTGTGCAACTCCCACGTCAATCCCTTCTCGGTCGCGCGCGCCTGCCCGGGACCGTCCACTCGCAGGGTCAGGCCGGGCAGGCCCAGGCCGAATGACACGGCGGGGCGGCCGAGTTGCGGAACGTCCGTCGCATCGCGCAGCGAGAGAACTCCGGTGGCGACATGTTCATCGCCGCGCTGTTCGACGCAGAGCGCGTGTGCGCCCGCAGGAATCGAGGGAACGAGGCGGCGCAGCGTCTGCGCGGAGAGCAGGATCGGCGGCTCGAAGCGCGCGACCAATCGCAGATGGCGTTCGGCGGCGGGACCGGGAACGAACACGGTGAAGCGCGGGTGGCGCCCCTCCTCGGTCGAGAGACTCACGCGGTAGCAGAGTTCGACAATTCGGGTCAGACCCTCTTTCGTCAGCTTGCCCTCGGTGGCCTCGGCCGCATCCCACCTCCGCGACATCTGCACGGCGCGCGCCAAGTGCTCGGGACCGCAGAACTCGGGCGAGTCGTCCGCGGTGAGAGTGAGCTCTGAGTTGTTCACAAGTGGAAGGTAGAGCGCGAAGTGCGATCAGTCGAGGACGAGCCGCGCCTTGCGGGGTGTGCGCACGCGAACCTTGTAGAAGAGCGGGCCCGATGTGCCGTCCCGCCCCGTGAAGCGCAGCAGGTAGCGCCCCGACGCCGGTGCCTCGAAGACGAGCACCGCCTCGCGTCCACGCCGACGGCGGCGCTCTGTGGGGAGGGCGAGCAGATTGCCGTCCGGGCCCTCGATCTCGCTCACCGTCGGCTCCAGCGAAGACGGGGCCTGCGAGCGCCGCAAGACGATCTTCACCGTCGCACCGGCGAGGACGTCAACGGGGACCTCGACAACCGTATCCGCTGGCTGGATGGCGTGTTCGCCCTGCGCCTTCCGCGGCGGCGTGACCTCCACTTTGACGTCCACAGTACCGACGAAGCCCTTCGGGTCGAGCAGCATGTGGTAGCGCCCTGTCGCGCGCAGCAGCGGGCCACTGAACTTCAACTTGCGTCCGGAAGTGACGACGGTGGACTCACCGAGTAGCGGCGTGCCAGCGTCGTCGATGAAGCCAATCACCTCCGGCCGCTCGCCGGTTCCCTTGAAGCGCAGCACGACGGAGATCTCGCTCCCCTTGAGCGCGTCCAAGTAGTAGCCGAACGGGCCGGCAACCGGGATGGTCGCTCCGTCCGCGTCGAAGAAATCGCGCGTCACGACGACCTGTACGGGAGCCAGGGGCAGCATGGCGCCGACGGCGTCGTCAGCACGCGCGGCCATCCCGAAGGTGCGGGGCGCGCCGGTTGCGCCCGTGAGTGTCAGGCGGGCGCCTCCGACCAGCAGAAGATCGCCGCCGGGTTGCAACTCGGGGGTCCACTCCGGGTCGGTGCCACCCGTGCCGAGGACACGCGAGATGGTGCGCTCCGCCGCAACGGCGAAGAACGGGCGGATCGCCAGAGCTGGGTTGATGACGAACGGCACCATGCGCGCAACGCGATTGATGGGCGCGGCGTCGTCCGCGACCGCGACGTCGATCGTGAACTCACCCGCCTGCGTGGGGGTTCCGGTGATGCGCGAACCGTCCTCGGCGAGGACCAGCCCCGGCGCGCCGCCCGTCGACGTCGTGTACGTGAATGGCGAGATCCCCCCCTTGGCCGGGAAGTCCTCCTTCAGTGGAACGCCTTCGGTCCACTCAAGCGCGTCGACGCCCCCGACAACGAGCGGATTGAAAATCGAGACGGCGTAGTCGCCGGTGACCCCATTGCCAGTACCCGCGTCAACGCGCACGAAGTAGGTCCCCGGCGGCAGCGGCGCTGACGGTTCGACGCGCAGCGTCGCCCGAGCGTCTCCGATCTCGTCGACGTTCGTCGCGAAGTCGATGAGGCCGCCGGAGGCACCCAGGAGCAGGAGCGAAAGATCCACATCGGTCGTCTGTGTCAGCGCGATCACGACGGTCTGCGGATCCGGGCCCGCCACGTCAAGCCGCAGGACGTCGGAGTTGTCCGGCGAGATGCGGCGCCCGAGGAGCTTCACTCCCGGAGCACCGCCGAGGGTGGCCTCGTCGATGCGGTCGTCGGGCTCCGCTCCATCGTCCGGGAGCGTCCCCAGATGAATGAACGCGCGCGCCATCTGACGCCGCGCGGTGGCGCCTTCCGGGGTGCCCGCGTCACCGAAACTCGTGAAGAAGTCGCGGATGGTGAACGCGGACCCACCCTCGGGCACCGCATCCAGTTGACGATCGATGGTGGTGAAGATGTCCTGGAACGTCGAAGGCGAAGGCCCCGTCGTCCCCGGGAACTCGTCCGTGACCTCGTCGGCCGGATCGACAAGATCCCATAGTGAGCCCGCGACTGCGGCAGGGAACGTCTCGACCAGGACCCCCGTCGGAGGCGCCTCCAGATCGAAGACCATCGCTGTCGACGCAGAGGTCGTGTCGATGAAGACGTCACGTTCCTGGACACTGCACGCGAACCAGAAACCGAAACCCTGCGCCCAAGCGAACTCGGTGGTGGTCCCGACCGAGAATCCGCGCGGCAGTGGAACGGCCCCGGGCGAGACGGAAATCGTCGCCAACACATGGAGGGCGTACTCGCGCAAGAGAACGTCGTCATCGTAGGCGTCGGGATTGGCGGTGGCGTCGGAGACGAAGAGCGTCGCACCACTCACCCCCGCGACAGGGGCATACGCCGTGCCGCCGGCGGGGGTCGCACCGATCGACCACGTCGCGGTCAACCGTGGAATGAACTCCGCACTCTTCGGCGGACTCGCCTGCCCCGCCACGATGGCCGCAGCCCGCGCGACGCGATACCCGCGCTCGAGGGCCTGATGAACGTTCAGCGCACGCCGGAAGGGCGGATCGTCGGCATCGACTGCGTCATCCAACGTGACGTCGGACAGCACCGTGCTTGCGGCAGCCGCAATCGTCGCTGCGATGCGGTGGCTGTACTCCGAGCCTCCGCTCGAGGCAACGCGCGCCCCGTCACCCGTCGTCAGCAGATCGACAGCGAGCGTCGTCGGCGCATCGATGCCCAGACCGCGCAACGCGAAGGAACCGTCGGCCGCGGTGATCGCCGTCGCGCTAACGTCGCCCGTATCCTCGCGCACGAGGCGCACTGTCGCGCCCTCGACCGCGAGGCCCAACTCCGTCGAGTTGCCGAGACCCGTCTCGTCGGCAACCGGCCGATCGCGCAGGACGCGCCCCGTGACGACGACTTCGCGCGGCGTGAAGCGCGCGTCGGCGGCAGGCGCGCCACTCTGCGAGTTGCCGGACCCCGCCGCGCTGAACGCGATCGTGCCCGACGGGTCTTCCAAGGACGCGGTGTACGAGAGAGAGGTGTACGCCCCGCCCGCCGCATACGCGAACTCCACCACGCCCGAGTCTTCGTGCAGCCGCACCTGGAACGAGAGACCGGTGGCCGATCCATCGAACGACTCGACACTGTCCCAGTCGATGACGAAGACGCGCGTCGGCGCCGAACCCTCGACGAACGAGCGGACGCTGCCCGCGGCGGTCGCGAGGTCATCCCAGAGAGGAGCCAACACCGCATTCGGAACCGCGGTCGCGGGGAGCGCCGGGTTGACCGATGTGGTCGCCGACGAGGAACCGAACGCGACCCAACCGTTGGAGCACACAGATGCTCGGTCGAAGACCCGACCGAAGTACGAGAACGCGAACGGCAGCGTGATCCCCGCCGTGGTGTCGTCCTCGTTCGGTCCGATCACCTGCGTCGATGATCCTCCGGGAGCCTGATATCCCCCAACGAAGGTATCCACGGTGTACTCGTCCGCCAGCGCGGGCGAGGCCGCGAAGAGAGCGAGAGCGAAGGCCGTCGTGACGGCGCGGAGAGGGAATCGATGGCGCATGCGCACAGTGTAGGGGACCGACGCCGTCTGCCCCATCGCTGGTGCACCTCGCAGCGAAGCGAGTCTGCGTCCCGCACAGCGCCCTGCTCCCGTAGACTGGCGATGCGGGCTCACGAGCCCGCGCCGAGGAGAGGGAGGACGCGATGCTGAGACAGAGCATGGGTCGGGCGATCCGCGCATTTGGGTTGGCCGTGGGTGTCATTTGCGTAGCGATCTGCATCGCGCCGAGCACGCCCGCCGAAGCCGCTCCGGAGGCGCTGCCACTGCCGGTGGACAGGACGGCGATCTTGCGCAAGGACGGGGCCGTCTACTACATCGAAGGCCGCGTGCAGATTCCGGCAGGCATCGAGGTCACGATCCTCAACGACATCCGGATCATCGGCCGCGGACCCGATGCCACGATCGAGGTCGTCGGGACTCTCGTCGTCCACGGGGTGGGGGGGCGCGAGGTCGTCTTCGAGAACGTCACAGTCGAGCCGCAGGCGGACTTCAAGGAAGTCCACATGGACATGGCCATTTTCGAGGGCGGCGGCGTGAAGTCACCGAAAGACGTCTCGATCAACGGCCATCTCTTCCTTGAGCTCTTCGACTTCGTTCGCGGCGCGCTCCTTGATGTCCGCGTTGCCTCGGGCTCCGTGGAACTCTCGTCCGTCTGCGCCGAGACGCCGATCAAGATCGCGATCGTCCCGCCGGATGGAGCCACCGACAACAAGGTCAAAGTCAACGTCCGCGGTTGCGGCCAGGGCCAGAACAGGCGCTGCGAGCCCCACGTCAACCGAGTCGGGCTGAAGGGCGGTCTCGACGTCAGCGGCGCCAACGAGATCGTCGTGCGCTCGACCCGCGTCAGCGGCGCTCTCTGCGCCATCCGCAACTGGCGCAAGAGCCTCATCTTCGACGCGTGCAAGATCCAGTCCAGCCGCCTGGAAGTCACCCACAGTGAGGCCGGAAAGTTCGTGAAGGCGCAGTTCGCAAAGTGCGACATCTACTCGCCCGTCGTGCTCTTCCGCGCTCCGATCAAGAAGGGCAAGAAGGACACGGCAAAGGTCCAACGCTTCTACTTCGGTGGAGAGGGCGATCCCAAGGTCGTCCTCTCCGAGATCATCGAAGACAGCACCGACGACCCGGAGAAGAACGGCGTCCGGGTCAAGCTCGACAAGGTGAAGACCCGCGCGCACGCAATGGCGGGCCCGGCCGAGTAGCGCGGGGAAGGCGTTCCCGCCTCGCTCAGGTTCCGCTCGGCCATGGCGGCGGGCCCGTTCTTGGATCGTGCTCGGTCGGTGGGGACCCGCCCGGCTCGAACACGCGCGCTCGCTGCCCCGCCACATGCCAAGCACGGAGCGCGTTGTCGAATTCGGAGAGGGCCGCGGGGTGGGGATCGTACCCGGGCGTCGGCGGGCCACCTGGCCCCGACGAGAGACATCGTCGCTCCGCCGCCGACCGGGGACGGCGGGGCGTTTCCGCGAGGTCGCTTCTCGGTCCCCGCTCCGTCGATCGAGGAACGAGACGGCGGAGCCAGACAACGCCCCAGACCGGGTCTGTGGGATGGCTAGAGCGTGCGCACCCAATCGGGTCAATGAGACACGCCAGGCGAGGAACCGGCGACGGACGCCCGACGAGAACGCCGAAGACGAGAGCGAGTGGCGGGCCGTGAGCTCCGCTCGCGGCGTGACGCTCGCGGTGAGGAACAGGGAGTGGATTCCGCCTGCGAAACCCGCACTTGAGTCGCGCGCACTGACACGTCGAGGTCACGGCCCGATGCGAGGCAGCGAACTCCAGTCGCACGCCCAGTTGAAGCAGTCGGAGCCGCGATCGAAGCCGAACATGCGAGCGAAACCGAGCGGGGAGCCGGAGGCGACCCAAACGAGACACCGCGTGCCGACGGAGTCGGCACAAACGCAAGAATGAGTCGTCACGGCGCGTGCGTCAGCACGCGCCGTGACGACTCACCGCACCACGCCGTGCTTGCGGCCCACTCGGGTGAAGGCGTCGATGGCGTGGTCGATGTGACTCGTCTCGTGCGCTGCCGAGACCTGCACGCGGATGCGGGCCTGGCCGCGGGGGACGACTGGGAAGCTGAAGCCGATGACGTAGATGCCCTCGTCGAGGAGGTCGTCGGCCATGCCGGACGCGAGGCGCGCGTCGCCGAGCATCACCGGGACGATCGGATGGGCGCCCGGGCGGATGTCGAAGCCCGCCGACGTCATGCCCTCGCGGAAGCGTGCCGTGTTCGCGACGAGCTTCTCGCGCAGCTCATTCGTCTCGGAGAGCATCGCCAAGCACTCGATCGAGGCACCGACGATCGACGGCGCGACCGTGTTGCTGAACAGATACGGACGACTGCGCTGGCGCAGGAGATCGACGATCTCGCGTGGCGCCACGGTGAACCCGCCGGACGCACCGCCGAGGGCCTTGCCGAGCGTGCTCGTGACGATGTCGATCCTGCCCTCGACGCCGCAATGCTCGGGCGTGCCGCGACCGTTCGCACCGACGAAACCGGTCGCGTGGCACTCGTCCACATGGACCATCGCGTCGTACTTCTCAGCGAGTTCGACGATCGCCGCGAGCGGTGCGATGTCGCCATCCATCGAGAACACGCCGTCCGTCGAGATCAGACGCATGCGTTTGTCCTGCGTCGCCTTCAGCTTCTCTTCGAGGGACGCCATGTCCATGTGGTCGAAGCGATGGCGCTCGGCCTTGCAGAGGCGGATCCCATCGATGATCGACGCGTGGTTTAGCGCGTCGCTGATGATCGCGTCTTCCTTGGTCAGCAGCGTCTCGAAGAGACCGCCGTTGGCGTCGAAGCATGCCGCGTAGAGGATCGTGTCCTCGAAGCCGAGGTACTCCGCGATCTTCTCTTCGAGGTCCTTGTGGGCAACCTGCGTACCGCAAATGAAGCGCACGGACGAGAGGCCAAAACCCCACCGATCCACGGCGTCCTTCGACGCCTGGACGAGCCGCGGATGGTTGCCCAATCCGAGATAGTTGTTGGCGCAGAAATTGGTGACGGTGCCCTCGCGACCGGTCACGCCGATGTCGGCATCCTGTGGCGTCGTGATGACTCGCTCGTTCTTCCAGAGACCGCCCTCGCGAATCTCGTCCAACGTTCCCTGGATATGGCCCTTGGCGCTTCCGAACATCGTGCTGACCTCCTTGTCGGGCCTCTGAGGATATCAGCGAGGCGGCGGCGACCGCAGGAGCGTACGCGGACGGCGCGACGCACACTTGGTGATCGGCACTTGGTGATCCGGAGAGATTCAGCGAGCGTTGGGGACGATGAGCGACGAGAGCGACCCTTCGACCACACGCCGCCTGCGCTACCACGGCTTCGCGTTGCGCCTCGAGGGCGACTGCCAGGAGGACGAGGCGCGCGGCATCATCGATCGGATTCTCGAGACCCCCGGCGACCGCGTGGGCGTGCGCGTCGAGCGCCCACGCGGTGGCAAGGCGTACGTGAAGGCCGAGTTTCGGCGCCCCGACCAACCGCTCGGCAAGCGCCTGCGTCCGGGCCGCGCGGTCTCCGAAGGCCGCGGCTATCGACGCTTCCTGCAAGCTGGCCTGCACGTGCCGCAGATCCTGCTCTTCGGAGAGCAGCCGCGCGTGATGCCGCGGGGATGCGCAATCGTGGTCACGGAGTGCGTCCGCGGCCGCAATGCACACACGCGCTTCCTGAAGGACGAACGATCGGAGTGGCCGCTGCGTGCCATCGCGGCGCTCGCCACAGTGCACGATGCGGGCTTCGTCCACGGAGATGCCGCGCTCCGCAACTTCGTCCCAGCCGACGATGGATCGACGTGGATCATCGACCTTCCACGCTACGCCGAGTGGTCTCGCGAAGGCGTCCGGAAGGACCTCGCGCTCCTCATCGGCTCAACGACCAAGCAGGGCGGAGAAGCTTCGCTCGGAGAGCGGTTATTCGACGCATACGCGACGTCCTGCCGGCGGGTCGCCGATCTGGGCGACGCATGGCGACGAGAAGCCGCGGCGGAGATGGACGCATACGTCGCCTACCTGCGCGAACGCGATCGCACGCGCCCCGAACGTCACGCGAAGCGCAAGAAGAGCCTGCGTCCGGGCCCGCGAACGACCGATTGAACCAAGCGCGCAGGCGATCGACAATCCAGCGCGGTAGAGTGCGCCCGTGCGACCGCCGAAGTCAGCAAACGCGAAGGCCGAACGCGTGGGCGTGCGCGGTGACAGAGTCCTCTTCTGGCGCGTCTTCTGGGCTCTCGCTGGGGTGGAAGCGCTCGGCCTAGCGTGGTGGCTCCGCGAACGTCTACACGAGCGACCGGGCGGTACGTTGCTCATCATCGTGCTCGTGCCAATTTTCGTACTCGGCCACGTGAATGTCTTCCCCGCCTCGCTCGCAGCGCGACTCTGGCGGCGAAAGCGGCGCGAGGCGTCGGACTGACCAGGATCACACGGGATGCCGCGCGCAGTCTCGCGAACCTCCCCAGCGCGGAACTACGGACGCGCCAGCGCCTTGCGGGTCATCGACGAGACGCCGAAATCGCGCAGGTCGCTGCGTGTGGTCCACGCAATGCCGGGACGTTCCTCGGCGACCGCATCGCCCGCCGCAGCGATCACCGCAGTATGGACTTCGACCGTGATCCGACGATCCGTGATGGTGTGCCGGAACGTGCGGACGGGCTCGCGCGACAGATCGACCGACACGTCGATCAATCCGGCCACGACCGCGCGCAGGTCTGCAACGGTTCCGCCCTCGTCGGTGGTCGGCAACTCCCACATTCCGGAGAGCAACGAACGCTCGGCGCGTTGCACGAGCAGGAACGCGTCGCCGCGCCGTACGACGGCCATGCGCAGCGCAACCTCACGCGTGGGCTTCTTCGCTTTCTTGCGCGGCAACTCGGCGGCGAGACCGGAGCGGAAACCGATGCACGAGCGCTGCCACGCACAAAGCGGACACTTCGGTTCGCGCGGCACACAGACCAGCGCGCCGAGTTCCATCAGCGCCTGATTCCAGTCGGCAGGGCGCAACCCATCGGGCGGCGGCACGGCGTCCGGATCGTCGTCCGACATGCCCGTCATCAGGCGCCGCGCCGCCTCCTCGACCGTTCGCCTGCGGGCGGCCGACGGATCGCGTGTATCCGCGAGCAGTCGGCAGAGCACGCGCTCGACGTTGCCGTCGACGACCGCCACGGGAACGTCGAACGCGATCGATGCGATCGCCGCCGCGGTGTAGGGACCAATGCCGGGCAACTCGCGCAACGCCGCCGGATCCGCGGGGATCTGCCCGCCGTGATCGGCGACGACCGCCTGCGCGACGGCCAAGAGCGAACGCGCACGCCGGTAGTAGCCGAGCCCGGACCATGCCGCGAGAACCTCGTCCTCGTCCGCCTGTGCGAGGTCGCCGACGGTCGGCCAGCGCACGATCCAGCGTTCGAAATAGGGCAGGACGACGTCCACACGCGTCTGCTGCAACATCAACTCGCTCACGAGCACGTGGTACGGATCGCGCGTCGTGCGCCACGGCAACTCGCGCTTCTCCTGGTCGTACCAGCGCAGCAGACGCGTGCGCAGTGAGAGAACACGGACCCACGTCGAGACGAGGTCCAGGCGATCGTCACTCATGGGCGTTCGGCGCAGTCGTCGGGCGCACGTGATCGCCCATATCAGCGCGGTGGCAGATGGCCGAAGAGCGTGCTCTTCGTGCGCTCGTAGAGCACGCGTCCCGACACGATCGTCGTCTCCGGCATGACCCGATAGTCGAACGGGTCTCCGGGATAGATCACGATGTCAGCGTCCTTCCCGCGTTCGAGCGAGCCGACGCGATGCTCGATGCCGAGCGCCTCGGCCGCGGTCAACGTGATGGCGCGCAGAGCGGCATCGACACTGGCTCCACCGCGGATCGCAAAGGCGGCCTCGAGCGGATACGTCAGCATGTCGCGACCGACGATCCCACCGAGTGCAATGCCCTCGCCGCGGCCGCCGAAGCCGCCGGGCGGCAGGACGCAGAAGCGGGCACCGGCCTTCTCAAGGATCGCTGCGCACTCGATCGTCGATCCCGACGAGTCCTCGGCGCCGGTCGAGGGCCAGCGACGGGTGCGCGGCTGGACAACGACGATTGCTCCCGACGCAGCAACTTCCGCCGCAACGGTCCACGCCTCGTGTGCGTCATCGAGAACGAGCCGGAAGTCGTAGGCCTTGGCGAGCGCGATGGCGTCGAGAATCTGGGCGCGAGTCTGGGCGCGAATGCGCACCGGGATGTCGCGCGAGAGGGCCGCGATGGTGCTCGACGTCGCGGGGGCGCGCCCCTTCTTGCCCGCCACGATCCACTTTCGTGCCGCGTCGAGTTTGGTGCGCAGTGACCCGCGATCCGAAATGCTCGCCGTTGCCCATCCGAGTTCGAGGGCGGCCGGCTCCTTCACCATCATCAGTTCCGGCGCCCGGTGCGCGGGCTTGATGATCGCGGTCTGGTCAAAGGAGATCGCGCGCGAACGGCCGGCGGCGTAGTACGTGGTGATGCCTGACGCGAGCGCGAGTTCCGCGGTCATACCGTCGGCATCGAGACAATCGCCGAATTTCTCGCCGCCGCGAGGTCGTCCGCGCCGCACGCCGAAGTTGCCGCCCCTCGGCGCGACGAAGCCGGGGAGCACGCGCTGGCCGGTGGCGTCGATGACGCGCGCTCCCTCGGGCACGATCAGCGCGGGGCCGACTGCCTCGATCTTGCCCCCGCGACAGAGCACGGTGCCCCTGCGATAGACGACACCGTTGCCGACGTAGACGTCGCCGCCGACGATCGCCAGCACACGCTCGCCACTCGGTCGACGTTTGCCACTCTCCTGTGCGCGCGACGCCATCGGGGCGCCGACGATTAGGGCGGACAGCATGGCGACCAACGCGACAATCAGGAACGAGCGGCGCCTCATCGTGCGTCCTCCACGGGTTCGCCCGCGATCCAGACACGCTCGATACGCGTCGTCGGAAGCAACGGATCGCCGTCCCAAAGCACGAGGTCCGCGTGGTGGTCCTTCGCGATGCGACCGGCGACGTCTCCGACACCGAGTAGATCGGCCGGGCCGGAAGTCACGGCCGGCCACACCTCGTCGACGGGGAAGCCGGCCTCGACGACGCTCGCGATATCCAATGTGTAGTTGAGCAGTCCGGCGCGCGTGTCCGAGCGCGGAATGAGAACGACCGGCAGCCCTGCGTTGCGCAGGTAGACAGCGGGGCAGATCGTCTGATTCGTGCCGGGCCACGATGTCATCGCCGCGCTGACAACGCACGTCGCACCGAGGTCGAGCAGCTCGTCGGCGCCGCGATACGCACTGCCAACAACGAGGCAATAGAGCCGCAGGTCGTCGCCGCGCACGCGCTCGTCGGCCAGCGCCTCGGCGAGTGACGTCACGTCGGCCGACGAACTGACACGGCAATAGAGCGCCATCTCGCCGCGCAGCACGGCGTGATATGCGGCCCGGCTCTCGGAGAGCGTCGGCTCCTTCGGCTCCTTGGGGAGCTTCTCCTTCTCCGCCTCAGCCTTCTTCTTGTCGGTCTCCCACTTCGCGTGATCACGCTTCCATTTCGCGTGCTTGTCGAGGTCCTTGCGCGCGATCGAGAGCTGCCCCGCGAGCGTACTGATGAAGCGCGCACCCGGAGTGACATCGACGCGCAGAAGCGTCTTCTCGCGGCGCACCATCGACTCGACATCATCGGCCGCGGAACGCACCGCTGCACCAACGCCGCCGATCATGCCGGTTCCGGGAATCAGCCCCAGCGTCCCGAAGCCGTTGGACGCCGACCAGCGATTGCCGTCGAGCCACGGGTTCAACTCGTCGATGACGGTCTTCACAGGATCGATCGTCGTGGAACCGCCGCCACCGCTGCCGCGTAATCCGAGTCGCGTCCCCGCGTGAACGAAGGCCGGTGTCAGGACCTTCCCCACGGCGTCCACGACCTGCACTCCGCGCGGAAGCTCCACGTCGGCACGCTTGCCCACGGTGACGATCATGCCGTCCTTCACGACGACCGCAGCATCCTCGATGACGTCGCCTTCACCAGGGATCACACGGCAGCCCGTCAGCGCGAAGTCGCCGGACGGAAGGGCCTCGTCGGCGATCGCTGCACTCGCGAAGAAGGCAAGCGAGAGCAGCCCGCAGAGAAGCCTCCCGCGCATCAGAAGAGCCTCCGGTCGATCTTCACATCGTAGACGTTCTTGCCGTTGACGATCGTCAAGAGAACGGCGGAGCGGATGTCCAACGGCGGACCGTCGCGCACCACGATGTCTGCGTCCTTACCCGGCTCAAGCGACCCCAGTCGATCACCCATCCCGACCTGGCGCGCCGGCACGATCGAGATCGCCTCCAGCGCAACCGTCTCGTCGAGACCGAAGCGGACGGCCATGGATGCCTGCGTCGTCAGTTCCTCGGCGGGGATCACAGGGCAATCGGTGCAGAGCGAGAGGTTGTCGCAGCCCGCTGCCTTCCAGAGCTGCGGGATGCCGAGGACGCGGCGACTCTCCGGTTCGTAGTGAATCAAGCGCGGCCCGATGTTGACGGCCATCCCGGCCTCCGCGATCACATCCGCCGCCTTGTACGCGTCAAATGTCGCGTGCGTGAGGATGACGTCCAGCCCCAGCTCGTCGTGCAGGAGGCGCTTCGTCGCCTCGATGCCGTTCACCCAGACCGTGTGCACGATGACGGGGAACTCATGCGCGAAGAGGCCGCGGAAGTTCTCGAGACGCTCGTCGCGCTGCGGTGGTTCGCCGGTTTGTTCCTGCTCCCAGCGCTGCCACGTCGCGGCATAACGCTTGGCCTCCTGCATGCGCGCGCGGATGAGATGATTCATCCCCATCGTGGTCGCACCCACGTCGCCCACGCGGCGTTCGGGATTGCCGAGCTGCGCGACTTTCATGGCGCCCGGGAAGCGAATGGTCATCTCTTCGACCGTCGCGCCAGCCGTCTTCACCAGCGTGCCAAAGCCCGAGATATTCGTCCCTGAACCAGGGATGAAGAGCATCGTCGTGACACCGCCTGCGCGCGCCGCGCGCAGCTGACGATTGTCTGGAACGATGTTGTCGAGGTTCCGCAGCTCCGGGTTCGTCGGGTAGACCATGTCGTTCAAGTCGGTGCCCGCGACATGCGCGTGTAACTCGACCCAGCCAGGCGTCACGAACCCGCGCGGATAGTGCCGGAGTTCGTAGCCCTGCGGGATGCTGATCTTGGACGCGGGACCGACCGCCTCGATCTTTCCGTCGCGAATGAGAACGACGCCGTCGTCGATCGGCGCCCCGACGACCGGGATGACACGCCCAGCGCGGATAGCCATGCGCCCGGGGATCAACGCGTCGGCGTCCTCGGCCGGGCGGGCGAACCCAGGCTGCAGCGCCAGGGCCCCGAGCGCAGTGAGCGCGAGCGCCGCGGCGACAAATCCCGCGAAACGACTAACGAGGATCACGTCGCACCTCCTCGCCACTCACGTAGACGGAAACGACGTTCGAACCCGGAGCGAAGGGCGGCGCACTCAGCAGCACGATGTCTGCGTCCTTGCCGGGCGCGAGAGTCCCGACGCGATCCGCGACACCAAGCAGCGCCGCCGCGTCGCCGGTGACGAGCTTCACGGCCGCCGAGGGCGAGAGCCCCGTGCGCACGGCGAACGCAAGCAGGTCGTGAAGTTCATGGCCACCGAGATACGAGTCGCTGCCGACCGCTGACGACAGACGAGAGAGGGAGAGATCGCGCAACAAGTTGACGTCGCCATCGCGGTCGCGCACGAGCACGCTCGGGCTCGCGATCACGCCGGCGCTCGCCTTCGTGAGGGCCGAGCGCATGCGGCGCGCGTCGTCGGCGCCGACCACGATGATCCGGATCGCATCCTTGCCGATCTTCTCCTTGCCAAGCGTGTCGAGCGCTGCGCGGATCTCCTCGACCGTGCGCGCGCGAACCAGGATCGGCGCCTTGCCGTCAAGTACCGCGGCCCAGCCCTCCATCGCCTCGTCAATCTTCGGCTTGCGCGGCTCTTCCTTGTCCGCTTCCTTCTTCGCGGGCTTCTTCTCCGCCTTCTTCTCCGACTTCACCGCCGGCTTTTTGGCTTCGTCCTTGCCGTCCTTCTTCTCTTCGTCCGGCGCGCCGACGCTCTTCTCCCCGTCCTTCTTCTCGTCGTCCTTCTTGTCCGCTTCCGCCTTCTTCTTCGCCTCGGCCGCCTTCTTCGCTACCTCAGCCTTCTTCTTGTCCTCAGCGGCCTTCTTCGCGACCTCGGCGTCGTGCTTCTTCTTCCACTCGTCGTACGCCTTCTTGTCCTTCTCGTACTTCTCGAACGCGGAGCGGTAACCGCGCGCCTTCTTGAGCGCACTCGTGAGCTGGCCCTTGGCGCTCTTCAGATCTCTTTCGCCCGTCAGTCGCATCACCATCCCGGCATCGACGAGCACCACGCGGCGGCCCGGCCATTCGCCCGCCGTCTTCACGACCGAGGCGCGGCCGTTGACACGACCATTGCCACCCGGCACGGCGAGGATCGTCGTGATGCCCTCGGCCGAGAGAAGCGCGAACGAGGCGTCCTTTGGGTCCACGGCCTTCGACGCGCTCATCGCCGTCGTGAGATCCGTCGCGACGCTGCCGCCGGGACCGGCCAACCCGGCGTGCGAGTACGCGTCGATCATTCCGGGCATCACGGCGCCACGGCCCAGATCGATCACGCGCGCTCCCGGCGGAACGCCGACGGTGTGGCCGACCTCGACGATGCGATCGCCCTCGAACGCGACCTCGCCAGGCGAGAGTACCGTGCCGTCACCGACGTGAACCTCGGCTGCGCGAACGATCACCGTGGTCGTCCCGCGCTTGTGTTCCCAGACCACGCGACCGTCGACGACTGTGGTGATGGGGACCGCGCGCAGATCGGTGGGCTCGCCCGTGAGGATGACGAGATCGCCATCGCGGCCGGCCGCCAACTCGCCGACGCGATCCGCAACTCCGGCGATGCGCGCAGCCGACGACGTGACCGACGCGAGCGCTGCCGTCGCGTCCAGTCCCTCGCGCGCAGCGGACGCGACGACGAAGAGCAGGTGCGGCAGATCCGCGTCGGAAGCGACCGTCAACGCGAACGGAACACCGGCCCGTGCGAGCACTGCCGCGTTCGAGCGCGCGCGCGCCCTCACCGCTTCGACCTCGGCACTCGTCGACGCCGTGACGCGTCCGGGGCGACCGGGCCAGGCGAGCACGACTGGCACGCCAGCGGCGGCAATCTCGCTCCGCATCGTTCCAGCTTCGAGCGCCCCGACGAGCGTCGCCTTCACGCCCGTCTCGCCCGCGAAGGCGAGTGCCGCTTCGATGTCGCCAGCAGACGAAGCGGCGACGAAGAGTGGCACGCGCCCGGCAGCGACATCGGCGACATAGCCGTCCGACGCGCTACCGAGCAATTCGCGCAGCAGCAGAATGGAACCCGCACGCGTCACCGGCAATTGACTTCGATGCGGCAGGATCGGGTTGAGCGCGGCATCCGGCGCATCAGGCGGGTCCATGAGAGGCAGAGGTTTCTGCACGCCGTCGCCGATGCCGACGGCCAAACCGGCCTCGGCGAGAAGGAGACGCGTCTTACGCGAGGCGCCCGCGGTCTTCACGACCGCCGCGCGCCCCGGCACAACCTGCGTCACACCAGGCGAGACGACGACGGTCGTGACACCGCCCGCGAGTAGCGGCGCTTCATCGACGGTGAAGTCATAGCCGTCGACCGCGCGAACATCGGGAGCCAAACTCGCCGGATCGGTGCCATCCGCCGAGACATGCTGCGTCCATGCGGCGACCAATCCGGGGATGACCACCGCGCCGGGCCCCGCCTCGATGCGCTGCGCGCCCGCGGGCGGCGCGACACTATCCGGGCTGCCCACGGCGACGATGCGGCCGTCAACGATAGAGACCGCGCCCGGTCGGAACGTCTCGCCCGCGCCGGTGTGGACTGTTCCGGCGGTCACATAGAGCGAGCCCTCGTCAGCCGCGCGCAGTGTCGGGGATCCGACTGCCAACGCCGTGGCCATCCCGACCAGCGCGAACGCGAGTCGGCTGGTCATGCGACGCGGCGTTCTCGGCCCAGACAATCGGAGCCGTGTGGCTGCCAGACCTCGCATCAGCGGCCCTCCGCCGGACGACTACCGGCGACGCCGTCGAGCAGACGCACGAGCTTGCGGTCCTTCGTGCGGTCGTAGACGGCGTCGCCCTCGATCCACGCCAGATCAACATGCGACGCGGGGTCGAGTGGATCGCCGGACCAGAGGACCAGATTGGCGTCCTTGCCCTTCGTGATCGATCCGACACGGTCCTCGACACCGAGCACACGCGCTGGCGCAAGCGACACCGCGCGCAGCGCCTCGGCGCGCGTGAGTCCCTGGGAGACCGCGACGGCCGCCTGATACCAGAGTGAGCGCATCCCGTAGCCCGATGCTTCGTTCGCCTGGATCACGACGGGCACGCCCGCCGCCTTGCACTCCGCCGCCAGGTAGCGCCGCTCGGACTTCCCCGTCTCGGCGTCGGTCTCGAGCGGCTCGATGTCGTCCGGCAGGATGCAGGGCACGCCGCGCTCAGCGAGGAGCGGCAACGCGCGTCGGCTCTTGCTGCCCAGCCGGATGAAACCCGTGAGGCCGAACTCATCCATGATCGCAAACGCATTCACGACATCGACCGGCGCCACGCAGGTCATGACCGCCGGGAGACGTCCCTCGAGCAGCGCCGACATCGCAACCTGCCGTGCACTGCGCGCGGGGTCATCGGGGTCCGACGTAACCTCCAGTGCCTCCGCCCCGCGCGCCAACGTCAGCGCGCGCCGCAGTTCTGCAAGCTGCGCCATGCGACTCGTTCCACGACGGGGTGCGAGCGCGATCTTCAGACCGGCGTCGCGACGCACGATCATCTCTTCCGCTGTGCGCCCGACCGGCTTGATCACCATGCCTTGACCACCGAGAAGAGTCTGATCGCCCGGCACAACGAACACCGTCGTGACGCCGTCGCGAAGCAGATCGGTGAAGTAGTCGTTCAGAGGATCGAGGCCGTCGAGGACAGAGACGAACGGAGTATCCGGCGCGCGCTCGTTCGTGCCGCGCCACAGCCCGCCCTGGCTGTGCGCTTCGACAAGTCCCGGCATGAGCCAAGCGGTCTCGTGCTTCTGCACGGTCGCACCCCACGGATTGACGTAGCCGGGCTGCACGTCCTCGATGCGGCCCCCGCTGACGAAGACCGAGCCGCCTTCGGTCAGGATGTCGCCGTCGATCGTGACGACCGTCCCGGCCTGAATGACATACTCGCCATCGGCCGCGCGCGACGCAGTCGGCGCAACGGTGATCACCGCGACTGCGGCGAGCGCGAGGACCACCCACGGAAAACGCAACGTCTTCATCGAGTTACTCCCAATCACCCCGGTGCCGTCCGATCGAGGACGACGTGCCCATCCACCACCACGAGCAAGATGCGCGACGTCGGCAGCATCGGATGGCCGCTCCAGAGAACCACGTCGGCCGCCGCGCCCTCGGTGATCCGCCCGCGATCCTTCAATCCGCAGAGATCTGCGGGAATGCTGGTCAGAGCCGCCAACGCCTCGTCGCGCGAAAATCCGTAACGCGTCGCGAACATGCCCTGCTCGCGCAGCCAGCGGCCGCCGCCGACGCCGGCCGTCAGAACGACGCGACAGCCCGCGTCGCGCAGGATGCGCGCGTTGCGAAGAGCCGTCTCCGTGGCGTCGGGACCACTCCCCGACGTGACACTCGGCAACGGCCCGGCGATCACGGTCAGTCCGCGTTTGCCCAACTCACTGCGGAGCATGTAGCCCTCTTCAGCGCCCTCCGCGACGAAGTCAAACCCGGCCTCGTCGGCGAGACGCATCGCGCCGTTGAGGTCTTGGAGCGCACGGGCCTGAATACGAAGCTGGCGCTTGCCGTCCAGCACTTCCCTGTAGTGCGTGAGATCCGCATCGTCGGGCGGCGGCTGCACGCCCTTCGCGGCCAGAAACGACTGGCGCAGCATCCAGACGACACCCATGCGCGTCGTGGGGCGACGCGCATAGATGGACGTGGACGGCGGCACGCGGGGGCGCCGCGGCGGGAAGTTGCGCACGGTCTGCCGCGACGGCGAGTTGCCCATCGTGACGGTCAAGTCCTTCGGCGCGCCCTCGATGGGAAACGCGCGCTCATCGGGACCCCACGCGTGGTAGGCCTGCGTGAGACCACCGACGAGGTTCTCCGTCCCCGGTACCATGACGACCGTCGTGCAGCCTTCGAAGGCCGCTTCGCGGAACTCCGACGAGCGCGTATCCACGAGGTCCGCGACGTCGACGTTTGCGGTCATCTCGCGCGTCACTTCAGCGGCGTTGCTGACGTACCCCGTACGACCATTCGCCTCGATGAAACCGGGCGCGAGATACGCGCCCTCGACATCGACGCGGCGACCGCCGCCCGTCCTCATGCGAATGCGGCCGCCCTCGATCGACACCGTTCCGGATGTCCCGGCGCCGCCGAGGCCGTCGACGATGGTGACGCCCACGAACGTCAACTCGGCCTTGGCGCGTTGACCATCGTTCTGTTGCCCATTGTTGCGCTGTTGACCATTGTTCTGGGGGCGCGCATCGACGCGATCCGCAGGCAACGCGAGCGCGGAGACCGCAGCGACGCACACCGCGAGTCCAAGAGCGAGCCGCCTCATTTCGACGCCTCCGCCTCGGCGGCGGCGTCGCGTACGATCCGGCCGCCGGCCAGGGAGAGAAGGACGCGCGAACGCAACTCCCACGGCTCGCCGTCAAGGATCAGAAGGTCCGCTCGCCGTCCCTCGGCAACGCGACCGACCTGATCACCGACACCGAGAGCCACCGCCGCGCGCGACGTGACGGCGGGCACAGCCTGCGCGGTCGGAAATCCATTCGCAACCGCCAGCGCGACGGACAAGCGCAGCGAACGCGGGGAACGCGCCGGTGCACCCGTCGCGAACGAGACATCAACGCCTGCTGCGGCGAGCTTGCCCGGCATCTCCAGCAGACCGATGGGATCGCTCGGATCGAGTCCGACGACGATGCATGGAACACGCAAATCGGCGACGCGAGCGACGTCCTTCCACGCGGATCGCAATCCGACGAGCGTCGGAGAGAGCCCCTGCGCCCGCAACGTCTGAACGGCGATGCGCGCGTTCTCGGGACCGTCGGCGTAGACGATCGACGGCCCACGCTTCATTGCCGCGAGCATCTCGAGCGCAGCCGGGCGTACCGGGATCGAGCCCTCTCCGGAGGTCGTCCACGCGCGCCCCGCGAAGGCAGCTTCGAGCATGGCACGCGCGCCCGCGGCTGTGCTGGGGACACGCGCATTATCGAGCGCGGGGGGCTGAAACGCGAAGACCGGCGGGCCGCGACGCAGCAGCACTTCGGCGGAACCGTCGGCACGCAAGACGGCGGCGGCGGACGCGCCCGACGCCACGTTCACCGGGGCCGGGAGAAGACCGATCGACGTCGTACCCGCCCGCACGGTCGGCTTCAGGTCACGATGGCGCACGTCGAACGCGTCGGCCGCGCGCACATCGGGCGTCAGCGCTTCGGGCGACTCGGCGGCGCCGCCATCGAGTCCGATCTGCGTGACGGCATCCACGAAGCCGGGGCACGCCACGGCGTTCGCAAACACGCGCGCGGCGCTACCCTTCGGAACGGCGCCGCCTTCGGTCACCGACACAAAGCGGCCGTCCTCGATCACGATGACGGCGTCGCGCAGCACCTTGCCGTCGCCGGTGTGGAGTTGACCGACGCGCACGACGAGGTCCGCTGCGTCCGCCGGGTCGTCGGCGCGCACAACGATCGGCGTCGCCACGAGCGCTGCGGCGACGACAGCCGCGGCGATGCGCACACGCCGATGCGAGGATGGACGCCGCCGCGCGCCGCGCTCAGTCGCGTTCAAGGTCCACCTCCTGCCCGGCCACGAACACGCGCTCGGCACGCGTCGCCGCGTCGAGCGGATCTCCACTCCACACAACGACATCACCGCGCTTGCCCACCGCGATCGAACCCGTTTCGTCGGCAACACCCGCCGCCTCGGCGGCCCAGAGCGTGATCGCCGCCAGCGCGTCTTGCGGATCCATGCCCTCACCGACTTCGCGCGCAGCATGCAGCCTCAGAAATCGAGCTACGCCCGTCGCGCCAGTCCCCAGGGCCGGCCGCAACCCGGCATCGGCCAACGCCGCGCCGAGACCCTCTTCGCGGCGCGCGGCCGGGGACGAGTGCGACCAAGCTGTGTCGCCGACGTAACTCACGACCACCGCGACATTCGCCTTGCCGAGCGCCTGCACACGATCTCGAAGACCCTGCCCGCCGACGATCACACCTTCGAGACGGAAGTCGCGCACGGCGCCGAGCGCCCCATCAACATCCGCCGCGAGTTCGGCGCGGAAGAACGTCCGTCGCTCCGCCTTGCTGCGCGTCTTCGCGGGCTTCGCCTTGCGGGCCTTGGCCCCTTTCGGCTTCGGCGACGTCTTGGGTCCGTCGTCGCTCAAGACGGCTTCCGGAGCCGGGAGCGTCGACGCGATCACATCGGTGCTTGGGTCTTCCCGCGGCGCCTTCGGCGGCGTCGCCGGCTTCTTGGGCTTCGTGTACTTCTTCGCACGTCCCATCGACTTGAACGCTGCCACGCGCCACGCGGCCCGCGCCGTCGGCGTCCACAGCCGCATGCGCGCTAGAAGCTCCGGCGGCAGCAGCAGTTCCTCTTCCATCAGAGGGCTGGCTCCGAACCGCTTCACCTCGTACTCCGCAAGATCCCTGCGCCATCGTTCACGCTGAACCTGCCCGTAGTCAACGGAGATGAACGTCGATCGGACCAACGCGACGCGCGCTGCGCCGCCGAGGCCTGCCGCCGACCGGCGGGTGGAGACGTTGATCACGAGCGCGCCGTCGGCGTCGATTGCCGCGCTGCCTGGCGACCCCGTCGAAACCACCGCGGCGACGCCGCCGATCAGATGCTCGCGGTTGGCGCCGAGATGCAGCGTCGTCACACCCTGCCGCAGAGCGGTACGCAGACGCGCGTCCCACGGGTCGAACGCGTCCGCCGCGCGCGCGTCCGCTCCCGGGACCTTCGCGCTCAGATCGGCAGGCGACATCCCGAGCGCGGAGTCGGCGTCGATGAGTCCCGGCGTGATGATCTTCCCCGCGCAATCGACCCGCCGCGCCCCGGGAGGCACCGCAACATCCTTACCGACTGCCTCTACGCGCCCGTCGCGCAGGATGACCGTGGCGCCGGAGAGGACCTGGCCGTCACCGATCCGAACCTCGCCCCCGATCAGGGCCACAAGGCCGCCCTCAGGCTCGGCAGCATCCGCCCGACCGCCGCCCACGAGGGCGAGAGCAAGGACGAAAAGCGCGACTGTGAGGCGTAGGCGAAACATGCGAGCCGGGGAGCGTATCAGGACAGAGCGATCCGGGTCACGCCTCCAACGCACAGAAGATCGATACGGCACTCGGTCCACGCTCCCCCGCCATGCGTTACCGATAGATCAGATGACGTCGCCGTGCAGCGCACGCCGCGCCATACCCGTGCCGACAAGGCGCGGGGCGACAGCCCGGCGTCAGGTCGCGACCCGACGAGACCAAGTGAGTCTGTGGCCGTCGATCCAGACTCCTTTCATTGCCCAGCGCGCCGGTCCCCCTTCTGGGCCGCTCGCGGATCGCAGAGCCTGTCGCTCGTCGGAGGTGCCAGCCGCGCGGTCGGACGTCGACGATGCGGCGGCCGTTCGGCGGGTGCTGCTTGCAACCGACATGACCGAGGGCGAGCGCATCGCGTGGTTCCAGAGCCATGCGACTTACCCGTCTCCCTGGGGTCCTTCGACGCAGGGCCACACGCTCGGCTGCGTCAACGGGCACACGGACACCATCTGGATACTGGCGGCCCGCGTAATCCACTGCCTCTACCGCGTCAAGCGTCACAACGACTGGTCAGCGGTCGACGGGAGAGCTGTCGCCGCGAATCGAAGAGCCCCATGCGGTGTCCTGCCACATGGGGCTCATGTATCGCGGTTCTTGAGTCGTTACGCGGTGGGAACTCCGCGGCGGCGGCGCCTGACCAGACCCAGCGCCGCGAGACCGGCGAGGCCCAGCCAACCGGCCGGCGGTAGGGGCACCGCGGTGGCGCCCGCCGTCGCGACGTTCGAGACGTTCACCGTCGAGTTGAACGCGGCGTCGTTGAAGAGCGAGCTCAGCGCAAACGTCAGCCCCAAATCGCCAGATGTGACAAGCGCGAGGACAGTTGCATCAGAGCTGAAGTCGAACGTGACGGATCCGGCGTCGGAGCTGGTTCTGAAGAACTCGTAGCCCACGATCGCGGAGCCAAGCTCGTCGGTCAAATAGGCGCCGAATTCGTCGTTGTTGGTGCCCACGCCCTCGACGAAGTCGTAGTCGAACGAGATCGAAACGGCGTCCGCAAAGAGAAAGTCCCCGAAGAAGGGATCGCTGGTCAGGAGCACGGAAGAGGTGACGGAACTCTCGACGAAGTCGGCTTCCGAGCCGTCGGCGGCAACCGTCACCTCTGGGTCGATAAGGTCGAAGTCGTTCAGATCGATCGCACCCGCAAGCGCCAGTCCCGGCGAAAGCAGCAAGACCGCAGCAACGGACACAAGTTGTCTCTTCATCTTGGGTGGACTCCTTCCGGCACACTCAAATCCCAGCTTCCGGTAGTGAATGGCGCACCGAGCACGAAACTTGTGAGATTTCAGTCACCGTCACCAGTCCTCACCCGACGCAAGGCTGGACGCGTGCGGCGCGTCGAGCGAAGTCCGCGTTCGATCGTCCACGAGCCGACCTGTGATGCGGCCTCCCCTCACGGTCACGCCGCGCCCCGGCACGTCGCCTCTCCAGTCAATCGCCCGCCCATGCGTATCTCCTCGACGCGTGGGAGATCCGCCAGGTCGCGTACTTGAGCGCCTGACCGAACGATCCGGGCTGGCGGAGCGACGAAAATGCAAGTTTTGCGTGACTAAAATCATGGGCACCCTTGCGCCGCGGCGCTTGGACTCCTACTGTCATTTTGAGAATGCGGAGCGCGGGGTAACTCGGAAGGGAGTCGCCCCGGCGGTACGCGACGGGTGAGGGCAAGCAACACCCGGGCGGAAGACGAGGGCACGTTCGACTGCAGTGTTCGACTGCAGTGTTCGACTGGGCTGGGAGCGCCGTTCCCGCCCGCCTTCCGCCTGGCGATGCGGAAAGGACGTCGTGATGAACTGGAGTGGAAGACTTCGGACAGTACTCGCCGCCGGGGCGATGCTCGTTGTGGCCGCGATCGGTCTGACCGTCAGCTTGAACCACCGCGCGCTGGCCGCTGAGGGCGACGAGATCAACTTTGATTCTCTCATCGACGTCGGTTCGTTCCTTGAGATCCGATACGGTCGGATGCAGGCGAATCGCCGGACGGGAGCGGTCACCACCCAGGCGGTGGTCACGAACAACTCCAGCGAGGACGTCGCGTGCCCGCTCCTCCTCGTGATCGGCTCGATCACGGACTCCCGTGTGACCGTCAACAACGAGACGGGCACGACGCCGGGCGGAGATCCGTACTTCGATCTCTCCGGCGCGACCGGAGCGGACGGCGTTCTCTCCCCGGGAGAATCGACGTCGCCGGTGACGCTGAGTTTCCAGGTTCCTTCCCGCGTCCGATTCCGCTTCGACTTGACCTGCTTGGGCTCGGTCGTCCTCGCCACCCCTCAGGCGCCGACTCTCGATCCGTATACTCCCAGCACGACGGCGGACTCCGTGACCATCACGGGAACTGTGCTTCAGGCCTCGGTTCTCGAGGTCGCGGGGCTCACGACCGTACAGGCCATCACGCTTCCCTCGGACGGGACGTTCACCGTCCTGGTGGCTCTCAGCCCGAATCGCGCCAACCAGATTTTCTTCACCGGGATCAACGCCACGGGGGCCCGGAGTGCACCGGCCACCGCCACGGTGATCCAGGACGAGCAGGCGCCGAGCTTGCAGATTCAGTTTCCGGGGGACCTCGCCGAGATCACGACACCGAGCACCGACGTCGCAGGCATCGTCGGCGACCTCTTGAGCGGCTTCGACGGACTCGACGTCACCGTGAACGGTGCGACGGCAGAGGTCGATATCGGCATCGGTACGAACGGCACGTTCTTCCTGCCCGCTCTGCCGCTCGCCCTCGGGGCGAACACGATCTCCGCGTCGGCGACGGACATCCTCGGCAACACCGTCACGAGGAACATCACCGTCACGCGCGTCGAGGTTGCCGCGGGATCACCGACAATGGAGGTCGTCTCAGGGAACGCGCAGCGTGCGCAGATCCACGATCTCCTCGCCGATCCGATCGTGGTGCGCGTGCTCGACGGCAACGGTGACCCGTTCCCGAACAAGATCGTCACGTTCGACGTCACGCGGAGCGACGGACGCCTCTCCGAGGACGGCACGGGCGACGGCTCGATGATGTTCCAGGCCAGGACCGACGCGCTCGGGCTGGCCGGTGTGTTCTGGCATGTCGGCACCGATGCGGGCTGCGGCAACAACCGTGTCGAGGTCAGGTCCGAGAGCATCGTCGGCACGACCGCATTCTGCGCAACCGCCACACCGGCCCCCGCGCAGCAGATCAACATCAGTACCGGGAACAACCAGCGCGGCGAAGCCGGCGCACCGGCGCCCTTGCCGCTGCGGGCCTGGGTTAGTGACGGCTGCAATGGCGTCGAAGGCGTCTCCGTCGTATTCGTCGTCACGCAGGGCCAGGGTCGCGTCAACGGAGAGCCTCTCGCGGTCGCCACGACCGGTCCGACCGGGCATGCAGAGGTCGATTTCGCGTTCGGTATCACCGGCGGAAACGACCGGGTGACGGCCACGTTCACCGACAACGCGAGCGGCCCGGCCGTGTTCGCACTCTTCAGCGTCGTGAGAGACGAGGCGCTGCCGACAACACTCGGCGGCCTGGTTCTGGACAACGCCGGCAATCCGATCGGCGGCGCCAGGGTTACCGTGAAGGTGAACGGGATCGTGCAGCCTTCGACGATCAGTGACGGCGACGGCATCTTCGCGTTCTCAGGCATCGCGGACGGAGCCGCGCACCTGCGGGTGGACGGCACCGTCGCGAATTCACTGAACGGGACACCGATCCCGGGCGGCAGCTTCCCAGCGCTCGGCTATGAACTCGTCATCGTCCCGAATGCTGACAACTCGCTTCCCACTCCCGTACTGCTACCGCCGCTCAACCCCGCCAACGCGGTGAATTTCGACAACACACAGGACGTCATCCTGACGGTGGAAGAGATCGAGGGCCTGGAGATGACGGTCACCGCTGGGTCGATGACCCGCGCCGACGGATCCGTCCCCAGCGCCTCCGACCCAGCGGTTCTGACGCTCAACCAGGTCCACTTCGACGACCTGCCCATGCCCGTGCCGGATGGCGCGGCACCACCCTTCGCGTGGACGTTGCAGCCGGCCGGCGCGACGTTCGACCCGCCGATCCAGATTAGCTACCCGAACATGTCGGCGCTGCCGCCAGGCTCGATTGCGTTCTTCCTGTCGTTCAACCACGCCACCGGAAATTTCGAGATCGTCGCACCGGGTACCGTCACCGACGACGGCTCCACGATCATCTCCGATCCGGGTACCGGACTCACCGTCGCCGGCTGGGGCTGCAACTGCCCGCCATACTCGGTGACGGCAGATTGTGAGAACTGCGCGGTGGAGATCACCTCGCCGACCTTCGACCCCATCTACACCTGCCCGGGTGACCAAGTCACGTTCACGGCCTCGGGAGCCCCGACCGGCGGCACGTACGCCTGGACCGGCGGCACCGCCGTCGGAAGCACCACCGGCGCCAGCTACACGGCCACGTTCGCCACGACCGGCGACAAGACCGTGACGGTGGCCTACACATGCGATGGCACCGCAACTACGGACAGTTGCACCGTCAAGGTCGAGCTGCCGACCAACACGATCGCCTACACGAGGTCGCTCCACCCGGACCTGACCGGCGCAAACGACGTTCCGGCGTTCTTCGTCGCCGGCGCCGCGCTCACCAAGTCCGACGATGACGGCCCCGGGGACGGAGGGGCGGACGACGACGTCTGCATCGACCTGACCTTCAACATCGCGAATGCCACTAGCGCAACGTTTCCGGATCAGTCGGCGACCACGTTCCCCGCAGCGGAGCGTTTCGACTTCACTGACGCCAAGTACAACGACATCACGAACTTCACGGATCTGACTCGCGTGTGGGAGGCGACGTTCTCCGACATCAAACAGGTCAACTCGATCAACCTGACCGGGATCGGTGGTGTCAATGGCGCGGGTAACTTCGGCACGCATGAGTTGATCCTCGCCCAGTCGGCGCTCTTCACAACCACGATCCACGAGTCCGGTCACAACGCAGGCATCAGGCACCCGAAGGATCCGGGCGGCAGCCCGCGGTCCACGGCTGCGGAACAGATGAAGGCGCTCATGTACTTCCAGGGCATCGCAGGCCGGAAGGAATTGAATCGAACGGAACGCACGAAGTTCGAGAATTTCTAACAGCTCCTCAGAACGCAAATGAAACGCTCACAGGTTCTCCTCTTGTTGGTCTTCGTGGTCGGCGCTGTAGCCGTCTACGTCGGAGTCTCCGGGTCCCCCCCGAGCGAACACACTCAGCCACCAGTTCCTCGAGACGACCCAGCGGTCGATCCGCTGATCGCGATCGTCGGGGATCCAGCGCGCAGTGCGAAGGGCAGAGAGTTTGTCTGGACGATCGCTCGCGAGGGGGGCCCCGGCGCGTTCGACAGGATTCGATCGACTGTCCTCCACGAGTATCCGGCGGAGACGTTCACCCAAGGACAGGACGACATCCTGTTGGCGGCGGTGCGATCCATAGGATTACTGGCCGCCGACGATGCCGACGCGTCTCAGTTCTCCCTCGACGGATGCAGCATGGAGTTCTGGGAACGGAACAGGGGATGGGAGTCCCCGCGCGGGGCACACATCAATCGAATGCTCGTTTCCTGCAGCATTCAAGCCGTTGGTATCGCGGGCACTGCTGAGAGCGCGGACCGTCTCCGCGAGCTTCGCGAGAAACGGTCGGCGTCCTACCTGCACAAGTACTCCGGAGACATCGTCCAAGCTGCCTACTACTTGAGTGTGCGCGAGAGTGAAGGGGACGCAGGGCTCGAGGCCGTCTTGTTCGAGCCTTTCGACTACGGCGTTCGATTCAAGGAGTGGATCTCCCGACCGCCAGGCTCTGGATGGCACGAGTGGGCAGACGCGACTTCTCGCGGCCCGATTCCGCCCGAAGACGGCGGTTGATTTCACACAACAAACGGGACGTCCGCCCTGCGAGCGGACTCGACAGGAGTCGATATCATGGAGATGAACCGCCGAAAGAGAGCCGGAGTCGGTGCGTGGATGTCTGCTGTGTGGTTGGTGATCGGGTTCTTCGTCTTTGTTCTCGTCGTCCCCGTCGTCGCGCATGCGCAGGCCCTGGACGAGACGTGGACCGTGACAGTCAACGGTCAGACGGTTCAGGTCAACGCTGATGGGACGTTCCGCATCCCTAATATCGCGGCCCCCGACCAATTCGGTGCGGGCGGACCGGGCTCGCGGCCCGACTTCCTGAGTGATGATTTCGTTCGGGTGTTCGGCGTGAGCACGGCGGGTGGCACGACGCGCTACGCGTTCAGCGAACCGTTCCAATTCCGTGCGGGCCAGACGTTCGTGATCGGTGACCTGATCATCACCGACACGCCGCCTCCGTTCCCGGAGTCGATCTCGATCGGTGCCGACTCACCGCTATTGCCGGTCGGTGAGACGACGCAGCTCACTGTCATCGGAACGCTCGAGGACGAATCGACCGTCGATGTCACGCCGCGCACGACGCTCACGATCTACCGCACGAGCAATCCGGCGACTGCGACCGTCGGACAGAACGGGTTAGTCACGGGCGTGTCCGCAGGCTTGGCGTTCATCACGGCGACGAACGAAGGGGCGACATCAGTCAAGCGCATCACCGTGACACAGGCGATCCGAACGACGACGATCGAGGGATTCGCGCGCTTGGAAGACGGGTCTGCCCTCGCCGGTGCCAGTATTACGACCACCTTCGGAGGGAGTGCGACCTCCGGCGCGGATGGGGGTTTCAGTATTCCGGGCTTCAGTACTCCTTCCGAGGCGGAGACGATTCTCGTGCGCGCCTTCGCCCAGATCGACGGGGATGACTATCGCGGGACTTCGGAGATGGTGTCCGTGATCCCGGACGGTGTGACGGACGCCGGATTCGTCGTATTGCGCCTCGTGGTTGCCGACTTCGAAGAAGACTTCGGCACAACTCTGTTCCACAGTGATGACAGTTCCATCGCGGTCAACCTCGGCTTCGAGTTCCCGTTCTACGGCGTTGACCGGAGCACTGTGTATGTCGGCTCCAATGGAGTTCTGACGTTTGTCAATGGGGACAGGGACTTCACAGAGTCGGTTCTGGACCATCTGCGGCCGGAACCGCGTATCTCCCCTCTCTTTGACGATTTCTATCCGGGGATCGCCGGCAACGACCGACGGGTGAAGGTCAATCGGCTGTCCAGCCCGGATCGTCTGGTGGTCACATGGGATCGCGTGCCCGAGTACTTCAACACCGGGTCAAACACGTTTCAGGTGATCTTGTTCGACGATGGGCGGATACAGATCGGGTATCGCGGTGTGAACGCGCGGGACGGAATAGTCGGGCTCTCTCCTGGAGGAAGCGTGACCCCGCCCTTCGACACTGTCGATTTCAGTTCGTTGCTGAGCGGACACTCCGTCGGAGCCGGGCGTGGCATCTTGCAACAGTTCAACGGCAGCAGCAGCCGGTTCGATCTGGACGGTGGCTTTCTCGTCTACGCGCCCGGCGCTGGCAACGCCTACGATGTGTCGTTCATTCCGCCACAGAACGAGAGTTCGATCGGCTCGGGGACGCTCTCCGGTGTGGCTACCAATGCTGACGGATCTCCGTGTGTGGGGCAGGTCGAGGTCTTGTTCTCGTGCGACCAGAGTTTCCGGCGGCGGTGCTCTCTGGATAGCGAGGGCCGTTACGAGATGCTGAATGCACCTTTCGGCGCTGGCCTTCGGGTTACGGTAGTAGGCACATCGATCTTCGGCGTAGCCGTCGTTCCGGTTTCGGCGACCGAGGCCACGATCAACATCTCACCGATCAACGATCCGCCGAAGTAGGTAGATTTTCTTGGGGGGGAGATCTGCGCAAGGGGGCCGGTTTCGGCTGAAGCTGGGTCTTCCGCGATGCTTGCGTCGGGCACGCTTGAGATGATGTGAGCGTTCCGCTGGTGGCGGACCGCCAACAGTTCCTGCGGCCATCACGCGCGCCAGGACCGAAGTCCGCGCAGCCGATGAAGCGGATGTGGGACCGGCCGCTGGCCGGACGGTTTGGCGCGCTGCACGCACGCCGTGGTCGCGACCGTCGCGCGGGTACTTGACGACGGGGCACTTGACGGCGGGCCGGTCGGATTGCCACGATGGCGCATTGGGCTGCAACCGTGGCGACTCGGACCCTCTGATCGATCGTCACGGGTTGCCGAGCGGATTGGAGCCGGTCCCGTACGAAGGAGGTTCGATGGAGAAGAAGCCCAGCCGCTGGCCGCTGCGCATCGTGTTGTCCACACTCCTGACATTCTCGTTTGGACTGTTGGCCACGACGTTCGGTCTCCTCATGGACGAGGACATGCTGAGCGCGAGTCAGCCGCAGATCACCGTGGCCCAGCAGCGGCTGCGGAAGCAGCGGCGTGAGCAGGACGGTGCCGCGACAGTCACGGCCGCGTTCGACGACGAGGAAGACGCGACCGAGTCTCTCCCGCCTTCGCGTCATCGCACATACGACGCAGCCACGCGTCGGTCGATCCTACGCGGCGAGTTGTTGCTCGAGACCAAGGAGATGGTCCAACTGCTGAAGGAGGTGGCATCGACGCCTGAGCTCGAAGACCTTCCCGATCTGGTCGGCGCTCATCCGAGGCTCGACATCGATGACGAGGTGCGGCTCGCATATGCCGCGGCCGCGGTCTCGACATTCCGGGTGTGGGCGCAAGAGGGCAACCGTCCACCCGTCCGGAAGGACTTCGATACGACGCAGCCCGGGCAACTGGCCTACCTCGCTGTCGAGACAGCTTTCGAGACGGCGGTACTGCACTCCGACGCCGTCGCCCCCGCCGCTCCGACCGCTGCGCGCGGGGACGTCCGCAGGGCGGGCAGGCGGACGACATCGCGACCCAAGTCCAGGCCGAGTCCGTGGAAGACCGTCCGGCTGGCGATCTTGCAGCTTCGCGACGTCACCCCGCAACTCGATGCACTTCCGACGTACCGGGCCCAGCGGGCGCAGATCCTCAAGTCCGTCAAGCGGTTGCAGCGCCAGGCCGTGGAAGCGTCGGTCCTGAAGCGGGGGAACGCAGGGCGCGCACACGACAGAGAATTGTGGCGCGTCGGCGGGCTACTCGGCGGAACCGACGCGGTAAACCTAGCCATCGTCTACGTCGAATGGGCGTGCCGTAACGCGGCCGCGGCGCGCGATCCGTCCAGTGCGGAGAACGCGATTCGGTCGGCCGTAGAGATCGTCGCGCGGATCGGTTCAGAGAAGCAGAAGGTTCGGCTCTCGGGCTTGCTCGCAAAGCACGACGCCGCCAGTTCGGACGCCGCAACCGTCGGCAAGACTCCGGACCCGCTCACGGCGCTGCGGCAGCGGATCCGGACGCCCGATCCCATCACCAGGGTGAGGCGAAAGGAAGGCGTATTCCTCCGCTGACGCAGGACAGTTCCCGACGGTCTCACGCCGCCCGTGGATCGGCTCGCCCAGCGCGAGAGCGCCGAAGCGACGACAGACCGTCCCCACCACGCCCGTCCACCTGTGAACCGCCGCGCCCAACTAGCGCTGCTCTTGGTCTCCGACTCATCGGCGCCGGTCTTGCCGGACAGCTCTCCCATCCCGAGATCACGCCCCCTCGACGGCAAATGCTCGGCTCGCCATCGACTTCCTCGCCGTCGTGCTCATCCACCGGCGCGAGTTGAAGCCGTTGCGCGACCGAGTCGGGGCGCTACGGCAGAACGTTTCATCGTACGACGGAGCCTATGTCGCATTGGCCGAAGCGCTCCGCGCTCTGCTGGTCACGTGCGACGCGCACACTGCGCGCGCGCCGGGTCACGGAACGGTGCATGGCGCGGAGATCGAGCTCGTGGCCGTCGGCGCCGCAGAGCGATCGGCACCGCTGCGTGATCAGCGCCGCGGGCTGAGCAGGATGACCATGCGACGGGTCGAGTCGCCGCCGAACGGGCTCGGGAGTGACGCGACGAGCAGCGTGTCGTCCGGGCGGAGCGAGACGAGCATCTCACCCGCAATCACCTCGGTGTGCGGCTCGAGGAGGCGCACGCCGCCGAGGGCGGTCTTGCGTTCCCGGGCCGGGAGCGAGACGACGCGAACGAGGCGTAGCGAGAGTGCCAATTCGTCGCGTTCGCGCGACATGCGGAGCCAGACTCAATTCGTCGACTTGAACACTCCACTCTCGACCAGGCTCGTCGGCCTGCCATCCACGTCGTCTCGCAGCGCAACGTTGCTCAGGACCCGATGCGGGGACGGAGAGTCAACTCGTCGGGTCGCTTCCACAACGCGCCTCATACGGCGCTCGCGACGGCGAGGGCGCGTGAGGTAACGTTCTCATGGCACGGGACACTCGTCATCCACGCGCGACGGCGCCCCATCGCTTCACACCTCGGCAGAGACCCTCGACGCCGGATGGGCCGCTCGTGCGGCGCGTCTCGAATGCAGCGCGCTTGGCGAGGGCGCGATTTGTGACCAGCCAGTCGGCGCCGGGGTAGTCGTCTCGGGGGAGCGCATGGATGGAACCTCCATCCGGTCGGTCGCGCGAGACGGCCGAAGGCGACATCGGGCATTTCGCAGAGAAGGCCACGAGCCTGGTAAGAAGTGGAGCGTTCAAACCGACGAATCGAGTCTGGCACGGTATGTCGCGGTATGTCGGGCAGGCTGTCGAGTGCACTACTCGCCCTTCGTGATGAGTACAACCCGATTGCGAATCACCCACGTCGCGCCGGGGATCGCAGCGCAGAGTTCATCGAGGATCGATTCGATCGTGACGTCCTCGGCGGTGACCGTCACGCGGGCATCGGCGTTGGCCGCTGCGAACGCGGGATCGACGCTGATGTTGAGTGACTTCGTGCGCCGGACGTAGTTCGTCACGTCTCGCAGCGGGGCGTCGGCGAACTGCACCGACATGCGCTCCGTACGCAGACGCTCGGCAAGATCCGCCTTGTGCAGTTCGACCGTAACGTCGGTCCGTTCTCCCACGACGATCGTGACGGTCCGGACATCCTTCACGTGCTCTCGCGCAGACACCACCAGGCGAAGTTCTCCCGGCGGTAGGCTGTCGAGGGTCGCGATGAACCCACCGGCCGCCGGCCCGAGCAAGACCGTCTCGCTGTCGCGCAGCGCGACCTCGCGTCCGTCGCGCAACGTCTGTTCGGTGCCCGGCACGTTCCAGTTGAACCTGACGTAGCAGTGTTTCGGGTCGTCACCCGAGTCGCTCGTGACCGTGACGCGCACAAACCCCGCCGCGCCACCGAGGACGAGCTCCGCGTCGAGCACGTCGCCATACTCTCCCGCAACGTCAAACTTCTTCGATCGCTGACGCCCCGATATGCGCGCGGTGAGCGAGTGGAACTCCTTCACCAACTCGACCTCGAAGTGCCCGCCGGGAGCGCTTCGCGCGACCTCCGCAGACGCATGCAGGATCACCGCGCCCTCGATTCCGCCACCGGTCTCGTCGACGACGCGCCCCCGGACTGTCAACGTCGTCGGAGCGTTCGGATCCGGGAGCTTCGGCGTGACCTCGACCGAGGCCATCCCATCGCTCCACTCGATGTCGCCCCTGTGAACGACGACGCGATCGTCCGCGATGTGCAACTTGAGCCCGCGGAAGGTCGTGAGCAGGTTCAGCGTAGTCTGCGCCTCGGTCGGCACGTCCAGCTGCAGGCCGATCGTGAACTCGTCGCTGCTCCGCGCCCCCTCGAGCAATTCGGTTTGGAGATGGATCGACACCGACGTCTGCGCCGAGATGCGCGCCAGAACGTCGTACATCGAGACGTCGCGGTAGTGGATGTCGTCGAGTTTCAGCTGCAACCGCTGCTCGACTGTCGTCGGCTCCGGCTCGACATCAGGCACCGCATCGCCGTCGTCGCCCAGCGTGGTCGTCGGCTGGTCGACCCGCACGCGCTCTCGCGGCGGAGTCGGGTCCGGCGCGCGGTCAACGACATCCTCGACCACCGGCACGGCGGCCACTTCGGGGCCATCGCTATCCGACGTCGCCCACAAGACTCCCGCCGCCAGTACGCACACAGCCACGCTCCCGATCACGAACTTCGCCATGACGAGGGTCCCTCCTGTGGCGGCAGCCGCCACGCCTGTCGATCCCCACCTTCCGGCGCCGCGCGGCAGAAGCGGCAGCAACGCAACCCCCAGTGGTTGCATCCCGCCCATCTCGCTGTCGAGCTGCCGCCGCAACTGCTCGCGCCCCCGCCGCAGTCGCGCGCGCGACGTCTCGAACGGCGCATCCATCCGCGCGGACGTCTCCCGCACAGAGAGCCCCTCGAAGTAGTGCAACAAGACCGCCTGGCGATACGGTTCCCTCAACGCGACAACGGCCATCGCGACGCGCGCGTGCATCTCGGCGCGCGCGGCGAGTCGCGCGGGATCGTTCACGTCGACGTCGCGCCGCGCGGCACCCGCCTCACGACGCGCGCGGCGACTGTCCGTCCGCGCGCGTCGCTTTGCCATGCTGCGCAGGACGGACGCGAGCCAACCGCGGGGAGAGTCGAGCGTCTCCGGGGGCCGCCGCATCGCGGTCAGCCAAGCCTGTTGTTCGAGATCGTCGGCGTCATTCTCGTCGCGAGACAGAGCCACGGCCAGCGCGCGCACCCACGCCCTGTGGGCGAGGAGTTCGTCGAGCGGCACAGCGGCGTCGTTCCCGGTCATCTCCCACAGAATCCCGCAGATCGGCCTCCAGGGTGCAACCGTTCTCGGATTTCGTCGGACGGGCTCGGATCAACCGTCGGCGATGAAGTGCCGGAGCACGCCGCGACCGGAGGAGAGGGGATTGGATCCGAGCCGCTCCGGGGAACCGTTCGTTGGGTCGGTTGCGCGTGTCTCCGATTCCATGTAACGATACGTCTGGCGGCGGCCCCTACAGAGTGGGATGAGCGTGAACACGTACGAGCTGTGGACCGACTGGCGACAGAAGCGCGATGCCGACGCGTTCGCCGCCCTCGTCCGCCCCGAGATGCGGCACGCGCTCGCGGCTGCGCGCCGAACCGGATGCGATGATGCCTCGTCCGAGGACGCTCTTCAGGAAGCCCTGATCGCTCTCGCGCGGGAGACGAGCGACGCTCCCGTGAAGATCGGTGTGCGCACATGGCTCATGCGACAGACGCGCGATCGCGCTCGGTCGGCTCTTCGATCTCGGCGCAGGCGGACGGACCGCGAGTCGATCGCCGCGAAGCGGGAACGGTGCGACGTCGCGCAGGAACCTCCGTCGGATAGGGCGCTTCGCTCGGAAGAGCTCGAAGAGGCGCTCGCGTTGATCGATGCGGGCGACCGGGAGCTCCTGCTTCTTCGGTACCTGCACTCGCTTGAGTACCGAGAGATGGCCGCGTACATCGGGATCTCACCGGCCGCGGCGCGGGTCCGTGTGCATCGCGCACTCGACCGACTGCGGAAGCGCGTCGGCGGGGCCACCGGAGCGAGCATCGCCGCGCTCCCCCTACCCGTCGTGCCTCGCGAGTCAGCCGCGATCGAGACCGCCGTCTCGGCATCCGAAACCCCACCGCCCTCCGGTTCCACAGCGGCCGCGTCGCAATTCGCCAAGGGGTTGTCCGCGCTTGGTAGCTCTGCTGCGGCGTCCATCGCTACGACGGGAGTACTCGTGATGTTGAAGAAGCTGATCGCCGTGGCCGCCGTCCTCCTGATCCTCCTCGGTGGGTGGGCGTTCGTTCGCGGTGATGGAGAGGCCCCGCGCGACACCGTTGGCGCTCGCGACGCACCGGAGCCGACCGAACGCGAGTCGGCGGGCAGGCACGCCGCATCCGGGACCGACGCAGAGAGTCCCGACGCGGGAGTGCCGGTCGTGGAGGCCGATGCGCTGACTGGCACGATCACGGTTCGCGTGACGAGTGAGGACGGGAACCCGATCTCCGATGCACTGGTGACGACGCACGCAGAAGCGGCGGTGATCTTCGACCTCCTCCCGCCGACGTCCGAGCACGCACAGCGCACCGACTCCCGCGGGCGCGTTGACCTGGCCATCGATGCCGACTCTCGACTGGCGGTCGTCGTCCAGGCGCACGGATTCTCTCCGACTATCCTGGAGCGTCTGCGATCGGGTGCGGACGTGGAGGTCGTTCTCCGCCCCTCGGTGCCGTTGTCGGGGCGCGTCATCGGGGACGGGGGAGTGCCTGTCAGCGGAGCGCGCGTGCGCGTCGTGGGCTTCATGGGCCTCGGCAGGGTGGAGCGGCAGACTACGACGGACAGCGCCGGTGAATTCTCCGTGGAGTGGGGACTCTCGCCTGCCTCACACGTTCGCTCGGCGGCCGTGTACTCAAGCGGCCAGGTGGGCGGGCGCGTCGGCGTCGGGGTCCGCGCCGATGGATACGCGACATCGTTCATCTACCTGATCCCGGGTGAGGATCCGCGGAGCCGCAGGGCACGCGTCACCCTCGTACGCGGCGAGAACGTCCGCGGCCGCGTCCTGGATGCATCGACAGGGGCGCCGATCGCGGGAGCCGTTGTTTCCGTATGGCGTCTGGCAGGTCGTGCGAATCGTCACATCTCGCGGTCGGGATACGCGGTCGACAGCCCGCTCGCGCGCTGGCCGCTCGCCACGGTCAAGACAGCAGACGACGGCACGTTCGTGGTGCCGCACGTCACTCCGATCCGCAGGCCGGGCATGGGTCTCAAGCAAGCCGGGCTCAGGCCGTCGCTCCAGATCGGTGCGTGGATCGCTGGGTACGCAGCCTCGGTCCTTGATCTGCCGCCGCTCGACCCCGCGGAGTCCGAAAGCCTGGAGCTACGCCTGGTTCCGGCGGGCACGGTCGAGGGACGCGTCACGGACCCCGATGGCATCCCCGTCCCCGGCGCGTGGGTGTGGTTTCGATCCGACGAACACGAACTCGCCGCGCGCCAATTCCCGACGGAGCTCTCGGGCGTACCGTCGACCGGTGCATCCACGGACCACGACGGACGCTTCCACCTCGCCGGCGTCCCGCTCGACGTCCCGGGCTCGATCACGGCCGTGCTGCCTGTCTCGGAGGAGACTGTCTCGGCGGGCTCGATCGCCGCGTCCAAGCTGACCGTGGAGAGCGGTCGATCGACTCCGGCGGTCGAGCTCGTTCTCCGACTGCCAGAAGGGCTCTGGGCGCAGTTCCGCGTCACGGACGAGTCGGGTAGTCCGATCTGGGGCGTGGGGCTCAGCAGCTCGAAGTATGGATTCGGTGTCGCGGGTGAGACGGACCGCGACGGGCGCGGCTCGTTCTACTTCGGGCTCTCGTCCGCGGAGGGAGTCGAGATGACGGTCCACATCGGCGCGCGCGGATATGCGCCGACGAGTGTCGTCGTCACTGCTTCGTCGGCCACCCCACCTCGGATCGACGTCACGCTCGGCCCTGGCCACGAGGTGTCGGGCATCGTGCTCGACACGGAACGCAGGCCCGTCAAGGGCGCTACGGTGATCGTCGCCGACGGCAGCTTGCCGGTGACAACGGTGTTCCCGGGGATCGATGGATCAAAGGCGACGACGCCGGCGCTGCCCATCGCATTACCCTCGATTGCAAACGAGCGCGGACAGTTCGCGTTCGAGGATCTCCCGCCGGGTCCCTTCCATCTCCGCGCCACCGGCCCGGCGAGGAGGGCGGCGCCACCGCAGGCGGTGCATGAGTCGGTCCCGGCAGGAACCGCAGACGTTGTCTTGGTCCTCCCTCCCGCCGGATCACCCGGTGTCGCCATCTCTGTGCGTGTCGTCGATGACGAAACGGGGGCGCCGGTCGAGACCGCTTGGACGTTCCTCGAGCGTTCCCGGACCCGACTCGCGGGCGTCTCCAGTGGGGAAGGCGTCGCCGTCGTCGAGCACGTGCCGCAGGGGCGATGGACGTTGCGGGTCTGGAAGGACGGATACCGGACAAGCGCGCCCGTTGCCGTCGATGTGACGTCGGTGCGCACGAACGATCGGATCGAAGTGCGGTTGCGCCGCGGTGCAACCGTCTCCGGTGTCGTGACACTGCCCAGCGGGACTCGTGAAGGAGAGTTCACCGTCGAACTGCGTCCGCGGTCGCGAACCGGTGTACCCATCACGCTTCTGCGGACGCAGGTGGACGGGCGCGGCCGCTACACCCTGAAAGGCGTTCCGCCGGGGGCCTATGAACTCAGGGTGTATCGACTGAACGCGACGGCCGGGAACTTCGTGCACTGGCGCGACGAGTTGGGGACGCCGCTCGTGCCGCGGGACGACGACCAGATCGTGGTCACGGCAGGCGCCGAGACCATCGTGCGCGACGTGGACGTATTCGAAGTTGCCGGCATTCTCGATGTGCGGCCCGCTGACGAGCGGCTCCCACGACCGTTCGTCTGGGCCGGTACCGGCGCCGCTGAATCGGACGCCTTCGGCAGAGGGACGACCGTCGAGGTTCGCAACGGATTCGGGCAACTCGTCGCAACGCAGTGGGGGGTATCGCGCGGGTACGCGGGCGTCGCGACGTCGCTTGTCGTGCTGCCCGGCGAGTACTCCGTGCGGCTCACGTTTCCCGGCGAAGCGCCGGTTGAAGTGACCGCGATCGTGCGTCCGAACGCGTTGACCATCGTCCGCTTCGCGCCGTAGTCCGAGGTCTGCGGTGGACGAGCGCAAATTCGGACTTGAGTACCGAGTGCCGCCACCGGTGAAGATCGTCACACGATATCGCGACGTGCGGCGGCACGCAGCGGGCGCGTGTTAGATTGACGCCCGTTCGCGGGGTTCGCTAACTATGGGAACACTGCACCGGGGTCGTTCTTCCCACGCCCCGACGAGCCGCGCTGTCCGACCCTCGGGCCACGATCTCCACGAGCGTCATCGTCTGGTCCAGAGGGTGAGAACGCGAGTCCGGCGGCCTGTTGAAGCTTCGCGAGTCGGCTCACGGGAGTCCCACAGATAACTCTGGAGGCGGCCTCCACGCGGCTTCAGGGAGAGGGCAATGACACGAGACTCGGCAGATGCGGCATGCCCTCGACAACCTGGTCCCGTCTTGGTCTCGCTCCGGCGCTCGCGCTCCACGTCTGACTGCCGGTCCCGGCCGCCCGAGCTCGGCTCGTGGCTGGCGAAGTGACCCGGCGGGCAACATGTCGTACCCTCCGCACACTGGGGAGGGAAGATGCCGAGACTCGCTGCCGTCGTTGCGTTCCTGTGCGTGGTCGCAGGATTGATATGGATGGCGCTCGCCATCGTCGAGAACGACGCGCGCGCACCGTCGTCGGCGAGACCGACGCGCGTCGTGGCGTCGCCCGGCGACCCGGAGCCGCAGTCGGGCGATGACGAATCGACCGGGCGGCGGCGCGTCATGCGGGAAGGCGACAGCTCGGTCTCGATTTCCGGTCGCGTCACGCAGGGAGAACGACCCGTGGCGGTTCCGGTCGAGGTCACGACCGTTGCGTCCACAGATCCGCGCTCAGCGATGGATGGAGGGCCCGCGAGTCTCTACTTCCGCCTTGGTCGTGCGGGCTTCGTGTCGACGGACCCACCGATCCGGACACAGAGTGATGCGAGCGGCGCATTTGTCGTGCGCGGGCTCGCAGCTGGCAACTACCGCGTCACCGCGATCGCGGAGTCCGGCGCGCGCGTGTCGGAGCGGTTCGACGTCACGAGCGCCGGCGCCCCCTCCGAGATCGACCTCGTACTGCCCACGGGCGAGCCACGACTGCGGGGCCGCGTCGAGGAGCACGATGGCACGGCGTTCCGGGGTCAGGTGGCGTTCGTCGAGGACGTGGGAGAGCGCTGGATGTACGCGGGATGCGCACCCGAATCGCTGTCGTGGCGCCCGAGTGGCGAGGACGGCTCGTTCGCGTATTTCGGTGATGCGCAGCGTGTGCGGATCGTCGCGTGTGAGATCGGTCGGCGCGTCGTCATCAGCCCGCCAATCCCTCTCCCGCAGAACAAGCCGTACACGTTCCGAATTCAGCGCGTCGACGAGATCTCCGGGCGCGTCGTGAGCGCCGCCGACGGTCACCCCGTTGCGAGGGCCGAGCTGTTGGGCGTGACGCTCAATAGGGGAGCGTCCGGACCACAGGCATTCGCGCTTGCAGCGGCGGACTCGGACGGTCGGTTCACGATCGGCGCCTCTCCGTCGGTCTCGATCATCGCGCGGGCGGAGGGCTACTCCGTAGGGCTCGCGCAGCCCACCGACGTGGGGGTGGAGATCGAGGTTCTGCTCAGCCCGCTCGGCACCGTCACGGGGCGTGTCATACGGGCTGACGACGGGACTCCCATCGGGGGCGTTCTCGTACACGCCCACCCGGCGGGCCGTCAAGCGCTCGCTTCCCCGACGACACCAGCGCGTTCGGCTGTTGACGGCAGCTTCACGTTGGAGGGTGTCCATGCCGGGCGATCGACGGTGTTCGCGCTCGGCGGGGGCTGGGCGTCGGTCGGTCTCGGGGAGATCTCGAGAGAGGGCGCGAACCCGCTCGCGGTCGAGCTCGAGCCCGGGGGGCGCGACTCCATCGAAGTGCGCGTCGAACCGTCCTCGATCATCGTTCTGCGCATCGAGGATGCGACGGGTGTTCCGGTTGCGGGAGCGACCGTGGAGAGTCGCTCCCGCGGTCCGGCGGCTGCTGCGCTGGCAGCGCTCGCAAGGGCGGCACAAAGCGACGACGAGGGGCGCATTCGGCTCGTGGACATGGTGCCCGGAGCACCGCACGAGTTCGTCGTCTCGCACGCGACATCCGACGCGAAGTGGATCCCAGAGATCCGCGTGCCGAGTGGAGCGACCGTCGAGCACACGGTCACACTCGCGAGACCGCGGACGCTGACGATCCGTGTCGTGGACACCGAGTCGGGCGCCCCGATCGCGGGTGCGGCCGTCGCGGTGAAATCTGACCGGACCGGAGTCAGCATCGACTTGAAGACTGATGCCGATGGCGTCGCCCGCGCGCGCCCGGCGCCGACGGCGGGAGCATCCGTCGAGGTCACGTCCAACGGCTACGTTCGCGATCGCCGTTCCCTCGTTGCGAATGACGAGGACGAGGACGTGGTGATCCGGCTCGTCCACGGTGTGACCATTTCGGGCCGCGTCGTCGGCACCGATGGCGAAGGCGTCCCCGGTGCCCGCGTGCGCGCCAACGTGGACCTCGAAGCACTCCTGGACGCGGACTTCGATCTCGATCTCGTGTCGACGCTCGTTCGCCTGGTGAACAGCGACGCAGACGGCCGCTTCCGATTCGACGGCCTCCCGAGCACTCCGATGGAGATCGCCGTGAGTGTCGCGATCGAGGGCGTCATGCACATGGGCACGGCGAGCGTCGCGAACGGCGGCGAGGTTGAGATCGTCGTCGAGCCGTTCGGACCGGCGAAGAAGGCTCAGCTCGTCGTGACCGTCGTGGATGACGAAGGGCGTCCCGTACCGCTCGTCCACATCTTGCACTCATCCGGGCCGGGCCGTTTTGGGAGCGTGGGCGCACGGGACGGCGGCGCCCGTTTCTCGCCGGCACCGAAGGACGACCAAGTGCACCTGATCACCGTGAGCCGGGCGCAGACCGCGGACGGTCGCGCGTTGCCTCTCGCGGGAGTCGTGCGGCAGTTGAGGGCGAGTGACGGCTACGAGATCGAGATCCGGCTCAGACCGGAGCTGGCGATCGATGGGCGCGTTGTCGATACGGACGGCGTCGGAGTGCGCGGCGTCCGTGTGCGCGCGATCCCGCACCGCGAGATCGTGCGGCAGTTCAAGATCGACTACGAGACGAACGACCCGTGGAGCGATGTGCTGACAAGCGGCGACGGGGCATTTCGACTCGGTGGCCTCGACGATGGCGAGTTCCTGGTGAAGTTCGACGTACCGAAGGACTACGCGCCTGTAGAGCCGGTTCTGCACAACGGAGGAGCGAAGGGGATCGAGGTCGTGGTGTCGCGCGGCACGCGCGCCCGTGTGTCGGTGACGGACGACGCGGGCGAACCGGTCGCCGACGCCGTTGTCACTGCGTCGAGTGCGTTGCGGACAGTTCACGCGTACACGTCCGCGGACGGCGTGGCGGTCCTCATCGGCTTGGCTCCGGCGGCGACCTACCGATTGAACATCCGACTCCAGGGCGACAGAGCAGCGGACGCGTTCCCGTTCGACGACGACGAATGGAGCCCTGCCGACACTGCGGTACGACTACAGCGCAGCTACTCGGTGCGGGGCACCATCCGTGATCCTCGAGGCGACCCGGTGCCCGGTGCCGCGGTGTGGCGACGGGAGGGCACCGGAGCGCGCGGGATGCAGGCCGACGCGGCCGGGCGCTTCCGCATCGTGCAACTGCGCGCCGGAGAAGTGATCGAACTCCGCACGACGAAGAACTGGGACGATGCGACGGTCGATCTCTCCGGTCGCGAGGGCACTGCGCCCGTCCCGGGTCGAACGCAGAGCACAACGAGTTGGACAAGTTTCACGGCTGGCGACACGGACGCGCGAATGGTCCTCGACGTCGGCGAGCGTTTCCGTGTCAGCGTCGACGGCTCGCGGGACACTTCCCGGAAGAACAAGACGCGCTTCGTCGTCCGCGATCTCGACGGCGGACTCGGCGTCGTTGCGAGTGGCTCCCTACCACGCGATGCGGTTCTGCACTTCTGTGGCCTCCGCAACGGGGACCAGCGCCTGCTGACTGTCGGCCCGACACCTGACGGTCGGTACGGCCGCGTGGAGATCAGCGCTCCGGTTGGTGATGACATGCGCCTCACCTTGACGCCGGGCGAACCGCTTGTCGGGGAACTCTCCGCGCCGGAGGGCGTGAGCACCAGCCGCGTCAACGTTCGTGCGACCGGCATTGACTGTTGGGCGGATGCGACCACCGATGACGACGGTCGCTTCCGCTTCCCGGGGCTGCCACCCGGTGCGTACAGGGTAAGCGCGGCGATCCACGACGAGAGCGTCACCTATCACGGCATCGTCAACGTGAACACCGGCGAGAGCGCAGAGATCCGACTGGAGAAGCGCTAAGCGTGGGAATACCGTGCCGGGCTCGACTTTCTCCACCCCTCGTCGCGCTCGCCCGACGCGTGATGTCGGCGTCAGCACTCGCGCTTTCATCGGTGAGCGCGCCTGTGGGACGGGCAGCACCGACGTGGCAGTCGAGCAGGCGGAGTCCAGGGTCCGAGGGCGCGCCTGGTCATCGGGCTCCGGCGTGTGCGCCTCGTAGCCGTCGTACGATGCGAGGCGCCAGTCAAGGCCCTGCCCAGCAGCGCGCTCCTTGCGTCGCCCCGTCAGATCCGTCAGAGCCCTCATGTCACCTCCGCAAGGCGGCGACCGATTGCCGGCGGCGTGCGCGCGCTCTGAGTTGCCACCGGGTCAGAGACGCACGTGCCGTCTGTGGATAGACTGGGACACATGCTGCGCCGATCCCTCATCCCGACATTCCTGGCCGCCCTGGCGACCGTCGCAGCCGCGGGCGACACGCTACATGTGGCAACGAACGGCGACGATGCGGCACCGGGTAGCGCTGCGCAGCCATGGCGCACAATCCAGAAGGCCGCCGACACAGCGCCTCCTGGAAGCACCGTGCTCATCCACGCGGGCAGTTACGCGGAACTCGTCGCGATCCACGTCTCCGGGACGGAGGAGGCAGGCCTCACAACATTCGAGGCCGCTGGCGACGGAGCGGTGATCCTCGACGGAACCGGGCTGGCCGTTCCGCGTGCGGAGACATTCGCGCTCGACATCACAGATCGCAGTTGGATCCGCGTGCGCGGCCTCGAGATCCGCGGGCTCACGACCACACGCGGGAACGACTTCGTAGTCGGGATCTACGTGACGCACACCGCGGGCGAGATGTCCCACATCGAGTTGATCGGTAACGAAGTCCACGGCATTGCAAACACGGGTTCCGGCGAGCGCAATGCGCAAGGCATCGCCGTCTACGGGCGCGCCGAGTCGCCACTGACGGACCTGGTGATCTCCGGCAACACGGTGCGCGACTGCACTCTCGGACAGAGTGAGGCACTGACCGTCAACGGGAACATCTCGGGCTTCGAGATCACGGCGAACAGGGTTCACGACAACGACAACATCGGGATCGTCGCGATCGGCTTCGAGAAGACCGCGCGAGTGGACGACTTCGCCCGCGGCGGAGTGATCGCGGACAACGTCGTCCACCACTGCTCATCGGGAAGCAATCCGACGTACGGGGGGGAGCAGTCCGCCGGTGGGATCTATGTGGACGGCGGGCGCGACATCGTGATCGAGCGCAACGTTGTGCACCATTGCGATCTCGGTATCGAGGTTGCGAGCGAGCATGCGCAGGGAACCGCCGAGCGCATCGTCGTCCGCGACAACTTCTTGTACGCGAACAACGTCGTCGGCCTCATCTTCGGCGGCTACTCGAAGAAGGTCGGAACCACACTCGACTGCGTGTTCTCGAACAACACACTGCTCGCAAACGACACGAGTCTCTCGGGAACGGGTGAGATCTCGATCGCCAAAGCGCACGACAACGTCGTCATCCGGAACGTGATCGTCTGCAATGACCAGGGTCTGCTCGTCACGAGCTACATGAAGGCGTCGCAGACGTTTGACAACGCGTTCGACCGCAACGTCTACCACGCCCCGACGGGGGACGGCGCCTTCGTTTGGAACGACAAGGAGTTCCCGAGTTTCGCTGCGTTCCGACAGGCGACAGGCCAGGACGTTGGCTCCCTTGAGAGTGATCCGCGTCTCCGAAGCACCGACGTGATCGCGCCCGACGTGCGCCTGACCGCGGCATCACCCGCCATCGACGCCGGAGGCGGCGCGTTCTCAGCTGGGGAAGACGAACTCGACCTACTGGGCAATCTGCGCGTCGTTGGTTCTGCTGTGGACGCCGGCGCGCACGAGTTTGGCTCTGCCCCAGCGCAGCCGACGCCTCCGCGATACGCCGGACCCGAGGACATCGATGTACGAGAGGGTGTCCCCACAAGCATCGCACTCGACCTACGTGGAACCCCGCAGATCGAAGTCGCAGTGGTGTCCGGGACCTGGCCGAGCGGTCTGCAACTGGTCGAGGGTGTCGTCATTGGAACGCCTGTGGATCCGGCGTCTGCGACGATCCGTCTGCGCGCCACCAGTCCGGCCGGGACGAGCGAATTCAGTATCGCGTTCAACGTGCTGGAAGACCCTGCTGCCGATCGCGACGGAGACGGCTTTCCGAACGACCTTGAGCGGCACCTCGACCCGCTCGCGCCGGACGACGACGCGCGAACACCACTCGGCTTGCGCGGTGACAGCAGCACTGCGCTCGACGTCCTGAAGCTGTCCATCCGTCGCAAGTTCAAGCGTGGGGGACGCGACACACTGACGCTGACAGCCACGCTCCGGCTTCCGGATGGCGCAAGCGTCGCGGGACGCACGGCCCTTCTCTACGTGGGCGGCATCGTACGATGCTTCACACTCGACGGTCACGGTCGCGGCAAGGACGGTGACGGGGCAAGTCTACGACTGAAGCCGTCTGTCCCCCTCGGATCGACACGCATGAAGGTGAAGCTCACGCGTCAGGACTTCGGCCGCACATTGACGGACGAGGGGCTCACCGATGGCGACATCCCGAAGCGTCGGCAAGTCGATCGAGAAGTCCGTGCCATGCTGCTGTTGGAAGGGATCGGCGTCTTCGAACAGGTCGTGCCCCTGCGATACCACGCACGCCGCGGCAAGAGTGGCAAAGCCGAGTTGCGCTGACCCTCCGACGCCGCATCGCGTCGCCACCGTCACACACGCCGTATCCCGCAACTGACACTCGGAGTCGTTGCCGAGGGGCACCCCAGGAAACCTGCGCATGGGGCATCCGCCTGTGTCAGCGTGGCTGTCGCTGAGGAGGTCCTGACGCAGGGGGCGTCAGCGAGTTGTGCGTTCGAAGCGGATCTCCGGACCCGCCGTCCGCCAGCGCGTCTCTCGGCCGGGGGCGATCATCCCGACAGGGATCTCGACGAACGAACCGTCATCGGCGATGACCCGCGCATACAGCACTCCCGAAGCGCCATCGGGTGCCGCGCCCTCCTGCCACTCGAGTCCCTCCGCGTCCGGAGCACCGACGACCTGTGCTTCATCGGACGCAGCGATCAAGAGCACCGGGAAGACCGTACACGTGGTGCCATCTGAGTCGACGGGGACGAAACGGCCAGGGGGCAGCGACGTCCCGTCCCCCATCGTGAGGGCGACCGGGTGGATACCAGGTGCCACGGGATCTGCTCCAAGCAGTGCGAAACGCGGACCGCCGCGGACCGTCACGGCGACGCGCTCTCCACCCGAGACGTCGACCACGTCGCCGTCGGTCGCGACCGGAGCCACGAGCCAGAACGAGTGCTCGGTCATGAGCATTGACCAGTGCTCGGCGGACGCGGCGAACGTCACGACGCCCCCATCGATCTCTGCTTGCGCGGGAGCGCCGGCGTTCGGGGCGAACGGCATCACCATGATCTTGCGCCCGATCGCGTCCGCACGGAGTCGCAGGCGGCGCGGAACCGCGCGCTCGAGTACGACGCGCACGGGGCCGGCGTTGGGGTCAGCGTCGGCGACGAACGTAGTCAGACCACCAGCGGTTCCGGCGGCCGTAGCTGCCACCCGGTACGGCAGCCCGGGGATGAGATCGAGTTGGGCGTTGCCCTCGGGATCGGTGACTCCGCCCAGCTTCTCCTGCGCCGTCGTGTTCTCGACGCGGGCGGAGATCTTGGCGCCGGCGATCGCGGTCCCTCCATCGTCCTCGACGTGGATGATGACGGGCTCTCGCGCCTGCTCGTCGGCAACGCGGAACGGCGACGCGGTCGAGGACGTGACAAAGCGCCAGCGGAGGTTGCCTGAGTTCGGCACCACCATCAGCGTGTAGACCACGCCATCGACTGCGGGGAGGACAAGCCGTCCCTCATCGTCCTTCAGAAGAGATGCCGCGATGTTCCACCCAGCTATCGCGCCATCGCGCGTGAAGGCACCGGTCACACGGACGTACTCCGCGTTCTTCACGCCGGTCACATCCAGCACGATCGACGTGACGCCCACCGTGGCGAGGGTCACCACGATCTGTGTCGCGTCGGGCGCGATCTCGACCCAATCGCTCACGCCAGCCACGGTCACCACGCGTAGGCGCTTCGCCACCTCGGGCAACTCAAGCGTGGCAGACGCGTCTCCCTCCCACGTGACGCGGGCCTGGATCGTCGTGCGGGGAGCGAACTCCACGTGAGTCACGGGTACCGGCTGCCCCGTGAAACGCAGATCGACGCGAACACGACGCGTCCCCATCAGCCGCAGCTCGATCTCGGCTCCGTCCGCGTCCACCCTCGCCCCCGCGAGCACGCGGGTCCCGTTCTTGGACAGGACCAGCCCCTCGACGTGGGCACCCTCCGGCCAACGTCCCTCGATCCGGATCTCCCCGCTCTCGTCGCTCGTTCGCGTCGAACCGAGGTGTTTGTAGCGCTCGTCGTTGGTCCGAATATGGACCTCGATGCCAGCGCGCGGAGAGCCGTCCGAGCCGACGACGCGGAAGACGACGGCGCCGGCCGACTTGGGATCGAGGGAGATCTTGACGTCCTTCCCTACGACGTCACTGATCTCAAGTCGTTGCTGGACGAAGCCGCGCGCCGAGACCGACAGGCGGGTCTGACGGATCACGCCGTTCTCGTCCGCCTTCCCGAAGTCCGGCACCTCGATGCGAAACTCCCCCGACGCTCCCGAGGTGGTGCTGTCCGGCTGCTCGGGCCCCCACGGATCGACATAGATGCGCGCACCGGGGATCGGCGTCCCATCCGCGGTGACGATCACACCCTCCACGATCCGCTTGGGTGTCACCCGCGGCGGAACCTTCACCTCTTCGCGTTCGCCTTGGCTGTCCTGCTCCATCGGCTCGCCAGGCGAAGCGACTCCGTCGACAGCGCCCTCGCCGACCCGAGCGCGTCCGGGACGTCCAGAGCGGTCGCCAGCCCGCTCTCTCCCGTTGAGACCCGCTGCGTCTTCGTCACCCGTCGCGGCCTCTTCGAGCGCGGCGCTCTCTTCGCCCACATCTGCGACGGTGTCCGCAACCGTGGAAGCCCCGACGCTGCCCGAGATCGCCCACCAAGCGACGGCCCCCACGGTCACCGCGACGGCGACGCTCGCCGCGACGCGTGGCCACGCAGACGGCGCCTCTCTCGTGGCGAGACCTCCGATGAGCGGCAGCGCCCATCCCTGCACACCGCCATGCTCCTCATCGAGCTGACGTCGGAGCTTCTCGAGCGCGCGACGAAGGCGAGCGCGTGCGGTCTCGTACGGCACGTCCAGTTGCTTCGCGATCTCCGGCAGCGGAACGTCTTCATAGAACCGCAGGAGCACGAGTACTCGATCGCGCTCCGCAAGCGAGAGCACTGCGTCGACGACGCGCCGGTGCGCTTCGGCCTCGGCGACAATTTCATCGGAAGCGCGCATGCCTGCTCGCTCGCCATGCCGACGCTCGCGAGCCGACCGCCGAGACTCGCCGCGGTGAGCGGTCATCGCCTTGCGTCGCATGACGGTGCCAAGCCACGCGCGCATCGCACCCGCGGCGCCCGGCGGACGCTCGAGGGCCGCGACCATCGCCTCCTGCGCCAAGTCGTCGGCGGCGTGCTCGTCTCGCACGAGGCGGCGTGCAAGTGCCCGCGCCCAGTCGCGGTGGGCGAGCAGGGCCTCGAGTGTCGTGCGCGGGATGCGCGGGATGCGCGGGATGTCTGAGGTGCTCATGTCAGAAGAGACGCCACCAAGCGCTGAAAGCGTGCATCCCGCGCATTATCGCTTTCTCGGCGCCGACGACCAAAGCACGACGTCGGAGGAGAGGGGATTGAGGCCGAGATGGTGTCGGGAACCCCGTCTCGGAACCGCTCGCCCTCGCCCGAACCTGCCGCCTGCAGCTGAACGTGCTCCTCAACACCAGCGATCAGCCGCCTATCGGACTGGCGGGACGGCGACGACGCGGCCCTCGAACTCCTCCGACCACTACGGCGAGAGCTGGATGGCAACGCGGTACGACTCCAGCAACACAGTCAGGCGCTCTCTCTGCAGGATTGGCTTCTCGGTTGGTCCGGGAAAGAAGCCAGCGTTCAAGAAAGGCGCCGCAGCTTCGTCGGCGAGACTTGCGACTGAACGCACCCATGCGGGCTCGCTCAGGCCTACGGCTGGTCAATCATTGGCGACCGCGACACGGCCGTCCGTTTGCATCGCCCTGTCGGGCGGCCGCTCCGTCGACCCCAGGCGCCCTCTCTCTCCTGCCTTCGGGCCGCCGCCGAAAGCGCCCGGATTGGAGGTGGATCGGCCCATGGAGAGCATCCCAGGTGGCTCGCCGCGCAGCCTCAAGGATGAGTTGAAGCTCACCGTCGTCTTGGTCAGTTCTGATCTCGGTCGACAAATCGAAGTCCTCCGTCGTCGCTGCACCAATGGTACCACCTGCTTGGCAGCGCCTTGTAGACCGTCGCGAACAGTCGCAGTCCGCGTTCGAACCGCCGCCGGATGTCGGCCTCCGGGACGGAATGGCCTCCAGCCGCAACACGCATGGCCACTCGACGCACAGCAAAGTCGGCCGAGGGCAATTCGATGAAGTGGATCGTCGTTCGATAGCCGCAGGCAGCCCAGTTCCTGAGCCGCGAGACGTACATCGGGGACGAGAGCGTGGTCTCAACCGCGAAGCTCAAGCCTCGCCGCTCCTGATCGGTCATCCTTCGAAGCAACTCACGACCGGCCGCGAACGGATGCGTGAACTCGATGCCCTCGCGCTGGATCTCGTCAGCATTGAGGAACTCGGTCCCTGGGAACTGCAACCGCAGCATCTGACGAGCAAGTGTCGTTTTGCCTGCTCCGTTCGCTCCCGCGATCAGGATCGCATCAGTCACCGGGTCGTCCATCGTTCTCGATTTGGCTCCTTACTGCCCGCCCGACGACCTTGGCGATCAGCGGCGCCGGGAAACGGCGTCCGCCCGCAGCGCCTTGTCAGCCTGCCTCTTCAACAGAGAATCCAGCATAGACTCCATCCCAGCGATCATCTCCATACGTGAAGGTCTCAAGGATCGTGAGGTGTGTCCCGCAACCGAAGAGCAGGGCGCCCATGCCATTCTCCACGCCCGGCACGATGATCAAGGCGTCGAGGGCCACGTGCCAGTCGTCACCCCCGACTGACTCGTCGCACAGGAAGGTCGTGTAGCTTCCAACGCCGGTGAACTCGCGGCAGAGCACGTGCAATCCAGTGCACGACTGTGCAAGGCGAGGCTCCTTCGCTACGAGGCGCTCCAAGATCGCCGCCTCGAAGGCCGTCAGTGTCAGTTGCCCGGGACGCAGCATGGCCTCATGCTGGTTGAGGATAGGGGATTGAGGCCGAGGTGGTGTCGGGAACCCCGTCTCGGAACCGCGGGTCGCGGATCTGCGTCGCCACACGATGCACGACCTGTCGGGTGGAGACCTGACTTCGTAACGAACCGGTATGATGGACGGCACCGATGAACACACCCGCGCACTCCCATCTCCGACGCGCAGAGTTGCGCCGAGTCGTCGTGTGCGGACTCGTCGTCTCGGCCGCGATGCTGGTCGCGTCGTGCGGCTCCACGTCGGCTTCCGACCCGCCGGAAGTTCCCATCGCTGACTACGAAGATCCACCCGTGGCCGAGTCCGAGGTCAGGAGCGCTCTGCTGACCGAGTTCCGCCAGAAGGCGAGGCGCGCGGCCGAGATCGAGACATGGAACACGGTCGTGATCACGCGAGCGGATCCGGAGATGTCGCAGCGCCCGATCCACGTGTTGTGGGCCCACGAGCAGGTCCTGGGGAAGCAGTCGCCGGGCGTCGGGTCGATCGCGCACTGGACGTCGCTCCACGACGAGGTGCGCCTCAGCGACGACCCGGCGTGGCGGGCCGCGCTGGAGGAGATCGTCGCCGATGGCTGGACCGCCACGGACGAGCCGACTCCTCCTCCACTCGACGAGTGGGGCCGCTGGATGGCCGTGCGCGGTGACGCAGCGCCTCCGGGAGGCACGGCGCCGAATGGAGATCTCTACGTACTCTCCGCGCTCGAGCTGCTGGCGCGCGTCGAGAGCCCGACGATCGAAGCCGCAGCGATCGAGTACCTGGAGACCCGACGAGCGTACCCACAGCGACAGGTTCGCATCATTGAAGTGCTTCGTTCGATTCGCGCGAAAGGCGCCGTGCCACCACTGCTCGAACGCGTGATCGCCGCAGACGACCTATTCGGCGTCTTCCGATCTGCTTGCGAGCTGCTCGCAGAGTTGGGTGACGAGCAGACGCTCGCGGCGCTCCGTCGCCACGAGACGGAGCTCGCAGCTCGCACGGCGGCCGGGGCGGTAGCGCCGACGAAAGCCGAGAAACTGCAGGCGCGGGAGTTGCGCAGCACGGTCCAGAACCTCTCGACTCGTCTCCGGCTGTCGAAGCCCTGAGCCGCGCCTCGTCCGCGCGCGAAGGGAGGGACAACTCTTGGTCCTAGCCGGAACCGGGAGGCGACCTCGATGTCCGTGGCAAGCGTAGCTTCCAAACTGGATGCGGCGGATGAGGCAGCTACGCTCGGTGGTGTTGCACGCGTGCGGATTCGCGAACGGGGGAATTGTGAAGTATCCGGACGTGAGAAAAACGAACCCGGCACAGTATTCCCACTGTTGCACGCGTGCTGGTCCGTGAACGAGGGAGTGGTGGATGATCCGGACGAGACGGCTCCGATGCGAACCCGTGGTCGCCTCTCACGCCGACGTGATGTTCCCGGTACTGCGCGACCCGCGGATCTACACCCATCTGCCGGACGAGCCGCCCGTTTCGCTGGAAGCTCTCCGCGCGCGGTACGAGTTCCTGAGCCCGGGCACGAGCCCCGACGGCTCGGAGCACTGGCTCAACTGGATGCTGTTCTTGGAGGAAACCGATCAGGCGATCGGATTCTGTCAGGCCACGGTGCGTGACGCAGGCTGCTCGGTCGCGTACGTACTGAACCCCGCATACCAGGGCAAGGGCTACGCCACCGAGGCGACGACCGGCGTCGTCTCTCGCCTCTTCGAGCGGTTCGACCTGCCATCCGTGCAAGCCGAGATCCACGTGGATAACGCCGCCTCGATCGCACTCGTCAAGCGTCTGGGGTTCTCATTCCTGCGACACGACGCCGACGAGAACGACGACATCTACGAGGTCACGCAGGCCGCTTGGACGGATCTCCACCGGGGGCGGAGAACAAGCCCGGATTGACTCGGCCGCAGATCGCTAGCAGCCTGTCGGAGTAGTCCGTCGAGGACCGGGTTCGTCCAGGGGCGTCGTCCGTCGTGCTTGAGAGGCGAAGTCCCTGCCGAAGCAACATCGAGCCTGGCAAGTGCGGCGGACGGCGTTCCTGGGCGGAGTCAACCGTTCTCGAATTCGGTTGCGAAGGCACATTCTCCGGTTCCGATGGACTACTCCGACAGGCTGCTAGCAATTCCTCGGAGGAGTCGCGTGCATGCCGCACCCCTACTTCTGGATGCTGATACTCAGCACGAAGTCCTTCCACTCCTGCTGCAACGCGTCGGCGTCGACCTTGGAGAAGTGCTTGTCGAACGACTTGTCGTCTCCCTTCGCCATGTGGACGTCCTCGAGTAGACCGATCATCGACGCGCGGTAGCGCCGCTCCTGGCCGTCGAGCAGGAAGTAGCAGGCAGTCGTCGCAACGAAGTACTCGTACGCGCTCGCCAGGTTCCCTCGCTGGTGAACAAGAACGTCGAGTTTCTTCACGCCGTCGAAGTTGCCCTTCACCCAGGCAAACGGGCCGGGCTCGAACCCCGAGCCGTAGGGCTCCTGCGCGCGACGACCCAGGCGCCATCTGCCCTTCTTCGGCCGGTGTGAGGCCAAGTAGGTGGCGACGCCCTCAGAGACCCAGTCGATCGCGCCACCGACACCGGCACCCTTCGCCATGCACGACTCGTAGAGGAGTTGGTGCGCGACCTCGTGTCGCACGTCGCGCAGTAGCGCGTCCCAGCCGATCGTCGCGCCGTCAGTCGCGCCCTTGGGTTGGAACGTCAGGAACACGGGGCAGATGCCGCCAGTCTTCTGCACGTAGATCGCCGACGCCTTGGAGTGCACCGCGGCCGGATCGTAGTCGCCGAGGCGCGCCTGATAGTCGGCCTGGGTCGCCGTGAGATAGATGGGGAGGACGGCCGAGGGCTGTTCCCACTCCCACTCACCCGCGAAGTAGTCGATCACGAAGCGGCGGTACGCGCGTACGTGGTGGCTCACCCGCATGGCGGCGCGGAGCGGCATGGTGGTGCGCACCTCCTGGATGCCGTCGCTGACGATCCACGGGTCTGACCAATCCGCGTGTTTCGCGTCGAGCTCCTTGACGGCACTGGCGTTGATCCAGGTGCCATCGTGGAACTCGGCGCCGGCCTCCCAGCGCTCGATATCCGCGGGACGCGACCACAGCAGGTAGGGCTCGTACCAGGTGAGGTCGAGCTCCGAGAGCGGCTCGGCGTCGCCGAGGAGCGCCACGGTCGCGGTGGCGAGGCGCCCGAACTTCCCCGGCCGCTCGGCGTCTGCCCATGCGCCGAGGACGGGCGCGAGGAGGCCAGCGCACTTCGCGTGCACGGCGTCACGGATCGCGTCGATCTTGTCTTCGGCTGCCTCGGGCGTCTCCGTGGTCTTGGACGCGAGTTTCCCGAACTGCTTCGCGCACTTGCGATCGAGGGGGGCGAGCCGCATGCCGACGCGCAACTCTTCCCGCGCCTCGGTGAAGGCCTTCGCGGCGGCCATCTTCTTCGCGGACGAGAGAATCTCCGCGGCGCACTTCTTGAGCGCGGCATCCTCCTTCTTCTGGATGGCGGCGGCGACGCGATCGGCCGCCGGTGCCGCACTCGAGAGAAAGATCAAGAGGGCGGTAGCCCCGAGTGTCCTTAGACGATCCATGTGGTGGTCCCTCCTCGCGCCTGCCCGTTCCCGCGAGCTTGGACGCGCAACGTGGGCATTCCGTTCGCGCTCGAATCTCCGGTCCGGCCGCGGCGTTCGTCACGTGCCGGTGGCTGGGCACGCAATCCGCGGCGGGCAGGCGCTCTCCCCGCTCTCGCGCCGCCGGGAGGGGGGGGGGCTCTCCATTCGATGCCCTCCAGAGCCACCGACCGCGTCCACGCTCCGCGTCCACTCCCGGCCCGGTGCGGATCAAACGACGCAACTCTGGACCGTGGGGATGTGAAGTGTCGAGGCCGAAACGACCACGACAGATCACTGTCGCGGAAGTCCACGGAGCATGAACTCGTGGGCGTCCGGTTCCGCGCTGGGGTCCTGGATGGCAGAGGTCACGGAGACGACGCCGCCTGGCTCGACCACGACACGCCGCCACGTGGTGTGGAGTCGCATGCGCGGCAGCTGGATGGTGACCGGTCCACCACGCGAGAGCGACGTCTCGATCGTGGGGATCGGGCGGACGAGGACCGAGTGCGTGATCTCCACGTCGAACGTGCCGGGAGAGGCCGACGGCACCGGGAAGGCGCGCACCGTCGCCCCTTCGAGGATGGTCCCGATGACGGGGTCCGCGATCGCCAATCCGCGCGCCACCTCGAGATCGAAGTCCTGGACGAACGCGATCTGTGATGTCGCTGACGCCGAGAGTACGGGCTGGTTCATGTCGAGCCCGTCGCGGTCAAAGGTCGCCGCGGGCGGTGCTCGCGTCGCGCGGGCCCGACGCGCGATCGCACCGATCGCCGTCGCGAGCGCGTCGGCACTCTCGACGTCGATGCACGCGAGCAGCACGCCATCCTCCACGTCGACGAAACCGTACCCAGGCGCTTGCGCAACTCCGGCGTCCCCGAGAGCCTCCAGCACGTCGCTCTTCGATGCGTCGCCGCTGACCGGCCACCGAACCAGGACGCCCTCGTCGGTCTCGGCCGACGGACGGACGCGCATGCGCCACACGGGCGCCTCGGCGGACGCGAGCGCGAAATGCACTTCGAGCGCGGCTCGCGACGGGACACCGGCCTCGACATGGAGCGCCGCGAGCCGGAGAGCGTCGTCGAGGAGCGGCACGTCGGAAACCGTGGCCTGCCTTTCGAAGCCAGGCGCCACACGCGTCCACGCTGGGCGTGGTTCGCCAGCGGGATCGAACGCGACGCCGACGACCAACTCGTGTCCGTCCCAGGTGGGGAAGTGAGCGACCTGCTCTGCGCCCGAGTTCGTCGCGCCAGACACTCTCAGCGCACGGACCGCAGGGATCTGAATGCGAACCGGGTTCCGATTGGACGCCAGCGTCGTCGTGAACTCCTCGATCGGCAACACGACACGACTCCACTCGACGTCGACCTCGAAGTGCGGGTTGCTCGACTCCGACTCGTCGGCTGCACCGAATACGCCGGCAACCGCGGCACCGTGCAGCATCGTACCGATGCGGGGATCCGCGAGCCCGCTACCGACATCCACGTCGAAGTCCTGCAGGTAGCTCACCTGCTCCCCGCGGATCGCGCTGCGCTCGCGGCCGTACGGGACATCGAGGTCGACCCGCACTACGCGCGTGTCGATCGAAGGTCCGCGCTGATCTCGATTGCGTAGCACATCGACGACCGCGTCGAACTCCCCTGGCTCGAAGTTCAACTCCGAAGGCGTCGCAACCGTGTGGCGCGCACCCGTCGCGACGACTGCGAGGCGGACGTGCGCGACGCCACCGCCGACCGTGGCAAGGCGATCGAGCGTGCGTTCCACATCCGCGAAGTGCGCGGGGTCCTGCAGGACGACCACGCTCTCCCCTGCCGCGAACGCGAACGTCGCCCCTCCCCACGCGTCGGGGTCCGACTCGCGCAAGAGGCGTGCGACGCGGCGCGCAACTCCCGGCGCTCCGCTCTCGTCACGCATGCCGGGAGTCGCTCGCAGGTCCGGAGCGAGCATTCCGAATACGGTGCCGCGGGGGACGTTCGGTCCATCCGCGATCATCTCGCCGACGTCGTACACCCGCAGCACATCCGGGGCGATCGCGGCGAGCGCCTCCGATCGCTGATCTGCGAGAACGCTCGACGCGAGCTTCCACGCACGCATGATCGCCGCCCGACGTTCCGTGGGCGCCTTCGCGTTTGCAACGCGCGCAAGGCTCGCGCGAGCCAATTCGCACGCGTGCGCTGTGCGGCGGGCCGTGGCGCGGCGGATCTCGACATCCCGCGCGGCGACCCGCGGGTCTTCGTGACGCACGACCACGCCGCCAGCCGAGGAGCCCGTGCTGCACGCCGCAGCAAGCGGCAGCACGCACAGCGTGACGATGAAGAGCAACCTGCGCATAACTCGATCCTCCGACGTTCGCGAGGACGCAGTCGAGTAGCCCGCCGTCACCTCGTCGTCATCCGTGAAGCGCGCCACACGGGATTGCGAGATGAGGGGACCACGGAGTGGAGGGGGGGGGGCGATGTGCACAGGCCGCGGCCGGACGCAGCTCGACATTCGAATCTCAGATTTCGGATGTCACCTTCGGGCGTCCCGCGCGACCTGGGGAATGGAGACCTCTTATGCACACACACCTCACACCCGTCGAGCCCGTGATCCAGAACCCCCGCTCGCCCCCAGAAAACACGATTGACATGCACTATGCATGCAAGCATGCTAGGGGCATGGCAAGTACAATTCAGATCCGTAACGTGCCCGAGAACGTCCATCGGCGCTTGAAGGCGAGAGCCGCGCTCGACGGGCTATCGCTCTCCGAGTTCATGCTCCGCGAGGCGCGGCGAGTTGCGTCGCATCCCACGCCGGCGGAGCTGCGGGCACGCCTCGAGGCCCTCCCAGAACACGCGGACATCGCGATCTCCGCCGCAGATGTCATCCGCGCTGAGCGCCGGTCGTGATGATCGTCGTCGATGCCTCCGCGCTCGTCGAGGCGGCCCTGCGCCGACGGGGCAGCGCGGCTGCGGCCGACCGCCTCTTCGCCGATGGCGCGGACCTTCACGCTCCACATCACATCGACGTCGAGGTGCTGAGTGCTCTTCGCGGGTTAGTGAGACGCGGCGTGCTCACGCTGGCAGACGCTCGATTGGCGCTCGACTTCCTCGGTGTCGTGCTCATTCACCGGCACGAGCTGGATCTCTTGCGCGACCGGGTCTGGGCTCTACGGAACAACTTCTCTGCGTACGACGGGGCCTACGTCGCACTCGCCGAGGCGCTTCGCGCGCCGCTGGTCACATGTGACGCACGCATCGCGCGCGCGCCGGGGCATGCGGCGAAGATCGAGTTCGTGGCGGTCGGCGCCGCAGAGTGATCAGCACCGCCAACTGGTCGACGCGTCCGCTGATCAGCGCCGCGGGCTGAGCAGGATGACCATGCGCCGGGTCGAGTCGCCGCCGAACGGGCTCGGGAGTGATGCGACGAGCAGGGTGTCGTCCGGGCGGAGCGAGACGAGCATCTCACCCGCGATCACCTCGGTATGCGGCTCGAGCAGGCGCACGCCGCCGAGGGCGGTCTTGCGTTCACGGGCCGGAAGCGAGACGACACGGACGAGGCGCAGCGAGAGTGCCAATTCGTCGCGCTCGCGGGCATCGCGCCCGAACGGACGCAGCGCCAGCAGGAAGCCCCGATCGACGTACCCGGTCTCGGCGCGGCCCCACGACGTCGCCTCGCCAGGGGCAACATCGAGCTCTCGGCGGTAGGGAGTGCGCACGACGTGCGCGGCGTCGGCGCGGACGGTCGGTGGCGTGGCGAGGACCGGTTCCGTCAGGTCGATCTGCGTCGCGGTTGCCAGCAGAAGCCGCACTGCGGTGGCGCGCGCGCCAGGTAGGACCGCCGACGCGAACGACGCCCCTTCGACGGCGCTGAGCGACGGCGTGTCGCGGATCAGGCGGCGCTCGCCTGCCGCGTCGAGCAGGAACGCCTCGACCCGAAATGACTGCGCGCCGCGGACACGCGCCAGGTTGTCGATGGCGGCGCGCACACGCGTCTGCGTGGCGTCGTCCCCGACAACCAGCACACGACCGCCGCGCACCTCCAGCGACGTGGCGCCGGGCGCCGTGCGCTTCAGCCATGCGTCGAGCGCGGCGGAGCGACTCGCGATCGGGTGCTCGCGCAGCCGAAGGATCGACGCGTTGATCTCCTGAACACGCGCCAAGGAACGCGGCAGGAGATGCTCGGTCGCACTCAACCGCGTGGGCGGCAGCTCGGCATCCGGAGCCGTCGTGATGCCGAAGTCGGTCTCGAGCGCCTTTCCGAGTCGGACGACGACGACCAGGTCGCGCGACGCGTCAATCGGATCGGTGAGCCCGTGCACGACGATGGCCCCGCCCCGCGAGAGCGGTGCGCCCGCCGTGGCACGTTGCGTCAGAGGAGCCGCCGCGGAGCGACCGATCGGACGCCAGCTGCTCGACACCTCGACCGCGACTCCCGGCGCGCCGGCTGTTACCGCCAGGATGTCGATCGTGAGCGAACGGCCCGCGGCGCCGCCCGAAAGACGGAATGGCTGCAGATGCGCGGCGCGGAAGCGCGCCCGCGCCGTGACGCCGTCGGGGCGTCCGCCCAGAAGCGCATCGACATCGGCGGAACTCAGCGTCGTGGTGCGCGAACCGTCGGCCAACCGACGCGACACGAGTCCACGCTCGGCCAGCTTCGTCTCCCATGCTCCCGGCGACGTACGCAGCACTGTGAGCCCGATCTCCGACGCAGGAGCGGCGGCGAGGGCGGATGATGAGAGCTGCGCCTGCGCGCGCGCGTGCGCAGCGCTCTCCGCCACCATGACGACGGTGGAGCCGACGACATCGATCGACGCACGGGGCGCGGAGAGCGATCGGGCTTCGGCACCGGCGATCCACGCCGTCAAGAGCCGCGCCGCATCGGGCCCCTGCGACGAGAGCGACCAGCCGCGCGGCGGATCGGAGAGCGGGGCGGGCGGGAGCAGCGTTGCCGCCGAAGGCAAGAGCAAGTCGAGATCGTGGAAGCGGAGATCGAGACCGCTCTCGATCTCCGCACCCGCCGCGGCGAGGAGCGAGCGCACCGCGTCTTGCCAACCGGCGTCGGCGTCGAGCCGCTCCAGATCCGGAGCGGCAACGGGTGCGCGCGCCGCGCCCGCGGCCTCGGCCCGACGCAACATCACCTGCACGTCCTCGCGCACGCGATCGGGGGCGCGCAGTTCCACCAATTCGGAGCCCACCAACGCGAGCGCCCGCTCCAGCGGCGCGACCGATCCCGTCAGATCGCCGCGCTCCTGCAAGCGTCGCCCGCGCTGCACGAGATAGAGCGTCTCGTTGGTGAGGCGCGCCTTCCGGACCTCACGCGCGAGCGCCAACACCTCGCGGATGCGCAGATAGAGCTGCTCCCGATCGCCGAGCGGCGCGGCCACGCGGGCGAGCAACGCTTTCGCCTCCGCGTTCTCCGGGTCCTGCGCAAGAGCGAGGTAGAGGAATTCCCGCGCGTCCGCGAAGCGTCCATCCTGGTGGAGAAGCGCGGCGTGCCGTGTCCAGAGATGCGAACTGGATTGCGCCTTGCGGCGCTCCTTCTCGAGCTCTTCCATACGGGCGCGCAGCGCCTCTTCCGCAGTCTGCGGCTCCGGGGGCGGCTGACGCTTGCGCAACTCATCGAGCTCGTGCGCCATCGCCCGCACCTCCGCCGCCAGGTCGTCGTTCTCCTTGCGGGCGCCGGCGGCCTGATCGAGCGACTGCTCGAGTCGCAGCCACGTCTGCTCCAACTCCTCTTCGAGCGCTGCCACGCGCCCCGGAGCGACGGTCGGCGCTGACGGCTTCGCCTTCGGCGTACCCTCGGCGTTGACCGCACCGCCTCCGCCATTGCGCCCGGCCGTCGCCAAAACTTCGCGAGCGAGCGTGCGGATCTCGGCCGACACAGTCTCTGCGTCGCCCTCGGCCCACGGTCGCGCGAGTTTCTGCGCTGCGTCGGCCTGCCCTGCGCGCACGAGGCAGGCAGCCGCACGCAACTCCGCCTTCGCCCGCCACGCCTCGGTGGGAGCGCCCTTCGCGGACTCGCGATAGAGCTCCGCGGCGCGCTCGAACTCGCCCAGCGAACGCGCCTGGATCTCGGCTCGCCGGAACGCAATCTCGTGTGGGCCCGGCTCCTGCGCGGCCGCGGGCGGTCCAGCGAAGGCGAGGAGCGACACTGCAATGCTCACGCAGAGCGCGCGGGCGATCGGGCGCAGGACGCTACGACTCGGGCGCATCAAATAGGTATCCCACGCCCCGGATCGTGCGGATGAACTCGGGGTCGGTCGCGTCGCGTTCGACCTTCTCGCGCAGCTTCTGCACGAAGTTGTCGATGGTGCGCGGCGTGCCGTAGTAGTCGTAGCCCCAGACGCGATTGAGGATCTGGTCGCGTGCAAGCACCCGCCCGCGGTTCTTCACGAGCATGCGCAGGAGCTCGAACTCCTTCTTGCTCGTCTCGACCAGCTTGTCGTTCACGCGCAGCGTCCGGCCCTGGAAGTCGATCTCTGCGATGCCGAATTTGTAGGCCTCGGACTCGCCCTCCAGCGCTCGCTTCTTGCGCAGCAGCGCGCGTACACGGGCCATGACTTCCTTCACGCTGAACGGCTTGGTGACGAAGTCGTCGGCGCCGACGTCGAGCCCGAGCACCTTGTCGCCCTCCATGCTCTTCGCCGAGAGCATCAGGATCGCCACCGACGGGTCGTGCTTGCGCACGCTGCGGCAGATCTCGTAGCCGTTGACACCGGGCAGCATCAGGTCGAGCACGATCAGGTCGGGCTGCGAGTCGAAGGCCATCTCCAGGCCGCGCTCGCCATCGGCCGCGGACTCGACGTCATAGCCCTCGTAAGCGAGGTTCTTCTCGAGCCCGAAGCGGATTGCCGCGTCGTCCTCGACGATCAGGATCTTCTCCATCAGCGGCGGTCCTCCCGTGCTGCCACGGCGATCCTTCGTCCGACGGCTGCCTCAGGCAGCGTCACGGCGAACGAAGCACCTCCGAGCGTACGCCCAACTCCCACTTGGATGCGGCCCCCGTGCGCGAGCACGATCCGACGACACAGCGCCAGACCGATCCCCGCACCCTGCACGGACGACGAAAGCGAGTCGTCGCCGCGATAGAATTCCTCGAAGACGAGTTCGCGCTCGCGCTCGGGAATACCGGGTCCGTCATCCTCAATTTCGATCCGCACGCGGGGCCCATCGGCCCGCACCACGACACGAATCACTGCTCCACCTTCGCCGCCGTATTTCACGGCATTGTCAAGGAGGTTCAAAACCACCTGAATCAGCGCATCTTTATCGAGGAGTGCTTCCGGGACATCCGCCGCGATCTCCACGTCGATCCGAGCACCAGCAGTCTCGGAGCGGCTGCGGAAGATCTCGAGCGCCCGCCGCACAACGTCCGCCGCGCTCGCGCTGCGCAATTCGATCGGTGCGCGCCCGCGCGAGAACGCCGCGAATTGCAGAATGCGATCGACGAGCGCCGCGAGCCGATCCGTCTCCTGGGCGATGAAATCCAGGCATTGACGGCGCTCGGCGGGGTCCGTCACCCGATCCTCCTGCAGCGTCTCGACGAACATCCGCATGCTGGTCAGCGGGGTCCGCAGTTCGTGCGAGAGATTCGAGACGAAGTCGCCCTTCATGCGCGCCAGCCGCACCTGCCGCATCACGGAACGGACCGCGAGCAGGCTGGCCGAGATCACGGCCAGAAGAGCGGCGCCGAGGATCCAGAGCCAGAGCCGGCGCGCGGCGGCGGTCTCGCGATCGAGGACCTCCGGATCGGCGAGCACGGCACACACGGACACGCCCGGCGCCACCGGTCCGAACCCGAGCAAGCGCGTGAGACGATCGGCGCGGTCATCGCCCTCGACCGCCACACCGTCGGGCCCGATCACCAGCAGCGCCACGCCTTCGGGCAGATGGACCCCGGCGCGCGCGGGCTCCAGGAGCGCCTCGCGCAATGCGGAATGCGATGCGAAGAGAGCGACGGCTACGGCGCCCGAGAGGGCCGCGTCCTCGGCGGGATCGTCGCCACCGACGGAGAGGGGAAAGACGGTCAGGCGTCCGCCATCGACCGACAGGCGTTCGGCGACGTGCTCCTGCACGCTGCGCCGCAACGCCAGCGGATCGACGCCACGCACGAGATCCAGACGCGCGTCGATGGCATCGCATTCATCGAGCGTCACGCGCAACCGATCCTGGCGATCCTTCGCGACGGTCGCGCGCAGGAGGCGATCGTCGAGGAACGCCCGGCAGTCGTCGCGCTCGACCGCGTAGTCCGCGGGAGTCAGCATGTCCCGCATGCGCTGCGCCTGCACGCGACGCTCCGCGACCGCCTGCACGAAGGCGCTCGCGTAGGCGCCGGCCTGCTCGACGCCGCCGCGATCGACGGCGCGCCGCCAGACCTCGCAGGTCGCGGCCGCGGCCCCCAATCCGAATGGTGCGCTCTCGCCCGCGAATCCGCGATCGTCGCTGACGGTGCGCAGATCCGATGCAAGTACACGCTGCGCCAGATCAAGCGCGCGTTTGTCGAGGCGCAATCTCAGAGCGGCACGCCACCCCAGTTGCAACGCGAGTGCGCGCGCCACCAGGTCCGTCGTCCCATCCGCAATCGCCTCGCAGCGCGAGAGCGCGGCCTCGGGGTCCTCGATGGCGGCCGACTCGAGCGCGACAATCGCCGCCCGCGCCGCGTCATCGCGCGGCTTGCGCGGGGCAGGCCGCAACGGCATACGACGCTGGTCGTGGAGCAGCGGACTCCCGTCCTCGTCGAGCGAGACGACATAGCCAGCCTCGAAGATCGACGCCCTCGCGAGGGCATCTCCGACCCTCTCCGCAATCCCACGCCCGTCGGGCTCGAGTTCACGCTGGGCCAACTGCTCGAACACCGTGATACGCGCCTTCCCAGCGGTCACGACGGCGGTCTTCACCACGCGCGCGGCACGATCCTCGAGGTCGCCCCGGAGTTCCGCACGGCGCTGGTCCGTCGTCCGCAGCCCGAGCCACGCGAGAAGTCCGACCTGCAGTAGTGCGGCGCCGAGTACGACCGCCGCCACGCGCGTCTCGGGCGGGATGCGCTGAAAGAAGCGCCTCATGCGTCCACCGGTCGAACCTGGCGCGCGTGTTCCGCCGGCACGTGCAGCATGCGCCCGTCGGGGAGCCGCAGCAGGAGCCCCTCGCGGGCGCTCAGATCGGCAACGGTCCCGCGCACGAAGTCGTCGCCGTGGAGCAACGTGACCTCGCGACCGCGCAAGAGCGACCGCGCGCGATACGCGGCCTCGAGATCGCCCGTGCCGCCCGCGAGCGCCTGATCGATGCGTGGCTCCAGCGCTTCCAGCATGGCCCGCAAGACGTCAGCCCGATCAAGCGTGCCGCCCGTCAGCAATGCGAGGCTCGTAGCGGTGTCTCGCAACTCGGTCGGAAAGTCCACGCCGCGATGATTGACGTTGACGCCCATGCCGACGACAAACGCCGGCGACGCGGGACGGTAGCCGCGCGACTCGACGAGGATGCCCGCGACCTTGCGCCCGTCGCACCACAGATCGTTCGGCCACTTCAACTCGATGCGTGCGCCGGAGACGAACTCCAGGCCCTCCGCCAGACCGAGGCCGACGGCGGCCACGACGAGCGTGGGCGAGTCCAGGCGACGCGATCCGCGGAGCACGATCGAGACGAAGAGCCCGACACTCTGCGGCGAGTGCCAGGCCCGACCTCGCTGCCCGCGTCCCGCCGTCTGCCTGTTCCCGACCACGGTCGTCCCGTGGGCGGCACCGTCGGCGAGGAGTTGCAGCGCGATGTCGTTGGTGCTCTCGACAACGCCGTGCTGCTCGAGCGGGTGGCCGAGTGCGATCGTGCGCAGGCCGTCGGTCACGCGCTCGGGATCGACGAAGTTCATGACGTCGGCGCCCCACGCACGGGCACGATTGTCATACTCAGATCGAGCGCAACCGCCGAGTGGGTCGGCGCTCCGACCGAGATCCGCTCGACGCCCGCCTCTGCGAATGCGCGCACGTTGTCGAGCGTGATCCCCCCGGACGCCTCGATGGAGGGGGCACCTCCGTCAGGGAAGGCCGCGTCGCGGATCGCGACCGCCTCGGCACAGCGTGCGGGAGTGAAGTTGTCCACGAGAATCACGTCGACGCCAGGGATCAACGCCTGCTGCAGTTCGTCGAGATCCGTGACCTCGATGCCGATCGGAACATCCGGCCCTCCTGAAGCATGGCCGTCGGATCCGACGAGACGCGCAGCGACGTCCGCCATCGACTCCGCCCAGCCGTCCATGAGTGCCGCGGCGACGTGGTTCTCCTTCACGAGCACACGGTCGACGAGCGACTCGCGATGCGGCGCCGCGCCGCCTGACCGCACGGCCGCAAGATCGAATGCGCGCAGGCCGGGCATGGTCTTGCGGGTGACGAAGATGCGCGCACCCGTGCCGACCACAGCATCGACGAAATGAGCGGTCAGCGACGCGACACCACTCATCCGTTGGAGAATGTTCAGCGCGACGCGCTCGCCGGCGAGGAGTGCACGGCAGGGGCCACTGACGTCCGCCACGATTTGGCCGACCGCCACGCGATCCCCGTCCGCCACGCGCGGCTGGAAGGAAACGTCGGCATCGAGCGCATCGAAGACCGCACGCGCCACGTCGAGCCCGGCGACGACGCCCTCCGCCTTAGCGCGCACGACGGCGGTCCCGTGGAGCGTCGCGGGGACGAGCGCCTGCGCGGTCACGTCATCGAACGCGCAGTCCTCGCGCAACCACGCAAGCACACGCTCTCGTAACGCGTCGTCCCCCATGACAGCGGACTTGTCAGCCCCAACGGCTCCCATCTCCGCATGTTCGCGTACGTCGGCGGCCTCGGGCGACGAATCCGCGTGGAATCCGCACGATCGGGCTGAACCGGTTTCGGACGCGGTATCGTCGTGGTAGGTGAGATGAGTACCACCAACCAGCCCAACCTGACGATCGAGCACCTCCTGGCCCACCGGGTCTGGCTGCGTGCGCTGGCCCGCAGTCTCGTCGACGACGGCGCGGCGGCGGACGACCTGGTCCAGGACACCTGGATGGCCGCACTTCGTCGCCCCCCTCGCGACGCGGGCGCAATCCGAGCCTGGCTACGCACGGTCGCGAAGAACCTGGCCCGCGATCGGCATCGCGTCTCGCAGAACAGAGCCCGTCGCGAGGCTGCCGCGGCCGTGCGGGAGTCGCTCGCGGCGACGATCGATGTCGTCGAACGCGCGGAGTTGCAGCGCGAGTTGACGCGCCACGTGCTGGCACTCGACGAGCCCTACCGCACAACCGTGCTCCTGCGATTCGTGGACGAGCTCCCGCCGCGGGCCGTCGCCGAGCGCATGTGCGTGCCGGTCGAGACGGTTCGCACGCGGCTCAGACGCGCGTTGGCCCGGCTGCGCGAGTCGATGGGCGAGGAGCGCGGAGATGCCTGGCGTGTCGCGCTGCTGCCGATGGTCGGGTTGCCCCCCGGAGCCGAGGAGGTCGTGGCCGAGGTCGACGCGACAACGCCAACCGCGGTCGTGGGCGGAGTCGCGCTCGTGGGCGTCGCCCTCGTCGCCCTCGTCGCGGTGATCCTGATGGCCGACGACGAGCCGCCCACGCAGGAGATCCGCGAGGTGGGGCCAGCCGCGACGATCACCGCGCCAGCCATTGCACCAGTCATCGCGCCGGTCATCGAAGACGACACGGCGAGCGAGCCGCCCACGCCGCCCATACCCGCCAAGGCGCCCGCGACGGAAGCCCCGGGGGCCGCGCCACCCATCGCAGCCGTTCCCCCGACGCCACAGCGCGCGCGCCCGCAGCAGCCGAGGGCACCGGTCGAACTCGTGCCCGACACGACAGCACAGGCCGCGCAGGCACTACCGGGAATGGCGTTCCTCCCGGCGACCGATGCGCAGCCGATCGGCATGGACGAAACGGACGTCCGCACCGCGCTCGCCAACGACATGGGCCGCAAGCTGAACGAGAGGGATTGGATGCAGTTCCCGTTCCTCTGGGACTACGGGTTCACGTTCATGACGCCGCAGCACGAGGAGCCTGTCCCAGCGTTCTGGATCGGCCGCTACGAGGTCACGAACGCGCAGTGGAAGGTGTTCCTCGACGCCGACGTGAATCGGATGACCGTCGAGACGCAGCCAGACGGCACGCTGCGCTCGCTCGTGAAGCGGCTCTACGGTTACGACGCGGAGGACGACCCGGTGGACGCGCAACGCGCCGGTCTCTACCTCCTCTACCGCAACAAGTCGATCCTCGCTGACGCACTCAACCCTGATGACGACCCGGAGTGGGAGCCGCTGAGCGCGTGGATCGCTGCGTCGCCGATCCCCGCCGGACTGACGATCGAGTTCCGTGCGATCCTGCCGCCGCCCTACTGGCCGCAGGGCACCGTCCCCGCCGACGAGCTGAACAGGCCGGTGCGCCACCTCTCCTGGAACGACGCGCGCGCATTCGGGCACTGGGCGGGACTGCGGCTGGCGCGGGAGACGGAGTGGGAACGCGCGGCGCGTGGCGACGAGGGACGCCGCTACGTGTGGGGCGACGAGTGGAACGCCGCTGCCGCGGTGCACAGCGCCTGGCCGGGGTTTGGAGAGGTGCCCGGACCACGCGAGGTGGACTCTCTGGCGGAGTTCGCAACGCCGGAGGGCGTGCACCATCTCTCGGGGAACGTCTCGGAGTACGTCTTCGACATCGCCCGCAAGTACCCGGGATCGAAGTCGAAGTTCAAGTTCGAGAGTTCCAGCGTGCTCGCCCGAGGCGGGAGTTGGAAGGACGAGGACTACGCGATGCTGGCGGCCGACCGCATCTGGGACATGGGCTCCACACAGATCGGTCCGGACAGCCGGGCAGAGGTCTTCGGCTTCCGCACGGCGTCATACCCGCAGCCGGGGCGCGATCTCGCCCTGGATCTCGCGACGTTTGCGACGGAATTCGACCGCATGGGGGGCGCCGCACACTGGCTCCCCTTCCCAGCCGGCCTCTCCGAGAAGGAGCGCGCGAGTCGCGCCAAGCGTCAACCCTTGCAGGGGTTTGCGCTCGAACGCACAGCAGGGTTGATGATGCGCGATCTCGACGCCGACGCAGCCGATCATGCATACGTCCGCGGCCCGGCACACGGTCTCGTGCTGCTCCCGATCAAGGGCGTCACCGCGACCCTCCTCGGGAATGCCAACTCACTGACGAAGTGGTCACGCGCTAACAATGAAACGGCGTTCGTCGGGGCGCTCCTCGCGACCGACAATTGCACGATCACGCTCGCAACCGCCGCCAGAGAGCCAATCGAATTCGACATGGGCGACTTCCAGACCGACGCATGGGCGGTGCACGACCTCGGCTTCACGTACCAGGTCGGGCTGTGGCTCGTGCTGCGCGGCGACCGGGTGGCCGTCTACGGCGGCGATGGCACGGCGTCGGGCATCCGCGGGAAGCACCTCAGAGGCGAGCCACTCGGGTTCTTGCCGACAGGGTGGGAATCGTCGTGGGCGACCACTGGCGAAGCGCAGTCGCGATCGACGTACGAGGATGGGGTCGCCGCACTGACCGTTCCGCTGCCGATGCTCGCGCGCGACGGAACACCGAGGCGTGGAGGGAAATCGGCCGTGCTGACCGTCCGGGTGCCGGTGGAGTTTCGCTAGGTCAGTCGGCGAAGCGCGGTGTTGAGGCGCTGGAGTTGAGGCTATAAGGCCCCAAGGCCGACCCGGTCTTTGAGGTTTCTCTTGGGGGTTCAGCGGGTGGGGCCGAAGCGGAGGTGCGGGCGCAGGGCGGCGACGGTCGCCGGGCCGACGCCGTGGACGCGAAGCAGATCGTCGGGGTCGGCGAAGGGCATCTTCTCGCGCTCGGCGGCGATGCGCCCGGCCAGGACGGGGCCGACTCCCGGGAGAGCAGTCAGCATTCCGGCGCGCGCGAGGTTGGGATCGAGGATGAGCGGCGCGATCGGCAGTGGGCGCGGGACACCGTGATGCCCGGTCCAGCCGGTCGAGGGCAGGTCCACGAGTGCCGGCACGGCAAGCGCCACGCTCAGCGCCATCGCGGCGAAGTACTCGCGGCGCAGACGCGGACGCACGGCCGGGCCGCGGGCGTCCGAGCCCGCTTCAGCGCAGTCGTCGGAGGATTGGATGTGTTCCATACATCCTAGGTCGCACGGGAGCGCCAAAGGTGACATCGATGCGGATCCGCGATACGGAGCCAGGACAACTTCGGCAGAGTTCGGAGTACGGGTAGCGCAAGCTCGGCGGCTCTCTCCGAACTCTGCCGAAGTTGTCCTGGCTCCGTATCGCCGTCTGGTTCAATGCGCTGTATGAGAGCACTGGCTGGCGTTGGCGCCGTGATCCTGCTCGCCGCGGGCGGCGCGGTGGGGTCCCTCTCCGACGGTCTGCGCGAGACGCCGCGCACGCCGCCCGGACCGGCCAGTCTGCTCGGCGGGTTCAGCGCACTGGCGGTGCAGGTGCTCTCGATCCGCGCCGACGCGGCGACGGCGCGCGGTGATCCCGCCGAGGCGCTGCTGCAACTCGACATGATCCTCGAACTCGAACCGCAGTTGATCCGCGGGGCCGATTGGATCGCCCATGAGATCGGCGTCAACATGGCGGGTAACGAGCCGGACCCGCGGGCGGCCTTCGGTCTCGTGCTCGAGGGTCTCCGCGTTCAGGACCGCTGCGTCGCGACCAATCCGACCGACGTTGATGCGTACCTGCAGCGTGGGAACTACGTGCTGCGACGCTTCGCTTCGAGCGCGGAGCGGGCGGCCGGGTTCGCCGCGACGATGGGGATCTCCCCCTATCAGGCGGCTCTGGTGGACTTCCGGCGGGCGCTCGCGATGGAGCCCGAGGACCTCGACGCATTGGACGGCCTCGGGGTCGCGGCGCTCTACGCCGGTCGCGACGCGCTGATCGAGGCTGACACGCTCGGAACGCTCACGCTGCTCGGCGAGGCACGCGCGGCGTTCGAAAGGGCGCTCGCGGGCTATCGCGCCGAAGGGCTGGCCTCGATCCCGGCGAAGGAGTGGGCCCTCGCCCTGACAATCGCGCTGGAAGAGGTCCTCACAGCGCCCGAGGCCGAGCGCGGCACGCGTTACCGCACCTTCTACGAGGAGTTCGGCGGCCCGAACGGCCTGCCTGGTCTCCCGCGGCCAGAGACGCCACGATGATCCACGGTCGCCGACCGCTCGTCCGCGTCCATTGGGTCCCGGGGCGCCCCGAGAGCCCAGAGCGCCGGGGAATTCCGCACCCGGACCCCGCGCAGACGCTAGGTTCCGCGGAATCCCCCCATGGAAGGTGAGAAGTAGATGGACCCACTGGTCGATGCGCTCACCGAAATGCTGGAGCAAGACATGAACGAGTGGATATTCGGCGTCCTCGGCGTCGGTGTGGTGGCCCTGGCCTTCAGTGCATTCCTGCAGATGAAGATCGCGGGCATGGATGCCGGCAACGAGAAGATGCAGAAGATCGCCAACGCGATCCAGCAGGGCGCGATGGCGTTCCTCAAGACGCAGTACACGATCCTCGCTGGCTTCGCGGTCGTGATGGCGATCGTGCTGGCCGTGTTCCTCGACAAGGACACGACGCCGGACGTCAACGAGGGCGTGATCACCTCGATCTGCTTCATCGTGGGCTGCATCACGTCCGGCCTGGCTGGTTTCCTCGGCATGCGCACGGCGACCATCGCCAACGTGCGCACGACCCAGGCAGCAGCCACTTCCGGCGTCAGCGCCGCGCTGCGCGTGGCCTTCTCATCGGGCGCCGTCATGGGCTTCATGGTCGTCGGCTTCGGCATGATCGGCATCTGCTCGCTCTACCTCTGGCAGGGCGCCGGAACCGACCCGAACCTCATCTTCGGCTTCTCGCTCGGGGCCTCGTCAATCGCACTCTTCGCTCGCGTGGGCGGCGGCATCTTCACGAAGGCCGCCGATGTCGGCGCCGACCTGGTCGGCAAGGTCGAGGCGGGTATCCCCGAGGACGACCCCCGCAACCCGGCCGTGATCGCGGATAACGTCGGCGACAACGTGGGCGACGTCGCGGGCATGGGTGCGGATCTCTTCGAGAGCTACGTGGGCGCGACACTCGCGACGATGGCCCTCGGCTACGTCACGATCGAGACGGTCGAGACAGAGGCGGCGAAGACGGCCCTCGAAGGGCTGAAGCTCGGTCCCCAGACACTGCTCGTCTTCCCCCTCGCGCTGTGCGCGATCGGGATCATCTCATCGATGCTGGGCTTCTTCACGGTGAAGACCGACGACGAACGCAAGGTGATCGGCGCGCTCTTCCGGGGCCTGACGGTTGCGTCGGTGCTCTTCGCCGCAGGTGCGGCGGCGCTCACGTTCTCGCTCGGCCTCTTCGACAGAGAAGTCACCGTGGCCCTGAGCGGCGGAGCAGATGCCGGCGCGTTCGACGGGCCGGGCGGCGTGCTGTGGGCCATCCTTTCGGGTCTCGTCATGGGTGTCGCCGTCGGCCGCATCACCGAGTACTACACGTCCGAGCAGAAGCCGCACGCGCGGGCGATCGCCCAGCAGTCCGAGACGGGCGCGGCGACCAACATCATCCACGGCCTGGCGGTCGGCATGCAGTCGACCTTCCTGCCGACGCTCCTCATCGTCGCCTGCATCGGGGTCTCGTTCCATACTGCCGGGATCTACGGTCTCGCGATCGCGGCGGTCGGCATGCTCTCGACGCTCGGCATCTCGCTGGCCGTGGACGCCTACGGTCCGGTCGCCGACAACGCGGGCGGCATCGCCGAGATGGCGGGTCTACCCAGCGCGGTGCGTGAGAAGACGGATGCCCTCGATGCCGCCGGCAACACGACGGCTGCCATCGGCAAGGGCTTCGCGATCGGTTCGGCGGCGCTGACCGCCCTGGCGCTCTTCACGACGTTCAAGCAGCAGGCCGAGGTCGCGATCCCCGACTTCCAGATGGATATCGGCAACGTGCAGGTCACGATGGGCCTCCTGCTCGGAGCGATGCTGCCCTTCCTCTTCTCGTCGTTCGCGATGACCGCGGTCGGTAAGGCCGCTGGCGCGATGGTCGAAGAGGTCCGCCGCCAGTTCCGTGAGACCAAGGGGATCATGGAAGGCACGACCGACCCGGACTACGAGCGGTGCGTGGCCATCGCCACGAAGGGCGCGCTCCAGGAGATGGTGTTGCCGGGCCTGCTCGCCATCGCCGCTCCGATCATTACGGGCTACGTCCTCGGCCCGGAGGCCCTCGGCGGCCTGCTCGCCGGCTCGGTTGCCGCGGGCGTCATGATGGCGATCTTCCAGTCGAACTCGGGCGGCGCGTGGGACAACGCGAAGAAGTACATCGAGGGCGGCGCACACGGCGGCAAGGGCAGCGATGCTCACAAGGCCGCAGTCACCGGCGACACGGTCGGCGACCCGTTCAAGGACACGTCGGGCCCCAGCATCAACATCCTCATCAAGCTGATGAGCGTTGTGGCGCTGATCTTCCTGCCGCTCTTCGTCTAACGCAGCGGCAGCGACACAGACCTGGATACCGAGCCTGGATAACGAGCCCGACTAGCGAGCCCGGATAGCGAGTACGAATGATGGCGACCGAAGAGAAGCAGACCACCGAGGCAACCGCGAAGTCGACCGACGACGAGCGCTGGAGCAGCCTGGAATTGGCCCGCCGCATCGCCGAGATCGCGACGGACAAGAAGGCCCGGCGCACGATCCTGCTCGACGTCGAAGAGGCCCTGCAGGTGACGGATTACTTCGTCATCACGTCAGGCCGTAATCGGCGCCATCTGGCCTCGATCTCCGAGACCGTGGCGAAGGAACTGAAGCAGGTCGGCATCCACCGACTGGCTGGAACGCCGATGAAGGACGACAACTGGGTCGTGCTCGACTTCGGCCCCGTCGTCCTACACGTCTTCAGCCCGCAGGCGCGCGAGTTCTACGACCTCGAGAACCTCTGGGGCGACTGCGAGCGGATCGCGTTCGAGCCGACCGAAGAGGGCGACGACGCCGAGACGACGACCGAAGCTCCCGCCGACGAAGGCGAGTAGCAGCGCCGGTCGGGTCTGACACGGCCACTCGGCCACTCCACGCCCGCGGACGGACTTGGTCGGGCCGGATTGACCGTGCGGCGGGTCCGATCTACGAGTCGGACGCGAGCTGCGGGAACGTCACGTCGTCGGTCGCGGGGTTGATCCCGAGCATGCGCATCGTGTTGCGCTCGACCGAGTCGGCGGGCATCTCGGTGACCTTCAGCGGCGTCTTCTGAGCCTGCTGACCGGCGGTCGAGAGGACGTGGTACTGGTACGCGCGACCGAATTGGTCGATGAAACCGAGCTCGGTGTACTCGAGGTCGTACACGTACTTCCACTGGTAGGCAGGGCCGCCAGCCTCGGTCACGTCGAAGACCTTCATGTAGCCGACCTTCCCCTGGAAGGCCGAGTTCACGGCGTGATACGAGCGCAAGTTGCGATCCATCAGCGCACCGTCGCCGATGTTCCCCCACCGCGTACGGCTGGTGGAGGTGCTGGTGCATGCCGGTGCGATGAGCACTGCGGCGGCAAGGACGGCCAGGATGGTCGAGCTACGCATGAAATCCTCCCTCAGGGGCGAACGCAGGATGCTAGCGGTCTGTGTTCGTCGTCGTCCAACGAATCGGAGAACGCGATTGATCGTCTCCGCCTGGAACCCGCCCCGCGAGACCGCTGGAACGACACGGAACGACACCGGGCACGGGTAGTATCCGGGGCTCCATGGACGTTCTCGCCATCCTCGGCCCCACCGGACTGGTCGCTTCGCGGCTGGAGCATTACGAGGAACGTCCTGAGCAGACCGAGCTCGCCAGCGCCGTCGACGCTGTCATGCAGAAGGGCGGCAGGCTCATAGCCGAGGCCGGCACGGGGGTCGGCAAGAGCTTCGCCTACCTCGTGCCCGCGATCGCCGCGGCGGCCGACAGGGGCGAGCGCGTCGTCATCGCGACCCACACCATCGCTCTCCAGGAGCAGTTGCTGGGGAAGGACGTCCCCTTCCTCTCCGGGATTCTCCCAGCTGAGTTCAGCGTGGTGCTCGCCAAGGGCCGCGGGAACTTCCTCTGCCAGCGTCGCCTGGGGATGGCGGTGCGCGGAGGCAAAGAGCTCTTCGACGGGCAGGGCGCTGACGACCAACTGCAGAAGATCGTGGACTGGGCGAAGACCACGGACGACGGCACGCTCCAGGATCTCCCCTTCGTGCCCGACCGCGACGTCTGGAACAGGGTCAACGCCGAGGCAGGGAACTGTCTCGGGAAGCGCTGCGAGTTCTTCGATCGGTGCCACTATCAGGCCGGGCGACGCCGTCTCGCCAACGCCAACATCGTCGTGGCAAACCACCACTTCCTCTTCGCGGATATGTCACTGCGACGCGCGGGCTGGGGCCTGCTTCCGGACTTCGAGCATCTGGTCCTCGACGAGGCGCACGGCGTCGAGGACGTTGCGGGCGATTACCTCGGGCTGCGCGTCAGTCGCGGGATGGTCCTGCATCTTCTGCGACAGCTCGCGTCGAAGCAGGGGCGCGGCGTGCTCCACACCGTCGAGGGCGCGGACGAAGCGCGGGAGTACGTGCGACTCACGCGCGACGCGACGACCGGCTTCTTCATGGAGGTGGCGGCGTGGGTGCGCGCGGGCCGCCCCCGCAACGGGCGCATTCACGAGCCGGAGCTTTTCACGCGCACATTGGCCGACGCACTCGACGAACTCGGGGCCTCGATCGCGCGCCTCGCCGATCGGCAGGAGGCGCCGGAGAAGCACCAGGAACTGAAAGCGCGCGCCGCCCGCGCGTCGGGGCTCTCCGACGAGCTCTTCGCGCTGATCGGCATGACACGCGAAGGCCACGTCTACTGGGCCGAGGAAGAGAAGGGCGGCAACGTCTCGCTCCGGAGTGCGCCCATTCACGTTGGCCCCGAACTGGGGGAGCATCTCTGGGGACCGCTCAAGAGCGTGACCCTCACGAGCGCCACGCTCTCGGCGGGCGGCAAAGACGGCTTCCGGCACCTGGCCGAGCGCGTGGGGATCGAACCGACCGCGACGCTCCTGTGTGGCTCGCCTTTCGACTATCGCACGCAGGCGAAGCTCATCGTCGACACGCGCGTGCCCGAGCCGAGCGCCGGCGATGCCTACGAAGACGCGCTCCCCAACGCGGTACTCCACCATGTGCGCGAGTCGAGCGGCGGCGTCTTCGTCCTCTTCACGTCGTACGGATCGATGGACCGCTGCCACGAGGCCTGCGCTTCCGCGCTCCGCAACGAAGGCCATCTCGTCTTCAAGCAGGGCGACGGCCTGCCACGCGCGGCGATGCTCGAGCAGTTCAAGGCAGCCAGTGGTGGCGTGCTCTTCGGCACCGACTCGTTCTGGCAGGGCGTGGACGTACCGGGCGAAGCGCTGACGATGGTCATCATCGCGCGGCTGCCCTTTGCCGTGCCGACGCACCCCGTCCAGGAGGCGCGCACGCAGTCGATCGAGGCGCGCGGCGGCAACCCCTTCGGCGACTACTCGCTGCCACGCGCGATCCTGAGGTTCAAGCAGGGCTTCGGGCGCCTGATCCGATCGAAACGGGATCGAGGAACGGTTGTCGTGCTGGATCAGCGCGTGGTGAGCAAGCGCTACGGGCGTCAGTTCATCCGCGCGCTCCCGGAGATCGACGTGGTGGTCGAGGGTCGCTGAGATGCGCGGTAGGTGAGCGGGGAACGTAGGGGTGGGCGACCCGGATCTTCCGAGTCGCCCGTTGCGATCCCCTGTTGAGTCGTTCTCGGCCGTTGGGGCCTAAGGGCCCGCGCAGGAATAACTTCGGGGATTCGGGCGGCTGCGGCGGCGTAACGCTGCGTTGCCTCTCCTCCCCGACTCGGCTCCGCAATGAGTCGCGTCGTCGATGCGCCTTGCCTTACGCCGCCTCGCTCGTCCTCGGTCCCACGAACTTATTCCTGCGCGAGCCCTAACCGAGCGCGGTCTCACAAGTTCCTCAATGTCGCCTCGCACTCTGTTACGGCAGGATGAGGAATATGGACCGAGCCACGCCGCGTATGCCGTCGCCTTGGTGGGTACTCGTGCCCGGCGTTCTACTCGTGCTGGTGGGTGTGCGCGCGGTGACGGCCGAGGCGGATCGGGCGCGCGAAGACGCTCGCGAGCGGGCTCGGGGCGCGGCCACGCAGGTCGCGCGCGCGTTCGAGACGCTCGTCGAGGAGTACGTTGCACCGCTACCCGCGACGGGTGCGAGGATCGACGTCGAAGCAGCCGACGAGGCCACGCGTCACCTCTATGCGGCCTGGATCGCGACGATCGACGGTCGGCGCATTCTCTCCGGCTGGCTGCGCGAGGGCCACCCATTGCGCACGGTGGACGACGCGGTGGCACGTCGTGACGCCGCCCTCGCAGAAGAAGTATTGCGTCCGATCGAGGCCGCGGGCGATCTGAACGATGTGGCGCGCGCTTCACTCCTGGCAGGCGCGGCCGCCGCAGTCGAGACCCAGTGGGTCGAGGGAGTGCTGCGGATTGCGTGCGTTCATGCGGAATTGAGCGCGGGCAATCACGCAGCAGCGAGGGAGCAGATGGAGAAACTCTTCGCCCTGCCGCCCGAGATCGCGGTCCCCGAGGGCTCTCGCCTGCGCCCGGAGCGCCCGTGGCTCGCGGCGTGTGATCTCGCGCTGATCGTCCCGGAGCTCAGGTTCGCCAAGAACACCCCCCCGGGCGACGTGGACTCCCGCATCACGAGTTGGTGGGCGAAAGCGCAGCAGATCATCTCGGCGGATCCGTGGGGGCTCTCGGACGGCCGCCGCGGAGCGCTTCTCGCACAGTTCCGCCAGTCGTGGACCAATGCGTACACGGGCGCAACGTTCGACCGAATGGAGGCCACAGACGATGTCATCCGCGAGATGAGCAGCGCGCCGCGGGATCCGAGCCAGGACCAGGACGTTTTCTGGCGTCCGACGACGGGCGGGATGCTCGGTCTCCAACGGCGGGTGCGCGTCGATGTGCGGGGCACGGTCGAAGAGGCGTTCGTCGGCGGTACGATCATCGGCGAGACCGTTCGAACGCGCGTCACCGACGCGGCACTCTCCAATCCGGATGTCCAGGTGATCGTGCGTGCGCCGAACGGAAGCGTCGCACTCGGCACACAAGGAGCGCCGGATGGCGCGCTGCTCGAAGACGTCCCACTCACCGGCCTCGTCGCGGGTTGGCGCGTCGAGGCTCGCGTGGCCGTACCCACCGGCATGCCGCGGAACGCGTGGCTGCTCGGCGGGGCGCTGGCGCTCGCGACACTCATGCTCGGACTCGGCGCAATGGCAATGACCCGCGCAGCCGCGCACCACGCGCGACTCGCCGAGGAGCGCCGCACATTTCTCGATCACGTCGCGCACGAGGTCCGCACCCCCACCGCCGCGATGCTCGCCCTCTCGGAGGAACTGGAGCGCGGCCACGTCGATCCCGAGCGTCACGCGACGTACCACGAGCACCTGCTTCGCGAGGCGCGCCGCCTCGCAGATCTCGTCGAGGAAACGCTGGATCTCGCGCGCCTCGAGGGCGGGCGTCTGGTTGCAAAGCGCGAAGCGGCTGACCTGCGCGACGTCGTCCGTGACGCGTTCGAAGCGGCGCGCATCGACACGGACCGGATGACCGTGACCATGCCGGGCGACGCGGTCCCCGTGAGCATCGATCACTCGGCCGTGCGACGCGCGGTTCGCAACCTCGTCGATAACGCCGTCAAACACGGTGCGGCCGATGAGCCCATCGACGTGCGATTGACCACGCGCGAGGGGTACGCGACGCTCACCGTTCGAGACCACGGCAAGGGCATCCCGAGCGACCATCTCGAACGCATCTTCGAGCGCTTCCACCGCGTGCCCTCCGCAACGCACGAGGTGAAGGGCGTCGGCCTCGGGCTGGCGCTCGTGCGCGAAGTCGCGGAGGCCCACGGCGGGTCGGTCACGGCAGAAAGCCCGACGGACGGCGGCGCGCGCTTCACGTTCATTCTGCCGACGGAAGGAAGCTCATGATCGACGGCCTGCACATCGTGGTGGTCGAGGACGAACCCGGCATCGCGCTACCGATGACCGACCGCCTGCGCCGCGAGGGCTTCCGCGTGACGCACGAGTCCGACGGCATGCGCGGACTCGCCATGGCCCGCGCCACAGATGTGGATCTGGTCGTCCTCGATCTCATGCTCCCGGGTCTCGACGGCACGAGCATCCTGCGCTCCCTCCGCGGCTCCGGCAACGACGTGCCGGTCCTCTGCCTGACAGCACGCACCGGCGAAGCCGATCGCGTGGGGCATCTCCAGGCGGGCGCCGACGACTACCTGACCAAGCCCTTCTCGACCGACGAGTTGGTCGCGCGCATCCGCGCCATCCTGCGCCGCGCCATGCGGACTCCGGCCGACGGTTCCGAGACGCAGCTGCCCGACGTCATCGACGCGGGCGACGTACGGATCGACCTCGACGGCCACACCGTCACGCGCGCTGGCGACGAGGCCAAACTGTCGGCCCTTGAGTGCGGGATCCTGCGCTGCCTGCTCGAACGTCGCGGACGCGTCGCCTCTCGCGACCACATCCTGCGCGCCGTCTGGGGGCCGTACGCCGCGGTCACCGATCGCACGATCGACTTCCACGTCAAGAACATCCGGCGCAAGGTCGAAGTGGACCCCACGAAGCCGGTCTGGATCACGACGGATCACGGTGTCGGCTATCGCTTCGTGAGCGAGTAGCGCGTCGCCCGCGATCTCACATCGGGCTCACACGTCGCCTCTCCGTGACTCGTACAATTCGGCGATCGAATACGTGATCAGCGTGATCGAGAGTACGAGGAGGTGCAGGCCATGTTCGAACGATCCATTCTCCCGGTCCTTCTGGCCGGACTACTCACCGTCGGTTGTTCAACGGCGCAGGCCCAAGAGCGTGCTGACGCCCCGGAACCGGTCGAAAGCCGGGAGCCAAGCGAGAGTGGAGGTCGCGACGCCGGACTGCGGGAGCGCGCTATCCAGGAACTCCGCGCCGCACTGGCCCGGTCCCACGTCGCCATGCGACTCAGGGAAGTCGAGGTCGATGCCAGGAGGAACGAGATACAGCTGCGCAAGGCGGCCCTCCAGAGCCTCCACCGGCAAATGAACAAGAAGCAGGCAGCCCTCACGGACGAGAGCGCGAAGCTCCAGGAGAAACTCGACGCGGCAAGGCGCAAGGGTCTCGGAGATGAGCACTCAGACGTCACGGCCCTCCTCGAGAAGCTCCAGAAAATCGAGCGGATGCGGGCTGAGATCGACGTGAAGCTGCAGCGGTCGCGCACCGAGATGCGCGGCTACATGCCCGCGATCCAGCAGGCCCAGATGAAGCTCGCCGACGCGCGGCGTCGAGTCGCCGAACTGCAGGCGCAGTTGGATAACTCCGCCGTAGGCGCGCCGCTTCCCGCCGCTCAGGGCGAGTTCTTCCCGGGTGGCCCCGGAGGTCGCGGGCCGCACATGGGGCGCGGCCCCGGAGGGCCCGCTGGACCGGGTATGCGCGGCGGACCTGGCTCCCCATTCGGCGGTGCCCGCAGAGGACCGCCGCGTGGCGGCGAACACGGCGTCGAAGATCGCGTCGCACGACTCGAGCGAACCGTGACCGAACTTCGCACGATGCTGGAACGCCACGGCTTCCCAGAAAACCGTCGCCAACGCGCAATGGGCGAGATGGAACGCCGGCGACGCGAACACATGGGCCCGCCCCCCGGACGAGGCCGGCCGGCCGGCCCGATGGGCCCACGCACCGGCGGACCACGTGGACCAGGGACGCAGGGCCGATCAGGAATGCAACGCGGTCCCGGCGGAGGTCGCGGACCGGGCGGTCCAGGCATGCGCGGCGGACCGGGTGGACCGAGCATGGGCGGCGAACAACGACGCCCACCCCCAGACACGGGCGCCATGCGAGCCGAAGCCGAGGAGATCCGCCGCCAACTCGACCGCACGCGGCGAGAGAACGCTGAGCTCCGCACCGAGATGGATTCGATGGCGCGCAAGATGGCCGAAATGCGGGAGAGCTTCGAAATGGAGCTGCGCCGCCGCGCCAAAGAGGCCAAGTGATCCCCGAGATTCAGGCCATCAAGTGAGCCCTGTGCCACGAGGCACCGGCAAACGCGGGCGCTCGAGCCACCGATCTCGGCGCCCGGAAATACCGTGCCAGGCTCAGATTTTTCGGCGCGCCGGCCCGAATGGACGAGGGCGGGACTCGTCGCCGCACCGAGAAAATTGAGCCAGGCACGCGATTTCCGGCCGTCCACCCGCCACGTGGATCGACGTCGGAGATGGACAGAATGCGGGACCTGCAGACAGAACCGCACGCCACGAGAACGCCGGATCACGGGAGTGAGACGTAGGGAGTGGATTCCGCCTGCGAAACCAACCCTCGCGACGAGCGCCCTCACGCGTCGAGGTCACTCTCCGATACGCGGCAGCGAACTCCAACCGTGGCCCCAGTTGAGCAGCCGGAGCCGCGACGGGAGCCGAACATGCGAGCGAAGCGAGCGTGCCGACGGAGTCGGCACAAACGCAACACTTCGTTGAGACCCGCGCGAAGCGAGCGTCTCAACGAACCCGGAGTAGCTCCATGTCGAAGTTGAGGTCGGCGCCGCCGGGGATTCCCGCCGGATGACCGTTTTCTCCGTACGCCAGGTCCGACGGGATCACAACCGTCCAGCGGTCGCCGATGTGCATGCGCTCGACCACGAGGTCCCAGCCGGCAATCACCCCGCCGGTGCCGAGTCGGAACTCGAATGCCTGGCCCGTCTTGCGCGAACTGTCGAAGACCTTCCCGTCCATGAACGTGCCGATGTAGTGCATCGCCACGGTGTCGCCGGAGCGCGCTTCGGTGCCTGTGCCCTTGGCGACGACCGTCACCTTGATCGGCGCCACGCCGCGGCGGCCCGACGGGATGACGAATCTTCCGCCCACATCGGGAGTCTGTGCGCGAGCCTGGGCGGGCATCGAGGCGGCGGATGACCCGGCGTCGCCGGAGGCCTGCGAGCCGCCGTCGCCGCTACACGCCGTGAGCGCGAGTCCGAGCGAGAGGGTCAGTGCGAGCGTTGTCACGAGAGACGTGGTGGTTCTGGTCATGCGCGCATTCTGCCCGGAAGTCCTGGAGAACGTCAGACGCCTCGGGGCTCCGGGCAGATCTTCGACGCCCGCGGTATGATGAGATCGTGAGTGATACACGCAACTGGAAGCCTGCGCGAAGCGGAGCGTCGGCAACGGCCGAGCCTGGGGTCATCGAGGAGGCCGAGACCCGCACATCCCTCGCGAGTCCCTGGAAAGTGATCGTCCATGACGATCCGATCACCCTCATGCCGTTCGTCACGATGACGCTGCAGAAGGTCTTCGGATACGCCACGGCAAAGGCACAACGCCTGATGATGGAGGTCCACACACAAGGCCGGTCTGTCGTCTGGACGGGCGCGCGCGAGCAGGCGGAGCTCTACGTCTTCAAGCTCCACGCCGCACAGTTGCGCGCCACACTCGAGCAGGTGGAGGACTGATGCAGCCCATCATGGCCCGGCGCCCCGACGGGACGCTCTCGATGATGTGCCTGCCGCCCGAGTTCTCGGCCTTTCTGCTCGAGATCCCGTCACTGATGGACGCCGACGATCGTCCCGAGGCGCAGAGCCGCCTCTACCCGCACCCGACGGCCGACGACGACGAGGCCAACGCGGAGTGGGAGCGGATGATGCACCCCGACCTCTTCCACCTGATCGCCGCGGCGCGCGACATTGTCGTCGCAGACCTGAAGCTCCTGCGGCGCACGCGCAAGCTCCCGACCGGCGGTCAACTGAACATCCCGGCTGACCATTGCAATGCGTGGATCAGCGCGATCCAGACCGTCCGGTCGGTCCTCGGCGCCACGCACGGGTTCGACGCAGAGGACATGGAAGACATCTCGATCCTGTCCGAACCCGGAGAGCGTTCAGGCGCGATGATGCGGCTGCACGTTCTCGGAGATGTGCAGGGCCTCTTGATCAGCGAGTCCCAATTGGAGCCGGGCGGTGGCAGTCCGGATGACGCGGCGACCGACGACGATGAATACGATGACGATGACGACTTCGACTTCGACTGGATCGGCGACGGCACCGGCTGAGCCGAGGTCGCGCTCGATCGACTCGTGAAGCCCGGCTCGTGGGGGCCGCGCCATGGAGCACAGGGCAGCGTCACGCGCGGTCGTAGAGTTGCTCCAGACAGGGCTCGCAGATGCCGTGGGTGAGCGGAAGCGGGCCCTCGCGCGGGACATAGTGCCCGACGGGCATCCAATGACCGTCAGCCGAACGCAAGCGGGCGCACCAGGCACACACAACGGCATGCGCTCCGGAACGCAACGTCTCGAGCCACGGCTCGCTGGCCGCCTCGGCACGCTCGAACGTCTGCTCAAGAGCGCACAGGAGTTCTCTGTGTTCGTCGATGAAACGCCTGCGAACGCGTGTCAGCAAGGCGCGATCGTCGACGGTCACGAGAGAGAGCTCGGGCAAGTCGCGCACGACACGGTCGATCTCGCGAATGCGCGCGATCGCACACGCCGCCGCGAGGTCCAGCGCCCGGCATGCCACGGCGTCGAAGCCGCGCGATCGCAGCGCCTTCTCCAGTGAGATCCCGATCCGAAGGCCGCGACCGGACCCGAGACGCTGGATCAACTCGTCGTTCGAGAGGAGTAACGCGTCGGCTCCGACGTCACGCAAGCATGCGTCATCCCCGCGAAGCGCGGCGCATGTGGCTTGACGATCGAGGAGTGTGTACCAACTCGACGAGTACGGCTCGACCAGAGAGCGCGTCCGCGCGAGCAGATCAGCCGCCTCGTGGAGGCGTCCCAATTCGGTGAGAACGGCCCCTCGCAGAGATTGCCTCCCGGCCGGACGGTCGACCGAGAAGCGCTGCCCCGTACTCGCCGGCGGCATCTCGTCCAGCATCTTCAACGCGATGTGCGGCGTGTCGCGCTCCACCGCGGATCGGAGTCGCGCGAGGAAGAGGCCAGGCAACGTAGCGGTCCGCGCCGGCACCGAGGGATCGGCGATCAGAGCGTCGATCCTGACGAGGACCGCGTCGAATGCGTCCCACTCACGCATGTCCGCCAGACAACGGATGACCTCGATGAGCGAGTAGAGTTCGCGGGTTGGATCGGCGGCGTCGCGGAAGAGGGTCACGGCGTGCCGCGCGATGACGAAACTCTCGAACACACGCCGCTGCTGACCGTAGAGGCGACAGAGGTTCAAGCAAGCGCCACGCTCCGGGACCGAGCCCTCACCGCGCGCTTCCTTCAGCACGCCGAGGAAGAGCGTCTCGGCCTCCGCGAACTCGCCCGCGCCCTCGAGGAACGCGCCGAGGGCAACGTTCGACCGAAGGCGAACCACTGTCCGTGCGGCGCATTGCCCTGCTCGACGCAAGAGAGGACCGAAGCGATCATCGCAACGAGTGAGGGTGTCGAGGACCCACTCGACACGGTCACAGTCGGTTGACCGTTCGGGACGCAACGACTCGTGGAGGATCCGATACGCCGCGAGCGCGAGACCTCGATCCGTGTCGCTGCCATCGCGGAGAGCGTCCGCCTCGCAGAGACGGCCCTCGATCGCACTCTGCGGTGTATCGACGAGGGAGTCCTCCCACGCGGGGGCGCGCGCGAGATCGACCAGGGCTTCAGGGGCGGTCGGGCTACTCAGTTGAGAATCCGAGAATCCGTGCCGCCAAGACACGACGCCACACCCGAGGATCGACATCGCGACGGGCTCCGCTTGAGCGCTACTGCGTCGGCAGCCCGCCCGGGCGGGCGCTACTGGGCGTCAGGCGACGTGCCGGAGGAAGTCGAGATCGACGTGCCGATGGCGAACACGGTCGCGGCCCCCATGGAGCCCTTCCCGAACGCGTTGTCGTAGCCCTTCTCACTCCAGCTCTTGCGCTGGTCGTCGTTCAGGGTGTTGTCCACCCGGCGACGGTACGCCTGGTTCGCAGCGCGTGTCTTCTCGAAGTCCATGCTCCGGACCGAGATGCGTGTATTGCCGTCGCTCTCGTCGCGCTTGATCTCCATCGACTCCTCGATCGCCTTGTCGCGCTCGGCGAGGGCGGATTTGATCTCATCTTCCTGGATGTTCGAGAGCCCGATCTCGTCGCGGGCTTTCTCCCAGCGCTCGGCCTCGGGCAGGCGACGCAGGGCGGACGAATTGAAGAGTCCGCGCAGCTGGCCGCTCGCCTGGAGCAGACCCGAGAGCGGCTCGCCGTCCTCGCCGATCATCGTCCCGAGGATCGCCCCTTCGTCACCACCGAGATCGCCCAGACGGACAGCAAGCTTGCCGAGGGCCTCGCGCAGGTGGATTTGCGCGCCCTCGGCAAGCCCCTCGCTCCCTGTGAAGAGACGGACTTCCTCGCCGGTGCCGGTCTCCCACATCGGCGAATTGGCGGCGTGGCTCGAGCTGTCACCGCGTGATCGGTCGACGCGAGGCCGCCCCGTGGACTTCCCGCGTGCCGCACGCCCACCACGCAATCCCGACTCGACCGCATTGATGCGATTCTTCAGCCCGGCGATCTCGTCGCGACTCGCCGTCATGATCTCGTTCGTGCCGTCGAGCGACGCTCCGAGCTTCTCGAGTTGCTCGAGAACCGCGGCATCGGCGCCACCGTTCGCAGGCTTCTCGGTCACGAACGCTGCGGCTCCGATACCGCCGGCCGCAGCGGCCGTCGCAGTTCCGGCGAGTACGAGCAGGAGCTCTTTCCCGTTCATCTTGATCTCTCCTCGATCCGTGCGCCCCGCTCGAAGTCGGTGATCGAAGCGAACGCGATTGTTGCTGAGTGGCGGGCGAAGCCGGTCGCGGCTCCTCTCCCGTGTCCCGCCTCATCAGACGCGCCACGCGGCCCCGTGTGCCAAAGTAGAGGTGCGCCTACTCAGTATCCGTCGAGAGATCCGTCTCAAGCGAGAGTTCGACACTGCCGCCCGCCGGAACCGTCAACGCCTTCACGATCGGCCACTCCGCCGGATCGGAGTCCGCCGCCACGGGATCGAAGCGCCGGATGTGCGCGACGCCAGCGGGGACCTCGGGCAGTTCCGCGACGCCGTTCTCGTCCGGTATGAGCGGGGCGAATACGAACCAGCCATCGTCGCCGAACCAGACGTACGCGAGGTCGAGGCGCGGCTCGTCGGCGATGCCCGGCGAGAGTCCGGAGATGGACGCGCTTCCGAGGTTGAGATCGAGTCCGATGGCGTTCTCTCCGCTCTGTAACGAGACGTCCCGGAAGAAGACCAGACGACTGCGCGGGGAGCGCACCATCACGCGATAGTCGCTGGCGTGGAGAGTTGCGACCTCGACATCACCCTCGTAGCCGATGAGGGCGTTCGCAAGCCCGAGGCGCAGCTTCGAGGAAACCTGAGATAGCGTCGTCAGAGACCAGCCGGCCGCGCCGGCGCCATCGACGCGGATACGCGCTTTCAAGACCACGTTGGTCGCGCGCGGCGGCCCGAGATCGAAGAGGGTCGTCTCGCCGTCGCGGACGTCGCACGTCCAGTCCACCTTGAACGCTCCACTGGAAGTCGTGAACATACTGGTGCCGATGACGAGGTCCTTTTCGATCCGCCGCACTTCCCACCTCCCGGGCGTCAGGTGTTCGAAATGGAACCGTCCGTCCGGACCGACGCGCTGCGAGACGGCATGGCTATCGCCGCGACTCGCGCCCACGACCGTCCCGGCGAGGGCCCGTCCGGCGTCATCGGTGACCACGCCCAGGATCGCGCCGCCCGCCGAGAGCGCCGCATCCACGGCGTTGCGTCCGACCGTGGGGTCGTACTCGAACGGCGGGCTCTCGAAGGGGGCGAGCCCGGGGCTCTCGACGCGAACCAAGTACGTCCCTGATTCGCGGACGGTGAGCGCATACGTGCCGTCGGCCTCCGTCAAGACCTCTGCTTCGGGACTCGGCTGGCGTGACGTCATGAACCCGTTGAGAAAGTAGATGGGGCCGTCGGCGACCGCGTAGGCACCGACGGTTGCTCCCGCGAGCGGGCCTCCGGTGGTCGTCACCGTGCCCCGAACACCGGGCAGAGCGGTGAGCGTGACCTGAACCGTCTCGGGGACAGCGCCCGGGCTGAACGGGCCCGCGCGCCCCGTGTCGAATCCCGCGGCCTCGATCTCGATGTGGAAGTCCTGTGCGGGGACGCGCACGCGGGTGTGCCCCTTGGGATCCTGCGCGACCAACCGGTCAAAGAGCACGCCCCGCGCGCGATCGTTCGTCGCCACCTGATACGCCGCGACCAGCCGTCCCGCGCGGTCCACCACAACGACATCGAAGTAGCGGTTCTCGGGGAGACGCAACTCAAGATCGCGCGTGCCCGGAGCCACGTCGGGAATACTGACGCCGCCCCAGCGACCCTCGCGATCCGTCGCCATGAACGAATGTGGCGCGTCATGCGTCAGGATCAGCCGGAAGGTGCCGTCACGCGCGACGCTCATCGTGCCGTTCCCGCTTCCGCTCCAGCCCACGTCATACTCGTAGCGGAGTTCGGCGTCGGACAACGGCGATCCGTCCGGTGCAACGACGCGACCGCTGATGACGTCCTCGCGGCGCAACTTGTCGAGCACGAGCTCGACTCCATAGCTCTCGACCGCAGCGCGGACCTCGATCAGACCGCTCAGCGTCGAGAGATACTCGTCGCCGCCCGTACAGAGACGCTGCGTCCCTGCCGGCACCCCGCGGAGCGTGAAGGCGCCCGATGCATCGGTGCGCACGGTATCGCGCCGATGCATTGCCGCGTGCCGCATCCGACGTCGACGCGTGTAGGGAGCGCCGGCCTGAAACGCCGTCGCCAGGCCGATCCAGGCCCCCGCGATCGGCCTGCCATCAGCTCCGACAACGCGACCCGCGATCGCGCCGGCGGTGACCATCTCGACGTCTCCCGCATACGACGTCTCGCCGCAGAACACCGGGATGTCGATCTCGACCGTCGCGTGGCCACCGGCGGTCAGCCGCACGTACAGAGATCGCGAGAAGTCCGGGATTCCGACCGAGAGAACGAACGTACCGTCGTCGCTTGTGAAGGTCTCGGTGCCCATCTGTCCTCGGACACGCACGCCCGCGATCGCTGTTCCGTGCTCGTCGAGCGCACGCCCCTCGATCACGGCCGGTGCCGCCGCCGGCGCGGAGTCGACGGTTACGCCATACGGCGGGCTCCAGTGCGTCTCGGCAGCGACGTCAATTGACTCCACGCGGCGCCGCTCGGCCGGGGCATCCGGCGCCGCGCGGAATGACACCTCGACGGGAGCGCTCGGCTCGGACTCCGTGTCTCCAAACGGGATCACGGCGTTCACCGACACGGCCAGCAGGAGCAGCGCGCCGAGACCGGCCACACTCCCCATCACAACTTTCGCTCCAATACCCATCGCCACGACTCCCTGCACTGCGGCAGCTACGAGGCCCACTCCCGATCCGTGGCCGAAGCTCTGGTCGGATGCCACCGCAATCGGAAGCAGGGCCAGGGCCCATGCACGACGATCGCCGTCGTGCTCCGCATCGAGCCGCTCTCGCAAGAGGTCCAGCGCCCGCTTGAGACGCCAGCGCACTGTTCCTGCAGGAACGCGGTCACGCCGGGCGATCTCCGCCGCCGAGACGCCCTCGAAGTAGCGCAGCAGAACGGTCGCGCGGAAGGGCTCGGGGAGCGCCTTCACGTGAGCGGCCAATTGCTCCTGCATCTCGAGTCGTTCGGCGAGTTCCAGGGGCGTTGGGAGGGCGCCGCCAGCGTCGGAACGCCGAGCGGCGACCTCCGCCTCACGTCGCTTCCGCCGCCCATCCCCACGGCGTCGTTGACGGACGAGATTGCGCACGACTCCCGCCAACCAGGGTCGCACGGGTCGCCCGCTCTCGGGCGGACGGCGAAGCGCCGCGAGCCACGTCTCCTGGACGAGGTCGTCAGCAGTCGCCGCATCGCGAACGAGTGCGTACGCGACGCCCCGAATCCACGCAGCATGTGCCAGGAGGTCCTCGGGCCGGACAGGCCGGGCAGAGTGGACAAGGTGAACGGGGTCGGTCTCGATGCTCATCACAGTGAACTTGCCGCCGCGCGCCGGACTGTTGGCGAAGATTGAAGAAAACCCTCAGGAGCAAGGCACGAGACTACTGCGCCGCGGCGCTCGGCATGCGTCAGAGAGCGGGCACGCCTGCCGCCAGTTGTTGCGCTCGCGTCGCCTGATCCAGAGCGCCGCCACTCGAAGACACAGCGAAGGGCGCGCATCCGAGCCGCCGAGGAGTACGCGGAGGCCCCCTCGGCGCGCCGATCTCGCTCGACCGAGACCGACACTGCGGGCATGCCTGCGCGCCGCCGACGATCGATCGTCTGGACGGCACCCGGGCGTATCTGGCGCAGCCACGCCGGACGTCGCGGAGCCCACTTTCTTGCTGACGGTCGGGGCTTCTCAATCGTCCTCTACACTGAGAACGCGTGCCCCGGGATGGGCTGGGTTGCGCGCTTCGCTCTGCGCGCATGGCATCTCGCAAGCTGCCCCTTCTGCTGCTCCCGGTCCTGATCCTCGGTCTGATGGCCGTGGCCGTCCTGCTCGTGGTCGGCGGCGACGGTCTCGGTGGCAGGGGAGCGGACGGCGACAACAGCGCTGCGGGGGTCGACGCTGCCGAGCCGGCGCGCGGGCACGAGCGCGGTGGAGTGCGCGGTCCGACGCGACGTAAGCGCCCCGGATCGATCTCGGGGGACGTGCGGACCCTCGTGACGCGCTGGCCTGCGGCGGCCAAATCCGTTGTGCTCGTGCGACCCGATCACACGGTCGTCGAGCTCTCGACGGCTGCGGATGGCGGCTTCTCGTTCGCCAAGTTGCCGCCCGGCGGCCCCGATGAGCTGCGGTTCGAAGGTGACGATCACGCCCCCGTCCTGCGGCCGGGACTCTGGCTGACGCCGGCGCAGCGCCTCGACGTTGGGACGCTGTGGCTCGCCGACGGTGTGCGCGTGGGTGTCGAGGTGCTGGCATTCGACGGCCGACCGCTCGCCAACGCGGTCGTCCGCGCATTCACGACCGGTGCCGGTGCCACCCCCTTCGACTCCCTCCGGGATCCCGCGCCGGTCGCCGCCGCGCGGACAGGTCCAGATGGCTGGGGGCAGTTCGAGGGGCTGCCGCCGGGGACATGGACGTTCACGGCAGAACGTGCGGGTTACGCACGCCGCGGATTGATCAGTGCGACCGTCCGGGCCGGCGTCGACGAGGAGTCGTTCCAGCTCTTCCTGGAGCGCGGACACCGCCTGGAGGGGCACGTCCTCGACCTGCGAGGCAACCCCGTGCGCGGCGCCACGGTCCTCGCCATCCGACGCACACTCGCCAGTGATCCGACCACCGCGGCGTTGGCGCAGCGCACCGTGACCGATCGCGAGGGTCGCTACGTCTTCGCCGCTCTCCCGGCGACCGACGTCGTTCTGTGGTCGGGATGGCCCCGCGGTCGATTGGCCGTGCTCGCAGCGGTGCGGCTCCCAGGCGTCAAGGAAGTCGACCTGACGCTCGTGCGCGGAGGACGGCTCGTCGGCCGCATCTCAGCGGCGGACGACAACACGCCCATCCGCGGCGCGATCGTGGACGTAACCATTCGTGTGATCGGCAGCTTCGCGCTGCGCTTCAAGGCGCGCACGAACGATCTTGGCAACTACTCCGTGAGGCTCCCCATGCCGGGGACCGTCGATCACGTCTCGGTCAATGTCCGCGGGTACATCTCGGTGCAACCCGCGCTCGGCACGACAGGCCAGATCATCGTGCCGAGCGGAGCCACCGTGAGACTCGACGCACCGCTCCGACGCGGCGGCGTGATCGCGGGCCAGGTGACAGGGCCGGACGGGCCGATCGAAGGTGCGGAAGTCGGTGCGACGAACAACAATTGGTACTTCACCACGACAACCGATCGACAGGGGAGATACACGCTCCCTGGCCTACCCGGCGAACGCTTCTTTCTCCTCGCGCGCAAGTGGGGCCACGTCATGCCGGGCCTGCCGCTGAACCCCGACGGCGCGCTCGCCGCCGGATCGGCGCCTGCTGAGTTCGTCGTGGAACTCGCGCCCGGCGTCGACGCCACGGTGAACATCCGCTTGGAGCCGGGCAACACATTGAGCGGTCGCGTCGAGACCGCGAACGGAGCCGCGGCTGGCGGGGCGCTCGTGGAAGTTCGCGCTGGCGGCATCGCAACGCATGCAGACGACGATGGGTCGTTCGTGCTCGGTCCCGTCGAGCCAGGGGATCACACCGTCGTGGCGACGCTCGCCGGTTTCGGCGCGGGCCACGCAGCAGTGACTGTTCCGGCGGCAGGCGCCGCGATCGGCGACGTCGTTCTGCGCTTGCCTCCCGGTGTGCGCGTCACAGGTCGATTGATCTCTGCTACCGGCGCTGCGCTCGAAGGCGCGTACATTCAGATCGTCCCGTGGAACGGTGTGTTGGACAAGGCTGGCGCTGACGAATGGAGCTGGCTTGAGTCGTCGCGACTCCCGGTTGCCGCCGACGGCACGTTCGACCATCCGCTGCTCTACACCGGGGGTCGCTTCTTCGTCCGAGCGGGCGCACTCGGTCGACGCCGCGCATCGTCGCTGGCCGTCGGGATCGTCGGCGGACAGGGGACTTACTACTTCGAGATGTCACTGGAAGAGGGCGAGACGTTTGCGGGGCAAGTCGTGAACATCGACGGCATTCCGGTCGCCGGAGCGTTCATCTCGGCGGTGCGCGTGCCGGTGGGAACCGCGCCGACAGGCGTTGACTACCCCGGCGCGTGGGGACCACCGATCTCGGCCGTCGCCGACCGTAACGGAGTCTTCCGCATCGATGGTCTCGACGAAGGTGCACACGTGTTTCGCGCGTGGTCCGAGGGCTACCTGCCTGAGTCGCGAGCGCTCTCTGTCCCCGAGGACTCGGGCGCGCGCTTCGAGATCGCCGCGTGGATGTCGATCTCCGGACGCGTGCTCTTCCCCGACGGCCAGCCCGTTGCGGGCGCAACGATCGGGGCGACCGGTGGCACCGGCAACGAGTACACGGAAGGACGCACCGACGACGACGGCCGCTTCTTCATCACCGGACTCTCGGACGGCCAGTACGCGATCTCGGTGAGTGGCGCATCAGGTGGCGGACAGGAGGTCGTGGCCACGGCGGTCCGCGGAGTTGACGCAGGCGCGACGGATGTGCGCATTGACGCCGAGCGCGGCTTCTCCATCTCGGGAGACGTCACCGACGCAGACGGACGGCCGGTCGCCGGAGCGAGTGTCAGCGCGGGCAACTTCATCACCACGACGACCGACGCGCGCGGGGCGTACGTTCTGCATGGGGTCGCGCATGGGACGCACACCGTGAGCGTGCGCGGCACCGAGAACGAGAAGAACGCACTCGTCACGCGAGACGGTGTCGCTGCTGGCACGAGCGATGTCCGCGTCCGATTCGGCGAGTGACCGTCCTTCGAATGAACCGCCACGTCGACGGAACTGGCACCGCGACGCGGTATCTGGAGCGGACTACGCCAAACCGGCGTGATCTGGGTCCCACACCCGAGCCTGGCTTCGGCGTATCCTGCCTGATCGCTCATCCGCGCCGACGCCTCGTTCGTCTCGGCGCGGACGGGCCGGTACAGTCTGGGATCGCACGCGAGAAAGCGCGCTGAACTCGCGTGCAGACCCCGATCGCACGCAATCCTGTCACCCGCAATCCTCTCACCTGCAATCTGCGGAGAGCCGTGATGACCACAACAACAACCCAAACGCGTGCCACCCTTCGACTGGCCGATGCAGACTCCGAGGTCGCGCAGCTGATCGCACACGAAGACCAGCGCCAACGCCACGGTCTGCAACTGATCGCGTCCGAGAACTTGGTCAGCGCCGCCGTACGCGAAGCGGTGGGTTCCGTCTTCACGGACAAGTACGCCGAGGGTCGCCCGGGCAAGCGTTACTACTCCGGCTGTCAGTGGGCCGACGAGGTCGAGCAACTCGCGGAGCGACGCGCGCAGGCACTCTTCGATACCGACTACCACGTCAACGTCCAGCCGCACTCCGGGACGCAGGCAAACCTCGGCGTCTACCTCGCGTGCATCAAGCCGGGTGATAAGATCCTGTCGATGGATCTCGCGATGGGCGGCCACCTCTCGCACGGCTCCCCGTACAACGCCTCGGGCAAGCTCTACTCACCGAGCTTCTACGGCGTCTCGCGCGACGACGAACGCATCGACTATGACGAGGTGGAGCGGCTCGCCGCCGAAGTGCGCCCGAAGATCATCGTCGCCGGTGCGTCGGCCTATCCGCGCGTCATCGACTTCGAGCGCTTCGGCGCGATCGCGAAGGGCGTCGGGGCGCTGCTCCTCACCGATATCGCGCACATCGCGGGGCTCGTCGCAACCGGCGAACATCCGTCGCCCTTCGGTCATGCCGACTTCGTCACCACCACGACGCACAAGACGCTGCGCGGTCCCCGCGGCGGCATGGTCTTCTGCACGGAAGAGCACCGCCGCAAGGTCAACTCCGCAGTCTTCCCCGGCATGCAGGGCGGACCGCTCATGCACCAGATCGCGGGCAAGGCCGTCGCCTTTGCCGAGGCGGCAACGCCGGAGTTCCGCACGTATCAGAAGACGGTCTGCAAGAACGCCGCGGTGCTCTCCGAGCGCCTCATCGAGCGCGGTTTCCGGATCATGAGTGGCGGCACGGATAACCATCTCGTCCTGCTCGACCTGGTCGGCAAGATGACCGGCGCCGAGGCCGAAGAAACGCTCCGCGAGAACCACATCTACGTGAACAAGAACCTCATCCCGTTCGACCCGCTCCCGGCGTCGAAGACGAGCGGCGTTCGAATCGGGACACCCGCGATGACGTCACGCGGATTGGGTCCGGAGCAGTTCCTGGCCGTCGCCGACGTCATCGCCGACGTCCTGCTCGGAGAGACGACGACAGGCCGCGAGCGGGTCGAAGCCATCTGCGCGCACGCCGCAGACTGAGCGCGCCGGAACACCGGAGCCACACGAGCGAGCATGCAAAGACCGACGTACCAGGGCATCAAACGCCGGTCCGCCGTGTCGATCCGCGCGGTTCGGGCGCAGTCCGAAGCCGGAGCGATCGCAGATGCCGCCGTCGTGAACGCGGTCGAGCGTGTGTGCTTCTTCGTCGGCTACGCGCGCAGCGGACACACCGTGCTCGCGTCGATCCTCGACGCGCATCCCGACGCCGTCATCGCGAACGAGCTCGATGCCGTCGGGTTCCTCGATGCGGGCTTCGGGCGCGCTCAACTCCTCCACATGATGCTCTCGAACGCACGCGAGACCGCCGCTGCTGGCAACGCCTGGACGGGCTACGAGTACTCCGTCCCGGACGGCTGGCAGGGACGCGTCCGCACCGCTCGTGTGATCGGTGACAAGAAGGCCGGTGTCACGGCGCGACGCCTCGCCGCCGATCCTCCGCTGCTCGCACGTCTGCGCACCGAGATGGATGTCCCCCTCCGTTTCCTGCACGTCGTACGCAATCCGTACGACCACGTCGTCGCACGCGCGCGGCAGCACCCGGACAAGTCGTTCGCAAGCATGCAGACAGCGCTCTGCGGACTCTACGACAGCGTCGAGATCGTCCGCTCGAACGTCCACGATAGCGAGTGGCTCGACGTGCGCGCCGAGGACCTGATCGCCGCCCCGAAACAGACGCTGCGACGCGTCCTCGCGTTCCTGGAACTCGACACCGACGAAGCACTCGTGCGCACCGCCGCGAGCATCGTCATGACGTCACCAAGCCGCCGCCGCGACACACGGGAATGGAGCGCACCGGAACGAGAGTCAATCGCCGCCCGCATCGCGCAACACGACTTCCTGCAAGGCTACTCGTTCGACGAATAGGTCACGAGGCGGCTGCGCCTCAGTGGCCGCGGAGCAGTTCCTCCGCGGCGATCAACGGGGCGAACGCCCACGTCAACGCCGTGTGCGGTGGGCGGTACGTCCGGCCCTGCACGAGAGTGAGTCGCAGCGAGCCGTCGCAGATCATCACGGGGAGTGCGTCGCGATCGATGTTCTCGTAGCCGTGCTGGAGATGGATCGTTCCGGTCGGATCGTGTGGCACGGCTCGCAGCCGCCCGGACGCACGTTGCGCGACGTACCCCGCGAAGTAGATCGCGAGGATCGTTGCCAGGGCAATGGTCCGCCAGCGCGCTCGCGCGGGTCGCCGAGGGGGCGCGTCACTCGTCATCCGCATTCTCTACTGTGGTCCGCGACGCCTCGAAGTACGCTGCCACTACTACTGTGCCAGGCTCAATCCGTCGGTTTGAACGCTCCACTTTCAACAGGGCTCGTCAGCCTGTCAACTTCACCGTTGCGGCTCGCAACGTCGCTCGGGATCCTACGCAGGGGCGGAGGCTCAACTCGCCGTGGCTGCGGAGGAGGAGGAGTTCCGGGTCTCGTTCAGCGGGCTCGTCTGGTGGGGGGAATGGCTGACAGCCGAACCGCTCTTCGACCCAGCGGCAACAACCGAGATCCCGACCGCCTGACCCAGCCCCGGCGAATTCGACCGGCGGCGTTCTCGCGCCGCCGGTTCCGCGTACCGGCCGTGTCGCGTGACGCCGCGATACTTCGGGGGCGCTATCGCCGGAGGACAGGCACATCGACGACGATCGTCGCGCCGGGCTCGACCACCAGGCTGCCCACAGTCGATGCGATGGCTGCGAGTCCCGAGCCGCCGGCGCGGAGCCCGGCGGGAAACGACACGCGCCATTGCCACGAGCCTCCCGGCACCGTTGCGTCGAAGCTCACCCCGTCTCGCGTTGAGCCGACGAACTCCCGGATCACTTGCCAGGCGCTGCCGTCTCGGGAGATCTCGAATACGGCACGTCCGCTCGGCGACGGCTTGGAGAGCTGAAACGAGATGATGGAGGACGTCTGCAGTGTCATCGTGACCCGCGTTTCGGCACCCGCCAGCACCTCGGCTTCGAGCTGCGCTGACCGGCCGTTCACGTTCGTCCACACGCGATAGCGCATTGCCGGGAGGCGTTCGAAGACGTACGAGCCGTCGGATTGAGCGATCGCCATGTTGCCACCGTGCTCATTCTGATAGCGGGCGTACGGCGGCGTACGGTGACCGTCGGCGGCGGCGATCCACATCACCGGGGGCCGCACGTCGCCTGCCGCCGCCGCATCGACTTCGACGCGAAGCGTGCCCGACCGTCGGACGGTGACTTGCACGGGCACGGCGACTTGCCCGTCCGCGACGTCGAAGTCTGCGAACGCGGGAGTCCGCCCCGCCACGCGCACCCAGAGGCGCCAACGCCCGGCCCGCACGCGCTTCATCGTCACACGACCGAGCCCGAGTTCGACCTCCGCGAAGCCGAGGCGGCGCGTCGCTGCGTTGCCTTGGTCAAGCCGCACGATGTCGACTTCCTCCGCGGAGAGGTTCTCACCCGTCTCTGCGTCGACGATCTCTGCATTCACGTGGGCCTTGCCGGGTGCCACGTGCCGCAGGACGACGATGACGTCATGGTCCCCGCCGCGCACGACGCCTTTGGGGCGCACCCACTCGTCGAAGGGAAGTGGTGACTCGACACTCAGTATCCAGGACCCTTCCGCGGCCCCCGGGAACGCGAACCGTCCTTCGGCGTCCGTCGCGACCGGATCGACTCGGAGGAAGTCTCTGGCCTCATCGTGCTCTCGCCGCAAACGAACCTCGACGCCAGAGACCGGATCCCCGTTCTGGTCGACGACGCGTCCGTCGATTGGTGCGACGCGGTGAAGGACGATCACGGCCTCCACTGCGTCACGCTGCGGATCCGCGTGGAGAACGCGGATCACCCGCGCGAACCCCTCGGCGACGACATCGAGGCGGAGGCGGTCCCGGTCGGCGGGCAGATCCACGAGGCGGAAGCGACCCTCCGCGTCGGTGCGCACCGCGCCCGGTCCGTGCCGAGACTCGACGATCGCGTCCGCCACAGGTTCTCCCGCGGCGGACTGGACGCGGCCGGCGAGGAGCCAGGTCCTACTGACGTCCACGGAGATCTCAATCGTCACGTCGTCTCCCGGGCGGACATCGACGCCGTCCCGCCACGCGCGACCGACGCCGTGCGTGATGAAGTCGTAGATCGCGCCGCCCGGAAGTACTGGGAGGTGCGAGAACCGCGCCCGCCCCTCCGCGTCGGTCCGAATGCTGAACGTTGCGTCGAACGGACCGCCCTCGCCGGCGAATACCTCGTGCGAGACGTGCGCTGAGCTGGCGCTGACGCCCAACGGCACGAACCGCGGGGATGCGAGCACCCACTGATTGGGCTGCGGACGGCCCTTCGCGTCGGTGACGAGCACGGTCGCCGCAAACGTCGGGCGCAAGCGGATCTCGACGTCGAGCACGCTGGCCTTGCCCGTGGATCTGGGCAACCTCGTCCACCCGATGCCGTCGCTCGCCACCGCGTACGCCATGTACCCGCGTTCGTTCGGCGTGACGCGATTGAGCGCGAAGCTCCCGTCGTCTTCCGATCGTCCGCGTTCGCGCGCCGATCGGTACGGAACCCGCGAGGACGATCTCCATTTGGACGACACACAGATTCGCGCGTCCGCGACGGCGGAGTGTCCGTCGGACCCGACCACGCGTCCCGCGACGCGCGCCCCGCGATAGAGGAGCAGGTCGGAAGCGTCGCCCTTCTCGGTCCTGGCCAAACCGTAGCGCCACGGCACCAGGTGGAGCGTCTCAGCGTAGCCGTCGGCCGTCAGCAGAATGTGCGCGTACTGATTCTCCCGCACACCGCGGATCTCGAACGACCCATCCTCCTGGGCCACGGCGGAGGGCTCATCGGAGGGCCGGCGCGCGTGGGGCCAGACCAGTGCCACGGTAGAGCCTGCCACCGGCGCGCGCGTGTCTGCGTCGAGGACACGCCCGTACACGACGAGGTCGCCCGTCGCAGATGACGTCGGTGGACCGGAGGGCTGCGGCACCGAGCCGACGGCGCCCCCGTCCCGCACTTCGACGCGGCGGCGGAGGTCATCGCCCGAGCGAGCAGGAGTCTGTCGCGACGCTTCCGACGCATGGTCCTCGGGCGCGTTCGCTGTCGCCCTGCCGCGAGGCGGCGCGGCGCCTTCGCCGGGCAGGCACCACCACACGACGCCGGCCAGAACGGCCACCGTCACCATCACCTTCGTCGCTGTTGCCACCACGATCCCCCCGGCCAAGACTGATCCCGCACCGACTCCCGTGACCGTCGCGTCCGGCCAGTTGTGACCCAGGACGAGCAGGCACCACGCGGCGCGGTCGTCTCCGAGTTCGGCGTCCATGCGGCGTCGCAGTTGCTCAAGCCCGCGCTTCACACGCGTGCGCACCGTCTCGATCGGCAGCGCATCACGCTCCGCGATCTCGCGCGCCTCGAGCCCGTGGAAGAAACGGAAGAGGATCGTAGATCGATACGGCTCGTGCATGTCGAGGACGGCGCGCACCAGCCGAGCCTGGAGTTCGGCTTCGGCGACAATATCCTCCGGCGACGTGACGGGCGGGGATGACGAGCGCGCCAGGATCGCCGCGTGGCGATCACGCCGCTCCCGGCGTCTACTGTCTGAGCAGGCGGCGTTGCGAAGCACGGTGCCCAACCACGCGCGAGGTGATTGGATGCTACGCGGCCGTGACCGCATCGCGGCGAGCCACGTCTCCTGCTCGATGTCGTCCGCCGTGGCCTCGTCGTCGGTCAGCCGCACGGCCAGCGCACGTACCCAGCGCCGGTGGGCGAGTAGGTCGTCGAGGTTCAGGGGCGTCTTCGGCTCGGGCATCCACTATCGAGACGCTCAACTGCACGAAAGTGGTTCAGCGATTTGGTCACACAGATCCTGCTGGGTGCCGAGGGAACCTGACCGGGTAGAGAAAAGGGGAATGAGATGTGGAGAGTTCCGGTCCTGCTCTACGGGACGTCGACCCAATCTCGGCGCGTTCAGGGTAGCGGCCGCGTAGGACGCGTCATCATCGGCGGGACGGTTCGTGGCCGACACTCGCGTGTTTCTGCGCTTGCTTGCTCGGGCCGAACCCTCCCGGCGCTACGCTCAATCGTCATCGGGCGCGGCGGTGACGCGGATTCTCGTCGGCCTGCACGAGCGCAAGCTGGTGCCGCGATCCGTGGCACGGGAGCGGAGGGGGCGCGCAATGAGGATGAAGCGGCGTAGTGCGTTGGCTGCGTTACTCGGCGTCTGCTTGCTGATGCTGATCGTGCAGCTCAGCAGGCCGGACCACGTCGATGGGAGCCCGCCAGAAACTGCGCCCGCCGACCGCGTGCAGCCCGCATCGACGCGAGCGCGCCTCCTGCGCGAGCCCGCGCCTGAGCATGCACCAGAAGTGCCGGACGGCGCGGACACGTCTCTGCGACTCTTCGTCTGCGACGAGGACGGTCAGCCGATCGAGGGTGCGGTGGTGCAGCAGCTCACTGACGCAAGCGACTCCGCGGGCCCTCTCGATGTCGTAGGTTCCTCGGACCCTGACGGCTGCTTGACGATCACAGGAGACATCGCTCGCTTGGGCGAGACCTGGGTCGTGGTCGCGGACGGCTGCGCCCCGCGCCGGCTCTCCGTCTCTCGCGATGTCGTTGCCGCGTTCGAGATCTCCGATCCGGTGCGCGTGGAGCTGAGCCCGGGTGTGACTGTGACCGGTACCGTCTTCGACCGGGAGGGCGCGCCCATCGCCGGAGTGACGGTCGTTGCCGTCGTCGAGCACGACCCGGACAGCGACGCGGAGTTGGGCTCGAACGTGCCGGGCGCGGATCGGCTCGTCGCACTCGCGGCGAGACCCGGCGAGCGCGGAGGCGTCGTCGTTGCACGCGTGGTGACGGACGCCGGCGGGCGCTTCCGCGTGAGTGCGTTACACGCGGACGCGTGGACGCGCGTGCGGGTGGCCGATCGCGAGTGGCTCGGCTTGCGGCAGCCGGCGGAAGCGCGCGCCCGGGAGCTTGGCGACGTGCGCATCGTTGCGTGGCCCATTTACGTCGCGCACGTCGCGTTCGTCGATGCGCGGAGCGGAGATCCAATCCCCGCGCGTCGCGGCGAGAGCGTGCGCGTTCTCGGAAGCATGCTGCGTCTGCAGCGCAGCCGTCGCGGCGGAACGCCCGCAAGGGACACGCAGTCGTATCGCGCCATCCCAGATCCATCGACTGCTGCGGGCGGACACCCGCTGTCGGACGCCGATCGCACCCTGGAGATCCGTGCGGACTTTCCGGGGTATGAGCCCATCACGGCGCGCGTCGTGATGGTGCGTGCCAGCGACGGAGTTCCTGAGCCGACGAGGATCGCATTCACACCGAACGTGGACGGATTCGGTGAGATCCGCCTCGTTGTGAGTCCGGGAGACGCCGTCTCGGCGCTGGCGGTTAGCGTGCGCGGAGCGTGGGGAGAGTTCGACGCACTCGCCCGTGCTCCAGAGTGGCGGGTCGGGCGCGTGCCGGCGGGCCCGTGTCGCGTCGTCGGCTCGGCGCTCGCATCCGGACCGGCGCGTCCCGCGCTGCTTCTGCGCGGCGGCGATTGGCGCATGCGCGGCGTCTCTGAGTGCGATGTGCCGGCCGACGGGTGCGCGGACGTCGAAGCGCCATTGGAGCCGGTTGACCGCAGGGCGTTCGGCCTGGTGCGGGTACGGGTGCTCGGCCCGAGCGGCGAGCACGACGAGCGCGCGTCGGTGGACATCATCGTCACCGCCCGGATGGGGTTGGGCATGGCGCGCGGCGGAGCGCGCTACGACCCGCAGGCCGACGTCGGCATTCGTGGACCGATCGAATTGGAGCAGCCGTACAAGTTTTCAGTCGCCGCCGGAGACGTCACGGTCACCGCGCGGCGCAGGGGATTCCGGAACACGACCGTGGAGCTTCGCGTCGGGCGTGGCGAAACGAGGGATGTGCAACTGGTGATCGTGCCCGACCGCTGAGACGTTCCAACTCCTGGTGCCAGGCACACGCGACCGACGCGGGAATGCTGTGCCGGGCTCGCTTTTCTCACTTCCTGAATCCAACGAGATCCAGTGGTACCGAGACCGTCCGCGGGCCGAGCCATCTCGAGCATCTGGTTCAGGATCGCGCACCCGATTCGCGGCCCGGTCTCTCGGGTCGGGTCGTACTCGTTGCAGGTCGCGCCGCGATGCTGCGTCGCGTGCGTCGGTGGCCCCTGGATCGCTCGGCGGCATGGCTCGGCCTCCTTGTGATCGAAAGCGCGCCGACGGAGACCTCGATGTCCATGAGGCAGCCGTGCACCAACGCCCGCACAGGGGATCGCTTCCCACGCTTCGCCCCTTATCGGTTACGCTGCTGTCCGCGCGAACCACTTCGGGGAGGTGCGCAATGCGTGCTCTCATCTGTTCCGTCGTCATATTGGCCCTCGCAGCAGCGCCGGGGATCGCGCAAGACGGTACTGCACCAAGATCCGCCGCCACTGACGACGCACCGACGACGTTCGAGGGCGAGCCGGTCTCTCATTGGGTCGACCTGCTTCGCGCTGACAACCTGCAAGGGCGACAGAAGGCCGTCTGGGCGCTCTGGCACTTGCGGAACACTGCGGCGGACGCAACACCGGCGTTGGTCGTGGCCGTGCGCGACGACGACGAGTACGTGCGAACGACGGCGGCGAATACAGCGCAATACGTGATCGGCGGACACGACGAGGTGGTTCCCGATCTCGAGGTCGCGCTGCGCGACGAGCGCGTGCAGGTGCGCCGCGACGCGAGCCGTCTGCTCAGCCTCGTCGGTCGGGGAGCAGCGAGCGCCGGCGATGCGGTCATCGCCGCGCTCGACGACGACGACGCCGAGGTGCGAAAGAACGCGATGGGGACCGTGATGGTCCTCGCTCCCGAGGATGCCACCAGGGCGCTTCCGGCCATACGCCGCGGGCTCGCCAACGCCGACGAGAGCGCCCGTTCGTGGGCGATGAACGCGCTCTTCTTCATCGACTCCGAGGCTACGCGCGCCCTTGCGCTCGCAGGGCTCGACGACGAGAGCGCCGTCGTTCGCGAACGCAGTCTGGCCGTTCTGAGCACCACCGGCACCGGCGACGGCAGCGAGGTGCCACGTCTACTCGAACTCGTCGGCGACACGAGTTGGCTGACGCGCCGCGTCGCGGTGCAGGTGATCTCGCGGTACGAGGCGCAGCGCGATGTCGTCGTGCCCGCGCTGATCGCGGCCCTCGGCGACGAGCACGGCTGGGTCCGCGGCGCCGCGGTAGACGGTCTCACGGTTCTGAAGGCGTGGCAACCGAGTACGGTGACGGCACTCGTGCCGGTGCTCAAGGATGACGAGGTCCTGGCACGCATGGCGGCCACGAACGTGTTCGCGACGCTCGGATCTGCCGCCACGCCGCACCGAGCGAAGCTGCTGGAGCGCGTCACGACAGAGGAGGTCGACACGGCCCGCGCCAACGTGTTGCGCGCGTTGGTCGGCGCCTCCGACGCGGGCGACGAAGTCGTCGAAGCTGCGCTGCGCAGGGCGATGGCGGGCGACGGCGACGTCACTCCGATCTTCGCCGCGCAAGCGTTGATCCGGCAGCACGTGAGTTCCGAACCCGCGATCGCGTTGCTCGTCGCCAAACTCGACGGGGCGTACTACGCGACCGCAGCCAAGGCCCTCGGCGAGCTGGGCGCGCTCGGCGCTTCGACGGAGCCGACTCTCGTCGCGATGATGGAGCGCGGCGGCCGCGAGGGCCTCTCCGCCGCGCAGGCTTTGGTACGGATCGGCAGCGCGGACGCGGCGGGAGCCTTGGATCTGATCGTCGAGACGGTGGAAGACGCGCAGACCCCCTTTCGCACACACGCGATCGCGCTCGCCGGCGATCTGGGCCCGGTCGGGGCGCAGGCCCTTCCCGGGATGATCGCAGCGCTGTCGAGCCCCGCCTCGCGGGTCGTGATCATCACGTCGGACGCTCTGGAGCGCCTGGGGATCACGGCACGTTCAGCCCTCGATGCCCTGCACGAAGCCGAAGCCCGTGGAGGCTGGCGCACGCGTTTCTCGGTGCGCGCAGCGATCGCGAAGATCGAAGCCGCGGTTGCGGCCGCTGAAACGACGCACAAGCGCTCGGGGCCGGACTCGGACGAGGACTGAGCGACGACTACGCGCCGAGGTGTTGCTGTACGAACCCGTCGAAGCACGGTGCCGGGTCAGAGTCCCGAGAGTTCGCGCACCTCCATCTGACAACTCGCACTGACGTAGCGCACGTGATGGCGGAACTCCAGACCGGCGTTGATGACCTCCACGACGTGGGCGGCGGGCGCATCGATGTGTTCGTCGAGTTCCTCGGAGAACCAGCGCCGGACCTCCGACCAGCGCCACAGCCGGTAGCGGCCGCGCGGATCCGTCACCGGCGGCGGAAATCCGCCGGGGCCGCGCTCGCCCACGACCAGCAGTCGAACGCTCTCCCTGGTGCGCCCGAAGCTCTCGGCGATGTCCGCCATCGAGACGAGTCCGGCATCCGCGATCCGGACGACGTGTGCGCCCGTCACCCGCTCGATGTCTGCCACGGCAGCAAGAACAGCCGCCTCAAGAGTCGCGGCCTCGCGATCGAAGTCGACGTACTGCACGCCGTCGGTTAGCCCAACGAGCGCATCATCACAGCCAGCGTCGAAGAGCGTGTCGATGCTCGCCTCGGACTGCAGATCCGCTCCCTCGACGATCAGCGTGAAGTGGTAGTTCGTCATCGTGTTTCCTCCGCGCGAGGCCGCCCGTGCGGGCATCGGTCGAGTGCGCGGCGTATCTGCCGCGCGTGGTTGCCCGCGACACGCGGAGTGGACCAGATTGAAGACTGACAACCAGAGCGACTCGCCTCGGCCACGGCGAGCGAGTCCTCGATCTCCTTCTTCGGGTGCCGCGACCGCATGGCGTTGACACGACACAACGAGCGTTGCATCGCGTCAACGTCACAAAGGAGGGGGCCAGCGGATCACGAGTACGGATACCGGCGGTGAAGATCATCGCCGGCCGCGGTTTCTCCTCCCGTGGTCAGGGAACGACGTAGCCGGGCGGAGCGGTGATCAGCCCGTCGCAGATTGCTGCGTGGGCGAGACCCGCGTGCCAACCACTGTCCATTCCCATGTCGCCGCTTTCGAGGAGGACGGCCCCCCAAGGGTAGTCCGCGCTGCCCACACCTTCGGTGCGGTACACGAGACCGGTCTCCCCGCTGGTCGATCTGCCGACAAGCCAAGTCTCGAACGTCTCCGCGTCCCCGTACTGCCACGAGAGCTGGAGGCGTGTCGGCGTGACCAGGAACGGCGTGAGACGCGCCCTCTGGTCCGGGACGTCATCCCGGACGAGTTCGGCTTCCACCAGTCCACAGATCTGCTCGAACGAGACGTCCATTGCGCGTGCAGGGTAATGCGGTCGGGGCGGCGATACGACTCTGAGATCGAGCCGGTCGCTCGTCCCCGTGCTCGGCGGGGGCGAGCGCAGGCTCCCGGCTCCCTACTCGGCGGAGAGTTCGTGCTCGCTTGCCGGCGGCGCGGCGATCAGCGCGCGCACCGCCTCGGGTCCGCCGCGTTCGAATACTCGCTCGATCGCTGACTTGCCGACGTCGTACACGCCAAGAACACCGGCACTCTCAGAGCCCATCAAGAACACGCCCCCCTGCCCACTCGGAGACTCTCACCCGGCATGGCAAGAGCGTATCCGAAGCGCCGGGCGACAACGCATGGACTCCAGTTCGCCCGATGCTCCGGCAGGCCCACCGGACCATGGACGATCAACTTGAGCGCGACGACACGGAGCCCCTGTCCCCCGCTCCTCTCACACCGTACTCTCCGGGTCATGAGCGAAGCGGTGTCCGCAGGGTCGTCGAGAATCAGAGCTCGACGGGGCAGGGCCGCCCCGTGAACAAGCGCGCATGGAGCGAGGCGCTTCTGATCGTCGGAGTCGTCGCACTCGTTGTCGGTGCCGTGACCGGGACGTTCTCTCCGGGACCGAACGACGCGCGGACGTCATCGCCGGAAGCGGCCACCGCCGCTGCGCAAGACGGGGGGCTCGACGACGACGGCGGCCCCATGCTCCGCAGCGCGTGGGAGTGGCTCGACACGCATGGGCAGGTCGACGACCGGCTCTTCTTCGACGTATCCCGCCTTTCGAACGACGAGTTCCGCGCGCTGCCCGACGAGCGACACGCCGCCATGCGCACGGCCGTGGAGCGACTCAGGCCGTTCATCGACAAGATCATGCTCGCGCTCCAGAAGCCGCGGTGGCGAACGCGGGAACCGGACGAAAACGACTGGATCAGCGGCGGGACCATTCCGGACGTGCGCAACGTGTACAAGACGGCACGCGTGCTCACCGTCGCCCTGCGCGAACTGCCCGCCACGGCGCCTCCGGCGCGCCGCGCGGCCCTGCTGGGCGCGCTCGCACGGCTCGGAGCGCGCTGGGAAGGACGGACCGTTGAATCGGCTTGGACGACATCCTGCTCTATCCAGTCAAACGCGTTGACGGCACTTCGCGACGCGCTCGCGGACCGACTCGTCGCGCCGGACGACGTGCGGCGCGCGTTCTCCGACGTGCTGGAGTGCGATCCTCGCCAGCGGCTGGACGAGGCGTTGCGACTGAATCGAGACAAGACCATCAATGTGGTCCGACGCCTGATCGGGGACGATACGCGCCCAGTGGTGGTGTTTGACAAGACCTTGAACGTGAACACAGACGCGGAGTCCGCCCGCCTCTCGCGTGCCTCATTGGACGAGTACGCGCGCGAGATCGATACGCTCATCGCCGATCACAGCGCGAGTCTCCTGGATCTGGCAGTGCGAACACGGCACTTCGCAAACCCGAGCCCTCAGCGGGGCTCCATGACCAACGTCGGAGCGGGGGTCTCGAGATCAAGCGCCATGGCGGTGCCGAGACACGTCAACACAGCCACGCGTCTCGCCGCGCAGCAACGCCTCGCGCTCTGCGCTCTCGCCGCCCTCGACCATCGCGCCGCGTCCGGATCGTGGCCTACAAACCTCGACGCGCTGGACGTCGCCCCTGACGCGCGCATCGATCCGTACCAGGACGCGCCGTTCACGTACGAGGTCCGGCCCGACGGCAACCTGTGGATCGCATCGATCGGCCCCCCCGACGTTGGGGTGTGGGGCCGCCGGCCCGAGGGTGCGCCCGACCCGGAGCGGCTCGGTCTCGTCTGGCGCCTCCCCTCCGGCGATCTCTGAAGCCGCAAGCAGCCTCTTGGATCGTGCTCGGTCAGCGGCGGGTGGAACCGGTTCCGAGGAGAGAACTCATCGCCCCGCCACAGACCAAGCACGGAGCGCGTTCTCGTGAATTCGGTCGGAGTTCCGACGTAGCTTCTCGGTGCCCGGTGTGCAGCGGGCCGAGAGCGTCACCGCAGCCGAGTCAGGCATGCCCGCGATCACCGGACACCATCCCCTGAGTCTCGCGAACGCGACCTGGACGAAGCGGGGATACCCGGTTGCGGCTACCGGACGCGCTGCCAGTCGCGGCCGTCGCGGCCGCGGGCGTCGAGGGCGATCTGGCCGAGCATCGAGGAGCGATCGCCGGCGGCGCCCGGCGCGAGCGCGCCACCGGCCTCGGAGACGACGACACCGTTTGCGCCGCGGCGGGAGCGCGCGTCGATCTCGGAGCGCGTCATAGCGCCGTCCTGGTTGATGAAGTACGTGTGATCGCCCATGCCCTCGCCGTCGGCCGGCCAGGCGTACGCGGACCAATTCGTATCGCAGAGATCGGAGTCGATCGACGTCGGGCCGGACGACTCGAGCTGCGTCAGGCTCCGCTCGCCCAGCGCACTTCCGCTCGCGCCGGGCAGGAAGACCTTGAAGTGGTAGCCGGCCCGCACGACTTCGCCGTCGCTGTTCATCTGCCCGAAGGAACTGGCGAGCAGAGCGGGCATGAGCAGCGATCCGGTGGAACCGCCGTTCCGCGAGGTCCGTACAGGTGCGGCGCCCGACAGTTCGCGCAAGAGCCCGAATTCGCCGATGCCATCAGCGTCCACGTCGGCGCGCACCCCCTGCTGGAACTGAGTCTGTGACGTGCGCAATGTGCGCATCGTCGAGACCGCGGCCGCCTCGTTGTTCTTGACGCGCGCCGCCATGACGTTTGGCACCGCAACGCTGCCGATGACGCCGATGATGAGCACAACGATCATGACCTCGATCAGCGTCATCCCACGGTTGGCCGAGGCTCCGAGCGTTGCGGTTCGTGGCATCGAGATCTCCTCGCGCTGGATTGCGCTGAGAGTCGGGTATCGGCAGGCCCACTCCCAACGTGAACCCCGAGATTCTCGAAACGCGAATCGACCGAAGACAGGACCGGAGTCCGGGAGCCGCGAATCAGGGTATGCTGCCGCCCCGCCATGGCACTCGTCGCGCTCTCCCACGTCTCGTTCCGATACCAAGCAGAGACGATTCTGGATGACGTCACCCTCGCGGTCGAGAAGGGCCGCAAGATCGGCGTCGTCGGTCAGAACGGCACTGGCAAGTCGACGTTGCTACGCCTGATGGCCGATCTGCTGGAACCGACCGAAGGAGAGGTCTTCCGGCAACCTGGTGTCAAGGTCGCGATGCAGCGACAGGAGTTGCTCCCGGAACCCGGTGAGACGGTCATCCGACGCATGCGCACCGTCTTTGCAGACGACTACCGTCGCGGAGAGCAGTTGCAGAAGATCGAGGGACAACTCGGCGACGCGCAATCCGACGACGCTCAGGCGCGTCTCCTCGCCGAGTACTCACGTCTCCAGCACGAGCATGAAGCCGCCGGCGGTTACAACGTCGAACGGCGAATCGAGACGGTGCTCTCGAGCCTTGGCCTTCCGCGCGACGCGTGGGAGCACGCGATCTCCGACTTCTCGGGCGGTGAACGCAACATCATCGGTCTCGCAGGGGTGCTCCTCTCGGACCCGGATGTGATGCTGCTCGACGAGCCGTCGAACCACCTCGACACGTGGGGCATCGAGTGGTTCGTGGATTTCGTGCGCAACGTGGATCGGGCCGTCGTCATGGTCAGCCACAACCGCGGCGTGCTGGATCGCTGTGTGGACGAGATCTGGGAAGTGCGCGGGTCCCGCGTCACGGTCTGGCCCGGGAACTACACGCAGTTCCGGCACGATCGCGAGAAGGCTCTCGAACTCCAGGAGCGGCAGTGGAAGGCGCAGGAGAAAGAGGTCGCTCGACTCGAGTTCCAGGCCCGGCGCCAGATGGACATGGCGAACGCCTACGACGATCCGGGCCAGGCGCGGCGCGCGAAGAATATGCGCCGACGGGCGGAGCGATTGAAGCAGGTCGAGCGCCCGGATCGCGGCGAGGATCGCTTCCACGCGCAGCTCCGCAGTTCCGGACGCGGCGGCACACTCGCGCTCACGATCAAGGACTTCAGGGCGGCGTTCGGCGAGCGCGTCGTGCTCGACCGCGTGAAGCTCGAACTCGACCACGGCGATCGCGTCTGTCTCGTCGGGCCAAACGGCTGCGGCAAGACGACGCTCTTCCGCGCGATCTTGGAAGAAGGCGGCTGGGACAACCCCGTCGTGCGCACAGGCAAATCCGTCAAGGTCGGCGAGTACCGGCAACTACACGACGTCCTCGACCACGACCAGTCACTGCTGCGCTGGCTCGCGGATGTCACACGACAGCCGGACCCGGATGCCGCGCGCCTACTGCATCAATTCCTTTTTGCGCGGGCGGATCTTGAGCGTCCGATCGGAACCCTTTCGGGTGGTGAGAAGAGCCGCGTCCAGCTTGCGCGTCTCGTGCATCAGAAGGTGAACTTCCTGCTCCTCGACGAGCCGACGAACCACCTCGACATCCAGGCCTGCGAACAACTTGAGCACATGCTCTCCGACTTCGACGGCACGCTCCTCGTCATCAGTCACGACCGCTGGTTCTTGGACGGGCTTGTCAACCGCGTCGCCGAGATTCGCGACGAGCGCGTGATTCTCCACCGCGGCACGTTCAGCGATTGGTGGGACGCGAAGAAGTCAGCGGGCGAGGACAAGCGCGGCGCAGCACTCGAACTCCGCAGCCGCGGCGCGGACGACGCGGACAAGAAGGAAGCAGCACGCAGTGAACGGGAAGCCCGCAAGGAGCGTCAAAGGGAGCAGCGACGCCTCACGCGCGAGGTGACCCGGCTCGAGAGTCGCATCATGCAGCTCGAAGAACGGCAGTCCGAATTGGTGGCGGAGTTGCAGGACGCGTACGCGCCGGGCAAGGACCCGGTGCGCGCGCGCGAACTGAGCGACGAGTCACGTACCAATCGCGACGCGATCACGGAGTTGACCGCGGCGTGGGAGAGCGTGACCGACGACCTAGCTGCCGTCGGCTGAGAGTGTCGAGTACGATGCAACGTGTAGTGAGAGATGCGCCTAGGCGAATGGCGATGGAGGACTGACAACGTGCGCAGAAACCTCGTTCTTGCAGCGACGATCGCGCTCCTGACGGTCGGAGGATGTCGGTCCCCGTTCGGGGCAAGCACGCCGCCGGACCCGGAGGCAAACCGCGTCGGGCGCGGCATCCATGGCTGGCCGCTCTACGAGTCGTCGCCGCATGGATCGGGCTGGCGCACGGATGTCGTCTGGCCAGCGTTCTCGTCGATCAAGACCGACGGCGACGGCCTGAACAGCACCGAGTTCCTGATCCCGATCTTCCTCTCCGAGAACCAAGGCGAGCGGCGCCGCGTCGGGGTGCTCCGGCCGCTCTGGGACCTCGAGACCAAGGGCGACGAGGTCTACGACCTGGACGTGCTCTGGCCCATCTTCAAGTGGAAGGACACGCCGACGACTGCGGAGCGCCGCGTCTTCCCCTTCTACTTCACGGAAGAGAGCGACGACTCGGGGCTGTGGCACCTCTGGCCGCTCTACGGTCACGATTGGAACGGCTCGCGTGACCAGAAGTGGGTGCTTGCGCCGCTCTTCTCGCACACGACCAATCCGGAGCGGAACGTCTCGACGTGGGACGCGCCATGGCCGCTCATCCACTGGGGAACGGAAGGCGACACGCGGCAACTGCGTGCACTGCCCTTCCTCTGGCATGACGAAGCGCCGGGTGAACACCACACGGTCGTCTTCCCGTTCATCTGGGACATGGAGGACAGTGACTCCACGTTCCGCATGGTGTTCCCACTCTTCGCCGAGTACGAGGCCGACGACGGCGATCACGCGACCGGCATCGTGCCGCCGCTCTACATCTCCGGGCGCGACGGCGACGAGGACTACACGATGCTGCTGGCCCCGTTCGTCCGCTGGGGCGCGACGCCTGACGCATGGTCGTTCCACCTCTTCCCGATCGTCTGGCTCGAGCGTGAGGACGACGGCGACAGCACGACGCACATCTGGCCGCTCTTCGGTTGGGAGCGCAACGGGAAGAAGCGCGAGGCATCCACGATCTGGCCCTTCGTCCGCCTGGAGTGGGACGACGACAGCTGGGAGCTGGATCTGCCGTGGCCCCTCGTGAACGTCGGGCGCTCCGCCCGCGAGAGCAACACGCGGATCTGGCCGCTCTTCAACCACGAGACTCGCCTTCAAGACTTCGATGGCGGCTATGTGGAAGACGCCGAGGGCAGCCTGCTGCTCTTCCTCTCGAACTGGGAGAGTAGCGCCGACGGCAACAGCGACTTCCGCATCTTGTGGAAGCTCTTCCGGAAGTCGCACGAGGACGGCAAGGACACGTTCGTCGTGAACCCGCTCTTCCGCCATGAGACCAACGACGAAGGCGACGACTACTGGTCGTTCCTCTTCGGGATGATCGCGCGCAAGCAGGAAGCCGGCGACGTCAATTGGCGCTTCCTGTGGTTCCTCTGATCGACTTCGCGAAACCGTTCGCGACACCTGCGCGCAGCGTCTCCAGCCCGGCGCGTTCCAGGAGGACGATCAGCAGGGTGCCGTCCATCAGTTGCGCGTCTGGCCCGGGGCTGTAGAGCCACTCGCGGGTCGAGCTGTTGCGCATCGCCAGAACAAGCGCTCCGGTGTGGTTGCGGAGCTTCGCCTCAGCGAGTGTATGTCCGATCAACGGCGAGCCGTTGGGGATGCGCACTTCCTCGATCAGCAGGTCGATGCCCTTCGCGCGCAGAGACTCCTCGAGGAACTCCGTGACGTGAGGTCTGAGGACCTCGTTGGCAAGCCGCAAGCCGCCGAGCTGATTGGTCGAGATCACCGCACTCGCGCCCGCCTTGCGCAACTTGTCGGGCGCGCGATCACCGATGGCGCGCGCGACGATCCGCATGGTGGGATTCGCCTGGCGCGCCGTGATGACCACATAGAGGTTGTCCTTGTCGTCGGTCAATGCCGTGACCAAGGCGCGCGCGCGTGCGACCCCCGCCTGCGCGAGAATGTCGTCATCTGTGGCGTCGCCGACGATGAACGGGTAGCGCTCGTCCGGCGGGCAGCACTCGCGAAACGCCACGTTCTCTTCGATCAGATCGATCGCCACGAAGCCGACGCGCGAATGCAGCATCTCCTCGACGACCTTGCGTCCCGTCTGTCCCACGCCGCACACGATGACGTGGTCTTTCAGCGCGTCGATGTCCTTCTGCATGCGCTTCCTCCGGAATGCGTGTTGGAGGTCGCCCTCCAGGATCATGGCCGTGAGCGAAGAGACGAAGTAGAGGAACGTCCCGATGCCCATCACGAGTAACACCATAGTGAAGAGTCGCGCACCCACCGTGCGCTCGAAGCCCGGTAGCGATTCGAGCCCCAAGGTCGTGACGGTGACCAGCGTCATGTAGAGGCAATCGAGCACATCCCAGCGCCCATGGCCGAGCAGGTAGTATCCGAGCGTACCGATCAGGAGTACCAGTGCGAGCGCGATGCTCGCGCCCATCATCCGCCGACGGATTTCCTCCATGGTCCCGAGTCTATCCAGCGCGCTCGGGCACCCTTGCGAATGCCTGTGACGTTCGCATTCCAAGTGCAGCGCAGTGCGTCACTCGGAACGCGAAGGGCGCGCTCAAACGTCGAGACCGACCGCACGCATCAGCGCGAGCGCATTGCTGCGCGCGACCACCCCGGGCCGCATCCGGTAGTCGAAACTCATACGACCGTCCTCGAATTGATCCTCGAAATGGACGTTCGTCACGGCCGAGTCCAGGTCCTCGGTAAGGCGCGCAAGTTCGAGATCGTGGGTCGTCACGAGGCCGACGGCACCGCCTTCGAGCAGCGCACGAACGACCGCGGCAGCACCCGTCCGACGATCCTTCGAATTCGTGCCGTGGAAGAGCTCGTCCAGGAGGAAGAGGAGCGGGCGATCGCCGTCCGATCCCAGCGCGACGATCCGACCGATGCGCGCCACCTCGGCGTAGAACCGCGACTCGCCGTCGATCAGGGAGTCGTGGACGTGGATCGACGCGCCGACTGTGAGCGGTGAGACCGTGAGCGAGCGCGCGCGGACGGGCGCCCCGGCGAGGGCGAGCAGAGCATTGCTGCCGACCGTCCGCAGAAACGTCGACTTGCCCGACATATTCGAGCCACTGACGACGTAGACCTGCCGCTTCACGTCGATGGTGACGTCGTTACGCACGCCGCGATCCTCGCGCAGGAGCGGGTGCGTGGCGGCCTCCGCGATGAACACCGGGCCCTCATCGACGATCTGGGGGAACGGATCCTCGGGATGCTCCGCGGCGTAACCGGCGATCGACGCGAGCGCCTCGAAGCGGCCGACCGCATCCATCCACTCGCGCAGGTGCGGCCCACACGTCCGGCGCCAATCTTCCAACGCCAACGCGGCGTGGACCTCCCAACAGAGAGCGAGCGCGAACGGCGCCCAGAACTGGTTGCGCTGCGCGTCGGCGAACGCGATCCGACGCGAGAGCGCCTCGATCTGGCGTGCCGCGGAGACGCCGGCGGCGGAGAGCGCGCCCTGCATCGAGATCAACTCTTCGCCCTCGAAGCTCTCCGCGTCGATCCGTGCCAACAAGCCGTGCAACAACTCGAGATCGTGGGCCGGAGCCTCGACCCCGCTGACGACCTCGAGGACCGAACGCATCAAGGGTTGACACCCGAGCCGCGCCACCATGAACCCGACGACGATCCACCAGCCCGACGTGACGCCCGCCACCCACAGCACGCAAGCGACGAGCGTCGGTATCGGCAGGATCCACGCCGCCGGTCGCGCCCACGACTGGTCCAGCGCTCGCGGAGCCTCGCCCCATGCGGCAAGACCGGAGAGCCGATGCGCCGTGGCGGCGTCCGCGCCGAGCAGAGCGACGTCCTCGCGCAGGTCGAGGCGCGGCCGCAACTCGGCGACGGCCGCCTGCCGTGCGCGGATCTCGTCGGGCGTGGCCGGGTGCTTGAGCCACTCCGCCAGCGTGGCCTCGCCGCGCGGCGTGCGCGCCGCCGAGATGAGTTGGAAGAGCGAACCCCGACCGAACACGTCCAGGTGATCGCAATACGGATGCTCGGGGTCGGAGAAGCGCGCGCCGTCGGGTCCAGAGCCGGGCCATGTCCCGTCGAGTCGGGCGAGGCCGCGTTCATGGAATTCGATTCGGCGCGCGGCAGCTTGTCGTGCGCGCGCCGTGCGAGCGTGCCAGGCGACCAGCCCGACGAAGGCCGCCGTCGGGAGGCAGAGCCACAGCCAGGAGACGGCCCCGACCTGCCACGCGCCGAAGAGCACGGCGATCCAGGCGGCCCCCGTGGCGAGCCGCAGGTTGGCGATGCGCTCGTCGATCACCTCGGCCTCGGCGAGCGCGGACTCCGCCGTGTCACGACGCTGCCCATAGGCGTCGCGGACCTCTTCCACCGTCTCAAGGACGGTCGCTGCGGGCGCGGTGGGCGGGATTGCACTCATGACCGGGACATCCTCGACTGCGCCGCGGCGCGGGCCAAGAAGGCGCGCCCGGCCGGACGAGGGTGTAGCGTCGCGCCGATGGACGGACACACGGACCTGGTGGTCATTGGAGCCGGAGCTGCGGGCATCTTTGCGGCCCTCGCGGCGCGTGGAGTGTTGGCTCCGGACGGCACGTTCCAACCCGTCGCGCCAGGCTCGGAAACGCCCTCAGTGCTGCTCCTCGACGGCCAGGAACGCCCCGGGAAGAAGATCCTCATCAGCGGCGGTGGGCGGTGCAACGTCACGAACGTGCGTACCGGCGTGCCGGACTACATGTCGGGTGTACCGAATGCCGTGCGCTCGATCCTGCGCGAGTTCCCGCCCGAAGCCGTCAAGCGCTTCTTCGCGTCGCGCGACGTCCCGCTCGCCAAGGAGCCGATGGGCAAGGTCTTCCCGCATGGCGAAGGACGCGCCCGCGACATCCTGCGCGCGCTGCTCGGGGCCGCCGAAGAAGCCGGTGTCGTCTTCCGCTTCGGCCACAAGGTCGAGACGGTGGAGCCCGACGGGGACGGCTGGCGCGTGGACGACGTACACGCCCGGCGCGTGATCGTGGCGACCGGCGGCCTCTCGATCCCCTCGACCGGGTCTACCGGGTTCGGCTACGGCGTTGCAAGAGCCGCCGGGCATGAACTCGTGCCGACGATCCCCGCGCTCGCCCCCCTCACATCCGGCACGACTGTTGGACTCGCGGGCATGACACTCCCCGCGATCCTCTCGGTGGTGGACGCGACGGGGCGCGAAGAGGCGCGTGCCGCTGGCAGTATGCTTTTCACACACCGCGGTGTCAGCGGTCCCGTGGCTCTCGACATCTCCGGCCCCTATGAGCGGGCGATCGCCGAGGGCCGCGACGTGCGCGTCCTTGCCGACTTCTGGACTCTGTGTGACCGCACCGGCGTCTACGCGCGCTATCTGGAGCACACGAAGCCGCCCGGCGCTTGCTTGCCGAAGCCGCCGCGCCCGACACCGCCCGCGGCGTTCGAGAAGACGATCCTCGAGATGGCGACCCGCGGGCCGCGTCGAAAGCTGGGTTCCTTCCTCTGCATGCGCCTCCCGCGCCGTCTCGTCGCGCACCTCGCACCGTCCGCCGACAAGATCCTCTCGCAGCTCTCGAAGGAGGGCCGCCGCGAGGCCGCCCGCGCCGTCACCGCCTTCGACCTGAAGATCAACGGGACCGAGGGCTACGGCAAGGCCGAGGTCACCGCAGGCGGCGTCTCGCTCACTGAGTTGCAGCGCCGCACAATGGAGAGCCGCAACGCGCCCGGCCTGCACTTCTGCGGCGAGGTCTGCGACGTGACGGGCCGCCTCGGCGGCTTCAATTTCCAGTGGGCGTGGGCGAGCGGCTACCTGGCTGGCAAGGGCGCGGCTCTCGCCGTCGCGGCTCCTGTCGCTGATGCCCCCGCAGACGCTCCCACGGAAACTCCCGCAGAGACTCCTGCAGACGCCGCCCCCGCCGCCGACGATCCCTCGCAGTAGGCTCGCACCGCGCGCTCAACGCCGGTGCATTCGGTGGAGCCCCCGAATGGGCCGATAGGAGAGGGTCATGTTGACCCTCGAGCAGATCTGTCGCGCCGATCGACTTCGCGGTGACGGGCGTTTCCACGAAACCCCCATGCGCTTCGGGACGACGCTCAATCGACGCCTCGGCATCTCGCAACCGGTACATCTCAAGCTTGAGCTCTTTCAGCGCACCGGCAGCTTCAAGGTGCGCGGCGCCGCCGCGAAAATCCATGGGCTGAGCGACGCCGAGCGCGCCCGCGGCATCATCGCCGCCTCGGCAGGCAATCACGCGCAGGGCGTCGCACTCGCCGCCCGCTCACTGGGCGCAACCTCGCGCATCGTCATGCCGGAGTACGCGCCGCTGACGAAACGTGAGGCCACCGAAGGCTATGGCGCCGAGGTCATCCTGCACGGTGCGAGTTACGACGACGCCTTCAAGCACGCCGTTGCGTTGCAGGAGCGCGACGGTGGCACGCTGGTCCACGCGTTCGACGATCCGGTCGTCATGGCCGGGCAGGGCACGATCGGCCTAGAGATCATGAAGCAGCTGCCGGACGTATCCGCGGTGATCTGCCCCGTCGGAGGAGGCGGTCTCATCGCTGGCGTCTCGACGGCCATCAAGTCGATCCGACCCGAGGTGCGCATCATCGGCGTACAGGCGCGCGGCGCGGACTCCGCCGTCCTCTCGTTCCATGCGAAGAGGCGCCTGTCGTCGCGCAGCGTCCACACCATCGCCGACGGCATCAAGGTGCAGCAGGTCGGCGAACACACACTCGAGATGATCCTGCAGAACGTCGATGCGATGGTCACCGTCGACGACATCTCGATCTGCCGCGCGCTCCTCCTTCTCGACGAGCACGCGCATCTCTCCGCGGAGCCCGCCGGAGCGACACCCATCGCCGCACTCCTGAACGGCACCCTGAACGATGTCATTCCGACAGACGGCCCGGTCGTCGCCATCATCTCGGGTGGCAACATGGATACGTTCCAGAAGACGCGCTACGTCCGACGCGCGCTCGCCGCGGACCATCGCCATCTCACCATCCGCGTGCGCATGGCCGATCGTCGTGGCAGCAGCCCGCGTCAGATGGCCGAGCTTTTCGGTCTGCTCGCCGACCATCAGGTGAACATCCTCGAAGTCGCGTACCGCCGGAGCACGCTCGACCTGCCGCTCGGCATCGTCGAGGTGGCGATGCTGCTAGAGACGCGCGGCGTAGACGACGCCGAACGCGTCACGATGGCCCTGGCGGACGCGGGCTTCGAACTGGGGTAGGAGCGCTGGCGCGCGCTTAGCGCGCGGTTTCGCTCCTATCTTTGCGTTGTGGCGACTCCGTCGCCACGCTCGCTTGCGCTCGCATGTTCGGCTTCGGTCGCGGCTCCGGCTGCTTCAACCGGGCAAGCGCTCGAATGGCGCTGCCCCGCATCGGATCGAAAACGCGACGCGGGAGTCAGCACGTCGCATGGTCGGGTTTCGCAGG